>NZ_JBIAZI010000009.1:0-483786 GCF_042899005.1 Actinoplanes sp. NPDC000266
GACGAGACGCCGTGGCCGAGCAGCTCCTGCTCGCCGGGGACGCCCAGCGGGCGCCAGGCCGAACCGGTGGAAAGGATGACAGCGCGGGCGAAGTATTCCTTCTCGCCCACCCAGACGGTCTTGAGGCCCTCGGTACCGGCCTCGGTCGGCTTGTCGGTCAGCTCGACCCGGGTGACGTCGTCGGTGATGAACTCGGCACCGAACTTCTCGGCCTGGGCGCGCATGTTGTCCATGAGCTCGGGGCCCATGATGCCGTCGCGGAAGCCGGGGAAGTTCTCGACCTCGGTGGTGGTCATCAGCGCGCCACCGGACTGCACACCCTCGATGACGAGCGGCTTGAGGTTGGCGCGGGCCGCGTAGAGCGCCGCGGTGTAGCCGGAGGGCCCCGAACCGATGATGATCAGATTACGGACCTCGTCCACTGCCGACTCCTCAGTCTGCTCAACGCCCGCGGGAGATGCCCGCTCGGCGACACTGCACGCTAGAACGCCATGCTAGGCACACACCATTCCCGCGTGCCGGTCGTGTTCGACCTCACCCGGGGCTGATCAGCGTACCGGGAGTTTTGCCAGGGTGTCCGCGTCACCGGCGGGCGTGCCGCACGACGGGCCGCTGGCCCAGGCCCAGAGGCCATTGGTGGCGGTGAAGCGCACGACCAGGGCCGGCGAGCCGTTGAAACGGGCGTAGTCGACCGACTCGACGGCGATGGGGCCGCCGGCGTTCTCCCGCTGGATCGCGTCGAGGCACTCCTGGAGGGCGGTCAGCGGCACGAGCCGGGCCAGCTCGGGCACGGTCGCGGTGGCGGCCCGGTCGCCGTTCTTCTGCGCGGAGAAGGTCTCGTCCGGGTTCGAGGCGGCGCTCAGCGGCTCGGACGGGGCGATCGCGAGGGTGGCCTTGGTGTAGTCGGTGCCGGTCGAGAGGGTCGGCGGGCTCGCGGCCGGCACCTGCTCGGCCGAGCCGCCTGCCGCCGTGCTGGCCGCCGAGTCGTCGGAGGCGCTGTCGCGGCCGGCCAGGTAGTCGAGGCCGAAACCGACGAAAGCGACGACCCCGGCGGCGATGGCGATCGGGGTCACCCAGCGCCGCTGCCTCTTCTTTCTCTCTACGGGGCCGGCGTCGTGCACCAGTTCGAGGCGCGGCGGGGCGCTGAACGCCTCGTCCAGGCGGGCGGCCAGGTCGGACGGCATCGGCTCGGGCGCCAGGCGGCCCAGCTCGGCGCCGACCATGGCCATCCGGCCGCCCAGGGTCTCGTACGCCGAGCGCCACCGCGGGTCGTCGGCGATCAGGGTGGCCACCACGGACTCGTCCGGCGTGCCCTCGAGGGCCCCGCCGATGTAGTCCGCCAGCAGGTCGATGTCGACCCCGCTGAACTCCGCCGCCCCGGTCACCTCTGGTCCCTCCGATCCGCCGCCGGTCCCGATGGGACGGAAGTGGACGCCTCCTGGTTCCCCTGGCCGGGGTGAGCGATGTCTCCCAGCGCCAGTGCCATCTTGGCTCGCCCGCGGGCGCATCGGCTCTTGATCGTGCCGACCGCCACCCCGAGGATCTCGGCCGCCTCGGCCACCGGGTAGCCCTGCACGTCGACCAGGACGATGGCCGCGCGCTGGTCGACCGGCAGCGCGGCCAGCGCCTCCCGGACGAGCAGCGCGGTCTCATGATCTTGAGCGGGGGCGGCCGGCTCCACACCGGACGGCCGGTCGTCGGAGCGGCTGCCGTCGGGCAGCGGCACGGTCGGGTGGGCCTGGCGGCGGCGGATCCGGTCGAGGCAGGCGTTCACCACGATGCGGTGCAGCCAGGTCGTGACGGCCGAGTCGCCGCGGAACCGGGCCGCGTTGCGGTGGGCCGAGAGCAGCGCGTCCTGCACCGCGTCGGCCGCCTCCTCGCGGTCGCCGATCGTGCGCAGGGCGACCGCCCACAGCCGGTCGCGGTGGCGGCGCACCAGCTCACCGAACGCCTGCTTGTCGCCCTCGACGTGGGCACGGAGCAGGTCGGCGTCGCTGGCACCGTCCCCGGAAGTCACGGGAGCAATCTAACCGGATCGACGGCGACGGCGGGAGCCGCTCAGTAGCCGTACACCTCGATCTTGTTGACACTGACCTTGTAACCGCCGCCCTCGTCGGCCTTGGGCAGCTTGGTCAGGAAGACCAGGACGTACTGATATTTCGAGTTCGGGTCGAACGGCGAGAAGACCTCGCGCGTGCCGTCCGTCGTGGTGTCGCCGTCGCCGAGACGCTTGTACGTCGACATGATCTTGGAGTCGCCGTCGGAGGTGTCACCCGGGTCGCTCGTGCCGGCCCGGATGTCCATGGTGACGCCCGGCTGCGACATCTCGACCTCGATCTCGGAGAGCGAGCGGGGCGAGCCGAGGTTGATCAGAACGCCCATGCCGGGCTTGCGGGTGCCGAAGTTGGGTTGCTTGAACCGCTGGGTCTCCCAGGCCGTCTCGGGATCGTTGTCCACCGTGTATTTCGCCTGGCCGGTGTCCTCGCGGTCGCCGTCCGGCGGATCGACGATGCGCACCATGTCGCCGGTGAGCGCGATCTTCTTGGGCTGGGGGGCCGGGGTCTGCTCGTCGCCGGTCGTGCCGTTGGCGGCGCCGGCGTTGGCCTGCGTGGTGCTCGACGGATCGGGATCGTTCGACGAGGTGATGGCGCGGATGCCGAAGACCAGGCCGATGACCGCGATGACCACCAGCGCGGCCACTCCAAGGAAGATCTTGGGGGTGCTGCGGGTGGGCTCGGTCGTCGTGTTCTGCGCGAAGCGCAGGGGTCCGACGTCCTCGTATTCGTCCTCGGCGGCGTCGAGGCGGGCCAGCTCGGCGGTGAGCGCGTCGGCCTCGGGAGCGGCCACGCGGTGGTCGAGCAGGTCCATCGTCAGATCGTCGAGGTAGGCCGGCACACCGGCGCGGAGCTGGCGGGGCGCGGCCGGGTTGCCGCTGGCGTCGCGGTTCGCGTCGGGCAGCGTGGACGCGCGGACCTCGGTGCGCGGCCAGTGGCCGGTGAGCGCGAAATAGAGGATGCCGCCGACCGCGCGGACGTCACCCTCGACGTCGTCGGCCGAGTCGGCGCGCGCGTCGGCCAGGACCACCCGGCCGTCGTCGCCGATCAGCACGGTGCCGGGGTGCACGTTGCCGTGGACCATGCCGGTGGCGTGCACGGCGGTCAGCGCGTCGGCGATCGCGTGGGCGATGGTCGTGGCACGGCCCGGGTCGAGCGGGCCGTCGGAGGCGACCAGCTCGCGCAGCGACTCGCCGTCGACCCACTCACGGACCACGTAGGACCGGGCGCCCTCGTCGATCGCGTCGTAGACGCCGACCAGGTTGGGGTGTATTACACGGCTCGCGTCCACCGCGGCCTGCAACATCTCGGAGGCGGAGTCGCCGCCGGGGTAGCGCAGCACGACCGCGACCGGGCGCCGGAGGATGACGTCGATGCCGCGCCAGACCTGACGGCCGGCGCTGTCGTTGTTGACGTGTTCCTCGAGGCGGTAGCGCTCGGCCAGGACCTCTCCGGCAGCGGGGGCACCAAAGGTCATGACCGGCCCGTCCGCATCGGCCGCGGTCTCATGGCCTTCGCCGACCTGGGTCACCCGTCCTCCTCAGTGCTCCACGGCAGCTTCTTAATACGGCGGCTTCTTAAACGTCGGCGTGCGGAAGAGCACACGCCGACACCGACCATACCCGCCCGGGGCCATGCCGCGGCAGGTCGTCCCCCCGGCGCGGCAGCGCGAAATGCCCGGCTTTGTAGATGATCGTCCGCGCCGTTCGGTGGAATACCCGCAGCTCAGAACCGCACCGGCTCAGCGCCCGATCTTGCGGCGGACCATGCCGACGACCTGATTGACCTCGGCCACGCGCAACATCGTTGCCGCACCGAGATAGGCCACCAGGATCACCGCGCCGCCGACCGCGAGCTGGATCAGCGACTCGCCGCGGCCCGAGGGCGAGCCCGCGCCGGGCAGGAAGTGCACGACGAGGAGGCCGAGGCCGGCGGCGATGGCGGCGGCAACGACGATCTTGATGAGTCCGGCCGCCAGCGAGCCGAGGTTGAGCCGGCCGATCCGGCGGCGCAGGACGACGAGCGAGATCAAGGCCGAGACCGCGTACGAGATCCCGTTGCCCGCGGTCATGCCGGCCGCCGAGAGCGAGCTGCTGAGGACCGCCGCCAGCACGAGGTAGGCGCCGATGCGCACCGCCACCACGGGCAGGTTGATCAGCGCGGCCGTCTTGTTGCCCTGCAGAGAATAGAAGGTGTAAGTGCAGAGCTGGCTGATCGAGAACGGGAGCACCGCGAACGCGGCCACCACGAGCACCGTTCCGGTCGCCAGCGCGTCGTCGTTCCCGTAGGCGCCGCCCTGGAAGAGAGTGACCGAGATCGGGGCGCCCAGGACGCCGTAGATGACCGCGATCGGCGCGAGCGCCGTCACCACCAGGCGAATGGCCCGGCTCAGGTCGGCGCTCACCTCCGCGTACCGGCCGTCGGCGGCGGCCGCGCTCATCTTGGGCAGCAGCGCGGTCATCACCGAGACGCCGATGATGCCGTGCGCCATGGTGAGCAGCAGGAAGACGTTGTTGAAGGCGAGCACGCTGGCGCTGCCCTTGCCGGCGACCCGGTTGAGGATGCGGACGACCACGAAGACGGCGATCTGGTTGGCCGCGACGTAGCAGAGCATCCAGCCGGCCAGCCGGCCGATCTCGCCCAGGCCCAGCGACCGGGGATCCCAGCGCCACTTCCAGCTGAAGCCGACCTTGCGCAGCGCCGGGAGCAGACCGGCGGCCTGGACCACCATGCCGAGCAGCAGGCCGCCGCCGATCACGGCGATCCGCCCGGGCGTCATGTCCTCGGGCTTGAGGCCCTCGGCCGTGCCGAAGACGCCGATGAACACGCCGCAGGCGGCGATCACGACGATGTTGTTGAGGATCGGCGCCCAGGTGGGCGCAGCGAAGTGACCACGCACGTTCAGCACCGCGGCGATCAGGCCGGACAGACCGGTGAAGAAGATGATCGGCAGGATGAGGTACGCGAAGTTGGTGACGAGATCGTTGTAGGACTCGTCGCTGCTGGACTGGATCGCGGTGATCAGCGGGGCCGCCACCACCACGAGCGCGGTGGCGATGCCGAGCGACACGATCGCGAAGGTGAGCAGCTTGCGGGTGAACTCGAGGCCGCCGTCCGGGTCGGCCTTGCGGCGCCGCACCAGCAGCGGGATGAGAACGCTGGAGAGGATGCCGCCGAGCAGCAGCTCGTAGATCTGGCCGGGGAGGAACTGGGCGCTGGTGAAGGCGTCGCCGATGCCGGCGCCGAGGGTGATGCCGATCAGCGCGTTGCGGACGAAGCCGATGATCCGGCTGACGAAGCTGCCGATCGCCATCATGGCGCTGTTCGACGCGGTGCTGCCCGTGTCGTCGCTGGGCAGCGCCTCACCGCCGGTGGCGGCCGCGCCGGGCAGCTGCTCCTCGACCGAGATGATCGTGACGCCGTCCTCCGGGCGTACCGGCTCGCCGTCCGGCGCCGCGTGCGCGCTGCGGTACAGACCGCTGTTCACCGGTTTCTCCCGACCGTCGTACAACACGTACGTACCTTAAAGCTGTCGAGCGAGCAGGGCGCCGGGCGTGGCGCCGGCGAGCGTCTCGACCATCCAGCACGCCTCGGCCGGCACCAGCGGCTCGCTCAGCGCGTCCAGGACCGTCGGATGATCGCAGCCGGCCTCGGTCAGCGCAGCCAGCAGGGCCGGAATGCGCCGAAGGTCACCCGTGTCCAGAATTTCCCGGGCGAGTTGCCACGTGCCGTCGTACCACTGCTGGTGGGGCACGAGCCGCAGGTGCTCACCTGACCGGCGTACCAGATCGGCCAGTGACTCCGCCGGAAAGCGCGACCCACCGCGGACCTCGCGGAAAGCGAAGTCGGGCTCGGTGATGGCGGCGATCGTCGCCTCGTCGAGGACCTGGGGCGACTCGGCCGGCGGGGACGGCCACCAGTCGTCGCTCGCGAAGAGCGGCAGAGGGGTCTGCTCGGGGCCGTGAGGCACGGCCGGGGCCACTTCCCGCTGGAGAGAGCGGTAGGCGGCCTGGCGGGTCGCGACGGCCGTGGGATCGTCGTCCGGGGCGAAGGGCGACAGCAGGGCCACCACCAGGCCCGGATGGGGCAGCGTGGGGTCCTCCCAGGCGATGACCCGGGCGCAGAGCTCCAGCTCGGGCCAGCGCAGCGCGGCCGGGAAGGGTCCGTCGGCCGGGGCCGAGCCGAGCTGGACGGGCTCGCTGGAGGCGGGACCGCGCAGGCCCAGGGTGCGCTCGCCGGTGGCGAGGTCGAGGTCGAGCACGAGCGCGTAACCTCCGGTGACCGGCAGGGTCACGCGCAGTTCGCGCTGGTCGGCGTCGTCGGTGGTCGCGCTCTCGCCCGTCCAGAACCGGGGGTCCAAGGCCAGGCGGCGGAGCGCCTCGGAAACGGGCACCGACCTATCCTGCCCGCTGCCACAGCCAACTGCCACGCCGGCCATCCGACCGCCCCACCCGCCGCCCTTCACCGGACTAAAGACAGATACCCTGGTAACCCCATGTCTGTTCTCAATTCCGCCCAGCAGAGCGCGGTCGCCGAGTTGCTCCGTGTGTCCCCCCTCGCGGATGAGCTGGGGCGCCGCTTCGGCGCCGCCGGCCACGAGCTGCATCTCGTCGGCGGATCGGTGCGGGACGCCCTTCTCGGCCGTCTCGGTGACGATCTCGACTTCTGCACCGACGCGCGGCCCGAGCAGACCCTGGCCGTGGTGCAGGGCTGGGCCGACGCGATCTGGGAGACCGGGCGCGAGTTCGGCACGATCGGCATCCAGAAGAACGGTCTGCGGCTCGAGATCACGACCTTCCGGGCCGAGGCGTACGACGGGGTCACCCGCAACCCGATCGTCGAGTACGGCACGTCGCTGCTCGACGATCTCGAACGGCGTGACTTCACGATCAACGCCATGGCGGTGTCGCTGCCGGGACACGAGTTCACCGATCCGTACGGCGGCCTGGACGATCTCGCGGCCAAGGTGATCCGCACGCCGGCCGCGCCGTCGCAGTCCTTCGGCGATGATCCACTTCGGATGCTGCGGGCGGCGCGTTTCGCGGCCAAGCTCCAGTTCACTGTGGACGAGCCGGTCATCGCCGCCATGTCGGAAATGTGCGCTGATCTCGACCGGATCACCGCCGAACGGATCCGTGACGAGTTCACCAAGCTCATGTGCGGAGCCGACCCGATCGCCGGCCTCCGGCTGCTCGTCGACACCGGCCTGGCCGACCGTTTCATCCCCGAGATCTCCGGGCTGAAGCTGGAGATCGACGAGCACGCCCAGCACAAGGACGTCTACGAGCACACCCTGATCGTCGTCATGAACGCGATGCGGCTCGAGGGCGACGAGGGCCCCGACTTCGTGCTGCGGATGGCCGCGCTCATGCACGACGTCGGCAAGCCGGCCACGAAGGCGGTCGGCCGCGACGGCCGGGTCAGCTTCCACCACCACGAGGTGGTCGGCGCGCGCCTCACCAAGCAGCGCATGAAAGCCATGAAGTACCCCAAGGACGTCATTTCCGACGTGGTCGAGCTGGTCGGCCTTCACCTGCGCTTTTACGGGTACGGCCGGGGCGAGTGGACCGATTCGGCCGTGCGCCGCTACGTGACCGACGCCGGTCCGCTGCTCGAGCGCCTGCACAAGCTCACCCGCTCCGACGTGACCACCCGCAACCGGCGCAAGGCGGCCAACCTGGCCGCCGACTACGACGCGCTGGAGGAGCGGATCGCCCGGATCGCCGCCGAGGAGGACCTGGCCCGGGTCCGTCCCGACCTCGACGGCAACGCGATCATGGAGCTGCTCGGCGTGCCGCCCGGCCCGATCGTGGGCCAGGCCTGGCGCCACCTCAAAGAGCTCCGCCTCGACAACGGGCCGCTGACGCGGGACGAGGCCGAGGCCGAGCTCTACAAGTGGGCCCGCGACAACGGGCACCTTTCCGGTTAGGGCGTCCCCACGCTGACCGTGCGGTAGCGGAAGTCGCGGGGAAGCGTCATCACCTCGACGACGGTGCCGTTCGGGTCGTAGAGGGTGGCGACCTTGTCCGTGAGGGCGAGGATCTGCCCGTTCGGCAGGAACCGCGCGTTCGAGCCGGGGATGCTCTTGATGATCTTCCCGGTCGCCGTGTCGGCGATCCGGCGCTCGTCCCCGCCCAGAGCGGCCGCCTCCAGCAGGACCCGGCGGCCGTCCGGCGACCAGGCGTTGCCGCTGACCGGCACGCCCGGCACGGGCATCGTGCGTACCTGCTTGCCGGTCGCGACGTCGTAGACCGCGAGCTCGCCGACCGTGTCGGACACCTCCTCCGACTGCGCGACCGTCAGGTCCCGCCGGGCGATGGCGATGCTCTTGCCGTCGGGCAGCCAGGTGAAGAAGCAGTTGTCCGGGCAGACCGCGATCGCGTCGGGCACGGACTGCCTGCTCGTGCGGCCGGTGGCCGCGTCGATCACGGTGTAGCCCTTCAGCGTCGAGGCGAGCAGGCGGGTGCCGTCCGGCGACCACTGCGGGTCGAGCATGTAGCCGATCTGCACCCATTTGACGCTGCCGTCGGCCCGGATGAGGCCGAGGCCACTGGCGCCGTCGCTGACGACTCCGCGGTTCTTCTTCGGCGCGCCCCAGACCGTGTAGTAGTTGGTCTTGAGCACCACGTATTGCCCGGTCGCCCGGTCGAGAACCACGTTGCCCGTCGGCAGCGTACGGCCGGCGGGTGTGTCCCGTCCGACGTCGGTCCTGGTCACCGCGGTCACGATGGCGCCGCCGGGCAGCTTCAGCGGAGCCTTCGTCCAGTTCTGTGGCGCGGCGGTCCGGCGAACCGAGGCCGCGGACGAGGTGGGGGCCGGGCTGACCGGCGCGGGTTGCGCTTCCTGCTTTCTCAGGACGACGTACGGGGTGACGGCCAGCGCCATCACCACGAGCGCCGCACCCGCCTGACGGCGCCGGCGGATTCCGCGGCCCTTCCGCCGCGCCGCGCCGGCCAGGTCCACGGGCATCGGAGCGCTCGCGGCGAGATCGTTCACGGTGGCGCGCACGCCTTCCTCCAGGTTCATCGCGAGGCCTCCATCCGCCACGTGGTGGTGCCGATCTTGTCCCGCAACTTGGCCAGCGCCCGGGAGGCCTGACTGGCCACCGTCCCCGGCCGGCAGCCCAGCACCTCGGCGGTCTCCTCGACCGTGCGGTCCTCGAGATAGCGCAACACCAGCACGGCCCGCTGCCGTGCGGGCAGGCTCAGCAGGGCCTCGCGCAGCGCCAGCCGCTCGGCCACGTCGTGCTCGGCGCCCGGCCGGTCCGGCACGTCGGCCATCGGCACCTCCCGGCCGTGTCCGGCGCGGCGCCACCCCGAGACCCGGTCGTTGTAGATGATCCGCCGCACATAGGCCTCCGCATCACCGTGGATCCGGGGCCAGCGGGCGTACGCCTTCGCGAGCGCCCCCTGCACCAGATCCTCCGCGGTGCGGCGATCCCCCGTCAGCGCGTGCGCGATCCGGAGCAACACCTGCCCCCGTTCCGCGACGAACGCGTTGAACTCCGCCTCCAGCGATTGCTGCACACGTCACCTCCGGTGTGTATGACGCCGTGCGGCGGGAAAGGCTTGCATGGATTTCTCAAGTTGTCGTACCCCGGGCGCAGAATGGGCCCATGCACGTCATCGACTCACCGATCGGGCCGCTCGGCGTCGTGGTCGAGGGCGACACGGTCGTCAACGTCCGCTTCGCGGCGCGGCCGGGCCCGTCCGGCGACCATCCGGCCCTGTCCGAGCTCGAGGCCTATTTCGCCGGCGAGCTCACCGACTTCACCGTGCCCTTCGACCTGCGCGGCGGCTCCGACTTCGAGCGCGCGGTCTGGTCCGAGATCGCCGCCATCCCCTACGGCGAGATGATCACCTACGGCGCGATCGCCACCGCCCTGGGCGACCCGGGAGCGGCCCGCGCCGTCGGCACGGCCTGCAACCACAACCCGATCCCGGTCATCGTCCCGTGCCACCGCGTGGTCGGCGCCGGCAACAAGATGGTCGGCTTCGGCGGCGGCATAGACCGCAAACGCAAGCTCCTGGAGCTCGAGGCCAAGGTCGCCCTGTCGCGCGCCTGGCGCTGAATCCCCGGGCCGAAACAGCAACGGCCGGCCCGTCGCCGGGCCGGCCGTTCAACTAGCTGGTGGTGCTGGTCAGCGCTCGATGTCGCCGCGGATGAAGGCCTCGACGGCCTCCTTCGCGTCGTGGTCGTTGTACTGGACCGGCGGGGACTTCATGAAGTACGACGAGGCCGAGAGGATCGGGCCGCCGATGCCGCGGTCCTTGGCGATCTTCGCGGCGCGCACGGCGTCGATGATGACGCCGGCCGAGTTCGGGGAGTCCCACACCTCGAGCTTGAGCTCGGCGTTGAGCGGGGTGTCACCGAACGAACGGCCCTCGAGGCGGATGTACGCCCACTTGCGGTCGTCGAGCCACGGCACGTGGTCCGACGGGCCGATGTGCACGTCGCTCTTGACCATCTCGTGCGGGATCTGGCTGGTCACCGACTGGGTCTTCGAGATCTTCTTCGAGACCAGGCGGTTGCGCTCCAGCATGTTCATGAAGTCCATGTTGCCGCCGAAGTTGAGCTGGTACGTGCGCAGCAGCTCGACACCGCGGTCCTCGAACAGCTTCGCCAGCGCGCGGTGCACGATGGTGGCGCCGACCTGGCTCTTGATGTCGTCGCCGACGATCGGCAGGCCGGCGTCGGTGAACTTCTGCGCCCACTCGGGGTTCGAGGCGATGAAGACCGGCAGCGCGTTGACGAAGGCGCAGCCGGCGTCGATCGCGGCCTGGGCGTAGAACTTGTCGGCCTGCTCGGAGCCCACCGGCAGGTAGGAGACGACCACGTCGACCTGCGCGTCCTTCAGCGCCTGCACGACGTCGACGGCCTCGACCGAGGACTCCTCGATGATCTCGCGGTAGTACGTGCCCAGACCGTCGAAGGTCGGTCCACGCAGGACGCTGACGCCGGTCGGCGGCACGTCGGTCAGCTTGATGGTGTTGTTCTCACTGGCGTTGATCGCGTCGGAGAGGTCCATGCCGACCTTCTTGGCGTCCACATCGAACGCCGCGACGAACTCCACGTCGGAAACGTGGTAGTCGCCGAAGGTCACGTGCATGAGACCCGGAACGCGGTCGTTGGGGTCGGCGTTCTTGTAGTACTCCACGCCCTGCACGAGGGACGAGGCGCAGTTACCTACACCGACGATGGCGACGCGGACGGAGCCCATCGCGTTTGCCTCCTTGTTCATCACGGCCGGTCCTGATGCGGACGCGGTTTTTCTGGGGGTGCGTCCCCGCCCACTGGCTCTGGTGACTGCTCAGCGGCGGGGATGTCGAATGACCCGGCGGAGGCCGCCGGGGCTCGGCCGGAGCGCTCGTTGGTGATGAGCTCCTCCAGCCACCGGACCTCGCGCTCGCAGGCGTCGAGTCCGTGGCGTTGCAGTTCGAGGGTGTAGGCGTCGAGCCGGCCGGCGGCGCGGGAGAGCACGTCGCGCAGGCCTTCCCGGCGTTCCTCGATCCGGCGGCGGCGACCCTCGAGGATCCGCAGCCGGGTCGCGCGGTCGGTCCGCGAGAAGAAGGCGAAGTGAACACCGAAACCGGCGTCGTCGTACGTCTCGGGGCCGGCCTGCGCGAGAAGGTCGGCGAAGCGCTCCTTGCCGTCCGCAGTGATCTTGTAAACAACGCGGCCCCGTTTGCTGGTCATCGGGGGGATCATCGACGGATCGGATGCTGATTCCGTGATGAAGCCGGCTGTTTTCAGGCGCTTGAGCGTCGGGTAGAGCGTGCCGTAGCTGATCGCGGCGCGGATCGTGCCCAGCTTGGTGGCGAGCTCCTTGCGGAGCTCGTATCCGTGCATCGGGGTCTCCTGGAGGAGGCCGAGAATCGCCAGTTCCAGCATTGGCTCTCCCTCCCTCATGCCCCGATGTATCGGCCCGATACATCGCTACCGTAGATCCGTCGGCAAAACTGTGCAAGCTGTTCACGAGTGAGCCACCGCCACGCCACGCTCCGTGATGGATATCGCCGCTTCCCCTCGGACCGCGTACTCTCTTCGCCATGCGCACGCAGCGGCAGGTGGTGGACTACTCGCTACAGAAGCGGGCAGTGCTGCGTGACGTGCACAGCGGCAAGATTGGGACGCTCGAGGTGTGCGATGCCTCGCCGTACCTGAAAAGTGCTGCTCGATTCCATGGCGAGCCGACCGACGACCGCTGCCCGATCTGCCGCCGAGACAACCTGACCCTCGTGCACTACATCTACGGTGATGAGCTCAAGCAGTCCGCCGGCCAGGCCCGCAAGCTCACCGAGCTGCCGGTCCTGGCGATGACGCTGCGTGAGTTCCAGGTCTTCGTCGTAGAGGTGTGCCAGTCCTGCGCGTGGAATCACCTGACCCAGCAGTACCTCCTGGGCCGGGACGCGCTCACCGCCGACGAGCTTGATCAGGTCGAGGCCGTAGCCGCCTCGGCCGCCGCGGGCCGCCACCGCGAACCAGGATCGTCGTTCCCCCGCTGGGACGGCCGATGATGATGTGGCTCGATCCGGCTACCGTGAGCACGACCCCGACCGAACCGCGCATCCAGCGCCATGTTCGGTCATTCACGACATCCGACAGGGCGGCTGCCGGTACGCAGCCCATATCGTCCGCTCGTGGCACGGACAAAGGGGGCCCCTCCAGGGCTCCTTTTGTATGTGCCTCCGCGACCGAGGTGTGACCGAATGAACTCGTACGGCGATCCGCAGTCTTCGCGCGCCCGGGCCCGAGTGCCCGGGTCCGCGAGCTCCACGCCTGACGACGACCAGTCCTCTTCGTACTCGGCGTCGGCTCGGCCGCCGGACGCGTACCGTCGCGGCGCCGGAGGGCGCGCGTCGGTGGCCGGCAGCGCCTCCGTCGCCGGCAGCGCCTCCGTCGCCGGCAGCGCCTCGGTCGGCTCGGCCGCCCCGGGCCGCGCGTCGGTGGCCGGCAGCGCCTCCGTCGGTTCGGCTCCGCCCGGGCGTGCGTCGGTGGGCAGCGCTTCTGTGGGCAGCGCCACTCCGGGGCGCGCCTCGGTCGGTGCGGCCCGGGTCGGTGCGGCGGGCGCCTCGGCCCGCGCCGCGGTCCGCCCGGTCACCACCCCGCCCGGCGACGAGGGCGCCATCGGCGGCGGACGCTCCGGTCGCGGCAAGGACAAGTCCAAGGCGGCCAAGCGCCGCCGCCGCACCAACATCCTCACCGCCGCGGCCGCCGTCATGGTCATTCTGCTCGGCGCCGGCGTCGTGGGTGGCACGTACTTCTTCGACGATGTCGATCTGCCGCCGCCGGTGACCGAGGACCAGTCCAACGTCATCAAGTACTCGACCGGCCAGACGATCGCCAAGCTCGGCGAGCAGAACCGCACGGTCGTGCCCGAGGCCGACATCAACAAGGTCGTCGAGCACGCGGTGGCCGCCGCCGAGGACAAGAACTTCTACAACCACCACGGCATCGACATGAAGGGCATCGTCCGTGCCGCGTGGAACAACTTCACCGGCGGCGCGACGCAGGGCGCCTCGACGATCACCCAGCAGTACGCGAGGCATGCCGCCGACCTCAAGGCGATCAGCATCAACCGCAAGCTGCGCGAGGCCGTGATCGCCCGCAAGCTGGAGAGCCAGTACAACAAAGACCAGATCATGGGCATGTACCTGAACTACATCTACATGGGTGAGGGCAGGTACGGCATCGAGGCCGCCGCGCAGGGCTACTTCGGCAAGTCGGTCAAGACCAAGGCGGGCCAGAAGGGCGCCATCACGGCGTCCGAGGCCGCCGTGCTCGCCTCGATCATCAAGCAGCCCGAGCCGGAGCCCGGCAACGGGCACAAGGGCTACGACCCGAACTACAACCCCACCGCCGCCAAGGACCGGTGGGAGTACACGATGAAGAACATGCTTGAGATGAAGTGGATCACTCAAGCGGAGTACGACGCCCGGAAGTACCCCAAGGTCAAGCCGATCGCCAAGGCCGGCGGCAACAGCGCCACCAGCGGCCCGGTCGGCGTGGTCATGCGCCACGTCCGGGCCGAGCTGGCCGAGATGGGCATCAGCCCGCAGGAGTTCGACAAGGGTGGCCTGACCGTCACCACGACGATCAACCCCAAGGTGCAGGAGGCGGCCGAGGAGGCCGGCTCGCGCAAGAGCGAGACGTCGCCGATGAACGCGAAGCCCGCCACGTATCAGGCTTCGGTGATCGGTATCGACCCGAAGACGGGCGCCGTGCTCGGCTACTACGCCGGCGACGACCCCAACGGTCTCGACTACGGCGGCTACATGGACGGACAGACCCTCAAGATCACGGGTGGTCAGTCGCCGGGCTCGACGTTCAAGCTCTACACCTTGGCCGCCGGTCTGAAGGAGGACATCTCCTTCAAGACGACCTGGGACGGCACGAAGCTGCGGCCGAACGGCAAGGAGATCAACAACGCCGGCGCCGACCCGGGCAAGGTCTGTGGCGGAAAGATCAAGTACTGCGATCTCGAGACGTCGACGATCAAGTCGTACAACTTCCCGTTCTACTGGATCGCCGAAGGCATCGGCCGTGAGAAGGTCATCCAGGCCGCCGTCGACGCCGGCGTGCAGCACATGTTCCCGGACAAGGGCGACGCCGTCGACCTGACCAAGACCAACGCGGCCACCTGGAAGAAGAACTTCGACAACGAGGTCGCCTTCGGTCAGTACCGTGTTCCGCCGCTCGAGCACGCCGAGGGCGTCGCCACGATCGTCAACGGCGGCGTGCGCAACGACACGCACTTCATCAAGGAAGTTCGCAAGGTCGACGCCGACACCGGCAAGGTGACGATCATCAAGGGCCAGCGGACCGCGGGCAAGCGGGTCTTCGACGAGGCCCAGATGTCGAACCTCCAGTCCGTGATGGCGAAGATCGTCGACGTCGACGAGCGCGACCTCAAGGGCGGCCGCGAGTCGATCGCCAAGAGTGGTACGTGGGAGTTCAACGGCGGCAGCGGTGACACCTGGTTCGTCGGCGGCATCCCACAGCTGGCGGCCACCGTCTGGGTCGGCGGCAAGAACAACAAGGTCGAGCTCAAAGACGGCAAGAAGGACATGTTCGGCGCGGGCACCCCGTCGAAGATCTGGAAGAAGTTCCTCGACGCCTCGGCCGAGGCGATGAAGTGGGAGAACGAGGACTTCCCGAAGCGGGTCGAGACCGGTAACCCGGAAAGCCCGTACGCCAACGGCCAGGAGCCCCCGCCGCCGCCGGTCCAGCAGCCCGACCCCAACCAGGGCTGCCCGCTCGGTGCCATCTTCGGCTGTGACAACACGCAGCAGAACGGCGGCAACAACAACGGTGGGAACACCAACGGCGGCAACAACAACGGCGGGAACAACAACGGCGGCAACAACGGCCAGAACGGCGGTAATACGACGTTACCGACGACCCAGGGCGAGGATTAGCGCCCAGGTCCCGTAGAACGCCTCAGCCGGCGCGCACCCGCACAGGGTGCGCGCCGGCTTCGCGTTTCCGTGGTTTCGGGCGATATTGCCAGTAGGTCGTGACCGAAGCGCGCATCCGAGTACGGCATGATGCCATGACATGAGCACGCAACGGCCCGAGGACGCCGACCGCACCGACCAGCCGAGCGCGCAGGCGACATCGGACGGCTTCGTGCGCGGCCTCTCGCAGGCGATCGGCGGCCCGCTCGGCTCGCACGCGGTGCGGCCCGGCAACCGGCCCGGGCGGTTCTGGACGGCGACCCGCATCATCCTCGCCCTGACGTGCCTGACGCTCGCCTTCTCCTGGGTGCAGAAATCGCCGTGCCAGAGCGGCGACTGGCAGCAGAACGTGCAGTACACGAGGTTCTGCTACACCGACGTGCTCGCTCTCTACTACGCCGAGGGCCTCAACGAGGGCAAGGTTCCGTACGTCGATCACCAGGTCGAGTACCCGGTCGTCACCGGCTACATGATGGGTGCGCTCGGGTTGCCTGTGCACGCGTACGGCGAATCGCACCCCGAGATCAACCAGGGCACCTGGTTCTACAACGTGAACGCGTTCGTGCTCTCCGCCCTGGCCGTCGTGACGGCGGCGGTGATCCTCGCCCTGCGCCGCCGCCGGCCCTGGGACGCGGCGATCTTCGCGGTCTCGCCGATCATCTTCTTCACCGCGACGGTCAACTGGGACTTCCTCGCGATCGGCCTGGCCGCCGTCGGCCTCTACCTCTGGGCGAAGAAGCATCCAGCCTGGGCCGGCGTCTTCCTGGGCCTGGGCGCGGCGGCGAAACTGTGGCCGCTGTTCATCATCGGGCCACTGTTCCTGCTGGCGTTGCGGTCGAAAGCGCTGCGTTCGTGGTGCTGGGCCGCGGCGACCACGGCCATCACCTGGGCCGTCGTGAACTTCCCGGTCTTCTGGTGGTACCGGGAAAGCTGGCTGAGATTCTTCCGGCTCAACGAGGAACGCCCGATCGACTGGGGCACCTTCTGGTACGTCGGCCGCTATCTGGACAGCAAGTGGTTCGCCGGCACCCCCGGCGATCAAGGCCCGTTCCAGTGGCTGAGCAACCACGTTCCAACCCTCAATTACTTGTCGTACGCCTTGTTCGCGCTCTGCTGCGCGGGCATAGCCGTACTGGCCTGGCTGGCCCCGCGCCGCCCCCGGCTGGCTCAGCTCGCCTTCCTGGTCGTGGCGGCGTTCCTGCTGACCAGCAAGGTCTGGTCCCAGCAGTACGTCCTCTGGCTGCTCCCGCTGATCGTGCTGGCCCGCCCGAAGTGGGGTGCGATCATCGCGTGGACGGTGGCCGAGTTCGCGTACTTCACCGCCTTCTACGCCGAGCTGCTCGGCGCCGGCACAAAGCCGGTGATCCCGGAGGGCACATTCGTGCTGGCCTCCAGCCTGCGGCTGATCACGGTGGCGGTCCTGTGTGGCCTGGTGGTCCGCGAGATCTGGAAACCGGAACTGGACGCCGTACGCCTGAACTACGCGGACGATCCCGACGGCGGCACGCTCAACGGCCCGGACGCGCCGTGGATCGGCCGGTTGCGGAAGGCGTTCCGGCTCGACCGCTCCCCCGCACCGGCCGACCAGCCGCCGTCGTCTCCGCCGTCGTCGCCTCCGCTGGAGACGGCGAAGGTCTGACGCTCAACTCTGCTGGTAGACGGCGGCCGACAGGCCGCAGGCCGGATCGTGGAAGAGGTAGAAACAGCCTTCGCCGAAATCGGTCCAGAGGTCGCCGCCGTTGACCATGCCCACGTACGGCATGGTTCGCGAGCACCGAGGACATGCGGGAAACTCCGCGTCCTGAATCCAGTCGGGAGAGCCGCCGAGCGTCGACCCGCCGGCATGCCAGGCGGTGCCAGCCCACGGCGTCGGCCGGTTCTCCCCGACTATCAAGGGCGCCCCGTCGGGCAGGTCCCAGCCGTCGTCGTCCCGCCCGAGAAAGCCGGGCCGCTCGTTCACCGGGGCGAACTCCCCCGCCTCGGTGAAGTAGGTCGCGTAGGACCCACACCGGACGCAGGTGGCGACGAGGATCCGGTCGACGTCGAGCAGTCGCCAGAGCGCCATTCCGCACCATCCGCAGACCCCCGGAAGCGCCCCACCGGAAACGGAGGACCGCCGCTCGGCCGCTGGAGCCGGAACCAGAGCGCGGGTGCCGTCACTGGTCAGAAGGCGGAGGTCGCCGGTGGTGGTGAGTTCCCAGCCGCCCACGTGGCCCAGGTGCTCGATCGGCCGGGCCAAGCCGGTGGCCCAGGCGGGTGGGGCGGCGGCCCAACGGCGTACGGCCGCCACTGCCGTCTCGGTCCGGCCCGAGGCGAGCACATGGGCCAGGGCGGCGGCCTGCTCGTCGCCGTCGTCGACGCGGCGGACCAGCGCGGTGGCGGTCTCCTCGGTCATGGCGCGGTAGAGGTCGGCGACCCACCACACTTCGCCGTCGACGAGCTCGAGATGAAACGGCGCGACCAGATCGGGTCGCACCTGGGCCACCTCGGTCGGCCCGGTCGGATCGTTCTCAATGGCCTCATCGACCAGCGCCCGCAACTCGTCCGCAGCGATCTCCACGGCCAGGACCCTATCGACCGCCTGCATGCCGCGGGCGCCACGTGGCGTCCCCTGCTCAGCTCGCATTCACCCCGCCATGGCTGCGTGCCGCGAGCGCCACGTGGCGTCCCCTGCTCGGCTCGCATTCACCCCGCCATGGCTGCGTGCCGCGAGCGCCACGTGGCGTCCCCTGCTCGGCTCGCACCCACCCTCCCCGCCGCGCTGTTGTCTTCTGGCGCTCTTCGGCCGGCTGGAGGGGTAGCCGGTCAGGACGCCGGGGTTGTCGGCGTGAGCGGGGCCGGCGGTGGCGTGGAGGCGGTGGGGAAGGACTGCTGCAGCGAAGGGGCCGACGAGTTTTGCAGCAGCGGGTCGGCCGGGATGGTGGGCTGCAGCGACGGGTTGGCGGGGGTGGTGGGCTGTGCCGGGTTGGGGCCGGCCGACGGGTCGGTCAGGTAGAAGATGACGGCGTCGTCCAGGTCTTCGCGGCGGATGCCCAGGGCGTCGACGGGAACGTCGCCGGCGCGCTCCCAGGGAGTGCCGGCGGCCTGGGAGCGCAGCAGGAGGACCTTGTCGATGTTCAGGGACCGTAGGTATTGGACGGTCTCGGTGTCGGGGAAGGCCTCGACGTTGCGGCGCAGCACGGCCTGACGTCCCGCGGCGAACCCCCCGGCGCCGTTGGCGATCGGCTGGAAACGGCTCGTGGACCACAGCATGATCGTCTGGTCGGTGAGGGCGTTGGTGGGCAGGACCAGCATCGAGCCGGTGACCGTGCGCATCGCCAGGGGCTGGGTGGGCGCGATGGGATGGGCGGTGGCGTTCCAGCCTTCGAGCAGCACCAGCGCCAACGGCAGGAGCGTGGCCAGACGGAGCCACGGGCCCGGCCAGGGCGGAATGCGCTGCTCGGCGACCTGCTCGGCGCGGCGGACGAACTCGGCCACGGCCCCGGCGGCCAGGATCGCCAGCAACAGCGTCGCCCAGAGCATGAGGCGGCCGGGGATGCGCAGGCCCAGGGAGGCCGGCAGATGGCCGAAGAGCGGAAGGTACGTCCAGCGGCCGTCGAAGAAGTTGGTGCCCAGCGTCAGGATGATCGTGACGACCAGCCCGGCCAGCAGCAGCAGGCGCTGGCGCAGCGTCCAGATGGAAAAGGCCAGGCCGGCCAGGGCCAGGGCGTACAGCACGAAGCCGGGCAGCAGGCCCATTTCGGCCGGCCAGCTCAGCGACGACCGGGGCACCTCGTGGGGCGCGCCCCAGATCCGGGACTCGGCCGGGCCGATCAAAAGGCTGCGCAGCGGCGGTGAGTAGAAGGCGATCTCGGTGCCGGCGGGCCCGCCGGCGGGCGCCTTGAAGTACGGGATGGCGATCAGCGCCGAGACGCCGACCAGGATGAGCGGGCCGAGCGTGTCGGTGAGCAGAAGGCGCCAGCCGAGGACCGGCCGGTCGACCGGCCGGCGGAACCAGCGCAGCGGCACGGCGACGATCAGCACCAGCAGGATCAGGCCGAGGACGTAGAGGAACGGCACGCCCAGCGAGAAGCCGAGACTGACCTGCCAGATCGCGACGAGCCAGCCGGCCGCGGCCCATCCGGCGTGGCGTCGATGGGGCCGGAAGCCGCGCCGCAGCGACCAGCCGTGTCCCCGGGCCAGCATCGCCAGGGCCAGCGGAATGGCGCCGGCCGAGATGATGTCGAGGTGGCCCTCCTGCGCGAGGCGCCAGGGCGCGTACGCGAAGGCGACAGCGGCCACGGCCGCACCCGTACGGCCCGCGCCGAGCTGACGGACCAGGGCGTAGCCGCCGATCGCCAGCAGCGCGTGGGCCAGCACGAAGAGGATGTTGTAGCGCAGAACGGCGGCGACCGGCCCCTCGCCGATCATGCCGAACGGCGCGTAGCCGAGCAGGCTGTCGCCATAGGCGAAACTGTTCGGCTCGGGATAGAAGGCGTTCGACTGCCAGAGGCGCGCCGGATCGGTCAGCAGAATGTGGCCGCCCCACGCGATCTGCCAGGCCTGCCGGGAGGGATCCCAGATGTCCTGCGGCAGGGTGTGCAGCGGATAGCGCAGCGTCGGCCAGGTCAGGGCCACGGCCAGGAGCAGTCCGCCGTAGATGACCAGCGCGTACTCGTGGATCAGCGACCGCAGGCCGGCCCGCGTCGTGCGCCGGAACCATCCGGGCGGCCGCTCGGCGGCGGTGGCGAAGGCCGTCCACGGATCGGGCGGAACGCCGGGCGGGCGCTCGGTCGGAAGAGGTTCGCCCGGTTTGACTGTCTTTTGTGGATCTTTGACCGCGTCGGCCGCTGGGTCCTTAGCCGGCTTCTGATCCGTCTTGGTCGCGGTCAGCGCAGTCGAGGCCGTCTTGGTCTCGCCCGATGTTGATTTGTCCGCGGCAGGCTTATCGCCCCCGGGCGCGAGGGTGGAGGCGGGCGCGGCGGCGGAGGTGGAAGCGGGCGCGGCGGCTGAGGTGGGCCCAGTCGCGGGGGCGGCGGTGGGCGCAGACGGCGACGGCGCAGCCGCAGACGGCGCAGCCGCAGACGGCGCAGCCGCAGGAGAGGGTGCAGTCGCGGATGTGGCCGAGGGTAAGGGCGCAGACGCGGGCGATGCCGACGGCGCAGTCGCGGACGTGGACGTGGGTGGGGGTGCAGAGGCGGGCGATGCCGACGGCGCAGTCGCGGGCGTGGCCGAGGGTGGGGGTGCAGAGGCGGGCGATGCCGACGGCGCAGTCGCGGACGTGGCCGAGGGCGTAGTCGCGGGCGCCGACGGTGCAGTCGCGGGCTTACCCGAGGGCGCCGACGGTGCAGTCGCGGGCGTGGCCGACGGCGCAGTCGCGGACGAGGGCGTTGGGGTGGCGGCGGGTGCTGGTGGGGCTGGAGTGGGTGTGGGTGAGTCGGCCTCGGTGGGGCCGGGCTGTCTCGGGATGGCGGGCTTCGGCACCGCCGGACGCAATGTGTCGGCCGGCGGCGAGGCGGACTGCCTCGGCTTCTCGCTGGTCATGACCCTCCCCGTGCTGCCGGCGCGTCAGCGGCCCGTTCGCTCCTTCAGGAGAGCGATGTCCGCGGTCTGGCCCTCGGAACCGCCCGGCGTCTCGACGACGGCCGGCGCCCCGGCGGCCCGGATCGCGGCCACGATGAGCTCGGGGTCGATCTTGCCATTGCCGAGGTTGTCGTGGCGGTCCTGGCCGGAGTCGAATCCGCCCTTGGAATCGTTGGCGTGGATCAGGTCGATACGTCCCGTGATCGATTTGACCCGGTCGACGATGCCGACCAGATCTTCGCCGCCGGCGAACGCATGGCACGTGTCCAGGCAGAACCCGGCGCCGAAGGAGCCGACCGCGTCCCACAGGCGGGCCAGGTCGTCGAAGCGGCGAGCGCACGCGTTGTCACCGCCGGCCGTGTTCTCGATGAGAATCGGGAGCGGCAGGCCGCCGTCGGACTCGGCGTATTCGAAAGCTTTGCGCCAATTGTCGAAACCGGCGGCCAGATCGGCGTCCTTGCCCACGTGGCCGCCGTGCACGATCAGGCCCTTGGCCCCGAGCTCGGCCGCGGCCTTGGCGTGCGCCATCAGCAGCTTGCGGCTGGGGATGCGGATGCGGTTGTTCGGCGAGGCGACATTGACGATGTACGGCGCGTGGACGTAGATGTCCACCTCGGACTCCCGCAGCACGGCCGCGTCCTCCCGCGGTTTGGGCGTTTTGTAGCCCTGCGGGTCGGTGAGGAAGAACTGCACCGCCTCGGCGCCGCGTTCGCGTGCCGCCTCGAGGGGGTCGGTCGGATCGACGTGGGCTCCGATGCGCATGGAACGAGACTACGACGAGGGTCCGACAACTTCCTGTCCGCGTCACCGGGCTCCCGCGGGGCTCGTTACCTCCATTGATCACGTTCACGGACCGGCACGGGCCGGTGACGAATCTGGGAGATGGTGCATGTCGCGGCAGTTCCGACAGCGGGTGACGGCGATCGCGCTGGGCGGCCTGATCTTCGGCGCTCCGATGCTGGTCAACGGCACCGCGAACGCCGAAAGGATCCCGGAGGGCGCCCGTCAGGTGACCTTCGCCGGCGGCGGCATGCTCGGCATCTCCTGCCAGTCGAAGCCCGAGGTCGAGTCGATGACCGTCCCCGCGCAGAGCACGATCCGGGTGGTCAACCGCACCGGCTACGCCGCGAAGCTGATGCTCGGCGGCGACACCAAGGGCACGCTTCCGGATGACTCGGCGACCGACGTGATCTTCCGGCGGGGCACCACGGCGGTGACCCTCAAGCCCAACTGCCCGCTCGGTGACGAGGCGGTCCCGATGCTGGTCACGGCCCAGCCCTCGGCGCCCGCGGCGCTTCCTGACCCGCAGCCGGCGCCGTCGTCGCCCGGTCCCGAGCCGGTCTCGATGTCGCCGGCCGGCTCCGACGAGCCGTCCAGCTCGACGCTGTCCGGTTCCGCCATGCCGGGCGAGCGACCCTCCCGGGTGAAATCCGCTGCGTCCGGCCCGGACACGCGCCGTCCCGCGACTCTTCGGACCTCGGCCGTCGCCCAGGCCGCGACCGCTGCTGTTCAGACGATGCCGCACGGCGGGGCCGCCACCCCCAAGACAAAGATCAAGAGCAGGACCCCATTGAGTACGCCCGGGAGCGTCACGCCGGCGTTCGCGGGCATGCCGCCTGGGGACGAAAGGGCCGTGCTCCCCGGCGTACCGCAAATCGATCTGGAACCGATCGACGCGGCACCCAGCGTGCCCACGACGGAGGCCGCCGCGGCCGAACCCGTGGCGGCCATGAGGCCGATGCGCGACGGAGGGCCGATCGGCCTGCTCGCCCTGATCGCCGCGGTGTGTGTGGTCGGCGTCGGCGCTGCGACTATTCGGGCAATCGTGTCGCAACGTGCAAATCGGGCAATAACGGCGTAAGCTTCGGCCATAAGCTCCGCGGGGCGGCCGCGTCCAACCTCATCGGTGTGGTCGTTCCTCCCCAGGTCCCACCCAGCGAATGCGGATCGGGCGCCCCGCGGCTCCACCAGGAAGGACCCCGTCCACCGACGGGGTCCTTCTTTTTGGTAGAGGGCGCGAGGTGGGTATGCTTGCTCGGTTCGCAGGCGGCCGTGGGTCAACTCCCCACGGCTTTACTGTGATCGACACAAGACCTCCTGCCACGGAGAGACCGTGGCCGCCAAGCCCACAGGAGGTGAGAACGTCTTGCGTCATTACGAACTCATGGTGATCCTCGACCCTTCGCTCGAGGAGCGCACCGTCGCACCGTCGCTCGATCAGTACCTGAACGTCATCAGGACCGCGGGTGGCTCGGTGGAGAAGCTCGACGTCTGGGGCCGTCGCCGGCTCTCGTTCGAGATCAACAAGAAGGCCGAGGGCATCTACGCCGTCGTCGACCTTCAGGCGACGCCTGAGGCCGTCGCCGAGCTGGACCGTCAGCTCCGGCTCAACGAGAACATCCTCCGCACCAAGGTCATCCGGCCCGAGACCCGCTGAGTTCGTTTTTGTCAGGGGGTTCTGAGAACCTCCTACGAACGAGCAAAGCGGCGAGGAGAAGATCATGGCAGGAGAAACCACCATCACGGTCGTCGGCAACCTGACCGACGACCCCGAGCTGCGCTTCACCCCGTCGGGTGCGGCGGTTGCCAAGTTCCGCATCGCGTCCACGCCGCGGACCTTGGACCGGCAGTCGGGCGAGTGGAAAGACGGCGAGCCACTGTTCCTCGCGTGCAACATCTGGCGTGACGCCGCCGAGCACGTCGCCGAGTCGCTTCAGCGCGGCTCACGGGTGATCGTGCAGGGCCGGCTGCGCCAGCGGTCGTACGAGACCCGCGAGGGAGAGAAGCGCACCGTCTACGAGCTCGAGGTCGACGAGATCGGCCCGTCGCTGCGGTATGCCACGGCGAAGGTGCAGCGCATGAACCGTTCCGGCGGTGGCCCCGGCGGAGGTAACTCCGGTGGCGGCTTCGGCGCCTCCGGTGGTGGCGGTGGTGGCAACCGGCAGCAGTCCAGCGGTGGCGGCGGAGGCAACAACTTCGACGACCCGTGGGCTACGGCCGCTCCGGCCTCCGGCAACCGTTCCGGTGGGGGCGGCGGCAACTCCTCGTTCGACGACGAGCCTCCCTTCTAGCCCTTTCCTTTCAAGGGCTTACCGAGTTCAGGAGTAAGAGCAATGGCTAAGGCTGCGGCGCTTCGCAAGCCGAAGAAGAAGGTGAACCCGCTCGACAAGGACGGGATCACCTACATCGACTACAAGGACACCGCGCTTCTGCGGAAGTTCATCTCCGACCGGGGCAAGATCCGTGCCCGCCGCGTCACCGGGGTGACCTCGCAGCAGCAGCGGCAGATCGCCCGCGCGGTCAAGAACGCCCGTGAGATGGCGCTTCTGCCGTACACGGCGACGGCGCGCTGAGGAGGATCACCGATATGAAGATCATCCTCACCCAGGAAGTATCGGGTCTCGGCACGCCCGGCGACATCGTCGAGGTCAAGAACGGCTACGGCCGTAACTACCTCCTGCCGCAGGGCTTCGCGATCCAGTGGACCAAGGGCGCCGAGAAGCAGGTCGTGGTCATCAAGCGGGCCCGCGAGGCCCGCGAGATCCGTGACCTCGGCCAGGCCAACGAGGTCAAGGCCCAGCTGGCCGGCCTCAAGGTCTCGCTGACCGCGCGCTCCGGCAACGGTGGCCGCCTGTTCGGCTCGATCACCCCGGCCGAGATCGTCGAGGCCGTCAAGGCCGCCGGCGGTCCGTCGCTCGACCGTCGCCGTCTCGAGCTCCCGAGTCACATCAAGACCACGGGCTCGTACAACGTGCAGGTCAAGCTTCACCCCGAGGTGACCGCGACGTTCCCCGTGAACGTGGTGGCCGCCAAGTAAGGCTGCTTTTCAGAACGGCGCGCTGGGATTCGTCCCGGCGCGCCGTTCTGCTGTCTCTAGCTGAGGCTGTTGCCGGTGATGGCGGAGGCCAGCACGGTGGCGAGGCCGCCGCCGACGACCGCGGCGGCCAGGCCCACGCTGATCGCCTTCCAGGAATGGCTGATGAAGCGCAGGCCGACGGCCACGAGGACGCTCAGCACCAGGGAGATGCCGAACTGGGGCGCGGCCTTGGAGAGCGTGTCGAGCGCGTGCGTCTGCGTGCCGCCACCGGAGACGACCATGTAGAGGACGAACAGAACGACGGGCACGCCGTACCAGACGAGCGTGTAACCGACCGCGGCCAGCGGGCCGCCCGACTCCTCGGCCTCCTCCTCGTCGTCCGGGTCGAGAAGGTCGTTCTTGCGGATCGTGGGGTAGCTACCGGTGACCGGGCGCCGCTCGTACGAGCCTTGGAATCCCCCGGCCGCGACGGCCTCGCGCTGCTCCCGCGGAACCGGCGAGATCAGCGACGTGGACGTCATGGATAAGTTCGATGTTCCCTCGACGGCGGCTGAGCCGCTCGACCGAAAGGGCACGTAATCCGAGGTGCCGTACCGCCGGGACTCCCCCTCGGCGAGATCACTCTGATCGGCGAGATCTCGCCGCCAGTCGTTACCGCCGCCCTCGCGGTAGGACGCGCTGCCCCGGGCTCGCTCCTCGCGCTCGGCGATCTGCCAAGCGCCGGGCTCGGGGCGCTGCCTGCTTTCGGTGGTGCCGCCGGGAGACCAGGGCGCGTCCCCCTGCCCCGGACGGGGCGGGGAGTCGCGGCGCCAGGCGTCGGGACTCAGCGGTTCCTGGGCGTACGCCGTGGGGTCGAGCAAGCCACGGCGCGTGGGTGAATCCTGATCGTCGGCCCGGCGCCGGCCGGTGCCGTACTGCGGGGCCCCGGCGGTATCGGCGGGCAGGCCGCTGGCGGGGGCGGCGCTGGAGTAGCGCGGGGCGATGGCCGGGAGGCCGCTGGCCGGGGCGGCGCTGGAATAGCGCGGAGGGCTGCTCGCCGGGGCCGACGCGGAGTAGCGCGGGGGGCTGCTTGCCGGGGCTGACGCGGAGTAGCGAGGCGGGTCGGCCGGATCGGTCGCGGGGAAGCGCGTGGTCTGTCCGCCGAGGTTGTCGACGCGCGAGGTGTTGGCCGGGAAGCCGCTGGCCGGGGCCGACGGGGAGTAGCGAGGCCGATCGGTGGCCGGGCCGCCGGGGGCGGGTGTGGAATAGCGCGGCGAGCTGGAAGAGCCGCCTTCCGGATAGAGCGGGCCGCCGGCTGGGTAGCGGGGTGCGTCCTCGGAGAGGCCGCCTGGATAGCGAGGCGAATCCGCGATGGGGGCGGCGTCCGGGTAGCGCGGTGCGTCCGTGAGGCCGGAGTCGTACCGGGGCGGGGCCGGGGGGAGGCTGCGCTGGGAGTCGGCGGGGAGGCCGCTGGCGGGGGCGGCGCTGGAGTAGCGCGGGGTGCCGCTGGCCGGGTTGGCGCTCGAGTAGCGCTCGGGGTAGCCGCCGGCGGGGGACGCGCCGTAGCTGGGGGTGGAGCCGCCTCCGTACGGACCGCTGCCGTAGGGCGTGCCGCTGCGGGGCGCGGAAGAAGGGCCGTCGGGGTATCCACCACGATCGGAGGGCGCGCCGCCGTAGGGGGTGCTGCGGGAAGGACTGTCGGGATAGCCGCCGCGATCCGGGGCCGCGCTGTAGGGGGTGCTGCTGCGGGGCGCGGAAGAAGGGCCGTCGGGATAGCCGCCGCCGTACGGCGTGCTGCTGCGGGGCGCGGAGGACGGGTCGTCGTAGGGGCGGCCGCCGGGCGGCGGCTCCTCCGGGTAGCTGCGGCTACCGAGCGCGGGCTGGTTCGGGTAGCCGCCGCGCGGCGTGTCCTCATAAGGACGCCGGGGCTCGTCGGGGTAGGCCCCTCGGCCGGGAACGGCGCTGGTGGGGGCCGCGCCGAAGCCGCCGTACGGTGTGCCGCTGCGTGGGGCCGGTGCGGGCGGAAGGGCCGGAGGCGTACGCCGGGCGGGCGGCTCGGGAGCCTGTCGGCTCGCCGGCTGCTCAGGCGCGGGCGGCTCCGGAGTCTCCTCGGCCGGGCCGGCGGTGAGGGCGCGCGGGCCTTCGCCCATGGCCTCGCGGCGGGCGGCCTCGCGGCGCCACGCCAGGATGCGGGGGTCGTCCTCGGAGCGGCTCCACTGGCCGGTGTCGGGGTCGCGGGTCCAGCTGCTGGTGTCGGGCTCGGCCTCCCACGAGGCGGTCTGCTCACGCCAGTCGTCGGCGCCCGCCTTGTACCGGGCCTTCGCCTTAGACGAGCCCTGCCGCGGCCCGCCACGGCGTGGCTGCCCTCGGCGCGGGTCGTCCTGGGGAGGCAGGCCGGGCGTGGCCATGCCGCCCTGGGGCGCACCGGTCTGGCTCTGGTAGCCGCTATCGGGCCGCCCCCGGTCCGCGGCGTACCCCTCGTTGGGCCGTTCCCGGTCGGCGTAGCCCTCGTCGGGCCGCGTTCGGTCCGCGTACCCCTCGTCGGGCCGCGTTCGGCCCGCGTAACCCTGCGCCTGGTCCGCGTAGCCCTGGTCCGGGCGTGCCCGGTCCGCGTACGGCTCATCCGGACGCGCCTGACCCAAGTAGGCCTGATCGGGACGTGCCGGGACGGCGTACGGCTGATCGGCGCGCGCCTGACCCGGGTAAGCCTGGTCGGGGCGGGCCTGGTCGGGATACGCCATGGGGGCCGCGCCGAACGTGGCCGTCTCGTCGCGCTCGCGGTCGATCGGCTGGGCGGCCCGGGCCCGGCGGGCGGCGCGGCTCTCCTGCGGGGTCCAGGGATCCTGCGACGGCCGGGTCTCCTGTGGATAACTCGTGGCCCCGCCGATCAGGCCGGAGGTGGGCGCGGACGCGCCGCGGCCGGGCGTGTCCTCGTCGGCGTATCGCGGGCCACGCTCGCGGCGGCTGCGGGGAGCGGGATTCTCCGGCGCGTAGCCGCGGGGCGGAGTGCCGGAGGCTTCGTCGTACCGCGAGGGGCTCGAGGACTCGTACGGCGTCGCTGGTGGAATGCGGTAGCCCGGCTCACTTTCGTGAGGTGTCGAGCGCCACGATGAGGTCGTGGACGTGCCGGGGTCTCCGTACAACTGAATGTTGCCGGTGTCGGTGTGCCCGGCCCAATCGTCGCTGTCCCAGGACTCGCCCTCGGAACGGCCCGTCGACCAGCCCGAACCGCCGGAAGGTCCTGGCTCGGGGGCGCGACGGCGGCCGACCGGGCCCGGGGTCTGCTGAGCGCCGCGCCGCCAGGCCGCCCGGTCGTCCTCACGCACCAGGTGGCGGCCGTCGTCCCGGGAGTCGCCGGAGCGCAACCAGGTCGCGTCGGTGCTGGTCCCGGTGTCGTTCCACGTGCCCTCGATGGCGTCGCGCTGCCAGGCGGGCCGCGACGGCTGGGCGGGATCGACCAGCTGCTGCCAGGACGGAGAGCTTTCGGCGGGCGTACGGGGTGAGGGCTGCTGCCAGGTGCTCGAATCGCGCCAGCTCGGCGGGTCCTGCCGGTCGGGCTCGGTGAACTGCTGCCAGGCCGGGCGGGTGGTGTCGGAGCTCGACTCGTCGGAGCCGCTCGACCAGGCGGTGCTGGAGATGGCCGGTTGCGACGTCGGGGTCTCGGTCGAGGCCGGGTAGTCGCTGCGGCCGCCGGTCTGCCAGGCCTCGGTCGTCGAGCGCCAGCCGTGTGAGCCCGTGGTGGACCGCCACTCGGTGGTCTGCTTCCAGCGGGCGCCGGTCGCGCGCCACTCGGCCGTCTCGGTGCGCCAGCCCACGCCGTCGGCCGGGAAGGTGGTCCGGCCCGTGGAGGCGACATCGGACCAGCGGTTGGCCGGTTCGACGGCCTGGCTGTCGTCGGACTCGGCCTGTTGCGCCCACGCGTCGGCGCGGCGCTGCCAGTCGAGGGCCTCGGCGCTGGGCTGCATGCTGCCGGTGTCCGTGAGGGACGACCATTTGCCCTCAGGCTCTGCCAAATCCGGAGAATCCGGACTTCGAGTGGCCCACGAGTCCGCACCGCGCCGATCGCGCGACATGCGGGCGCCGTAGTCCCACTCCCGTTGGTCCACCCGAAAAGCGTGCCGTGCCAAAGAGCGAACCGCAACGCCTCCGGGCGACGGCTTGCTCACGCGAGGCATCTTTTCGCAGCTGTGCAGGTGTTTTTCTGCTCTCCACAGTTGGGGACGGCGAAATGCCTGCTGGACAAGGCCGGTTCGGCACGCCGGCGACGAGTTGTCCACAGCTGTCCACAGGGATATCCACAGGCTCAGGTGAGATGTCCACAGGTTGTCCCAAGACTCGTCCACCGATGCAGTTGGGCAGGTGGCGGCCGGGTTCGTACAGTGGTCCAGCCGCTTGCGCGGGCTTGATCAGGAAGTTGTTCCTGATCAAGGTGGGGAGTTCAGCCGAAAGTGTCATACCCCGGCGGTTTGATCAGGGTGTGTTCACGAACGGCCAGCGGAGGAGGCCCGGGTGTCGATCACCGACGACGCGCGACCGGAGGCACGCCCTCCGGGCAAGCAGCCCGGATCAGGCTCGGGACCCTCGGGCCCCGGTGGTCCGCCGAGCAACGGCCCGTCCGGCGGGCTCGACAAGGCGCCACCGCAGGATGTGGCCGCCGAGCAGGGCGTCCTGGGCGGCATGCTGCTGTCCAAGGACGCGATCGCCGACGTGGTCGAGATCCTCAAGACCCACGACTTCTACCGGCCCGTGCACAGCACGATCTACGACGTCATTCTCGATCTGTACGGGCGTGGCGAGCCGGCCGACGCGCTGACCGTGGCCGCGGCGCTCGCCGACTCGGGTGACCTTCAGCGCATCGGTGGCGTGCCCTACCTGCACACCCTGATCGAGAGCGTGCCGACCGCGGCCAACGCGTCGTACTATGCCCGCATCGTCGGCGAGCGCGCCATCCTGCGCCGCCTGGTCAACGCCGGCACCAAGATCGTCCAGCTCGGCTACGGCGCCAACGGCAACGGCGGCCGCGACGTCGACGACATCGTCGACCTGGCCCAGCAGGCGATCTACGACGTCACCGAGAAACGCGTCAGCGAGGATTTCGCCTCCATCGGCGACATGCTGCAGCCCACGGTCGACGAGATCGAGGCGATCGGCGCGGCCGGCGGCGGCATGGCCGGCATCCCGACCGGCTTCTCCGACCTCGACCGGCTCCTCAACGGCCTGCACCCCGGCCAGCTGATCATCGTGGCCGGGCGACCCGGCCTCGGTAAGTCCACGGCGAGCATGGACTTCGCCCGTAATGCCGCTATTCGCAGCAACTGCGCGAGTGCGATCTTCTCACTCGAAATGAGCAAGATCGAAATGGTCATGCGGCTCTTGTCGGCCGAGGCACGCGTGCCGCTGCACGTGTTGCGCTCCGGCCAGCTCACCGACGACGACTGGGCCAAGCTCGCCCGGCGCATGGGTGAGATCAGCGAGGCCCCGATCTTCGTCGACGACACCCCGAACATGAACCTCATGGAGATCAGGGCGAAGGCCCGCCGCCTCAAGCAGCGGCACAACCTCAAGCTCCTGGTGATCGACTACCTCCAGCTGATGTCCTCGCCGAAGAAGACCGAGAGCCGTCAGCAGGAGGTCTCCGAGCTGTCCCGTGGCCTGAAGCTCCTGGCCAAGGAGATCGAGTGCCCGGTGATCGGCGTGTCCCAGCTGAACCGTGGCCCCGAGCAGCGCACCGACAAGCGCCCCCAGCTGTCCGACCTGCGTGAGTCCGGCTCCATCGAGCAGGACGCCGACGTCGTGATCCTGCTGCACCGAGACGACTACTACGACAAGGAGTCCCCTCGAGCAGGCGAGGCCGACTTCATCGTCGCCAAACACCGAAACGGCCCCACCGACACAGTGACAGTGGCCGCCCAGCTCCACTTGTCCCGCTTCGTAGACATGGCAATCGTCTAGGTCGACTCACGACCGAGGAGGACCGTATTCCCAGCCCATGCGGTCCCCTTCATCGGCGAGAGCATTGAGATCAGCTTCCGACGGCAGCTCAACGTGCAGTGCCTCGCGCGATATGAGCTCGGCGGATGCTCGATCGATCTCCCGTAGACGATCGAAGTTCCGGTCGTCGTACATCACGCCGGCAGCCGTTCCAGGGGCAGACACCCAAGCTTTGTGCAGCCAGCTCCAAAGGACGGCACGAAGCGGCTTCCCGGGCAGCGGTTGGTGAGCTATAACGCTTGTTGGCGTTCCCGACATATCCGGCTTAAATACCGCCATGTAGTGGAACGGGGCATCCGTCATGGGTAAACCGTCCCCGCCTGATCAGGTGGAAGCATCACGTCGCTGTATCGGAGGCCGTGCCGAGCCAAGACCTGGTCCAGTGAGCTGCCAGTCGTTTCCAGCGCCCTGAGGAAAGCGTGCCATACCTCTTGGTTCGTTCGTATCCAGCTGACGAGGTCCGTGTTCTTGTGGACGACCGGTACGACCTGCTCCAAATCTCCAAGATCTGATGGCTGGCTTTGGGGCAGACGGCGATCGCGATTGAGCACCAGAATTTCCAGAAGGGCCTCGACGCGATCTTCCGGGCTGAACTGACGACTTCGCACGCGGGCGTAGAGGTTGTGCGTGGCCTTGCCCGCTGTCCTCGAGAGCGGCGTCGGGAATTGGAGCTCGAAGAGCTGCCCATGCGGATCGACCAGTGAGACGTTGAGACCGTTGTGCCGGGTGAGACCGTCGCTCCAGAAGCTCAAGATCTTCTTGATCGAGTAGCCGGCAGACCTCATGGATTCCAGAATTCGAGCGACGGTGCGGCCGTAGCTGGGAAGTGGGACCTCGACCGAGAAGCGCACCAGATCCTTCTGCTGCGCGATGAAGTCGTCCAAAGTGGCTCCGTCGAGAGGCGCGGTCTGGAGGAAAGCTCTAGCCAGGGAGTTCACAGTCTTGGCCCGATGCTCCTCGTCGACAACGCGCGGGCGATCGGTCTCCGACATGGGGGTCAGCGAGGCGACGACATCGCGGATGTCAACCAGAACACGGTCGGCGGTGGCTAGGGACTGGGCGTACGAGTCTTTCAGTATTGCCTGTTCAGCAGGCGGCAAAGACGCGAAAGCCAAGCGCTCCGACGCCGCCTCCGGCGACTCGAACGGCATGTCCCCGGGCTGACCGTCGGTGCCGGTGGGTGGGGTAGTGGACCACTGGCCGGGGCCATGGTGTGGGAGCGGGGACGGGGTGCCGTTGGCGTTTACCACCAAGGCGTCCATTGAAGTGATGTTGGTTGGGGCAGGGGTGCCGCTGTGCTGGTAGAAGGAGTGGCTCTCTGAGAGCTTTCCGATCTGAGGGTCGAGGAAGAGGACCGTGCCGTTGTGGTTGATGGCTGACCATGAGTGGCAGCCGCCTGCTTCCAGGTCGGTGATGATGAAGGCGTAAGCGCCATGGCCTGTGTTCAGCAAGTGGTTGGTCAAGTTGGTGAAGGCCACGTCCATCGCCTGCTTGGCCTCGGGGGCGGGAACGCTGCCCAAGTGGGGGCACAACGACTGGAAGTCGCCGCCTGTGGCCTGGCGGATTCGGTCTACGCCGGCCAGCTCGCCGCCCAACGGGCGGGTGGGGTCGCCGTGGGCGTAGGTGTCGAAGGTTCGCGGGGCTGCCACTCGAGGGCGGCCGTGGATGTACGTGTCGAACAGGGATAGGACGCCGTCTACGCAGTTGAGGCCTCGGGTGGGGTCGGCGGCGGGTCCGCCGTCGTTGGCCAGGCGGAACCAGTGGCCGGTCCGGGGGTCTGGTAGGCGGGTGGGGCGGCCGGTGGTGTCGCGGGGGACCGCGTTCTCCAGATCCACCTGGTGGATGGCCAAAGGTGGGCGCAGGCCGCCGACCGAGTTGTAGTGGCGGGTGGCGTCGATGGGGGACGGGCCGGCCGTGCCGGTCAAGGCGGAACTGTCGTCGGTCTTGACGCCGCTGGGGGCCAGGTCGCCTACGTCGTGGTTGATGCGGGCCCAGGCCGGCGGGTCCACCTCCACGGTTTCGGGGGCCAGCGCGCCGGTGCGGATCTGCTCGGCCTGGGTCTCGATCTCGGTGATGACCTCGCTGAGCTCGGACGCCTGGTGGCGGTAGTCCCGGGCCCGGAGGGTGTAGCCGGCACGGTCGGCCTCGCCGGCCAGGTGACCCAGGTCGGCGATTTTGGTGCGGTTGTCGTCGGCGATCTGGTTCAGGTAGCTGACGTACTCCTCCCGCCGGTTCAGCTCGTGGGTTCGGCGGGCGTGATCGGCGAAGCCGAAGTAGGCGGCCTCGGCGCGGGCCGGGTCCGGCGGCGGGAGCGGCCGGCGAGGTGCGCTGCTCAGGTTGTTCGGCAGGGGCGCCGCGACGACCGGGGCCGGGCGGCGTGGGCTGGGAATGCGGCTGACGTACGGGCGAGCGTCCAGCGGGTCGTTCGAGTGCGGCCGGTTACGGGGGCGATCGGACAAAGGCGAAGGTTCGGTCGTACGGGTTCTGGACGGTGCCCGCGGCGCGAGTGCCTGATCGAGGAGCGAGGCCTCCGAACTGCTCAGATGCCGGTGGGTGGTCGGGGTCCGGTCCAGCGGTAGAGGCGGGCGCCGCCGGGACGAGGCGGGGCGCGGGCCCAGGGCGTCGGCGATGCGGTCCAGATCGGACAGCGGAGCACGCCAGGTGGTTCCGGGAGGCAGACGGTTCGGGTCGTCGGAGGTGCCGGTGGCAACCGGACCGGAGTGGCGGGGCATGGCCGGCACCCAGGGAGCCATGCCCGCGGTGGCCGTGGGAGTCGAGGGACTCGAGGCGGGGGTGACCGTCGTGGCGGCCGGAGAAGGTGACGAGAGGGCGGCGGCCTCGGCGGTGACGGGGGTCGCGCGACGATCGACAGCCGGGTCTGAGGAAGCGGTCGAGGAAGAAGCGGGGTCGGCGCCGGAGGCCGGACCGGGCGAAGAGTCGAAGGCCGTAGGGGCAGGGGTGGCCGAGATGTCGACGGTGGATGACGCCACGGCAGGTGTCGGTGAGGGAGCCGTGGAGCGATCGGCTGCGGTCACGTCCGGCTCGGCCTGGCCGGCGATCGAATCGGCGACGGGCGACAAAGCGGGCGATGAGGCAGGCGAAGAGGCGGGCGACAAAGCGGGCGATGAGGCAGGCGAAGAGGCGGGCGACAAATCGGGCGACGAATCGGGCGAAGAAGCGGGTGACGAGGCTGGCGACGAAAGATCCGCAGGGGCAGTGGGCGACGGAGCGGAAGACGAGGCCGGTGACGAAGGGTCCGTAAGCGACGGCGCGGAGAACGGAACGAGCGAGGACAGGTCCACGGGTGAGGAGAAGGCGCCGGTACTCGCTTCGGGGGCGCTCAAGGGCGTACCCACAAAGAAGTCGAAGTTGGACGGCAGGGAATGCATCGCCGAGCCGGCCGCGCCCGAAGTCGCGGATTTCGCGAGATTGCCCGCATCGGGCAGGTCGCCGAAGGCCGCGGCGGCGCCGAACTCGGCCAGGACCTCGCCGCCGGCGCCACGGGCCAGACCGCCGTGGCCGTGTGCGCCGATTCCGGCGCCGCTCGAAGCCGCCCCGCCGGCGAAACCGGCCACGGCCGAGGTGCGCAGGTCGTTCAGGTCGAAGCCGTCGGAGCGGCCCGTCGACTGCTGATAGGCCTGGATGCCGCCGTTGGTCGCCAGCTCCTCACGGGCCTCGTCGAAACCCTCGTCGAGCGCCTCGTGACCGAGTTTGCGCAGGCCCTCCTTCGTGCCCAGCTGCTTGATGGCGTGCGTGGCCGTCTGCTTCAGCGCCTTCGCGCCGAGCTGTTCGACGAGCTTGCGGAAGATCTGCTGGATGGCCAGGCGGGTCGCCATGATCAGGCCACCCGCCGCCGGTGACGCGGCGCCCAGCGTGAGGACCACCGTGATGCCCATGGCGATGAGCTCGGTCAGGAAGATGCCGATCTCGATCCAGGCTTCGAGCTTCGCCGCCTCGATGTCGCGGCCGGCGCCCTCGACCAGGCCGCCGAGCTGATGTGACGCCTGGAGCAGCGCGTTCAGCGGCGCGCTCTCGTCGCCCGCCAGCCGCTGCCAGGCCTCCTCGAAACTGTCGGCGCCGGCGCCCTCGTAGCCGGACAGGATCCGCGAGACCGCGCCGAACGCCGCGTCGTTCGGCTCGACCAACGCCGTGGCCAGGGCATACCAGCGGTCCGCGACGTCCCACGTGGAGACCTCGTTGCCGTCCGGCCAGTCGAAGCCGACCACCCACTCCAGCGCCGTGTAGGCCCAGCCGGGCACGTCGAACGGGCTGAACTCGAGCGGATGGGGCACGGGGCTGGGAAGGAAGCTCATGATCGGCTCCGGTGGAGGTGGAGTCGCCCGGCCGCGCCGGCGTCGGCCGTGAGGTTGTCGCGAACCGATGTGGCGACCGCCTCGCCGAGACCGGTCATATGGGCCGCGATCAGCCGCCAGGCGTCGAGGACCTGCTGCTCGACGGGGTGGTACTGGCGCTCGAAGGACTGGCCGTACTCGTCACGGCCCCACGGCGAGGCCGCGGTCGCGGCGGCGATCTCGGCGCCGGCGTGGTTGCGGCGGGCGGTCAGGTCCTCGCCGGCCGCCGTCAGCGACCGCGAGCCCTCGAGGGTGTCGTCGGCGTCGAGCCGGAGCCACTGGTCATTCATGGCGGCCGGCCACGTCCTGGACGATCTCGTCGGAGCGGCCGAGCAGCGAGCCGAGATCGTTGTCGTCCAGGTAGCGCAGCGACCCCGAGCCGGCCGGCAGGTAGTCGGCCATCAGGCTTTTCACCTGGTGGCGGGCCTTCTCGGCGGCACTTTGGACAGTTGTCAGGATCGTCCGCGATACGTATTCGTTGTCCATGTTCCGGGTGGCCCGCCGGGTCAGCCGGAGATCGACGAGCTCGCCGCGGGGGCCGACCGTCACGCGGACCAGGCCGTCGGGCGAAGCGGCGGTGACCCGCAGGGAGTCGAGCCGGTGCTGGAGGGCGTCCAGATCGGAGCGCAGCCGCGCGTACCGTCCGTGGATCTCTTCGAGCCGGTTACGGAGATCCCGGTTCGCGTCGCGGTTCGCGGTCGTCGCCATCGTCGCCACCCTTCGAACACTTTGCGTGGTCGGTTAGCTTCAATCTGCGAACGTCGCCGTGACCCAAGGGGTTCAAGAGGGGACAGAAATGGCGATCACACGAGCCGAGGCGGAAGAGATCGCCGCGCGCTGGGCGCGCGGACAGGACGGCGACCCGGAGATCGCGGAGTTCGACCTCGGGTACGTCATCTGGACGCGGCCACCGTCGACCGTGCTGCCGGTGCCGGGCGACGGCTCGCGCACGGTGATCGACCGTGAGACCGGGGTGCTCTCGACCTGGCCGAGCGTGCCGACCGAGGAGATCGCGGCGATCTACCGCGAGCGCCGGCCCCTGCCGCCGGGCACGGTCGACCCGGCCGTCTCACTCCTGCGGCTGACCCGCCGTTCGCCGGTGCCGACCACGGTGGCGCATCTGACCGCCGGTGATCGGCTCTTCCGTGCGCAGGGCGTCAAGGGCGATCAGGAGATCAACCACCATCCGCTGGTGCGCCGGCGTCTGGACGAGACCGATCCGGCGGGCCGGGTGCGGGGCGCCGAACGGCACGCGGAGCTGGTCGCGCTCTCCGACGCGCTGCACTCCCGCGGTCCGGAGATCACCCTCGACGAGGCTCGGGCCTGGCTGCTTCGCTCGCGCTTTCAAGCATTTCTCGTACGGGACCAGGGCGATCCTCTCGGTGGCACGGAGATCCGCCCCTGCGAGACGTGCATCGCGGTACTGGTCGACTTCGCCGTACTGCCCTGGTCGGACCTGGCCTTCATCACGGAGTGGCGGCACGGGTCGGAGCGGGTGCCGGAGCCGGGCCGCTTCCCGCACGACGTGGCGCGGACGCTGGCCGGTGGAGGTTGGACCGGCCCGGTGGACCAGTCGGCGCTGGTGTCGCGGGCCGTGGAGATCAGCGGTGACCGGTTGCGGCCGTTCGAGGCGGCGGAACGCGCGATCGCGGAGTTCGGCGGCGTGCGATGTGGCCGTCGCGGCCCGGGCGCGCGGCGGGCGGTTCGGCTGCTGCGCCTCGATCCGGTACCGGGCGCGTACGCGGCGGGACCGTTGGCCGAACTCGGCGAGCTGCTCGGGGAGGAGCTCTTCCCGATCGGGGTCGAGGGCGACGACGCCGTGGTGGCGATCGACGCGCGGGGCCGCGTCTTCGTGCTCGATCAGGGCGGCGAGTGGATGGTCGGCGCCACGGTGGACGAGGCTCTGGTCAGCCTGCTGACCGGCGACGGCCCGGAGCGTCGTGTGCACGACGACGGCCGCTGGTGAAAGACAAGAGCCGGTCGAAGGCGCGGCACAGCTCACCGCCGGGCCGTGAAGGCCGGCGGTGAGTCGCGCGGCACGACGTCAGTCGAAGAGGTCGTGCAGGAAGCCCTTGCGCTTGCGGTAGTGGCCGTGGTGGCCGCCACGCCGGTAGTGGCCGTGGTGACCGTAGGCCGGGGCGGGCGCGTAACCCGGAACCGGGGCCGGGTAGCCCGGGGTGGGCTGGCCGTACCCAGGAGGCGGCGGCGGAGGCGCATAGCCACCGGGCTGCGGCGCGTGGGGCGCGGCCGGCGGCGGCGCGGCCGCGGGACGAGGGGCCTGGCGAGTGTTGTAGGACGACTCGGCGTCGAAGAGCTTCTCGAGCTCACCGCGGTCGAGGAAGATCCCGCGGCACTCGGTGCACTGGTCGATCGTGACGCCGCTGCGCTCGTACACTCGCATCTCGCCGTGACACTTCGGACAGGTCATCTGCATCTCACAGACGGTACAAGGCTGTGTCATCCGTCGGGGCACTAAAAGCTGTGGGGTTCCTGTGTGCGGTGCGCAGGGCGAGGCCCCACACCAGGAACGCAACCGGATACAGCAGGTAACCGAACCGGGTCGTGGGCATCAGCAGGATCGCCGCCAGTAGGCCCCAGCCGCAGATCATCGAGGCCGCCGACGCCGTGCGTGGGGGGCGCACGAAAATGCGTACGGTAATGGCGATCGCAACCGCGACCAGTAGTCCCAGCGCGACGAAACGCCCGGCCGGCAGGTGTTCCGAGATCAGATAGCCGGGGAACGGCGACTGGGCCGGGCTCTTGACGAGACCGTGCCCGAGCGGGAAACGGATCACGTTCTCGAGGAAGGCGTCCCGGTTGACCAGGAACGGCGGGATGAGCACGAGAACCGGCAGGGCGATCGCGCCCGGAGCCAGGCGGCCGGCGCGCTTGGTGACGATCGCCAGCACGATCAGAACGGCCACCACGGGCAGCGCGAACAGCTTGCACGCGGCGGCCGCGCCGACGGCCAGCCCGGCCCAGCCGTAACGTTCGGTAGCGACGCAGGCGAGCGCGAGCAGACAGAGCGCCAGCACCGGGATGTCGTCGCCGCCGGTGGCGAGGGTCAGCGCGCAGATCGGCAGAACCGTGACTGCCTGTAGCGCCCACACCGACCACGGCGACTCGCGCAGCATGCGGACGGCCACTATCAGGGCGGCCGCGGTGACGACCGCGAACCACACGCGCGAGTCGGTCCACCAGACATCCCCGAAGATCGCGCGCGGCAGGCCGAAGACCGCCATCCCCGGCTGGTACGGGCTGTAACCCATCAGCCGCTCGTCGAGCGGCAGGGCGGCGATCGCGTCGCGGCTCAGATAGGGCGTGCCGTCGTGCAGGAGACGCTCGCCCATCCGCTCGACGACCAGCACCTCCTCCTGCGCCCGGTCGACGCGCCCGCCCGCCCGCTGCACGGCCTGGACGATGAGCGGCAGCACCGCCGCGGCCAGCCAGGTGGTCCAGGTGAGTGCGATTCTTCCGCTTCTCTTGCGGTACGTCACCAGCTGCGCGACGACCGCGAGAAATGCGCCCGCGTACGCCCAGACCGCGATCGCACCCCACGCACGATGGGGCAGCAGCGTCGAGGACGTCGCGGTGAACAGCGCGAACGCGGCGGAGAGCCCGTACAGCGCCAGGTCGGCCGCGTACTCCCGGACGCCACGGTCCTCAGCTGCTGTTTCCCCACTCACGCGGGCAAGTGTGGCAGAGAAGATCTCCCTGTTGAGCCGGGCCGCCGCCGCGACATGCGGACCACCGCGCCACCGTCGTGCAACGACGCGGCCAGCGCGCCCGTGCGCCCGCCCGTGCCCCGCTGCATGGTCGCCAGGAGGCGATCGGCCGACATCGAACGGGCGAACAGGTGGCCCTGGCCGGCGACGCAGCCCAGCTCCCACAGCGAGAGCCGCTGCGGTTCGCTCTCCACACCCTCGGCGATCACCGTGAGGTGCAGGCTCCGGGCCAGGTCGACCGTGGACCGGATCACCGCGACCGCCTCGGACGAGGTCTGCACGGTGCTGACGAACTCCCGGTCGATCTTCAACTGGCTGACGGGGATGTGGGACAGCACCGACAGCGGCGACACACCCGTGCCGAAATCGTCCAGGGCCAAGCGGACGCCGGCCTCGCTGAGATGGTTCAGCGCCTTGCGCACCACCTCGAGCTGGGTCAGGGTCAGCGTCTCGGCCAGCTCGAAGACCAGCATCTCGGGCGAGACCTTGTGACGGCCGAGCCGGGACAGCACCATCTCGGGGAAGCTCGGGTCGAGCAGGCTGCGCGGCGACACGTTCACCGCGACCGGCATGTCGAAGCCGGCCGCGCGCCACTGGTTGGACGCGTCGAGCGCCTGCTCGAGGACGGCGTCGGCGAACGCCGGCAGCTGACCGGAGCGCTCCACGGTCTCGAGGAACTGCATCGGCGTCAGGAAGCCGTGCTCGGGGTGCTGCCAGCGGGCCAGGGCCTCGGCCCACAGCACCTCGCCGCTGCCGAGGTCGACGATCGGCTGGAACTCGACGACGAACTCCCGCTCGGCGATGGCCCGCTGGAGCTCGCTGCCGAGCACCAGCCGTTCGACGTCGGCGGTGTCGCTCGCGTGCGCGTAGGTCGCGGTCTGCTGGCCGGCCTTCTTCGCCTGGTACATGGCGATGTCGGCCCGGCGCATGAGCTCGTTGACGCCACCGCTGCCGGGGGCGAGCGCGATGCCGGCGGCGGCCGAGACCGAGAGCTGCATGCCCTCGACCTCGATGGCGTCGTCGAGCGAGGCGAGGACGGACTCGGCCCGGTGGCCGGCCATCGCGGGGGTCGGCAGGTTGGTCAGCAGCATCGCGAACTCGTCGCCGCCGAGCCGGGCGACCAGGTCGCCGGGGGCGGCGGCCGAGCTCAGCCGCCGGGCCACCTTGCGCAGCACCGCGTCGCCGGCGGCGTGCCCGAGCGTGTCGTTGACCTCTTTGAAGTGGTTGAGGTCGATGAGCAGCAGGGCGACCACGCCGTCGTCGCTGTCGCCGGAGAAGTGGCGGGTGGCCCGGTCGTACAGCTGGCGGCGGTTGGCCAGGCCGGTGAGGGCGTCGTGGGCCGCGTCGTGCGCGTTCTGGGCGCTGATCCGCGCGAGTTCGGCGTACGCCGAGGCGTTGCGGATGGCCGTGCAGAGCGCCGAGGCGAAGGTCTTGAGCTTGTACTGCTCGAACTCGGTGAGCTTGACGGCGCCGCCGAAGCGCAGCCGCAGCACGCCGACCCGCAGGGTGCCGTCGTGCGCGATCAGGTCGGTGGTGACCTCACCGCGATGCTTGTTCTTGGCCGTGCCGGGCGACCCGTCGTGCCGGATGCCGGCGGCCGAGCCGATCACCACCCGGTCGTCGGTGCCGGCCACGGCCAGGTCGATCTCGGCCTCACTGGCCGAGAAGATGACGGCGGCCCGGGAGACGGCGGAGTGCAGCACCTGGGTGAGGTCGACCGCGTTGAGAGCGTCGGTGGCCTCGGAGAGACGCTGCCAGGAGTCGCGTTCCTCCCGGGTGCGCACCCGGCCGGACTGCCAAAGTTGGAGGCACGCCACGATCAACGGCAGCAGGAGCAGCAGCAGCGGATCGCCGTTGTAGGCGAGCAGGGCCATCGTCACCAGGGTGGCCACGAGCCGGACCACATAACCGACCAGCTTGACGTCCAGATTGCGGCGGGCGATGTCACGCAGTCGCGTCCGCGATGAAATTGCCATTACCGGGACGAAAGCCGCCTGGTCGACAAATGCCATCGCGCACAGGCCCAGAAGAATGGCCCCGGCGGCGAAAGGCGGGTCGCTGACGCTGGGCTGGACGCCGTAGAACAGGAACACCAGGGCGGCCGAGGACGCCAGAAGAGTGTCCTTGGCGACCTGCCACACGGTCTTGAGCAGGGCGCGCCGCATCGCGATGCGGTTGATCGTGATGGCCAGCGTGGTGCAGAGGATCACCCATGGCGACGGCACCAGCGCCAGCCCGATCAGAACCGGCACCTCGGTCCAGGTGGTGACGTCCTGGTTGGACAGCACCCGGAAGCGGACCCGCAGCCGGATCGCCACCAGGATCGCGCCGAAGATCAGCCCGATCACCAGGAAGTTCGGCGGCGGCATCGACCGGGTCAAGGTGAGAGCCACAGCCCCGCCGGCGGCACCGAGCGCCAAAACGACGACGAGACCGACGAACAGCCGGAGCTGTCGATCGGTCGCGTCGTCGTTGGAGCTTCTGGTGGGCATCTGAGGGCGTCCTGTCACTGAGCGCATCGAAGCAGTCGCTTCGGGCTCAAGCGTATTCACCCCATGCCCGTTCGCGCACCTAGGAGTTCACTCCCATTCCTGGCTGCTACGCATGGCCCTCTCCCTGCTGATCTCGGCGGCGGAAGTGCATGTGTTCGTCGCGACGACCAGAAACATATTGGGCTTTCAACCAGGTTCATAGTGTTTTGTGTCGGTATGAGCAGAAAGTGATAACAGCTGGATCGCTCATTACTCACTGCTTAGGAATGGCGACGCAGAGCGATCTGGAATACCGTTATGGCCGCAGTGTCCAAATCGCACTCTGTGCTTTTGTTCTCACCCTCCGAGTGGCCATTTCCTGAGAGATCCACAACCCATCTGACCAGCGCATAGACGCCAGGCATTTGTTTTTCGGATTAAATTGTGCGCGGCTCATCGCGGCCGTGCGAACTCACGGCCGTATGAACTTTCTATAAGCTCCTGGTATGCCCGACGAATCCCAGCTCACTCACGTCGACGAGGCCGGCGCCGCCCGTATGGTCGACGTCTCCGCCAAGGAGGTCACCGCACGCCGGGCGATTGCCGCCGGTCGTGTCGTGACCACCCCGGAGGTGATCGCCCTCTTGCAGAGCGATGGCCTTCCGAAGGGCGACGCGCTCGCCGTCGCCCGCCTCGCGGGGATCATGGGGGCGAAAAGGACACCCGATCTCGTGCCCCTCTGCCACCCCATCGGGCTGCACGGCGTCAAGGTCGACCTGACCGTGACCGACACCTCGATCGAGATCACCGCCACTACCAAGACCGCCGATCGCACCGGGGTCGAGATGGAGGCGCTCACCTCGGTCGCCGTCGCCGGCCTCACCATGATCGACATGATCAAGGCGGTGGATCCGGCGGCGAGCATCGAAGCCGTCCGCGTCCTGCGCAAAGAAGGCGGCAAGACCGGCGATTGGGTACGTCCGGAGGACCGGCCGTGAGCGACATCACCGCCCGCGTGATCGTGGCGAGCAATCGTGCCGCTGCGGGGATCTACGAGGACACCAGCGGGCCGCGGCTCGTCGCGGGACTGCGCGAGCTCGGCTGCACGGTGACCGGAGACCCGGTGGTCGTTCCGGATGGTGAACCCGTCGCCGAGGCGTTGCGCCAGGCGGTTGCCGACGGCATTGACGTCGTGGTGACCAGCGGCGGAACCGGTGTGACCCCGACCGATCGCACACCCGAGGCGACTCGTGGTGTGCTCGATTTCGAGGTCCCCGGCATCGCCGAAGCCATCCGAGCGCACAGCCGGGACAAGGTGCCGGCCGCGGCTCTTTCCCGCGGCCTGGCCGGTGTCGCCAGCCACACGCTGATCGTCAATCTGCCGGGATCAACCGGCGGGGCGAAGGACGGACTCGCCGTGCTGGGCCCCCTGCTCCGGCACACGGTAGACCAGATCCGTGGCGGCGACCACCCCCAAAGCAGTGGGGCTGGATAGGCTCGACCGGTGAGCGCAGACGACACGACTCCGGTCGACTGGGAGCAGGCCCGCGCCCTGGCCTACGCGGCCGGCCGCTCGGCGGCGGGCGCGGCCGAGCCGGTCTCGCTGCCCGAGGCCGACGGGCGCACGCTCGCCGAGCCGTTGCGGGCCCTGACCGACCTGCCGGCCTTCCCCACCTCGAGCATCGACGGCTGGGCGGTGCGCGGCCCGCAGCCGTGGCGCCCGGTCGGCCGGGTGCTGGCCGGCGGGATCGCCGAGCCGCTGACCGAGGACGGCACGTGCGTCGAGATCGCCACCGGCGCGATGGTCCCGTCCGGGGCGGCCGCCCTGGTCCGGATCGAAGACTCCACACGCGACGGTGAGGGCCGGGTCAGCGGCGAGCCGCGCCGGCACGCGGTGCCCGACTGGCGCATGCCGGGCGAGGAGGCGGCGAAGGGCGAGGTGCTGCTGCCGCCCGGCACGGCGGTCGACCCGGCCGTGATCGGTGTGGCCGCCACCTGCGGATACGAGGCGCTCAGCGTCTATCCGCAGCCCAGCGCCGGCCTTCTGGTCTTCGGTGACGAGCTGCTGACCGCGGGCACGCCGGGCGCCGGCCGGGTGCGCGACTCGCTCGGCCCGCAGGTACCCGGCTGGCTGCGGCGCTACGGCGCGACGGTCGCCCCGTCGGCGGTCGCGGGCCCGGTGCAGGACACTTTGGAGGCTCACCTCGCCGCGGTCCGGGGCGCCCTGCGAACGGCCGACCTGGTCTGCACCACGGGCGGCACCATGCACGGCCCGGTCGACCACCTCCATCCGGCGCTGGCCGAGCTCGGCGCCGACTACGTGGTCAACACGGTCGGTGTCCGCCCCGGCTTCCCGATGCTGCTGGCCCGGGTCCCGGGCGAGGACGGCCGTTCCCGCTTCCTGGCCGGCCTGCCGGGCAACCCGCAGTCGGCCGTGATCGCGCTGATCACCCTGGTCGCCCCGCTGCTGGCCGGCCTGCAGGGCCGCCCGTCCCCGGCCCTGCACACGGTCGAGGCGGCCTCGGTCGTGCGCGGCCGCGGAAACGACACCCACCTGGCGCTGGCCCGCCTCGACCCGTCGGGCCGGGTGGCCACCCCCGTCGGCCACGTCGGCTCGGCAATGTTGCGCGGCCTCTCCAACGCACACGGCTTCGTCGTCGTCCGCCCCGGCACCGAGGTCGCGGCCGGCGACCTCGTCCCCTTCCTCCCGCTCCCGCTCGTCGCTGGGGAGCGCCCGTGATCGAGATCGACGCCGAGGAGCGCCCATGACCGGGATCATCGCCGTCAGCGAAGTGCTGGACGCGCCGCTCGACCTGGCCGCGCACGAGAAGGCGGTCACCGACGTGCGCGCCGGCGCCGTGGTGTCGTTCCAGGGCGTGGTCCGCGACCACGACCACGGCCGCGGTGTGACGCTGCTGGAATACGAGGGGCACCCCAGCGCCGCCGCCGTGCTGCGCGAGGTCGCCGAGGAGATCGCCGCCGATCCGGACGTCTACGCGGTCGCCGTGTCGCATCGCGTGGGCACGCTCGCCATCGGCGATGTCGCGCTCGTGGCCTCGGTCAGCACGGCGCACCGGGCCGCCGCGTTCGCGGCCTGCGCCCGGCTGGTCGACGAGGCCAAGGCCCGGCTGCCGATCTGGAAGCGCCAGGTCTTCACCGACGGCTCCGACGAGTGGGTCAACTGCCCCTAGGCCCGGGGATGGCCGGCACGCGCGCGACCACGGCCGGGCGACGGCGCAGCGGAGCCGCGGGGCGCCACGGGAGGGCGTTGAGCAGCACTATCGCCGTGATCGCCGGGATGTTGCCGATGGGCGGCAGGGCGAAGACCAGGGTGACCGTGGCCGCGGCCGCGAAGGGGCCCAGGCCGGTCAGCCGCCGCGGTGTGGGGCGCCGGGGGTTGGCCCGCCGGCGCGCACCGGCGTCGATCAGGATCAGGATCGCCGGCAGGACCCAGAGCAGCTCGTTCGCCGTGCTGACCGGGGCCACCGCCGCGCCCGCGAGACCGACCAGCGTGAACGCCGCGATCTCGTCGCCCTCGGCGTGGGCCGCGCGGGCCCGGATCAGGCCGACCGCGAGCAGCAGCACGGCGAACGACAACCAGACCATCACCGGGGTGCTCGCCGAGTCGTAGAGGCGGGCCAGCACGCCGGCCAGCGACTGGTTGGCTGGTGTGTCGAACGGCCCGTCGCGGTCGATGCCGGGCAGCACCGTGCCGAACCAGGCGGCGCTGGCGCCGGGCGCGGCCAGCAGCGCCCCGATGACCAGGCCCGTGGTGGTGCCGAGGGCGGTCAGCACGGCCCTCCACTGCCGGGTCAGCGCGAGGTAGGCGACGAACAGCAGCGTGCCCGGGCACAGCGCCGAGGCGACGCCGATGCCGGCGCCGGCCCAGGCGCCGGTCCGCCAGACGTGCCGGAGCCGTCCGTCCCGGGCCGTCGACGGCCACCAGGTGGCACGGGTGCGGGCCCAGGCCGAGCGGCGAAGAGCCACCAGGTCGGCGACGACCAGGCCGAACAGGATCAGGTCGAGATGGCCGAGCCCCAGCGTGGACCGCACGGGTTCGAGGGTCAGGGCGAGCGCGCCGGTGGCGAGCACAACCGGTTGGCGGGCCCGGCCGTAGCGGCGCGCGACCGGGCCGGCCAGGGCGGTCAGGGCCAGGAGAAGCGTGGCCACCCCGGCCACGGCGAGCGCGCCGCCGGCCATCGCGAGCGGCATGGCGGCGGCCGGGACGAGCAGGATCGCCGCGGCCGGGGGCAGGCTCATGCCGTACGTGTAGAGCCCGTCGCCCGACAGCCACGCGATGATCGCCTGGCGATCGGCGGCGAGCGTGCTCAAGCCGTACATCTCAAGCGAGACCACGACCGCGACAAGCATCGCGAGAGTGACCAGGCGTTTCACCGCCGACATGGCGCGACCCCCGTCGCTATCGGGTCCAGGCAGGCGGAAGCGAGCCCCTCGTCGGCTTTAACGCAAAGATCGCAAGTAGGTTGTTAGCCGGGCATCTTGCGTGCGGCCGCCGCGCTCATCGCGGCGATCTTGGCCTCGCGCTTGGCCGTACGGACGGCGCGTTTGACCTTGCGCTGGGACCGGTCGACCGCGTGCGTGGTGCGGTAACGCAGACCCGGCTGGCCCTGCGTGTCGGCCGCGGCGAGCAGCAGACCGCCGAGCAGGCCCAGATTTTTCAGGAACTGGGTCTCCTGCTGGGCGCGGTCCGGGCGCGACCGGTCCCAGAACGGGTGACCGGCGGCGGTCGTCGGCAGCAGGCCCGCGGCCAGCACCGCGGCCGCCGGGCGGGTGAAGTGGCCGGTGGCCAGGGCCAGACCGGCGACCACGTCGCTCACCGCCTTGATCTGCACGAGCGTCCGAGCGTCGGAGGGCAGGCGCGGATCGGTCTTCTCCAGCCACGGGCCGACCTTGTCGGTGACCCGCTGGGCGGTCTCGACCTTGGAATCGGGATTGAGCAGGACGCGGACGCCGCTGACCACGAAGATCGAGGCCAGCATCGCGCGGGCGACGGTGCGTACAGGCTTCATGAACCTGGTTATACCCGCCGAACGCGGATCACACCGGCTGCGTACGCAGGTAGCGCCCGAAATGCGGCACCGTGAAGGCGACCGTGCCGCGCTCGCCGGAGTAGATCAGGCCCTTTTTGATCAGGGCGTCGCGGGCCGGGGAGAGGCTGGCCGGCTTGCGGCCCAGGGCCGTCGCGATCTCGGCGGTGGGCACCGCCGCGTCCATGTCGTTGTCCGGCTCACCGGACAGCGCGGCCATGGCCCGCATGTATTCGCGCTCGGCCGGGGTGGCCCGCTCGAACCGGGAGCCGAAGAAGCCGACCGCCAGCTCGGCCTCGGCCTCGGGCGCGGCGACCCGCACGTCGGCGTCGGTCACCGGCGACTGCGGCGCGTGGTCCCAGGTCGCCTTTCCGTACGCCTGCACGAAGTACGGATAGCCGCCCGACTTCTCGTAGAGCAGGTCGAGGGCCTTCGCCTCGTATTCGACCTCCTCGCGGGCGGCCGGCGCGCAGAGCGCCAGGTCGGCCGCGACCCGGTCGAGCCGGTCGATGCGCTGGTAGCGGAAGAGCCGCTCGGAGTAGGACTTCGCCGCCGACAGCACGGCCGGCAGGTGGGGCAGGCCGGCCCCGACCACGATCAGCGGGGCGCCGAGCTGCGACAGCTCGTGGCAGGCGGCGCAGAGCGCCGAGACGTCGGCCGGGCCGAGGTCCTGCATCTCGTCGATGAACAGGGCGATGCCGGTGCCCACGTCGGTGGCGAGCGAGGCGGCGTCGGTGAACAGCTCGACCAGGTCGATCTCGATGTCGCCCGAGTCGGCCCGGCCCCGGGCCGGCGGCACGTCGATGCCGGGCGCCCAGCGGTCGCGCAGCTTGGCGTTGCTGTCGTTGGCCCGCAGCGCGAAGGCCTTGAGCACGCCGAGCACCTCGTCGACCCGGTCGGGGTCGCGGTGGTGCGGGGCCAGCTCGCGGATGGCCATGTGCAGCGCGGCCGAGACCGGGCGGCGCAGCGACTGGTCGGGACGTGCCTCGATCTTGCCGGTGCCCCAGAGGCGGCCGATCGCGGCCGAGCGCAGCGTGTTGAGCAGGACGGTCTTGCCGACGCCGCGCAGGCCGGTCAGCACGAGGCTGCGCTCGGGGCGGCCGCGGGCGACCCGCTCGAGCACGACGTCGAAGGCGTCCAGCTCGCGGTCGCGCCCGGCCAGCTCGGGCGGGCGCTGGCCGGCGCCGGGGGCGTACGGGTTCCTCACCGGATCCACGGAGTGCACAGTATCGGGCCGTCTAGCTTCAGCGCTAGAGATGGCTAGTTTTACCTCGCGAGTCTCTCGACCCTGCTCTAGGCGTATCTAGCTCTGACGGTAGAAAGCGCTAGAGCGCCCTAGGAGCTCTTGTGCTCCTTCAGGCAGAGCACGAAGTCGAGGTCGTCGAAGGCGCTGTCGTAGAAGTACCACTTCGTATAGCCGGTCACCGAAGAGCACTTCTTCTCGGCGTCCTTCTCCCCCGACGTCTTGCCCTTGACCTGCTTGAGCACCTCGTACGTCCCGGAGGTGCAGGCCGACGTGCGCATGTCGGGCAGATCGTCGGAGCCCTCGTTGACCACGCAGTCGCCCTCTTTGACGTAGAACCGGGCGTCCTCGCTGCCGCGCGGCGCCGGCCCTCCGGGCTGGGTGGCCGAGGCCGACGCGTTCGGCGAGGCCCGGTTGTCCTGCTTGTCGTTGCGCTCCTTGAGCAGCCACGCCGTCGCGCCGAGCCCGATGCAGATCAGCACGCCGAGCGTCACCACGAGGGCGATGATCGGAGTGTTCCGTTTCGGTGGCGGCGGCGGGGGAGTACGCATCCAGTCGCCGTCCGGGCTCACCGGCGCGTTGAGCGGGGCCGAGTTGTACGCCACCGGTTGCTGCGGGATCGACGGCGGGTGGGCGCCCCACACCGGTTCCTGCACCGGGGCTCCATGGTCACCCCACGGGTCGGCGGGCTCCGCATACGGCTCATCGGAGCTCCCGCTCGACCACGGCGGACCGGAGTACGGGCCGTTCTGCGACATCAGGGATCCTCCGAAGGCGGGTTATGCGCTCTCACCGTAGCGTGCGGGCACGACGCAAACCCGCACGGAATCGCCGCCTCTGTCGGCAACACGACGTCCGTGGCGCAATCGATACCGCTACGGTGCACGTCCGTGCCGATACTCCTCGTGATCTTGGCGGCGACCTTCGGCGGGTCGGCCGCCGCCCTCCTCCCCCGCATCGCCTATCGGCTCGCGGTCCCCTATGGGTCACCCAGCCGGTCCACTCACACCTTCAGTCCCTGTTTACGGGGGTACGTCGCCACGACCGTCACAGGTGCAGCGGTCGCCGCGCTCCTGGCCGTCGTGATCGGAGAGTCCCCTCTGTTGCCCGTGTATCTCCTGGCCACGGTTCCGGGACTGTTGCTCGCGATGATCGACCTGCGCTGTCTGCGACTGCCCGACCGGATCGTCGGGCTGCTCGCGCTGGTCGCCGGTGTGCCGCTCGCCGTGCTGCTGCCGTCGCGGATCGGCCCGGCGCTGCTGGCCGGTGTGGTGGTGTTCGGGGCGTACCTGCTGCTGCCCGGCTTCGGGATGGGTGACGTGAAGCTCGGCGCCGTGCTGGCCTTCATCCTCGGCTTCGCCGGATGGCCGGCCGTGGTGGCCGGCGTGCTGGCGCCGCACCTGATCAACGGGCCGATCGCCGTCTTCCTGCTGCTGACCGGCCGGGCCCGCCGTCATCGGCCGCTCCCCTTCGGCCCGGCGCTGCTGGCCGGGGCGCTGGGCGCACTCCTTATAGGAGCCTGAGCTGGCGGTCCTTCGGGCGGGACGGGACGGTGTCGCCCAGCCGCTCGAAGAGGCCGGAATCGATCACGTCGAGGAACGGGCTCGGCGTCTGCTCGCGCTCGCTGCCGTGCCGGAACCGGCGCGCCGTGTGGCTGACGTAGAGCCGGTCCTGCGCGCGGGTCAGGCCGACGAAGAAGAGCCGGCGCTCCTCGGCGATCTCGTCGTTCGTGGGTGTGCCGCCCGGCCAGCGCAGCGGGAGCAGACCGTCCTCGCAGCCGACCAGGAAGACCACCGGGAACTCGAGGCCTTTCGCCGCGTGCAGGGTGAGCAGGTTGACCGCCTCGGCCCGCGGGTCGAGCGCGTCCACCTCGGCCCCGGTCGCGATCTCCTGGAGGAAGCGCGCGAGGTCGTCGCCGATCCGGTGGGCCAGCGGCAGCAGCAGCTCGGCGGCGGTCCAGATGTCCTCGGGCGCGACCTGCTCGCCGTCCAGCGTCGGGGCCGCGAAGCGCTGCGCCAGCACCTGCGCGGTCAGCTTGACCCGGGCCGCCAGCGAACCGCCGAGGCCGTCCTCGTGCCGCAGCTCGCGAGCGATCTCCTGCACGCCGGCCCGGTCGCGCAGCCGGTTGTGCGAGCGCTTCTGCACCGGTACGCCGGCGCGGGAGAGCGCCTCGACGATCGGCGACGACTGCGAGTCGGTGCGGTACAGCACGGCGATGTCCGAGAACGACAGGTTGCCGGCGACGCCGGCCCGCGAGTCGACACGACCCGAGTCGAGCGAGCGGTGCGAGAGGCCACCGACCAGCTCGTCGATCGTACGGACCACGAAGTCGGCCTCGTCGGCCACGCTCCCGGCCGGGTAGCGGCCGACCAGCGGCGCCTCCGGGTCGAGCCGTGCCGGATCGAGCCGCCGGCCGTTGACCAGCGTCGACGGCGCGATGGCCTGCACGGCGGCGGCCAGGATGGGCGCCGAGGAGCGGTAGTTGCGGGTCAGCCGGACCAGCCGGGCGTCGACGAAGTCCTCGTTGAAGCGCAGGAAGTACTTCACGTCGGCGCCCCGGAACGAATAGATCGCCTGGTCGGGGTCGCCGATCGCGCACAGGTTGCCGTCGGCCGGGCTGAGCAGGCGCAGCAGCTCGTACTGGGTGTCGTCGACGTCCTGATACTCGTCCACGAAGATCCACTGCCACTGGCGGCGGTATCTCTCGACCAGCGCCGGGTCGTCGCGCAGCAGGGCGACCGGGATGCTGATCAGCTCGTCCAGGTCGACCAGGTCCTGCTGGCGCATGAGCTTCGCGTACGCCAGGTCGTCGTCGCCGGCCTGCTCGCGCGCCTCGGCCCGCTCGCCCTCGTCGGCGATGCGCCAGTTCGCGCCCAGCCCGGCCGCCTTGGCGTTGTCGCGCAGGATCGACAGGCCGACCGAGTGGAACGTGCCGACCGTGATGTCCTCACCCATGTCGCCGAGCAGCGCGTCGAGGCGCTCCCGCAGCTCGCCGGCGGCGCGGCGGGTGAAGGTGATGGCCAGGCAGCGCTCGGGGAAGACGCCCAGCTCGGCGCAGAGATAGGCGATGCGGTGGGTGAGCGTGCGGGTCTTGCCGGTGCCCGGGCCGGCCACGATCAGCAGCGGACCGCCGGGCGCCGACGCGGCCACCCGCTGCATGGCGTCGAGCCGGTCGAGCAGGCCGGTGCCGACCTCCTCCATGCCGGAGAGCATCGGCTCGAACGGCTCGTGCGGGCTCGGCGGGGACGCCAGCGGCGGCACGACGGCCTTCTTGGGCTCTTTCACCGGCTTGACCGGCTTGGGCTTGGGGGCCGGGGCGCGGCCGATGGCCGGCTCGGGCTTGCGCTGCTGGGGCAGGTCGAACAGCGTCTCGGCCTGCGGGGCGCTGGCGCGGTTGCGCAGCTCGCCCTGGTCGAAGAGCGTGATCACGCCGTACTCGCCGTCGTAGCCCGGCACCCGGCGCACGTCGCCGGCCCGCAGCCGGGTGATGGCCTCGCGCAGGTCGTCGCCGCCGGCCTTGCCGATCTCGTCGAGCGGCACCTTGCGCAGGATGTCGAGCTCGGCCCCGAGCGTCGCCACCAGGTGGTTGAGCTGCGACTCGACGGTCTTCGACTTCGGGCCGACACCGTTGATCTCGCCGAGGATCTCGTGGATCTGGATGAGGTGCTCGACGTGGGCGTCCTTGTGGAAGCCGAGCGGCCGGTCGGCGAGGTCCTCGACCCGGCTGAGCACGCCGACCGTGAGCGGCTTGCCGCACTCGGGGCAGCGGCCGGCGTTCTCCCGCGTGCGCTCGGGCTCCCAGTTCACGCCGCAGGCCCGGTGGCCGTCGGCGTGATACTTCCCCTCCTCGGGGAAGAACTCGAGCGTGCCGGCCAGTCCGGCCCCGGTGCGCACGGCCTCGTAGTCGGGCACACCGGTGAAGAGGGTGGCCTCGCGGGCCAGCGCGGCCGGCGAGTGGGCGTCGGAGTTGGAGACCAGCCGGTAGCGGTCGAGGCTGGAGACGCGCCAGTTCATCTCCGGATCGGAGGACAGGCCGGTCTCGACGGCGGTGACGTGATCGGCCAGGTCGGCGTAGCAGTCGGCGATCGCGTCGAAGCCCGACTTGGAGCCGAGCGCGGAGAACCACGGCGTCCAGATGTGGGCCGGGATCAGATAGCCGCCGGCCTCGAGGGCGATCTCGAGCAGATCGCGCGAGTCGAGGCCGAGGATCGGCCGCCCGTCCGCGGTCAGGTTGCCGATGCGCCCCAGCGCGGTGTTGAACCGGGCGGCCGCGGCGAGATCGGGCATGTAGATCAGGTGGTGCACCTTGCGCGTACGGTCGTCACGCTTGTAGATCGTCGAGATCTCGACGCTGAGCATGAACCGCGCCGGTGCGCTCGCCTGGAGCGAGCCCGGCAGCCGTTTGGTGACCTCGGCCTCGGCCTCGTCGCCCAGCCGGTAGAGCCCGTGGCCCGACTCGACCAGGCTCTCCTTGAGGTGGTCGAACCAGGCCGGGTGGGTGAAGTCGCCGGTGCCCAGCAGGGCGATGCCCTTGCGGCGTGCCCACCAGGCCAGGTTGGGCAGCGTCAGATCGCGGCTGCAGGCCCGCGAGAAGCGCGAGTGGATGTGGAGATCCGCGACATAAGTGTCCGCGGCGACCGAGGACCCTGCGTTCTCCGAGGGCACGCGCTGCATCCTGTCACGCCCTCCGTCGCTCGCACGAATCGCCACGCCTCACAAACTTACGGATCTTGATGCCCCGGCGCCGCATCAGGTCGATCACATCTCACGTCGAGCGCAACTCGATCACGCTGACCTGAGGCGGCGCACCGACCCGCACGGGCGGACCCCAGAAGCCGGCGCCGTTGGTCACGTAGACCGGCACCCCGTCCACCCGGCCGAGCCCGGACACGACCGGCTGCTGCAGCCGCACCAGCAGGTTGAAGGGTGCCATCTGGCCGCCGTGCGTGTGCCCGGAAACCTGGAGATCGACCCCGAACGGGGCCGCGTCGTGCACGGCCACGGGCTGGTGGGCCATGAGCACGACCGGTTTCGCGGCGTCACGGTCACCCAGCGCACGGGCGAAATCGGGCGCGTCACCATGCTCGGCCCCACCGAGATCGTTGACGCCGGCCAGGTCGAGCCCGTCGATCTCGACCCGCTCGTTGCGCAGAGGCCGCATGCCGAGCCGTGCCACCTCCTCGACCCACTCCTGATAGCCGGAGTAGTACTCATGATTCCCGGTCACGAAGAACGCCCCACGCCGCGACTCGATCTCGGCCAGCGGCGCCGCGAACCGCCCCAGTTCCGCCACGCTGCCGTCCACAAGGTCACCGACGACGCACACGATGTCCGCCTGCACCGAATTGATCTGGGCGACGATCCGCCGCGCGTGATCGACGCCGGTCAGCGGCCCGAGGTGGATGTCCGACACGACGGCCATCCGGAAGCCGTCCATGCCACGAGGCAGCTTCGCGAGCGGCATCTGAAGCCGGTCGATGCGAGGCCCGCCGAGCGCGGTCTTGACCCCGTACCCGGTCACCGACGCCGCCGTGAGCCCCGCGAAGATCGCCACTCCGCGCGCCAGCAGCAGCCGCCGATCGATCCCGTCTTCGGACTTTTCGCCCTTATCGCTTTCGCCGGCGCTCAACTCGCTGTTGCCGGCGCTCAGCGCATCGGTGCCCCCCAAAGGCCTGGCGGCGGCCAAGGCAGGCGTCTCGGTGGCGGCGGCCGATGCCGTACGCCGCTGGAAGCGCCACACCAGCAGCACCACGAGCCGGGGAATCTCGAGCACGGCGAGCGTCACCAGCAGGTAGAACATCAGCGCGATCCACAGGTAGCCGGGCCAGGCCAGCCACTGCACCGCCCCGGACCGGACCCCGATCAGCGTGGCCGGCGCGAGCACCGCCAGCAGAACGGCGATCACGGCACCGGTCCGCCGTGCCACGCGCGACCTCAGCGGATCTTTGACCAGCCGCTTCCAGAGATAGAAGTGGACCAGGCCGATGACCACGAAGATCAGCCCGACGAACGCTGCCAATGTTCCTCCCCAACCGCGTATGAACCCAGCAAGTCTCCCGATTGCCGCTGAGAGTCTCCTGCCAGGTGCGCGCGGGCACCGGCGAGCTCGAAAGGAACGCTACAGGGACCCTCCGACAGTTTTCCGTTCGCTTTTCCGTTCGCTCAACAGAGAGCCGAACAGTCGTACCTGTCGGACGAAGTCCGGCATGTCGGTTATCTGGGCGATGGCCCGGGCCTCGACCTCGTCCCGATCATGAGGACCGAGCGACTGGAGGCCGAGAGACATGCGGAGCCGCTCGGCCAGGCGCCCGAGCCGCAGCCCCACCCGCCGAACCATCACGTCAGCTCCCGAGAAGGGCCGGCCGCCCCCGTCGACGTAGGCCTGGACCGTCCGCCGGACAACTCCCGGATCCGGCATCCCGGCCCGCGTGGAGAAGCTCAGCGTGGCTTGCGCCGTTTCCAGCCGGGCACTGTCCGGCCCAGCGACATCCCAGTCGATCAGCACCGGGCCGCCGGCGGTCACGATCACGTTCCACGGCTCGACGTCCCGATGCGTCACCACGTAGTCGCCGGCCTCCATAAACACCCGCGAGACCCATGAGGCAGCGCCGAGGATTTCGGCCAGACCATCCCGCAGGCTCGGCGCCCAGGGTTTGCGCTCGCCGGCCCGCAGCCACCCGTCCCACAGATCCGGGTCGTCCAGCCGGTACCAATCCGGCGCGGCGTCCGGGCGATCGCTCGGTTCGATCTGGTGCAGCCGGGCGAGGGTCGATCCCAGCCAGGCGCTCACATCGTCGGTGTCGTCGAGCGGCCGCCCGTCGACCCACTCGTAGACCCGAACCAGCCCGATGCCGTCGACCTCCGCCGCGTACCCGAAGGCCGGCGCCGTGGGGGACACCGGCCGGGCCATCGAGATGCCGGCGGCGAGGGCCTGCTCCTCGAAGCGCATCGCCCGCTCGAAGTCGTCCCGCCATTGCTCGGCCGCCACATGCTTGACGAGAAACCGCCCTCGACGGGCCGACAGGGTCCAGGTCTGAGAGCTTCGATAGCTCAGGGTTGTGAGCGGTCCCGTGGCCCGTCCAAGCCCGAAGGTCGCCGCCACTGTGTCTGCCGATCCCACCGCATCGAGCACGCCGAGCAGCGTAGCCATTTTTTGCGGCCGAACCGCCCCTGCTGAGAAGTGCTTCGCCGGCTAAGCGTCGGCTGGCGGCACGTCGTAATGCCTGGTCGGAAGTGGAGTTTCGTCGGCTAAGTGTTGGCCAGTGCCCGTCCACAGATTGTGTTTCGCCGGCTAAGCATCATCGCGTGCACCCGGGCTCGATTCAGCGGCGTGTTCAGCCCCCGGCAAAGGGCGGAAGCACGTCGACGGTGGCGCCGGCCGGCAACAGCGCCTGCGCGTCATGGCAAGCCAAACCGTCGACCAGGAAGCTGGCGGCCTTGAGGACCACCCCGAGGCGCTCGCCATGACGATTGGTCAGCGCCTGTTTCAAGTCGTTCACAGAAGCGGCCTCGATCGGCTCGGTCGACACCCCGCCGGCGGCGGCACGCGCGCCGGCGAAGTACCGGACGGTCACTGTGGTGGCCACCTATCCTCCGATCGCGGACATGGGGCGGGCCGGCTGAAGGAAGCTCGGGTCGTCGATGCCGTGGCCGGCCCGTTTGCCGCGCATGGCGACCTGCCAGGCCGTGGCCAGCTCGTCGTCGGTGGCGCCGCCGCGCATGAGGTCGCGCAGGTCGCTCTCCTTGGTGGCGAACAGGCAATCGCGCACCTGGCCGTCGGCGGTGAGCCTCGTACGGTCGCAGTCGCCGCAGAAAGGCCTGGTCACCGAGCCGATGACGCCGACCCGGGCCGGTTCGCCGGCGGCGTCGACGTAGCCGGGGACGAGCCAGGTCTCGGCCGGCGCCGTTCCACGTGAAACCGAATCGGGCTGCAGGCCGAACGGCTCGAGGTCGGCCAGGATCTGGTCGGCCGTGACCATCTTGTGGCGGTCCCACTGGTGTTGGGCGTCGAGCGGCATCTGCTCGATGAAGCGCAGCTGATATCCGTGATCGAGGGCGAACCGCAGCAGGTCCGGCGCCTCGTCGTCGTTGATGCCCCGCATGAGGACCGTATTGATCTTCACCGGCGTCAGGCCGGCCGCCGCGGCCGCTTTGAGGCCCCGGAGGACGTCGGCGTGGCGGTCGCGGCGGGTCAGCGCCTTGAAGCGGTCGGGGTCGAGCGTGTCGAGTGAGACGTTCACGCGGTCGAGGCCGGCGTCGCGCAGCGGCTCGGCCAGCCGTTCGAGCCCGATGCCGTTCGTCGTCAGCATGAGCCGCGGCCGGGGCGCGAGCTGGGCCGACGCCTGGATGATGCCGACCAGCCCGCGGCGCAGCAACGGCTCGCCGCCGGTGAACCGCACGTCATGGATGCCCAGCCGCTCGACGCCGATCCGGATCAGCCGGACCACCTCGTCGTCGGAGAGCTGATCCTGCTTGGGGAGCCAGGCCAGGCCCTCCTCCGGCATGCAGTAGGTGCAGCGGAGGTTGCAGCGGTCGGTGAGCGAGACGCGCAGATCGGTCGCCACCCGCCCGAACCGGTCGGCGAGCACATTCACCGGGACCTCCACCGCTTGCTCACCCAACGAATCTATCCGTTCGCGGGGCGGATCGCCGCTGCTGATTTCGGCCTGTGGACAACCGAGATCGATCACACAGCTCTCAGGGCGGCCTCGGCCGTCAGGCGTACGGCGTCTCGATAGCTCTCGCCGAAGGCGGCGGTGTGCACGAGCATCAGGTGCATCTGATGCAGTGGCACACGTGTCTGCCAGCCCTCGGCCAGCGGATATACCTCTTGATAGGCGGCGATCGCGGTTTCCAGGTGGGCCAGACCGCCGAACAGCGCCAGCTCGGCCAGGTCGGTCTCGCGGTGACCGCCCTGCGCGGCCGGATCGATGAGCCAGGCTCGTCCGTCCGACGCCCACAGCACATTCCCCGGCCAGAGATCTCCGTGCGTGCGGCTGGGCGCCTCGCTGTCCCCGTACACCTCAAGCCTCTGGCAAATGCTTTCCACCAGGGCGACTTCGGTCGCGGTGAGTGCGCCGCGATCGGCCGAGATTTTGAGGTACGGCACCAGGCGGCGCTCGGCGAACCAAGGACCCCATGGGCCGGCCGCGAGGGTGTTGTCCAGCCGAAGCGGGCCGATGAACCCGGGCCACGCGGCGCCGAACGCCTCCGCTCCCGAGCGATGCAGGGCGGCGAGATCACGGCCCAGCCGCTCGGCTCCGGTCCGGCTCGGCTCGCCCGGCTCGATCCACTCCAGGGCGATGATCTCGGGAAGAGCCACGATCGTTTCCGGTACGGGGGCGCCGGCCTCCCGGAGCCAGGAGAGACCGGCCGCCTCGGCGGCGAAGAAGCCCTCGGGCGCCGTGCCCGACCGCCATGTCTTGGCGAACAGCGAGGTGCCGTCGTCCAAGGTCAGCCGGTTCGCGGCCGAGACGCTGCCGCCGCCCACCGGCGTCTCCCGGATGCGCTGGTGGGTGAGAAATGTCGGTAGGTGCTCGGGGTGCGCGCGCAAGTACGCCTGGTCCACGGCCTTATCTTCCGCTTCGGCTTACGGCTGCCCGAAATCGGAGTCAAAATGTCGGCATGAGCCCTGTCACAGTGCGTTCGTACCGTCCGAGTGACCACTCCGCGGGCCGTCGCCTGTGGGCCGAGCTGACCAATCAGCACAACCAGATGTACGGCGAGCCCGATCAGGACGGCGGCGAGGGCTTCGAGGAATATCTGACCCGGCTCGACCTGGGCGGACTGTGGGTCGCCGACCATCCCGACGACGGTGTGATCGGCCTGGTCGGTCTCGTGCTGCGCGGCCGGGCGGGCGAGGTCGAGCCGATCGTGGTCACCATCTCGCACCGGCACAAGGGCGTCGGCCGCAAACTGCTGCGCCACGTCGCGAACGAGGCCCGGCGGCGCAACATGACCCAGCTGACCATCTCGCCCGAGTCGCGCAACGTCGACGCGATCCGCAGCCTGCACGCCGCCGGCTACGACGTGGTGACGTCGATCGAGCTCACCCTCGACCTCGACCGGGCGCCGTACGCGCGCCAAGAGGAAGGGCTCGAACTGCATGACATGCAGTTCCGCTCTTAGTGACGGGCCCGCCTGTGGATAACCACGTGTCGTCCACAGCCTGACGATTCGGCACGCCCCGGCCGGGCCGATCGGAGCAGAGTGCCGGCATGACGCCCGAGTGCTCGATCACCGTTCGCCACCCCGCCGAGCTGATCACCGTCACGCCGTACGTGATCGGGTTCCATCCCACCGACAGCATCGTGGTCATCGGCGTCCTCGACGGCGTGGTCACGTTCGCGGCCCGCCGCGACCTCCCCCCGCCGGGCGACGACGTCGGCGCCGAGCCGCTGGCCACCGTCGCGGCCGGTCAGCCGGCCCGCAGCTTCGCGATCATCGGATACGGCCCCGACTCGCTCGTCACCGAAGCGGTCACGCGCACCCTGGCCGAGTTCGGGCGGGCCGGCCTGCGCGTGTTCGACGCGCTGCGGGTCACCGAGGGGCGCTGGTGGTCCTATTTGTGCAGGGAGTGGGGCTGCAGCCCGCCCGACGGCAACCCCTGCCCGCCGGCCCACCATCCGCTCGCCGCCACCGCGGTCTTCCACGGCATGGTGGCGCTGCCCCACCGCAAGGCCCTCGTGGCCTCGGTGGCGCCGGTCGAGGGCGAGGCCCGCGCGTCCATGGTGGTGGCGACCGCACGGGCGCGCGTCCGGGTGGCGGAGCTCAGAGCGGCCGAGCTCCGGGTGGCCGACGGGCGGTCCCTTCGGCGGGTCGGGCGGGAGGCGGTCCGCGCGGCCGAAGCGCGATATCGGGCGAGGGGTGAGCTCACCGACGACGAGGCGGCCTGGCTGGGTGTGCTGCTGGCCGACGCGGTGGTCTTCGGATACGCGCTGGACCGGTTCGGTCCGGAGCCGTGGCGGCTCGACCTGTGGAACGGCCTGCTGCGACGGGTCGAGCCGGCGTTCGCGGCCGGGCCGGCGGCGCTGCTGGCCTACGTCGCGTGGCAGGCCGGGAACGGGTCGCTGGCCCGGGTCGCGCTCGACCGTGGCCTGCTCGAGGACCCCGGCCACCGGGTGCTCGGCGTGCTCGACGGCCTCCTGTCGGCGGGCATCGGACCGCAGGCGGTCGAGGATCTGCTGCCTCCTTCTCCTCCCGCCATCACGAACCGGTCGGCCCGCCGGGCCACGCGGTTGACGCCACCGGCTCGGACGCGGCCGGGGAACGAAGGCCGGAAGGGCCCCGACGCCGACGGTGGGGCGAGGCCGAGAAACGAAGGCTGGAAGAGGCAGCCCGCCGGCGGCCGGCCCCGCGGTGGCGAGCGGAGGCGGCGATGAGCCGGTCAGGGGCGCATGGTCTCCTGGCGGATCGTCTCGCGGGCGAGGTCGGCCGGGCGCGCGGCGGGCGACCTCGCGGCGACCGGTGAGGTGGGCACGTCAGAGAGCTTGTGGAGACCGGGTTCCCGGTCCTCGATCGCGAAGGAGGCCCGGGTGTGCGCCGGTGCGCCCGTCATGGTCACGTACGGCAGCACCCGGAAATCGGCGGTCATCGCGCTGGGCTCGATCCGGGTCCGTACGTAACCCCGCTGGCTGTTGTGGAAGCGCAGGTGCGGATTCCAAGCGGCCCACGGATGTCGGCCGTCCGGCACGTCGGCGCCGTCACCGTTGGAGGTGGTCGACGAGCACACCAGCTCGGTGCCGACCGTGCGCGACGACGGATCGGCGTAATTCAGCTTGAGCTCGTTGGCCCAGTGGGAGTGGACGTCGCCGGTGAGGACGACCGCGTTGCGAACGCCCGCGTCCACCCAGCCCCGGGTGATCCGCTCACGCGAGGCCGCGTACCCGTCCCAGGCGTCCATGCTGGTCACCATGGCCGGGCCGGCGTCGCTGTCGCGCTGGGCGAAGAAGACCTGCTGGGCCAGCACGTCCCAGTGGGCCGTCGACGCGCGGAAACCGTCGAGCAGCCGGCGCTCCTGCTCCGGGCCGGTGATCGAGCGGGCCGGGTCGGCCGCGGCGGCGCAGTCCCGATAGCCATCGCCGCAGGCCTGGTCGTCGCGGAACTGCCGGGTGTCGAGCAGGTGAAAGGTCGCCAGCCGGCCCCAGCGCAGGCGGCGGTGGATCTGGATGCCGGCCCCGTCCGGGATCGAGGAGCGCCGCAGCGGCATGTTCTCGTAGTAGGCCTGGAAGGCGGCCGTGCGCCGGGCGGGAAGGCTGGGGTCGGTGCTTCCGCCGGCCCAGTTGTTGCTCACCTCGTGGTCGTCGAAGACGACGGCCCAGGGCGCGACCGCGTGCGCCGCCTGAAGGTCCGGGTCGGTCTTGTACTGGGCGTGCCGCCGGCGGTAATCCGCGAGCGTGCGCGTCTCCGGGCCCTCGTGGTCGCGGGGGTTGCCGCCGGGCAGCAGATAGGAGCCGGCCTCGTACTCGTAGAGGTAGTCGCCGAGCTGGAGGATCAGCTCGGGCTCGTCCTCGGCCAGCCGGCGATAGGCGGTGAAGAAGCCGTGCTCGTACTGCGCGCAGGAGGCGAACGACATCGCGAGCGAGCCGGGCCGGGCCGTCGCCGCGGGCGCGGTCCGGGTGCGACCGGCCGGGGAGAGGTGGCGCTCGGCGCGGAAGCGGTAGAAGTACTCGCGGCCGGCCTCGAGGTGGGTCAGCTCGACGTGGACGGAGTGGCCGAAGTCCGGCCGGGCGACCTGGACGCCCCGGCGTACGACGCGGTGGAAGCCGTCGTCGATGGCGACCTCCCAGTCCACCGGGACGTCGCGGGCCGGCATGCCGCCGAGGCCGTCGGGGGCGAGAGGTTCGGGGGCGAGCCGGGTCCAGAGGACGAAACCGTCCTCGGAGGGGTCACCCGAGGCGACACCGAGGGTGAACGGGTCGGTTCGCAGCGGGCCGCGCGGGCGGATCGGGGGCATGCCCACCGCCAGGGAGCCGAGCAGGAAGGAGCGGCGGGAGAGCGCCATGGGAAAGCCCCGTCGTCGAAGGTGCCGAGGCCGGACCTGACGGACGGAGGGGTCGCGTGATCAGACGGTGACTCGCTGTGGCGAAGTGTAGACGTTCATGCTCTGACCACGGAGGAAGCCGACGAGTGTCATGCCGGCCTCGTCGGCCAGCTCGGCCGCGAGGGTGCTCGGGGCCGAGACGGCCGCGAGCATCGGGAGGCCGGCCATCCACGCCTTCTGGGTGAGCTCGAAGCTTGCCCGGCCCGAGACCAGCAGGAGGTGCCCGGTCAGCGGCAGGCGGCCCTCGCGCAGGGCCCAGCCGATCACTTTGTCGACCGCGTTGTGCCGGCCGACGTCCTCGCGGAGCACGACCAGCTCGCCGTCGGCGGTGAACAGGCCGGCCGCGTGCAGGCCGCCGGTGCGGTCGAAGGTGCGCTGGGCGGCCCGCAGCCGGTCGGGCAGGGCGGCGAGGGTGGTGGCGGGGACGGTCAGCGGGTCGGCGGCCACGTCGAACTGGGACTTCGTGCGGACGGCGTCGATGCTCGCCTTGCCGCAGACGCCGCACGAGCTGGTGGTGTAGAAGTTCCGGCTCGGGTCGGTGACCGGCGGGGGCACGTCGGCGCCGAGCACGATGTCGACCACGTTGTAGGTGTTCGGAGTGTCGGTTCCGGCGCAGAGCTGGGCGGTGACCACGTCTGCGGCCGAGCGGATGACGCCCTCGGTGAGGAGGAAGCCCACGGCCAGATCGATGTCCTGACCCGGGGTGCGCATGGTGACGGCCAGCGGCTCCTTGCGGACCCGGATCTCCAGCGGCTCCTCGGCGGCGAGGTCGTCCGGCCGGCGGCGGGGCTCCCCGGCCGCGTCCAGGTTGATCTTCACGACCGGCCGCCGGGTCATCGTCCTCGCCATGCGTCGAGCGTAGGCCGGTCCGTGCCCGGCGTCGCGGCGGGCGGGACCGCCGGCGGCGAGTGTTCCGCCACAGGCCGGCGTCGCGGTGGGCGGGACTGCCGGCGGCGAGTGTTCCGCCACAGGCTTCGGGGTGGGCGGGACTGCCGGCGTCGAGTGTTGCGCCACAGGCTTCGGGGTGGGCGATCGCGGGGAGTCGGGGGGTGATCCGGGGGTGAGTGGGCCGCTACCAGCGGGTGGGGAGATCCACTCGGCCGGTGGGCGGGAGTGATCCGCCACAGGTAACTGAGCGCGCGGTCACGCTCGACACGCGGTCGGGATACGGTACGTACGTGGGGGGATTTGCTGCGGTGGTGCTGGCCGGTGGTGCGGCGCGGCGGATGGGTGGCGCGGACAAGCCGACCATTCCCGTGGCCGGTCAATCCATGCTGACCAGAGTGCTGGCCGCCGTGCACGACGCCGACCCCCGCGTCGTCGTCGGGCCGGTGCCGCCCGACCTGCCCGTGCCGGTGCATTCGACCCGGGAGAACCCGCCCGGTGGTGGGCCCGTCGCGGCCACGGCGGCGGGGCTCGCGCTGGTGCCCGAGGATGTCACCTTCACCGCGCTGCTCGCGGCCGACCTGCCGTTCCTCACCGGCGAGGCGATCGACGTGCTGCGGCTGACCGCGGAGTCGGCGCCCATGCAGGGTGCGGTCTACCGCGACGCCGAGGGGCGGCGGCAGATGCTCTGCGGGGTGTGGCGTACGGCCCGGCTGCGCGAGGCGATCGACAAGCTCGCCCAGGAGCGCGGCGGGCTGAACGGCGCCTCGGTGCGCGAGCTCATGGAACACCTGCGGGTGGCCGAGGTCTCGTGGCGCCGCCCGGGCCCGCCACCCTGGTTCGACTGCGACACCGACGACGACCTGCGCACCGCCGAGGAATGGGCCCGCTGACCAGCAAGGCTGGCGAAATACGCGCGGCCGGGCAAACGTGGGCGGCGGAACAAGCGAGGGCAGCGGGCGGCGCGACCATGTGGAAGCGCGGGCGGTGGACGAGAGGAGCGGGCTCTATGAGTGATCTCGACGCTTGGGTCAAGGTGGCGGCGGCGGAGCTGGGGGTCGATCCGGCTGAGGTGCCGACCGGGGCCGTGCTCGGGCTGGCCAAGGATGTGGCTCATAACGTGGTTCGGCCGGGGGCGCCTGTGTCGGCGTACATCCTCGGGCTGGCCGTTGGTCGTGGCGCCGATCCCGTCGAAGCCGCCGAAAAGGTCAAGGCGCTGGCCCTGAGCTGGGACGGTGAGCAGGGCGGGAGCGCCTGAGCGTTCCAACCTCCGATACGGGCGCGTGCGGGCGGACGCCGCTCGATAAGGTGGCGGGAACGGAGGTGACGATCATGACGGCATCCAGCGCCGAGGGCGCGTCCACCGAGGCTGTTTTCCTGGACGAGCCGACCACGGCCGATCTGCGGGCCAAGGTCGTCGACGCGTGGCGTGAGTTCGGCAGCGCTCTCGCCGGCCTCCTTCCCACCCTGCGGGAGGGTGGGCACATCGATCTGACGCTCGACCCGACCGCCTCGGGCACCGGCATGGCCGTCTACTCGGTCAGCATCCGGGTCCGCGAGGGTGGCGTCGTCGAGGCGCTGGCCACCGGCAACGCGGGACTGCCCGAGGGCTACCGGATGGACCGCTCGTCGATCGGCGAGCTTGTCGCGCTCGGCTGGTCGCCGCCGGGGGTGCTGCCGGGCTCCGGCGACTCGTTCGGCCTCAGCTCCACCCAGGACAAGTCCGGCTCGTTCGCCACCGTCATCGCGCGCACCCTGCGCGACGTCTACGGGGCGCCGCACCCGGCCTTCCTCGTCTACCTCGTGCACGACGAGAACGACGAGCCGATCGACACCGCTCCGCTGGGCACGGCCCGGCACGAGCCCAGCATCGATGCCGAGCTCAGCCTCGACGACCTCGACGAGGACGGCACGCTGGCGGCCGCGCTGGCCGACGCCGCCGACGAGGTCGTGCCGCTCGACGAGCGGGTGCGCACGGTCGTGGCCACCATGTCCAAGACCACCGTCGACCAGCTGCAGTTCGACGCCGACGGCGACATCAGCATCCGGGCCGGCTCGGCCATGGTCTTCGTGCGGGTGCGTGACAACCCGCCGCTCGTCGACGTCTTCTCGCCGATCCTCACCGAGGTCGAGCCGACCGAGCAGCTCTACGTGAAGCTCTCCGAGCTGACCAACCGCATGCCGATCGGGCGCCTCTACTGCGCGCAGGACACGGTGTGGGCGTCCATCCCGGTCTTCGGCCGCAACTTCCAGGCCACCCACCTCATGCTGGCCGTGCAGGTGATGACCGGCCTGGCCGACGAGCTCGACGACCGGCTGCACGGCGAGTTCGGCGGCAAGCGCTTCTTCGGCGAGGGCGACAAGCCCGTGCCGCCGAAAGAGCCGGTCAGCGACGACCACCGTCCCGGGATGTATTTGTAGAGGGCCCGCCCCGCCGGCCACGCGGGGCTGAACCGCGACCGGTCGGGACGGGCCCGGCTCACTTCAGCGCCACCCAGCCCAGACGGTCCAGGGTGGACGCGTTCGAGGCGAGCAGCCCGGAGTCGGACACCGACCACAGCACGTCGCCGATCACCAGCGAGCGCCGCACCGGGCCGGCCATGGTCAGCCGGTCCGGCGATCGCAGCTGATCGCCGGTGACGCGCAGGGCGAGCGGCCCGTCCGAACGGGCGTCGCTGACCGGCACGACCAGCAGAGACGTCGCTTCCCACCACAGCACCGCGTGCGGGTCGATCTCGGCCTCCGACATCGATCCGGGAACGACGTGCTGGTCGAGGCGGCGCGGCGCGGCCGGATCGCTCACGTCGAAGAGGGAGATCTGGGTGCCGAGCGACCGCCCCTCGGCGGTCGCCTCCTGCCCGATGCCGATCAGCCGGTTCTCGCCGACCGGCTGGAGGTGCGCCGAATAGCCGTTGATCTTCAGTTCGCCGGTGACCCGCGGGCGGGCCGGGTCGGCCAGGTCGAGGCTGTACAGCGGATCGGTCTGGCGGAAGGTCACCACATAGCCGCGGGCGCCGGTGAAGCGTACGGAATAGATCTGTTCGCCTTTGCCCAGACCGCTCACCGAGCCGACCTCGGCGAGCTTTCCGTCGCTCTCCTTCAGGACCCGCACCGCCGAACTGTCCGTTGCCGGGTCGGTCGTGGCCACCCGAAGATGACCGTCCCATTCGGACATCGAGTATTGGTTGAGCAGCGTGCCGGGCACCTTGCCGGCCGCGACGTACACGGGCTTGCCGGCCGGCGGCAGCGTGAAACGGTAGATCTCGGTGTCGCGTTTCGGGGTGGTGTCGCGCGCCGAGGAGACCATCCGGCGGAACGCCGGGCTCTCGTTGTTGGCGATGTAGAGGCTGCTGGCCGTGGCGTAAACGGCGTCACCGTCGGCGACGAGCGCCACCGGCGAACCGTCACTGAGCGCGGTCGCGGCCAGGTCGAAGGTCAGCACCCGCAGCATCGAGGCGCCGGTGAACGTCTCGGGCTTGCTGACCTGTGCGCAGTCGAGCTTCCCGGTGGCGCGATCGGAACCGGTCGTGATCTCCCACGCCGGGACCCACGAGTCGATCTGCGGCGTGCTGCTGAGCACGACCCGGGCCACGCTGCCGGTCTGCCGGGCGTCGACCAGCGAGCCGTCCCCGCGATAGCGGCTGAGCAGGCGCGGCGTGCCGGTCAGGTCGATCAGCAACACCTCGGAGCGGCCGCTGTCCGGCCTCATCAGACGGGCCGAGTCCTTGAGGTACGAGGGACCGCCGTCCACGAGCACAAGCGCGTGATCACCGGAGAGGAGCACCTTCGGCTCGCCGAACGATTCGATGCCGAGATCAAGACGCCCGGTCTGGGTGCGGCCCGCCGCGTCGACGACCTTCAGGACGCCGCCGGTGACGGTGACGATCCGCCGGCCGTCGGTCTTGACGATGTCGGGCTCGTCGGCGCCGGCCTCGTGCACGTTGGTGCCCGAATAGGTCTTGGCCGCCGGGACGCCGCCCCGCGCCTGGTCGGGCATCGCCCGCATGTCGTCGATGGCCACCGGCTCCCGGCCGTACTTCTTGGCCGCGGCCCGCAGCTCCTTCTCGAGCTGGGCGCAGGAGTCGAAGGCGACGAGCTTCAGGGCGGGCCGGGCCGCGATGGTGGACGGCGGCGACGACGAGGAGGTGGAGGGAGCCGGCGAGCTGGTGCAGCCGGCCAGCGGAAGCACGGCCAGTGCGGCGTAGAGCCAGGTTCGACGCGACATGTCCGGTTGGACGTCGCGTTCTAGGAAGCGGTTCCCTCCGGCGCGGGAACGGGCGTCGGCGTCTCCACCAAGCGGGACAGCACGATCATGCTGCGGGTGGAGGTGACGAACGGCTCCGCCCGCAACTTCTCCAGCGCCTGCTCCAGGTGACCGATGTCGGCCGCCCGCAGATGCACCAGCGCGTCCGCCTCGCCGGAAACCGTGTAGGCCCCCACCACCTCGGGATGACGCCGGGTGGCCACCGTGATCTGGGCCGGAGTCGTCCGCCCGGTGCAGAAGAGCTCGACGAACGCCTCGGTCGTCCAGCCCACCGCCGCCGGGTCGATCACCGTGGTGAATCCCTTGATCACCCCACTGGATCGAAGCCGGTCTACACGGCGTTTCACCGCCGGGGCCGACAGCGAGACCTTGGCCCCGATCTCGGCGTACGACGATCGCGCGTCAGCCACCAGCAACGCAACGATTCGCTGGTCTACCGCGTCCATCTGCAACGATTCGCCTCCGATGAGCAAGATTTCTCGCTGTTTCGTGCGCCTGAGCCTACCTACGCTCTAGGTCATGAACCACAGCGAGCGCCAGCCGCGGAATCGGACATATCTCATGTGTCCCCCGGAGCATTTCACGGTCGAGTACGCGATCAACCCCTGGATGGACACCACCGTCCCGGTCGACGCGGCGCTAGCGGTCAAACAGTGGTCGATCCTGCGCGACACGCTCGGCGACCTGGGCCACACCGTGCACGTGCTCGACCCCGTGCCCGGCCTGCCCGACATGGTCTACGCGGCCAACGGTGCGTTCTCGGTCGACGGCGCCGTCTACGGCGCCCGCTTCCTCTATCCGCAGCGCGCGGCCGAGGCCGACGCCCACGCCGCCTTCTACGGCGCGGGCGGCTGGCGTTTCGCCGGCCCGGCTCACATCAACGAGGGCGAGGGTGATTTCGCCTATCTGCCCGCCGCCTACGGCGGCCTGGTCCTGGCCGGTCATGGATTCCGTACGGACCCGAGCGCGCACGCCGAGGCACAGGAGGTGCTCGGCCGCCCGGTGCTGTCGTTGCGGCTGGTCGACCCGGCCTTCTACCACCTGGACACGGCGCTGGCCGCGCTCGACGACCGCACCATCGCGTACTACCCCGGCGCCTTCTCCGCGGGCTCCCAGCGGGTGCTGGCCCAGCTCTTCCCGGACGCGGTGATCGCCGACCGGGCCGACGCCGAGGCGTTCGGGCTGAACCTGGTCAGCGACGGCCGGCACGTGATTCTCAACACCGAGGCGATCGCGATGGGTGACCGGGTGCGCGCGGCCGGCTACCACCCCGTGCACGTCGACCTCTCCGAGCTCAAACGTGGCGGCGGCAGCGTCAAATGCGCCGTGGCCGAGCTGAGGCCGTAGGCGGTTGTTTGGACCCGGTGCGGGAAGATGGACCGCATGACCGACGAGAACCGCACCGTGGAGAAGCAGGACGACGGCTCCGTGATCGTGGTCGGCCCCGATGGGCGCCCGCTGGGCACCATGGACGCCGACGGCAAGCTCGACCCCGAGGCGCCGGGCAACCTGATCGAGCAGCCGGCCAAGGTCATGCGCATCGGCAGCATGATCAAGCAGTTGCTCGAGGAGGTCCGGGCGGCGCCTCTCGACGAGGCGAGCCGGGGCCGGCTCCGCGAGATCCACCAGCGGTCGATCACCGAGCTCGAGGACGGCCTCGCGCCCGAGCTGCGCGAGGAGCTCGAGCGCCTGTCGCTGCCGTTCGAGGGCGACACCCCGCCCAGCGAGGCCGAGCTGCGCATCGCGCAGGCCCAGCTGGTCGGCTGGCTCGAGGGCCTGTTCCACGGCATCCAGGCCGCGCTGGTCGCCCAGCAGATGGCGGCCCGGCTCCAGCTCGAGCAGATGCGCGGCGGTGGCGGCGGCCGGCCGGCGCTGCCCATGGGCGCGCTGCCCGGCATGCCCACCCAGGCGCAGGGCGAGGGCGGCCGGACGGGTCAATATCTTTAGCCGAGGTCGTAGAGGTCGCGCAGGTATTGCGCGACCCCGTCCTCGTCGTTGGTCAGGCCGACCTCGTCGGCCACCTCTTTCACCGCGGGGTGCGCGTTGCCCATCGCCACCCCGCGCCCGGCCCAGGCCAGCAGCGGGATGTCGTTGGGCATGTCGCCGAACGCGACGACCTCCTCGGCCTTGATGCCCTCGTTCTCGCAGAGCCAGGCCAGGCCGGCCGCCTTGGTGACGCCGGCGGCCGAGATCTCGACCAGCGCCGTCGACGACGAGTGGGTGGTCTCGGCGACGCCGCCCAGCGTGCGGCTGACCAGCTCGAGGAACTCGTCCGGCTGGTGCGCGGCCGAGCGGGCCAGCAGCTTCACGGCCGGCGCCGAGGTGAGCTCCTCGGGGGTCGACAGAACCCGTACATGCGGATGGTTGTCGTTCTCCCAGCGCACCGGCCACGCCTCCTCGTACCAGAAGGCTCGACCGTCCTCGACCTCGACCGCGAGCGCCACGTCGGGCACGGCCTCGCGCAGCTTGGCGCTGACGTCGAGCAGCAGGTCGACCGACAGCGGGTCGGCCCGCAGGATCTCGTCGGTGTCGGCGTCGTAGACCACCGCGCCGTTCGCGCAGACGGCCGGGACCGGCGCCTTCATCTGGTCGAAGAGCTGCTTCAGCCAGCGGACGGGCCGGCCGGTCACCACGACGAACGGCACGGGCAGGGCGTCGAGCACCTCGATGGTCCGCTTGCTCAGCGTTCCGTCGGTGCGGATGAGGGTTCCGTCGATATCCGAGGCGACCAGCTTGAAAGGCGACATCACCTCGACAGTAGCCGGTCGAGATACACCGCCACCCCGTCCTGATCATTGGTGAGAGTCACGTCATCGGCGACCGCGAGCAGCTCGGGATGCGCGTTGCCGACCGCCACCCGGCCCCAGCCGGCCCAGGCGAACATCGGCAGGTCGTTGGGCATGTCACCGAAGACCAGCACGTCGGCCGGATCGACGCCGACGGCCTCGGCCACCACCGCGAGGCCGGTGCCCTTGTCGACGTTCGCCGGGCAGATCTCCACGTAGTTGAGCCCGGCCTGGGTGACCGAGGCCACCGTCGGCGGGACGATGCGCCGCGCCACCGCGAGGAGCTCGTCGACGTCGTACGCGAAAGATCGGGCGAAGGCTTTGATGACCTCGCCCGTGCAGCACTCGGCGCGGGTGCGCGGCTCGACGACGACCGGGTAGCGCCAGGTCGGGTCGTAGTCGCCCCAGAGCGGCGAGTCGTCGTGCTCCAGCGCCTCGACCATCACGGACAGCGGCCCGGTCTCGGCCTCGATCGCGCCCAGCACCTGGCCCAGCACCTCGCCGCGCAGCCGGGACCGGAGAAGATAGCTGGACTCGGCCTGGTCGAGCACCCAGCCACCCTGCGCCATCACGAGGAAGTCGGCGTCGCGGATGTCGTTGCGGGTGAGGGAGGTGAGACGCGGGCCGCGCCCGGTGGCGCCCACGACCCGGATGCCGGCGGCCCGGACGCGATCGAGGACCTCATGGGTGTACGCGGACACGGTGTCGTCACTGCGAACCAGCGTGCCATCGAGATCGGTCGCGACCAGTTTGGGGAGTCCAGGCTTGACCATCGATACCTCCGGGGTGTCACAACCCCCGCGGAGGGCGGAAGGAGAACGGTACACCCGCCCAGCTACCAGCGGCTATGACTTCTGGTAGCCGGACGGTGTATTACCCGTTAGCGCGAAGGTTCGAGAACATCACGGCCGCCCAGGTACGGCTGGAGGGCCTTGGGAACGCGCACCGAACCGTCGGGCTGCTGGTGGTTCTCGAGGATCGGAATCAGCCAGCGGGTGGTCGCGAGGGTGCCGTTCAGCGTGGCCGCGGTCTGCGGCTTGCCGTTCGCGTCCCGGTAGCGGATGTTGAGCCGCCGGGCCTGGAAGGTCGTGCAGTTCGAGGTCGAGGTGACCTCGCGGTAGCGGCCCTGCGACGGCACCCAGGCCTCGCAGTCGTACTTGCGCGAGGCGCTCGATCCGAGGTCGCCGGCGGCCACGTCGATCACCCGGTAGGGAATCTCGACCTTGGCCAGCATCTCCTCCTCCATCGCGAGCAGGCGCAGGTGCTCCTCGGCGGCGTCCTCCGGCTTGCAGAAGGAGAACATCTCCACCTTGTCGAACTGGTGCACCCGCAGGATGCCGCGCACGTCCTTGCCGTACGACCCGGCCTCGCGCCGATAGCAGGACGACCAGCCCGCGAACCGCTCCGGGCCGCTCTCGAGGTCGACGATCTCGTTCGAGTGGTAGGCCGCGAGGGCCACCTCCGAGGTGCCCACGAGGTAGAGGTCGTCGGCCTCGAGCCGGTAGATCTCGCTCGCGTGCGCCCCGAGGAAGCCGGTGCCCTCCATCGACTCCGGCTTGACCAGCGACGGCGTGATCGACGGGACGAAGCCGTGCTCCACCGCCTGGGCGATCGCCATCTGGAGCATGCCGAGCTGGAGCAGCGCGCCGACCCCGGTCAGGAAGTAGAACCGCGAGCCCGAGACCTTGGCCCCGCGCTCGGTGTCGATCGCCCGCAGGGCCTCGCCGATTTCGAGGTGGTCCTTCGGGTTGTCGATCGCCGGGATGTCGCCGACCTCGCGCAGCACGACGAAGTCGTCCTCGCCACCGGCGGGGACGCCCTCCTGCACCACGTTCGGCACGGCCAGGTGGGCCTGGCGCAGCGCCTCGTCGGCCGCGCTCGTCTCGGCCTCGGCCGCCTTGACCTCGGCCGCCAGCTCCTTCGTCCGCGCGAGCAGGGCGGCCCGCTCGTCGCCGGAGGCCTTGGGCACCTGCTTGCTCAGCGATTTCTGCTCGGCCCGGATCGCCTCGAACCGCTGGGTGGCGGAGCGGCGCGCCTCGTCGGCGCGCAGCAGGTCGTCCACCAGCTCGGTGGACTCGCCGCGCACTCGCTGGCTGGCACGGATCCGGTCGGGGTCGTCGCGAAGCAGACGCAGGTCAATCACGATTGACGAGCCTACCGGCGACCGGGCCCGATCTTCATCCGGATAGGCCGTCCCCGTAGGACGTGAACGGCTTGGCCGGTGCGACCGTCAGGTCGAGCGGAGCGTCGGGCTGCTTGTCGTCGGTGGCCACCGGGCGGCGCCACGACCAGGGTTCGACCGGGCCGGGAACCTCGTCGTCGTCCACCGTGGCCGCCCGGCCCAGATAGCGCCCGGCCAGATAGAGCGAGGCCAGGGCCAGCGCCATGGCGGCCAGGGCGCACCAGATGCCCCGGCCGTAGGCCAGGGTGATCTGGTCACCGTCGAGGGCGATCTCGTAGACCCGGTCGATCGCGCCGCTGCGGTCGCTCAGCTCGGCCGCGAGCGCGATGAGCAGGCCGAAGGCCGTGCCGGCCGCGCTGAGGCCGGCCAGCCGTGCGTAGCGCCGGCCCGCGGGCGGGCCGAACATGGTCAGCACCATGGCCGGGATCACGAGGAAGAGGCCGAGCAGATAGCCGGTGCCCAGCGCGCCCAGGTCACCGATGTTCGCGGCGATCGCGTGCTGTCCCGAGTCGCCGCTGAGCACCTCGGCGTCGACGGTGGTGACCTGCCATTCGGAGAAGAGCGAGGCCAGGGCGGCCACGCCGGCCAGGGCGGCCAGCACCGGGACCACCCGCCGATCGCCGGCCAGCTCTCGGGCGAAGCCACTGGACCGCCATCGCCGGGTGGGTGGCTCGGGGCCGAACTCGACCACCGACTCGGCCGGGGCGACACCGAGGTCGATCGGCTGTTGCTGCGCGGGCATGTGAACCATGATGACGGGTGCGCAGGTCCCCCGGCCAGCGGCCGAACGATGGACTAGCGTTCTGGATATGCCTATTCGTACCGCAACCGCCCGCTGGCAGGGGAACCTCACCGAGGGTTCCGGCACGATCAAGACCGGCAAGGGTGGCATCCAGGGGAACTACTCGTTCAAGTCGCGCTTCGAGGAGGGCGAGGGGACGAACCCGGAGGAGCTCATCGGGGCCGCGCACTCCGGCTGCTTCTCGATGGCGTTCTCCAAGGCCCTCTCCGACGAGGGCTTTACGCCGAACTCGGTCGAGACCGTGGCGAAGGTGCACATGGACAAGACCGACGCCGGCTTCAGCGTCACCCGCATCGACCTCGAGACCGTGGGCGACGTCCCCGGCATCGACGACGCGGCCTTCCAGAAGATCGCCGTGGCCGCCAAGGAGGGTTGCCCGATCTCCCGGCTGCTCTCCCCCGGCGCCGAGATCACGCTCAGCGCCAAGCTGGCCTGATCCTTTCAAGGTCAAAGACCGGGGCGCTTGGTCGTACGTCGGATCGAGCGCCCCGGGCACAATGGGTGGCGTGCCGGTCGAGATGAGTACCGAACGCTTCGAGGAACTTGTCGGTGAGGCCCTCGACGAGGTGCCACCCGAGCTCATGCGCATGATGAACAACGTCGTGATCATGGTCGAGGACCTGCCGCCGGACGGCAGCGACGACCTGCTCGGCCTCTACGAGGGCACGGCGCTCACCGATCGCGGCTGGGACTACGCCGGCGTGCTGCCCGACCGGATCACCATCTTCCGCCTGCCGACGCTGAAGATCTGCGACTCCGAGACCGATGTGATCGACGAGGTCGCGATCACCGTGGTGCACGAGATCGCCCACCATTTCGGCATCGACGATCACCGCCTGCACGAGCTCGGCTGGGGTTAGACGCGCCCTCTTACCCTGGGCTCAAGGAGCCACAACAGGAGGACCTTCATGCGCAGTGAGCTTTTCTCGGCGGAGAACCTCGAGGTCGAGTCGGCCCAGCCCGGGCTGCGGCTGCAGAACTCCAAGCTGCTCAAGGCCGAGCTGAACGGCGAGTTCATGGCGCGGGTCGGCTCGATGGTCGCCTATCAGGGGCAGGTCCACTTCGAGGCGCTCGGTTCCGGCGGCATCGGCAAGTTCCTCAAGCAGAAGATGACCGGCGAGGGCGTGCCGCTCATGCGGGTGAAGGGCAACGGCGACGTCTTCCTGGCCGAGCGGGCGGCCGACATCCATCTCATCGACCTCGACCCGGGCGACGCGCTGTCGATCAACGGCGCGAACGTGCTGGCCTTCGAGTCGTCCCTGAAATACGACATCAAGATGGTCAGCGGCGCCGGCATGATGTCGAACGCCGGCCTGTTCAACTGCGTCTTCACCGGACAGGGCCGGATCGCGGTCACGACGCACGGCACGCCCGTGGTCCTCACGGTCGACCAGCCCACCTATGTCGACCCGCAGGCCGCGATCTGCTGGTCGGCCAGCCTGCAGACCGGATATCACCGCGCCGACCAGCTCGGCCTCGGCACGCTGCTGGGCCGCAGCACGGGCGAGCGTTTCACGATGAGCTTCGCCGGCCAGGGCTTCGTCGTGGTCCAGCCTTCGGAGGAGCCCCCCGGCGGCTTCGCCGGCCTGGGCGGAGGCAACCAGCAGAGCGGCGGCGGCGGAATCCTCGGCAACCTTTTCGACTAAGCGGTCTCGCCGCTCCTGATCTGAGACAGCCAGGCCGCGGAGTCGGCGAAATCGTTTGTGGCCAGGCCTCGCGGGGCGGCGACGGGGGACTCGGGGACCAGGCGGTGGCGGGCGTAGCTGCCCAGGAAGCGGACGTCGGCGCAGATGCGGCGCAGGCCCTGGAGGGCCTCGCCCAGCTGGGGCTCGGCCACGTGGCCGGTGCAGTCGAGGAAGAAGACGTACGTGCCCAGCTGCTCGCCGGTCGGGCGGGACTCGATGCGGGACAGGTTGATGCCACGCACGGCCAGCTCGGTGAGCACCGCCAGCAGGGCGCCGACCTGGTCGCGCCGGATCGAGACGGCCAGCGACGTGACATCGTCGCCGGTCGGCTCGGCCGGGCGGCCGGGGCGGGTGAGCAGCGCGAAACGGGTCACCGCGTCCGGGTGGTCGGCTACCTTGCCGGCCAGCACGGTCAGGTCGTTGCGGGCGACGCCGATCGGGGCGCAGAGCGCGGCGTCGTGCTCGCCGGCGGCCGCGCTGATGGCCGCGGCCGCGTTGGAGAGGACGTCGACGATCACCGCGTCGGGCGCGTTGGCCCGCAGCCAGTTGCGGCACTGAGCCGACGCCTGCGGATGGGCGGCGATCGTCCGGAGCGCGCCCAGGGGCGTGAGCTGCCGCGCGGCCAGCACGAACTCGACCGGCAGCACGACCTCGCGGGTGATCACCAGCGGGGCGCCGGTGACGAGCTCGTCGAGGGTGACCGGGATGGCGCCGCCGACCGAGTTCTCCAGCGGCACCAGCGCGGCGTCGGCGTCACCGGCGCGGACCGCCTCGAGCGCCTCGGGGACGCTGCGGGCGGGGCTGCGCAGCCCGCGCTCGGCCGCGGGGATCGTGCGCAGGGCGGCCTCGGTGAAGGTGCCCTCGGGGCCGAGGTAGACGAAGCGCGTAGGCGGCGTTCCGGGCATGACGGGAAGTCTAGGGCGTCAGAAGCCGCAGGCGAGCACGCGGATCCCGGGCGGCGCGCTGTTCTGCACCGGGTCGATGCAGACCTCCGAGCCGGCCGCCACGCGGGTGAGGGTGGTGCCCGATCCGGTGGCGACCACCAGGAACGGGTCCTCCTCCACACCTTTGAGCCCGAGAGCCGTGTACGACCACGTGCCCGAGCAGAGCGGTCCCTCCCGCACGACGAGGGCCATGTTCGCCATGCCCTCCTCCTTCTTGGCGAGGGCCACGATCTCCGCGCCGGTCGGCGCCGTGGTGCACTTCGGGGCGTGCGAGGGCGTCGGTGTCGGCGACTTCTCGGTCGGCGCGGTCGTGGGTGACGTCGTCGTCGCGATGGTGGCCGGCGGGATCGTGATCGTGGGATAGGCCGTCGGGTAGGTCGTCGGGGGCGGGGTCACGGGCTGGGTCGCCGGCGCGGGCAGGGCCAGCGAGGGGTCCAGCGGGACGGGCGCGGCGCTCGCGGTCGCGTACGTCGGTGAGGTCGGCTGCGGCTGCGGTGGCTCACCGCAGGCCGAGAGGAGCGCCGGCCCCAGGATGATCAGGGGAATTACGCGTGTGCGGGGGAACACCCGGACATGCTAAGCCCGATCCATCAGGACGCAATGCGATGACCGGCGGCGTGCAGAGTGTCCATGGCCTCGGTGAGGCGGACCGCCGGAACCAGCAGGTAGTCGGTCGTATAGGTGGAGAACGTCACAATGTTGACGCGCGCGTCGGCCAGCGGGCCGATGAGCGAGGCCAGGACGCCGGTCAGGGCGAGGTCGAGCGGCCCCACCACGCGCAGGCAGCGCCAGGCGGTGTCGGCCGTGGCCCCGTCGGGCACGCGGTCGCTGGGGCAGATGATCGACAGCTCCTCCGGCGCCCAGCTCAGCGAGATCACGCTCTTCTCGTCCGGCCCCTCGTTCAGCGAAGCAGGAATCGGTGAGCCGGCCGGAAGGCGGCACACCGCGTACTCCCCTGGTAGCAGGTCGAGATCGAGCATGAACGCAGACTACGTTTCGAGGTCATTTCTGCACATGCCCGAGTGGTGCGGTAAACACCACAGCGCCGCGGCGGCTAGTAGCGCACCGGGGAGAAGAACGTCAGCGACCCGGCCACGCGCTCACCGTCGAACAGCGGCGTGGCGATCGCGTCGACCGTCAGCGGCGGCTCGCCCGGGCTCGGCACGACGCGCAGAAGACCCCGGGCCAGGCGCTCGCTGCGGACCGCGAGCAACGGCGGGATCTTGTCGGCGTCGGACTCCTCGAGCTCGCCCGCGCCGGCCGTGAAGTCGATCAGGTGCAGCACCCCGCCGAGCGGTTTGCCGATCACCTCCGGCGGCTTGCCCAGCCCGAGCAGCTCCGCGGCCGAGGCCGAGAGGGCCTGGATGGTCGTGGAGTTGTCGATGATCAGGCACGGCTCGGCGGCGGCCGCGACGGTCGCCGTCCACCTCTCGAGACTGGGGACGAACTCGGCCTCGGACGGTGTGCGCGCCTGGGGGACGAACGCTCCGGAAAGTGAGAGTTCGACGTGCGCCACCCGGTCCTCCTCGCTCCTGCGGATCAACGGCGGCGCCGCGGCCCACGACCGGTCACCCGGGCGCTCGCCGCGGCGATGAAGCCGTCGACATTCAACCGCAAAGAACGTTACCGGCGTGCCGGACGCTTGTCAGCGGCCGTTTGTCCGTCAGCGTGCCAGCGATAGTCGCCGGCCGGGCGGTACGGAGCGTTGGCCCAGGTGGCCGGGTGGTTGGCCACGGCCGAGAGCTTGCCCGCGGTGGCCGGCGAGATGCGGGCGCCACCGGCGATCAGCAGACGGTCGAGCTCCTTGTCGGTGGAGACCAGCACCTCTTTGGGGAGGCCGTGAACGCTGATCACGCCGGATCCGACGAAGGTGAGCACGGGGGTCACGGGCACGCTCAGGCCGACCGCGGCGGACAGGGCCTTGCTGGCGCGGCGGGCCTCGCGGCGGGCCTCGGCCACGTACGCCGGGCGCTTGCCGTTGATCTGGACCACGTCGCCGGCGATGAGCACGCGGGCGCGGCCGTGGTCGGCGACGGTCACCGCGTAGACCCCACCGGGGCCGATCGCCAGGAATCCGGCACGGTCGTCGGCCGGGTCGGGCTCGTAGTGGCCCAGGGCGTCGGTGCGCGGCCAGTCGACGATGTGCCACGCCGGGCCGAGGCGGTCCAGGCGGGTGAGAGCTCGGTTACCCGCGGCCTCGAGACGACGGGCGTCGCGCTCGGAGCGGCGGCGCTTGAAGTACTCGGTGGGCGACGGGCGATTCGGTGCCTCCAGCGCCGCGGGCTGCGCGAGAGGGCGGTCGATGAGGCTGGTCGGCTTCGCGGGCAGAGCAGGGCGTGCTGGGAAGACAGTCACTTCGACCTCCGGCAAAAGGTCCTTCGGGCTCTCTTTTCACTACCGTAAGTGCTCGACCCCCTACGGAAGCAAGACACCAGGGCGGAAAGAAAGGGGAGTGAGTGGGGATGAATGCCGCATTCACGCATCGCGACTTCTTGCGGATGGTGCATCTTGGCGCCCGTTCCCCTGTTCGACTGGTTCTCGGACAAAGTTAGTCGGCGCGCCGGGTTCATGCACAGGTGTCTCATGATCTAGACAGAACGTCATCGAACAACCGCGAGGAGTGCTGGGAGATCGACTGGGGGGTACGGTCGGGCTGTGGCGCACTACGTCGACAGCGAGGTGGGCAGGCTCCGCACGGTGCTCCTGCACCGGCCGGGACCCGAGTTGGCCCGATTGACCCCCAGAAACAACGATTCGCTGCTGTTCGATGCGATTCCCTGGGTCGGGCGGGCGCAGGAGGAGCACGACGCCTTCGCGGCGGCCCTGCGTGAGCGCGGCGTGGAGGTGCTTCATCTCGGCGAGCTGCTGGCCGAGACGCTCGCCATCGCCGAGGCCCGCGAGGAGCTGACCGCCGGGGTGCTGGCCGACCGCCGGCTCGGCGACACCCTGCGCGACAGCGTGGGGCGCTACCTCGCCGATCAGGACCCGCGGCGGCTGGCCGACGTGCTGATGGCCGGGCTGGCCCACGAGGAGCTGAAACCGGGGCCGGGCGGGCTGGTCTACGAGCTCATGGACCGGCACGACTTCGTGATCGACCCGCTGCCCAACCTGCTGTTCACCCGCGACTCCTCGGTCTGGGTGCGTGACCGGGTGGCGGTCACCAGCCTCGCCATGCCGGCCCGCAACCGGGAGACGACCCTGACCCAGGCGATCTACCGCTACCACCCGCGCTTCGCCGGGGCCGAGCTGCTCTACGACCCCGGGCTGGAGCATCTCGAGGGCGGCGACGTGCTGCTGCTGGCGCCGAACGTGCTCGCCATCGGCGTCGGCGAGCGCACCACGCCGGCCGGCGCCGAGCGGCTGGCCCGGCGGGTTTTCGCGGCCGGGCTCGCGCACACCATCCTGGCCGTGCCGATCGCCCAGGAGCGCGCGACCATGCACCTGGACACGGTCTGCACGATGGTCGACGTCGACGCCGTGGTCATGTATCCGAACATCGCCGACACCCTCCAGGCGTACACGGTGAAGGCGGACGCCGACGGCGAGCCGCGGGCCCGCGGGCCGAGGCCGTTCCTGGAGGCCGCGGCCGAGGCGATGGGTATCGACCGGTTGCGGATAATAGACACCGGTCTGGACCCCGTCACCGCCGAGCGCGAGCAGTGGGACGACGGCAACAACACGCTCGCCATCGGGCCCCGGCTGTGTGTGGCTTATGAGCGAAATGTCGAAACCAACGCCCAGCTGGAGCGGGCCGGCATCGAGGTGGTGCGGATCAGCGGCAGCGAGTTGGGAAGCGGCCGAGGCGGCCCGCGCTGCATGAGCTGCCCGATCGAGCGAGAGCCCCTCGGCTGAGAAGCGGAAGCGGCTAAGAGCAGGTGACGCGGGAGACGATCAGCTCCGGCACCGGGGCCGGCCCCTCCACCAGGTCGGCCCGGTCGGGGAAGTCGAAGACGGCGATCTGGAGCTGCATCGGGTACTGCGGAGCCTGTTCGACGCGCTTGACGACCTCGCCGTCGATCGTGAAGGCCAGCGACTCCCGGCGCCACCTCACGCCGTACGCATGGAAGTCGGAAATGTCCAAGGAATGCGTGACGGTTCCCCACTCCTCGGTCAGGTGGGGGTCGCGAAAACGATGCAGGCCCATGCCGATCTCATGCGGGGCGGTGCCGAAGACCTCCATCACGCAGATCTCGCCGGAGAGCTCGGGCGCGATCTCGATGCCGGCCAGCCAGAACGCGACCATGGACCGCGGCGTGATGACGCCGCGCATGGTGATCTCCACGTCGGCGTAGACCGGTGTCGCCCCCCAGAACTCACCCTGCTCCTCGCGGACCTGAAGGCCGTCGCGGAACGGCTGCCCGCCGATCGTGCTGCCGACCGGCCCGGAGTAGTTGGCGCTCTGGATCCCCGAGACGCGCAGCGGCGTCTCGTGCACGCCCTCGGCCCACAGCGGCTGGCCGGCGGGGATGTTGAGACGAAGCTCCCCGCCGCCCACTTCGTAGGTCGCCTCGGATTGCGCGCGGGAACTCCAATGCGGCAAATACCACGGAACCCAGACAGAGCGGTCCAGCTCCGGAGAGGTGAACCGCTCGTCCAGCATGGTCAGCGCAAAGTCAGCTGGCGGCCGATGAGGCCCTGCTTGGCGCGGCGGGCGTCGGCGTCCAGCGGGCCCGTCTCGGCCAGGATGTCGGCGTAGCGCTTGGCGAAGTCGGCCAGCGGGGCCTCCCAGTCGGCGCCCTCGCCCTCGCCCGGGATGTCCCAGACGGGCACGAGCAGGCCGTGGGCCCGGAACATGCCGGCGAACTTCGTGTTCTCGCCCAGCAGCAGGTCGCCGGAGGCCGACAGGCGGGCCAGCGCGTCGAGCGCCTTGTCCTCCGCCTCGGGCAGCACCCAGCGGACGTGGCCCTTGTCGGGGGCGACCCGGCACCAGTACGCCGCGTGGGCGCTCTGCAGGCGCACCGTCGGATAGATGGAGGCGTTCGCCCGTTCGAGGGACGCCTTCACGTTCGGGTCCTCGGCCTGCTCGGCGTCGAGCCAGTACTCGAAGCCGTCGTGCATGGTGATCTCGAGGGGGCCGTCGACCAGCACGTCCTGGAGGCGTGGGCCCTCACCGGGCAGGGCCGGCACCGACACGGTGTCGCCGGGCTCGGTGCGCAGCGCGCTGAGGATCGCCACCGCGAGGTCGCGGGAGACGTCACCGGACTGGACGTGCCGCTGCAAGCCGATGAAGACCCGCCCGTCCTGGCGCGTCATCGCCGGCCAGGCCATCGGGAGCACCGTCGAGAGGGTGATCGGGCGGTCCCCGTACTCCTCGATGATCTCGGGCTTGAGGGTCAGCGGCGCCGACGCGGCCGGGACGAGCTCACGAAGCGCGATCCACTCCGGCTCGTCGGCCATGCCCTCGAACGGCCGGGCGACGAAGATGTCCCGCACCTTCTCGCGTTTCGGTGCGGACTGGCGTTGGTTGCGACGCTTGCTCACGGCGACACAGCCTAGGCGGTGAAGGGCCCCGTGTCTTTTCAGGCTCGCGGGAGACGGACCTCGGCCGTGGTGCCGCCACCCTCGCGCGGGCGCAGCGACACCCATCCGTGCTGGCGCTCGACGAGCCGCCGTACGAGGTAGAGCCCCAGGCCGGCGCCGGGGTGGTGCTGCCGGTCGCCGGACTCGCCCTGCCAGTAGCGCTCGAAGGCCCGCTCGACGTGCTCGGGCCTGATGCCGACGCCCCGATCGGAGACCCGGAAGCGCAGCGTCTCCTCGTCCACGCCGGCGCAGAGCTCGATCAGCGAGTCGGGCGGCGAGTATTTGCCGGCGTTCGTGGTCAGCTCGGTCAGGATCGTCGCGATCGAGTCTCTTTCCCCGTACGCCTTGGGGAGCTCCGCCGGAAGGTTGCCGGTCAGCATGCGCCGGCGCAGGTCGGCCGGCAGCTCCTCGACCGCGCCCCGCAGCGTCTCGGGAAGGTCGAACGGGCCGGCCGGGGAACCGCCGATCTCACCGTCGTCGCTGGCCGCCGAGAGCAGGCGGTCGACCAGGCGGGCCAGCTCGCCGGCGCGGGTGCCGATGATCCGCACCGCCTCCTGACGGCCGTCCTCGCCGAGCGACCCCCAGTGGTTGGTCAGCGTGTCGGCGTACCCCTTGATGACCGTGACCGGGGTGCGCAGCTCGTGGCTGGTGACGGCGACCCAGAGGTCGCGGGCGTCCTGGCGGGTGGAGCTGTGCACCGGCAGGCCCGCGCGGGCCGCGTAGAGCCGCCCCACGTGCGCGGCGAGCAGCTCGAGCACGGCGTGGTGCTCCGGGCCGGGCTCACCGTCGTCGTCGCCGAAGTAGACGTGCAGGGAGCCGACTATCGCGTCGCCGACCTCGCAGCGGGCGCCGAGCATGCGGCGCAGGTCACCGCCCTCGACGTGCTTGGCGAACTCGTCGTTCAGCGAGTCGAGGGGGATGAGCAGCGTGCGGCCGCCGCGGAGGCGGGAGTCGGCGCGGTCGACCCGGCGGCCGATGGCGGGGGCGCAGGCGCCGGTGGCCGCGATGATGCGGCCGTGGTCGGGCGCGTATTCCGCGAAGCCGGCGCCCCGCCCGCCGAGCGCCTCCTGGGCCAGCCGGACGACCTGTTGCAGCGTGGGCAGCCCCGTCTCGCCGTCGTTGATCCGGTCGAGGAGGGCGATCTGACCTCGCGTCAGCGCGCTGTAGTCGGGGCGGTCCGGCATGCTTGCGAGTGTGCCTCGCTTCCCTGTTTTTGGGCAGGGCCGCGAAGTGGTGTACGTCACATTTCGGCGAGACGGTCGAGGACGAAGCGCGGCCGGTCGGTGATCACCCCGTCGACCCGCTGCTCCAGCACCAGGTCGAGGTCGGACTTCTCGTTGACCGTCCAGACGTACGCCTGATGGCCGGCGGCCCGGATCGCGGAAATCAGGCCCGGGCGCGCCCGCACCAGCCCGACGCCCGGCCCGGCGATGCGCGCGCCGAACGGCAGACGGCCCCGGGTCACCCCGACCCCCGGCGGCAGCAGCTCGACCAGATAGACCGTCGGGATGGTCGGCGCCTGGGCCCGGATGCGGCGCAGGGCCAGCGCCGCGAACGACATCACCGTCACCCGGACGGGGTCGCCGGGGCGCTGCTCGGCCAGCCCGTGCCGGTGCAGCATCTGCACGAGCCGCCGCTCGACCTCGGCGCCGTAGCGTGACGGATGCTTGGTCTCGATGAGTAGCCGCACCTGCCGGCCGCTGTCACGCACCGCTTCCAGCAGCCGGTCGAGGGTGAGCAGCCGGGTCAGATCGGGCAGCGGTTCCTCGTCGACCGGATAGCCCGGATGCCACGAGCCGAAGTCGAGCGAGTCGAGCTGGGCCAGGGTCTTGGTGCTGACCAGGCCGCGGCCGTTGCTGGTGCGGCCGAGCCGCCGGTCGTGCACGCAGACCAGGTGGCCGTCGCGGGTCAGCCGGACGTCGCACTCGAGCCCGTCCACACCGTCCTTCAGCGCCTGGAGATAGGCCCCGAGGGTGTGCTCGGGCAGCGCGTCACCGCCGCCACGGTGCGCGAAGACCAGAGGACGGTAATCGGGGTTCACAGGACGCTGGGTGGCTGACCGTTCTCACTGACGACCTCGCGGCCGGAAGCCGCCCAGGACTTCATGCCGCCGTCGAGGTTGCGCACGTTGTCCCAGCCGTTGCCCATGAGGTACGACACGACCTGGCCGGAGCGGCCGCCGGAACGGCACACCACCACGACCTCGACATCGGTCGGCACCTCGGCCACGCGGGCCGGGATCTCCATCATCGGGACGTGGTGGGCGCCGGGCGCGTGGCCCGCCGCCCACTCGTCGGGCTCGCGAACATCGAGAAGGTAGGCGCCGTCCTCGACCTCGACGGCGGTCACGCTGGGCACTTGGGGTCCGAACACGGCATTAAGCGTACGGGGGTCAGCCACCGGTGGTGGCGGTCGACCCCTTCTTCAGGTTGGCCGACATCCACTCGGTCATCTGGTCGGACGCGACCGCCTTGTAGAGCCCCAGCGCCTTCTCCCGGTCGGAGACCACCACCGACTGACCGCCGATGGTGTCGGCGCCCTTGTTGGGGCTGGTGATGAAGGTGAGGTTGTCGCCGCGGACGCCGCGCAGCTCGGAGGCCATGTCGGTCAGCGAGAAGTCGTTGTCGACGGTGACGGCGGCCGTGACCGCCTTGAGGAACGAGTTCAGTTTGCCGGGGTTGGTGATCGTGCCCGAGCTCGTCGCCTTCGCCATCAGGGCCTTGAGGAACTCCTGCTGGTGCTGCATGCGGGCGAAGTCGCCGCGGGCGAACTGCTTGCGCTGGCGCACCCAGTCGAGCGCCTGCTCGCCGTTCATGTGCATCATGCCCTTCTTGAACACCCGGTGCGGCTTGTGGATCGACGTGATGGTCTGCTCGACCTTCAGGTCGACGCCGCCGAGCGCGTCGGTGACCTCTTTGAAGCCGCCGAAGTCGATCGCCATGACGTGGTCGATCTTGACGTCGGTCATGCACTCCACGGTGTGCACGGCGCGGGGCAGGCCACCGAAGGCGAAGGCCGCATTGATCTTGGCGCGGCTGCCGTCGGAGCACTCGGCGTCGTTGCTCTTGGGAATGGTCACCCACAGGTCGCGGGGGATCGAGATGAGCTGGGCGCTCTTGTGGTCCTCGGGGACGTGCATGAGGATCAGCGTGTCGGCCCGCCACTTGCCGGCGCCGTCGTCCTTGGCGTCCGGGTCACGGGAGTCGCTGCCCACCAGCAGGATGTTCTGCGCGCCCTCGATCGCCTTGGCCGGGCGGTCGGTCGATATGCCGGAGAAGGCGTCGGTGCGCTTGAGGTCCTGGTCGAGGTTGCGGGCATATCCGTAGAGGGAGATGCCGGCGATGACCGCGATGATCAGGAGCGCCAGACCGGCCAGCAGGGCGATGCGCTTCCAGCGCGGCCGCGGGCGGTTTCCCCGGTACGAGTTGCCGCTGCCCCCGCCACCGGCGGGCGGGCGGCCACCGCCGCCACCGCCGCTGCCACGGGGCGGCCAGTCCTCTCCCGGCCCGGACGGGCGTGACGGACGTGCCGTGGCCCGGCCCGCGGGCGGAACGGAGGCTCTTCCCGACTGATTGCCGTACGGAGAGGTGGGAGCAGACATGAAAGCAAGGTTACGGACCCCGCGCCCGTTCGCCTCGTCTTAACGGGCGACGCGGCACGAAGGGGGGAGAGGACTCCTCTCCCCCCTTCATATTTCCCCAGGTCAGTGCGCGCCGTGTCCGGTTAGCGACCGGACCTCGAGCTCGGCGTACTTGTCGGCGTCGGTCTCCTTGGAGATGACCGTGCCGATCCAGCCGGCCAGGAAGCCGGCCGGGATCGAGATGAGGCCCGGGTTCGACAGCGGGAACCAGTGCCAGTCGTGGTCGGGGAACATGGCCGTCGGCGAGCCGGAGACGACCGGCGAGAAGAAGACCAGGCCCACGGCCACGATCAGGCCGCCGTAGATCGACCAGATCGCGCCGGACGTGTTGAACCGCTTCCAGAACAGGCTGTAGAGGATCGCCGGCAGGTTGGCCGAGGCGGCCACCGCGAACGCCAGCGCCACCAGGAAGGCCACGTTCAGGCTCTGCGCGAAGATCGAGAGCGCGATCGCCACCGCGCCGATGACCAGGGCCGAGATGCGGGCGACCCGCACCTCGTCCCGCTCGGAGGCCTGACCGCGCTTGATGACGTTGGCGTAGAAGTCGTGCGCGAGGCTCGACGACGAGGCCAGCGTCAGGCCGGCCACCACGGCCAGGATCGTGGCGAAGGCGACCGCCGCGATCACGGCCAGCATGATCGCGCCGCCGGTGTCACCGCCGAAGTAGTCGATGCCGAGCGCCTGGGCGAGCTGCGGCGCCGCGGTGTTGCCGGCCTTGTCCTGCGCGGTGATGTTCTTGCCGCCCACCAGGGCCGCCGCGCCGAAGCCGAGGGCCAGGGTGAACAGGTAGAAGGTGCCGATGATGCCGATCGCCCAGAGCACGCTCTTGCGGGCGATCCGGCTGGTCGGCACGGTGTAGAACCGGGTCAGGATGTGCGGCAGGCCGGCCGTGCCGAGCACCAGCGCGATGCCCAGCGAGAGCAGGTCCATCTTGCTGTAGAAGGTGGCCGAGGCGCTCGCTGTCTCGACGCCGTAGCGCAGGCCCGGCTCGAGGAAGGCGTCGCCCTTGCCCGACTGTGCGGCCGCGTCACCGAGCAGCTCGGACAGGTTGAACTTGTAGTGCGCCAGCACCAGGATCGTCATGAGCAGGGCGCCGGTCATCAGCATGAAGGCCTTGACGATCTGGACGTACGTCGTGCCCTTCATGCCGCCGACCACGACGTAGACGATCATCAGGGCGCCGACCAGGATGATCGTGGCGACCTTGGCCGTGTCCGCGTCCATGCCGAGGAAGGTGGCGCCCGGCTTGATGCCCAGCAGCAGCGAGACGAGCGCGCCGGCGCCGACCATCTGCGCGATCAGGTAGAAGATCGACACGACGATGGTGGAGACGCTGGCCGCGGTGCGCACCGGCCGCTGGCGCATGCGGAACGCCAGCACGTCGGCCATCGTGTAGCGGCCCGAGTTGCGCAGATATTCGGCGACCAGCAGCAGCGCCACCAGCCAGGCGACCAGGAAGCCGATCGAGTAGAGGAAGCCGTCGTAGCCGTAGAGCGCGATCAGGCCGGCGATGCCCAGGAAGGACGCCGCCGACATGTAGTCGCCGCCGATCGCCATGCCGTTCTGGAAACCGGAGAACTGGCGGCCACCGGCGTAGAAGTCGGTGGCGGTCTTGGTCTGCCGGCTGGCCCAGATCGTGATCCCCAGGGTGATCGCGACGAAGACCAGGAAGAGCGTGATGGTGAGCCCGCGCGAGGAGGAGGCGGTGGCCTCGGCGGCGAGGAAGTGCGGTTCCATCAGGCGTCGCTCCCCTTGTCCTTGTCGCCGCCGCTTTCGATCTCGTCGTAGATCTGCTGGGCCAGCGGGTCGATCTTCTGGGCCGCGTAGCGCGAGTAGTACCAGGCGATGAGGAACGTCGAGAGGAACTGGAGCAGGCCGAAGACCAGCGCCACGTTGATGTTGCCGACGATCTTGGTGCTCATGAAACCGCGGGCATACGCGGAGAGCAGGACGTAAAGGGCGTACCAGAGGAAGAACGCGGCCGTCATCGGGAAGACGAAGCTGCGGACTATGTGACGCAGCCTTCCGAACTCCTCGGACTGCTGGACGGCCACGTACCTCTCGGCGGAGGTCGAGGGCACTTCGGTAGTCACCGGGTTTCACCACCTTCGGGTGGGGCGGACTTTCCGGCAACGTACGGAGATTGCGGGCCGGTCACTGACCCCTGGTCGGCCGTTGCGCCGAGTGGCCGTCTGACTGCGCCCAACGGGTCACAACTCCCGGTACCTCCCTCGATAGTGGATCAGCGGTCCGGCCGGGGAATCGACGGTGATCGTCTCGATCACGGCCTCGACCAGCAGCGCCCAGCCGCATTCGCGCGACGACTCGATCCGGCAGCCGGCCCAGGTGCCGTGCCCGGCGGGCACCGGGCCGTAGTCGGTGTCGATCCACTCATCGGACGCGAAGAGCCCGCCGGGCGCGGGCATGAGGCCGGCGAAGCGGTCGGCGAGCTGCCGGTCGGCCGGTGTCAACGGGACCACCGCGAACCGGCCGCTGGTCTCCGCCGCGTCCCAGAAGTCGCTCTCGTCGTCGATCAGGCCGAGGACCCGGCCCGGATCGCCGTCGGCGATCAGCGCCGACGAGACGGTCAGCCCGGCCGGTCCGGGCGTGGTCCAGAGGGTGACCGGACTGGCCAGCCGGCCGCGCAGGCGCCGGACCGCGGACTTCTCCTCGTCCGGGGTGGCGAAGGGATCGGTCGAGTGAATCGTCACGCCGACCATTCTGGCTTTGCTTACAGAAGGTGCACGACTCTATCCGCCAACATTGATCAACAACTATCTTCCTACGGGAGGAGGTCGCCCGTGCATCAGCAAGTGCAGTTGCACCCGGGAGAGGTACTGCTCGTCGGCGCCGACGCGAGTGTGCAGTTCGAGGGCGCCCGGGCACTCACCTTCCGGCTGATCCGGGTGGACACGCGCAGCACGTACGACGGCTGGCTCTGGCTCGAGGGATACGTGCTCGGGCCGACCGGCGTGGCGCTGCAACGCCGCCGCATCTTCGTACGCCGTGAGGGTCTTCGCCCCGCTCTCTGAAAAGTTCCTGGATGTAACGTGTGCCAATGGAAGAGGCGTTGCCGCGTCCCGGCGAGGTCATCTACGTGGGCGGGGCGGCCAGCGTCCAGTTCCAGGGCGAGCGGGCGCTCACCTTCCGGGTCATCCGTGTCGACCCCCGGCTGACCTACAACGGCTGGCTCTGGATCGACGGCTACGTGCTCGGGCCGACCGGCGAGGCGGTCGAGCGGCGAGTGATCTTCGTACGGCAGGACGGCCTGGTCAAGCGGCGTTGAGTCACCGCCCGGCGGTGACCGCGGCCAGCACCTCGGGCATGCGTCTGTCCAACGTGTCCCCGGCGACGCCGGAGCCGATCAGATAGGCCGCGCAGCCGTAGGCGGCGCCGACCGGCAGGCCGATCCACAGCCAGACGTCGCCGAGGAAGAAGCCGACGATCAGCAGCGGCGCCGACACCACCACGGTGGCCGCCATCGCGCCGAGCGTGAGCAGGCCCTTCGCCACGCCACCGCCCGAGGAGACCGCGAACGGGCTGGTCGTCTCGGGCAGCGGATAGGCCGCGAACACGGAGATCGGCAGGACCACGCCGAGCCCCACCCCGTAGGCCGCGAGAAGCCCGCCGAGCAGCGCGGCGATCGCCTCCGGCCGCCCGCCGCCCACCAGTGCCACCACGACCGCGACGACCACCAGCAGCGGGACCGTGAACAGGGCGTGCGCCGCGGCCCGAGAGTGGATCTCGGTGGGGCCGGGCACGCCCGCGGTCATGTTCGCCGCGTACGCGCTGCCCTCGTAGCCGAACTGGTTGGCCAGCGCGATCGCGGCCAGCGCGCCCACGAACAGCGTCATGGGTCCGGGCGATCCGCCGCTCATCGAGATCGAGAGGGGCAGGAAGAGGCCGACCACGGTGAAGGTGATCAGCGAGGCGCGCCGCCGGGTCTCCCGCAGCCAGTAGCGGACCTCGCGCGCGACCAGTCCGCCGAAGCGGGTGGCCGGCAGCCGCCCGAACAGCAGGCGGCCGACCGGCGATCTCGTCTCGGTGGCGCCGCCGCCTCGCCCACTGCCGGCGGCGCCGAGCATGGCCCGTTCCAGGGTCGCGCTCCACCACCACAGCAGTCCGGCGACGGCCAGGGCGACGATCAAGAGCTTCAGGGGTACGGCCCAGAGACGCCCCGCCGCGACGTCGAGCCCCACCGACCACGGCGCGCCGAGCGGGGTCCACCCGGCGATGTCGGCCACCGTGCCGAACGCCGCCCAGTCGGCCCGCTCCAGGCCGGCCAGCACGGCCAGCTGCAACGGGCCGAGCAGCGCGGCCGTCACGGCGAGCAGGATCACCGCCAGGTCGCGCGAGCGCCGCGACCGCAGCCCGGTGGCGAACGCGCTGGTCACCGCCCGGCTCACGGCCACACAGAGCAGCAGCCCGCCGACGACCCCGGCAACCTGGGTCAGGGCCGCTCCGGCCCCGCCGAGCTGCGCGGCCGTGCTGACCGTCCCGGCCGTCGCGACCACTGTGGCCACCGCCGGCAGCCCGACCAGCGCGGCGGCGAACAAGCCGGTGATCAGGGTGCGGCGGCGCAGCGGGAAGAGCGCGAAGCGGGCCGGGTCGAGCGACTCGTCCACGCCGAAGAAGACCAGGGGCAGCACCACCCAGCCCAGCACCAGCGCCGCCCCGCCGAGCGGCAGCAGCGTGGCCGCCGCCTGCTCGTCGCCGAGGACCCCGGGCACCGCGAAGATCGCGTATCCGGCGACCGCGAAGACGCCGGAGAACAGCAGACCGGTCACGAACAGGGCGATGCGCCCGGGCCGGCCGCGCAGCCCGTTGGCGATGAGCCGCAGCTTGAGCCGGACGAACGGCAAAGGTGACCCGGGCGGGGCGGTGGTCACAGCCACGCCAGCTCCGAGCCGGTGCCGACGCGGGCGCCGACGACCTGGACGAAGACCTCCTCCAGGGAACGGTCGCCGCGCACGGCTTCGAGCGTGCCGTGCATCCGCAGCACGCCGTCGGAGAGGATGGCCACGTGCGAGCAGAGCCGCTCGACCACCTCCATGACGTGGCTCGAGAAGATCACCGTGCCGCCGCCGGCCACGTACCGCTGGAGGATGTCCCTGATCCGCGCGGCCGACACCGGGTCGACCGCCTCGAACGGCTCGTCGAGCACCAGCAGCCGCGGCGCGTGCAGCAGCGCGCAGGCCAGGCCGATCTTTTTGCGCATGCCGGCCGAGTAGTCGACCACCATCGTCTTGTTGGCGACGCCGAGCTCGAGCACGTCGAGCAGCTCGCGGGCCCGCTGGTCGACGGTCGCGGCGTCCATCCCGCGGAGCAGCCCGTGATAGGCGAGGAGCTCGGCGCCGGTGAGCCGGTCGAAAAGGCGTACGCCATCAGGGAGAACACCGAGCCGGGCCTTCGCCGCGGCCGGGTCGGCCCACACGTCGTACCCCAGAAGGAAAGCCTGACCGGCGTCGGGCCGGAGGAGACCGACGGCCATCGAGAGGGTCGTGGTCTTGCCGGCGCCGTTGGGGCCGAGCAGGCCGTAGAACGAGCCGGCCGGCACGTCGAGGCTGACGGCGGAGACGGCCAGCTTGGTATCGAAACTCTTGACCAGGCCGCGGAGCGACATGGCCGCCGGCGGTTGGTCACCCGAACGTTGCGCCGGCACGGTCATGTTTTCGAAAGTAGCAGGTCATGACACCCGCAACGACTCCGGCGCGTGCAGGCGGAGCATGGTCGCCCCGACATCGGGCGGCACCCGGCGGCCGGTCAGCAGCGAGCCGGTGACCATGACGAAGAAGGCCAGCGGCACGGTCCACGCGGCGGGCTCGCCGATGAACTCGGCGAACCATCCGTCCAGCGGCGGGCCGAGCACGGTGATCAGGACGGCCGCCATCGAGGCGCCGCCGCCGATCAGGATGCCGGCGATCGCGCCCACGTCGGTCAGCCGCCGCCACCAGATGCCGAGCACGAGCAGCGGGCAGAAGCTCGACGCCGCGACCGCGAAGGCCAGGCCCACCACCCGCGAGACGTCCATGTTGGAGGCGTAGATCGACAGCACGATGGGCACGATCGCGGCCAGCACCGTGGCCAGGCGGAAGTCGCGGACCGAACCGCCCCGGCCGGCGTGCAGCACGTCGGTGAAGACCACGCCGGCCACGCTGGTCAGCAGGCCGGAGGAGGTGGAGAGGAAGGCGGCGAGCGCGCCCGCGGTGACCAAAGCGGCCAGGAGCCGGCCGAGATGACCGCCGCCGAGCGCGGCCTCGGGCAGCAGGAGGACGACCGCGTCGGTGCGGCCCGTCATGAGCAGCTGTGGTGTGTAGATGCGCCCGAGAACCCCGTACAAAGTCGGCAATAAATAGAAGAGCCCCACGAGACCCAGCACGACCAGGGTGGTGCGACGGGCCGAGGCGCCGTCCGGGTTCGTGTAGAAGCGCACGAGCACGTGGGGCAGGCCCATGGTGCCGAGGAAGGTGGCCAGGATCAGGGAGTACGTGGCGAAGAGCGTGCCGTCGCCGCCGGGCAGGAGCCAGTCGGCGTCGAACTGGCTGTCCACGGTGCTGACGACCGGAACCTCTTCGCCCTTCTGATACGTAAGTTCCTGTCCCTTTTGTACGGCTTGGCCGTCGATCACCGCGTCCTGCTCGACGACGACCGTGGTCGCGGCCGGGAAGACCGTGGGAGTGACCTCGGGGCGGCCGTCCGACTGCCATTGCAGCACCAGGAAGATCACCGGGACGGCGAGCGCGGTCAGCTTCAGCCAGTACTGGAAGGCCTGCACGAAGGTGATCGCCCGCATGCCCCCGAGGGCCACGTTCGCGGTCACCACCACGCCGACCAGCAGGGCGCCCCAGACGTACGAGCCGCCGGTGACCGTGGTGAAGGTGAGCCCGGCGCCCTGCAACTGCGGCACCAGGTAGAGGCAGCCGATGAAGACGACGAAGACGCTGGCCAGCCGGCGCAGGGTCAGCGAGCCGAGCCGTACCTGGCAGAAGTCGGGCAGGGTGAACGCGCCCGAGCGCCGCAGCGGCGCGGCCACGAACAGCAGCAGGGCCAGATAGCCCGCGGCGAAGCCCACCGGGTACCAGAGCACGTCGACGCCGTAGCGCAACACCAGGCCGGCGACGCCCAGGAAGGACGCCGCCGACAGATATTCACCGCTGATCGCGGCCGCGTTCCAGGCCGGGCTCACCGAGCGCGAGGCGACCAGGAAATCCGAGGTCGTCCGGGCGAAGCGCAGCCCGTAGACGCCGATGCCGACGGTCACCAGCACCACGACCACCAGGCCGGGGACGACGTACGGGTTCACCGTTCGGGCCGGCGGATCACGGCGATGAAGTCCTGCTCGTTGCGCTCGGCCCAGCGCACGTAGGCCCAGCCCACGACCAGCAGGAACGGGAACGCGGCCACGCCGAGCAGCACCCACGGCAGATAGATGCCGAAGATCTTGAACTCGGCGACGCCGGGCGCGGCCACGAACAGCAGCGGCAGCGCGCCGAGCGCGATCACCACGACCAGCGCGAGCCGCAGCGCGAGCGCCAGCTGGGCCCGCATCAGGCCCTTGACCAGCGCCTCGCCCACCGGGGTCTGTTCCGCGAGGTCGGTGCGGGTCCGGTCGGCGGGGCGGCTGCGGGCCGCGACTTCCCCGAGCACGACCCTCGTCCGTCTGGGGGTCTCGTCATCGGGGGTCATGCCGGGAGTCTGTCCGCCCCGGACAGGATGTCAAGACCCGCAACGGGCATTCGGGTCGATCAACTGGTGCGCCCGCTCCCGGCCCCAGTTCCAGCTGCGCCAATCGCCGCTCCGGATGTCGATCTGGGCGATGACGCAGTTCCGGCGGTCGCCGGGCATGTCGATCAGGGCCGGCACGGCGTCGGGCGAGAGGTTCTGGAGATAGACCAGGTCGATCTCCCGGCCGTTGGCCGGGTGGATGTTGCGCTCGGCGATCAGCGCGTCCGGGTTGGCGGCGGCCAGGCCGAGCAGGGCGAGCACTCCGGCCGCGATGGCCACTCGCGGCAGCCAGGAGGCTTTTATCCGTACGCCGGCGAGCAGCACCAGGAGCAGGGTGAAGACGACCCAGAGCTCACAGCAGAAGACCAGCAGGCGCAGGCGGGTCAGGCCGTACTCGGCGGTGTAGATGGTCATCCGGTTCAGGGCGGTCGCCGCGATGACCAGCGTGAGCGTGGTCAGCGCGCCCAGGATGACGCGGATCAGCAGGCGGTCGGCGGGCTTGTCCCGGGGCGCCCAGCGGGCGGCGCCGGCCAGCACCACCAGGGTCAGGGCGGTGACCGCGCTGAGCTGGAAGAAGCCGTTGCGGGCGGCGTTGGCGTATTCGGCGACCACGAAGTTGCCGCCGAACAGCACGACGGCCTGCACGCCGACGAAGGCGCCGAACAGCATCGTGAGCAGGAACAGCGGGATCGCCCACTCCCAGCGGCGCACCTTGCGGCCCTCGGTGGTGTCCAAACTCGACAGGTTGGGTGGGGCGCTCGTCAGGAAGGCGGCCCCGCCGACGATCATGGTGGCCAGGCCGCCGATGAAGACCCAGCGGAAGATCGAGGCGCCGTTGAGGTCGGGCATGACCGCGTCGATCGCCTGCGAGAAGTAGAGGTCGGCCGAGGCCAGGAGCGCGCCGAAGGCCACGAGCAGCACGACCGAGACGATGGCGGTGGCGGCGACGCGCATGCTGGCGCCGCGGCTCAGCCCTCTCCGCAGCCAGGACAGGGCGCGGAAGGGCGCGACGACCGACATCGTGTATCCGGCGAAGATGCTCCGCATGGAACGGCCGCCGGCCAGTGCGAGGGCGGCGGTCAGCGTCGCCGTCACCAGGCAGAGGGCGAAGAGCCAGCCGGCCGCGCGCAGGGTGCTGACGGCGAGCAGGGCCACGGTGGCTGTCGACCAGGCGAGGCGCTCCGGGCTCAACCGGGGTTTCGGCAGCACATCCGAACGAGTGCTGTTGTCACCGATAGCCCGTGGGCGGGCCGGCGCGAGCCGGGCCACGACCAGGGCCGCGACCGCCGCCAGCGCGCTGACCAGCCAGCCTACGCCGGGTGGGCCCAGCGGAAGGCTGAACGCCACCACGCCGGCGGCGGCCAGGACGGCGCCCGCCGTGGCGCCGCTCGCCGGGAGGCCCGGGCCGGGCCATTGCCGCCACCAGGGCGCGGCGGACGGCCAGGGTCCGTGAAGAGGCCGTGTCTTCCAGTCCGGTGGGTTCGTGGTGATGGACATGGCTCTACCTCCGTGAGGGCAGCATCGACCGGCCCGCCTGGTCAGCCAAGCGGGCTTTGTGAGGTCTTGCTCAAAGTGGCAACGTCACCTGGATGTGGCAGCCGGGACGGCCGCGCTCGGGGTCGACCACGGCGATCGTGCCGCGGTGCATCTGCACCACCCAGCGGGCGATGGCCAAGCCGAGGCCGGTGCCGCCGCCGGCCGGCCGTTCGCCGCGGGTGAACCGTTCGAAGACGCGGTCGCGTTCGCCGGGCGGGATGCCCTCGCCCTCGTCGGCCACCGAGACGAGCAGGTGTTCGCCGCGGCGCTCGGCGCGCACCTCGACGGTGCCGCCGGGCGGGCTGTGCCGGGCCGCGTTGTCGACCAGGTTGGCGAAGACCTGGTGCAGCCGCTGCCGGTCGCCCGGCACGACGATCCCGGGCGATGTGACCTTGAAGAGCACGTCACGCCCGGCCCCGGCCGCGTTGACCTCGGCCTCGCGCACCACGTCGTGCAGGAAGGCCGATACGTCGATCGGGTGGCTGGCCAGCGGTGTCACCCCGGCGTCGACCCGGGACAGGTCGAGCAGCTCGGTGACCAGGCGGCCGAGCCGCTCGGTCTGGGCCAGGGCGGTCCGCATCATCGCCGGATCGGCCTCGGCCACCCCGTCGACGATGTTCTCCAGCAGGCCCTGGAGGGCCGTGATGGGCGTACGCAACTCGTGCGAGACATTCGCGATCAGCTCGCGCCGCTGCCGGTCGGCCGCGCCCAGGTCGGCCGCCATCTGGTTGAAGGCGGCGGCCAGCTCGCCGACCTCGTCGGCCGAGGTGGCCCGCACCCGGCGGTCGTAGTCGCCCTGCGCCATGGCCCGGACCGCCGTGGTCATCTCCCGCAGCGGGGACGTCATGCCGCGGGCCAGGAACTGCACGATGATCACGCCGATGACCGTGGCGGTGACACCGGTCCAGATCGGGAACCAGCCCAGCCACAGGTAGAACCAGACCAGACCGCTGAAGCCACCGGCGAACAGCACCATGATGATCTTCATCTTGATCGACCGCACCGGATCGAGCGGGCGGGGCAGTTTCAGTTTCACCGTTCCACCTCGAGCGCGTAGCCCACCCCGTGGACCGTGCGGATGAGGTCGGAGCCCAGCTTGCGGCGCAGGCCCTTGATGTGGCTGTCGACCGTCCTCGTGCCGGAGGCGTCGGCCCAGCCCCAGACGTCGGCGAGCAGGCGCTCGCGCGGGAGGACCGTGCGCGGGTGCGCGGCCAGGTGCACCAGCAGGTCGAACTCGGTCGGCGTCAGATGGGCCTCGACACCGGCCCGGGTCACCCGCCGCTCGGCCTGGTTGATCTCGAGGTCACCGAAGCGGAGCGACGCCGGCTTCTCGGGTTTCGTCTTCGTGGCCCGGCGCAGCAGCGCGTGAACCCGGGCGGCCAGCTCGCGCATCGAGAACGGCTTGACCATGTAGTCGTCGGCGCCGACGGCGAGACCCACCAGCAGGTCGGTCTCGTCGTCGCGGGCGGTCAGCATGAGGATCGGCACCGGGCGCTCGGCCTGAATGCGGCGGCACACCTCGAGGCCGTCGAAGCCCGGCAGCATCACGTCGAGCACGATGGCGTCGGGTGGCGTACGCCGTGCGGCCTCGACCGCCGACGGGCCGTCGCCGGCCACCTCGACCGTGAAGCCCTCGGCCCGCAGCCGCGCCGCGACCGCCTCGGCGATCGTCTTCTCGTCCTCGACGACCAGGACCCGTCGCTCCGTCTCCACGGCCCCCACCTTTCCTCGTCGTGGCGGCCGGTGCGCCCCCGTGACCCACCGGCCGACGGCGGTGAGCCTATTGATCATCCGTGCGGGCCGGGCGCGGAGATTGTGAACAACCTGTGGAGATCAGAGTAGCCACGGACATTTTCGCGGGCCCGAGCGTTTCCCCCATAACCGTATTTAAACGGTAAAGGGGGATCAGTTGGACATCATCGATCCGTTGGTCGGTGCGCTGGTCGCACAGGTCATCAACTGGATGGTGGCGGAACTGCCCGGCCTGCGCATCCGCCACTTCGACCTCCGCATCACCTGGCGGTCTTCTTCGGATGACGCGCCGTGACGGCCTTCGACGCGTTCTATCGGGAGAACTTCCGGTGGCTCTTCGCCCGGATGAGGGTGGAGGGCCTCGGCGAGCAGGACGCCGGGGACGTGGCCCAGGAGGCCATGCTGCGGCTCTACCGGCAATGGTCCGAACTGGACCGGTCGTCGGAGCCGGCCCTGAAGACGTACGTGCTGACCACGGCGAAGCGGATCCGGGTGGATCGGGCCCGTCATGCCGTACGGCAGCGGACCGGCCTGACCAGGATGGCGCCCCTCGTGCGGGTCGCCGAGGACGACGCGTACGGCGGAACCGAAGCCCTCGATGTTCTGCGCGTCCTGGACGGGCCGGCGCGCGAGGTGATGTCGCTGCTCTACGACGGCCTGCGGATCGGGGAGATCGCCTCGCTGCTCGGCCGCAACCCCTCGACCGTGCGATCACAGCTGCAGAAAGCCCGCGAGACCCTGCGGCCCTTGTTGGCCCGTCAGAAGGAGATGGATCATGGCCGATGAGGTGCTGACGCCGGAGGAGCGTGCGCTCTTCTCCCGGGCGGAGGCGGAGGCGCTGGCCGGCTTGTCGTTCGACTTCGAGGCGGGCCTGGCCGACTTGAGGAGGTCGGCGGCCTGTGTTCCACGCCAGCGCAGGGGTCCGGAGCTGCGGGCACGCGCCGGCGTGGTCGCGGCGGTGGTGATCGCGGCTTTCGGGGTGACATACGGCTTCCAGCAGGCGACGACGGGCGCCGTGGTCTTCACGGAACCTTTGCCGACGCCCCCGCCACCGTCTTCCAGCGCGGCGGCCTCGCCTCCGGCGGGCGGCTCGGTCAGGTTTCCTTCATTCGCCGGCCCTGTCAGTTCCTCCTTCGCCGGAGGTTCCGCCGGCTCGCCTTCCGCGGGCGGCCCGGCGGGCTCGATCTCTGGGAGCGGCCTCGCCGGTTCACCCTTCGCGGGCGGCCTCGCCGGTTCACCCTTCGCAGGTGGGCCCGCCGGTTCATCGTCCGGAGGAGGCCCTGATGGCTCCACTCACGGAGGCGGTCCCGCCGGCTCATCCTCTGGGAGTGGCCCCGCCGGCTCCACTCCCGGTGGCTCATCCTCCGCAGGTGGCGCTGTGGGTTCGCCCTCTGTGGGTGGGTCCTCTGGTTCGCCGTCGGGGGGTGGCTCGGCCGGCTCGCCCTCGGTGCCCGGGCCGTCCCGGCCCGCGTCGACCCCGCCGGGGCCGATCGGGTCGTCGTCGCCGTCGGTGGGGGGCGCGGCGACGTACCGGCTGCGTTATCCCGCGACCCTGGTCGCCGTGCCGATCGGGGACACCGGACCGCAGAGCCTGAACCTGGACGAGCCGAAGATCGTCGACGACGGCCCGGTGCGGATCACGGCGTCCCCGAACAGCGGCGACTCGCTCCTGAACAGCGGCGGCGGCGTGCGGGCGGCGATGATCCCGGCGGCCGACGTGACACCCGGCGACTGCGCCCAGGCGATCGAGGAGACGCCGGGCTCGCAGTTGCCGCTGCGCGAGGACCGGACGTACTGCCTCATGACTGCCGGCCCCGAGCCGCAACGGACCCTGGTTCGCCTGAACGTCGAGCAGCCTGGGCAGGACGGCGAGCTCCTTCTGCGGATCAAGGCTTGGGACGCCCTGCCGTGAAACCCAGGGCTTGGCCGCCAGCACCCCGACAAGCGCGCTGAAACAGGGGGGAGGCGTCGGCGGCCAACGAGGTGGCGCGATACGCGGAAAGGCAGTTGGCGGGCTGCTCGGAGCGGTCGCCAGGAGGGTTATCCACGGTTTGCCTGTGGATAACCCTGTGGACAAGGGTGTGGGGCTGTGGATAACTGTGTGGATTGGGTGGGGAGCGGGGTGTGGTCAGCGCTGCCAGTCGTGCTTGGCCGCGCGGATCAGACGGTCCTTCAGCTCGCGGGTGTGGCGGCGGCTCACCGGGAGTTCCACGCCGTCGATGTTCACCACGTAGCCCGACGGGGTCAGGCGTAGCTCGGCTATCAGGCGGATCTGCACCAGGAAAGAGCGGTGGATGCGGACGAACCCGGCGTCGGCCCAGCGGTCGGCCAGGGTGGCCAGGGAGACGCGGACCAGGTGGGAGGCGTCCGAGGTGTGCAGGCGGGCGTAGTCGCCCTGTGCCTCGACCCAGCGGACCGATGATCGGGGCAGCATGCGGGTGGTGCCGGCCAGCTCGACCGGGATGGCCGGCTCGTCGGCGGGCTGGGCCGGAGCAGCCGCGGGAACCGTGCGCAGGCCGGCCACGCGGCGGAGGGACTCGCCCAGGCGTTCGGCCCGGACCGGCTTGCGGACGTAGTCGGTGACGCCCAGGTCGAAGGCGTCGACGGCGCCGTCGTCGTAGGCCGTGACGAAGACGATGGCGGGTGGGCGGGCGAAGCGGCGCAGGATGCGGGCCAGCTCCATGCCGTCGAGGCCGGGCATGCGGATGTCCAGGAAGACCGCGTCGACCTCGGTGTCGCGCAGCACGCGCAGCGCCTCGGTGGCGTCGCCGGCGCGGTGCACGTGTGCCACCCGGCCGTCGGCGTTCAGCAGGTAGGCCAGCTCGTCGAGGGCGGGTGGCTCGTCGTCGACGGCCAGCACGACAAGGCTCACGCTCGTACTCCCGGGTGGAACTTCGGCACTCGCATGCTCACCTTCGTCCCGGCGCCGGGCGCGGTCTCCACGACCAGGCCGAAGTGGTCGCCGAAGACCGAGCGCAGGCGCTCGTCAACATTTGCCAGGCCCACGTGCTGCCCGTCGTCGGTCTCGGGCCCGCCCGCCGCGAAGACCTCCGGATCCATGCCGACGCCGTCGTCCTCGACCGTGATGTGACATTCGGCACCGGCGTCCTGTGCCTCGATGCTCACCATACCGACGCCCGGCTTACGGGACAGACCGTGGCGGACGGCGTTCTCCACGAGCGGCTGCAGGCACAGGAAGGGCAGTCCGACGGGTAGGACCTCGGGGGCGATCTGGAGGCGTACCTGAAGCCTGTCTCCGAACCTCGCTCTTTCGATCGTCAGATAGCGGTCGATGGAGCGCAGCTCCTCGGCCAGGGTGGTGAAGTCGCCGTGGGCCCGGAAGGAGTAGCGGGTGAACTCGGCGAACTCGAGGATCAGCTCACGGGCGCGCTCCGGGTCGGTGCGCACGAACGAGGCGATCGCGGTCAGCGCGTTGTAGATGAAGTGCGGGCTGATCTGGGCCCGCAGCGCCCGCACCTCGGCCCGGGCCAGGCGCTCGCGGGACGACTCGAGCTCGGCCAGCGCGATCTGGGTGGCGGCCCAGCGGGCGGTCTCCAGGGTCGCCTGGACCAGCCCGGGCGCGGGGTGGTCGTCGGCCACCGCGACCAGGGCGGCCGCGGCCCGGCCGTCGGGTCCGGAGAGCGGGGCGACGACGGCGCCGCGGACCACGCAGTCGACGCGGTCGCAGGGCAGGTCGGCGGCGGCCAGCACGACCGAGCGGTGGGTGTCGAGGGCGCGGGTGGCGGCGGCGGTGAACTGCTCGGAGTGGTGGCTGCCGCGGCCGTCGAAGGCGAGGCAGCGGTCGCCGTCGGCGATGGTCAGGCCGGCCGCGCCGACCAGGGCGCGCAGGTGGCGGGCGGCCTTGCCGGCCGAGGCGGGGCTCAAGCCGGCGCGTAGCGGCTCGGCGGCCAGGGCGGCGGTGTGGAGTACGTCGTAGGTGGCCCGCTGCATGGCGGTGGCGATGCCGCGGCGGGCCCGGAGCCGGATCACGGCGAGGACGGCGGCGGCCAGGGCGGCGAGCACAGCAACGACCGCGAGCACGCTTCCGACCTGAGCCACGAGCAGATATTGACGGCTACGGGTCGTTTCGTCCAATGGTCATACCGTGTTGGCAGGGTGCCAATTGGGATTACCGGCCGGTAACACCGCGATCAACAATCGATCTACATCGATACACGTGCGACACCCCACACCCCAGGGAGTGCTCCATGAAGAGACTCGCGCTGATCGCCGCGGTCGTCCTCGCCGTCGCCGCGCCGGCCGCACCCGCTCAAGCCGCCAACCCCTACGAGCGCGGACCGGCCCCCACCACCGCCAGCATCGAGGCGAGCCGCGGATCGTTCGCCATCGCCCAGGTCACCGTGGCCCGCTCGTCGGTCAGCGGCTTCGGCGGCGGCACGATCTACTACCCCACCAGCACCGCGTCGGGCACCTTCGGAGCGGTCGCGATCTCGCCCGGATTCACCGCGTCGCAGTCGAGCGTGTCGTGGCTCGGGCCGCGGCTGGCCTCGCAGGGCTTCGTGGTGATCACCATCGACACCAACAGCACGCTCGACCAGCCCGACAGCCGGGGCACGCAGCTGCTGGCCGCGCTCGACTATCTGACCGGGCAGAGCTCGGTCCGCACCCGGATCGACGCCACCCGGCTCGGCGTGATGGGGCACTCGATGGGTGGCGGCGGCAGCCTCTCGGCCTCGCGGACCCGGCCCTCGCTGCAGGCGGCCGTGCCGCTGACTCCCTGGCACGGCACCAAGAGCTGGAGCACCGACCGGGTTCCGACGATGATCATCGGGGCCGAGAACGACACGGTGGCGCCGGTCAGCTCACACTCCGAGCCGTTCTACACGAGCATGACGTCGGCGCCGGACAAGGCGTACCTGGAACTCAACAACGCCAGCCACTCGGCGCCGACCTCGACGAACGTGACCGTGGCGAAGTACTCGCTGTCGTGGCTCAAGCGCTTCATCGACAACGACACCCGCTACGACCAGTTCCTGTGCCCGGCCCCGTCCGGATCAACGATCCAGGAGTACCGGGCCACCTGCCCGCATGCTTAATAAGCGCCCTTGCGCTTGAGCACGACCCAGATCGTTCGCCAGAGGATGCTGAGGTCGTACGTCAGGGACCAGTTGTCGACGTAGTACAGGTCCAGGCGTACGGCCTCGTCCCATGAAAGATCGGAACGGCCGGAGACCTGCCACAGGCCGGTGATGCCCGGCCGGACCAGCAGGCGGCGGCGGACGTCGCCCAGATAGTCGCCGTCGTCGGCCGGCAGCGGGCGCGGGCCCACCAGCGACATCTCGCCCTTCAGCACGTTGATCAGCTGGGGCAGCTCGTCGAGCGACGTGGCCCGCAGCTTGGCGCCGAAGGCGAAGATCCGGGGGTCGTTCTTCATCTTGAAGAGCATGCCGTCGGACTCGTTGAGCTCTTCCAGCGTGCGCTTGCGCTCTTCCGCGTCGACGTACATCGTCCGGAATTTCCAGACCCGGAACGTGCGGCCCTCGTGGCCGACGCGAGGCTGGCGGAAGAAGACCGGGCCCGGGTCGGACAGCCGGATGCCGATCGCGATGATCAGCAGGATCGGGCTGAGCAGCAGCAGGCCGAGGCCGGCGGCGACCCGGTCGATCAGGTTCTTGATCAGCCAGCCGGGGCCGGAGAGGGTCGGCTCCTCGACGTGCAGCAGCGGCAGGCCCTCGATCGGGCGGATGTGCACCCGGGGGCCGGCGATGTCGGTGAGCTGCGGCGCGACCACCAGGTCGACGCCCGTGCCCTCGAGCTGCCAGGCCAGGCGGCGCAGCTCACCCGGCTCGGCGCTGGCCGAGCCGCAGACCGCGATGGTGTCGGCGCCGACCTCACGCACCAGCGCGAGCACGTCGCGGGCCGCGTAGACCGGCACCGGAGTCTCTATGCCGCGGGCGGCGGCGTAACCGTCGGTGATGTGGATCGCGACCGGGATCAGGCCGGCGGCGGGACTGCGGGTCACCGCCGTGTAGACCTCGAGCGCCTCGGGCAGGGTGCCGACCAGGATCATCCGGTGGGCGCCGTGCCCGGTGCGCCGCCGGGCGAAATGGAGCACCTGGCGGGCCAGCACGCGGTCGAGCAGCAGGAACAGCACCGCGCTGAGCGAGACCAGGGCGACCGTGCCACGCGAGAGCTGGGTCTTGGTGGCGAACGCCAGCAGCGACACGCAGGCCACGACGGTGACCGAGGTGCGGACGATGCGTTTGAACTCTTCGCTGCCCAGGCCCAGGTAGCGGCGGTCGTACGTGCCGTTGGCCCAGAGCAGGATCAGCCAGCCGAGCGGCAGCACCAGGTACGCGAAGAAGTAGAAGAGCTCGGCGCCGTGCAGGAACCCGAGCGACCGCTCCTGGAAGCCGGACTTCGCCTTCTCGAGGTACGTCGCGGCGAGGTAGCTCGCCGACAACACCGCGAGAAGATCGAGGAAGACCAGGACCGCCGTGTACGGGCGGTGCCAGCGCGACAGGCGCTTGTGCTGCCGGGTCCAGGCCGATCGGGGTACGCCGTTGCTCGGCGGCGGCTCCTGCTGCCACTCGAAGCTGTCGTACGGCACGGGTCTGCTCCGGCTGCTGTCGGTAACTGGGCGATGCAGGCTAGCGGTCACCTCGCCTACGTCCTCCCGCATCCGGAAAAGATTACGCACCGCCACGGGATTCGAGGGCAGCCGCGACTCCGGGGCTTGCTCGAACGTGTGACGCTCACGTTGGACCGGGCCACTATACCGATGGATCGGGCGGAAAGAAGCGGACGTTCAGGCCGCTTTCCCACTCCTGTACGCAGGGTGACCGTTGCGGCGCTAACGGATCAACTTGGACAGGCGTCGGTCGGCGAGAGGCTTGCCTCCGGTCTGGCAGGTCGCACAGTACTGGAGGCTCTTGTCGGCGAACGACACCTCCCGCACCGTGTCGCCGCAGACCGGGCAGGGCAGCCCGGTGCGCGCGTGCACCCGCATGCCGGCCCGCTTCTCGCCCTTGAGCTCGGCCGCCCGCTGGCCGACCGAGCGCGCCACCGCGTCGGTCTCGACCTCGCGCATCGCCTCGTAGAGCGTGGTGATCTGCTCGTCGGTCAGCTTGCCGGTGAGCGCGAAGGGCGACATCTTCGCCACGTGCAGGATCTCGTCGGAGTACGCGTTGCCGATGCCGGCCAGCACCTCCTGGTCGACGAGCACGCCCTTGACCTGGCCGTTGCGCCCTCGGACGCGCTCGGCGAACTCGTCGCGCGAGACGGCCAGCGCGTCGGGGCCGAGCCGCGACACGCCCGGCACCTCGGCCGGGTCGCGCACCAGGTAGGCCGCGAGGGATTTCTGGGTGCCGGCCTCGGTCAGGTCGAAGCCGGAGCCGTCGTCGAGGCGTACCCGGAGAGCGATGGGACCGCTGCCCGGCTTGAGCGGGGCCGGCGACTTGAAGGCGTCGCGGTAGTGCAGCCAGCCGGCGCGGGCCAGGTGGATCACCAGATGGATCTCCGGGCCCAGGCCGATGTCGAGGAACTTGCCGTGCCGTCCGGCGGAGGTGATCTCCAGGCCGTTGACGGCGGTGGCGGGCGGGTCGTACGTCTTCAGGGCGCTGAACGACGAGACCTCGAAGCGCTGCACGGTGTGGCCGACCGCGCGCTCACGCAGATAGGCCGCGAGCGCCTCGACCTCAGGGAGTTCGGGCACGGCATCAACGGTAGCGTTTCCGAGCGTGAAGGTCGTCGTTGCGCACAACCGGTATCGAGAAGCGATGCCGTCCGGTGAGAACGTCATCGTGGACACCGAGATCGGCCAGCTCCGCGCGGCCGGGGCCGAGGTGATCCCGTTCCAGCGCAGCTCCGACTCGATCGGTGAGCTGCCCCTGGCCGAGAAGGCGCTGCTGCCGCTCTCGCCGATCTACGGGCGGGCCGCCCAGCGCGATCTGGCCCAGCTCCTCGAGGCGGAACGGCCGGATGTGCTTCATCTGCACAACCCGTACCCCCTGCTCTCGCCCTGGGTCGTCCGGACCGCGCACAAGCACGGGGTCCCGGTGGTGCAGACCGTGCACAACTACCGCCAGGTCTGCTCGTCCGGGCTGTACTTCCGCGACGGGCACAACTGCCAGGACTGCCGGGGCAAGATCATCGGTTGGCCGGCCGTGCAGCACAAGTGCTACCGGGGCTCGTCGGCGCAGAGCGCGTTGATGGCGACCACGCTCGCCGTGCACCGGCCGACGTGGCGTTCGGTCGACCGGTACATCGCGCTCACCGACCGGATCGCCGCGCATCTGCGCGACTACGGCATCGCGGACGACCGGATCGTGATCAAGCCGAACGGCCTGCCCGACCCGGGCGAGCCCGAGCCGCTGGGCGAGGGGTTCCTCTACGGCGCCCGGCTCTCCCCCGAGAAGGGCCTGGGCCTGCTGCTCGACGCCTGGCAGCGGCATCCGGACGGTTCGCTGGGCACGCTGCGCATCGCCGGCGACGGGGAGTTGCGCCCCTTAGCCGAGCGGGTGTCATCGGAGCGGAATGATGTCGAATATCTCGGCATTCTCGACAAATCGGGCATGGAGGCGATGCGCCGCGCCTCGGCGGTGGTGATCGCGACGCCGACCTGGAACGACGTGCTCCCGACGGTGATCCTGGAGGCGCTGTCGGCCGGCCGGCCGGTGCTGGGCACCGAGGTCGGCGGCATCCCCTATCTGGTCGGTGACACCGGCTGGGTCGTGCCGCCCGAGCCGGAGGCGATCGCGGCCGCGCTGCCGCTGGCCCGCGACGAGGCCCCGGCCCGGGCCAAGGCGGCCCGCGAGCGCTATCTGAACCACTTCCACCCGAACGTGCTCACCGCCCGGCTCCTGGAGATCTACGCCGGACTCTCAGCGAACTCCGAGCGCTCGCCGAGGTAGAAGGCGCGCCGGCCGGGGAAGGCTCGGTCGGTGACGACCCGAAGAAACCTCCTGATCGGCGCGGGCGCGGCCGCGCTCACCGGAGTCGCCGGCGGCGGCTTCGGTTACGCGATCGGCACGCCCGCGGCTTCGGTGACGCCTTCCCCAGGCGGCGCCACGCCGAAATACTCCTCCCGTCCCGACTTCCAGAACATCGCCGACATCACGATCACGACCCCGGCGTCCGGGACGGCGCCGGGCCACCTGCTGTTCAGCCCGGCCTCCGGCACGAGCCTGTGGGGACCGCTGATGGTCGACGAGACCGGCTCGCCGGTCTGGTTCCGGCAGACGCCGCCGCCGGCCACCGTGTCGATCGACTTCAAGGTGCAGCGGTACCGGAAGCAGCCGGTGCTCACCTGGTGGGAGGGCACCATCGGCGGCACCGGCGGTCAGGGGGTCGGTCAGGGCGAGTTCGTGATCGCCGACCGGTCGTACCGGGAGATCACCCGGGTCCGCGCGGCCGGGACCGAGCAGGCCGACCAGCACGACCTGATCATCACGCCGCAGGACACGGCGCTCTTCTGGGTGTACGACCCGAAGGCGTACGACCTGACGTCGGTCGGCGGCCCGAAGGACGGGGTCCTGCACGACGGCGTGATCCAGGAGATCGACATCGCCACCGGGCGGAAGCTGTTCGAGTGGCGGTCCAGCGACCACGTCGGCGTGGACGAGTCGTACGCGCCGCTGCCGCAGGGCGATTCCGCCCACCTGCCCTACGACTACTTCCACGCGAACTCGGTGGGCCTGGCCGCCGACGGGGATCTGATCGTCTCGGCCCGGCACACCTGGGCCGTCTACAAGATCGACCGGAAGACCGGCGCCGTCCGCTGGCGGATCGGCGGCAAGAAGTCCGACTTCGCGGTCGACGAGCGGACAAATTTCGCCTGGCAGCACGACTTCCGGCAGCGCCGGGACGGCTCGTGGAGCGTCTTCGACAACGGGGCCGGAGTGACCAAGGTCCGCGACTACTCGCGCGGCGTCGTGTTCACAGTGGATGAAGACGCCAAGAAGACGGCATTCGTCGCGGAATATGTGCACCCCGACCGGATCTCGGCGCCGACGCAGGGCAACTTCCGGGAGCTCGCCGACGGCGGCTCCTTCATCGGATGGGGCCAGATGCCGCATTTCACCGAGCACAACGCGGACGGCTCGGTGCGGTTCGCCGGCCACATCCCGCTCGACAACCAGTCGTACCGCGCCTACAAGGCCGAGTGGGACGCCGATCCGCTCGACCGCCCGGCGCTCGGCCTGCGCGCCGACGGCGGCAACGTGATCGTCTCGGCCAGCTGGAACGGCGCCACCGCGGTCGCGAGGTGGCGGGCCCGCTGGGGCGCCCAGCCCGACGTGCTCACCGGCGGCACGATCGAGGCGCCCCGGTCCGGCTTCGAGACCACACTCACGGTTCCGGGCACTCCGGAGTACGTCGTGGCGGAGGCACTCGACGAGAAGGGCGCTCTCCTGGGCGTCTCGTCGGCGATCCCGGTCCGTGTTTGACAGTGATGGCTAATCGCGTTAGCTTTTAGCTAACGGACTTAGCCACTGCTGGAGGTTGTCATGTTTGTCGAAGTCGAGGGCGGCACCATCGCGTACGAGGTGACCGGTGAAGGTCCGCTGGTCGTCCTGGCCCACGGCATGGGCAACAGTCGGGACGCGTACCGGTTCGTCGTCCCGAAGCTGGTCGAGGCCGGATATCGGGTGGCCGCGGTCGACATCCGCGGCGCGGGCGAGTCGAGCGCCGTCTGGCCGTCGTACACCCGCACCGACATCGCCGGCGACCTGATCGCGGTGATCCGCCACCTGGGCGGCCCGGCCGTGCTCGTCGGCCACTCGATCTCGGGCGGCGCCGCCACCATCGCCGCGGCGAAGGCGCCCGAGCTGATCGTGGGGGTCGTCGAGCTCGGCCCGTTCACCCGCAAGCAGTCGATCAGCCTGGGCGGCCTGCGCGTGAAGCGGTACCGCACCGGCATGATCAGGCTGCTCGCCGCCGGCATCCTGGGCAGCACGAAGTGGTGGCACCGCTACCTCGACGTGGCCTACCCCGGCCGCAAGCCGGCGGACTGGCCGGCCCAGCTCGACCGCAGCGCGGCCATGCTGGCCGAGCCGGGCCGGATGAAGGCGCTGCAGAAGATGGGCCAGTCGACGCCGGCCGACGCGGGCGCCCAGCTGGCCAACGTCAAGGTTCCCGCCCTGATCATCCAGGGCACCCTCGACCCCGACTGGGCCGACCCCCGAGCCGAGGGCGAGGCCATCGTGGCCACCATGCCCAACGCCCAGCTGGCCATGATCGAGGGCGCGGGCCACTATCCCCACACCCAGTTCCCCGACGAGGTGGTGGCGCTCATGCTCCCGTTCCTCCGGGACCACACCCACGCTTAGATTTCCGGCGCCGGCTCTTTCGGAGGTACGGGGTCAGCAAGAGGCCCCCGCCGTAATAGCCGGGCCGTCGTTGGCCACGCCCTCACGCCGCCGCCGGGCTGTGCTGCCGGGTCACGCCGGCCTCCGGCCGGCGACAACCCCGCTGACCGCCCCGCACTGAACCTCGAACACCCCCGGCATGCCGTCGACCGCCGGCGAGTGCCTCTCGACCTCGTCCCGCAGCGCCGGAGGCCACGCCGTGGGCCACGCGCCGTACCCACGTCTTGGGCCATTCCACGACGTCCCATTCGCGGTAGGCAGCGATCATCGCCTCCTGGGCCACGTCGGCGGCCAGGCACGGGGCCGCGCCAGGCGCCGGCCTGTGCGAAGGTCAACGTTCCGGTGACCGGGCCGGCCATCGCCGCGATGGTCAGGATCGTCGCCCAGCGCAACGGCAGCGGGTCGGGTGACGGCGTTGTCATGTCCGCGTGCCCCTCTCGTTCGTGTCCACAGGGATAGTGGTTTCGAGAGGGCCGGCCGTTCAGTCGGGTCACTCGTCCGTGGACAGGCCCAGCTTTTCCAGGGCCCGGGCGAAGCCGTCGTCGGCGGCTGACGCGGTGGTGAAGGTGGCGGCCGCCCGTACGGCCGGGTGTCCGTTGGCCATGGCCACCGACTGGCCGCAGCAGGCGAACATCGCCAGGTCGTTCGGCATGTCGCCGAAGGCGACAGCGTCCGACGGGTGCACGCCCAGCAAGCCTAGGGCGCGGCGCGTGCCGGAGGCCTTGTCGACGCCGAGAGGTCCGATGTCGACCAGGTGGTCCGCCGAGTACGTCACGTTCAGTCTCGTGGTGAAGCCGGCCTCGGCCAGCCGCGTGACCATCTCGTCGGAGGTCAGCGTCGCGTGGCGGAAGACGGCACCGTAGGCCGGCCGGTCGGCGAGAGCGTCCAGCGAAACCGACCGCCACGGCTCGCGAGGTGTGTGGCCGCGCAGGCGCAGGTACGACGGCGTCATCTTCCACGCGTCGACGCCGAACACCGACATGCCCACCCCGGGCAGCGCGCGGGCGAAGTCGATCAGGGAGCGCAGCTCCTCCGTGGCGATGACCTCCTCCCACAGCGTCGCGCCGGTCGCCGGGTTCCAGCCCAGGGCGCCGCCGTTGCTCACGGCGAGTGCGAGGCGGTCCGCGAAACGGCCCAGGCGTCGCACGCCGGCCGGGGTGCGGGCCGTGACCGCGATCAGGGGGACGGTCAGGCGGCTCACCGCGGTCAGGGTGACCGGGGTGATCACGTCGCCGGTGGGGACGGCCGTGCCGTCGAGGTCGGTGACGACCGCGCGGATCGTCATGAGACCGGGTTGAGCAGGACCTGAGGGCCGGTGCCGTCGGAGGCGAGGCGGTCGCCGGGGTTGATCAGCTTGCAGCGGTTCAGGGACAGGCAGCCGCAGCCTATGCAGCCGCTCAGCTGGTCGCGGAGACGTTCCATCAGGGCGATCTTCTCGTCCAGGCGGTGGCGCCAGTGGGCGGACAGCTTGGCCCAGTCCGCTTTGGTCGGTGTCCTGTTCTCCGGAAGGTCGGCCAAAGCCGTTCTTATCTCTTCCAGCGAGACGCCGACCTGCTGCGCGATGCGGATGAACGCGACCCGCCTCAGCTCGGCGCGGTCGTAACGGCGCTGGTTGCCGCCGGTGCGGGTGGAGCGGATCAGGCCCTCGCGCTCGTAGTAGCGCAGGGCCGAGGGCGCCACGCCGCTGCGAGCCGCGAAGTCGCCTATGGTCAGGGTCTCCATGAGGGTCCTTGAGTTGAAGTGAACTTCAACTTGCAGCCTATCCTCATGACCGTCACCGCGATGCACACCGACCGGCTCCGTCCGCTGTTGCGGCGGCTGACCGGCGACGAGAAGCACGCGCCGAGCGCACACTCGACGCTGGACGTCCTCTGGGTCCTCTACGACCGCGTGCTGCGGGTGAGCCCGGAGACCGCCGACGATCCCGGCCGCGACCGGTTCCTGCTCTCCAAGGGCCACGGGCCGGCCGCCTACTACGCCGTGCTGGCCGCCAAGGGCTTCATCCCGGAATCGGCGCTCGACGATCTCGGCGGATGGGACAGCCCGCTCGGCCACCATCCGGACCGCGTGCGCATTCCGGGTGTCGAGGTCGGCACCGGCTCGCTCGGGCACGGCCTGGGTCTGGCCGTCGGCACCGCGCTGGGCCTGCGGGCGCAGGGCTTCACCACCACGCGGACCTTCGTGCTGGCCGGCGACGCCGAGCTGGACGAGGGCTCCAACCACGAGGCCATCGCGTACGCCGGCGCGACCCGCCTGCCGCTGACCGCCATCGTGATCGACAACCAGTCGTCCACCCACGGCTGGCCCGGCGGGATCGCCGCCCGGTTCATCGGCTGGGACGTCGCGATCGTCGACGGGCACGACCACAGCGAGCTGGAATGCGCCCTTCAGAAGACGCACGAAAGCCCGAATCTCATCATCGCGACGGTCGAGAAGAAGGGGAGCTGAAAGATGCGGCAGACGTTCATCGACACCACCACGGAACTGCTCGCCGACGATCCGCGTACGGCGCTGGTGCTGGCCGACATCTCGGCCGAGTCCTTCGCCCCGGCCCGGCGCCGGCACCCCGACCGCGTGATCAACGTCGGCATCCGGGAGCAGCTCATGACCGGCGTGGCCGGTGGGCTCGCGCTGACCGGGATGCGGCCCTATGTGCATTCGTACGCACCGTTTCTCATCGACCGGGCGTACGAGCAAGTGAAATTGGACCTCGGTCATCAGGACGTGGGCGCGGTGCTGGTCAGCATCGGCGGCTCCTACGACGCGGCGGCCGAGGGCTACACGCATCAGTCGCCGGGCGACGTGGCGCTGCTGGACACGCTCGACGGCTGGACCGTGCACGTGCCGGGTCACCGCGACGAGGTGTCGTCGCTGCTGCGGGACGCCGCCCGGCACGACGACCGGGTCTACGTCCGGCTCAGCGCGCAGGAGAACCGGCGGGCGTACGTCGCGCCCTCCCTGCAGGTCATCACGAGGGGTGGCCCGTTGGTGGTGGCGGTCGGGCCGATGCTCGATCCGGTGCTGGAGGCGACCCGTGGCCTGGACGTCACCGTGGCGTACACGAACACGCCGCGCCCGCTGGACGCCGACGGTCTGCGCGCGCTCACCGAGCACGAGGTGATCATGGTGGAGCCCTACCTGGCCGGCACCTCGGCGGCGGCGGTCAGCGCGGCCCTGACGGGCCTTCCGCATCGCGCGCTGCATCTGGGCGTGGGCAAGGCGGAGGTGCGGCGGTACGGCACGTGGCGCGACCACGCTCGGGCCCACGGCCTGGACGCCGCCGGCCTGCGCGCCTCGATCAGCGCTTTCCTCTGAAGGCCTCTAAGCCGCGATAGCGCGCGGCCGGAAGACGTTCTGCAGCAGCTGGTCGAAATGGATCACGGCCTTCGGGCTGCTCAGCCGCATGCGGAACCGCTCCCGCACCCCGTCCACCGCGGTCGCCGTCACGTCCACCCTGGACCGTGCCGGCTCCGGCTGCCACGAGACGTTGCTGAGATGCCGCAGGTTGGCGTTGAGATGCAGCTTGAGCCGGTGCAGCACCTTCGTCTCCTGGGTCACCACCAGCCGGCGATAGGTCAGCACCAGCATGAACTCGCCGGCCATCGGCGCGTCCGGCCGCAGACATCGGCTGACCAGCACGGTCTTCTCGTCCGGCTCGATGCAGCGGCGGAAGATGGGCATGTGCCGGCTCACGGTCGGGATGGCGACACCGGCCTCGGCGGCGGCGGGGAGGAACGTACGGGAGAACACGTCCATACGGCGTTCAACGGTGCCGGCGCGAGGAAGTCACTGCATAGTTGGGGCATGCAGTGGCGTGTGAAGCCGGTCCTCCCGGTCTCGAAGCTGATGGGCGCGGTCGCGGTGGCGGTGCTGGCGCTGGCTTTCGCCGGCGGTGACCCGATCCGATGGGTGCTCGCCGCGGTCGCCGGCGTCGCGCTGGCGCTGTGGGCGCTGCGCGATCTGATCAGGCCGGTCCGCCTGGCGGCGGACCCGTCCGGGGTCACGGTGGTGGCCGGGTTCGCGCGCCGTCGCCGCCTGCTCTGGGATCAGATCGAGAGGGTACGGGTGGACCGCCGCACCCATCGGGGTCTCCGCAGCGAGATGCTCGAGCTGGACGCGGGCGACGCGATCTACCTTTTCAGCACTCACGACCTGGGCACCGAGCCCGAGGAGGTCGCCACCGCCCTGGCCGACCTGCGGGTCTCCGCCTCTCAGAGCAACATCTGAGTCCGTACGACCGCACCGATCAACAGCACGAGGAACACCGCCGCACAGCCGATGAGCTGGACCCGGCCGCGGTTGCGCATCGGGGCGTAGGCCAGCACGTAGGCGACCGCGCCACCGATGACCAGGCCGCCGAGGTGGCCGGCGATCGACACGTTCGGCACGGCGAAAGTGAAGAGCAGGTTGACCACCAGCAGCGGGATGAGCTGGCTGATGTCGCGCTTGAGCCGCCGGTTCACCACGATCATGGCCAGGAAGAGCCCGAAGATCGCGGTCGAGGCGCCGGCGGCGGGCTGGTTCTGCGGCGTGAACAGATAGGCCGCCACGTTGCCGCCGAGACCGGCCAGCAGATAGAGCGCGGCGAAGCGCCACGGCCCGAACTGGATCTCGAGGTAGCGCCCGAGCTGCCAGAGCAGCCACATGTTCAGCGCCAGGTGCAGGATGCCGTAATGGAGGAACATGGCGGTGACCAGCCGCCACCACTCGCCGGCGGCGATGCCGTGTGCCTCACCGCCGAGCACGTACGGCGCGTAGCCCAGCACCTCACCCCATCGGGTGAGCGGCGTCTCGGACCCCATGAGACCGAACCATCCGCCGGCCCCGGCGAGCGCCGTGGCGCCGCCCAGGATCGCCGACAGGGCCATCACGGCCACGTTGAGGCCGATCAGGGTGCGTGTCACGTAGCCGCCGGCGCCGGCGCGGCTGCCGCCGAAAGCGGTGCGCGCCGGCCGCTGGCTTCGCTTGCCTTCCGCGACACACTCCGGGCACTGGTGACCGACGGACGCCTCGTTCATGCAATCGGGGCAGATCGGCCGGTCACAGCGGGTGCACCGGATGTAGGTCTCCCGCGACGGATGGCGGTAGCAGACCGGGACCGTCGAGGGAGCCTCACTCATGTATCAACGGTACTTCAGGACTGCGAACGCTCGATCTCCACCCGCTCCACGACGACGTCCTCGCGCGGACGGTCGCCGGGGCCGGTCGCCGTGGTCGCGATCGAGTCGACGACCTTGGCCGACTGCTCGTCGGCGACCTGGCCGAAGATGGTGTGCCGACGGTTGAGGTGCGGGGTCGGGGCCACCGTGATGAAGAACTGCGAGCCGTTGGTGCCCGGGCCGGCGTTCGCCATGGCGAGCAGGTACGGGCGGTCGAACTGGAGCTCCGGGTGGAACTCGTCGGCGAACTGGAAGCCCGGGCCACCGCGACCGGTGCCGGTCGGGTCGCCGAGCTGGATCATGAAGCCGGCGATGACCCGGTGCGAGATCGTGCCGTCGTAGTAGGGGCCGTTGCCCTTCTGGCCGGTGCGCGGGTCGACGTAGTCCTTCGTGCCCTCCGCGAGCTCCACGAAGTTGCGCACGGTCGCCGGGGCGTGATCCGGGAACAGCTGCAGCCGGATCGGGCCATGGTTGGTGTGCAGGGTGGCGTAAAGCGTCTCGGCCACGGGTACTCCTGTCTGTGTCACGGTCGCCCCACAGGTACCTCTCAGGGGGCGATTGGACAGTTCTTTGCAGTTCGGATCCTCCCCCATGTGTCTGAAAGCGGCAGCGCGGGGGTACCGAAGCAGGGCACGATGACGTGGGAGAGAGCCACAGGAGGTGGGCACTGGTGTTGGCAACGATGCGCCGTAAGAGCCGGAACCGGCGGATGAAGAACGAGCTCAATCAGGGCGTGGATCACTTCAAGCGCGCGGCGACGCTGGCAGCGCAGGAGACCAGCGCGACCGTGGGCCCGACGCTGACCGCCGCGGTCGACCGGGTCCAGCCGGCCGCCGTGAAGGCCAAGGACGCCGCGACCAGCGGCTGGGGCAGTGCTGTGGCGACCATCACGCCGCTGGTGGCGGCCGCCAGTGACAACGTGAAGCAGGCCGGCAAGGTCAGCAAGAAGTCGGCCAAGCAGAACAAGAAGGAAGCCAAGAAGCTTCAGAAGCGCGCGACCAAGGCGGTGAACCGCAAGCAGAAGAAGGGCCGCGGTTCCAAGCTTCTCGGTTTCGCTCTGCTCGGCGCGGCCGTCGGCGTCGGCGCGGCGTACGTCAACAAGCGCCGCCGGGCCGCCCAGTGGGACGAGTACGAGCCGGCCGCCCCGCTGACCACGAACCGGAGCACGAGCGCGGACGACGCCACGTTCGAGCCGGACGAGCCGCAGGCCTTCACGTCGTCGCCGAACGGCACGGTGCCCAACCCGGCGCCGAAGACCCTGTAGTCACTGCGGAGCTGTCTGACGGGCCCGCGCTGGATCCAGCGCCGGGCCCATCGGCATGAGCGACATCAGCTCGGCCGGTATCTGCTGAGGACGTACGCCGCCATAGCCCAGCTTGGTCAGCAGGGCCCGGCCGGCCAGCGGATATTGCCGGCCGGTGTCGGTCACGACGCTGACCGTGCCGGACCCGGCGGGCGCGGTCGGCGAGGCGGCGGAGACGGTGACCGCGCCCTTGCCGCGCTCGACGAAGACCCGGTCGGCCCGCACGCTGTTGTCGGCGCCGGGTACGCCGGCCACGGCCAGGCCCTGTGGCGTGGTCGGATCGATCCGGATGCCGGCGCCGGATTTGTCGATCGGCAGGGTGACGCAGGCCCGGGACGGCGTGCCCTCGGCCAGCGTGGGCAGGTCCGGCGGTAGCCCGTCCGGATCGCCGGCGTCGCTGACGCGGGTCTGCGACGTGGGGATGCTCAGGAAGTCGTTGCCGACGGCGATCGGCTCCCGCGCGCCCGGCACCGTGCGCATCAGGGCGGCCTGCATCTCGGTCAGCACGGCCTTGCCGTCGGCCAGGATCACCGCCACCTGCCGCGAGTCGGTGACCAGCTGGCCGACCCGGAAGTCACTGCCGGCCGAGTTGCCGCCGACGCCGGCGATCCGCGGGGCGACCAGGTCGGGGCCGGCCGGCACGGCGTTGATCCAGGCCACCGAGACCGGCCACGGCGACTGGGCGCCGAGGCGCAGCGTGTTCAGCGTGACGTCGAGCCGGTTCGCGGGGATGGCGAAGCGCCGGTTGCCGGAGATCAGATAGGTGCGGTCGTCGGGGTCGCTCACCAGAAGCGCCTGGCCGGCCTGGGCCAGGACCGTGCCGTCGGTGAGCTGGACGCCGGCCAGCAGTGTGCTCAGCGGTGAGCCCGACGAGTTGTCGGTGCAGACCGACCAGCGCTCGGTGAGCAGCGCCTTCTTGCCCGGCAGGGAGTCGGGCGCGTCCGGGATCCCGAGGGGGTCGCCGAGCGGCACGGTGGCCAGTTTCTCCGACGAGATGCCCTTCATGGCGGGCGCCTCGGCGTTCGCCAGCAGCAGGCCGGAGGCGTAGTTGAGCACCGGGTGCAGCCGGCTGTCGGCCTCCGAATAGACGAACCGGGCGCCGGTGCCCTTCTCCTGGAAGACGACGCTCGCGTCCTTGGGGCTGACGTTGCTGTTGCCGGTGATGACGCCGTAGATCGTGGCGGCGAGCACCGCGAGCGCGGCGATCAGCAGGCTGACCAGCGCAGTCGTACCGGCCCGGCGCAGTGGCGAACGCTGCGGGTCGGGGTCGTGGGTGACCAGCGCCGCCACCACTCGCTGAAGCGAGTACTGGTACGAATGGAGCTGGTCCTGACGCGACGGCACCCTGTCACTCTAGAGGCCACTGTCTATATGGTCACAGCCAGCCGCTGCGCCGCAGCGCACGGTAGAGCAGCACCGAGATGATCAGAATGACGGTCCACCACGCCGGATAGCCGTACTGCCAGTCGAGCTCGGGCATGAACTTGAAGTTCATCCCGTAGATGCCGGCGCCGGCGGTCCACACCGTCGCGATGGCCGCCCATGCGGCGATCTTGCGCATGTCGTTGTTCTGGTCGACGGTCACCTGGGCCAGCCGGGCCTGCAGGATCGAGTTGAGCAGGTCGTCGAACGAGGACACCTGCTCGACCGTACGGGTCAAGTGGTCCTGGACGTCGCGGAAGTACTTGCCGATGCGCTTGGGGACCAGCGCCACGATCATCGCCAGCGGGCGCTGCAACGGCGTCACCGCCCGGCGGAACTCGACCAGCTCCCGCTTCATCTGGTAGATCGCCGGGATCGGGCTGGCCTGGTCACGGGCGAAGACGCCCTCCTCGATCTGGTCGAGGTCGACCTCGACCTTGTCGGCCACCGCGACGTAATGGTCGACGACCCGGTCGGTCACCGCGTACGCCACCGCCCACGGCCCCTGCTCGAGCAGGTCGGCCCGGCTCGACTCGAGATCGGCCCGGACCGAGCCCATCTCGGAGGCGTCGCCGTGCCGGACGGTGATGACGAACTGCTCGCCCACGAAGATCATCATCTGGCCGGTCTCGACGACCTGCGAGGTCTCGGTGAGCTGGCTGTGCGGCACGTAGCGGGCCGTGCGCATGACCAGGAAGTGCACCGAGCCGAAGTTCTCCAGCTTGGGGCGCTGCTCGGCCTTCACCGCGTCTTCGACGGCGAGCTCGTGCAGGCCGTACGTCCGGGCGATGCCGGCCATCTCCTCCTCGCCCGGCTCGTGCAGGCCGAGCCAGACGAAGGCGTTCTCCCGCGCGCAGGCGATCTTCAGCGCCTCGTCGGGCGAGTGGTCGCCGGGCAGGCGCTGCCCGGCCACGTAGACCGCGCAGTCGACCACGGCGCTGCCCGCGCCGTGACCGGGGCGCGCGCCGTTCGGGCTGCCGTCGGCGGCGCCGAGCACCCTGTTCATGGCCCGCAAGGGTGCGGCGAGGGCTCGCGAGAGCGGCCTGTTCCGTTCGCGATCGCTCATCTGAACCTCCCCCACACAAACGTCGACCGGGCAAGGGTGAAACGTACCCGCCCGGTCGACGACGATGTCTGCCGCGTCAGGCACGGACCTCTTCGATGGCGGCGGCGATCCGGCGTACGCCCTCGTCGATCTGGTCGACGGTGACGGCCGAGTACGCCAGGCGCAGCGAGTGGTTACCGCCCTCGAGCAGGAAGTCGCTGCCCTTGACGACCGCCACGCCCTTTTTCATCGCGGCCGGGAACAGCTTGTCCACGTCGACGTCGTCCGGCAGGTCGACCCAGAGGAAGTAGCCGCCGTCGGGCTCGGTGAAGGTGGCGCCCGGGATGTGCTTGCGCAGCGACTCGGCCAGCACCTGGGCCCGCTCGCCGAGAGCCGTGCTCACGGTCCGCACGGAGCGCTCGATGTCGCCCGAGACGCAGAACTGGTGCACGATCGCCTCGGAGACCATACCGGGCGAGATGTACAGGTTGGTGGCCTTCTTGGCGATCGCGTCGATCAGCGCGGCCGGGCCGACCAGATATCCGACGCGCACGCCGGGGCAGACCGTCTTGGTGAAGCTGGAGGCGTGCACGACCGCGTTCTCACTGTCCATCGACAGCATCGACGGCAGCGCGTCGCCGCGGAACCGGATGTCGACGTACGGGTCGTCCTCGAAGATGGTGAAACCGAACTCGACGGCCAGCGCGAGCAGGGCCCGGCGCTTCTCGACCGAGAGCGTGATGCCGGCCGGGTTCTGGTAGTTCGGGATGATGTGCGCGAGCTTGGGGCGTACGCCGGACTCGAGCAGGGCGCGCAGCTCGTCGACGGCGATGCCGTCGGACTCCAGCGTCACCTGGTGCACCTTGGCGCCCAGGTTCTGCAGGCTGAGGAGCGTGCGGTCGTACGTCGGCTTCTCCACCACGACGTCGTCGCCCGGCTGCACGAGGTGGTTGAAGAGAAAGGCGTCGGCCTGGAGCGAGCCGTTGGTGACGATGACCTGGTCGGCCGAGACGTTGTGCTTCTCGGCGATCCACTTGCGCAGCGGGACGTAACCGACGGACGTGCCGTAAGCGGTCACGCCGGCCGGGTCGGCGTCGAAGGCGCGGGTGGCGGCGGCCTTCAGGCCCTCGACGTCGATGATGTCCAGCGACGGAGCGCCACGGGCGAAGGAGATCAGCTGCTCAGCGGTCATGCTGACAAGCTTACGAGCAGCCTCTATAGAATTTTCGTCTGCCTCGTGCGGTCCGGGCTGTGGGACAAGGGCCGTATTGTGCTGCCTTTAAGAAGATTTAGGAGACCACTTCATGATCGGCCTCATCCTCGCCGCCGGCGCCGGGCGCAGACTCCGTCCGTATACGGACACGCTGCCCAAGGCCCTAGTCCCGGTGGACGGGGACACCACGATCATGGACATCGCGCTGCGCAACCTCGCGGCCGCGGGCCTGCCGGACGTGACGATCGTGGTCGGATACCGCGCGAGCGCCGTCGAGGAGCGGGTCTCGGCCTTCGAGCGGAAGTACGGCGTGAAAATCACCCTCGTGCACAACGACAAGGCCGAGGAATGGAACAACGCGTACTCGCTCTGGCTCGCCCGTGACCACTTCGCGCAGGGCGCGTTGATGGTCAATGGAGACACCGTTCACCCGGTCAGCGTCGAACAGACCCTCCTCGATAATCGTGGCCCGAGCATCCTGCTCGCCATCGACAATCTGAAGAAGCTGGCTGACGAGGAGATGAAGACCGTCTTCAGCCCAGATGGACAGCTCACCAAGATTACGAAGCTGATGGAGCCCGGCGACGCCTTCGGCGAGTACATCGGGGCCAACATCATCGAGGCCCCGGCCGCAGCCGCGCTGGCCGACGCGCTCAAGACGACCTGGGAGCGCGACCCGAACCTCTACTATGAGGACGGCTTCCAGGAATACGCGAACCGTGGCGGCGAGGTCCGCGCCGCGACCATCGGCGAGGTGTCCTGGGTCGAGGTCGACAACCACGACGACCTGGCCAAGGCGCGGGGCATCGCATGCCGTTACTAGCCCGCAGCGTCCAGACGCCGCTGCACATCCTGGTGCGCCGCGGCGCGGTGGCCGACCTGGGCCGGATCCTGGCCGACGGTCGCGTCTCGTCCGGCGGTGACGTGGCGGTGGTGGTCGGCCCGGGACTGGGTGAGCGGATCGTCGAGCTGATCCGCCCGTCGCTGCGCTCGGCCGACGTCTTCACCACCACCGGTGGCACCCTGGACGCGGCGCTCGAGCTGGCCGCCAAGCTCCGGGCGGGCCAATACGACGCGGTGGTCGGCATCGGTGGCGGCACCACGGTCGACGTGGCCAAATACGCGGCCAGCCGCTGGGGCCTACCGATGATCTCGGTCGCCACGAGCCTGGCCAACGACGGCTTCGCCTCGCCGGTGGCCAGCCTGATCAACGACGGTCTCAAGGGCTCGTACGGGGTACACATCCCGTTCGGCGTGATCGTCGACCTCGACTTCGTCGAAACGGGGCCGGACAGGGTCAACCGCGGCGGCATCGGCGACGCGATCAGCAACATCAGCGCGCTGGCCGACTGGGAGCTGGGCCGTGAGGTCCGTGGCGAACCGTTCGACGGCCTGGCCGCGTCCCTGGCCCGGATGGGCGCCGAGGCCGTGCTCACCATGCCGGGCGACCTCACGGACGACGCGTTCGCCACGGTGCTGGCCGAGGCGCTCATCTCCAGCGGCCTCGCGATGGCGGTCTACGGCGACAGCCGCCCCGCCAGCGGCGGCTGCCACGAGATCATGCACGCCGTCGACTCGCTCTACCCGGGCACCGCCTCGCACGGTGAGCTGGCCGGTCTGGGCGCCCTGTTCTGCACGTTCCTGCGCGGCGACGATCGGCGCTTCGCCCAAATGGCCGACTGCCTCGGACGCCACCACCTGCCCCGGGTGCCGGCCGACATCGACCTGACCCACGAGCAGTTCGTCGAGGCCGTCGCGTTCGCCCCGCGCACCCGCCCCGACCGCTACACGATCCTCGAACACCTCGCCATGTCCCCCGACGAGATCAGCCGAAAGCTGGCCACATATGTCGAAGCAGTCGCCGCCCACTGACTCCACCGCCCCCACGGCCGCCGACTACTACGCGGTCAACCGCGGTGGTGGCCTGTTCAGCGAGGGCCTGAGCCAGCACATCGGTGCCCGGATCGCGGTACAGGCCTACAAGCACAAGATCGCGCCGTCCGTGCTCACCGTGCTCAACCTGGGCCTCGGCTGCCTGGTCTCGTTCGTGGTGGTGGCGGCGGCGGGCCCGGTCGCGGACGGCCAGGTCTGGGCTTGGCCGATCGGTCTTCTCGCGCTGGTCGGTTGGCAGTTGGCGTACGCCTTCGACTGCGCCGACGGACAACTCGCGCGGGTAACGGGCCAGACGAGCGCGGCCGGCGGCCGTCTGGACGTGCTGTGCGACGTGGCCGTGCAGATCTCCCTGGTAGCCGCCATCGCCGCGGTGGCGGAGGCGCAGGTGCCGGAGACCCCGGCCTGGTTGCTGGCCGCCTTCGCCGGCACGTGGATGGTCAACCTGGTCACGTCGGTCATGCAGTCCGGCGCCCAGGCGTCCAGCATGGTGACGAGCCGCTCGTTGCCCGTCCGCGTGGTGAAGCTGGTCCGCGACTACGGAGCGGTGATCGCCCTGGCCGGCGTGGTGCTGGCCGTGGCACCACAGTGGACGATCTGGTTCGTGGGCCTCTTCACGTTGGTCAACGCCGCTTTCTTGGCCGCCAGCGTGGTCTTCTCGGCCCGGGAGGCCCTGCGCGGCTGACCCGTTCCCCACCACCAGTCCGCGTGCACCATCTGAAGTCCCCCGACGCCGCCCGCCTCGCCGGCAGGTGGGCTGCACTATCTGCGTTCCCCGCCTCCAGCCAAGCCAGCCAGGCGGCGCGCGCTATCTGAGTTCGTCGTGCTGGCCTCGGCAAACAGGCGGTGTACGCCATCTGCGTTTGCCGGGCTGGCCTCAGCGGGCAGGCGGTGTGCGCTATCTGCGTTTGCCGTGCTGGCCTCAGCGGGCAAGCGGCCTGCGCTTTGAGTTTGCCGTGCTGGCCTCGGCAGGCAGGCGGTGTGCGCTATTTGAATCGCCGCCGGCCGACTGGCATGTTGGTTCGTTGCGCCATCTGAAGCCGTCTCCCTCGCGGCGGGCGCGCTGTGCGGGAAGCCGTGCTCGGCCGCCTCGCACGTCGCTGGTCAGGAGGTGGGGCCGCGGCGCGGTTGTCGGCGGCCGGAGGCCGGCGTGACCCGGCAGCACAGCCCGGCGGCGGCGTGAGGGCGTGACCAACGACGGCCCGGCTATTACGGCGGGGGCCTTCGGCTAACCCCGTATCTCTGAAGGACCCGGCGGTGGGCCGATCAGCGCGAGCCGCGTCTGACCCTGAAGGACCCGGCGGTGGGCCGATCGGCGTAAGCCGCGTCTGACCCTGAAGGACCCGGCGGTGGGCCGATCAGCGTAAGCCGCGTCTGACCCTGAAGGACCCGGCGGTGGGCCGATCAGCGTAAGCCGCGTCTGACCCTGGAGGACCGAAAGACCCGGCGGCGGGCCGATCAGCGCAAGCCGCGTCTAACCCAGGGCCGAAAGACCCGGCGGGGCGATCAGCGCGCGCCGCCGGGTCTTATCCCAGGGTCAGCTGATGTCGGGGCCGGTGAGTACGGCGGTGGGGTCGTCGACCAAGTGGCGGACGTCCCAGACCCAGGCGCCGCCGGTCCAGGTGGGCTGGAAGCCCAGGAGGTTTGTCATGGCTCGCAGCATCTCGGTGTCGCGGAGCTGCGGGGTCAGGACGATGACGGCGGCCTTCCAGTAGCGGAGGTCGGCCAGTGTCATCTCGCGGCGGGTGTCGGTGATCTCGGGGATCGGGTTGCCCTGGCGGATCGAGGCCATCAGGCCGCTTGTCGGGCGCCACGGTGGCGAGAAGATCGCGGTGCGGTCGGCCGGGTTCAGTGGGTTCTGGTTGGGCAGCAGCGCGTAGGCGCCGGCGATGCGCATGTCCTGGCCCGTGGTCGCCGTCCAGCGCAGCGGGTCGGGGTAGCTCGAGTCGGGCAGCGGCAACGTGACGACGGTGTGGTTGTCGTCGACGAACTGCTTCCAGGCGCCCGAGGTGACGAACTCGGGGGTCGGCGCCATCGGCGCGATCTGGAGCTGGATGGGGGCGAGCGGGACCAGGGCCATCGCCACCGCCGTGATCATGGCGACGCGGACCGGGCCCCGGGCGGCCGGCTGGGCCTTGATCAGGTCGGCCGCTCGTTGGCAGCCGAGGGCCAGGATGATGCCGACGACCGGGGCGATGGCCATGGCCCATCGGGTCGGCACGGCCGAGTTCAGCACCGGGACGCTGTGCAGAACGGACCAGATGCCAGGGATGCCGGTGTTGATGCCGTTGAGGAAAATTCGCGGTCCGAGCGACATCGCCGCGAACAGCAGCGCCACGGCGCCCAGGGTGACGATCGCGACTGAACGGCGCATCCACACGATCAGGCCGGCGAACAGAATGACCAGTCCCCAGCCGAAGAACGCATTTTCCTCGGCTGGGTTCTGCGCGAGCTCGGCGGCCACCGCGGAATTGCCGGCGACGGAACGGCTCGAATAGGCGGTGAACGACGCGAGGTCGGCGCCGAAGTTGCGCACGAACTGCGGGAGGCCGTGGTAGCTCTGCGGGCCGAAGAACTGCACCGCCAGCGGATAGGCCAGCACCGCCAGCGTCACCGTGCCGGCGACGGCCAGCCCGCTGACGAACTGCCGGGTCTCGCCGCGGTGCCGCTTGCGCCGGACGATGGCCATGACCAGGCAGAACAGGCCCAGTCCGACGGCCGTCATGAAGAGGATCTCGAGGTTGATGAACGCCTGCCAGACGAGCAGGCCGGCCAGGATCAGGCCGTTGCGCACCGCGCGGCCGGGCTCACGCAGGCGCAGGGTGCGCACGATGATCCAGGGCACCAGGAATTGCGAGACGATGTTCGGGTGGCCGCCCGCATGCGAAATCATGCTCGGCGCGAACGTGCAGAACAGGGCGCCGACCCAGGCCGCGAGCCGCGAGCTCACGAAGTGGCGCGAGAGAGCGAAATACCACGAGATGCCGGTGATCGCCAAAGCCAGCGTAAGAAATACGTTGAACGCCACATGGGGACCGAACAGAAGGGTCACCGGCGTCATCGGCAACGAAACGGCCAGCACCGAGGTGTTGGCCATCATGTTCACCCCATCGGGGTAATTCATGCGATCGGAGAAGAACGGATATGCGCCATCGGTGAGCACCCGCGCACCATGCGCCATCATCCACTCAAAGAAAGCCTGATCCTGTGGATCATCGCGCAACTGGTGATCAAGATTGAGCCAGAGTGGCGCGGTGATGTACAGCGCGATGACGACGAAAGTCGCGCAGGCCAGGAGATCCCGCCATGCGGGAATGCGGAGCCGGTGGAGTTTTGGCTGTTCAGCGTCGCGTTCCGGCGCTTCGGTGAGGACTGATCCGAGCGCCGCCAACTCGGCGTCGAGATCTTCGGTCTTCCCCACTTGACGGGGCGGAAGCACGTTCCCGCCAGCCGACTGGCCTGTCGAGTCAATACCCGTAATCGTCATAGCGTCGGCGAGCCTATCCGAGGTCCGTAACGTTGCAGTGACAAGCGGGCCATGCGTGACCGAGCCGATATGAACGGGGCTAACCGGACGCGAAGCAACTACGTGTAGTACCCAGCATGCCTATGTCTCAATCAGGCAAAAAATGAGCGGGCGGTCCGGGCTCAACTTTCGGTTACGAACCGAAGATGGTTAACTCTTCCGGTCCCGCTGTCAGCTTCGATCGGCAAGACGAGGGAACCTTACATATGGCAGACATCACTGGAGACCAGCGGATCCAGTCCGAAGTGCTCGAGGGCCTCGCCACGGCGGTGAACCACCGCCGGTGGTTCGTCGAGCTCGCTCTTCCGTACCTCGGGGACAACCCGATCGAGATCGGCAGCGGCCTCGGCGACTACGCGATCGAGTGGGCGGAGCACCTTCCGCGGTTCACGGCGACCGAAGCCGACCCCGACCGGCTGGTCCTGCTCAAGGAGCGGATGGCCGAGCACTCGAACATCGAGGTCCGCCAGATGCTGCTGCCGGCGGCCGACGCCACCGGTGAATACAGCGCCGCGGTGTCGTACAACGTGCTCGAGCACATCGAGGACCACGTCGGCGCGCTGCGCAGCATGTCCGAGCTCGTCCGCCCCGGCGGCCGGGTCATCATCATCGTCCCGGCCTTCATGTTCGCGATGAGCCAGGTCGACATCGCGACCGGCCACATCCGCCGGTACACGAAGAAGACCATGCGCGCCGCCATGACCGAGGCCGGTCTCCAGATCGAGAAGATGCACTACGCGAACGCGCTGGGCCTGATCGGCTACTACGGCGCGACCAGCATCTTCAAGCTGGCCCCCAAGGAAGGCCCGATGGTCAAGGTGTACGACTCGATCGTGCTCCCGGTGACCAAGGCGGCCGAGCAGATCGTGAAGCCGCCGTTCGGCCAGTCGGTCTTCGTGGTGGCGCGGACGCCGTCGAAGTGATCGTCAGCCGCCGGCCGGAGCCGGCGGCTGCGAGTCAGCTCTGGAACGTCGGGCGCATCGTCGCCCGGGCCAGCGTGTGGAACGCCAGGTTGAAGCCGACGTAAGCGGGCGTCGCGTCCGGGCCCACGTCGAGCTTGTCGACGTCGATCGCGTGCACCGCGAAGACGTAGCGGTGGGGGCGGTCCCCGGGCGGCGGCGCGGAACCGCCGTAGTTGCGCTCGCCGTAATCGTTACGGACGCAGAAGGCGCCACCGGGCAGCGGGTCGAGGCCGCGCGGCAGCTCGGTGACGGTCGCCGGCAGGTTGACCAGGACCCAGTGCCAGAACCCGCTGCCGGTCGGCGCGTCCGGGTCGAAGCAGGTCACCACGAAGCCGCGGGTCTCGTCGGGGAAACCCGACCACGCGAGCTGGGGTGACACGTTCTTGCCGCCCGCGCTGGTGTGCGCGAACAGCTCGTCGAGCGGCCGGCCGTCCTGCATGTCTGTGCTGGTCACCGTGAAGGACGGCACCGGGGGCAACAGATCGTACGGGTCCGGGGCTTCGGCGCGGTCGAGACTCATGGTGATTTGTCCTCCGGCCAGATGGTGAAAGCTCTCTCCGTAGGCAGACTAGCCCGAAACGCCGGGCTGTCACCCGATCGGGCGGACGCACACGGGGTGCGCGGTGTGTCCCCCGTGCCGGGTGATGCTTCTGTCCGACATCCGATCGGGTGCGTGCGGCAGAGATCCCCGTGCCCGATGGCGATAAGCAAGTCGGCACCCGCTTTGCGAAGCGGGTGCCGACTGCTTTATACGGCTATATCGCGCCGCAACAGGTGAGACGATCAGGCCATGAGAGCGCCGCTGCCCGCCAACGAACCGGCCCGGCTGGCCGCGCTCCACGACGCGCAGGTGCTCGACACTCCCCCCGAGGAGGACTTCGACGACATCGCCCTGCTCGCGTCGGAGATCTGCGGCACCCCGATGGGACTGGTCAGCCTGGTCGACCGGGACCGGCAGTGGTTCAAGGCCAAGGTCGGCCTCGACCTCGAGGAGACCGACCGGGACCTGTCGTTCTGCTCGCACACGATCCACGGGCACGACCTGCTCGAGGTGCCCGACGCCACCGCCGACCCGCGCTTCGCCGACAATCCGGTGGTGCTGCGGGAGGCGGGCGGGGTGCGGTTCTACGCGGGCGCGCCCGTGGTGCTCGACGGCACGTACTCGGTCGGCACGGTCTGCGTCGTCGACCACGTGCCCCGCACGCTCACCTCGTCGCAGAAACGTGCCCTGCGCAGCCTGGCCAAGCACGCCGCGGTCCAGCTCGAACTGCGCCGCTACGCGCGGCACGCCGGCGAGATCGCCGACCGGACCCGCCAGCTCGACCGCATGAAGGACTCGTTCCTGGCCACGGTCAGCCACGAGCTGCGCACACCCCTGTCGACCATCCGCGGCTATCTGGAGATGCTGCTCGAGGACGACTTCGACACCGACACGTCCCGCCGCTTCCTGTCGGTCATGTCGCGCAACTCCGACCGGCTGCTACGGCTCATCGACGAGCTGCTGCTGGTCGCCCGGCTCACCGACGAGCGGATGCAGCTCGACCTGGCCGAGGTCGACCTGGCCGACCTCGCGCACCAGGCGGTCGCGGCGTGCCGCCCGCTCGCCGATCATCGCGAGGTCAAGCTGCGCGACCGGACCGAGGGGGCGGTGCCGGCGCGGGGCGACGCCAAGCGGATCGCCCAGGCGCTCAACCACCTCATGGTCAACGCCATCAAGTTCACCAACCCCGGCGGCGAGATCACCATCGACGCGACCACGAGCGGCGAGCCCGAAGTGATCATCACCGACAACGGGGTGGGCATCGCGGCCGACGAGCTGCCGCACGTCTTCGACCGCTTCTACCGCTGCCAGGCGGCCGAGGTGATGGCGGCGCAGGGCCCCGGCCTCGGCCTGGCCATCGTCAAGTCGATCATCGACGCCCATCACGGCAGCGTCCACCTGGAGAGCGAGCCGGGCGTCGGCACCACGGTCCGCCTGACGCTATCCCGGTCCTAGAAACATCTCACGGCAAAGATCAAGACCTTCCGTCCGTACGGCGATGGAGCGCGCCGCCTCCCACGAAGCCCGGTCGAGGCGCAGCCGCCGCCCGGTCGTCGCCCGGTCGCGGATGGCGTGCCGGGCGACGCCGTCGTCGGCGTAACCCAGCTTGCGCGAGACCGCGTACGACGCGTGGTTGTCGGCGAAGGCCTCGGAGGTCGCGAACTCGGCCCCGAGCCCGGCGAAGGCCAGATCGAGCACGGCGGCCCGCATCTCGGTGCCGTAGCCCCGGCCGTGATGCGACCGTCCCAGCCACGAGCCGGTGCCGACCTCGCGGAGAACGGCGAAGTCGCCGGCGCCGATGCTCTGCGTGCCGACGACCCGGCCCTCGGCGATGGCCACCAGGCCGAGCTCCCACTTTCGCGGGCTCCACTCGGCCCGCGACCGCCAGTTCCACTGAAGGACGCTGCGGGCGACCTCGGCCGGGGGCGCGTCGGTCCAGGCGGCCTCGAAGGGCTGCACCGCCGGATCGTGCACTCCCTCGGCGGCGAGCTGGGCGAGCTCGCCGAGCAGCTCGTCGCCGGGAAAGCGCAATTCCAGCCGGGGAGTGCGCAGAACCAGCCGATACAGCGGCCAATGGTCGCTAAGCATGGGCTGATTCTGCGAGCCCCCCGGCGCTATTTCAAGCGCTCGACGTGCAGGCCCGAATAGAGCTTGCGGTAGACGACTCCGGTTCGGGAGTTGCCCGCGTCGATCATCATGCCGCGGCCCATGTAGATGCCCACGTGCCCCGGGCCGACGACCAGGTCGCCGGGGCGGGCGTCGTCGGTCGAGATGCTGCGGGCCCGGGCCGCCTGCGCGCCGGACGAGTGCGGCAGGTGGATGCCGGCCAGGGCGTACGCCCGCTTGGTGAACCCGGAGCAGTCGAAGCCGAACGGCCCGGTGCCGCCGTGGACGTAGCGCTTACCGACCTGGGAACGGGCGAAGGCGATGACCGCCGTCATGCCGCCGAGGGGGACGACGCGCTGGGCCCGCCGGGCCGTCGAGTGGCGGGTGATCACCGCCCGGGTGACCGCCCGGACCCGTACGGCCCGCTTGTGGGACCTTTCCCTGGCCGTTTCCCGGGCCTTTCGCTCGGCTCGGGCGGCGGCCTTGGCGGCGGCCTTGCGAGCGGCCGCGACCCGGAGCGCGGCCTTGCGGACGGCTGCCTTCCGAATGGCTGCTTCCCGGTCGGCCGCCTCCTTGGCCACGCCCCGCAACAGCTTGGCGCCCCCGAACAGCACGGCCAGGCCTTGGCCTCGGCGTCCATCTCGCGGTGCGAGACCTCCGCCTCCGCTCAGCGGCGCGAAATCTCCGCCTCCGTTCAGCGGTGCCAGGCCGCCGTCCTCGCTCAGCGGTGTTCGGGTGTCGCGGAGCGGTTCGGGGCCGTGGCGGAGCACCTCGCGGGCCTCCGCGGCGGCCTCGGCGGCCGGGCTGCGCAGGGCCTCCCGTTCGTCGGCCACCGTGAGGGCGACCGCGGTCCGGACGGCCTCGTGACGGACCTCCTCGTAAGCTTCGGGGCTCATCTCCGGCAGGGGGGTGCCGCCGGCGAGCGTGTGGAGAGCGAGCGGAGTCGCGGCGAGCCGGCGTTCCCCGGCCGTGCGGCGCTCGTAAGTGCGCTCGTGGGTGCGTGAGGCACGTTCGGAGGCGGCGGCGCGCGCGGCTTCCGTCTCCGCGAATGCGGCGGCGGTCTGGTCGGAACCAGCGTGCTCGGCGGGCGGTGTGGCCTCGGCGGCGTGCTCAGCAGGGTCTAGGGCCGGTGAGATGACGGCCAGCGCTAACGCGCCGGCGGTCAAGGCCCGGCTCGGGGACGGACGATGCAGTGTTGCCTCCGAAATCGGCCCGGGGCACTCGCGCGAATCCCTTCCGGCGTGGCATTACCGCGTGCCACGCCGGCACCGTGCGTTAGACGCACGGCAATGGGAACCCGGACATCTCGCTAATTCCGTCGATCATGCCAACACACATCAGGAATGTTTCGCGGCTGATTTCACACAATCACCCTCGCCCAATCGAGGAAAGAAAGGACTTTTGAGGTGTCGATCGACTGAATTAGATTTCCGAAATATGCCCGTGATCTGCTTCAACTCACCGGGACGCGAGCGCCCGGGCTGTCCATGGCGGTGTGCAGGACCAGCTCCGACAGCTGGACCCCGGCCGGAACGTCGAAGGGCAGGACACCCTTCACGGTGGCGCCGGGCGCGATCTCCTCGAGCACCGTGGGCTGAGCCTCGTTGAGGAAGACCAGTGCCTGGTCGGCCACCCGGTGCTCGGCGCCCTGGGAGTCCATCGCCCGCTGCGCGCCCGGATCGAGCAGCTCGGCCTCGGTCCCCGTGTTGTGCACGGCCACGTCGACCAGGCAGAACTGCCCGGCGGCGCGTTGCGGAAGGTCCTGCGGGCCGACCGAGGACACCCCGCAGCGGCTGCCGGTGACGGTGAGCTCGAAGTGGCCCTCGAAGGCCGACGGCGGCTCGGGCGCCGTCGCCGGCTCGTCGCGGGTCATGGCGAACGCGGCCGTTCCGGCCGCCAGCACGGCGACCGCGGCCCCCACGAGCCACGGCCACCGCCGTCTTCCCGGCGGCCTTGCTCCGGCCGGCGGATGCTCCGGCGTCGTTCCCACCGGCTGGCTGGCGGCCGGCTCCGTCCCCGTCGGCGCCAGTCGGGCGGGGCGCAGCGGCGTGTCGGTCATGAGACCTCCCGGGTCGAGTGCGGCCCTCATGCTGTGCCGCACACGGCCCCGGGAGACGTCACCACGCCGCAAATACGGACCAACCTGTCATAAAGACGCTGTATCGGTCACCCGAAGGTGGTACTTTCCATGGCGTCGCATGATCACGGCAGCAGCAGGATCTTGCCCAGGTGATCGCTCGACTCCATGAGGCTGTGCGCCTCGGCCGCCTCGGCCAGCGGCATCGTCGTATGGATGATCGGCTTGATCGCGCCCGCCTCGACCAGCGGCCAGACGTCACGGGCCACGGCCGACACGATGCGGGCCTTGTCGGCGAGCGGGCGGGCCCGTAACGACGTGGACGAGACCGAGCCGCGCTTGGCCATCAGCTGGACGAGGTCGAGCTCGGCCTTGCGGCCGCCCTGCATGCCGATGACCGTGATCCGGCCGTTGGGCGCGAGCGCCTCGATGTTGCGGGAGAGATATTTCGCCCCGACGATGTCGAGCACCACGTCGGCACCGGCCCCATCGGTGAAATCCTTTGTGGCGGCCACGAAATCGTCGGTGGTGTAGTCGATGCACAGGTCGGCGCCGAGCTCACGCAGCCGGTCGTGCTTGCTCGCGCGGGCGGTGGTGATCACCGTGGCGCCCAGCGCGTGGCCGAGCTGGATCGCGAACGTGCCGATGCCGCTGCCACCGCCGTGCACGAGGAAGGTCTTCCCCTTGCGCAGCCGGTCGCGGTCGACCGAGTTCGACCAGACCGTGCAACTGACCTCGGGCAGCGCCGCCGCCTCGTGCAGCGAAAGGCCGGTAGGCACGGGCAGCAGCTGTCCGGCCGGCACCGCGACCCGCTGCGCGTAGCCGCCGCCGGAGAGCAGGGCGCTGACCCGCTCACCGACGTGACGGCCGCTCACACCGGGCCCGACCGCGCTGATCACCCCGGCGCACTCGAGGCCCGGATAGACCGGAGCGCCGGGCGGCGGCGGGTAGAAGCCCTGGCGCTGGGAGACGTCGGCCCGGTTGACACCGGCGGCGGTGACGTCGACAACGACCTCGCCCTCCGCCGGCACCGGGTCGGGCACCTCACGGAGGGCGAGTTTCTTGTCCTCGATCACGATCGCGTGCATACCCCGAGGCTAGGTCACAACGACCATTTCTGGTTCGCGGCGCCCGTACAGGCCCAGATCTGAAGTTTGGCGCCGTTGACCGTGCTGTTGTCCTTGACGTCGAGGCACTTGCCCGAGGCGGTGTTGACGATGTCGCCGCCCGAGGTGACCGTCCACTTCTGACTGGCGACGCTGCCGATGCAGTCCCAGAGGTGAACGGCGCCGCCGTCGGCGGTCGAGTTGTTGGCCACGTCGAGGCACTTGCCGAGACCGGTGATCGTGCCGTCGGCGTTACGGGTCCACTGCTGGTTGGTGTTGCCGGCGGTGCAGTCCCACATCTGCGGTTGGTTGCCGTTGGCGGTGGAGCCGCCGGTCACGTCGAGGCACTTCCCGCCCAGGCCCTTGATCGTGCCGCCGCTGCTTCCGCTCCCCGACTGCGTCCCGCTCCAGGTGAACGTGGCCGAGGTGCGCGCCGGCAGACTGTAGACAAAGGACTGGCTGCCCCAGTTCACCTTGACGCTCTGGGTGCCGCCGCTGGTGTTGTAAGCGATGAGAGCCTTGGAGCCGTCGGAGTTGCGGAAGGCGACGTTCGGCACGGTGCCGTTGGCGCTCGAGTCGATCCGCACCGCTCCGGGCCGGACGAACTTGGTCAGGTGGCCCATCGTGTAGTACTCGATGGTGTAGTCGACCTGCCCGCGCCGGGCGTCGTTGCGGTGCACGGTGACCAGCCCCGTGCAGGTGCCGCAGCCGCCGTTGTGCGGGCCCATGTTCTCGTCCACGGCCATCGACCACTTCGTCCAGCTACGGCCCCAGTTGCGGAAGTAGTCGATCAGGTCGCCCATGTCCTCGGCGTGCTGGTTGCTCACCCAGGTGCCGCCCGAATGCTCGGTCATGTAGGCGTTGACCTGCGGATATTGATTGTGCACGGCGGTGGCGGTGGAGGGGTTGCCGCCGTAGTCGTGCCAGGCCACACCGCCGAAGTTGGGGTGGTTGCGGATGGCGGTGTCGGCGAGCAGCGGGGCCACCCACGTGTCGTACGTGTCGAAGTTCCAGTCGCCGACCAGCAGCTTGGTGCTCAGCCCGGCGCTCTGAAGGGCGGGAAGGAGATTGGTCTTCGAGAAGAACTGGAGCCCGGCCGCGTTCCACTGCATCGAGGGATAGCCGGGGCAACAGGTGGGCTCGTTCTGCGCGGTGACATAACGGATCGGCACGCCCTGCGACTGGTAGCCCTGGATGTACTTGACGAAGTACTGCGCGTAGGCGGCGTAATACTGCGACTGCAGCCAGCCTTGGCTGTACGCGTTGTTGTCCTTCATCCAGGGCGGAGCCGACCAGGGCGACGCCATCACGAACATCGACGGGTTGAGCCCGACGGCCTGCTTGGTCAAGGCCATGACATCGGCGTCACGGCTGAGCGAGAAGTCGTTGAGGTCGCAGCACGTGGTGTCGTACGAGAAATTGTTCTGAGCCAGATCGGACGACCCGATGACGTTGCGCAGGGCACTGACCCCGATGCCGGCGGTCGGGCTGAAGAGCTTGGTCATGACGTCGTTCTGGGTGGCGGCCGAAAGGGCTCCGCTCCCACGGATGTCGAAGGCGGCGGTGTCGGTGAAGGAGGCGCCGGCCCCTTCGAACTGCTGGTAGGTGGTGTTCTCGTTGACGGTGATGGTCTGGTTGGCGCTGCCCGAGCCGGCACCGAAAGCGACAGCGGCCTGCTGCTGAAGCCCGCGGGAGACGGAACGCCCGCCGCTGTCACTGGTGGTGGTCAGATAGACGTTGACGGTTTCGCCCGCCGCAAACGACGCCTGCGGCGAGACGAGCACGGCCGCCGAGGCGACCAGGGCCGCCGACGCGGCCCATCCGATCTTCCTGCTGAACATGGTGGGGACTCCCTTGCCGGAGGTGGGGGCCAAGGCCGGGAAAAGTAAAGACTGTGAACGATAAACACCTCCATCGATGCCGTGTCAACCGTCACGCCCACGTCAGAGAGCAGGGTTTCCGCAGTTCAGAGCCATTTTCACAACCTTGATACAAGTTGCTTCGCGAGTGCCTGCCGACACCGCCGCAGGCGTCTGGCAAACTGAGACAGCAACATCGGGAGGGCTCGCCTAGTGGCCGATGGCGCCGGTCTTGAAAACCGGTATGGGGAAACTCATCGTGGGTTCGAATCCCACGCCCTCCGCACTTCCTCCGGTCGCCCGGGCCGTCATCCGGCGCCGGCTTCGTCGGATGTACGTGGTCGCGTTCGGCTCCGGCCGCTCGGTCTTCGCGCCGCCGTTTGTCCGTGCGGTCATACCGACGTTGGATATGCCGTCGCGATGCGCCTGACCGCTCGGAGGCGGGAGGCTGCTGTGCGACCGCACCGACGGCTCGGTCGCGCGAAGGTCCGCGGGTTTTCGTGGCGTGGATCGCAAGTGGCGTGGATAGCAAAGCGTCACGTCGTAGTGGGCGGTCCGCTCGCGGCGGCTCGGCAGGCGCTAGCCGGGCGGGAACTCGCTGGCCTCGATGGCGCTCACCTCGGGTGATTCGGCCGCCTCGGTGGGCGCGGCCAGCTGTTTGCGCGGGCACCGGGGTGCGCAACGCCGCGCGGGTAGGCTTCCTGATCGCGGGAGGGAAGTTGCGGGACGACACAACGGGTTTGCTCGGGCGGCGGCGTGAGCGGGAAACGCTTGATGGGCTGCTTCGGGATGTAGGCGACGGGCGCAGTCGGGTGCTGGCTCTCCACGGTGAGGCCGGCGTGGGTAAGAGCGCTCTTCTCGACTACCTCGAGAAGCGGGCCGATCAATTCCGGGTCGTGCGGGCCGCTGGGGTCGAGCTCGAGTCGGACATCGCCTACTCGGCGTTGCAGCAGCTCTGTGCTCCCCTTCTCACTCATCTCGACAAGCTTCCCGATGTCCAGCGGACGGCCCTCTCGACCGCGTTCGGGCTGACCTCGGGGCCTCCGCCGGAGATGTTGCCGCTGGGCATGGCTGTGCTGGGGCTCTTTGCCGAAGCCGCCGGAACCAAGCCTCTCGTCTGTGTCGTCGATGATGTGCAGTGGCTCGACCGGCATTCGGGGCTTGTGCTGGCCTTTGTCGCTCGGCGGCTCGATGCCGAGTCGGTCGCTCTTGTGCTGGCTGCTCGTACGCCTGGTAACAGCCTTCTCAAGGATCTTCCCGAGTTGCGGATCGACGGGCTCGGGGATGCCGACGCCCATGCTCTGCTCGATTCGGTGCTGGTGGGGTCGGTTGATTCGCGCGTCCGGGATCGGATCGTGGCCGAGACTCATGGCAATCCGCTCGCTCTTCTCGAACTGCCGCGGGATCTGTCGCCGGCCGAATTGGCCTTCGGGTTCGGTGGGCACAGCACCTCGCTCGCCGGGCGGGTCGAGGAAGGCTTCCGGCGGCGCATCGGTGGGCTTCCCGGTGACACCCGCCTGTTGATGCTGGCCGCGGCGGTCGAGCCTGTCGGAGACGTACCCCTGCTGTGGCGTGCCCTTGAACTGCTCGGTGTCGGGCCGGACGCGGCGGGAGCGGCGGCGGCCGAAGGGCTTCTCGAAGTGGGCAGCCGGGTTCGGTTCCGGCATCCGCTCGTGCGGTCGGCGAGCTGGCGGTCGGCCGATCCGGGTGAGCTTCGGCGGGTGCACGCGGCTCTGGCCGAGGTCACCGATCCGGGGCTCGACCCTGATCGGCGGGCGTGGCATCGGGCGCATGCCGCTGTCGGGCCCGACGAGGAAGTCGCCGGCGAGCTCGAACGGTCCGCCGACCGGGCTCTGGCCCGTGGCGGGCGGTCGGCGGCCGCTTCCTTCCTCGAACGGGCCGCCATTCTCACCCCCGATCCGAAGAGGCGCGCGGCCCGCACGATCGCCGCCGCGCGGGCCCGGCTCGAAGCCGGCGCGACCTCTGATGTGCCTGAGCTGCTGGCCGCGGCCGAGCTGGGGCCGCTCGGGCCGTTGCAGCGGGCCGACCTGGAGCGGGTCCGGGCCAAGGTGGCCTTCGCGGTCAATCCGGGCCGCGCCTCCGGTTCCCTGTACGCCGCCGCTGGGCGGCTGGCCGATCTCGACGCGGCGGCGGCCCGGCAGACCTATCTCGAGGCGCTCGGCTCGGCCGTGCACGCCGGGCGGCTCGGTGGTGCGGCCGCGCTGAAGAACACCGCCGAGGCGGCCCGGGGTCTTCCGGCCGGGGAGGATCCGGCCGGCCTGTTCCTCACCGGTCTCGTCACCTGGAGTCTTGACGGCTACGCGCCGGCCGTCCCCCGGTTCGCGGCCGCCCTCGACGCCGTGACCGGCGATGACGACATGGATCTGCTGTGGCTGGCGGCGATGGTCGCGCTGGAGATCTACGACGACGTCGCGTGGGACCGGCTCGCCCGGCACGGGCTCGACTACGCGCGCCGGCTGGGTGCGCTGCCGATTCTGCTCACCGCACTGTCGTACCGGACCTCGTCCTTGATCTTCTCGGGTCGTTTCGCCGACGCGCAGGGGCTGGCCGACGAGTCGATCACCGTGGCCGAGTCGACCGGGCGGCAGGGTCCGCTGGCCAACACGATCTTCATGGCCGCTCACCGGGGGCGTGAGTCGCAGGCGCTGGAGCTGATCGCGGCGGCCGAACGGGAGGTCACCGAGCTCGGCGTGGGGCGGCTGCTCGGCATCACCGGCTATGCGAAGGCGGTGCTCCACAACGGGCTCGGCAACTTCGAGGCGGCCTCGAGGGCGGCCCGGTTCAGCGCCGAATACCCGGATCTGTCGTCGTACGGATGGTCGCTGAGTGAGCTGGTCGAGGCGGCGAGCCGGGCCGGCGACCTCGACACCGCGATCCAGGCCCGCGACCGGCTGGCCGAGCGGACGACCGCCGCCGGCACGCCGTGGGCGCTGGGGGCGCGGGAGCTGGCCGATGCCCTGACCAGCCCTTCGCCGGAGCGGCATTACCGGGCGGCCATCGACCATCTGGGCGGCGGCCGGCTCGGCCTTTTACAAGCAAGGGCGCGATTGCTGTACGGCGAGTGGCTGCGCCGCGCCAACCGTCGCAGTGACGCCCGGGTCGTGCTGCGGGCGGCGCACGAGGCCTTCGCCACCATGGGGGCCGAGGCGTTCGAGGATCGCGCCGGGCGCGAGCTCGTGGCCACGGGCGAGACCGTACGGAAGCGGTCTCCGGGCGTACGGGACGATCTGACCCCGCAGGAGGCGCAGATAGCGCGACGGGCGATCGAAGGCCTGACCAACCCGGAGATCGCCGCCGCTCTCTTCCTCAGCCCGCGCACGGTCGAGTGGCACCTTCGCAAGATCTTCAACAAGCTGGGCATCACGTCGCGGCGCGAGCTGGCCGCGGCTCTGGGCGACTCAGGGCGCGCGTGAACCGCGGGCCTTCTCCTGCTCCAGCAGGGCGTCGAGATCGCCGAGGCGGCGCAGGCCCCGCAGCGGCTGCCGCATCCGGTGATTGCCGGCCAATGCCTGTTCGTGACGGGCGAGAAAACTCCAATATCCGGCGGTGTACGGGCACGCGTCATCGCCCGCGCGCACTTTGGGGTCGTACCGGCAGCCGCCGCAGTAGTCGCTCATCCGGTTCACATAGGACCCACCGGCGGCGTACGGCTTCGTGCTCATCCGCCCGCCATCCGCGAACTGGCTCATACCGACCACGTTGGCGGTCATGACCCACTCGTAGCCGTCGACGAAGCACCGGTGGAACCAGTCGGCCACCACGCCGGGCCGCCAGCCGCGCTGCATGGCGTAGTTGCCCAGCACCATCAGCCGCGGGATGTGATGCACCCAGCCGCGGTCGCGGACACCGGCCAGCACGTCGGACAGGCAGCGGGCCCCGACCGCCTCGGCGTCCAGCTCGGCGAACCATTTCGGCAGCTCACGCCGCGCGTGCATCTCGTTGACGGCCCGATAGTCCGGCTCGAAATACCAGTAGAGATGCCAGATGAAGTCACGCCAGCCCAGGATCTGCCGGACGAAGCCCTCGACACTGGCCAGGGGCGCGGCGCCGCTCCGGTAGGCCTGCTCGGCCCGTTCGATCACTTCGAGGGGATCGAGCAGCCCGAGATTGATGGCCGGGCTGAGCATGCTGTGCGCCATCTGAGGATCGCCGGCCAGCATCGCGTCCTCGTACGGCCCGAACGCCGGCAGCCGATGCTCCACGAAATGCCGCAGCCGGGCCAGCGCCTCCCGTCGCGTGACCGGGAAGAGCCGCGGCCCGTCATTACCGACAAAAGTGATGCCGTCCTCGCGCTCCCAGCGATCCAGGTCGGCCCGCACCTCCTCGTCGATCTCGTCCTCGCTGATCGCGGGCGGCGCCGGCACATCGAGCCGCTCGGCCCCGCGCGGCGGCGGCTCCCGGTTGTCGGCGTCGAGATTCCATCGGCCTCCGGCCGGTTCGGACCCTTCCATCAGTACGTCGTGACGCTGCCGCGCGAACCGGTAGAAGTCCTCGAGCCGCAGATGGTCACGGCCACCCGCCCACGACACGAAGTCACCGGGCGTGGTCACGAATCCCCGGGGCGGCACCATCTCGACGTTCGGCAGGCGCCGGACGAGATCGCGGGCCGCGCGCGAGGTCGGATGGCACACGCTGACCGGCTCGGTCACCGCTTCGGCGTACGTCTCGGCCCGGACCAGCCGGACGTTTTCATCCCGCGCCCTGTGCCGGAGCGCGGAGAGCACGAGATGCGCCTTTTGGCGGTGGAAGACGCGGCGCCGGAAGACACCCTTCGACTCCACCAGCAGAACTGGCTGATCGGGCGCGTCCTGAAAGTGCGGCCCCAGTTGATCGGCGAACAGCCAGCGACGCTCCATATCTGCATGCTGCCGCACCGGCTTCGTTCCCGCGTGATCATCGCCACGAGCCGTCCGACTCTCCCCTCACGTGAGGGTAGGGTTCTCAGCGCTTCGCGTTCTGAGTCGAAATGAGTTATATGTCCGCCCTGTTGTCTCGTCCTGCCTTCCTGGCGTCGCCCCGGATGTTCCGGACGGAGGTATTGGCGGGGCTCGTGGTCGCGCTGGCGCTCATTCCCGAGGCGATCTCGTTCTCGATCCTGGCCGGGGTCGATCCGAAGATCGGGCTTTTCGCCTCGTTCACGATGGCGGTGACTATTGCCTTCACGGGTGGGCGGCCGGCCATGATCTCGGCCGCGACCGGTGCGATCGCTCTGGTCGTGGGCCCGCTGGCCAAGGAGCACGGGCTCGGGTTCCTGGTGGCGGCGGTCATTCTGGGAGGGGTCTTCCAGATAGTTCTGGCCCTGGCCGGCGTGGCCAAGCTGATGCGGTTCATCCCGCGCAGCGTCATGGTCGGCTTCGTCAACGCGCTCGCGATCCTGATCTTCTCGGCCCAGCTGCCGCACCTCACCGGGGTGCCGTGGCTGGTCTATCCGCTCGTGGCGGTCGCGCTGGCGATCATCTGGTTCCTGCCGAAGCTGACCACGGCCGTGCCGGCGCCGCTCGTGGCCATCGTCGTTCTGACCGTTTTCACGCTCGTCGCACACGTCGCCGTGCCGACCGTCGGTGACGAGGGCAAGCTTCCGGACAGCCTGCCCGTACTCGGCCTGCCCGACGTGCCGTTCACCTTCGACACTTTGAAGACCATTGCGCCGTACGCCCTGGGAATCGCTCTTGTGGGTCTGATGGAATCCCTGATGACCGCGAAACTGGTCGACGACATCACCGACACGCGCTCCGACAAGACGCGGGAGTCGTGGGGCCAGGGGGTGGCGAACATCGTCACCGGTTTCTTCGGCGGCATGGGCGGCTGCGCGATGATCGGCCAGACGATGATCAACGTGAAGACGTCCGGCGCCCGCACCCGGCTGTCGACGTTCCTGGCCGGCGTGTTCCTGCTGATCCTGGTCGTGGCGCTCGGCGACGTGGTCGCCCTGATCCCGATGGCCGCCCTGGTCGCCGTGATGATCATCGTGTCGGTGGGCACGTTCGACTGGCACAGCATCGCCCCGGCCACCCTTAAGCGCATGCCGGCCGGCGAGATCATCGTCATGCTGGTGACCGTCGCGGGCACCCTGGCCACCCACAATCTGGCCGTCGGCGTCGTGCTCGGCGTGCTCACGGCCATGGTCGTCTTCGCCCGCCGGGTGGCACACTTCGCCACCGTGACCAGCGTTCTCGATTCCGAGGGCGGGACGCGCGTGTACCGCGTACACGGGGAATTGTTCTTCGCCTCCAGCAACGACCTCGTGCACCAGTTCGACTACGCCGGCGACCCGGGCAAGGTGGTGATCGACATGAGCGCCGCGCACATCTGGGACGCGTCCTCGGTGGCCGCGCTCGACGCCATCACCACCAAGTACGCGGCCCGCGGCAAACAGGCCGAGATCATCGGGTTGAACGAGGCCAGCACGAAATTCCACGACAACCTCAGCGGCAAGCTGGGCGCGGCGCACTGATGTCGCTCATGCAGATCGGCGAGGCGGCCGAGCGGGCCGGCCTGAGCATCCGGACGATCCGCCACTACGAGGAAGCCGGCCTGGTCGTCCCGTCGGCCCGCAGCGAGGGCGGGTTCCGCCTTTACACGGAGCCCGACCTCGACCGGCTGCGCGTCATCAAGCGCATGAAACCGCTCGGTTTCACCCTGGAGGAGATGCGCGATCTGCTGGAGATCATCGACGCCCTGCAATCCGCGACCGGCGCTGCGCGGGAGCCGCTGCTCGACCGGCTGGCCTCGTTCCACACGGCGGCCGAGGAGAGGGTTCGCAAACTGCGCGAGCAACTGGAGATGGCCGAGGGTTTCGCCCACCAGATGCTGACAACATTCCAGGCCGCAGCCGCATCTAGGTAGGTGTGGTTCAACGACGTAAGTTCCTCCTCGGAGCCGTGAGCGTGGCCGGCCTGGCCGCCTGCACCCCCTCCCGCTCCTCTTCCACGGCCGCCACTGTCTGGGAGCAGCCCACGGCAGCCCCGCTCCGGCTGACCGCGCCCACCGGCCAGATCTCCCCGGCCGGCCCGGTGAAGGTGACGGTCGACGGCGGCCGGATCGAGTCGGTCACGGGTCTGGCCGGCGCGGTCGACGCCGACGGGGTGACCTGGCGGTCCTCCGGCGCCCTGGCCTACGACAAGACGTACAAGGTGACCGCTCATCTGCTCGACAGCCTGGGCGCCAAGGTCGAGAAGGCGGCGACCTTCACCACGGTCAAACCGCGCGCGCTGGCCGCGGTCACCTTCCAGGCCAACGGCATGGCGGCGCTGGAGACGGGCGGCACGTACGGCATAGGCCAGCCGGTGATCGTGGCCTTCAGCAAGGCGGTCAAGGACCGGGCGGCCGCCGAGAAGGCCATCAAGGTCGAGACGTCACCGCCCGTCGACGGCAAGTTCTTCTGGGTCGACAACAAGATCGTGCATTGGCGCCCCGCGAAATACTGGACAAAAGGCACCACGGTCAAGGTCAGCGTCAACACCCTGGGCGTCAACCTCGGCAACGGCCTGTACGGCAAGGCGAACGCCACCACCCACTTCACGATCGGCCGCAGCCTGATAGCGATCAGCGACAACAGCACCCATCGCACGAGGGTCTACATCGACGGCAAGCTGACCCGCGACATGGCGTGCAGCAACGGTCAGGGCGGCTACACGACGATCTCCAACGGCGACCAGATCCACTTCTGGACCCAGAACGGGCCGCACGTGGTCCTCTCGAAGGAGAGGAAACACAGCATGAGCTCGGCCAGCTACGGCTTGAACGATCCGAACAACCCGTTCTACTACGAGCCCGATGACGTGCAGTTCTGCACGCGGATCTCCTACTCGGGCGAGTTCCTGCACGCGGCACCGTGGAACAACCAGCTGGGCCGGGCGAACACCTCACACGGCTGCATCAACTTGAGCACGGCCGACGCCCAGTGGGTCTACAAGAACTTCATGGTCGGCGACGTGGTCGAGGTGGTGCACAGCCCAAAGGACCTGCCGGCGTGGGACGGCCTGGGCGACTGGACGGTCTCGTACGACAAGTACGGCACCTGAGTCCCAGGATGCGGTCGGGTTCCGGCGACCTGAAATCCGGCATATCCGATATGGCCGCCGGCAGTGCTGCCGGTGACGCCCGCCCGTCGCGCTGACCTGCATGATCACGATCAGGCCCGCATATTCAGCCGGTATGCCCGTTCCCGGCAGCTGATACCCGCCCTCATCTCAGGCACCTAGCGTCGGCGGGCGTGGAACCTGAACCAACGCCGCGCGAACGCGCCACCGCGCGCCTGATGCGCCAGTACCAGCAGGCCGGGCCGGGCTTCGACGGCATTCACCAGATGCTGTTGCAGCACTTGCGCGACAATCGGCACGCCGAGGCGCGGGTCGCCGACTCGGCCGGGCTCGCCCGCGCCGTCCTCGACCTGGGCTACACCGACTACCGGCGGCCGCACATCTCCTGGCCCAACTTCGTGATCGACGCGAGTGTGCTGCGCTCACACGCCCGTCTGGACAACGCCACCGTCGGCGCCGCCCTCGTCGAGGCGGTCGCCGACGAAGCCTGCCAGGTGATCGTGTCCCCGGCCGCGTACCTGCATGTGTCGCCCGATCTCAGCGGCGAGCAGGACCAGCGCCTCTACCGCCTGCTCCGCCGCATGGATCCCGCGCATGCCGCACCGTCGGACGACAAGGACGACCCGCAGCCGCTCGTCGACCTGCCGGCGCTGGCGTTCCGCGACGCCGACATCATCGCCCGCCTCAAGACAGGCGAGCGCCCGGACATCGTGCACACCGCTTTGCTGGCCTTGCGGCACCGATGCGTGCTCGGAACCCTCGATCCGGCCGCCTACCACCGAATCGGTTACCTGCGCACGCTCGACCTGGCGGCCTGAAGAGGCATCGGAACACTGAGGGGGAGCGCGGGCGGTCAGCGAAACGCCGACCGCCCGCGCCGTATCATCCCCGGGTGATGTAGATGCCCGCGATGACCAGAGCGACCACCATGATCAGCCCGAAGATCGACATCGCCAGGCAGGCGAGCACGACCGGGATCGCGCCGTACGCGACCGCGCCGAGAATCGCGGCTATGCCCCCGGCCGACCCGGCGGCGGCAGCGAGCGCCTTCTTGATGACCCCGGGCCGATGATCTGGGTCTTTCTGGTGATCGCCGGATGGTCTATATACCGTTGTCACGCTGTGCTCCTTGTCGAATGCGCACGCCTGCATTACCGGGAGAGACAGCACGACGGCCCGCTTGCCAGAGCGGGCCGTCCCCTTTCTGCGGAGTCCGGGCGCTGTCACATGCCGATACGGCAGTTCCTCGGAGACAGTTCGTCCGAGGTTCACGCCGACACGTTTAAGTGATGGGAGTCACACATCCGCGAGGAGTCGAGATCCGTGATTACCTCCGTCAGGCTTGGAGACCACGTCCGTGATCGGAAGGGGAATCCTGGCCCGCGAAGAGCTCCATCGAAGGCATGATCACCTAGCGGGATCGGTCGATGGCGTTCCGTTATGGGAGTCCGTATGCTCCGGGGATGGCGCGCCGATCTAGCCTCAGCTATCGGGAAGCGATGCGCCGGCTGGCTCCGGGGAACGCCCGGATCTCGCAGATCGACAAGGTCCTGTCGGCGGGGCTGCTCACGGGTGGTGCGCTCTCCCAAGGGGCGACCCTCGCCCTCCTCGGTCCCAAGAACGCTCTCCTTCAGGCCGTCCGCGATTTCACCGGTAATCCCGCCGGGCGAATCCGGACCTCCGGTGGCAAGTCCTACTACGAGCTTCTCGAAGCCAGCCACACCGTCCTTGCTCTGTCCGCCTTCTTCGACGCCTTCCGGGATGAGGTCGGGCCGGGCTTCGACCGGCTTGAGCTGACCGACTCCGAGAAGGGTGCCGTTGCCGCCGGGGACGGGCGCGGGCGGTCCCTGGCCGACGAGATCGATGGCGGGGGCTTTCCCCTTCCGTCGTCGGTTCTGGGGCTGGGTGAGGCTCGTACGGATGTCGAGAACGCCTATGTCGCCCTCTACGACGCCACCATCGTGTTCTGTGAAGGGCTTGCCGCCTGGCCTGATGTTCGGCGCGGGCTCGACCACAGTTCGCTGCGGACGCGGGTGGTCGAGCGCAGCATGCGTTATTACGACGACCGGTTCGATCGGCTTGCCGCCGATCTTCCCGAGTTCGGGTTCCGGACGTTGCGGCAGGCTCTCGAACATGGGGTCATCGACAACCGGGAGATGACCGAGCGGGTCGTCAACCGGCTCGACGCTCTCGAGGATCTCTTCGAGAACCTGTCGGGTCTGCACGGGCCCATGCCCTCAGCCGCGACCGATCCGCTCCGGGATTCGCTCGATCGGCTGGCCGCCTCCATGACCGTGGTCTTCAAGCAGCCGCTCTTGCGGATCAAGGGCATCGACTTCCACCTGGGCATTCCGACTGTCGAGAAGGGGTTCATCAGCCCGGACTTCCGCATCGCCGAGTACGACCGCTATGCCAAGCCTGAACAGGAGGACTGGTGGAAGGAACAGCGGTGGAGCGCCGACCTGGTCGGCTTTCTCAGCGACTATCTGACCGACCCGGAAAGCCTGCACCGTCCTTTGTTGATCCTCGGGCAGCCGGGGGCCGGTAAGACGCTTCTCACCCGGGTCATCGCGGCGCGGCTTCCGACCACCCGGTTCACGGCCATCGTGGTGCCCTTGCGGTTGATGACGGGGGACAAAAATCCGGCCGAGCAGATCGAGTCGGCGATCGAGCAGATCATGGATGACCGGATCCGGTGGAAGGATCTGCGGGAGGCGTCGAAGCGTACGACCGTGGTTGTCGTCTTTGACGGGTTCGACGAGCTTGTGCAGGCCACGGGCACGGCGCATTCGCAGTACATCGAGCGGGTGGCCGAGTTTCAGGAGCGGCAGTGGGAGCTCGGATACTCGATGATCCCGATCATCACGTCACGCATGCTGGTCATGGATCGGGCCAGTCTGCCGTACGGAACCGTGCTGGTCCGGCTTGAAGATCTTGCCGATCAGCAGATCGGGGACTGGGTCGAGGCGGTCAACAAGGAGAACGAGAGGCAGGCCGGCTTTCGGCCGTTGGTGGCCCGTGACCTGCTGTCGTACGGGGAGCTGGTGCGCCAGCCGCTGCTGTTGACCCTGCTCGCGATCTACTACAACGAGCACAGCGTCGATCAGCGGCCCGACTACGACATCTCGCAGTCCGACCTGTTCACCGGGCTGCTCACCGCCTTCATCAGGCGGCAGGTGGCCGAGAAGTCGGCGCGGGCGCCCTCGCCGGAGGAGCGGACGGCCCAGGAGGAGCGGCTCCGCCTCGATCTGGCGATCACCGCGTTCGCCATGTTCAACCGCAACCGTGAGGTGGTCAACCGGGCTCATCTGCGTGCCGACCTGGCCTGCTTCGGGGCCTCGGCCAACGACGCCGGCCCGCCGGGCGATCAGCTCGGGCCCGAGCAGCTCGTGACGACGGCGTTCTTCGTCGTCTACGGGCCCGACGACCTGCAGGGCGAGGACACCAGGCGGACGTACGAGTTCCTGCACGCGACCTTCGGTGATTTTCTCATCGCCGACCACGTCATCAACTCGCTGAGCGACCTGGCCGAGCTCCGGCGGTTCCTGCGGGCCGGCTCCGGCGCCCAGCTCGGCACCGGGCGGTTCCGGGCCCTGCTCTCGCATCAGCCGCTGGTCAAGCGTGACGCCGTGATGATGTTCGCCAAGGAGCTCAGCGGCAAGTTGAGCCCGCGGAAGCGGGCCGCCGTCGGCGAGACCGTGGTGGCGCTGCTGGCCGAGGCCCGTCAGCGTCACGACATCGCGGGGATCGACCGCTACGAGCCTTCGCGGTACGACCCGGTGCGCCTGCTCGCCGCCTACACCGCCAACCTGGTCAGCCTGGCCGCGCTGGTCGCCGGCGAGCGCGGCGTGCTGCACACGGACCTGATGGACGAGACGACCTGGACCTCGACCGTACGGCTGTGGCGGGCCGGCCTCGACGAGAAGGGCCAGCTCGCGATGATCAGCTGGCTGGGCCGGGACAGCGAGGGGCGGATCACCGCCGTACGCCGGGAGCAGCTCGGCAACGGCCTGAACGTGGCGGCCGAGGAGGCCCGGCTGGTCGGTGACATCACCGCGTACGGGCAGTTGCAGGCGGGCGCGCGCACGTGGCGCGGCCACCAGCCGGAAAGCTTCGAGAGCGGCCGCTTCCACGCCGACATGGTCGAGCTGGCCACCCGGCGCTGGCCGGTGCCGTCACTCAACGCCCTGACCCTGTACGACGAGCGCGGCTATCGCCGGCTGCTGGAGCGCGCCACCGAGCGGCCCGACGCGGTGTCCAGCACGACGGCCGCGCTGCTGCTCGAATGCCTGGCCGAGGACGGCCGGCAGCTGCCGGCCGACCTGGTGTGCGCGCTGACCCGGGTGGCGCTGAGCCGGCTGCCCATGTCGGTCACGGCCCCGGCCGAGCTGATCGTCTCGTGCCCGTACCTGATGGACGAGTTTCCCGATCTTCTCCGTTCGGTGGGCGCGCCCGAGGGGCACGCCGTCCTGCACGCGCTGATCCTGCGCACGGGGCTGAGCCGGCTGCCGGAGCGGTACGTCGCGCAGGTCCGCGCCGTCGTGGCCGATGTGGAGAGCCGACTGGCCGAGCTGCCCGTCGAGGAGGCGATGGTCTCGGCCGAGATGGTCGAGCAGTTCGCCGACGCCGGTGTCGGCAACCGCACCGCGCTGTGGCTGCTCATCGCCCTCAGCGGCTTCCCCGACCAGGCCTGGCGCAAGATTCCGCCGGCGGCGATGGTGCGCCTGCTGGCCCAGCGGCGGCCGGACGAGTTCCTGGACGAGGCGCGTCTGAGCCGCATCCTCACCGACTATCTGCGCGCGCACGGCCGGGCGCCCGGCGACGACACCCTCGCCGGCGCGCTGGCGGAGCTGACGGCATTCGAGGAGGCCCGGGTTGTCCCACCCGCAGACACGCCATGAGCACGTCGTCCGTACGGGAGGGAGGATCCTCGCCGTCGACGCGGTCGGGGCGGGAAACGGGCGGCCGGTGTTCCTGCTGCACGGCACCCCCGGCAGCCGCAGCGGCCCCCGCCCGCGGCCGAGCGTGCTCTATCGCCAGGGTGTCCGCCTGATCTCGTACGACCGGCCGGGCTACGGCGGCTCCAGCCGGTCGCCGGGGCGCAGCGTGGCCGACGCGGCCGGTGACGTGGCGGCGATCGCCGACCATCTCGGCCTCGGCGAGTTCTCGGTGGTGGGCCGGTCGGGCGGTGGCCCGCACGCGCTGGCCTGCGCCGCCCTGCTGCCCGACCGGGTGCTGCGCGCGGCCGTGCTGGTCGGCATGGCCCCGTCCGACGCGGCCGGGCTGGACTGGTTCGGCGGGATGACCGACGCCAACGTGCGCGACTTCCGCAGCGCCGGGCACGACGACGCGCTGCTGGTGCAGGAGTTGCGGCGGCGCGCGGCCAAGGTCATCGACGATCCGGGCTCGCTGCTCGAGTTCCTCATCGAGCAGATGACCGAGGCCGACCGGAAGGCCGTGGCCGGCGTGCCGATCCGGCGGCAGCTGCTCGACGCCTACGCCGAGGCTCTGCGCGAGGGACCAGGCGGTTGGATCGACGACGTACTGGCTCTGCGCTCGGACTGGGGTTTCGCCCTCACCGAGATCAAGATGCCGGTGCGGTTGTGGCACGGCGCTGACGACAACTTCACGCCGGCCAGCCACACGCGGTGGCTGGCCGGGCAGATCCAGAGCTCCGAGGTGCAGGTGCAACGGCACACCGCGCATTTCGGCGCGGTGGCCGTCCTGCCGGAGATCCTGGCCTGGCTGACCCGGCCCGACCACCCGCAGATCAGATCGGATGCGGGTCGATGATGCGCCGCTGAAACTTGCTCTCGCGGATGGCGGCGACCGCGAGGTGACCCTCGCCGAGCCGCCGGGCCAGGCGCCGGGCGGTCGCGTCGAGCTGCTGGCTGCGCCGGCCCGGCTCGAGCCGTTCCTGCAGGAGCAGCAGGTTGGCCCGGCAGCGCAGGGCGTTCGGGTGGTCCTCGCCCAGCACCCGGTTGAGCCCGTCCGAGGCGCGCTGCAGCAGGCGCAGCGCCTCCTGGTCGGCGGCGGCGCGGCCCTCGGGCGGGCTGGCCTGCTCGGCGATGGAGATGGCCAGGTTCATCCAGCCCGAGAGGGTGTACGGATGGCTGTCGCCCAGCGCCTCGGCCAGCAGGTCGGCCGCCTCCGACGCCAGCTCGCGGGCCCGGTCGAGATCGCCCGCGTAGCGCGCCACCATGGCCAGGTTGAGCTGGCAGACCAGGGTGAGCGGGTGACGCGGCCCGAGGTTGCGCAGATAGATCTGCTGCACCTCGGTGAGCTCCTCGCCGGCGAGCTGGTGCTGGTCGACCTGGAGCAGGTTGATCGAGAGGCTGAGCCGGCAGGTCAGGGTCTCGGGGTTGTCCGGGCCGAACCGGTCGGTCAGCGTCTTGAGGGCGGCGCCGAGCAGCTCACCGGCCTCGACCGGCTGGCCAGCCGCGCGCAGGGAGACGGCGAGGTTGGTCTGCGTACGAAGGGTCATGAGGTCTTCCGGTCCGCGTGTGCGCAGCAGGTCGCGGTAGACGCCGCGGAGCCGGGTGATGGACTGCTCGTAGTCGCCGGCGTCGCGCATGTCGATGCCGACGTAGGCCGACGAGATGAGCGTGTCCGGGTGTTCGGCGTGCCGCAGCAGACGGCGGCCGGCCAGCACCATCTCGTCGTTCTTGCGGGCCTCCCGGAAGTCGCCCATCAGCCGCTGGGTGCTCGCGAGGTTGTTGAGCGCCTTGAGCGACCGCCAGTGGACCTCGCCGAAGTTCTTCTTCCAGGCGGCGAAGGTGGTCGCGTCCAGCGCCAGGGCCTCGCTGTACTGGCCCAGGCCGCGCAGGTCGCGGGCGAGGCCGCCGGCGGTCATGAGCGTGTGCGGGTGGTCGTTGCCGAGCAACTCCCGCTGGCGCTCGAGGACCTCGGCGTCCAGCGCGTGCGACTCCTTGAGCAGGCCCAGGAAGCTCAGGATGTTGCCCAGGTTGAACTGGAGGTGCAGCAGCTGGCGCCGCAGGTCGGCCGCGGCCTGCTCGTCGGTCTCCTCCCGCAGCATCGCGTCCCAGGTCTTCGCCACCTCCTCGCCGAGCCGCCGGCCGGCCTCCAGCTCGCCGCGCAGCTGGAGATAGCGCACCCGGTCGATCATCAGCTCGCGGACCTTGGGCACCCGGCTGAACGGCGCCTTCGAGATCTCGAGATGCGGCCAGATCATCCGGAACTTGGGCCAGTCCTCCGGATCGTCGACCTCGTCGCTGGGGCGGGCCGCGGCCAGCACGAGATGCACCTTGCGGCGGGCCTCCTCACGCTCGTCCTCGGTCATGCGGGAGCGGACCGCGTGTTGCAGCAGGCGGTGCATGACGACGAAGCCGCCGCGGCCGGTCTCGCTGCTGGACGGGTTGTCGGCCCGCAGGTCGACCCGGACCAGGGCGAGCCGGTGGGCCTGCTGCACGAGCTGCTGGCGGATCAGGCGCTCGGTGGTCACCTGCGAGTGGTACGGGACCAGGGCCTCGGCGAAGGCGTCGCTGTAGACCAGGTCGGTGGCGATCTCGGGGGAGAACATCGAGCAGAGCTGAAGCACCCGGTAGGCGGCCGGATAGGTCTCGCGCAGGTGGCTGAGCGACAGCTCCCAGGTGGCCTCGACCGACTCGTTCTTGTGCGGCTCCATCACCGCGCCGCCGCCGGCCTGGACGATCTCGGAGAGATATTGCTCGACCGAGGCGCCGGTGTCGGCCAGCCAGGCGGCGGCGGCCGCGATGGCGATCGGCAGGTCGCCCAGCAGGGCCGCGATCCGGTCGGCCTGATCCTCCTCGATGGTCGGCACCCGCTGGATGAGGTGTTGCTTGCTCTCCTCGCGCTTGAAGACGTCCACCTGAAGCGCCGTGGCCCGCTCGGCCCACTGGAGGTTGCGCGAGGTGATCAGCACGTGGCCCTTGCCCTCGGGCACGTAGGGCAGGACGCCGTCCACCTCGTCGGCGTTGTCCATGATCAGCAGCCAGCGCAGGTCGGTGTGCCGCAGCGCCTGGAGCACGGCCCGGGCGTTGTCACGGTTGGAGTCGGACGGGCTCAGGCCGAGCGAGGTGGCCAGGTCGCCCAGCGCCGACTCGAGGAACGACACCTGGTCGGCGTCGATCCACCACACGACGTCGTAGGCGGCCCGGTACCGGTGGGCGTACTCCAGCGCCAGCTGGCTCTTGCCGATGCCGCCCATGCCCTGCAACGCCACCGGTCCGGGGCTGGCCAGCACGACCATCGGGCTGCTGCGCAGGTGGGTGCGGAGCTGGCGGAGGTCTTCCTCGCGGCCGGTGAACCGGGTGTTGCGGCCGGGCACCTCGAACACCGAGTTGTCGGCGCCGGGGAAGCGCGGGCTGGTCGGCAGCTCCACATCGGAGGGTGCGCCCTCGCGGCCGATCAGGCGCAGGATCCGGGCGGCGGCCACCTCGGCCTCCAGCCCGGCGATCGAGGCGGTCTGCGAGGACGGCACGTGCGTGAGGCGGCGCACGTCGGCCACGTAGACGACCAGCGGCACCTGGTCCGGTGAGCGGTCGGCGGCGGCCGCGATCGCGTCGTCGGTGGCGTTCGACTCGGAGACGATCAGCAGCTCGCGGGCGGCGCCCGAGACGTCGCCACCGGCGTCCGGGAACCACGGGTCGACCACCTTGACGTCGGCCGCGACCAGCAGATGGCCGATCCACTCGGCCCACACCCGGTCGTACGAGGAATGGCGAAGCACGACCTCGTTCTCGACCGAGGCCGGGGTGCGGGCGAACCGCGCGTTGATCCGCTCCCGCAGGGCGGTGGCCATCGGCGGGAGCGACTGGACGTCGCCCTCGGTGATCTCGTTGGCCAGCACCTCGTACGCCGACAGCAGCGACCCGTTCGAGCCGGGCTGGTCGGCGAAGGTCGCCAGCAGCTCCTCGTAGCCGTAGAACGCTTGGTAAGGCACCTGCATCCGGGCCCAGTAGCGGTCCCGCTCGGCCTCGCCCAGGCCGCTCGGCAGGCCGGCGAACCGCTGCCGCGCCACCGACCGGCCGGTGTCGGCCTTGATCTTCTCGGCCGGGTCGATCCGCATCGGCACCGGCAGCACCCGGATGCGCCGCTTGTCGTAGCGGTGCTCGACGAGCTGGGCCACCTTGGCCGCGCCGACGATGCCCTGCTCGCTGAGGGTGAAGCAGGTGACCAGGATGTCGGGCAGGTGGATGGTGCAGATGTCGGAGACGTCGGAGAACCCGGTGCGGCTGTCGATCAGCACGTAGTCGTAGTGCTTCTTCATGTCGGCCCGCAGCGCGTCGAAGAACTGGCCGCCGCCCTTGCGCTCGTAGAAGTCGTCCCAGTTCATCCCAGCCAGATAGCCGGCGTAGTCGTTGTTCTGCTGCCCGGCCGAGAGGAAGTCGAGGGTGCCGCCCTTGGGGAAGTGCTGCCAGTTCAGCGAGAACGAGTATTTGTGCACCCGCGCGTACTGCTCGTGCCAGCGCTCGCCGTCCTTGTCGGACTGCGTCGCCGTGGACAGCTCGTAGTCCTCGATCAGGTCGATGACGCCGAACATGCTGTCGAGCGCGTCGCGGTCGATGAACGGAGCGAAGAACCGGGCCAGGCCGGGCGACTCGAGGTCCCAGTCGACGGCCAGCACGCGCTTGCCGTTCGCGGCCAGGATCCAGGCGACATTGGCCAGGGCCATGGTGCGGCCGGTGCCGCCCTTGTAGGAGTAGAACGTGACGACTTTTCCGTCCCGCTGCGCCATGTGATCACTCCGTGCGTCCGTCGTCGCCCTCACGGCTGGGTGGAATGCTGTCCCACAGCCGCGGCCGCCTGGTCGGCCGGCCGGGCGGTGGATAGGCCGGGTGTTCGTCGAGATAGCGGCGCCGCATGCGGTGGGCCAGACCGTTGATGCCGGAGCGCCACTCGTCGTACGCGGTGACCTTGAGCAGCCCCGCGTGGGTCGGGAAGTGATCGGCCACCCGGTCGAGCTGGTCGCCGGCCGGGCCGTCCGCGATCAGCACCACGCCGACCCAGCTCCGCAGGCAGCTCGCCGCCTCGCGGATCACCGCGGCGCCGGCCGTGCCGAGCACCCGCGTGTCGATCACGATGATGCCGGGGCAGTGCTCGAACAGGTCGCCGGCCGGCACGAAGTCGTGGACCCGGGCCGGCATGCGCAGGCGCTCCACGGCGAGCACGATGTCGGCCACCACCGGCGGCTGGCCCGGAAAGGGCCGCCACTGGCTGCGCAGCGACTCGTATCCGTTGGCCAGCGCGACATCACCGGCCGTGGGCGCCCAGTCGGGGGTGATCAGCACCGTCCGGAAGGGGATGTCGACCGGTGGGGGCGGTGTCACGGCCGGCTGGGCCGAGGGCGACGAGACCTGCAGGGGAGAGCTGGCCGCGGTCTCGACGATGTGCCGGGCCATCCGCCGCACGATCTTCTGATATTCGCCTTGATAGATCAATAATCGGCACAGCGCGCTCAGGCCGCTGTCCGCGTACGCCTCGACGTCGCGGGCGATGAGCAGGGCCCGCTCCTGCTCGGCCCGGTGCGCCCGGAGCGGCGACGGCGTCCACAGCACCGGCAGGATGTTCGCCCCGTCGGGCGCCCGCCCGGCCCGCACCACACGCTGCCGGAACCAGTCACGCTCGCGCCTCGACTCGTGCCGGTTCAGATATTCCGGTGTGTACAGCGGAACGAGCACGTCGGCCTCGGTCAGCGCGCGCTGGCGTTGCGCCTGGCGGTCCTCCGACGGCGGCACCACGAAGTCGGCGAAGCCGGGCCGCCGGATGCGGCGGCCGGGCTGCTCGTCGATGGCCGCGTTGAGATCGACGAAGAAGCGGCGCACCCAGTGATCGCCCAGGAGCCGGTCGTCCGGCGACGGTATCGGGGCATAGCTCAGATAGAAGTACCGGGCGTCGGCCGAGGAACCTCTATCGAGAGTCATCTCGGTGTGATCACTAACTGCTCCCCGAACGGCGCGCTCCGTGACATTAACCCCAGACTAGAGAGGTAATCAGATGGAGACCAGGTTCTATCGCGCCGGATTACGATCCATCCACCCGACCGCGAACCGGACCATCGCCCGGATGGGTAGAAGGCGGGTGGGCGCCTGCCCGATCGTGCCCTTCCGGGTGAACGGCTGATCGTCGAGGCTGAGGCCGATACGGGTGAACGGCGCGGCGTCCAGATGGGGCGCGCGGAACTCGCGGCGGACCCGATGGCCCCGGTCGAGCTCGTAGCAGCGGTACGGGCGGACGGCCGGTGGCCGGCGCAACCTGTACTCGGCCAGGTGAAGGGCCGTGCACGACTCGTATCCGACACCGAGCAGGAGCGTCTTGGCGTTCGCCCGCTCCAGAGCGGCCAGCGGTGAGCGCTCGCCCAGGTGACTGTCGAGATCGTGCACGCGCATGAGCTCGCGGGCCCGGCGGCCCCACGCGCTGAACGAGGTCTGCGGGTGTCCACTGCGGATCGCACCCGGGCGGCGGCGGACGAATTCGGCGAAGGCGCCGACGCCGTACGACGGGGTGCGGCGCGCGTCGAAGCCGGGCATCCGCTCCTCGTAGGCCCGCCGCTCCTCGTCGGTCATCCCGTCGGTCGCGGCCCGATAGGCGTCGCTGCTCACCGAGTTGTCCGGGGTCTGTGCCGGCACCACCAGCGTCCCGCCGGGACCCACCGCCGCGCGGATGGCGCCGGCCAGGGCGGCCGCGCCGCCGATGACCTCACCGACCCTGCGCATCGAGCAGTGCACGAGCACCACGTCGCCGGCGGCCAGGCCCAGGGCCCGGAGCTCGGTGATCAGGGAGCGCTGGCGGGTCGCGGTGGTCATGGCGCCCAGGTGCTCACCATGCCGGAGACCTGTCGCAGCAGCCGCGAGCCGACGGGGGTCAGCGCGTCCGTGCGCTCGAGGGCCTGGATGGCCTCGGCGGTCCAGGCCCGATATTGCTCGAAGACGGCCGCGGCGCCGTCGACCTGCCGGTCGCTGCGGACCCGCCACATGCCGGCCACGGCGGCGTGGGCGTAGATGCCGTGCAGGACGGCCTCGGCCGGGCGCGGATCGGGACGCCAGCCGACGGTGATCTTGTTGGGCTTGGTGACGTCGACCAGGTTGCAGATGTCGAGCAGTGCGTTCATCTTGCTGTGCTGGAACTCGTGCACCAGCAGGACCGCCAGCGAGGCCGGATCGGTTTCGGTCACGGCCACGCTGCCGAAGGCCTGCCGCGCGGTCGAGGCCTCGCTCACCCCGTCGCCGGTCAGGCGCAGCGGCACGATCGCCCGCAGGCCGACCCGCAGCTCCTCGGCGTGGCCGGGCGCCTCGTCCCGCAGGATCCGCCAGGCCTCGGCGAAGGCGGCCGTCCACCGCTGGGCGGCGTCGTCGCCGAGCCGGTCGGCGGCCGGGAGCTTGTGGCAGTCGCGGTGCGGGTCGAGGTCTTCGAGCAGGACGGCGAGGCCGTCGGTGACCAGCCAGCGGTTCGGCCGCCAGGCCGTCTCGTCGTCGCGCTGGATGACAGCTCCGTCCAGGGTCAGCGAGCCGTCGCCGACGTGGAGCTCGGCGATCGAGTCGGCCACGCCGGGCCGCAGGATCGTGCCGAGCGTGGGCAGGTGGACGCGGCCGTCGCGCACCGGGACGAAGGTCCGCGCGGGCACACCGGCCGCGAAGGCGGCGGCCGCGGCGATCGACCCCAGATATCCCGGGCCCTGCCACGTGCCGGTGCCGGCGCCGGAGAGCAGTTCAACGGCCCAGGACCGGATGTACGGATGAGCGAGCACCCCGGCCACGGCCTCCGGATGGGCGTGATCAAGCTCGGTCAGCACGGCCCAGTTGTGCGCCGACGGCCCGGCCGCTTCCAGCCCGCCCGCGACCTTGACCAGCAGGCCGCGGACGATGGCGTTCTGTGCCTCGTCGAGCCGTCGCACGGCGTCGCCGTCGCCGGCCGACACCGCTATCCGGTCGAGCATCGCCGGCGGCAGCAGGGTGGGATCGGCCTCCGCGGGCGCCGGCGGGGGGTTGTCGTTCACGAACATGATCAGTTCTTTCAGATCGGCGCAGTAGACGCTCGGGTTGTCGAAGCTCCCGGCGCGGTAACGATGCGCGAACAGGCCGCCCCCGCACTGGCCGACCACCGGGCACTGCCGGCAGGCCGGGCTCAGGCCGTCGAGACCGGAGCGGCGGCGGGCCAGCTCGGGCGTGGCGGCCACGTCGTCGGCGGTGTGGGTGAAGACCGTCATGCCCGTCGCGGCGGCGCCGTCGAAGGCGGTCTTGAGCGAGTCGGCCTGCTCCCACTCGCCGTCGGTCTCGATCACCGCGAGGTCGACCGGGTCGAGGCCCACCCACTCGCTGCCGCTGGGCCGGCCCTCAGCCAGCGCCAGCAACGAGTCGAACAGGCGGATCGCGACCGGGCGGCCATCGGTGATCCAGCGCCGATAAACGGCTGAGAGCCAGGTGGCGTACGGAGCCGGAGCGTCGCCCGGGCGCAGCGGTGGCGTGTCCCAGGTCGCGTGTGGAAGGAGGAAGTCGATGCGCGGCGGCGCCTGGGCCACGAGCGACTCGTAGACCCGGAGGGGATCGGAACGCACGTCCACTGTGCACAGCAGGCCCGAGTAGAGCCGCCGGAAAGCGGGGCGGCGCAACAACTCCAGGGCCCGCAGAACCTGGTCGTAGCTGCTGGCGCCGTTGCGATAGCGCCGGTGCAGATCGTTGGCCTCGCGGTCACCGTCGATCGAGACGCCGACGCGGACGTCGAACTCGGCGAGGAGCGCGGCGAAGCGCTCGGTGAGCAGCACACCGTTCGTCTGCATACCGAGCCGTAGCCTGGTCACCGGGCTCACGATGTCCCGCAGCTCGGTGAGCACCTCGCGCATCCGCGCGGGGCCGAGCAGCAGGGGCTCGCCGCCGTGCAGGATGACCGAGACGTGGGCGAGATCGTGTTTCCGGGCGTGCTCGGCTATGCGGTGCGCGGCGGCGCGCAGGACGGTGCCGTCGATGCGCGCGGGGCGCCGCCGCCAGCTCTGGTCGGCATGCTCGAAGACATAGCAGTGGTCACACGCAAGATCACATCGCGAATGGACCTTGAGTACGAACTCCGTCAATGTCCCATCGGGCTGCCGGGCGGGCATGGGCTCAGATGAACGAGGAGAACTTCGCCGCGGGGATCCGGGTCTGGTCGAGGTGCGCCGCCATGATCCGGTTGACGATCGGCGACACGTCGTCGTCCGACAGGTCGTCGAGGTGCTCGGTGTTGAATTTGCCCAGCGGGAGCCGGGGCTTCTCCGCGTGCACAGCTAAGGTCGTCATCGATCTTCCTTTGGGCTTCTGTGGAGAGCGACAGACCGCCTCGCCGACGGCCTACCGTAGTGCCTGCGGCGGCCGACCGCCAACGGGCTAAGGGACGGACTTTGAGCGCGAAAAGGTGACCTGGGTCGATGCCGAGAGGCTTGCCCGGACACGCTCGCGCTCGTCGTCCCAGCCTCGGTGGGCGTACCCGAAGGTGGCCTGTCGCCAGACTAGTCTTGTCGCCTATGACCAGGGGCGATTAGTGTCAGTTCGTTTTGGCGTGTTTTTCAGTTAGGTTTGTTGACTGACCTGACTCCGCGCTGCCAGCCGGTACGGACAACGCCCCGGAAAGGTTCGACGCCGCTTCCGGACCCACCATCGGGTGACGTCGGAAATCCGATTGATCCGCTCCGGAGGGCGTATCCGGGGCTGTCGTGTAGAGGATGTCCCGCGCCTGCTCGGCGGCCCGGATGATGCTCTCGGCGACGAAATCCATGAAACGGGCGACGTTCTCGAGGCGCACCCCGGCCGGGGTGCCGGCGCCCAGGACGGCCACGCCCTGTCTCGCGGTGCCGGCCAGGTCGGCGTTCTGCCGGGCGGCGGCGATCATCGAGTTGAACCAGACCTCGTTGTCGACGCGGTAGCGCTCGCGGCGGCGCTCGTCGCGCTCCCGCTGGATCAGCTGGAGGTCCTCGAGCATGCCGACCGCCTTGGAGATGGAAGCCGGGCTCACCTGGAGGCGCTGGACCAGCTCGGCCGCGGTGAGGCTGCCCTCGTCGGTGGTGAACAGGCAGGTCAGGATGCGGGCGGTCATCTTCGGCAGACCCTGCTGCATGAACAGGGTCGAGAAGGTCTCCTGATATTCGAGCACGGCCGCGGCGTCGCGCCCGTGCGCCTGCGGCACCGTGGGTCCGTCGGGAGTGCCCTGCCGGCGCCGGTGGGCGCGGCGCTCGGTGGCGCGGTGGGCCAGATCGGAGCGGTAGCCGGTGGGCCCGCCGTTGCGCATCACCTCGCGCGTGATGGTCGAGGTGGGCCGGTCGAGCCGCCGGGCGATCTCCGCGTACGCCAGGCCGTCGGACAGGCCCAGCGCGATCTGCTGGCGTTCCTGCTGGGTGAGCCTGCCTCCGGGCATGCCGGTCTCCCTTCCTCGGTGCCGCCAGCATAGCGTTCAATTCTCACCAACGCAACGCTCCGGATCGCTTACGTTGCATTGAAATCCAAACCGTTGCAACGAAATAGCCGCTCTGAACTGGTGTTTCTCTTATCCAGTGCAACAAAGTTGTTGCCCGATCCATGAACGCAACGTAGCGTTTTGCACATCGGAAACGACCGCAGCAAGGAGAGAACGATGCAGACCTTCACCACCCCCGCCCCGATCGCCGCCATCCTCGACATCCCCGCCGGGCGCGTCCAGTTCATCGCCGCCGACCGCTCCGACACCGTCGTCGAGGTCCGGCCGGCCAACGCCGACAAGGGCCGCGACGTCAGGACCGCGGAGCAGACCAAGGTCGAGTACGCCGACGGCGTCCTGCGCATCGAGGCCCACGCCAAGAACCAGATCCTCGGCAGCTCCGGATACCTCGAGGTGATCGTTCAGCTGCCCGCCGGCTCCCGGGTCGAGGCCAAAGCGGCCGCGGCCGAGCTCCGGGGCGTCGGCCGGCTCGGCGACGTCGTCTTCTCCGGCGCCCAGGGCGAGATCAAGCTCGACGAGGCCGCGAGCGTGCGCCTCACCACCTCGGCCGGTGACGTCGCGATCAGCCGCCTCACCGGTCCGGCCGAGATCGAGACGGCCAAGGGCGACATCAAGATCGACGAGGCCGTACGGGGTTCCGTCGTGGCCCGGACGCAGGCCGGGTCGATCTCGGTCGCCGCGGCCAGGGGCGTCGCGGCCTCGCTCGACGCCGGCACCGGCTACGGCCGCATCACCAACGACCTGAAGAACGACGGCGCGGCCACGCTCGACATCCACGCCACCACCGCCTACGGCGACATCGTCGCCCGCAGCCTCTGAACCGGTAAGGGGAGACCAGTGACCAACCTGGCCATCGCGGCGAACGGGCTGCGTAAGTCGTACGGAGACAAGGTCGTGCTCGACGGTGTCGATCTGGCCGTGCCCGAAGGTTCCATCTTTTCGCTGCTCGGCCCGAACGGGGCCGGCAAAACCACCGCCGTGCAGATCCTGTCGACCCTCATCTCCGCCGGCGCCGGCGAGGTGCGGGTCGGCGGGCACGATCTGAACGCCGACCCGCAGGCCGTGCGGGCCGCGATCGGCGTGACCGGGCAGTTCTCGGCCGTCGACGGCCTGATCACCGGCGAGGAGAACATGTGGCTGATGGCCGACCTGCACCACCTGCCCCGCGAGGAAGGCCGCCGCCGGGCGGCCGAGCTGCTGTCCCGCTTCGACCTCGACGACGCCGCCGGCAAACCCGCCTCCACCTATTCCGGTGGGATGAAACGGCGCCTGGACATCGCCATGACCCTGGTCGGCCGGCCGCGGATCATCTTCCTCGACGAACCCACCACCGGCCTGGACCCGCGCAGTCGGCACAACATGTGGCAGATCATCCGCGAACTGGTCACCGACGGCGTCACCGTCTTCCTGACCACCCAATACCTGGAAGAAGCCGACCAACTCGCCGACCGGATCGCCGTGCTCAACAACGGCACGATCGTCGCCGAGGGCACCGCCGCCGAACTCAAACGCCTCATCCCCGGCGGCCACGTGCTGCTGCGCTTCACCGACCCGGCGACCTATCAGAACGCGGCCGCGGCGCTGCCGGAGGCCGGCCGTGATGACGAGGCGCTGGCCTTGCAGATCTCCAGCGGTGGTACCCAACGCGAACTGCGTGCGGTGCTCGACCGTCTCGACACCGCCGGGGTGGAGGCCGACGAGTTGACCGTGCACACCCCCGACCTGGATGACGTGTTCTTCGCCCTGACCAAGCCTGTGGAGGTTTCCCGATGACCACGTTCGCCGTTCGTGATTCCTCGACCATGCTGCGCCGCAACCTGCTGCACGCGCGCCGCTACCCGTCGCTGACACTGAACCTGCTGCTCACCCCGATCATGCTGCTGCTGTTGTTCGTCTACATATTCGGCGACGCGCTCAGCGCCGGGATAACCGGCGGCGAACCCGACCGCGCCAGATACATCGCTTATCTGGTGCCGGGGCTGTTGTTGATGACGATCGGCAGCACGGTGATCGGCACCGCGGTGTCGGTGTCGAACGACATGACCGAGGGCATCATCGCCCGGTTCCGCACCATGGCCATCCACCGCGGCTCGGTGCTCGTCGGGCATGTGATCGGCAGCGTGCTGCAATCGGTGGCCAGCGTCATCCTGGTCGGGGCGGTGGCGGTGGCGATCGGGTTCCGCTCCACCGACGCGACCGTGCTGGAATGGCTCGCCGCGTTCGGGCTGCTGGTCCTGTTCGCCCTCGCCCTGACCTGGATCGCCGTCGGCATGGGCCTGGTCAGCCCCAACGCTGAGGCGGCCAGCAACAACGCCATGCCGCTGATCCTGCTCCCGCTGCTGTCCAGCGCGTTCGTCCCGGTCGACTCGATGCCCGGCTGGTTCCAGCCCATCGCCGAATACCAGCCGTTCACCCCGGCCATCGAAACCCTGCGCGGCCTGCTGCTCGGCACCGGCATCGGCCACAACGGCTGGCTCGCCGTCGCCTGGTGCGTAGGCCTCGCGATCCTCGGCTACTTCTGGTCGACGTCGCGCTTCAACCGCTCCTGAGAGGTGCGAAAGGGCGGGCCGGTGAACACCGGCCCGCCCTTCACGTCGTTCTATGTCAGCTGACGCGGCGGCACGGGTCGCCGTAGTTCGGGTCGGTGTGCCGGATCGCCTTGCGGGTCAGCGGGCCGTACATCCCGTCGGCGCCGGTGCTGGAGACGCTCTGCACCTTCTTGAGGGCCTTCTCGGTGTTGCCACCGAAGTCGCCGTCGATCGACAGCGGGTAGACCTTCACCTCTTTGAGCTCGTTCGGGTAGCAGTCGTTCAGCGTGTCCTGCAGGCGGCGGACGCCGTCGCTGTTGGCGCCGCGGACCATGCCGCAGTTGACCGACCCGTTGGACGCGGCCGGAACCAGGGCGCCCTGATAGGTGACCGCCTTGGTGCAGACCGGGTTGGCCAGGATGGAGACCATCGGATCGGCCGACGCCGGACCGGCCGCCACCAACTGGAAGCCACCGATGCCGGCCGTCACGAACGCCATCGCCGCGAGCCGCTTCGCCATACGCGTTGCCATACAATTCTCCCCGTTGTTCGGTACACAGTGGAACTGGACCGGGGCGTACGGTAACAGAGCAAAGTGGTGGTCATCTATCCCGTTGCCCGTTCTCACTTGCGCACGGTGACCGCCGCGCTGCTGGCCCGGCCGTCGGTATATCCGGTCTTGCGGGCGACGACGGTGACGGTGAGCTTCTTGTTCTTCATGAAGGCCGTCAGCTTCAGCGTCGCGCTGGTGGCGCCGCTGATCAGCTTGCCGTTCAGCCGCCACTCGTACCGGTAGGAGTCGGCCTTGGGCGACCAGGCGCCGGTGGCCGCGCGCACGGTCCGGCCCACCTTGGCGGTGCCGGTGACCACCGGCTTCTTGGTCGCCTTGGGCGCGTTGCCCTTGGCCACGACGGCCGACGCGGCCGACACCGCGGCGCCCGGCTGATGGCCGTCGCGGGTCGCGGTCACCTTGACGGTGAGCCGTTTGCCGGCCAGCCCGCCCGAAATCGCGAGCGACGGACCGGTCGCGCCCCGGATGGCGGCGCCGTTGGCCAGCCACTGATAGGCGTACCGGTTGGCCGGCGGGCTCCAGGCGCCGACCGCGGCCTTCACCGTGTAACCCACCTTGACGGTGCCGGCGATCGCCGGCTTCTTGGTCGCCACCGGGGCCCGGCCCTTGGCCACCGCGACCGAGGCGGCCGAGGTCGCCACGCCGGGGCCGTTGCCGTCGCGGGAGGCGGTGACCCGGACGGTGAGCCGCTTGCCGAGCGCGGCGGCCGGGATCACCAGCGACGAGCCGGTCGCGCCGCCGAGGGCCACGCCGTTCGCCAGCCACTGGTACGCGTAGCGGGCCGGCGCCGGAGTCCACGTGCCCGTCGAGGCCTTGACCGTCGAACCGACCGCGACGGTGCCGGAGATCGCCGGGGCGGCGGTCGCCTTCACCGGCGGCAGGGTCACGGTGAAGGCGTTCGCCACCTCGGCGTGCGGGCCGTACATCCGGTCGAGGGTGAGCGTCCACGCGCCCGGTGCGGCCTGGGCCAGCGGGAAGGAGACGGTCATCGACGTGCGGTCGGTGACGACGTTCGAGACCACACCGGTGATCGGCTCGGAGCCGGGCCGGGTGAGCTTGACCTCGAGGCTCGAGGTGAACGACTGCCCGGTGAGCGTCACGACGGCCGTCGAGCCCTGAAGGGCGGAGGCGGGCACGATCCGGGTCGGCCGGAACGCGGCGACCACGCCCAGGTCGACCACGGTCGGCGCGGCCGGGGTCACCGTGAAGACCGGGGTCTCGCCGATCTCGTCGTACTGGTTGCCGTCGACCCGCGTCAGGTCGGAGTCGGTGGCGTCGCTGCCGACGTTCGGCGTGGTGAACAGCCAGTTGAAGCGGTACAGATTGGTGACGATCTTGAAGCGCTTGCTCGGGACCGTCTCCCGGTAGGAGCCGTCGTAGTTGTTGGCGAAGCCGTAGCTGTCGTCGTCGTCCTGCGAGCGGATCGAGATGCCCACGTCGGTCGCGGGCGGTTCGGTCGGCTGCCGGACGCCGTCGGCGTTCAGGTCGTTCCACAGCCGGCCGGTGATGTCGCCGGAGGCCACGACGCGGATCTGGCGGCTCGCGGTGTTGTCGGCGGTCGAGCTCTCCGGCGTCGTCGTCGACGCGGTCGCGACGACCGGAAGGACCGCGCCGGGCTGAGCGCCCTCGACGCCGACGCTGCGCACGATCGCCCGCTCGGACTGGCCGGGCGCCAGCTCGCCGAGATAGGCGCAGGTCATGGTCGGGACGGACCAGTCGCAGTCCCAGTTGCTGGTGCTCTCCGAGCTGAAGACGCGCAGCTCGGGCGGGAGCGTCAGGGACACGGTCACGCCCGCGGCCGGGAGCGTCCCGTCGTTGCGGACCACGACCTCCGGGCTCGACCAGCCGGAGGTCGGAAGGATATTGCGATCGGCGGCGAGCTCGACGACCACATTGGCGGTCTCGGCCTCGGCGGCCTGGGCCGGCACGGCGAGCGAGCTCGCGGCGACGGTGCTGAGCATGGTGAGGCCGACACACGTCAGCCATCGGGAACGAGACAAGTGGATCCTCCCCGTGATCGGGGAGGATCATAGAACGGTACCGTTCCGTCGTCGAGAGTCGTTATAGTGCGCCGGCCACAACTGCGCACCAGCGGGAGTTCATCGATGGGCAGGACTCGCTCGGTCACGATCGCCGCGATCGTCGCCACCTTGATCGTCACGGGCGGGACGCCGGCCTTCGCCGGCGTCGGCGACCCGTTGACCGTGACCTCCACCGGCCTGACCGACGGGCAGATCATCGGCCCGATGTCGCGGTTCCACGCGGCGTGGACCGAGGGCGCCGAGATCGTCAAGGTCGAGGTGTACCGGGACGGCACGCTCGCCTACACGACCACCGACCCGTCGGCCGACCTCCGGGTCTCGCTGATCGGCGTGCCGACCGGCACGGAGGCTCTGGTGACCGTCCGCGCCTACGGCGCCACGGGCGAATGGGCGGAGGCGAGCACGCGGGTCGTCGTGGACACCGCGCTGCCGACCGCGTCGTTCACGCCGACGGCCGGCATGCTGCCGCCGGTGAGCGGCGTCATCACGGTCACACCGAAGGAGATGTCCGACGACGTCGCCGCCATCTCCCTGATCGGCAACGGGGTGACGGTCGCCTCGGCCGGGTCGGCGCCCTGGACGATCACCTACGACACCGTCGGCGGCCCGTCGTACGTGACGGTCCGGGTGACCGACCGGGCCGGCAACCGCCGGGAGTACCCGGGCTACCACGTCGACAACGTGCCGCCGGCGATCGGCGCCCTCGACTTCCTCGGCCGCCCGGTGGGACGCGTGCGGGGCCTGAGCCAGGTCCGGGTCGACTTCCCGGGCACGGTGAACTACTACGAGTTCCGGGTCGACGGCGTCCGCGCCGGTTCCTGGGACGGGCACAAGAACGACTACAGCTACGGCAGTACGAAGGGCGGCCTGCTCACGTACGACTTCGGTGCCCGGTCCCGGACGGCCACCCTCGACGTGCTGGCCCGCGACGTCGCCGGCAACGAGGCCCGCCGGACCTTCACCCTGATCGTCGACGGAACCGGACCGGCGATCACCTCGGTCACGCCGGCCGCCGGGGCGCTGATCCGCGGCTCCCGGATCACCGGCACGGTCCGCGCGACCGACCCCGCCGGCATCATGGACGCGCAGGTCAACGGATATATGGCGAACGCGGCCGGCGCAGTCTCCGTGCCGGCCGGCGCGGACGGGCGCAAGACTCTGACGTGGACGGTGCACGACAACCTCTACAACGCGACGAAATTCGTCCGTTATGTCGTCGTCGACAACACCCGGCCCAGCCTGAAGATCACCAGTGGCCCGAAGAGCGGTGCGCGGGTCAAGGGAACCGTCCGGATCAAGGCGACGGCGGCCGACCGTAACGGCGTCGGCCGGCTCGAACTGCTGGTGAACGGCAAGGTGGTCGCCCGCACGGTCAAGGCCACCTACAACTTCGCCGTCAACACCGCGAAATACGGCAAGACGGTGCGGGTCCAGATCCGCGCGTACGACCGCGCCGGAAACCTGGCGGCCACCACCGTGCGCACCTGGCACCGATAGCGAAAAACGGGGGCCCGCGAAGGGCCCCCGTTCCTTTTACGTCAGGGCACGCGCCAGAGCCGGGCCTTGCCATCGGAGCCCGCAGTGACCAGGCGCTTGCCGTTCGGGGTGACCCGCACGGCCCAGACCGGCCCGACGTGGCCGGTGAGCGGCTCACCCTGAGCCTCGCCGGTGGTCGAGTTCCACAGTCGTACGGTCCCGTCGTCGGCCCCCGTGACCAGCAGGTTTCCCTTCGGGCTGAAGCGCATGGCCCGCACCGGGCCGGTGTGGCCGGCCAGCGGCGCGGTGGCCGCCTCGCGGGTGGCCACGTTCCACAACTGCACGGTGTTGTCGCCGCCGGACGAGGTGGCCAGGATCTTTCCGCCGCGCTTGAAGGTGAGCGCCAGGACCGGGGCGGTGCTGCTGGTCAGCGGTTCGCCGGCGGGCGCGCCGGTGGCCGCGTTCCACAGTTGTACGACGTTGCCGCCGCCGGAGGCGGCCAGGAGCTTTCCGTTCGGGCTGAAGCTGACCGCGTACACCGGGCCGGGGCTCACGGTCAGCGCCTGGCCGATCGGCCGGCCGGTGCCGGTCTCCCACAGCCGCACGGTGTTGTTGACGCCGGTGCCGGCCGCCGCGAGGCGCTCGCCGTCCGCGCTGAAGGTGACCGTGCGGACCGGGCCGGTGTGCCCGGTCAGCGTGCGCACCAGATCTCCGGTGGCCGGGTCCCACAGCTTGACCGCGCCGTCGTCGCCGGCCGTGGCCATCAGGTCGCCGGTGGAGCTGAACGACACCGAGCGCACGGGCCCGGTGTGCCCGGTCAGCGGCGCCCCGGTGCGTTCGCCGGTGGCCGGGTCCCACAGCGACACCTGGCTGTCGCCGGTGACCGCGAGCAGCTTGCCGTCCGAGCTGTAGGCGAGGGAGTAGACGGCGCCGACCTCGCCGGCGAGCGGCGCGCCGGCCTTGCGCCCGGTCGACGTGTTCCACTGCCGCACCGTGCCCTTGCTGACGGTGGCGAACACCTTCCCGTCCGGGCGCAGGGCGAGAATCCCGGTCTCGGCGGGCACGATGCTGCGCGCGCGGGCGCGGGCGCCGGCGGTGTCGGCCTGGCCCGGTGCGAGCGCGCGGGTCGGGGCGGCTTGAGTCGGGGCGGCCTGGGCCGGGGTGGCCTGGGCCGGGGTGGCGGCGGTGACCGCGAGCAGCCCGATCAAGGCCACGGCGACGGTCCCTCCGGCGCGACGCCGGCGACGCGTGTCTTTACGATCTCTCTGAGTAGTCACCCGGGCACCGTAACGACGGTGCCCGGGTGGTTTTACGGCAGTTTGCCGCAGTTCATCCGGCCGGGTTCAGCTGACTGGCCGAGTGGACGAGGGCGCTATGAGGCGTACATCGAGAATTTCGCGGTCCAGCGGTTGGAGCTGCCGAACGTGGCCGGCCAACTGCCGAACGGGGTGGAGGCGCTCCAGGCGCCCTGGTTGGCCGTGCCGGTCGTGAAGCTCATGTTGTTGTCGCCGTTGGTGTTGTAGACCAGCCAGTACGCGGTGTTCGGGGCGAGCGTGGCGGTGACCGGGCGGCTGTTCCACGAGTTGGCGGTCAGCGTGCCGGACGAGCTCGACGCCACCAGCGCGCCCGGTGAGCCGTTGGCGTCGGCGTAGATCGCCACCTGGTACTGGTTGGCCGGCGCGGCCTGCACCGACTTGAGGTAGACGGAGATCTGGCTGATCGGCAGGGCGGTGGCGCCGTTCACGAACCGCGAGCCGTTCATGTAGTTCATGTCGCCGGAGTCCAGCGAGCCGCCCACCTGGTCGTATCCGAAGCGCGGGGCGCTCGGATCGAGCGTGGTGAACGAGAACTGGTGGTTGGCCGCCAGCGCGTTGCCGGCCACGTCGGTCACGCCGGTCCGGACGGTCACCGTGTACTGGGTCGAGGCGGTCAGCGCGGCCGACGGCGTGATCGTCGCCGTCTCGGTGGCCGCGTCGTAGGCGACGGTCCGGTTGACCAGGGCGCCGCCCGGGCCGCGGAGCTCCAGGTTGGCCGCCGTGATGGTGGACGCCGCCATGCCCTCGTTGAAGCGCACGGTGACCGGGCTGGTCAGCGCGACCCCGGTGGCCCCGCCGGCCGGACTTGTGGCGGCCACAGTCGGCGCCGTGGTGTCGGCGCCGGTGGTCGCGTAGATGGAGAACTTCGCGTTCCACCGGTTGGAGCTGCCGAACGTGGCCGGCCAGGTGCCGAACGGGGTGGAGGCGCTCCACGCGCCCTGGTTGGCGCTGCCCGTGTCGTAGCTCAGGTTGTTGTCACCGTTGGTGTTGTAGAGGAGCCAGTACGCCGTGTTCGCGGCCAGCGACGCGGTGACCGGCCGGGTGTTCCACGAGTTGGCGGTCAGCGCGCCCGTCGCGCTGGTGGCCACCCGGGCGCCGGGCGAGCCGTTCGCGTCGGCGTAGATGGCCAGCTGGTACTGGTTGTTCGGCGCCGCCTGCACGTTCTTCATGTACACCGACATCGAGGTGACCGAGGCCGGGCCGGATCCGGTGACGAACCGGGAGCCGTTCATGTAGTTCGTGGCGCCCGAGTCGAGCGACGCGCCGACCTGGGTGTAGCCGATCCGTTGCGGCGCCGGGGCCGACGCGTAGGTCGCGGTGTACGTCGTGGCGGCCGCCGGCGCGGTGATGATGTGGGTCTGCGCGCCGCCGTCGGACCACGACGTGAACGTCGAGGAGCCCTGCGGGGAGGGCGCCGACACCGAGTTGGTGGAGCCCTGGATGACCGTACGGGAGAAGGGTGTTGTTCCTGACCCCGATCCGACCGCGAGCTGGAGCCCGGACGGCACCGTGGCGAAGGTCAGGTCGACCGTCTTCGGGTCGAGCCGGCGCGTCACCGCGTGCGTCAGGCCCTCCTGGTCGGTGGCCACCAGCTTGAGTTCCAGATAGGACGGATATTCGTGGTCGGGCGCCTCGAACGAGCCCGACGCCACGCCGGTCCAGCTGCGGATCGCGTGTTCGTGGCAGTTCTCCGGCGCCGAGCAGTGGTGCATGACCAGGTCCCAGTTCAGCCGGGACGCGGGCAGGGTGCCCTGTTGGGGATCGGTGGCGTGGCCGGTGAAGGAGAGGTTGTCACCGACCGCCCACGTCGTGCCCACGGCCGGGGTGTCGATCACCGCGGTCGGCGCTTCGTTGCCCGGCGTGACGGCGATCGTGCTGGTGTGGGTCGCGTTCAGCGTGTCGGTCACCGTCAGCCGCGCGGTGTAGGAGCCGGCGGTCGTGTACGTGAAGCCGGCCGTCGGCGAGGTCGAGTCGGTCGTCCCGTCGTTGGTGAAGTCCCAGGCGTACCGCAGACGGCCCTCGTCGGCCGGGTCGGGATCGGTCGAGCCGGTGCCGTTGAACGACACGGTCAGCGGGGCCGGGCCCTGCGTCGGCGTCGCGTCGATGACCGCGGTCGGCGGCTGGTTGCCCGGGAAGTAGCGCACCCGCCGGATGGTGCCGCCCAGGTCGGCGTAGTAGAGCTCGCCACCGGGACCGACCTCGAGGTCGACCGGGCTGGCCGCGTCGGAGACGAACGTCTGCACGTTGGCCGGGTTGGGCAGGCCGCCCGGGGTGGACGGCAGCGACGCCCAGACGCAGCGGCGCGAGTAGTCGGCGAAGAAGACCGCGCCGTTGTACGCCGCCGGGTAGGAGCCGCCGGCCGTCGGATAGAAGGCCACACCGGTCGACGAGGAGCTGCCGGTCGGGCAGGCCTCGCCCGCGACCAGCTTGCTCGAGTGGTTCCAGGCGACGAACGGCGCGGTGTGCGTGGCCGCCGGCGCGGTGTAGAGCGTCTCGCAGATCGGCAGGTTGGCGCTGTCGTACCCGGCCTGGCGGGCGTTGCCCTCCCAGCACGGCCAGCCGAAGTTCGTCACGCCCGCGGTCGGGTTCACCACCCGGTTGACCTCCTCCCAGGTGTTCCACCCGGTGTCGGAGATCCAGCTCTCGTTGGTGCCCGGCCGCATGGTGACCCGGTACGGGTTGCGCAGGCCGTTGGCGACGATCCGGCGGACGTTCGGGTCGGCCGAGCCGATGTTCGGGTTGCCGGGCGCGGCGGCGCCGGTGGCCGGGTCGAGCCGCAGCAGGGTGCCGTCGAGCTGGGCCGGGTCGCCCGTGGTGCGGATGTCCTGCGACCGCAGCGCCCCGCCCTCGTTGGCCGGGTCGGAGCACGGGTTGGTCGGCGCCCCCGAGGGGAACTGGCCGTAGTCGACCGCGCTGAAGCTGGCGCCGTCACCGGCGGCCACGTAGAGCATGCCGTCGGCGCCGAAGGCGATGTCGCCGATGGAGTGGCTCGGGAACTGCTGGCACCAGTCGTGCAGCAGCACCTGCTCGCTGCCGGTCATCGTGTCGCCGGCGGCCCGCAGGCGGGAGAGACGGCCGGTGACGATGCAGCGCCCGTCGTTCGCGTTGGCGCAGACGTCGTTCCAGACCGGGGCGGTCTGCCCGGGCGGCGCGTCGTACGTGTAGAGCACGTAGACGTAAGGGTCGGCGGGGAAGTTGGGCGCCAGCGCCATGCCGAGCAGGCCACGGTCCCACTGGTTGTGCACATTGGCCGACAGGTCGGCGAACACCGTGGGGGTGGTGTCGGCGAGATCGTCGAAGATCTTGATCCGGCCGCCCTTCTCGGCGACCAGGATCCGCCCGTCCGGCGCGAACTCCAGATCGACGGGCGAGCTCAGTCCACTGAAGACGATCTGTTCCTGGAAGCCGCTCGGCAGCGCGACCGCGGTCGCGGGCAGCGAGCCGATGAACGACGACATCGTGATCACGGTGGCCAACGCGACGAACCCACTCAGCGCACGCCGAAGCACGGGCATTCCCTCCCCCGAAAAAGATTGATGAACCTTAACGGCGCGCGTAATCGTCCAGGTGTCGGCTGACGGACTCGACGGATCGCCGACCGGTCAAACCTGCCGACCGTTCGAACGATGCACGTCCATGGCGTACGCCTGCATATTCCGGTGATGTTGGGGGATCTGGGCCATTGGTGTGCCCGTCGGCGGTGGCCGGTTCTGGGTACGTGGCTCGTCCTGGCCGTTGCCGGGCTGGTCTTCGGCGGCCAGATCTTCGACCGGCTCACCACCGCCGACAGCCTGCGGCCGGACGCCGAGTCGCAGCTCGCCGACCGGCGGATCGCCCAATTGCAGCCGGAGGGGCCGGTGATCGTCGCGGTCGTCGGCGGTCGCGACGTGTACGAGCCGGCGCTGGTCGCCGACGTCACGGCGGTCACCGGCGAGATCCGCGGGATGGACGGCGTGGCCGAGGTCGAGGACCTGTACGGCGCGCCGGGCGGGCGGATCGGCGCCGACAACCGGAGCTCGCTGATCCGGGTCGAGCTGGACCAGGGGCTGCCGGACGACCGGCGCGAGCGGGTGGAGGACGCGGTGGCCGCCGCCCTGCACCGGATCGGCGCGCCCGAGGTGCTGGTCGGCGGCGAAAAACTGGCGGAGCGCGCGTTCGCCGACCAGGCCGTGGCCGACGCCGCCCTCGGCGAGTCGGTCGCCATCGTCGTCCTGCTGGTCGTGCTGGTGCTCGTCCTCGGCGGCTTCGTGGCCGCCCTGATCCCCCTGAGCGCCGCTTTGGCCGCCGTGTCGGTGACGCTGCTCGGGCTGTACGGCCTGACGACGCTCACCGGGGTCAGCGAGTTCACCGTCAACGTGGTCACCCTGCTCGGCATCGGGCTCGCCGTCGACTACGCGCTGCTGGTGCTGGCCCGGTTCCGCGAGGAGCGCGACGCCGCCCCCGGGGCCCCGGTCGCCGGCCTGCTGGCCCGGACCACCGCGACCGCCGGCCGCACCGTGCTCATCGCCGGGCTGGCCGTGGCGGCGACCATGTTCGGGTTGTCGGCCTTCGCGGAACCGCTGCTCGGCGCGATGGCGCTCGGCGGGGCGGTCGCGGTGCTGCTGGCCACCGCGGCCGGGCTCACCGTCGTACCGGCGCTGATCGCGATCGCTCATCGCATGATCAAGCCCGCACGGCCGCCTCGTCGCGCCCTTCTTCCCCGGCTCGCCGCGTTCGCGCAGGAGCGGCCGGGACCGGTCGCGCTCGCCGTCACGGCCGCCCTGCTCGTGCTGTCGCTGCCGTTCGTGTTCGGGGTCAACCTCGAGAACTCGGACGCCCGCGCGCTGCCCGCCACGTCCGAGGACCGCCGGCTCCAGGAGACGGTGTCGCGCGACTTCAGCGCCGGCCAGGCCGACCCCGTGGTCGTGGTGGTCGACGCCGACCCGGCCGGCGCCCCGGTCCGGGACTTCCTGGACCGGGTCAACGCGCTGGACGGTGTGCTGCGGGTGCAGCCGCGGCCGGACATCACCGCGGCGGCCGTCATCGACGTCACGCCCGAGGGCGGCACCGCGGACGGGCTCTCCCGTGACGTCGTACGGGCGATCCGGGCCCTTGATCCGCCCTTCCCGATGCTCGTCGGGGGTGCCGCGGCCGAGCTTGTCGATTACCGCGACTCGGTGGCCGGCCGTTTCCCGGTGGCGCTGCTGATCGTGCTGCTGTCCACGGCGGTGCTGCTCTTCGTGCTCACCGGCTCGGTGGTCATCCCGCTCAAGGCGCTGGTGATGAACGCGCTCACCCTGCTGGCCACGCTGGGGACGCTGGTCGTCGTGTTCCAGTGGGGGATCGGCGACGCGCTGCTCGGCTTCGAGTCGTGGGGCGCCATCGACGTCACCACCCCGGTCCTGCTGTTTGTCTTCATCTTCGGGCTCTCGATGGACTACGAGGTGTTCCTGCTGGCCCGGATCAAAGAGGAGGGAGACGTACGGGCCGGGATCGTGAAGTCGGGGCCGGTGGTGACCGCCGCCGCGCTGGGCATCGGCGTCGTCTTCCTGGGCTTCCTGCTCGGCGACCTGATCGCCGTGAAGGAGATCGGCTTCGCGATGGCGGTGGCGCTGCTGCTCGACGTCACGGTCGTCCGCGGGCTGCTCCTGCCGGCCCTGATGACCCTGCTCGGCGAGTGGAACTGGTGGGCCCCGGCGCCCCTGCGCCGCCTGTTACCTACTCGTGACATCGAATCGAGAACCAACCTCGTGAGCGTCGCATCGCAAAGAGTGTCGGAAAGAAAATGAGACACCTGAACGGGGAACACGATGCGCAAGCTTCACCTGGCCGCGGCTCTGATCGGCGTCGCCCTCACCGCCACCTTCGCCGCGCCGGCCAACGCCGGCACCCTCAAGACCGGCGTCGCCTACGTCGTGCCCGACGGCGACGGTGACGGCGACGTGGTCGTCTTCAAGGCGGCGGCCGGCAAGACCAACCGGGTCGTCGTCACCAGCGGGCCGAAGTACTACGTCACCATCGACGACACGGTGGCGATCAAGGCCGGCGGCGGCTGCAAGGCCGTGAAGGGCGACCGGACCAAGGTGCTCTGCGGCATCGGTGAGCTCACCGAGAAGCTCCAGGTGTCCACCTTCGACCGCAACGACGGCATCACCAACAAGACCCGGCTGCGCCTGATCGCGTACGGCGGCACCGGCAACGACAAGATCCACGGCGGCGCGTCCGGCGACGCCATCTTCGGTGGTGGCGGGGCCGACACGATCTACGGCAACGGTGGCGACGACCGGCTCTACGGCGACGCCGGCAACGACACCCTGTGGGGCGGCCCCGGCAACGACCGGCTGATCGGCGGCCCGGGCAAGGACAAGCTGTACGGCGGAGCCGGCAAGAACCACCTCGCCTGAACCCGGCGGGCCGGCCGCGTCGGGTGGCCGGCCCATTCGTACACCCCAATCTGGAGATTTGATCCACATGCGTCGCATTGTCATGACTCTTGCCGTGGCCGGCGTGGCCCTGGCCGCCGGATGCGCCGACCGGCCGCGGCAGGTGGCGGGCGAGGCCATCCCGGTGGGTGGCTCCTCCTCGACCCCGACCCCGGCCCCGGCCCCGGTCGTCACCACCACCTCCCCCTCACCCAGCGCCTCTGCAACCTCCGCTACGCCGTCGAGAACCTCCGCGAGGCCGGGGACGTCCTCCAGCCCTCCGGCAAAGAACTCAAGCCCGCCGAAGATCAAGCGGGTGATCGGGCCGGTCACCGTGCTCGGCCCGACCGGGCTCGGCAAACTGCAGATCGGGATGACCCGCGCCGAGGCCGAGGCCACCGGCCTGGTCGTGGCCGGCGAGGGCGAGAACGGGTGCGGCAGCTGGATTCTCGACCTCCCGGACTCGGGCGGGCCGACGGTCGGCTACTCGCCCCTGGGCGTGGTCTCCATCCCCGCCTACGGCAAGGTCGCCACCCCGGAAGGCATCCGGATAACCAGCTCACTCGACGCCGTCGAGCGGGCCTATCCCGACCTTTCCGGTCCGGCCACCGAAAACGGGGCCACGCTCGGCGACGGGCCCGCCTACGCGGGACAGCAGGACAAGCACGGCGGCGTGCACTACCGGTTCACGTTCGAGAACGGCGCCGTCAAGACGATGAAACTCCAGCACGACACCCCGAAGTGTTAGGTGATCCGCAGGGTCTCGAGCACGTCATCGGTCCGGTCGGCCTCGCCGGCCTGCCGGATCTGCAGGTAGACGCCCCGGCCGCCGGCCCGGGTCAGCAGCACCTCGCTGTAGGAGACGCCGCCCGGGCACGCCGTCCAGCGCTGGACCCGGCCGGTCAGGCCGTCGGCGGCGGCCTCACGATCGGCGCCCCGGGTGCATCCGGGATGCGACGGGACGGTGGCCTTCGAGCCGGGCGCCAGCCATCGGCTCACCCCGGCGAACAGGACGGATGACGTCGCCGAGGTCAGATCGGCGCCGACCTGGAGGCCCGGTTCGGTGCCCGACGGCAGGCCCAGGGCCGCGACGTTCCAGCCGGAGTCGCGCAACTGCCGGGCCCAGTCACCGGGAACCGCGACCGACAGCGTGCCCTCGCCGTCGGCGACCCGGACCCAGCCGGCCGGAGTGCCGTCCACGACGGTCGCGCCACCGGCGCAGACGAGGAGCCCGAGCGCGACGACGGTGCCGACACCGCGCCGCAGGAAGCGCAGGACCCGGCTGGGGACAGCGGTCGTCGCGTCGTCCAGGGCCTGGGCGAAAGCGGCGGTCGACGGCCAGCGGCGGGCGCGGTCGCCGTCCAGCGCCCGCATCACCACCCGGTCGACGTCACGGGAGATACCGGTCCGCAGCTTGGACGGCGGCGCGGTCACGGCCTTGCCCGGCTGCGGGGGCCGCCCGGTCAGCATCTGATAGGTCATCGCGCCGATCGCGTGCACGTCGGCCCGTACATCCAAGCCTCCGCCTGGAAGATGCTGCTCGGGCGCCATGTAACCCGGGGTGCCGGCGACAACCGTGAAACCGGAGGCGTGCGCGATCTCCTTGGCCAGGCCCAGATCGGCGACCAGCACCCGCTCGGATCCGCGGACGGTGTCGAACAGGACGTTCGACGGCTTCAGATCGCGGTGCAGGACACCCGAGTCGTGCAGCACGCTGACGGCGTGGGCGATGTCGCCGGCGATACGCAGGCCGGTCCGCACCGGCATCGGGCCCCGTTCCAGCCGGTCGGCCAGGGTGCCGCCGGCGGCGTACGTCATGACCTGATAGGGACGGCCGTCCGGCAGTTCGCCGAAGTCGTGCACCCGGACCAGCCGCTCCGAGTCGGCGCGGCGCAGCACCTGCGCCTCCTGCTCGAACCGGGCCCGCACATCGGGGTGATGGGCCCAGTTCTCGGCCAGGATCTTGATGGCCACGCGCGATTCCAGGACGTCGTCCTCGGCAAGCCACACGGTGGCGAAGGCGCCGGAACCGAGCCGCTCGACGATCCGATAGCGGCCGATCATGGTTGGTGCTTGCACGATCGCATTATCGACGGTCCGGGCCGATCCAGGGGGACAGCAGCTTCCGATGGACTGTATGGTCCTTCTTAAGCGGAGACGGGAGGCGCCGGATGAAGGCGATCGTGGTGACGGACCAGGGTGTGGGAGCGGCCGGGATGAGGCTGGTGGAGCGGCCCGGTCCGACGGCGGCGATCAACGACGTCATCGTCGCGGTCCACGCGTCGGGATACGTTCCGACCGAGGTGGAGTGGCCGTCGACCTGGACCGATCGGGCCGACCGGAACCGGGCGCCGTCAGTTCTCGGGCACGAGCTGGCCGGCGTGGTCACCGCCCTCGGCTACGGCACGACGGGCCTGTCGGTGGGGCAGCGGGTGTTCGGGATCGCCGACTGGCATCGGGACGGCACCCTCGCCGAGCAGGTGGCGGTCGAGGCCCGCAACCTCGCGCCGCTCCCCGGCGACGTCGACTTCACGGTGGGCGCGAGCCTTCCGATCTCGGGCCTCACCGCATGGCAGGGCCTGTTCGTGCACGGCCGCGTCCAGGCGGGGCAGACCGTCCTCGCGCACGGTGCGGCCGGCGCGGTGGGAACGATGGTCACCCAGCTCGCCCGCGAGGCCGGGGCCTACGTCATCGGTACGGGCCGGGCGGCCGACCGGCGGAAGGCGCTCGACTTCGGCTCGCACGAGTTCGTCGACCTGGAGAACGACTCGCTGGACGACGTCGGCGGTGTCGACCTGGTCTTCGACGTCATCGGCGGCGACGTCCAGAGACGGTCGGCGGGCCTGATCCGGGCCGGCGGGATCCTGGTGTCGGTCACGGGGCCCGTCGAGGCGTACCCCAAAGAAGGTCTTGCCGTTGACTTCGTGGTCGAGTCGGACCGGGCTCAGCTGGGTGAGATCGCCCAGCGGGTGCGCGACGGCCGGCTGCGGACGAACATCGACAACGTGGCGACGCTCGACGACGCCGTCGCGGCGCTCAACCCGGCCGGGCGGCGGAAGGGCAAGACGATCATTCGAGTACGAACGTCCTGACGTGGTCCAGCGCCACATCGAGCGCGACCGCCATCGGCTCGACGTCGTGAGCCGCGTCGGCCAGAAGATATCCGCCCTGCAGAGAGGCCATCAGGAACGTCGCCAGCCGATCGGGATCGGCGTCCTCGCGCAACGAGCCGGCCTTCTGCATGCGGCGCAGGCCATCACTGATCAGCGTCTCCCAGGCCGCGAACGTCTCCGACAATGACTGCCGGGCCTGTTCGTCCTGGTCGGACAGCTCGGCCGCCATCGAGCCGAGACCGCAGCCGTGGGCGCCGTTCTGGAGGCTGTTCGCCTTCACGAGCGCGTCGCGCCAGCGCCGCAGCGCGCCGAACGTCCGGAACCGCTCCAGGCGCCCCTGCTCGCGCTCGAGAACCAGCTGACCCCGGAACTTGACCACTTCCCGGATCAGGGTCAGTTTGTCGGGAAAGTGCGTGTAGAGCTGCGACTTGCTGGTGCCGCTGGCCTCGAGTACGTCGTCGACGCTGGTCGAGTTGACGCCCCGCACGAACATCAGATGGTTGGCGGCCTCGAGAATCCGCTGACGGGTAGCGAGCGCACGCGGATCAGGGGTACGCCGGCGCCGGCGAGGCGTCGCGCCCGCCGGCTCGTCACTCATCGTGCCAGCGTACCCACAGCGGCATGTGCTCAAAAAAGCTGGCGACCGCGTGCAACCCTTTCCGGCCGGCCGCGCCTCTAAGCACGACGGAGGGAGCACAACCGAGTGGACACCGAAGACGCGGACAATTTCCGCGAGTTCGTCCGCAACCGATTCGATCAGTTACGCGCACTCGCGTTCGTGACGTGCGGTGACTGGCAGACGGCGGAGGACGCCACGGCCGGGACCCTCGCGAAGCTGTACCGCCGCTGGGACAAGGTCACCACGCCGGACGCGTACGCCCGCACGATGGTGGTCCGCGCCGCCATCAACGAAAAGCGGAAGCCGTGGCGGCGAGAGCGCTCGTACGGCGACGAACTGCCGGACGCCGCGCTGCCCGACCACTCCGGCGCCGTCAACGACCGGCTGCGCCTTCACCACGCGCTCAAACGGCTGCCGACCCGGCAGCGCGCGGTGCTCGTCCTGAGGTTCCTCGAGGGCCTCAGCGTCGAGGAGACCGCCGACGTTCTCAAATGCCGGCCGGGCACGGTCAAGAGCCAGTGCGCCCGGGGACTGGCCTCGGCGCGGGCCCTGCTGGCGGCCGAAGACATCACGCTGTACGACGACGAAGAGGGGAACGAGCGTGGGTTACGACATGCGGGACGTCTTGAGGTCACTCGAGGCCACGCCGCCACCTCCGGCGCGTACGACAACCGATGACATCATCGGCCGGGCCCGCCGCGCGCGGGTCTGGCGCCGTGTCGCCGTAGGCGCCGGCGGCGCCGCCTGCCTCGCCGTGGCGGTGGCCGTCTCGGCGACGACGGTGACCCGGCCCGGCCCCGGTGACTTGGGCGGCGCGGCTGGTCAGCCGAACCCGCAGGCGTCGTTCTCGGCGCCACCGCCCGAACGGACCGATCCGCCGCTGCCCGTCCACAAAATCGACTTCAGCAGCTCGTACGGTCAGTACCGGGTCGGTGCCTACAAAATCGGCCCGGCCGTCGAAGTCACGGGCGGGTACACCGAGCTGCCGGTCTACCACGACGGCACGACGCTGGGCGACGGGTCGACGGTGCCGTTGGAGGTCGCCACGATCGCCGTCTACGACAAGGGCCTGTACGACACCGCCACGTTCGGCGGCGCGGGCGACGCGACCCTCGTCATCGGCGACCAGTACCCGGTGATGGTGGACGGGCGTGACGCGCTGGGCCGGGACTGGACGTACACCTCACCCGTCGACCCGGCGAAGAAGCGGGTCATGGCCGCGCTGGCCTGGCAGTACGCGGATGACGCCTGGGCCACGCTGCTGCCCAACTACGGAGGCCCCGACCTGCCGCGCGAGCAGGCGACGCAGATCGCCGTCAACCTCACCACGTCGGCCCGGCGTGACCTGAAGGTCCCGTACCAGCTGAAGTTCCTGCCGAAGGGCTGGCAGGCGGTCGCGGTGCGGCAGTCGGTCCCCGGCAGCGGCGATGCGGTGTCGGAGGTGTTCCTGCACGAGGGCCCGGTGGCCGACCCGGCCACCCGCGTCGATGAGGTGCTGCCCGGCCACGTGAAGATCTCGGTGATGAAGGGCCTGGAACCCGGAAAGGCCGACTACATCAAGGATGAGGGCGTGCACTGCGCCAACGGCCGGGAGAGCTGCGCGATCATCAAGGGCGACTACCGGATCGACGTGAGCGCCTACGGCAGCGGGCTGTCGGACAACGACATCAGGCAGATCGCCGAGGGCATACAGCTGCGCGACCTGGCCGACCAGAAAACCTGGGCAAAGGCCGACTTCTGATCGGTGCTGGCAGTGGGTGACCGGCCGCCCGGCGGCCGGTCCGACCTCCGGCCGAGATGACACCATGATCGACATGACCGCCGACGAGCATGCCGCACGCGCCGCCGAACTCACCGCCGAAGCCGAACGTCTCTACCAGATCTGCCTGGTCGACTACCAGACCAACATCAACGAAGACGACCATTCCGACGAGCCGTACGTCCCCGGCGCCGACCTCGCGATGCTCACCGCGACCACACAGCTGGCCCAGGTCCACGCGACTCTCGCTTTGCGGGGCCGGCAATAGACCTGGACCTCATCGTCACAAAGCCGCGCGGCTGTTCGTCGTGGTCGGCAAGCACAGAATGGTCGCCTTGAGTCCAGCCTTCAACCCGTTCGATCTGACGGTCAGCGGTCGCCGAAACGAAGTTGCGGATGGGCGAACAGATCGATGCCGTAGCGCGCATAGACCTTCACCGTGTTCTCGCCGGTCAGTGCGTCTTCAGCGATGCCGAGCAGTGCGGCTACCCGTACGACCTCCTCGCGGGAGTCCGCCTCGATCTCCAGGTACGGTGGGATCAATGGCCATTCGTCGATCTCCAAGCACGCTCCGTCGAGCAGGAAACTGGTGCGCCGGTTCTCCTGATACGACTTCGCGGTGAAGCCGAGCCGGCCCAGCAGTTCGTTGGTCGCCTCGAAGCGGTCGACGCCGACCTCTACCTCGTCGGTGCCGTCGATCCCGTCGTGCGTGATTTCCTTGACCGCCAGCGTCGCGCCCGCGCCGGTGTCCCGCAGTCGAATCCAGCGGCTCTCATCGCCGGGGGTGATGTCGTAGACGTGGCGACGTTGGAGCAGCGTTTCGCCCTTTTGCTGTCCTCCGAGAGCAAGGATCGACAAGGTCATCTGGGCAGGGTCGATGTCGAGAACCTTCGCCTCAAATTCGGTCGACAACGCATTGCTCCTTACGGGAACGGGTCACAAGTGGAAAACTGACCGTACTCGGCATCACGCAGCGCGACGACTTCCTGGCACAGGGGACTCTGGACGAACTCGCTGACCGGCATGCACAAGTCCATCCGCTGGATACAGACACCGACCTGGTAGCCACCGCGCCGGTCACGGTAAAGGCGGACGCCGTAGAAGCCCTCCTCGCAGTCCTTGGTGTTGTTGAACTGGCACCCAAGGCATGTCTTGGGTAGCCGGACACGGCGAATCTTCTTGAAGAGCAGTTCCCGGCCCGCGGAGGTCCGGTAGGCAGTACGCCATCCTGAGACTCCGGCTGTCACCCGATGCTCGAAGGCCGTCGCGCCAGCCTCCGCCAGGATTCTTTCGATGGCGATGACAGAGTCAATGCCATCATCGAGGGAATTCAGCAGTCGCACCGACAACCCGGGCGCGAAATCGGTCAGCAGTCTGCGCACGCGCGACGCATGGGAGTAGTTCGGGACCACGATGTTCGCGCTGACTCGGATTCCTGCGGCGAGGGCTGCTTGGACCGCGTGCCGCAACGCCTGGATCTTCTTCTCAGCCCGACGCCGGTCGGCGAATCGGGCGTGCTGGACCTGAGCCAGTTCGCTCGCGGTCGTACCGAAGATGCTGAAGTTCACCCGGTCGAGCCCTTCCCGGGCGCAGCCGGCGAGGATCCGTGCTCCGTTCTCACCGTTGGAGGTCATGCAGACGCGGAAGCCTGCCCCCGTTGCGGACCGGATCACCTCAGCCAGGCGTGGGTGGAGGCTGGGTTCGCCCCCGATGAGATGCAGCTCGTCGACGTGCAGCGCATCCCGCAGCGTACGGAGTGCGTCGACGAACTCCTCGTCAGGAGAGACCGCCGCGGGCAGGAACCGTGCGCCGTTACTGGCAAGGTAGATGGAAACGCGCCCCGACTGCGCTGCCGCGTCGAAGTCGCGCGGGTCGCGACCCAGGTTGTCGGCGACGACCGGCGTCCCCTCGTTGTGACAGAACGTGCAGGCCATCCCGCAAGTGTCGATGACCTTCACGCGCAAGGTGCGGTCCCGCTCCACTCGCACCGGCAGGTCAGCCAATTCGCTGCTGTGCCCCTCACCGCCCAGCCGCACGCGATGATGGAGTGATAGCGATCCGTCAATATCCGCCATGTGCTGATCGTGGTTGCGGAGAGGCGCCGAACCCATCACACGCGGTAGTGCATCAACGGGTAGGTTCGATCCGGTGACCGGATACTCGGCAGTCCCGAGTTATCCGGTGCATGGATGGGGTCGGAAGCGACCAGAGGAGCATCGTGGGTAACCGCACAGCGCCGGCGTTCTCAGTTCCCGAACACCTCTGGCGGGCGGAAAGCATGCGCAGCGCCCTGGCAGCGCGCGACATCGCCCAGGCCTTCCGGCTGGTCCAGCGAGAGACAGGCGTGAGTCAAACCCATCTCGGCGGCGCGACGGGCCTCAGCCAGGCACAGGTCAGCGAGATCATCAGTGGAGCGCGCAGGGTTAGCAGCATCGACGTGTTGACCCGCATCTCCACCGGGCTGGGGATGCCTGATGGCGCCCGCATGACCCTCTTACTTGGTGAACGTCCGCAGACTGCTGCGATGTCCTCTGACAAGAATGTCGGGTCGTACCTGATCGAACGGTTCTCCGACGTCGAGGCGATCTACCCGAGCCGATCGGAATTCACCTCGAAGGTGCCGCCACATGCCCTGTTCGACGAGGCGGCTGATATCCGCGCGGCAGGGTTGTCGCTCAATCTGATCTGTCAGCAGTACGCCGACAGCCGACTGGCTCAGATCGTCCGCGACGGTACGCATCTGCGTCTGCTCTTCCTTGACCCGGCTGGCAGAGCCATCCGCCAACGTGAGACAGAAGAAGGTTTGACCGCCGGCCATCTGGGCTCTCTGACGACGCTCAACCTTCAAGGCATCCTCCGTGTGCGCGATCGGCTCCCGGCCGAGGCGCAGGAGCGGATCGAGGTGGCCACCTATGACCAAACTATTCGCATCAACATCCTGCTGATCGATGACATCGTGTGCGTCGCCCAGCCGTATCTTCCGCACTCCCGAGGAGTTGAGGCTCCCACGATGATGATCAGAAAGCGGTGGCCGGCAGCTGGGCTCTACCCGGTATTCGAGCGCACATTCGAGGAACTCTGGAGCGGTGGCCGGCTCAGATGACTGACTACACGGACCTGCTACCCATCGCTCACCAAGCCGTCGATCTAGCCAGCGACATCATGCGTACGATGCAGCCCGGCCTACTGACCGCCAAGGGCGACCGTGACATGGCGAGTGAGGTCGACTACGCCGTCGAGGACCGGGTTCGCACCTTCCTCGCCGAGCACACCCCGGAGATCGGCTTCCTCGGCGAAGAGAACGGCCCTAGCGGCACGGCAGACGGGCCGACGTGGGCCCTCGACCCGGTGGACGGCACCGTCAATTTCGTCCACGGTTCACCGCTGTGCGCCATCTCGCTCGGCCTCATCACCGAGAACCGCTCAGTCATCGGCGTCATCGACCTGCCCTTCCTCGGAAACCGCTACTCCGCGGCCGAAGGCAACGGCGCCCACGCGGACGGCAACCCGATCAGAGTCAGCACGACGCGACGAGTCAGCGACGCCGTGGTGGCGATCGGCGACTACGCCGTCGGCGATGGAGCTGCCGAGAAGAACCGAGCCAGGTTCGCCCTCACACAACGACTGGCCGAGAACGTCCAGCGCATCCGCATGCACGGATCAGCCGCCATCGACCTGGCCTGGCTGGCCGCAGGCCAGGTCGACGCCGTAGTAATGCTGGCCAACAAGCCCTGGGACACGGCAGCCGGAGTCGTCATCGCTCGCGAAGCCGGCGCACTCACCGCCGACCGTGACGGATCGGCCCACAGCTTCGAATCGTCCGCAACGATCGCAGCGAACCCGAATCTTCTCCGCGCGATCCTCGATCTCGCGGTTGACCCCGACCGTTTAGCTACCTAACCGTGCCGGCGGCCGAACCCAGCGACATCCTGCTTAGCAGGCCTAAGTAGCTGCTCGTTCTACACAGCACGCTAAGGGCGGCTCCTGACAAGCGCTACGCGCCGGACTCCCCGTAACGAGGAGCCCGGCGGCGCTGCCACGGCGAAGGCCGCAAATGCGATCCATTCGCCACGGTGCCGGCCGGTCAGCTCAGCCCCAACTGGTGCACGAACCATCGCGTGACTCGCGGCATAGATCAAGTGCGATTGATGGCGCACCGCGAAGCGTCGGCGTCCAGGGCGAATCCGCGTCCGAAACGGCGGATCACCCGGCACCGAGTAAGGGCGTCGCTCTGTAGATTCGGCGACTCCGAATCGGACGCGCATCGGCCGCTTGCCGCGCCGGCCGAGCGTGGTTGCCTCACGGTCCCACTCATCAGGCAACGCGGCAGCTCAAGCGGCCTTGCCCGACCGTCAGCCATGCGGCACGACACCGGAGGGACTGACAGCACGCCGACGCGGCCCTAGATGGGTCCGGACGCGACATCCCTGGTCAACACCAGGGCAGACAGGCCACTCCAGAACAACCGATCACCACATCCCACATGGCAGGATTTCGGCAGGACTAGAATGGGAAACAAAATGCCGCAACCCGCGTTTCCGCAGGTCACGGCATTTTCAAGAAGTGCGCCCGAAGGGACTCGAACCCCTAACCTTCTGATCCGTAGTCAGATGCTCTATCCATTGAGCTACGGGCGCTTGCCTTGGTGCTCGACCAGCATACACACCGGCCTCACACGCGGAGACTCCGGGATTCGAACCCGGGATGGGCGATAAACCCAAACCGCATTAGCAGTGCGGCGCCATAGACCAGACTAGGCGAAGTCTCCCCGGTAGCCGCAGGGCTACCGACGCTTGAGAGTACCGGACCAGCGTGGGGGCGCACAAAGCGGGCCACGCCGGGCGGGTCGCACCGATTGCCAACAGGTGAAATGTGCTCGTTACGGCTAGGCTCCCACGGCATGGAGGAGAACCCGCCCACCGAGCCTCGCCGGTCGCCTCGAGCGCGCAGTCAGCGGTCCCCGTTCAGCGCGGCCGGGGAACCGGGGGCGCAGGAGAAGCCCGCGGGGCGGGCTCCCCGCCGGGCGCCCAAGCCGGCCCCGCCGGTCACGTTCCAGCCTCCCAGTGCCGAAGATCACCCGTCCGGGGGGTCCTCGCCGTCCGAGGGGGCGGGCCGTCCGCCGGCCAAGAGCTCTTCTCGTACGAAGGGTGACCGCGCCGCCGCTCCCCGCGACGAAGAGGCCGCCCCGGAGCAGCGGCCTGTGCGCAAGGCCACACCCCGCAAAGCGCGGGCGCCCCGGCCCGAACCGGCGCCGACCGCCACGCCGCCCACAGGCGACGGGGTCGAGGCCGCCGCGACGCCGGCAAACGCGGAAGCACCTAAGGCTGCGGCGCCCGCGAAAGCGCGCGGGGCCGCGGCACCCAAGGCTGCCCCGGAAGCGCGTAGGGCGGCAGCACCCGGGACTGGCCCGGAAGCGCGTGGGGCCGCAGCGCCCGAGGCTGCTCCAGATGCGCGTGGGGCCGCAGCGCCCGAGGCTGCTCCAGATGCGCGTGGGGCCGCAGCGCCCGAGGCTGCTCCAGAAGCGCGTGCGGCCGCAGCGCCTGAAGCTGCCCCGGAAGCGCCCAGCGCCGCCGCGCCCGAAGCTGCCGCGGAAGCGCGCGAGAGCAGTGCGACCGAGGCCGCTACCGCGTCGGTAAATGCGGAAGCGCCCAAGACGCGAGCGACGGCGGACGGGACCGACCCGCAGGTGGCGGAAGTGAGCCCGGCTGAGGAGCCGCGGGTGACAAGAGTGACCGCAGCCGAGAAGCCGGTAGCGACAGAAGTGACCTCGGCGGAGACGCCAACGGCGACGGAAGTGACTGCGGAGACGGCGGCCGAAGAAGCCCCGGCGGAAAAGCTGGTGGGCAGGGAAGTGGCGACGGAGAACACGGTGGGCGGGGAAGTGGCCGCCGAGAAGGCGGCCGCGCCTCGGGCGCGTCGTGCTCGGGGCACTAAGGCTGCCGGCGGCTCGGTCAGCCGTTCCAAGGCGGCGCCGCGAGAGCATGTGCAGGAGGAGCTGATTCCGCAGGAGCCGGCCGCCACCGTGTGGAAGGAACCGGCCGGCCCCGTACGGGAAGAGGCCCTGGCTCCGCGGAGCGAAGCTCCCGCCCCGGTAGAGCAGAGCGCTGCGCGCGATATGGCTGTGACCAAGCCCGCGGCGGAACGGACCGACCCCTGGGCGGGGCTCATCGCCGACCCCGCTCGAGCGCCCGAGCTTCTGGCCATCGCCGCTGTTCAGACGCTGGGGCCTCGTGCGCGGGAATGGGCCGACCGGACCCGGGAGGCCTATCCCGCAGCGGGGACCGATGCTCTTGTCCGGCTTGCCACCCGGCAGTTCACCCGGCTCGGGAGTCTGACCGGGATCGTGGGGGCCGTCGCCGGCGCCTATGCGCCCGTCGCTCTTCTCGGGGCGGCCGCCTTCACCGATGCCGAGCTTTCCCTTCACATCGCGGCGGCGTACGGCCTCGATCCCACCGATGAGGAGCGGGCCGCCGATCTTCTCGTGATCGGGCGTGTACACGCCACCAAGGGCGACGCGATCGATGCGCTTGCCGAGGCTCGCCGGCCTGCGTACGACTCGAAGGAACCGCTCTGGCGTATCGCTGGATTTGTGGCCGCGCAGACCGCGGCCTGGGTGGCCGTGAAGGTTGTCAATCGGCGTTTTCCGGGCACCAGTCTGCTGGCCGCCTTCCTGTCCAACACCGCGTCGGCCAATGCGACGGCGGCCCGAGCGGCCAAGTACTACAAATCGGCTAGATCCAGTTGAGCCAGGAGTCGGGCAGGAGGGTGTAGCCGACGAAGGCGACCACATCCAGCAGGGTGTGGGCGACGATCAGCGGCATCACCCTCTTGTAGCGCAGGAAGAAGAGCGCGAAGATCACGCCCATCACTGCGTTACCGACAAAAGCGCCAAAACCTTGATACAGGTGGTACGACCCCCGGAGCACCGCCGAGCACACCACGATCCAGACCGTCGAGTACTGGAGCTGGCGCAACCTGGTCATCAGGTAGCCGACGACGATGACCTCTTCCAGGATCGCGTTCTGGGCGGCCGACAGGATCAGCACGGGCACCGCCCACCACACCGGTTGCAGGGCGGCCGGCACGATCTGCGCGTTCAGGCCGAGCACCGAAGCCACGTAGACCAGCCCCAGGCCGGGGATGCCGATCAGCGCGGCCAGCCCGAAGCCCCAACCCGTGTCGAAGGCCGGCCGGTCAAAACCGAGACCGAGCGTCCGGCGTACGGAAATCTGGTCCCTGAGCAGGAGATAGAGGGCCAGCGCGACCGGGATCAGGTCGAAGAAGATGCCGAGCAGCTGATAGGTCAGGTCGAGGTACGGCCGGGCCGACTGCGACGCGTTCAGCACGGCCGCCTGTGAGGACAGCGGCTTGCCGGCGGTCAGCTTCGCGACGAGCGACACCACCGCGTAGACCGCGCTCTGTCCCAGCGACAGCAGCAGAACGATGATGATCTCGCCGGTCAGGAGCCTGCGGCCGGTCCGCTGATCAAGGGTCACGGGACAAAACTACTCACTCGTTCGAGGCTCCCAGGCACCACCTAAACGGACTTTTCCGGTCAAGGGTCACGGCATGAATGGAGATGAGTCGCACGTTCCGTGCGTCGCCTATCCGACTGTTGTGACCACCCTGAATCCATGGGAGACCTCGGACGAATGCTCAAGGAGAGCTGGAGCCTCATCGAGGAGCATCAGGAAAAGGTCGCCGGCTACTTCTACGCCCGGATGTTCCTGTCGCACCCCGAGCTGAGGGATCTCTTCCCGGTCCACATGGACATGCAGCGTTCCCGGCTGCTCAACGCGATCGTCACCGCGGTGCAGACGCTCGAGGATCCGGAGAAGTTCGATTCGTACCTGCGCGGCCTCGGCCGCGATCACCGGAAGTTCCACGTGGAACCGGAGCACTACGAGGTGGTGGGCGGAGCTTTGATCGAGGCGATGCGGCAGTACGCCGGTGAGAGCTGGAGCGTCGAGTACGACCAGGCCTGGGCGGACGCGTACGCGGTCATCGCCTCGAAGATGCTGGGCGGCGCCGAGGCCGACACCAACCCGCCCTATTGGTACGCCGAAGTGGTCGCCCACGAACGACGGGCGCAGGACATCGCCGTCTTCACCGTCCAGCCCCTGCAGCCCCTGGAGTTCCGCGCCGGGCAGTACGTCAGCGTCGAATGCCCCCGAATACAGCCCCGGCTGTGGCGTACCTACTCCGTGGCGAACGCGCCCCGCCGGGACAACACGATCGAGTTCCACGTGCGTGCGGTCGGCGCCGGCTGGGTCTCCAGCGCGCTCGTACGGCGGCTGGAGGTCGGCGACATGATCCGGCTGGCCGCGCCGATGGGCTCGATGACGCTGGACCGGCGCTCGACCCGCGACACCGTCTTCATCGCCGGCGGCACCGGGCTCGCGCCGATCAAGTCACTGCTCGAGGAGCTGACCCGGTACAACCGGACGCGCTGGGTGCACGTCTTCTTCGGCGCCCGCAACCGCGAGGACCTCTACGACCTGCCCGACCTCAACCGTCTCGCCGCCCGCTATCCCTGGCTGTCGGTGGTGACCGCGTGCAGCGACGACCCGACCTTCCCGGGCGAGCAGGGCCAGATCTCCGACGTCGTGGCCCGCTACGGCCCGTGGAACGAGCACGACTTCTTCGTCTCCGGCTCGGGCCCCATGGTCAAGGCCACGCTCAAGACCTTGGCCGAGCAGCAGGTCCCCTCGATCCGCATCAAGTACGACAGCTTCTCCGAGATGGCCTAGTAAGCCCACGGCCGTTGGTAGTCGGGCACGAGGTTGGACTCCGCGTTCATCCGGTCGACGTAGAGCCGGCCCTCCAGGTGGTCGATCTCGTGCGCTACGAGCCGGGCCATCGCCCGCTCGAACGACGTGATCACCCGCGTGCCGTCGTACCGGGCGTGCTCGACGTCGATCCGCAGCGGCCGTTTGACCAGCCCGCGGTAGTCGAAGAACGAGAGGCACCCCTCGTACTGCTCGTCGCGGTCGGTGGTCTCACCCACGATCCGTGGATTGATCAGCACGACCGGCTCCGCCGAGCCGTCGGCCGGGCGTACGACCGCGACCGCCACCGAGCGCCCGATCTGCGGCGCCGACAGCCCGACCCCCTTGCTGAAGTCGTGCACCTGCTCGAGCCGGGTCAGCGCGCTCAGCAGCGCGTCGACCGTCTCGTGGGCCTCGACCTCCTCGCGCGGCAGCTGGAAGTGCCGGGCCCGCTGCCGCAGCAGCTCCGACCCGCGCTGCACGATGCCGACGTCACGGGCCGGTCCATGGCCGTTCGTGGTGTTGCCCGGCGCCACCGCCGGATAGGACGGCGCGTTCGCTCCCCGGAACCGCCACTCCAGCCGGTAGCGGGCGTTGAGCTGCGGCGCGTCGGTCGACCACTCGAAGACCGCCCGCTCGTCCTCGTCGTGCCGCTCCATCGGGGTCCGCACCGGCACCTCGGCCGCCAGCGACGTCTCGACGCCCCAGACCTGCGGGTCGAACGCCACCGGGAAGTCGAGTCGCACGGTCAGCCGCCGGGTCGGCAGCCGGACCGCCCGCTGGAACCACTGGCCCCACTTCTCGACGCCGACCGTGTACGCGTATTCGATGGTGGTCCGCTCGCCCGGGTAGAGGGCGAACTGGCCGCGCTCGTTCGCGAAGAGCAGCCAGACCTCCTTGGAGGCGTCCCGGTCGAGCTTGACCCGCCACTGCATCGGCTCGATGGCGTCGCCCTCGCCGGCGCAGGCGACCAGCGCCATCTCGTCGAACGAGAGCGGATGCTCGCGGTGGTGCCGGTTGGAGCCGGTGGGGTCATTGGGATAGCGGTCCACCGCGATCTTCACGAGGTAGCGCGTGACCGGCTCGGAGCCCGCGTTGTAGAGCGCCCGGCGCACCCGGCAGCGATAGGTGCCGTCCACGTACGTGAGCTCGGCGACCTCCCGCTCGACGATCAGGCCGGTGCCGGGCGGAAGCCACTGCACGGGCACGGGCGGATCGCGGTGGAGCGCCGTGCTGCGCGCGTGGCGCAACTGGTCGTACTCCTGGAAGCGTTCCCAGATGGCTCCGCCCGCACCGAGGACCGCCTCGGCGCGCCGGGCGAAGTCCTCGGTCGGCTTATGTCGGCGCCCCTCGACGTGGCTCACGTACGAGGGGTCGAACCCCATGCGCGCGGCGAGTTGCTTCTTGCTCATCCCGCGCTCGACCCGCCAGTGCGCCAACGCCGTAACGAATTGGTCAGCGGCCCGCTCGACGGGCGAGGTGGTCATCATCGATGTCCCCTTCGCGACGAGAATTTCAGTGTCGCCGCCGCGCGTGTCCGCATCGCGCTACTAGCGCGTTGCCGACAGATACCTTGACGTATCCGGCAACATGGGTGCCGAACGTTAGCTCGCCCTTGCTGTGGGTATTAGTCCGAAAGTTCGGCTTGGTTAGGCTACCCTTAGAGGTGTACGGTGGGTCGTCATGACGGGGCCGTTTCGGCCCTCGAGGCCCCACGCGGACAACCGCTCGATTTAGCGAGGTGAATGCGGTGACAGCTCCCCGTTTGTCGCCGCGGACGGGCAGCGCCCGGTGACCACAGCGCTTCACCGAGTGACACGCACTGTCACCAGACCCCGCCCTCTCGCCCCGGTGACGGCGACCCTTCGTGCCATGTTCGGCACGAGCACCGAGATCCCCGGCCTCGCCCCCGATCTGGTCGTCGCCGACCCGGCCGGCTGGGCTCCCGCCGCCACTCTCGCCACCGAAAATCTCGACACTCTCCTCGACTCGGCCCGCCGCCGCTGGAACGCCCAGCCGCATGCCGCCGCCGCCCTGGCCTGGAAGGCGTACACGTACTGGCTGGCCCTGCCGGCCGTGCTCGGCTGGGCCTCGGCCCGCCGCGTCCCGCTGCTCACCGGCGACAACGTCCTCGTGCACTTCAACGACGAACGCCCGCTGGTGACCCTCGGCCTGCGCGCCGAAACGCCCATCGCGGTCCTTCCGGGCGACCCGATCGCCATCGCCGGCCTCCCGCAGGTCCGTGTCGTGGCCGACGAGGACGCCCTGCTCGCCGAGCTGCGCGCCGCGCTCCTCGACAGCCACCTGACCCCGCTGCTCGACGCCATCCACGACCGGGTCCGCCTCGGCAAGCGCACCCTGCTCGGCTCCCTGAGCTCCGGCGTGGCCCAGGCCATCCTCCGCTCGGCCGACGTCATCCCCGGCCCGTCCGCCGACAACATCGAGCTGCTGCACCGCGCACTCGGCGTCGACGGCCTGATCGACCTGGTCCCCGGCCCCACCGGCAAGCTCGAGGTCCAGCGCAAGACCTGCTGCCTCGCCTTCACGCTGCCCAAACCCAAGGTCTGCAAGGGCTGCTGCATCAAGAGCTGACCCATTTTGTACGGATCCACGAAAGGCCCCGCTTCGACGGGCCCGGGCCGTCGTTGGTCACCCTCCTCGCGCGGCTTCCGGGCTGTCCTGCCCACTCGCGCTCTTTTCATCGGCCATCCCGCCCGCGCCGAGTACCCGAACGATTACTTCCAGCGATCACCGGGCAGAAGTAGCTTGATCTCCCTGGTCGAGTGTGGAGGACCGAGTTGCTGGCGCAGATCTCCTCAACGGACGTCGCCGAGATCGACGACCTGTACGCGTGGCTGACGGCCGACCGTGAGCTGGCCGCCGAAGTGGTGGGACGGGGAAGTCCGAAGTACATGGGCGGACTCGAGGTCCTCGATCTCGTGCTGACCCACGCCGTGGCCATCTCGAGCCTGGCGATGTCGGTGGTGGGCTTCGTGAACAATCGCCGGAAGCCGGAACGGCTGACGATCACCCGGCCCGACGGGGCGAAGCTCGAGATCGAGGGCGCCACCGAGAGCACAGCCGCGGAGATCGAGGAGTTTCTGCGCGCGCGGCAGGACCCCGAAGAGCCCACGTGACGCCCGGCGAAGCGGTTCTCCCTGATCCGAAGACGTCCCGGGCCGTTCTCATCGGGGTCAGCGACTACAAGCGGATGCATCCGCTCCCGGCGGTCGCGAACAACGTGAAAGACCTGGCCGGCCTGCTGATGGATCCCGGGGTCTGGGGTCTGCCGGCCGCCAACTGCGACATCGTGCTCAACCCCGAGAGCGTCGGCGAGGTCCTCGACGCCGTGCACCGGGCGGCGAGGTCGACGTCGGGAACACTGCTGGTCTACTACGCGGGTCACGGGCTGCGCCCGTCCGGCGAGTTGCGGCTCGTGCTGCCCAGCGGCGACCAGAGGAATCTGTATCGGACGGTGGGGTTCGACGACATCCGCGACGAGTTGCGCTCGCCGGACGTCCGCGCCTCGAAAAAGGTCGTGATCCTCGACTGCTGCTACAGCGGCGCCGCGGACATGGGCATGGCCGACCTGCTCGAGGAGGTGGCCGGGCAGACGGCGATCGAGGGCACCTACGTGATGACCGCGACCACGGATTCCCGCCCGGCCCTGGCCCGCCCGGGCGCCAGATACACGGTCTTCACCGGCACGCTGCTGGAGGCGATCCGCCAGGGCGTGCCGAACGGCCCCCGGGCGCTGAGCATGGAGACCCTGTTCCGGCAGGTGGCGGACCGGATCAGCTCACGGGGCGGTCCGGCGCCGGAGCAGCGCAGCCGCGGTGACGGCCACCGGATCGCCATCGTCCGGAACCGGTGGACCCCGCCCGGGGCCGACGAGCCACCACGGCGGGCCGGCCGGGCCCGGCAGTGGACCGCGATCGTCGCCGCCGCGATGGCGTTGTTCGCGGTGGTCGCGCTGATCTGGCAGCCCTGGCGCGCCGGCGACTCACCCCAGTCGTCCGTCGTGGCGATGCGGGCTCTCCGAGCACAACTGGACGAAAGCCACTCGACCGAGGAGCGGCGGGCCACCGTCGCGGCCATCGGCGACCTCGCGCGGAAGGCTCCGGCCAGCCTCCCGGAAGGTTGTGCGGCACTCCAGAACTTCGTGGTCGATCTCCTGCCCTTCCCGCGCGTCGAGCCGTACAACGACCCGAAGTTGCCCCCGCTCGGCTATCGCGCGCCGGACGTCCAGGACGCGCTCACCCAGCTCGGCGGCGTGCCCTGCCCGAACCTGATGATGGCCGAGGCCGACTTTCGCGTGGCCCGGCTGACCGGTGATTTCCGGTCGGCCCACCTGGACTGGGCCACGTTGTACAAGGCCGATGTCACCCAGGCCCGTTTCGAGGGTGCGACGCTCACCGGCATCCACCTGTGGCAGATGAACGGCAAGGGAGTCTCGTTCGAGGGTGCCAACTTCGACGGGGCCGAGTTCTCCTACACCATCCTGGCCGGGGCGAATCTGCGCGGCGCCACCTTCAGGACGCTCGTGGACCGCCGGACGAAGTTCTATTACACCGACCTGAGAGGCGCCGACTTCCGCGGCGCTCACCTCGAGGGCGCCGACCTGAGCATCGCCAAGATCGACGCCAAGACGCAGTTCGCCGGGGCCACAGCGGACGATCAGACGCTGTGGCCGCCGAAATTCGACTGGCGCAAAGCCGGGGTCAAGAAGTGAGCGCCCGCTTCAGCAGGTCGACGATCTTCTCCTCGTTGACCTCGAGGAGGGCGAAGTACACCGGCCACATGTCGCCGTCGTCCAGGGTGGCGTGGTCGCTGAAGCCGAGGGTGGCGTAGCGGGTCTTGAACTTGGCCCGGCTCTGGAAGAAGCAGACCATCTTGCCGGCGCGGTAGTAGGCCGGCATGCCGTACCAGAGCTTCGGGGTGAGCTCGGGCGCGTTGGCCTTGATCACGGCATGGAGCTGTTCGGCCTGCTCGCGGTCGGCGTCGGCCATCTCGGCGATCTTGGCCAGGACGTCGGGCTCGGTGTCGGCCTTGGCGCCCCGCTTGAGTTCCTTGGCACGGTCCTTGATGGCGTCCCGCTCGGCGGTGGTGAAGCTGGTCATGACTTGCTCCTTATGGCTGACGAGATGTGGTCGAGGGCATTCGTGATGGTGATCGTGAGAAGAAGGGCGGCCAGCTCCCGCTGGTCGAAATGCTTGGCGGCGAGGTCCCAGACCTGATCCGGCACCGGATCGGAGCCCGGACTGATCACGCAGGAGGCCAGAGCCAGCACGGCCCGGTCCTCCTCGGTGAGCGGGTCTTTCTCGGCGAGCGGGGCGGCCCGGGCATGGCGGCGGATGAGGGCCAGCAGCCGGTCGTCCAGGCCGACGGCGTCGACCGCCTTGCCGATCGCCGCCAGGGCCGCCGCGGCCTCCGGGATCAGGACGGTGGGGCTCGGCATCCGCTCGGTTGTCATTGCCGCCTCCTTCCTTGTGCTTCCTCGTGCTGACAGGTGCAATCCGACCACCGACGGCCGGGGCCGCACGCCTGCCGTGGGACACCATGGGACAGGCGCAAGGCTCTGAGCTGGGCAGACGCGGAAGTGATCCGTTGGCGTGGGCCGGGACGATACGGTGTTCCGCGTGGCGGGGCCGCGGGAGAAGCTGGTCGCCCAGCTCGCGTCGATCAAGGAGCTGAGCGGTCTCAGCCTGCGCGCGCTCGCTCGCCGGGCCGAGTTGAGCAGCTCGTCGCTTTCGCGCTATCTGACCGGGCAGCTCGTGCCGCCGTGGGAGGCCGTGGTCGCGCTCTGCCGCGTGGCCGGCCGTGATCCGCGCCCGTTGCGAGCGCTGTGGGCGGCCGCGGGTGAGGCGGACGCGGCGCCGGCGCCCCGCCGCAACGATCTGCCGGCCGACCTGTTCGACTTCACCGGGCGCGAAGCCGAGGCGGCGCGGGTCGAGGAACTGCTGCGGACCGCCGGGGCGGTCACCGTCGACGGCATGGCCGGGGTCGGCAAGACCAGCCTGGCCGTGCACGTGGCGCATCGACTGGCCGCGAAGTTTCCCGACGGCGGCCTCTACCTCGACCTGCAGGGCTTCACCCCTGGTCAAGAACCTTTGGACACACAGACCGCCCTCGTACGCCTCCTCGCCGCCCTCGACATCGCCCACGTCCCGGCCGACGCCGCCGCCCTCTGGCGTTCGGAGCTCTCCCGGCGGCGCGCGCTCGTGGTGCTCGACAATGCGGCCGACGCCGACCAGGTGCGCCCCCTGCTGCCGGGCGCCGGCCGCTCGGCCGGGCTGATCACCAGCCGCAACCGGCTGATCAGCCTGGACGGGGTCCCCCCGGTGTCACTGGCGCCGCTGGACGACAAGACCGCAGCCGCCCTGTTCGACCGGGCATCCGGCCGAGGCGACGGTGACCGGGAGGCGTCCGGCCGGAGCGACGGTGACGAGGACGGGGTCGGGCAGGTGCTGGTGCAGTGTGGCGGCCTGCCGCTGGCTCTGCGCATGGCCGGGGCCCGGCTCCGGCATCGTCCCGGGTGGACGGTCGCTGTGCTGGCCGAGCGTATGCGCGACACCGCCAGCCGGTTCGATGCCGCCTTTGGCATGTCGTTGAGGCAGCTCGATGATGGCCAGCGCCGCACATTCCGCCTGCTCGGCGTGATGCCCGGTGCCGACTTCGACGCGGCGGCGGCCGGCGCGCTGATCGGCCGGCCGGCCGGCGCTTCGCTGGAGGAACTGGTCGACGCGCATCTCGTCCAAGAGGTCAGGCCCGGCCGCTACCGCATGCACGATCTGATCCGTCAGTACGCGGCCGATCTCGAGGGTGAGCACGACACGGACGACGCGGTGCTCCGGGTGCTTGTTCACTATCTGAGCCAAGCGGAAGAGCACGACCTCCTGTGGCTCGACCTCGAATACGGCAATCTGGTCGCCTGCTTCGACGCGGCCGTGCGCCTGGGCGCGGACGAGATCGTCGCCGGGCTGCCGCAGGCTCTGCGGCCGTGGTTCTTCCGTCATCGCGGCACCGACGACCAGACGCGCATGCTTGCCGCCGCCGCTGATGCCGCCGGGCGGCTCGGACGTGATGAGCTGCGGGCTTCGTCGCTCTCGGATCTCGGGTGGGCGCACGCCGCGGCCGGGCGGCTGCCGGAAGCGCTGGCCGCGTACAGGGATGTCGCTCCGCACGATGAAGCTCAGGCCGCCGCTCTGGCGTTGCGGCGTGGACTCGTACACCGGGATCTCGAGGATTTTGAGGCCGCGCAAGCGGACTTCCGGCAGGCCACGGCACTTTTCGAAGAGACCGGAAACCGCAGTGGGCTGTCCCAGGCGCTGGCCTTCGACGGCTGGGTGACGCTGCGGCTCGGGCGGTCCGGCGAGGCGGCCGAGCTGGCCCGGGCATCGATCGACCGGGCCGAGGGGCCGGCCAGGATCACCGGCCTGGTCACCCTGGGCGTGGCCACGGTCTCCGAACTTCCCGTACGGGAGGCGCTCGCGCTCGCCGAGCACCACCACCTGGTGCACAACCAGGCGTGGTGCCTGAACTATCTCGGCGTCGTGCTCCGGATGACCGGCCGGTTCGAACAGGCGCTCGACCATCATCGGCGGGCGCTGGAGCTGCTGGTCCCGCTGGCCGAGGTGCAGCTCGAACGCGAGTGCCGTCGCTGTTACGCCGAGACCGAGACGGCGTACCACCAGGTCTCGAGCTCGTCGTCCAGCATCTCCAACTCCTCCTCCGACGGCCGGTAGCCGGAAGGCAGCTCCACCGCCATCGCGCCGGTCCGCACCACGATTGCGCGCAGCGCCGCCACCGCCGGCATCTCGGCCAGATCTTCGACCGAGAACACCGCCCCGCCCACCAGCGTCTGATGGCCGAGCGCGTACCAGCCGGCGATCAGCTCGGCGTCGCCCTGCGCCTCCGCCGCCTCGGCCACCGCCACGACCAGGTCGATCAGCTTGACCTCGCGCGGCGGCTCGTCGTCGACCATCCGCCGCCACAGCGCGCTGCCCGCCTCGCAGTAGAGCCAGGGCGGGTCCACGTATTCGTCGCCGGTCTCACTCAGCTCGGTGAACTCGGTGATCCCGTCGTGGTCCGGATGCGCGCCGACCGGAAAGCGGTAGGTGTGCCTCCGCCGGATCAGGATGTCCTCGACCCGCCCCTGCGTATGGGAGCAGTCGAACCCGCGCTGGAACTCGTACAGAGCGACGAGCCAGTCCCGGACCCGCCCGTCCTCGGCCGGATGGTGCCGGTCCAGGGCCACCACCGAGAGGTGAACGAGATCCTCGATCTCATGCATCGACATGCGCGCATTGTCCGGGGCGTTGCGTCGGGACGGTTCCGTTCTATGATGTCGATCTTCACATCGGGGGAGAGGGTCCATCGTGGGCGTTCGTCGGTTGGTGGCTTCGGCGGCGGTCAGCGCGCTGGCCTGCGGTACGGCGGTCGGCGTGAGTGCCGGGCCGGCGCAGGCGGCGGTGGGTGCGCCGACCGGGTTGCGGACAGCGGGGCAGAGCTGCGCTTCCGAGGCCCCCGGGCCCTACCTGAGCCCGGCGCGGCTCAACGACGCCCAGGCGGTCGTGTTGACCGGAGCCGTCGCCGAGGCGGGCGAGGGTGCACAGGCCGACTTCCAGGTCTGGGATGTCGCGCGGCCGGACGAGCGCCAGCAATGGCTGCGCGGTGCGGTTGCGGGCGGCCAGGGGGCGTACGTTCAGCTAGAGGACGAAGGGAAGCAGCTCGACGGCGTCACGTACGCCTGGCGGGTGCGTCTTCTCGACGGCTCGGGCGCCTCGGGGTGGAGCGACACCTGCTACTTCACGGTCGACCGGGTGGGCGGCACCGAGCCGGTCGTCACGTCGCCGGAATATTTGGACGGCGACACCACGCTGCGCGGCGCCATCGGTGTGCCCGGAACCTTTACCTTCACGCCGACCACCGGCGATGTCGTCGCCTATCGGTACCGTTTCTATGCCGGGGAGACCCCGGAGGGCGGGCCCTGGGTCGATGCTCCCGCCGAACGGCTCGGAGCGCCACTGACCGTCACCTGGGCGCCGAAGGTGGCGAGCTACCACTCGATCACCGTCTACGCGGTGGATCGCGCGGGAAACCTCTCCCAGTTCGCCGACCGGGCGTTCTGGGTCCGGGAGACCCGGCCCTCGATCTTTTCGGCCGACTATCCCGAGTCCTACCCGAAGCTCGACTTCACCGTCGGCACGCCGGGCGAGTTCCAGTTCAGCGGCACCGCAGGCGACACGGCGTCGTTCGAGTGGTCGATCGACGAGGGTGGGCCGTCGGGGACGGCGCCGGCCGACGCGTCCGGCAAGGCGACCGTGATGATCGCGCCAACCCGCTCGGGTGAGCAGACCCTGACCGTCCGGGGCGTGGGCCGCGACGGGGTGCAGTCGCCGTCGCGGGACTACTCCTTCGTGGTCGACGACGGCCCGATCGTCACCGGCCCGTCCGGGGAGATGATCGTGGGAACGCCGGTCAAGCTCGAGGCGGCGCCCCGGGCGGAGAACGTCGAGGCGTACCTCTATTGGCCCGAGGACGGCGGTCTCTTCCCGCGGCCCGTCCAGAAGGTCACCGTCCCGGCCCGCGCCGACGGAACCGCCGAGATCACCTGGATCCCCACCCTCGCCGACCGCAACATCGACGGGCTGCGGATCCAGAGCCGTAGTGCCGACGGCACCCTGTCCGTGCCGCGATTCCAGTCCCTCCGGGTCGACACGGCGACACCGACGAACACCCGCACCGGCGGCGACTCGCTGGGTGAGGTGGCCACCTTCACCGCCCGGACCCGGATGCCCGGCGTCGTGAACTGGGTCGTGCAGGTCAACGGCGACGAGACGGTCGCACAGAACGTCGCGCCGGAGGCCGATGGCAGCGTCCGGTTCCAGTACACCCCGGTCAAGCGGGGCAACCACACCATCACCTTCGTCGCGTACAGCCGGAACGCCGTGACCGAGACCGGCGGCGACAGCTGGACGGTCACGGACGCGCCCCGGATCACGTCGGCCGACTTCCCGGCGACCGGCACGGGCCGGCTCGCGCCCGGCACCTTCACGTTCACCCCGCGACTGCCGGGCACGGTCCGCTACGAGTACTCCATCGACAGCACGGGGTACGTCAAACTGCCCTCCTTCACCGATGACGGCAAGGCCACCACGCCGGCCTGGACGCCGGCCACGACCGGGCGGCACCTGATCAACGTCCGCGGCTACGACGCCAAGGGCTACGCGTCGAGCATCGCGTCCTACTTCTTCGACGTCGCCCCGGCCGCCGTCACGGTCACCGCGGTGGCGCCGGCCTCGGTGGCCGCCGGCGGCCTACGCACCCTGACCCTCACCGGCGCCCAGCTGCGGGCGAAGGACGTCGTCGAGGTGACGCCGGCCGGCGGCAAGACGATCATCGGCACGGTCCTGAGCACGGCGCTCGACGGCAAGCGGACGACGGTCGACGTGAACCTGGCCGGCGCGGCGCTCGGCAAGGCGACAATCACGATCCGGCCGTACGGCTCCGGGCAGCAGCCGGTCGTGCGGGCCGCCGCCTTCACGATCACCGCGCCGCCGGCCATGCGCGCGACCAAGGCGCCCACGATCACCGGCACGGTCGCGGTCGGCGGCACGGTCCGGCTCACCACCGGCACGTGGACGCCGGCGCCGACCGCCTACGCGTACCAGTGGATGGCGAACGGCGTCGCGATCAAGGGGGCGACCGGGGCCTCGTACGTCATCCCGGCCTCGCTTCTCGGCAAGCGGCTCACCGTGGTCGTAGCCGCCGCCCGACCGGGCTACACGCTGACCCGGGCCGGCTCGGCCGCCACCGCCGCCGTGGCCAAGGGCCACGCGCCGGCCCCGACCGTCCGGCTCCCGAAGATCACCGGTACCGCGAAGGTGGGCCGCACGCTGACCGCCGACCCCGGCGCCTGGAATCTCAAGCCGGATTCGTACCGCTACGAGTGGCGGCTGAACGGCAAGCTCATCCAGAACGGCTCCGTCCGTACGCTCAAGCTGACCTCCGGCATGCGCGGCAAAAAGGTCACCGTCACGGTCGTCGCCCGTAAGGCCGGCTACAACGACGGCCGGTCGACCACGAAAGCGGTCACTGTGGCGAAGTGACGTTCGACACGGCTCTCAGGTTGATCAATACGCTGAGCAGGGACGTTTCCGCAGGTTCTCAGCCACCCGCCCAGGTGACTGGCAGAAGGCTGACAAGCTGAAAACCTGATGCGAGCGATCGGTGTGTAATGCAACTATCGCCGTCTGCTCAGCGCGCGCGGCCCTTCTGACCTGCGGGCGCGTCGATGCCGGAAGCCCTTTGGAGTTCCCGTGACAGAACAAGCCGCCGCGCCACCCAACAAACTGGACGCGCACGTTTTGAAGATCGCCGGTGTGGTGGTCCTCGGCGCGATCATGTCGATTCTCGACATCACCGTGGTCAGCGTCGCGCTGCCCACCTTCCAGACCGAGTTCGACGCGACGTACGCCGAGGTCGCGTGGACCATGACGGGGTACACGCTGGCCCTGGCCACCGTGATCCCGCTCAGCGGCTGGGCCGCCGACCGGTTCGGCACCAAGCGGCTCTACATGATGGCGCTGCTGCTCTTCACGCTCGGTTCGGCGCTCTGCGCTACCGCCGGGTCGATCGAGCAGTTGGTCGCCTACCGCGTGCTGCAGGGCCTCGGCGGCGGCATGCTGATGCCGATCGGCATGACGATCATGACCCGGGCGGCCGGTCCGGATCGGATCGGCCGGCTGATGGCCGTGCTGGGCGTTCCGATGCTGCTCGGCCCGATCGGCGGCCCGATCCTCGGCGGCTGGCTGATCGACATCGCGAGCTGGCACTGGGTCTTCCTGATCAACATCCCGATCGGCGCGGCCGCGCTGGTCTATGCGTTCGTCGTGTTGCCCAAGGACGAGCCGCACCCGTCCGAGTCCTTCGACTTCGTCGGCATGCTGATGCTCTCGCCGGGTCTGGCGCTTTTCCTGTACGGCGTCTCGTCGCTCCCGGAGACCGGCACCATCACCGCCACCAAGGTGTGGGTGACCATGCTGGTCGGCGCGCTGCTGGTGATCGGCTTCGTCTTCTACTCGTTCAAGCCGCGCCACCCGCTGCTCGACCTGCGGCTGTTCCGCAACCGCAGCCTGACGATCGCGACGCTGTCGCTGTTCGTCTTCGTCATCGCGTTCATGGGCGCCGGTCTGCTCTTCCCGAGCTACTTCCTCCAGGTGCGCGGTGAGTCGACGCTCAACGCCGGTCTGCTCATGGCCCCGCAGGGCCTGGGCGCGATGCTGACCATGCCGATCGCCGGCATGCTGGCCGACAAGATCCCGGTGGGCCGCACGGTGCCGTTCGCGATGGCGCTGATCGCCGCCGGCTTCTTCACCTTCACCCAGGTCGGCACCGACACGTCGTACCTGCTGCTGTGCGGCTCGCTGTTCGTGATGGGCCTCGGCATGGGCGGCACGATGATGCCGATCATGACGTCGGCGCTGCGGACGCTGTCGCACTCCGAGGTGGCCCGCGGTTCCACGCTGGTCAACATCCTCCAGCAGATCGGCGGCTCGATCGGCACCGCGATCATGTCGGTGATCCTGACCAGCCAGCTCAACGGCTCGGCCGAGATCCCCGGCCTGACCAACCCGAACAACGGTGAGCCGATCACCGAGGCCGGCGCGGCCATCGCCGTGCAGCAGGGCGCGCAGATCCCGCTGCCGCCGGAGATCTTCCAGCGCGGCCTTCAGTGGGCGGCCGACTCGTTCGCCACCACGTTCTGGGTCGGCTTCCTGTTGACGGTGGCCACGCTGATCCCGATCGCGTTCCTGCCGAAGAAGCGCATCACGAAGGACGAGAGCGGCGAAGGTGCCGTCGACGCGCCCGTTCTGATCCATTAAGGATCGTTAAGAAGGCCCGAGCCCCGTTTCGCCGCGCGCGAAGCGGGGCTCGGCTTTTACCTGCGAAAACGCCTATTCGTTACCTGAAAGAGAATCGGTCGTCATTCACGATCAATAATCTCCGGCGGATCACGTCCATCGGAGGATAATTCTCTATGCGTCGATATACACGCAAACCGGGGCTGGTGCTGCGCTCAACAGGCGCCGCCGCTCTGGCCGTCGCCCTCGGGCTCACCCTGGCGGGCCCGGCCGTCGCAGCCGACGCGACGCCGTTCATCAGTGAGATCCACTACGACAACGTCGGCGTTGACAGCGGTGAGGCGATCGAGATCCAGGCCCCGGCCGGATTCGACCTCAGCGGCTGGCAGATCGCCCTCTACAACGGCTCCAACAACGCCGTCTACAACACAGCGACGCTCAGCGGCGCCGGCCTGGTCGTCCAGAGCTACCCCGTCGACGGCGTTCAGAACGGCGCCCCCGACGGCGTCGCCCTGGTCAAGCCGGACGGCTCGGTTGCTGAGTTCCTCTCCTACGAGGGCACGATGACCGCCGCCAGCGGTCCCGCCGCCGGGCAGACCAGCGTCGACATCGGCGTCGCCGAGACCGCGTCGACCCCGATCGGGCAGTCGCTGCAGAAGGTCGACGGCAAGTGGCAGGCGCCCGCCGTCAGCTCATTCGGCGCGGCGAACGGGACCACGCCCGAGGAGCCGGAGGAGCCGCAGCCCGGCTGCACCACCGACGTCACCAACACGATCGCCGAGGTGCAGGGCACCGGCACGGCGACCACGCTGCCCGGCAGCAAGGTGACCGTCGAGGGCGTGGTCACCGCCGACCACCGCACCGGCGGCTACAACGGCGTCTACATCCAGACCGCCGGCAGCGGCGGCGACCGTGAGGTCAAGGCCGGCGTCGCCTCGGACGCGATCTTCGCCTACTTCACCACCAACACCGCGCTCCACCCGGCGGTCGCCGTGGGTGACAAGGTGCGGGTGACCGGCACGGTCAGCGAGTTCAACGGGCTGACCGAGATCACCACCGCGGCCAAGGCCGACGTGCAGGTGTGCGCGAGCAACGCGCCGCTGCCGTCGCCGGTCGCGCTGAGCCTGCCGCTGGACGACGCGGCCCGCGAGTCGGCCGAGGGCATGCTGGTCGCCCCGGTCGGCACGTTCACGGTCTCCGACGTCTACAACACCAACCGCTACGGCGAGGTCATCCTGGCCGCCGGCGACAAGCCGGCCCGCGTGCCGACCGACGTCGCCCGGCCCGGCACCGACGCCAACGCCAAGGTGAAGGCCGACAACAAGGCCGCCCGCATCCTGCTCGACGACGGTAGGACCACCAACCTGTCGAGCGCCGCGCTTCCGCCGCCGTACCTGGGCAAGGACGACCCGGTCCGGGTCGGCGACAGCGTGGAGAAGTTCGGCCCGGCGGTGCTGGGTTACAGCCTCAACGACTGGCGCCTCCAGCCGGCCACCCCGGTCGACGCGGACACGCCGGCCGCCGCGCGGACGACGTTCAAGGACACCAACCCGCGTACGACCGCTCCCGCCCCTGTCGGCGGTGACATCAAGGTCGCCAGCTTCAACGTCCTGAACTACTTCGTCCACTTCGGTGGCGAGGCCCGGGGCGCCACCGACGCGGCGGCGCTGGCCAAGCAGCAGACCAAGATCGTCTCGGCCATCACGGCGCTCGACGCCGACGTGGTCGCGCTCATGGAGATCGAGAATTCGGTCCGCTTCGAGCCGAACGATCCTCAGGTGGCGCTGAAGACCCTGGTCGGTGCGCTCAACGAGGTCGACGGCGCGGGCACGTGGGACTACGTGCGCTCGCCGGCCGAGCTGCCGAGCGCGGCCGAGCAGGACTTCATCACCACGGCCATCATCTTCAAGCCGGCCAAGGTGGCGACCAAGGGCGCGTCCCGGTCGCTGAGCGACGAGACGGTGTGGGCCAACGCCCGGGAGCCGATCGCGCAGACCTTCACGGCCGGCTCGGCGACCTTCACCGTGGTCGCCAACCACCTCAAGTCGAAGAGCGCGTCGGTCGCGCCGACCGGCGACAACGCCGACACCGGTGACGGTCAGGGCGCGTACAACGGCGACCGGGTCCGGCAGGCGAAGGCGCTGGCCACCTTCGTCGACGGGCTGAAGACCTCCAGCGGCAGCGACGAGGTGCTGCTGCTGGGCGACTTCAACGCGTACACGCGGGAAGACCCGATGCAGGCCCTGTACGACGCCGGCTACAGCGATCTGCACACCACGCACGCGCCGGACAAGTCGTCGTACGTCTTCAGCGGCGAGTCGGGCTCGCTCGACCACGCGCTCGCCACGGGCGCCATGGCCAAGCGGGTCACCGGCGTCGACATCTGGAACATCAACTCGGGTGAGTCCTTCGCGTACGAGTACGACGGCTACGCGCCGTTCTACGCCCCGGACCCGTACCGCGCGAGCGACCACGACCCGGTCGTGATCGGCCTCAAGACCACGAGTGGGCCGGTCGATCTCCAGCTGCTGAGCGTCAACGACTTCCACGGCCGGCTCGAGCAGCCGACCGCCGGAAACGGCGGCGCCGCCCAGCTGGTCGGCATGGTCAACGCCCTGCGCGCGCAGAACCCGAACACCGCGTGGGTGTCGGCCGGTGACAACATCGGCGCGTCCACCTTCATCTCGGCCATCGACGGCGACAACCCGACGATCGACGCCCTGAACGCGGGCGGCCTGGCCGTCTCGGCGGTCGGCAACCACGAGTTCGACAAGGGCCTGGCCGACCTCCAGGGCCGCGTCGAGGACCGGGCGAACTTCCCGTACCTGGCCGCGAACGTCTACAAGGACGGCCAGCGGGTCCTGCCCGGCTACAGCGTGCAGACGGTCGGTGGCGTCAAGGTCGGCTACATCGGTGTGGTCACCGAGCAGACCAAGTCGCTGGTCAGCCCGGACGGCATCGCCGGCGTGGAGTTCCACGACCCGGTGGCCGAGGCGAACACGCTGGCCCAGCAGCTCTCCGACGGCAACGAGGCGAACGGCGAGGCCGACGTGCTCGTGCTGCTCGCCCACGAGGGCGCGGCCACCGAGAACATCGGTTCGGCCGAGGCGCTGCAGAACGACCCGGTCTTCGGGAACTTCACCAAGGTCGACGCGAACATCGACGTCATCTTCAGCGGTCACACCCACCAGCCGTACGCCTTCGAGGTCCCGGTTCCCGGCACCGACCGGACCCGTCCGGTCATCCAGGCCGAGGACTACGGCCTCAAGCTCGGCAAGGCCGTGCTGACCTACGACCCGGCCACCAAGTCGGTCACCAAGTCGACGGCCGAGCTGCTCAACGTCGCCGGATATCCGGCCGACACCGCCGTCGCCGACATCGTGGCCAAGGCCAAGGTGACCGCGGAGGAGCTCGGCAAGCAGCCGCTCGGCAAGATCACGGCGGACATCAACCGCGCCTACACCAGCGCGAACGCCGAGGACCGGGGCGCCGAGTCGGTGCTCGGCAACTTCATCGCCGACGTCCAGCTCGACCAGACCAGCGCGCCGGGCCGGGGTGGAGCGCAGATCGCCTTCATGAACCCGGGCGGTCTGCGGGCCGACCTCAAGTACGGCACCGACGGCACGGTCACCTACTCGGCCGCGTTCTCGGTCCAGCCGTTCGCCAACGACGTCGTCACCCAGACGCTCACCGGCAAAGAGATCAAGCAGGTGCTGGAGGAGCAGTGGCAGCCGGCCGGGGCGTCCCGCCCGGTGCTGCACCTGGGTGTGTCGAAGGGGCTCACCTACTCCTACGACGTGAACCAGCCGCAGGGCTCGCGGATCATCGCCTCGACCCTGAAGCTCAACGGCGTCACGATCGACCCGCTCGGCGAGTACCGGGTCACCAGCAACTCGTTCCTCGCGGCGGGCGGCGACAACTTCGCCAGCCTGGCCCTGGGCGACGACAAGGTGACCACCGGCGACAACGACCTCACCATGCTGGTCAACTACTTCGCCAAGTACACGCCGATCACCGCCGACCCGAAGCCGCGCTCCACCGCGGGTGTGCTCGACGGCACCGCGCCCACGGGCCGGTTCGCCCTCAACGGGGCAGCCGTCGCCCTCTGGCCCGGTCAGTCGGCGACGCTGACCCAGATCGAGGTCAGCGACGACGTCAGCGCCGTGGCCGGGATCAAGCGGGTGGTCACCTGGGGCGACGGCAGCGCGCCGGAGACCCTGGCCGCCGGCACGACGACCGCGACCCACAAGTACGCCCAGGCGGGCACGTACACCGTGTCGGTGGCGCTGACGGACGAGGCGGGCAACAGCGCCGCGGCCACGTTCATGGGCGCGCCCACGGTCAAGGTGTCGGCACAGCCCGCGGGCCGCAACGTGCTCGCGCCGTCGTCGATCTGGGCCGGTCAGTCGGCCTCGCTCGCCGTCGGCCAGGTGAACGGCGCGGCCAAGCTCGTCGTCGCCTGGGGTGACGGGGCCACGGCCACCGTTCCCGCCAAGGGCGCGGTCGTGAAGCACACCTACGCCAAGGGCGGCACCTTCAAGGTGACGGTCACGCCGTGGAACGCGGCGGGCGCCGGCACCCCGGCGGCGGCCGGCTCGGTCAAGGTCACGGTGGACACCATCGCCCCGGCGGCCTCGCTGATCGTGCCGTTCCGCGCCGACCGGGCGTCGTCCTGGGACAAGGTCTCCGGCCTCGCCGCCGACCGCGGTCTGGGCGTGGCCAAGGTGCAGGTGAAGCTGATCCAGGAGCGCTCGGGCGGCTGGTACTTCTACGACGGCGCCAAGTGGGTCAAGGCGGCGTCGCAGGCCCAGGCCACCGGCAAGGCCAAGGTGCTGGCCGACAGCACCCTGACCGCGGGCGTCCTCTGGAGCGTTCCGGTCAAGGGCGTGGCCAAGGGCACGCTGAAGGTCACCTACTGGGCGACCGACAAGGCGGGCAACTCCTCCGCGCCGCGGACGTCCTCGGTGAAGGTCACCAAGTAACGTCCCCTGTGTGGAGATAGCGCCGTTCCGTCCGGCCGCTCGCGTCGTCTGTGTCGACGCGGGCGGCCGGATCCTTTTGATGCACTGGCGGGACCCGCACGACGGCTCGTACCTCTGGGAGCCGCCCGGCGGCGGCATCGAGCCCGGTGAGACACCGGCCGAGACGGCCCGGCGCGAGCTGCTGGAGGAGACCGGCCTGACGGCCGAGGTCGACGGCCCCGGCCTCGACGTCCACCGCGACACCCGCTGGAAGGGCCGCCGCTACGTCGGCCCCGAGCAGTGGTTCATGGCGAGGTTCGACACCCACGAGCCGGCCGTACGCCGTGACGGCCTCCTGGACTACGAACAGACCGACCTCGACCGCCACGCCTGGATCGCCTGGACCGACCTGCTCACCACGACGGAAAGGGTCGAGCCGCCGGAGCTCCTCGAGGTGCTCCGGCGGCTCGACCCTGATGGCCCGTGGGCCGCTACTTCGTGAAGGTGAAGTAGTAGTACGACCCGATGGTCGTGTAGTTGACCGAGTCACCCGACGAGGTGGTGACGTAGTCGGCGCGGGCCCGGTACTTGGCGCCGACCGGGTGGGTGCCGGTCAGGGTGAAGGCGGACTGTCCGGCCGAGCTGAGCGGCAGATACAGCACGCGCCACGGCTTCCACGCGCCGCCCGAGTAGACGTCGAGGACCAGACGCTGCTTGCGGCCCGGGTACGGGGTCATGGTCGTCAGGAAGTACGGGTGCACGTTCGCGTGGTAGAAGCGGTAGGGCACCGTGCCGATCTTGGCGGCCTTGTACTGCCGTGAGGGCGTCAGGTTGAGGGCGACCTTTGTGTTGAGCACCGAGCGGGCCGACGTCGCGGCGTACTGGCTGTCGCCGGTGAACTTGACCTGGACCGCTGTGGTGCGGGTCAGCTTCAGCGAGGTGGTGAGGTTGCCCTTGGCGTCCGCGTTGGCCCAGCGCAGCAGCCGCTGCGGCTCGGTGCCGTACGGGTCGGCCCAGATCTGCAGCGACCGGTTGCCGCCCGTCGTGCCGAGGTGCGCGGTCAGGGTGACCGTCGAGCCGTAGTTGTTGACCGTGTTGTTGTGGCTCAGCGTGAGGGCGGGAGTCCTCTGCACCGTGACGGTCGCCGAGGCCGAGGCCGGAGCGATCGAGTCGGTCCCGGCGTAGACGACGGTGTAGTCGTAGATGAACGGCTCGGGGCGCTTGTCGACCAGCGTGAACTGCCCGGACGCGTTGGCGGTGGCGGTGGCCACGAGCTGCTTGTTACCCGGCGCGTTCGAATCGACGTAGAGCTCGACTCGCGCCCCGGGCTGGCTGACCTTGCCGGTGAACTGGATGGGGCTTCCGGGCGCGGCAATGGCCGGGGCGCTCAGAGTGATGGTGCTGCCGACCGGCGTGGAACCGTGGATCGCGTGGAACCGCCACTCCTCGCCGACATTGCCGATCGCGAAGAGCCGGTTGCCACCCGGTTCCCAGGCGGTCCACCAGATCGCCTGGCGGGCGTCGACCGCGAACTGCTCGGCCACGGCCTGCGAGCCGGCCGGCGAGATCGTGACGTCGGCGGTGCCGTCCTGGTTGCCGTAACCGAACGCCACCCGGCCGTCGGTGTTGATGTCGACCGACTGCGGCCGGCAGATGCCGTTGTCGTAGGCGGTGGTCTTGGCGGCCGGGTCGGTGATCGGCGCCTTCCAGATCGGGCAGCCGTCGCCGAAGCCGATCAGGGTGGAGCCGTCCGGGGTGAGCGCGGCGTCCCGGAGTGTGCCGTCGCCGAAGCGGCTCTTGGTCTTCAGGACCGCCGCGCCACTCGACACGTCATAGACGGCGACGTCGCCGTTGCCCGGGGAGTAACGCCAGGCGCTGAAGACGACCAGGGTTCCCGGAGCGCCCGGCGCGGTGCGCAGCTGGGGATTCAGAGTGCCGTCGAATTCGAAGTTGAGGTCGTGGAGGACCGTCTCGCCGCTGGCCGGGTCGACGGAGCCCATGCCGCCGTCGTAGCTCATCCAGATCTTGCCGCTGGTCACGGCGAGCTGACGTGGCCACACGGCCTCGTCCAGGACATAGGTGCGCCGAGGGCTCAGCGTCGCCGCGTCGAAGGCGGTGATCTTGTGGTCGTCGGGAGAGGCGACGTAGACCGTCGAATAGTCGGGTGAGACAGCCAGCCCGGTCGCGTTCCAGCCGGCCGGGACCTGCTTCTGCACCCCGCCGAAGTACGACAGCGAGAACAGCGAGCCGGTCGCGGGCTCGGTGACCAGGACCCGCTTGTGCAGTGGGTCGACGACCATTCCGCCCAGCCCGCTGGTCGGCACGTAGGCGCCTTGCCCGAGTGCGGTCGGGGCCGCCGCCGCGGCTGCGGATCCGGCGCCGACGGCGACGGTGACCGCGGCGGTTCCCGCCACCGCGACCGCCGTGAGAGCCGCTCGAAGTTTGTGCATGTGGTCCCCCGTCACTTGGTGAAAGTGAAGTAGTAGTACGGGCTGTAGTTCGTGTAGTTGACCGAGTCGCCCGACGTGGTGGTCAGGTAGCCGGCCCGGGCGCGGTATTTCGCGCCCACGGGGTGGGCGCCGGTCAGCGTGAAGGCCGACTGGCCGGCCGAGTTCAGGGGCAAGTCGAGGACGCGCCAGACCTTCCACGTGCCGCCCGAGAAGACCTCGAGGGTCAAACGCTGCTTGCGACCGGCGTACGGGTTGATCGTCGTCAGGAAGTACGGGTGCACGTTCGCGTGGTAGAAGCGGTACGGCACCGTGCCGATCTTCGCTGCCTTGTACTCCCGTGCGGGCTGCAGGGCGACAGAGGCCCTCGTCTGGAGCACGGACCGGGCCGAGGCCGGCTTGGTCCGCGTGTCGCCGGTGTACCTGACCTGCACCGCGGTGGTGCGGGTCAGTTTCAGCGACGCGGTCAGATTGCCCTTGGCGTCCACGTTGGTCCAGCGCAGCAGCCGCTCGGGCTCGGTGCCGTACGGGTCGGCCCAGATCTGCACCGCCCGGTTGGTGTAGGTGGCGCCGAGGTGGGCCGTGACGGTGACCGTCGTGCCGTACGTGCTGATGGTGTTGGTGGGGCTCACGGTCAGAGCCGGCGTGGGCAGGCCGACCGTGGTGATGGCCGAGGTGGTCACCGGCCCGATGGTGTCGGTGCCGAGATAGGAGACCGTGTAGGTGACCGGGCCGTCGGACGGCGGATGATCGAACAGGTAGAACTTGCCGGGAGCCTTGACCGTGACCCGGTCCACCTGCTGCTTCTCGGTCGGCGAGTTCGCGTAGTCGCGGGTGAGCGTGACCACGCCCGGCTTGTCCAGCGTGCCGTTGATCTGCACCAGGCCACCGGGCAGGACCGTGGCCGGGATGTCCGCCGTCATGACCGCGGGCTGGGGCGTGGAGCCGTGGATCGGCCAGAACCGCCAGTCCTTGCCCGAGTTGCCGAAGGCGAAGAGGCGGTTGCCGCCCGGCTCCCAGGCGACCTGCCAGACGTGGTCGGGCCGGTTGAGCGTGAACTGTTCGCCCGAGGAGGTCGTGATGTCGGCGGTGCTGCTCTGGTTGCCGTAGCCGAAGGCCACCCGGCCGTCGGTGTTGATGTCGACCGCCTGCGGGCGGCAGATGCCGTTGTTGTCGGTGACGGTCCTGGCCGCCGGATCGGTGATCGGCGCCTTCCAGATGGCGCAGCCGTCGCCGAAGCCGACCAGCTCGGAGCCGTCCGGGGTGAGCGCGACGTCGCGCAGCGTGCCGTCGCCGAACCGGCTCTTGGTCTTCAGAACCGCCTCACCGCTCGACACGTCGTAGACGGAAAGGTCGCCGTTGCCCACCGAGTAGCGCCACGCGTTGGCGATGACCAGGGTGTTCTGTGAGGTGACGAGCTTGGCGGCGACCCAGGCCTCGTTGTCGAGGTCGTAGAGCGCCGACACCCCGGTGGCCGGGTCGAGCGAGCCCATGCCGCCCTCGTAGGCGAACCAGACCTTGCCGCCGGCCATCGCGAGCGCGCTCGGCTGCACCTTCTCGTCCAGGTCGTAGACGCGCGACTCGGTCAGGGTCACCGGGTCGAGGGCGCTGATCCGGTGCTTGCCGCCCATCGAGGCGTAGACGGTCTTGTAGTCGGGCGAGAACGCCAGCCCGTCGTTGGTGCCGATCGTCGCCGACCGCTGCGCCCCGCCGAAGTAGGACAGCGAGTGCAGCGTTCCGGTGCCGGCGTCGGTGACCAGGACCCGCTTGTGCACCGGGTCGACGGCGGCGTCGGTCACCGCGTTCACCGGCAGGAGGACACCGTTGCTGAGCGTGACAGGTCCGGCGGCCGCGGCGGCGGCCGGCCCGGCGACGGAGACGGCGGCGGTGCAGGCGACCGCCGCGGCCGTGAGGGTGGCTCTGATCTTGAGCATGCGCATCACTTCGTGAAGGTGAAGTAGTAGTACGGGCTGTAGTTCGTGTAGTTGACCGAGTCACCCGACGTCGTGGTGAGGTAGCCGGCCCGGGCGCGGTATTTGGCGCCCACAGGGTGGGTGCCGGTGAGCGTGAAGGCCGACTGGCCGGCCGAGTTCAGGGGCAGGTCGAGCACGCGCCAGACCTTCCACTTGCCGGCGGTGAAGGTCTCCAAGGTCAACCGCTGCTTGCGACCGGCGTACGGGTTGATGGTCGTCAAGAAGTAGGGGTGCACGTTCGCGTGGTAGTAGCGGTAGGGCACCGTGCCGATCTTGGCGGCCTTGTACTGCCGCGACGGTTGCAGAGTGACCGACGCGCGGGTGTTGATGACCGAGCGGGCCGAGGCCGGCGCGTTCCTGGCGTCACCGAGGAACTTGACCTGGATGGCGGTGGTGCGGGTCAGCTTGAGCGAGGCGGTCAGGTTGCCCTTGGCGTCGACGTTGGTGTAGCGCAGCAGGCGCGCGGGCTCGGTGCCGTACGGGTCGGCCCAGAACTGCACGGCCCGGTTGGCGTAGGTCGAGCCGAGGTGGGCCAGGACGGTGACCGTGGTTCCGTACGCGTAGGTGGTGTTGTTGTGGCTCAACGCGAGCGAAGTCGGGTTGCGGGTGACCTCGGTTGTCGCCGAGGCCGAGCTCGGCGCATATGTGTCGTTGCCCTGATAGGTGACGGTGTAGGTGACCGGGCCGCCGTAGGAGGGCTTCGTCGTGATAGTGAACCGGCCCTCCGCGTCGGCCAGAGCCCAGGGGGAGCTCCAGGGCTTGGCGTTGCCGAGGCTGGTCGAGCCGAGCCAGACGCTGGCCCCGGGCACGCCGACCGTGCCGGTGATCGTCAGGTTGGTGTCCAGGGCGCCCGTCTTCGGCGCGTTGATCGTGATCGGCGCGTAGGCCGGCTCGGAACCGTGGATCGGCCAGAACCGGAGCTCGGTGTAGCCCGGCTTCGTGGTGCGGCTCAGGGCGAAGAGCCGGTCACCGCCCGGCTCCCAGGCGATGCGCTCGATCTCGTCGTTGTTCGGGACGACGAGCTGCTCGGCCGGAAGCTCGCTGCCGGCCGGGGAGATCGCGATGTCGGACGTGCCGTCGGTGTTGCGATATCCGAACGCGACCCGGCCGTCGGTGTTGACCGACACCGCGGACGGGCGGCAGATGCCGTTGTTGAACGCGGGCGTCCGCTTGGCCGGGTTGGTGGCCGGCGCTTTCCAGATCGGGCAGCCGTTGCCGAAGCCGATCAGCGAGGAGCCGTCGGCGCTGGGCACCGCCGCGCGGAGCAGGCCGTCGCTGAACTTGCCCTTGCCCTTCAGGACCCCGATGCCGCTGGAGACGTCGTAGACGGCGACGTTGCCGCTGGTCTCGGCGACGTCCGAGGTGTCGGCGACGACCAGGGTGCCCGGGTCGTCCGCGGGCGTGCTCACCTTGGGCGCGTTGTGGAAGGAGATGCCGTCGACCGTCGAGTCGTGCAGCGTCACCTTTCCGGTGGCCGTGTCGAGGGTGCCGAAGCCGCCGGCGGACGTGCTGTCGCCGGTGGAGTAGCCGAACCATAGTTTGCCGCCGGCCACCGTGGCGGTGAGCGGGCGCCGGTTGCCGCCCACGGACCACGTGCCCTTCGCCTCGCGGGTCGCCGCGTCGAAGGCCTCGATCTCGCCCCAGGCCATCGTCACGTACAGGGTCGCGTAGTCGGGCGAGAACGCCAGGCCGGTCACGCCCGGCCGGAGCCAGACGTATTCGTTCTGCACACCGCCGAAGTACGACAGCCAGTGCAGCCGGCCTTCGTCCGCGTCACTGATCACGATGCGCTTGCGCACCGGGTCGACGGCCATGTCGGTCACGACGTCGAAGGGAAGGGCGACATCGCCGCTGAGCGCGGGCGGGCCGGCCACGGCGGGGCTCGGACCGGCGATGACGGCGAGGACGGCGGTGCCGCAGGCGACCGCGACGGCGGTCAGGGCAGCTCGGAGCTTTTTCATCGGCATCACTTCGTGAAGGTGAAGTAGTAGTACGGGCTGTAGTTCGTGTAGTTGACCGAGTCACCCGAGGTGGTGGTCAGGTAGCCGGCGCGCACGCGGTATTTGGCGCCGACGGGGTGGGTGCCGGTGAGCGTGAAGGCCGACTGGCCGGCCGAGTTCAGGGGCAGGTCGAGCACGCGCCAGACCTTCCATTTGCCGGCGGTGAAGGTCTCCAAGGTCAACCGCTGTTTGCGACCGGCGTACGGGTTGATGGTCGTCAAGAAGTAGGGGTGCACGTTCGCGTGGTAGTAGCGGTAGGGCACCGTGCCGATCTTGGCGGCCTTGTACTGCCGCGACGGTTGCAGAGTGACCGACGCGCGGGTGTTCAGCACCGTGCGCACGGCGGCCGGGGCGTACTGGGCGTCGCCGAGGAACTTGACCAGGACAGCGGTGGTGCGGGTCAGCTTCAGCGAGGCGGTGAGGTTGCCCTTGGCGTCCACGTTGGTCCAGCGCACGAGCCGCAGCGGCTCGGTGCCGTACGGGTCGGCCCAGATCTGCACGGCCCGATTGGCGTAGGTCGTGCCGAGACGGGCCGTCACGGTGACCGTCGAGCCGTATGCGTTGATGGTGTTGTTCGGGCTCAGCGCCAGTGACGTGGCGTTGCGGGAGACCTCGACCGACGCCGTGGCCGACGCCGGCGCGTGCGTGTCATCGCCCTGGTAGGTGACCTTGTAAGTGACCGTGCCGCCGGCCGGCGGGCTGTCGGTGAGGGTGAACCGGCCCTGGGCGTCGGCCACGGCCGAGTCGACCGGGCCGGTGCCATTGGGCGAGGTCAGGTCGGTGCGGCTGAGCGAGACCACGGCGCCGGGCACATTGATCGTGCCGGTGACGTCCAGGGCCGCGCCGCGGTTGGCCACCACGGGCGCCTTGACCGTCAAGGCCGGGCGGACCGGCTCGGAGCCGTGGATCGGGTAGAACTTCACCTGCTGCCCGCTGCGGCTCAACGCGAACAGCCGGTCGCCGCCCGGCTCCCAGGCGACGTGCGTGACCTCTTCGCCGCCGGGAGCGACGTACTGCTCGACCGGCAGTTCGGAACCGGCGGGCGAGATGGCGATGTCGGGCGTGGCGTCGGTGTTGCCGTAACCGAAGGCGACCCGGCCGTCGGCGTTGGCGTCGACCGACTGCGGCCGGCAGATGCCGTTGTTGTACGCCGTGGCCGTCGTGGCCGGGGCGGTGAGCGGCGCCTTCCAGATCGGGCAGCCGAAGCCGAAGCCGATCAGCGAGGACCCGTACGCCTCGATGCCGTTCAGGAGGCCGGGGCTGAACTTGCCACTGCCCTTGAGGACCGGCTTGGCGCCGGACACGTCGTAGACGGCGACCTTGCCGCTCGTCGCGGTGTTGGTGGACCGATCGGCCACCACCAGCGTGTTCGGGTCGTTGGGCGGAACGATCAGCTCGGGCGCGCCGTGGATGCGAGCCGGAAGCTCGCCCCAGTCGCCGTACTCGGTCTCGAGGTCGAGCGAGGCGAAGCCGCCGAATTGTTCGCCCGCCTGATAGAGGTAGTCGGCGGTGCCGTACCACACCTTGCCGCCGGCCAGCGCTACCGTGCCCGGACTCGCCATGCGCGGGTAGCTGCGCTTCTCGGTCGGATGCTCGGTGTCGTAGGCGAGAATCTCGTCGGTGCCCGAGCCGGCCAGCCACAGCGTCGAGTAGTCGGGCGAAAGCGCCATGCCGTCGACACCCGGCAATTGGCTGATCTGGGTCTGCACGCCGCCGAAGTAGGACAGCCAGAGAACCTTTCCGGCCGCCTTGTCGGAGACGATGACCCGCTTGTGAACCGGGTCGACGACGACGCGGTCGGCATGCGTGATCGGCAGGACGACGCCGTCGGTGAGAGTGGGCGGGCCGGCCGCGGCGGGGCTCGCGCCCATGGCCACGACGCTGACGGTGGCAGTGCAGGCGACCGCCACGGCCGACATAGCGGCTCGAAGTTTGTACATATTGAGGACCCCCGTGGTCTATGTAACGGGGACAGCGTAAGGCACTTGATCGTTATTCGTGGATCAACATTGGCCGAACCGGTCGGGCTCGTACCGGCACAGGTGGCCGGTGTGGACCGTTCGGTCGAGGTGCCGTCCGAAGGCGGGCAGAACCGCCTCGATCCTCTTGATCGCGTCCCGTATGCGGGCCGTCACCGCTTTGCGGGCCCGCTCGGCGTTGTCCGGCCCGAGCGGCCGCGCGCCGCCACCGGGCCGGGTCGCCCGGCGCAGCTCGGCGACCAGATGCCGCCTCTCTTCCTCACCGACCGATTCACCCAGTCTTTTCCGGTACGCCTGAACGGCCGCCCGGTCGAGCACAGGCTCCTCCGCGACCCGGTCGTGCACCACGGGCCGCCCGGCCGCGGCCAGCTCGACCGCCGGCACGTCGGCCCCCGGCCGGGCCAGCAGCACGGCGAGATCGTGCAGCCCCTTGGCGTCGCGCAGCACGGCGTCGCGACCCCGGTAGTGCAGCTCCCACAGATCACCCCGCCGGCGCAGGGCCGCGTCCGGTGGCAGCGCCCGGCGACTCTCCCGCGCCCACAGCCGCGCGCCCAGTCGCATGTGGACGTCGTACGCCGCCGACAGCGACCGCCGCGCCGCCTCGGTGTCGCCGAGCGCGGCCTGGAGCAGCCCGATCCGATGGTCGTGGGCGCCCATGAAGCAGACCAGGGCCCCGTTCACCACACAGCTGCCGGCCAGCGGCAGCAGGTCGGCCAGGAGCAGCTCGCACAGCGGCCGGTCGTTCAGCGCGATAGCGGCGACGGCCAGCTCACCGGCGAAGACCGACCAGAGATAGGACCGGTCGGCCCGCCAGTCGGGCAGCGCCAGAACGATGTCGGCCTCCCGCCGCGCGCCCGTGAGGTCGCCGGCCCGGGCCCGGAATCCGGCGGCCACGGCGTGGGCGTGCGCGGGCGCGCCGATCCACCAGCGCACGGCCTCGTCGGCGGTGCGGCGCAGCTCGTCCGGGTTACCGCGGGCCCGTACGACCTCGAGCCGCTGGGACATCCGCACGTTGCCGGTGTCGCTGTCGCCGACCGCGTCACCGAGCGCGGCCGCCTCCTCGACCAGCCGTTCGCCGCCGTCGAGATCCCCGTCGAGCAGGGCCACCGCGGCCCGCCGGATCCGCAGGAAGTAGTCGTGCCGGGGCTGGCGCAGCCGCTCGGTCACATAGGCGTACTCGGCGAAGGCGGCCCGGAAGGCGGCCGACCCGTTCTCCAGATGGGCGTTGGCCGAGAGCAGCAGCGCCTGAGCGCGCCGTTCCTCGTCTCCGGCCCGCCGGGCCGCGTGCGCGATCTCGGCGGCGATGGCCGCGCGCTCGGCGCCGGTGCCCGGCGTCCACAGGGTGTCGTGCCGGGCCAGCAGACAACCGGCCAGCGTGGCCGGGTCACCGAGGCGGCGCGCGATCTCAACGGCCCGTTCCGCGTACGGCCCGGCCCGGGGCCGATCCCCCGGCACCGAATGCTGAAGCTGCCGGGCGAGGGCCGCGGTGACCTGCGCCTCGAGAGGCGTCCCGCGCCCGTCGAGCGCCGCCCGCGCGGTCTCCAGGGCGGCGATGAGCTCGGTGCGGGGCATGGCGAACCGGGCACCGATCGAGTCGAGCCCGAGGGCCACCCGACCCAGCAGATCACCATCGCCGTCGGCGACGGCGAGGCGCCACGCGTCGGCCAGCAGCGCGCGGGCGGCATCGGTCTCTCCCGCGCGAAGCCGCAGGTCAGCCTCGCCGGTCAGCAGCCGGACGCGCTCACCCGAGGCGAGCGGACAGCCGGCACCGTCGACAGCGGCCCGGGCCCGGGCAAGATGCCCGGCCGCCTCGGCGAAGGCGAAGCGCCCGCCATCGGCCTCGGCGGCTTCGAACGCCCAGCCCACGACAGGTCCGGCCCCGACCCGACCGGCCGCCGCGGCGAAATGACGAGCCAGCTCGGCCGGAAAGACGGGCCCACCACGTTCCCGCCGCCGGAGCAAAGCCCATCCGGCCCGCTCATGCAGGTGGGCCCGCCGCCCCACGTCAAGCGCCGAGTAGATCGTCTCTCGATAGAGATCATGCGCGAAACGGGCCGGCCGCCCGGCCAACACCCCAGCCGCGACAGCTTTGGCAATCGCCTCACCAACCGCCTCGGAACCCGCGCCGGCCTCGGCGTGGAGCATGTCGGCCAGGACGTCCGGGCGTAGCTCGGGGCCGGCCACCGCCGCCGCGTCGAGCAGCTGAGCGCAGGACCGGGGCAGGCGGGACAGGCGGCGGCCGATCGCCTCGCGGACGGCGGCCGGGACGTCGTCGGGTGAGCCGCCGGATTCCAGGAGGCGGCACAGCTCCCGCGCGAAGAAGGGATGGCCGGCGGTGCGTTCGTGCACCATCGGTGACCAGCGCTCGGCCGCGGCCGGGCCGGAGACGGTGTGCACCAGGTCGGCCACCTCGCGCGGCGACAAGCCGGCCAGGCCGATCGGCTCGGCCGTGGTGGCCAGGTCGGACAGCTCACCGGCGGTCGACGGCGGAGTCTCGTCCGGACGGTAGGCGCCGATCAGCAGCAGCGGGCCGGCGCGCGCCTGCCGGGCCAGAAATCGCAGCAGGCGCACCGACGACGGGTCGGCCCACTGGAGGTCGTCCAGAACGACGACCACCGGCCCGTCCCGGGCCTCCCGATCGAGCAGCTCGCTGACCGCGGCGAAGACGGCCGCCCGCGAGTGGTCGTCTGCCCGGAGGCCGGGATCCGGTGGGGCCGCCGTTCCCAGGATGGCGGCGAGGCGGGGATCGTCCATGGTCGGAAGGGAGCTCAGGGCCTGGGTCCACGGCCACCACGCCGGGGACCGTTCATCGTCCCAGCAGGTGCCCCAGAGGACCGGGCCCGCCTCGGCCGCGAAACGGCTCAGCAGTGCGGTCTTGCCGATTCCGGCCTCGCCGGTGACCAGTGCCAGCTCCGCTCGGCGCGGGTGGGCGCCCCGGCGGCAGGCCTGGTGGGCGGCCAGCAGCCGGGCCAGCGGCTCGTCGCGGCCGATGAACGGCGTCACCTGCGCATTCTGGCCGCCGGTGGAAGGTGCCAGACCGGTTCTGGCGGACATCCGACGGGATCTGGCGCATAGAGGGGTGAGCAGACCTGGGAGGTCAGACATGTTCGATCCGGATCGCTACAAGACCACTACCCGGCAGCAGTGGGAGGAGGCGGCCGAGGCCTGGCACCGCTGGGGGCCGGTCATCGACGACTGGCTCGGCGCCGCCACCGACCGCATGCTCGACGCCGCCGCCATCGGCGCCGGTGACCGCGTCCTCGATGTCGCGGCCGGGGCCGGCGGGCAGACCGCGGCCGCCGCGCGCCGGGCCGGCCCCACCGGGCACGTGCTGGCCACCGACATCTCGCCGGCCCTGCTGCAATACATCGGCAAGCTGGGACTGGCCACGGTCGAGACCCGCGAGATGGACGGCGAGCGGCTCGAGGTGGAGCCGGGCACGTACGACGCCGTGATCTCGCGCGTCGGCCTGATCTACTTCCCGGATCAGCGGGCCGCGCTGGCCGGCATGCACGCCGCGCTGCGGCCGGGCGGGCGGCTGGCCGCTGTCGTCTACGCCACCGCCGAGCGCAACGGGTTCTTCGCCGTCCCGGTCGGGATCATCCGGCGCCGGGCCCAGCTGCCCCCGCCGCAGCCCGGCCAGCCCGGGCCGTTCAGCCTGGGCGGGCCGGGTGTCGCCGAGCGGCTCTTCACGGACGCCGGTTTCCAGGACGTACGGGCCGAGGTCGTGCCGTCGCCGCTGCGCATGTCGAGCGCGGCCGAGTGCGTCCGCTTCGAGCGTGAGTCGTTCGGCGCCCTGCACCAGATGCTCGCCGGCCTGACGGAGGCCGAACGGGCCGAGGCCTGGGCCGAGATCGAGCGGGAGCTGAGCCGCTTCGAAGGGCCGGACGGCTTCACCGGGCCGTGCGAAATGGTGGTGGTGAGCGGTGTGAAGCGGTAGCTACAGGTTGGTCTTGCGTTCCGCGCTCTCGGTGTAGCGGTCACCCACGACCGCCACCTTCGCCAGGGCGGCCTCGATCTCCGCGAGGTCGCCCTGGGTGAGCTCGACGGCGGCGCCGCCGAGGTTCTCCTCGAGGCGCTCCCGCTTGCGGGTGCCGGGGATCGGGACGATCCACGGCTTCTGGGCCAGCAGCCAGGCCAGCGCGATCTGCGCCGGCGTCGCCCCCTTGCCGGCGGCGATCGCGCCGACGTGATCGACCAGCGCCTGGTTGGCCTCCCGGGCCTCGGCCGAGAAACGCGGCAGGTTGAGGCGCATGTCCGATTTATCGAAAGCGGTCGACGCGTCGATCTTGCCGGTCAGGAAGCCGCGGCCGAGCGGGCTGAACGGCACGAAGCCGATGCCCAGCTCCTCCAGCGTGCCGAAGACCTCGGTCTCCGGCCGCCGCCACCACAGCGAGTACTCACTCTGGAGCGCGGTCACCGGCTGCACCGCGTGCGCCCGCCGGATCGTCGCGGCCGACGCCTCGGACATGCCGAAATGCCGGACCTTGCCCTCGGCGATCAGCTCCCGCACCGCGCCCGCCACGTCCTCGATCGGCACCGCCGGGTCGACGCGGTGCTGGTAGAACAGGTCGATCGTGTCCACCCGGAGCCGCCGCAGGGACGCCTCGGCGACCTCCCGGATGTGCGCCGGGCGGCTGTCCACGCCGTCGGTGCCGATGGCGAACCCGAACTTGGTGGCGATCACCACCTGGTCGCGCACCGGTTCCAGCGCCTCGCCGACCAGCTCCTCGTTGACGTACGGCCCGTAGACCTCGGCCGTGTCGAAGAGGGTGACGCCGAGCTCCACCGCCTGCCGGAGCAGGGCGATCATCTCCGCGCGGTCCGGGGACGAGCCGTAGCCCTGGCTCATCCCCATCGCGCCGAATCCGATCGCCGAGACCTCGAGGCCGTTGCCGAGAATTCGCTTCTGCATGCCCTCAGTTCAGCGCAGGCCGTTCCGGATCGCCACCTTGATCAGCAACTCGGGGTCGTCGCTGATGATGCCGTCCACGCCGAGATCGATGACCCGCTGCATGACGCCCGGGTCATTGACGGTGTACGGCACGACCTTCAGGCCGTAGCGCCCCTGGAGAACCGAGACCGTCGGCCCGTGGAAGTACGCCGGGTTCGTCCGCAGATACCAGTCTTCGTTGGCGTTGGCGAGCTGGTTCGGATCGTGCACCTGCCAGTTCGCCGAGACGGTCGAGGCGCCGGCGGCCCGGGTCAGCGCGCCCAGATCGCGGTAGCGCCACCAGTCGAGACCGGCGGTCCACGGGCTCTTCACGGAAGGGTCGCCGTAGACGGCCTGCAGCGAGCACTCGTCGGCCAGGGAGGCGCACTCGGCCGGGCCGTACTGCCAGACCAGCGCGACCGTCTCGATCCGCCGGTCGAGCGTGCGGGCCAGCCGGATCGTGCGCCAGTCGAACGACTGGATGGTGACCCGGCGGGTCAGGCCGGCGGCTTGGATCTCGCGGACCAGCTTGCGGGTGAAGACCGGGTAGGCCTCGGTGTCGTTCACCAGCGGGCTGATCTTGGTTTCGATGTTCATCCGGATGTCGGCCCGCCCGCTCCCCCGGACCAGGGCGAACAGCTCACCGAGAGTGGGGATGCGGGCGCCGGGGAACGCGGTCTGGCCGGGCTGCACCTTCGAGCCGCAGTCGATCGTCCTGATCTGGGCGAGCGTGAGGTCGTGGACGAGTTTGCCCACGTACGGGAACTCGGGATCGTTCTCGACGGCGGGCGCCGTGTCGGCACAGTGCGAGCCGTTGATCGTCCGGTCGTGCAACACCACCAGCTTGCCGTCCTGGGTGACGCCGGTGTCGAGCTCCAATGTCGAGATCGCCGGGTTGGCCAGCGAATGAGCGAAGGCCGGCAGCGTGTTCTCGGGGTGTGTGGCCCGGCCGCCCCGGTGCGCCTGAACGTCGAACGGCGAGACGTACCCCCGAGGCAGTTTGAAGCCCTTCTGTGCGAGCACGCTCCGCAGGCGGTCGGGATAGTCGGTGATCAGGCCGTCGACGCCGTCGTCGATGAGCTTGGTCATGGTGGGCACGTCGTCGACGGTCCAGGGAACGACCTTGATGCCGTACGCGTGCGCGTGCCGCACCATCTCGCGGGTCACGTACGGCTTGTAGGCGGGATCGGTGACCGTGCCGTTCTGGGGAAAGCCGTGGACCGGCGAGAAGGCGTACGCGCCGAAGGTCCTGATCGCCCGGATCGGGTCGCCGCCGAAGTCGTCGATGTCGATGCCGCCCAGCCACGGCGACGCGCCCGGCTGGCCGGTCTGGAGGAAGTCGTAGTTGGTCAGCGCGACCAGCGGCAGCCGCGGCTCGACATGGCGCATCCGCATGAGCGCGCCCCAGTCGAAGCTCTGGATGGTCACCTGGCGCAGCAGGCCGGCCCGGCGGACCTCGGCCGCGGTGACCCGCACGAACTGCTCGCGCGGGGCGGTCTCGGTGGGCGCGCCCGCCTCGACCTTGGTCTCCACGTTGAGCTTGACGCCGTCCGCCCGGTAACGCTTGACCAGCGCGAACACCTCGCTCAGGAGCGGCATCCGGGCGCCCGGCACGGCGAGCTGGCCGGGCTTGTCGGCCAGCGTCTTCGAACCGCAGTCGAGGGTGCGGACCTGGGCCAGGGTGAGCGTGTTGACGTATTTGCCGACGTACGGGAACTCGGGATCGCCGGCCGTGACCGGCGCGGTGTCGGTGCACTTGGTGCCGGTGACCCGCCGGTCGTGGGTGACGACGGCCTGGCCGTCCTCGGTGATCTGCACGTCGAGCTCGAGGGTGCTGACGCCGAGCTGGAGCGCGTTGCCGAACGAGGCGAGGGTGTTCTCCACCCGCAGGCCCAGACCGCCGCGGTGCGCTTGCAGGTCGAAGCTCCGGGAGTGGGCCGCCGCCGGCGTCACGCCGATCAAAGAGCCGCCGATCAGGGCGCCGGCCGCCAGAAGCGCTGTCGCTTTACCGTGATGAGGCCTCATGAAGGCCAGCCTCAGCGTCCAACGAAACATTTAAGTAAAGCGATGGTTACGCCCGGACGCCAGAACGGCGAGCGCCGTGGTGATCGGCACCGCCGCGACCAGGCCGATCGTGCCGACGGCGCTACGCAGGATCTCCTGAGCCAGGAGCTCGCCGGTGAGAAGGTCGCCCGCGGGCTGCGTACTGGTGGAGAACAACAGCAACAGCGGGAGCGACGCGCCGGCGTACGCCAGAACGATGGTGTTGACCGCCGATCCGACATGCGCGCGCCCGACCCGGATCGCCGCGCGGTAGAGCGCCCACCCGGACGAGCTCGAGGACATCTCGGCCACCGTCACCGCCTGGGTGACCGTCACGTCGTCGAGCACGCCGAGCGCGCCGATGACGATCCCGGCCAGTAGCAGGCCGCGCATGTCGATGCCGCCGAGAGTGGCCGACAGGAAGGCGTCGTCGTCGGTGGCGACGCCGGTCAGGCGCATGGCCGCGGTGAAGCCGGCGCCGAGCAGCCCGGTGAGGACCAGGCTGGCCAGCGTGCCGGCGACCGCGACCGACGTGTGCGTGCTGAGGCCGTGTGTCAGATAGAGCGCCGCGAACATGATCGCCGAGGCGCCGACGACCGCGACCAGCAGCGGCGGTGAGCCGTCGAGGATGGCCGGGATGATGAAGAGCAGCAGCACCGCGAAGCTGACGGCCAGGCCGGCGAGCGAGGTGAGCCCGCGCCATCGCCCGAAGGCCAGGATCACCGCGACCGTCAGGGCGAGCAGCCAGATCATCGGCGTGCTGCGCTGATGGTCGACGATCGCGTAGTCGGAGCCGGTGTGGAGCAGGACCACCTGGTCGCCGAGGCCGACCTTCGTGCCGATTTCCGCGGTGATTTCCTGGCCGTCGTCGAGCCGTACGGTCGCCTGGCCGTTGATCGCTGTGACCGTGCCCTCGACACGGTTGTTCTCGGTGGCCGGAGCGGTCGTGCGGGCCGGCCAGAGCACGATCATCGCGATCAGGGTGGCGATCGCGGCCGGTATGAGAATGGCGGCGATGATCCGCCGGGACGCCGCGGGAAGCTGATCGTGTGAGTGCGTGTGTCGGCCGGCCACTGCGCAAGATTAGCGCCCGGATACATGCGCAATTGCTTATATCAGTGCTCAATCAACGACAGAGGGATTGACAAATCTGTTTTATTCATGCGCAAACGAGAATGAGTGATTGACTCATCACTCCGGGTATAGAAAGTGTTCTGATCATCGGTTAGGTTGGGGAAACCGCCAAGCGGGAGGTCGCCATTGTGCCCGATCTGAATCCGCTCTATCTGACCCCGAGAATCGAACCGGTCGCCCGATCCGTTCTCGACGAGGGTGAGCTGCTGAGGCAGTTGGTGGACGGCCTCGGATCACCACTCAACATCGTTCTTCCCGACCTGCTCGAAGCGAATGTCGAGTCCTTTCGGGAGACCTATCACCACCACCGGTTACGCGGCCGTGTCTACTTCGCACACAAGGCGAACCGGTCGGCCGCGCTGCTCCGGCGGCTGGCCGCCGCCTCCTCGGCCCTTGTCGGCGCCGACGTGGCCTCGCTGGCCGAATTGCAGCACGCGCTCGGCGCCGGATTCGGCCCCGAGCGGATCATGGCCACCGGCCCCAAGAACCGCGAGTTCCTCTGGCTGGCCGCCCGTACCGGCGTCATCGTGAACGCCGACTCACCCGGCGAGCTCACCGACCTGGCCGCGCTCGTCGCCGAGCACCGGCTGCCCCGGGTGCGGGTGATGGTCCGGCTCTCCGAGTTCGCCTCGCAGGGCGTTCAGGTGATCAGCCGGCGCAGCCGCTTCGGCGTGCCCGCCGGCGGCCTCGCCGAGGTGCTCGACCTGCTGGAGAAGCACCACGAGGAGCTGGAGCCGGTCGGCGTCGCCTATCACCTCGACACCATCGGATGGCCCGAGAAGGCCATCGCGCTGGAGGGCTGCCTGGCCGCCCTCGAGGAGTGCCGGGCCCGTGGGCTGCCCGTGCGCTCGGTCGACATCGGCGGCGGCTTCGGCGTCAACTACCTGGCCGACGGCGAGCAGTGGGAGCGGTACACGTCCGAACTGGCACAGGCCGTGCTCGGCCGGCGCGAGCCGATGACCTGGAACGGGCACGGCTACGGCCTGCGCAACGAGGCCGGGACGCTGCGCGGGGTGCTGGGGCTCTACCCCTCCTACCGGCCGGTCTCCGGCGCCGGATATCTCGACCAGCTGCTCAGCGCGCAGGCGCCCGGTCTGCGCCGGCCGCTCGGATCGCTGCTGCTCGACACCATGTACGACCTGGACATCGAGCCCGGGCGGGCGCTGCTCGACCAGTGCGGGATCGTCCTGGCCCGGGTGCTCGAGGTGCGCGGCCCGCTGGTACGGCTCGACTGCAACGCGCGCGATGTGAGCTTGGAGGAACACGGCGTCCTGATGGATCCACTGGTCATCACGGCCGGCGAATCGGGCCCGCCCGGGGCGTTCTACCTGCTCGGCAATCTCTGCCTCGAAGCCGACCTGATCACCCGCCGCCAGGTGTTCCTCCCGGTCACGCCGCGACCCGGCGACCTGCTCGCCTTCGTGAACACCGCCGGCTACTTCATGGACTTCAGCGCCACGCAGGCCCTGCACCAGCCGATCGGCCGCAAAGTGGCGGTCTACCGCGAAGGCGGCGCCTGGCGCTGGTGCCTCGACGAGCAGTACTGGCCCGTCCACCCGCGCGCGGAGGAATCATGAGATACGACGACATGACCGAGGCGATCGGCAACACCCCGCTGGTGCGCGTCGATCCGGCCGTCCACGGCCTTCGCAACATCGACCTGTACGCCAAGATGGAGCTGCTCAACCCGTTCGGCTCACTCAAGGACCGGGCCGCCCTCGGCATGCTCCGCCCGCTGCTGGACGGCGCCGTCCGGCGCGGCGACACGGTGGTCGAGCTCTCCAGCGGCAACACGGCCAAGGCGCTCGCGATGCTGGCCGGCATGCACGGCCTGTCGTTCAAGAGCGTCACCAACCGGATGAAGGTCCCCGAGGTCAAGGATCTCCTGCTGCTGCTCGGGGCCGAGATCGAGGAACTGCCCGGCCAGGCCGAGTGCCTCGACCCGACCGACACCGAGGACCCGCTGACCCGCATGCACCAGGCGCTCGCGGCCGACGGCAGCGGATATGTGCACACCGACCAGTACTTCAACGACGACAACGTCGAGGCCCACTTCAGCGGCACCGGTCCCGAGATCGTCAAGGACCTGGACGGCCGCGCCCCCGACTACTTCTTCGCCTGCGTGGGCACGGCCGGCTCGTCGACCGGGGTGGCTCGTGCCCTGCGGCAGCACGATCCCGACGTACAGGTGATCGGTCTGGTCGCTCAGAAGAGCGACTTCATCCCCGGCATCCGCACGATCGACGAGGTGCACGAGGTGGGCCTGTTCGACCCGGGCGTCTACGACGGCCTCCAGACGATCAGCGCCGACGAGGCCATCGACGGCATGCTCACGCTGATCCGGCGCTGCGGCACGCCGGCCGGGCCGACCGGTGGAGGAGCCTTTCAGGGTGCCGTACGCCATCTGCGCGCGCTCGATCCGACCTTGACCGAGCGCCGTACGGCGGTCTTCATCGTCTGCGACCGGATGGAGAGCTACCTCAGCTACCTGCGCGAACGGCGGCCCGCGCTGTTCGGCCGGCCGGCCCGCCGCAACGACCACCGCGCGCTGTCCGAGGCCGAGGTGGCGGCCGCGCCGGCCATCGAGGTGCCGGAGGCCCAGCGCTGGCCGGGCCTCGTCGTCGACCTGCGCAGCCCGTACGCCTTCCAGGCCCAGCACATCGCCGGCTCGATCAACATCGTCGACGAGGTCTTCGACGAGCTGCTCCACGGTGGACTGCCGTTCAGCCGGCGGCAGCCGGTGCTGCTGGTCTGCCCGGTCGGCGAGAAATCGGCCCGGTACGCCGCGCTGCTGAGCCGGATGGGCCATCCGTACGTGCGATCGCTGGCCGGCGGCGTCATCGCCTGGCGCGACGCCGGCGCCTCCCTGGTGCGTGACTGATGATCGGCAAAGGCGAGTCTTTAGTCCGGTCAAGGGCGGTGGTGGGGTGGTCGGACGGGCATACTGACACCATTCGCGAGCTGCTGCCCTGGCAGGCCGGGGTGCGGGCGCAGTTCCCGCAGCTCGTGGCCCATCCCGGGGTGGCTTATCTGGACAGCGCCGCGACTTCGCAGAAACCGCAGGCGGTCCTCGACGCGGTGATGGACTATCTGACCACCGGCAACGCCAACGCGGCCCGCGGCACCTATCCCTGGGCCAACCGCACGACCGACCGGATCGCTCAGGCCAGTGATCAGCTGCGAGCGTTCCTCGGCGACAAGTCGGACACGTCCGGTGTTCATTTCGTGAGCGGCACGACGGAGGGGCTGCGCGCGGTCGCCCGCGACTGGCTGGTCCCCCAGCTGCGCCCGGGCGACGAGATCATCGTGCCGTTCGCCGACCACAGCGCCAACATCGTGCCCTGGCTGGAGGCCGCCTCGTCGGCCCGCGCCGTGGTCCGGGCCATGCCGTACGACGCCGCGTACGACTACGACATCGACCGGCTGCGGGCGCTTCTTACCCCGCGGACCCGGCTCGTCGCCGCAACCCATGTGCACCATGTGTACGGCAACGACATGAACATCCACCGTCTGCGCCGGGCGGTCGGCCCGTCGGTGGCGATCTGCCTGGACGCGGCGCAGGGCTTCGGCCACATGCCGCTGTCGGTGGCCCCGCTCGACGTCGACTTCGTGGTCTTCTCCGGTCACAAGGCCATGGCCCTGCCCGGCGTCGGCGCGATCTGGGCGGCCAACAAGCGCGGCCCCGCCTTCCAGCCCGCCGGGTGGCGGGGCTCGCCCAACACGAGCGGCATCGTGAGTCTGGCCGCCGCCATGGACTGGCTCGACCGGACCGGCCTCGACCGCGTCGCGCGCTGGAGCCGGGCGCTCGGCGCGCGCCTCACCGACGGCCTCGACCGTCTCTCCTCGTACGAGGTGCTCGGGTGCCAGGAGAGCCTCTCGGCGGCCTCGATGGTGCAGCGCCGGCAGGGCATCGTGACGTTCCGGCACCGCGCGATCTCCTCCAACGACCTCGGCTTCATCCTCGAGAGCGAGGGGCTCCTGGTCCGTGCGGACGGTCACTGCCAGGGAGATCAGGGAGAGAAGACCTCGTCCGTACGGGTGAGCCTGCACGCCTACACCGCGGTCGAGGAGGTGGATCGTCTCCTGGACGCGCTGGCGGCCCTTGACCGCTGACGGGGCATCCATTTGATAGAAATGGGTGTCGTTTCCGTTAGGCATTCGAGGATGGGGCCCATGCCGTCGACCGTGCTCGATTCCGATCGCTGGCGCCGCACGTGGGACGAGGTGATGACCGGCTTCGTCCCCGGCATGGCCGGCCTCGAGTCGGCCATCGCCGCCACGGTCGAGGCGGTCCGCGGTGGCTCTCCGCGGCGCTGCCTCGACCTGGGCGGAGGCCCGGGCGTCCTGGCCGAACGGATGTCGTCCCGCTGGCCCGAATGCCGCGTGGCGGTGGTCGACCTCGACCCGGTCCTGCTCTCACTGGCCCGCGCCGCCGGCGTGGCGGTGATCGACGCCGACCTGGACTCGGCTTCATGGGCCGGCCTGACCGGCGGCGGACACGACCTGATCACGTCCGTGATGACCGTGCACTATCTGCCACCGCAGGCCATCCGGGCCCTCTACCGCCGATGCCGCCGGGTGCTGGCCCCCGGCGGCCTGCTGGTGGTGGCGGACCTGATGCCCGACGACGGTCTCCCTTCGGTGATGCGAGCGATGGACCCGGCCCCCGGCGACGCGGCGGCCGAGATGGCCTGGGTCCAGTGGTGGAACGACCTGTCGGAGGCCGGCGAGTTCAGCGCTTTGATGGCAGCCCGAGCCGACATCTTTCGCAACCGGACCCCCGCCAACTTCGCCGGAAACGTCGCCTGGCACGTGGCCGCGACAAGGGAGGCCGGCTTCACCGAGTCAGGCCTCATATGGCGCGACGGCCGCCACGCAGCCTTGGCCGCCCGCACCTGACAGTCGCCCGCCCCCGCTGTGTCTGTGCCCGCACGCGGCGCACCCCACCGCGCCGCCCGCGGCCGCCTTCACGCCACGCGGGCCCGCACCCCGAGCTTCGCGCCGGGCCTTGTGTCTAGCTTGACCCGTTCACGCAGGTTTTGTCCGTCCTCACGCCTTCTGGTTCCCGCGCCGTCTCACGCCCAGCCTTCCCGCCTCACACCGCGTCGCGCCGCGCCACCCCAGCTCTGGCCGCGGCCCGCCCCAGCAACTCCGCACCCTCGCGCCGTCTCGCGCTGCCCAGTGCTGCCCTCGGGTGTTTCGCCTTGGCGCTGTGCCGCGCTGCGCTCGGGTGTTTCGCCTTGGCGCTGTGCCGCGCTGCGCTCGGGTGTTTCGCCTTGGCGCTGTGCCGCGCTGCCCTCGCGTGCCTCACCTTCGCGCTGTCCCGCCCTCGCGCGCTCCGCGCTGCCCGATGGAGCCCTCGCGCCCGGCCCTCGCGCGCCCGGCCCTCGCGCGCCCCGCCCCCCGCGCGCCCCGCCCCCGCGCGCCCCGCCCCCCGCGCGCCCCGCCCCCGCGCAGGCCGACCTTCCGCGGCCCGACCTTCCGCAGGCCGACCTTCCGCAGGCCGACCTTCCGCAGGCCGACCTTCCGCAGGCCGACCTTCCGCAGGCCGACCTTCCGCGGCCCGACCTTCCGCAGCCCGACCTCCCGCAGCCGCGCTGCCCGATGCCGCCCTCCCTCTGGCCCGTGCCGCTCTCCGCGACACCTCACGTCCCGCGCCCTGCGTCGTCTCGGCGGCTCTTTCACGGGTGACGTGCATACATCAGATTCTTGCCATTAGACGATAATAATTGAAAACGATTACCGTTTTGCAGCGTGAAAGCACTCGGTATTCTCGCCATCTCGGCGGCCCTCATCTCGCTCGCCGGCTGCGGCTCCGACGACGGTGGCGCGGCGGCCGCTCCGAGCGGCGGCTCGGCCCTCTCGGTGGTCGCGACCACGCCGGAAGTTGCCGACTTCGTTCGCAACATCGGTGGGGACGATGTCACCGTCACTCAGATCATCAAGCCCAATGTGGACCCCCACGAATACGAGCCCACGCCGGCCGACATCAAAGCGATCGGCGAGGCCAAGGTCGTCGTCAAGAACGGCGTCGGTCTCGAAGCCTGGCTCGACCAGACCATCGCCTCGGCCGGCTTCAAGGGCACCGTCGTCGACTCCAGCCAGGGCGTCACCCTGCGCGAGGGCGGCCACGAGGAGGAAGCGGGCGGAGAGCACGCCGAAGAGGAGCACGACCCGCACATCTGGCACGACCCCCGGAACGCCAAGATCATGGTCACCAACATCGAGAAGGCGCTCGCCTCGGCCGATCCTGAGGACGCGGGGACGTACGCCAAGAACCTGACCGACTACTCGGCCAAGCTCGACAAACTGGACGCCGACAACGAGGCCGCTTTCGCGAAGCTGCCCGCGGCCGACCGCAAGCTGGTCACCAACCACGACGCTTTCGGCTACTACGTCGACCGCTACAAGCTTCAGTTCGTCGGCTCCGTGATTCCCAGCCTGGACACGTCCGCCGAACTCTCCGCGCAGCAGCTCACCGACCTGGTTGCCAAGATCAAGGCAACCGGCACCAAGGCCATCTTCACCGAGAGCTCGCTGCCACCGAAGAGCGCCGAGGCCATCGCCCAGCAGGCCGGCGTCAAGGTGATCGGGGGCGAGGACGCCCTCTACGGTGACAGCCTCGGCGAGCAGGGCACGCCCACCGGCACCTACCTCGGGGCCGAGGAGCACAACACCAAGGTCATCGTGGACGCGCTGGCCGGCTGACATGGTTCTCCGCTTCGCCGACACGAGCGTCGGATACCGCGGCACCCCGGTTCTCAGCCACGTGAACCTGGAGCTGCCGGCGGGGCAGTGCCTCGCCCTGGCCGGGCCCAACGGCGCCGGCAAGTCGACCCTGATCAAGGCGGTGCTGGGGCTGACCGAGGTGCTCGCCGGCACGGCCGAGGTGTTCGGCCTCGCCCCGGGGCGGGCGCGGGAGCGGTGCGGATATGTGCCGCAGGTCGGCGACCTCGACCCGGACTTCCCGGTCACCGCCGCGCAGGTCGTGCTGATGGGCCGCTACCGCCGGATCGGCTGGTGGCGGCCCACCCGGGCCGCCGACCGGCGGGCCGCGAAGGAGGCTCTCGACCGGGTTGGCCTGGCCGACGAGGCGGGGCGCCGGTTCGGGCTGCTCTCCGGAGGTCAGCGGCAGCGGGTGCTCGTCGCCCGCGCGCTGGCCGCCGAACCCGGGTTGCTGCTGCTCGACGAGCCGTTCAACGGCGTCGACGTGGTCAGCCAGGAGGCGATCCTGACGGTGCTGCGCGAACTCACCGCCGCCGGCACGGCTCTGCTGCTCAGCACGCACGATCTCGCCCTCGCCCGCGACGTGGCCGACCTGGTCTGCCTGATCAACGGACGGCAGTGGGCCTTCGGCCCTCCGGGGGAGGTGCTGACGGCAGATCAACTTCGTTCGGCGTACGGCGGTCACGCCATCGACCTGGCCGACGGCCGCACGGTTCTGGTGGAGCCGTGATCCTCACTGTGCCGTTCATGGCCCGGGCGATGGCCGAGCTGGCCCTGCTGGCGCTGATCTGCGGGCCGGTCGGCGTCTTCGTCTTCGCCCGCCGGCTGTCCTTCGTGTCGGACGCGCTCACCCACACCGTCTTTCCCGGCGTGGTGATCGGCTTTCTGACCGGCGGGGTGGAGGGCCTGGTCGTGGGCGCGCTCGTGGCCGGGCTGCTCACCGCGGTCGTGCTGACCCTGCTGACCCGCACCGGGGCGCTCTCCGACGACGCGTCCACGGCCGTCGTGCTGACCGCGATGTTCTCGATCGGCGTCGTGCTCGTGTCGCGCCAATCCTCGTACACCTCCGATTTGACGTCTTTCCTCTTCGGACGTCTCCTGACCGTGACGCCGCGGCAGATCGCCGAGACCGCCGTGCTGGCGGCGGTGATCCTGGTGATGCTGGCGATCGCGGCCCGGCCGCTGCTGTTCCGCACCTTCGACCCGGCCGCGGCGGCCGCGGCCGGCTATCGCACCTTCTGGCTGGACCTGTGGCTGAACGTGATCGTCGCCCTGGTCGTGGTGGCCGCGGTCCGCGCGGTCGGGACGATCCTGGTCGTCGCCCTGCTGATCATCCCGGCCGCCGCGGCCCGTCTGATCACGGCGCGGCTGGCCGCGATGGCGGTGATCGGCACGGTCCTGATCCTGCTCGCCGGCTACGGCGGCCTGTGGATCAGCTGGACCGCGTCGGTCGACTACGGCATCTCGCTGACCTCGGCCTCCGCGGTCGTACTCCTGCTCGTGGTGGCGTATCTCGTGTTGTTGCCGCTGCGCCGCCGAACGCCGCCCGCGCGAAAGGGATCGCCGCATGAGCTGGTGGGATGACGCGCTGCACCGCGCCATCGCCGAGGTGATCCTGGCCGGCGCACTGGCCGGGCTGATCGGCGTGCAGGTGGTGATACGCCGTTTGTCGTTCTTCACGATGGCGCTGACCCACGCGACCTTCCCCGGCGTGGTGGCCGCCTCGCTGATCGGCGTGAACGTCTTCGCGGGCGGCATCGTGGCCGGGGCGGTGGTGGCGCTGGGCGTGGCCGTCCTGAGCCGGAGGCAGGGCCAGAACGCGGCCGCCGCGACGGGCGTCGTGCTGTCGGCCGGGTTCGCGCTGGGCGCCGGACTGATCGCCACCCAGAGCGGTTTCAGCCGCGACCTGTCGGCCCTGCTGGTCGGCTCGATCCTCACCGTGAACAACCAGGACCTGGTGTTCACGGCGGCGATGCTGGTCGCGGTGGCGGCCCTGCTGGCGGTCTGCGCCCGCCCGCTGACCTTCGCCGGCTTCGACCCGGGCGGCGCCCGGGCGGCCGGCCTGGCCGTCGGCACCTGGGACGTCGTGCTTCTGCTCACGGTGGAAGCCGTGGTGGTGACCATCGTCCCGGCGGTGGGAACGATCCTGGCGGTGGCCTTGATCGTCGCGCCGGCCGCCGCGGCCCGCCTGTGGTCGACGCGACTGCCGGTGATCACAGGGCTGGCGGTGGTGTTCGCCGTCGCGAGTGGCCTGGGCGGGCTTTACGCCTCGTACATCTGGAACGTCGCCGCCGGCGCGAGCATCGCTCTGACCGCAACCCTGCTCCTGGCCGTCTCCTCGATCCTGGCCCGCCCCTTGCGCGGGGTGGCCGCGGCGTGAACGACGACGTGCTCGAGCGGGCGGTGATCGTGTTGCGCGGCATGGCCTACGAACATCGGCTGCGCATCCTGGTGTTGCTGCGCGGCGGCGAGCTCGGTCCTCCCGAGATCGCCGCCGCCGTGCCCGCGGATCCCACCGCGGTCGCGCACCACCTGCGGTTCCTGCTCGACGCCCGGCTGATCCGGCGCCGAAGGCGGGGCCGGCAGGTGTACTACGCCCTGACCGACGACGCGACCGCCCACCTGGTCACCCAGGTGGTGCGGTTCGCCGGCGGCGAGTAGGACGCGTCAGCTGCCCACCGGGCCGCCGTCGAGGCGCCACGTCACCACGACGCCGGGCTTGGCGTAGTCGCCGTCGGGCCACGTCGAGGCGGGCTTGTCGACCGTGGCGCCGCTGATCTCGCCGGGGTGCTGGACCGCGACGAAGACCGAGCGGTCGTCGCCGGTGATGAACGGGCCGCAGGTCTCGGCGCCGCGCGGGACCGTCAGGAACTGCTTGAGGGCGCCCCGCTCGGCGCCCTCGATCGGCGTCGCGAAGAGGCCGTCGTTGGTGCCCAGCGCGTTGCCGTCGGTCGAGATCCAGAGGTTCCCGGCGCTGTCGAAGGCCACGTTGTCGGGGCAGGAGATGGGCGACACCTTCGTCTTGTCGTAGCCGCCGAAGTACGTGTCGGCGGCGGTCGGGTCGCCGCAGACGATCGGCAGGGACCAGGTGAAGGACAGGCCGGTGTGGTCGCCCTTGTCCTCGACCAGCTCGAAGATGTGGCCGTGCTTGTTGGCGTTGCGCGGGTTCGCCTCGTCCACGCCCGGGTTCGAGCCGACGCCCCGGTTGGTGTTGTTGGTCATCGCGGCGTAGATCTTGCCGGTCTTGAGGCTGGGCTGGACGTCCTCGGGACGGTCCATCTTGGTCGCGCCGACCTTGTCACCCGCGAGGCGGGTGAAGGTCAGCACCTCGGCCGCGGTCATTCCGGGCACGTACGACACATTGCCCGAGACCAGCTTGATCCAGGTGCCGGTGCCGTCGAAGGCGCCGTCCGTGGGGAGCTTGCCGGTGCCGTCGATCTCCGCGGCGGGGCTGTCACCCGTGACCTTGGCGACGTAGAGCGTGCCCGACTCGAGCAGGGTCAGGTTGTGCCGGCGATCGTGCGGACGGTACTTACCCGCCGACACGAACTTGTACAGGTAGTCGAACCGCTCGTCGTCACCCATGTACGCCACGACGTGCCCCGACTTGGCCACGATGACGTTGGCGCCCTCGTGCTTGAAGCGGCCCATCGCGGTGTGCTTGCGCGGCGGCGCGTCCGGGTCGAACGGGTCGACCTCGACGATCCAGCCGAAGCGGTTCGCCTCGTTGGGGTGCTTGGCCAGGTCGAAGCGCTCCTGGGCCCGGTCCCACTTGCGCGAGCCGCTGGGGTAGCGGGCGGTGGTCGTGATGCCGTACCGGTTGAGCTTGGCCTTGTCGGCCTCCGGAACGGCGTCGCCGCCGACGAAGTACTGGTTGAAGTTCTCCTCGCCGGACAGCACGGTGCCCCACGGGGTGACGCCGCCGGCGCAGTTGTTGAGCGTGCCGATGACCGTGTAGCCCTTGGGGTCGGCCTGCGTCCGCAGCGCCGGGGTGCCGGCGGCCGGTCCGGTGAGCCGGAACGCGGTCTCCAGGGCGGTGATACGCCGGTTGTAGCGCAGCCGCTTGGAGCGTGCCGGCTTCCACTCGCCGGTGTGGCCGACCCGCTCGATCTCGACCACGGAGAGGCCGTGCGCCGCGATGGCCACCTTGACCTGCTCCACCGTGAGGGCGTCCAGGCTGGTGAAGCCGGGGAACATCAGCTCCTCGTTGGTGTACTCGTGGTTGACCACGAGCAGGGCCCGGTCGTCGCTGATCGGGATGACGCCGACGAAGTCGTTGTTGTAGCCGAACTGCTTCGACTGGGCCTTCGCGGTCTGGCGGTCCAGGTCGAAGCCGGGCGCGCCGGGCACGACCTCGTCGCCCCAGCGGATGACGACCGACGAGTCGTAGCCGTTGGGCACGATCAGCGTGTCGAGCTGGTTGGGCGGGATGGCCTTGAAGGTCAGCGGGCCCGCTTTCACCCCCGGCTTGGGGTGATGGGCCGGCGCGGCGATTGCCGGGGTCGCCGCGATGGCCGGGGTGGAGCTGAGGCCGAGCACGAGGGCGCCGGCGCCACCGGCCGCGAGCAGTCCACGCCGGCTCAGGGCCGAGCTGACCACGTCGCCGAGGTACGGGTTGGCCGACTCGTTCGGGGCCGGGTGGTCACAGGCGTTGCCGCACCGGTAGAGGCACGTCATCGCGTCCCGGCTCCCGCCGCTGTGCCCCAGCAGGGGTAGCAACCGACGGCGAATATCAGGCATCTCATCTCCTCGATAGGTGAGCTGCCCGAAACGTAGGAGAGGGGGTTCACCCCGGACTACCGGTCCGGGGTGAACGCGGCGTAAACGTCTTAACTACCGATAGCTCTGTTATGGAGATTCCAGGTGACCACCACCGCCGGCTTGGCGAAGTCGCCATCGGGCCACGTCGATGCCGGGTTGTCGATGGTGGCGCCGGTGATCTCGCCGGGATGCTGCACCGCGACGAAGACCGACCGGTCGTCGCCGGTGATGAACGGCCCGCAGGTCTCGGCGCCCGGCGGCACGGTCAGGAACTGCTTGAGGTGCCCGCGGGACGGGCCCTCGATCGGCGTCGCGAACAGCCCGTCGTTGCTGCCCAGCGCGTTGCCGTCGGTCGCGATCCACAGGTTCCCGGTGCTGTCGAAGGCGACGTTGTCGGGGCAGGAGATCGGCGAGACCTTCGTCTTGTCGAATCCCGCGAAATACGTGGACGGGTCGGCCGGGTCGCCGCAGACGATCGGCAGCGACCAGGTGAAGGTGGTGCCGGTGTGGTCGCCGCCGTCCTCGGTGATCTCGAAGATCTGGCCGTGCCGGTTGGCCACACGCGGATTGGCCTCGTCGACGCCCGGATACGTACCGACCCCGCGGTTGGTGTTGTTGGTGAGGGCGGCGTAGATCTTGCCGGTCTTCAGGCTCGGCTGGACGTCCTCGGGACGGTCCATCTTGGTCGCTTTCACCGCGTCGCCGGCGAGACGGGCAAAGGTCAAAACCTCAATCGCGGACATTCCCTGTACGAAGGAGGTGGTGCCCGAAACCAGCTTGATCCACTTGCCCGTGCCGTCGAACGCGCCGTCCGAGGGCAGCTTCCCGGAGCCGTCGATCTCCGAGGCCGGGCTGTCCCCGCTGAGCTGCGCTACGTAGAGCGTCCCCGATGACAGCAGGGTGAGATTGTGCCGCCGATCATGCGGGCGATATGTCCCCGATGAGACGAACTTGTAGAGGTACTCGAACCTCTCGTCGTCGCCCATGTACGCGACGACGTGCCCCGACTTGGCCACGATCACGTTCGCGCCCTCGTGCTTGAAGCGGCCCATCGCGGTGTGCTTGCGGGGCGCTTCGCCGGGCGAGAACGGGTCGACCTCGACGATCCAGCCGAAGCGGTTCGCCTCGTGCGGATGCTTGGCCAGGTCGAAGCGCTCCTGCGCCCGCTCCCAGCGGCGCGAGCCGGACGGATAACGCGCGGTGGTGAGGATGCCGTAGCGGTTCAGGTACGGCTTGTCGGCCGCCGGGACGGCGTCGCCGCCGACGAAATACTGGTTGAAGTTCTCCTCGCCGGACAGAACCGTGCCCCACGGCGTGACCCCGCCGGCGCAGTTGTTGAGCGTGCCGATGATCGTGGTGCCCCGCGGATCGGCCGCGGTCCGCAGCAGCGGCGAGCCGGCGGCCGGCCCGTCCGCCCGGAACTCGGTCGCCAGCATGGTGAAGCGCCTGTTGTACGGCCTCCGCCCGGACCGGATCAGCCGCCACTGACCGGTGTCGCCGACCCGTTCGAGCTCGACGACCGACATGCCGTGCGCGGCCATCGCGGCCCGGACCTGGTCGACGGTGAGCGCCTCCTGGCTGGTGAAGCCGGGGAACATCAGCTCCTCGTTGGTGTACTCGTGGTTCGACACCAGCAGGGCCCGGTCGCGGCGGCCGGGGAAGGGCAGCACGCCGAGGAAGTCGTTGTTGTAGCCGAACTGCTTCGACTGGGTCTCCCCGGTCTGATGGTGCACGTCGAGCCCGGGCGCCCCGGGGAAGATCGGGTCGCCCCAGCGGACGACCACGGCGTGGTCGTAGCCGTTCGGCACGATGAAGGTGTCGAGCTCGTTCGGCGGGATGGGCTTGAAGGTCAACTGGCCGGCAGTGGCCGGTCCCGCAGCGGCTGGTCCCGCACCGGCTGGCCCCGCGGCCTCAGCTGGTCCCGCGGCCGCTGCCTCGCCGCCGCCGACGCCGAGCACCAAGGCGCCCGCACCACCGGCCACCAGCAACCCGCGGCGGCTCACCGCAGCGTCGACGATATCGCCTAAATACGGATTGTCCGTCTGGTTGGGCGCCGGGTGGTCGCACGCGTTCCCGCACCGGTAGAGGCACGTCTTGGCGTCCCGTCCATGACCCAACAGGGGTAGCAGCTCACGCATCTCGAGATCTCCTTTGATCGCGACGCAGATCGGAGTGCATCGATCCCAGGTGAACGCAGCGTAAACAACTCCACGTCAGAGAGCGACCCCTCGATTCTTTGTGGCCCCCGTCGCAGCCGCGTCAAAAACGCGTGAAGAAACCCCCGGCGGCCGTACGCAACGCGTCAACGCCGATGACGCGGACTTCCCGGCGCGCTTCGCTTCGTCCGTACCACCACACCTCCCATGTCCAAGGAGTCACCCCGTGGCTGATCTCGGGTTCGTCGTTCTCACGATCGCGCTGTTCGCGGCGCTGACCGTGCTGATCAAGGCGGTCGAACGCTCGTGAGCGCCGTCAACGTCATCGGCCTGATCGTGGCCGTCGCCCTGGCCGGGTTCCTCGTAGCCGCCCTGTTGTTTCCGGAGAAGTTCTGATGGCCGGCTGGCTTTTCGTCATCACGCTGGTGCTCGCGGTCGCCGCGGCGTACCGGCCACTGGGTGATTACCTCTACCGCGTCGTGAGCGGACGGCGCAGCAACGTCGTCGAACGCGGCATCTACCGCCTGGTCGGGGTCGACCCGAACGCCGAGCAGACCTGGGGCGTCTACGCCCGCAGCGTGCTCGCCTTCTCGGCCGTCTCGATCCTGTTCCTCTACCTGTTCCTGCGCGTGCAGGACAAGCTCTGGCTGTCGCTCGGCTTCGACGGCGTGCCCACGCACATCGCGTGGAACACCGCGGTCAGCTTCGTGACCAACACCAACTGGCAGGCGTACTCGGGCGAATCGACCATGGGCCACCTGGCCCAGATGGCCGGCCTGTCGGTGCAGAACTTCGTCTCGGCCGGCGTCGGCATCGCCGTCGCGGTCGCGCTGATCCGCGGTTTCGCCGCCCGCAAGAGCAGGACGCTCGGCAACTTCTGGGTCGACCTGACCCGGATCACGCTGCGCGTGCTGCTGCCGATCGCCGTGCTGGCCACCCTGGTCTTCATGATCGGCGGGATGGTGCAGAACCTGTCCGGCGGCACCGACGTCAGCACGCTGACCGGCGCCACCCAGCACATCACCGGCGGGCCGGTCGCCTCCCAGGAAGCGATCAAGGAGCTCGGCACCAACGGCGGCGGCTTCTACAACACCAACTCGGCCCACCCGTTCGAGAACCCGACGACCTGGACCAACTGGATCCAGCTGTTCCTGATCCTGTGCATCCCGTTCGCGATGCCGCGGGTCTTCGGCCGGATGGTCGGCCAGAACCGGCAGGGCTACGCGATCGTCGCGGTCATGTCGGTGCTCGCCATCGCCTCGATCGCGCTCACCGTCGGCTTCGAGGTGCACGGTGGCGGAACGGTCCCACAGGCGGTCGGCGCGGCCATGGAGGGCAAGGACGTCCGGTTCGGCGTCCCCAACTCGGCCACGTTCGGCGCGGTCACGACGCTGACCTCGACCGGCGCGGTGAACTCGTTCCTCGACTCGTACACGTCGTTCGGCGGCATGATGCCGATGGTCAACATGATGCTGGGCGAGGTGGCGCCCGGTGGCGTCGGCGCCGGCCTCTACGGCCTGCTGATCCTGGCCACGATCACGGTCTTCGTGGCGGGCCTCATGGTCGGCCGTACGCCGGAGTACGTCGGCAAGAAGATCGGCGCCCGCGAGATGAAGCTGGCATCGCTCTACTTCCTGGTCACACCGGCCGTGGTGCTGATCGGCACGGCGGCCGCGTTCGCCACCGGCCACAACTCCACGGCGCTCAACGTCGGACCCCACGGGCTTTCCGAGGTCCTGTACGCCTTCACGAGCGCCGGCAACAACAACGGCTCCGCCTTCGCCGGCATCACGGTCAACACCCCGTGGTGGGACACCGCGCTCGGCCTGGCCATGCTGCTCGGCCGTTTCCTGCCGATCGTCCTCGTGCTGGCCCTGGCCGGCTCGCTGGCCCGGCAGAAGCCGGTCCCGGAGTCCGAGGGCACCCTGCCCACCCACCAACCACTGTTCGTCGGTCTGGTCGTCGGCGTCACGATCGTGCTGGTCGCGCTGACGTTCCTGCCCGCTCTCGCTCTCGGTCCCATCGCGGAGGGCCTCTCATGACCTTGCTCGCCTCTCCTCCGGAGACCCCGGAGACCAAGACCCCTTCCTCCGTACGCGGTGGGCTGCTCGACCTGAATCAGTTGTGGCGCTCCTTGCCGCAGGCGCTGGCCAAGCTCGATCCGCGCGCGCTCTGGCGCAACCCGGTCATGTTCATCGTCGAGGTCGGCTCGGTCTTCACGACCGTCCTGGCCATCACCGATCCCAGCGTGCTGGCCTGGATCATCACGATCTGGCTGTGGCTCACGGTTGTCTTCGCCAACCTGGCCGAGGCGGTCGCCGAGGGCCGGGGCAAGGCTCAGGCCGCGGCTCTGCGCGCGGCCAAGCAGGACACCCTGGCCTATCTGAAGAACGGCCGCGAGATCCCGGCCACCGAGCTCAAGCAGGGCGACGTGGTGGTGGTCGAGGCCGGCCAGGTGATCCCCGGTGACGGCGACGTCATCGAGGGCATCGCCAGCGTCGACGAGTCGGCCATCACCGGCGAGTCGGCCCCGGTGATCCGCGAGTCGGGCGGCGACCGCTCGGCCGTCACCGGCGGCACCAAGGTGCTCTCCGACCGGATCGTCGTGCGGATCACCCAGAAGCCCGGCGAGAGCTTCGTCGACCGGATGATCGCCCTGGTCGAGGGGGCCAACCGGCAGAAGACGCCGAACGAGATCGCGCTCAACATCCTGCTGGCCGCGCTCACCATCATCTTCCTGCTGTCGGTGGTGACGCTCCAGCCGCTGGCCATCTTCTCGAAGGCGTACCAGGCGGCCGCGCCGGACACGATCGCCATCGACGCGCACGGCGTGACCGGCATCGTGCTGGTCTCGCTGATCGTCTGCCTGATCCCGACCACGATCGGCGCGCTGCTCTCGGCCATCGGCATCGCCGGCATGGACCGTCTCGTGCAGCGCAACGTGCTGGCCATGTCGGGCCGCGCCGTCGAGGCGGCCGGTGACGTGAACACGCTGCTGCTCGACAAGACCGGCACGATCACCCTGGGCAACCGCCAGGCCTCCGAGTTCGTCCCGGTCGACGGCGTGACCGCGCAGGAGCTGGCCGACGCCGCGCAGCTGTCCAGCCTGGCCGACGAGACGCCGGAAGGCCGCTCGATCGTCGTCTTGGCGAAGAACGACTTCGGGCTTCGTGAGCGCGAGCCGGGCCTGATGACGGACGCGACGTTCGTGCCGTTCACCGCGCAGACGCGGATGAGTGGTGTCGACATCAAGCCCAGTCTTCAGTCCGGTGAAGGGCGGGCGGTTGGGGCGGTAGCCGGGGAGAGGCAGATCCGCAAGGGCGCCGCCGGCGCCGTGATCAAGTGGGTCGGCCACTCCTCCGACGAGGTGAGCGAGATCGTCGACGGGATCAGCGCCTCCGGCGGCACCCCGCTGGTGGTGGCCGAGAAGGACCGCATCCTGGGCGTCATCCACCTCAAGGACGTCGTGAAGTCGGGCATGCGCGCCCGTTTCGACGAGATGCGCAAGATGGGCATCCGGACCGTGATGATCACGGGCGACAACCCGCGGACCGCGGCCGCGATCGCCGCCGAGGCCGGTGTCGACGACTTCCTGGCCGAGGCGACGCCCGAGGACAAACTCGCGCTGATCAAGAAGGAGCAGGAGGGCGGACGGCTGGTCGCGATGACCGGCGACGGCACCAACGACGCTCCCGCGCTGGCTCAGGCGGACGTCGGCGTGGCCATGAACACCGGCACGTCGGCCGCCAAGGAGGCCGGCAACATGGTCGACCTCGACTCCGACCCGACCAAGCTCATCGAGATCGTCGAGATCGGCAAGCAGCTGCTCATCACCCGCGGGGCGCTGACCACTTTCTCGATCGCCAACGACATCGCGAAGTACTTCGCCATCATCCCGGCGATCTTCGCGGCGGTCTATCCGGGCCTCGACGCGCTCAACGTCATGCGGTTGCACTCGCCTGGCTCGGCCATCCTGTCCGCGGTCATCTTCAACGCGCTGGTCATCGTCGCGCTGATCCCGCTCGCCCTGCGCGGCGTGCGCTACCGGCCGTCGAGCGCGAGCGCGCTGCTGCGCCGCAACCTGTGGATCTACGGCCTGGGCGGCGTCATCGTGCCGTTCCTCGGCATCAAGATCATCGACCTCATCATCCAGTTCATCCCCGGGATCTGACAGATGCGACTCCCTACCTGGCTCTCACAACACATCGCGGCGCTGCGCGCGCTGCTCGTCATGACCGTTCTGCTCGGTTTGGCGTACCCCCTGGCCTTTGTCGCCATCGGACACGTGCCCGGTCTCGACGGCAAGGCCGAGGGCTCGCTGGTCAAGGTCGGCGACACCACGGTCGGCAGCAGCCTGATCGGCCAGTCGTTCACCGACGCCGACGGCAACCCCGTCCCGAAGTACTTCCAGAGCCGACCTTCGGCGGCCGGTGACGGCTACGACCCGACCGCCACCGCGGCCAGCAACCTCGGCCCGGAGAGCGTGGTCGACACAGCTGACGCGAAGAGTCTCCTCACCCAGGTCTGTGAACGAAGCCTGGCCATCGGCAAGCTGGAGAACGTGGACGGCGGCCGGCCGTACTGCACCAGCGACGGCGTCGGCGCTGTGCTCGCGGTCTTCTACCGCGACGGCCTGACCGGCCCGGTCACCCGGGTCGTGTCGGTCAACCAGACCGGCACCCCGTTCGTCGCGACCTACCAGGGCGTCACCGTCGAGCCGGCCCGGAACGACACCGACTACGTGGCCGAGGGCGGCGTCATCACGCCGATCCGCGGCGACGCCCCGGCCCACCCGGCCGTCCCGCCGGACGCCGTCACGGCCAGCGGCAGCGGCCTCGACCCGGACATCAGCGTCGAGTACGCGAACCTCCAGGCGCCGCGGATCGCCCGCGAGCGCGGTTTGGAGCTGAGCCGGGTTCACCAGCTCATCGAGGAGCACACTGACGGTCGCGCTCTCGGTTTCATGGGCGAGCCCGCCGTCAACGTCCTGGAGCTGAACGTGGCTCTGGACGAAGGCAAGTAGGCGAAGGGAGGCGCGGCGTCATGGCACGTGGAGAACTGCGGATCTATCTCGGCGCCGCGCCCGGCGTCGGCAAGACGTACGCCATGCTCGAAGAAGCCCACCGCCGGGCCGAGCGCGGCACCGACGTCGTGGTCGCGCTCGTCGAGACGCACGGCCGCAAGCACACCGCGGCGATGATCGGCGACCTCGAGGTGATCCCGCGCGAGCGGATCACCTATCGGGACGCCGAGTTCACCGAGATGGACCTCGACGCGATCCTGGCCCGCAGGCCTGAGCTCGCCGTCGTCGACGAGTACGCGCACACCAACGTGCCCGGCTCGGCCCACGCCAAGCGGTGGCAGGACGTGCGGGCCCTGCTCGACGCCGGCATCAGCGTGCTGACCACGGTCAACGTGCAGCATCTGGAATCGCTCAACGACGTGGTCGCCCAGATCACCGGCGTCGAGCAGCGCGAGACCGTGCCGGACGCGGTGGTGCGCGCGGCCGAGCAGGTCGAGCTGGTCGACATGACGCCCGAGGCGCTGCGCCGGCGGATGGCGCACGGCAACATCTATCAGCCCGAGAAGGTCGACGCGGCCCTCGGCAACTACTTCCGCACCGGCAACCTGACCGCGCTGCGCGAGCTGGCGCTGCTCTGGCTGGCCGACAAGGTCGACGACCAGCTCGGCAAATATCGCGCCGAGCACGGCATCGACAAGACCTGGGAGACCCGCGAGCGGGTGGTGGTCGCCCTGACCGGCGGCCCCGAGGGCGACACCCTGATCCGGCGGGCCGCCCGCATCGCCGCCCGCAACAAGGGCACCGACCTGCTCGCCGTGCACGTCACCCGCAACGACGGCCTGGTCGGGGCCGATCCGGCCCGGCTGGCCCGGCAGCGCCTGCTCGTGGAGACCCTGGGCGGCACGTATCACCAGGTCGCCGGCTCGGACGTACCGCAGGCGCTGCTCGAGTTCGCCGGCGCGGTCAACGCCACCCAGATCGTGCTGGGCGCCAGCAGCCGCGGGCGGTTCGCCCAGATCCTCTCGGCCGGCGTGGGCGCCACCACGATCGCCCAGTCGGGCTCGATCGACGTGCACCTCGTGCCACACGAGCGGGCCGCGCAGGGCCGCCGGCGGGTGCGGGTACCGGTCGCGCTGTCACCGGCCCGGCAGATCGCCGGCTTCGTCGCCGTGGTGGCCGGCCTGCCCGCGCTGACCCTGCTGCTCTCGGTCGGCCCGTCGCTGACGCTGACCAACGACATCCTGCTCTTCCTGGCCGCCGTCATCGGCGTCTCGCTGATCGGCGGTCTCTGGCCCGCGCTGCTGGCCGCGGTGGCCGGATCGCTGATCCTGAACTGGTTCTTCACCCCGCCGCTGAAGAAATTCACCATCGCCGAGCGGGACAACCTGCTCGCGCTCGGCATCTTCGTGGTGGTGGCGCTCGCGGTGAGCTGGGTGGTCGACACCGCGGCCCGCAAGACGCGGCAGGCCGCGGCCGCCTCGGCCGACGCGCAGATCCTGTCCACTGTGGCGGGCAGCGTGGTCCGGGGCGAGCGGCCGCTGATGGCGCTGCTCGAACGGGTGCGTGAGACGTTCGGCTTCGACTCGGTGACCCTGCTCAGCGACGGCGAGGCGGCGGCCGAGGTGGGCACGCCGGCGTGCACCCGCTCGGCCGAGGCCGACGTCGAGGTGCGGGCCGACGAGCACGTCACCATGCTGCTCAAGGGCCATCCGCTGGAGGCGTCCGACCGGCGCCTGGTCGAGGCGTTCGCCGCGCAGGCCGCGGTGGCGCTGCGCCAGGAGCGGCTCAGCGCCGAGGCGGCCGCGGCGAAACCGCTGGCCGAGGCCGACCGCATGCGCACCGCGCTGCTGGCCGCGGTCAGCCACGACCTGCGCACGCCGCTGGCCTCGGCCAAGGCGTCGGTGGCGGGCCTGCTCAGCGACGAGGTGCACTTCGACGAGGAGGACCGGCACGAGCTGCTGGTCACCGCGGACGAGTCGCTCGACCGGCTCGACCGGCTCGTGGCCAACCTTCTCGACATGAGCCGCCTCCAGGCCGGCGCGCTCGGCGTCAGCACCGTCGACGTCGGCGCCGAGGAGGTCATCCCGCGCGCGCTCGACGACCTCGGCCCGGACGGCCGCACGGTCACCCTGCACATCCCGGACGACGTGCCGCCCGTGCGGGCCGACCCCGGCCTGCTCGAACGCGTGCTGGTCAACGTGGTCGCCAACGCGCTGCGCTACAGCCCGCCCGAGCAGCCACCGGTAATCACCGTGAGCCGCTACGGCGACATCCTCGAAGTGCGCGTCATCGACCACGGCCCGGGCATCCCGCGGGACCGCTGGGACGACGTCTTCCTGCCCTTCCAGCGCCTCGGCGACCGCGACAACCACACCGGCGTCGGTCTCGGCCTGGCCCTGTCCCGCGGCCTGACCGAGGCGATGGGCGGCGACCTCACCCCCGAAGAGACCCCTGGAGGTGGCCTCACCATGGTCCTTTCCCTGCCGGTGAGCTCATGACCCGCGTGCTCGTGGTGGACGACGAGCCGCAGATCGTGCGGGCCCTGCGGATCAACCTCAAGGCCCGGCGGTACGAGGTGGACACCGCCCCCGACGGCGCCTCGGCCCTGCACGCCGCCGCCCATCACCGCCCCGACCTGGTCGTCCTCGACCTCGGCCTGCCCGACATGGAGGGCGTGGAGGTGATCCGTGGCCTGCGCGGCTGGACCGGCGTGCCGATCATCGTGCTCTCCGGCCGGGCCGGCAGCGCCGACAAGGTGGCCGCCCTCGACGCCGGGGCCGACGACTACATCACCAAGCCGTTCGGCGTCGACGAACTGCTGGCCCGGATGCGCGCGGTGACGAGGCGGGTCCAGCCCGGCGACGAGGCAGGCCCGGTCGTCACCATCGGCGGCCACACGGTCGACTTCTCCACCCGCAGCGTCTCCGGCGGCGACCACGACGTACGCCTGACCCCGCGCGAATGGGAGCTGCTGGAACACCTGGCCCGTCACCCCGGCAAGCTGATCAGCCAATATCACCTGCTCCAGCAGGTGTGGGGCCCGCAGTACGGCACCGAGACCAACTATCTGCGCCAGTACATGGCCCGGCTGCGCCGCAAGCTGGAGACCGACCCGGCCCGCCCGCGGCACCTGCTCACCGAGCCCGCCATGGGATATCGCTTCGTGCCGTGAACGGCCCGTCAACAAAGACCGGGCGCCTGTACGTAACGTGTCAACGCCCCTGTCGACGGGCTTCCCGCCGGCGTTGCATGGAACCGTGAACGGAACAACCGCCCTGGTCACCGGGGCATCGCACGGTATCGGTCACGAGCTGAGCCGCCGTCTGGCCGGACGCGGCTTCCACGTTCTGGTGCACGGGCCCACCCCGCGCTCGGCCGAGAAGGCCGTCCGCCGGCTCGTGGCCGCGGGCACGAAGGCGGAGCGGCTCACCCCGGTCTCGGCCGACTTCCGCCACCCCGAGGAGGTGGCCGACCTCGGCCACCGCGTCGAGCGGCTCGACCTGCTGGTCAACAACGCGGGCACGCTGGGCATCGAGGACCCGGTAACCCTCTACCAGGTCAACTACTCGGCTCATCAGGCGCTCACCTGTGCGCTCATCCCGGCGCTGACCGTCAGTGGCGGGCGGGTCGTCACGGTCGCCTCCGCACGGCACCGGATGGCCCGGCTCGACCTTGAAGTCGTGGGCCTGCGGCCGGCGCAGGCCTACGCCAACGCGCAGGCCGCCCGCATTCTGCTCACCGAGGTGCTGAGCAGCGAGGTCGAGGCGGTCGCGGTGCATCCGGGAGTGGTCGACACCGGCCGGTTCGCCGGGGTCTACGGCATGGGCGGCTTGTCGGTGCGTGACGGCGCCGAGCAGATCCTCTGGGCCACCGAGCCGGGCGCCGTCTTCGAGAACGGCGCCTATTACGAGGGCCGGATGCTCGCCACCGCCGCTCTCCTTGGTATTGGGCGGCCGGTTACCTGCGCCGGGTACACCGGGTGCATGACGGAGCTCCGCTGTGCCATCGAGAGAGACACCGACAAGGCCGGCAACACCACGTACCTGCACCTGAGCGGCTCTTTCGACAAGGCGGCCCACCGTGAGCTGCGGCGCCGGCTGTGGGACGCCTTCGCCCGCAAGCGCCGCGGCCGCGTCGTGGTCGACCTGGCCCGGGTCGACGAGATCGGCAGCGAGTGCATCGAGGTGCTGCTGATGGGGTACACCAGGGCGCTGCGCGGCGGGCACGGTTTCGAGGTCACCAACGCCCAGGGTGGCGTACGCCAGATGCTCGAGGCCACCGGCCTCTGCGAGCGACTCGACGACGACGTGCTCTACGCCCCGGCCTGGCCCGACATCTTCGAGTTCACGCCGCTGGGCGCTCCCGACCGGCTGGGCTGACCCCCACCTCGCGCAGGCGGTGATGGGCCACGCCGGCCGCGCTGAGCCGGTCGGCGATCGACGGGCTGGTGTGGTCGAGGAACACGGCGACCTGATGGTCGTCGCCGAGGAAGCAGGTGGCGACCAGGGTTCCCAGGTTGATCGGATCGATCTCGGGCACATCGTGCAGATCGAGCACGAGTCGCAGGGGCCGTAGGTGGCGCACGGCGTGGACCAGGGTGCGGCGCAGCTCGACCGCGTCCTCGGCGTCGAGAACGCCGTGCGGCTGAATGACGAGCGTGCCGTCGGGGTTGGTTTCGACGTCGACCGAAGTGGCGGTCATCGTGGACCCTTCGTTACCCGTTGTTCTCCGGAGGGAAAGGTTACTGCCGAGTGTGGACCGGCGATAGTCGAGATTTCGGGTGAACCAGCTCGGCCGGTCCGGGCCGATTCAGGTGATAGCCCTGCAGAAGGTCCACACCGGCCTCGGCCAGCGCGGCCGCGGTCGGCTCGTCCTCCACCCCTTCGGCCACGACGGTCAGGCTCAGCGACCGGGCGATGGCGATCACCGACTCGATGATCACCGCGTGCGGCTTCGAGTCGTGCATGCGCATCACGAACGACCGGTCGATCTTCAGCTCGTCGATGGGCAGCTCGGGCAGCAGCCCGAGAGACGTGTACCCGGTGCCGAAATCGTCGATCGCCACCCTGATGCCGGCCGCCCGGATCTCGGCCAGCCGCGCCGCCGCCTGATCGGGCCGGGTCAGCACCGCGGTCTCGGTGATCTCCACGGTGAGCAGTGACGCCGGCAGCCCCTCCAGGCGCAGCAGGGCCAGGATCGTCGGCACTGCCCGGTCCTGGGCCAGATAGGCGGCCGACAGATTCACCGAGACCGGCAGCCCGCGGCCCTCGCGGTGCCAGACGGCGGCCTGATGGATCGCCTCGGCCAGCACCCAGTCGGTCAGCTCGAGGATGACGTCCGAGCGTTCGGCGTCGGGCAGGAAGACACCCGGCGGCAGCATGCCGCGCTGCGGGTGCTGCCAGCGGACCAGCGCCTCGGCGCCACGGACCGTGCGGTCCCGGGCATCGTGCAGCGGCTGGTACTGCAGCAGCAGATGCCCGGCCCGGATGCCGGCCCGCAGCTCGGTGAGCTGGCGCAGGTCGGCCCGCTGGCCGAGACCGAGGTCCTCGGTCCACCGGACGACGCCCGTGCGGTCCTTCTTGGCCGAGTGCATGGCGGCCACGGCGCGGCGGCCCACCACGGAGATGTCGCGATGGTCGGCGTCGGCCACACCGACGCTCGCCTCGAGGCTGACCGGCACGCCGCCGACCGTGTGCGGGCCACGGATGGCGTCGGTGAGCCGGCGCCCGAGCCGGGCCGGGTCGGGGCACGGCACCGGCTGGGCCAGCAGCACCACGAACTGGTCGCCCTCGAACCGGGCGACCAGGTCCTGCGGTCGGCAGGCGTCACGCAGCGCGTCGGCCACCCGTTGCAGCAGGTCGTCGGCCCCGTCCCGGCCGAGCATGTCGTTGACCTCCTGGAACCGGTCGAGTCCCAGGTGCACGACGGCGGCCAGCGTGCCCGCGGCCAGCCGCTGCCGTCCTTCGGCCAGCGCGGTGGCCCGGTTGGGCAGGCCGGTGAGGTGGTCGGCCCGCGACATCCGGGCGTACCGGCCGGCCATCGCGGTGAGCAGCCCGATCACCGGCGCCACGCCGTAACGGTCGTCGGGCCAGCGAACCACGATCGGCTCGTCGCGCTCACCCTCGGGCCGGGCCAGGGCGGCCTCGGCGGCCAGGTCGACGTCGGTGCCGGCGGGCAGCACAAGCGGGTCGTGCAGCGTCCGCGAGCTGCGGCTGAGCAGCCGCGGCCCGGTGGGGGAGTCCATCAGCACGCCGGGCCGGTCCGGGTCGTCGCGCAGCAGTGCCACGATCTCGGCCAGCGGCGTGCCCGCGGGCACCGGCTCCATCGGAACCGCCGTCTCACCGAGCTTGCGCGGCAGGCGAACGCCGCTCACCGCTCAGCCAGCGGAAGGTCAGCCCCGGCCTGCGGGAGGTCAGCCCCGGCCTGCGGGAGGTCAGCCCCGGCCTGCGGGAGGTCAGCCCCGGCCAGCGGAAGGTCAGCCCCGGCCAGCGGGAGGTCAGCCCCGGCCGACGGGAGGTCGGCGCCGGTCAGCCGGAAGTCGGCTCCGGCCAGCGGGAAGCACGTTCCGTCGATCAGCAGGCGGCCCTCGGCCACGCGCGGGCGCAACCGGACCCAGAGCCCACGATCGGGCAGTTCGGCGTCGGCCGTGAAGCCGCCCAGCGCGCCCGCCCAGGCGGCCTCCATCCCGGCGTACGACAAAGGGTCCTCCCCGGTCGACTCGACGACCAAGAGCCGGCCGTCCTGGCCGGTCGTCACGGTGAAGCGGTGCACGGCCAGGCGCCGGGTCAGCTCGTCGAGCTCCATCTCGGTGCGGCGCTCCCCGGTGCGGTCGACCACCATGCCGTCGCAGACCGTGGTGCCGTCGGCCATCCGGTGCGGCCGGGCGTTGCCGTGCAGCCAGCGGCGCTCGCCGTCGTGCCTGATTACGGTGCCCTGCCAGCGCCACGGCTGAAGGGTCAGCACGGTCTCGGTGACGCTGCGGACGAACGACTCCCGGTCCTCCTCGGCGACGATCTCGGTGATCAGCGACGGGTCGGTCATCACCGCGCGCGGGTCCAGGCCGTAGATCTCGCGGCACCCCTCGGAGACGAAGGTGAACGACTGGCCGCCGTCGGGCGCGGTCTGGAACTGGAACAGCATGCCGGGTGCGTTGTTGACGGTCGCGCGGAAGCGGCGCTCGCTCTCACCGAGCGCGGCCTCGCTGCGGCGGCGGCCGGTGTCGTCGATGGCGATGGCGCAGACGCCGTAGACCGAGCCGTCGGGGTCGGTCAGCGGGAAACGGGTCACCACGTACTGGCGTACCTCGTCGCCGAACGGCACCTCCTCGAGGCCGGTGACCGCTTCGCCGGTCGCCGCGACCTGCTGGTTGCTCCGGCGGCCGGTGAGCGCCACGGCGTCGGGCAGCACGTCGGTGTCGAGCCGGCCGACCAGGTCGCCCGCGGAGACGCCGAAGACACGCTCGTACTCGCCGTTGACGAACAGGAAGCGGCCGTCCAGGTCCTTGGCCGAGATCATGGCCGAGGTGTGCTCGAGGATCGAGCTGACCAGTGTCGTGGTGCGCTGCAACTGCTGCTGGGCGCGGTGCCACTCGGTCCGGTCGGACAGAAAGGCGCAGTAGCCGTCGTCGACCGCGTTGATCACCATGGAGACGAGCAGCTCGGAGCCGTCCCGGTGGCAGGCCGGCACCTGCACCTGCGTGCCCGGCCAGGAGTCGTCGCCCGCGACGAGGCGCCGGGCGAAGCCGGCGGCGTGCGCGGCCCGCAGCGGCGCCGGCACGATGGTGTCGGCCAGCGACCGCCCCCGCACCTCGTCCCGGGACCACCCGAAGAGGCGTTCCGCGGCCGGGTTCCACTCGCGGATCACACCGGCCCGATCGATCTCGACGAAGGCCAGCGAGGTCGCCCACAGGGCGCCGGAGGCAGCGATCGAGGAGTCCGCAGCAAGCATGATGAGCTGATCGGCCGCCGGACGGCCGGTCTGAGGATTGTTTTCAGCCGGCGCGGCCGGCCCGGACCATCCCGGACTCGTAGGCGAAGACGACGGCCTGGACACGATCGCGCAGCCCCAGCTTCATCAGCACCCGGGCCACGTGGGTCTTCACGGTCGCCTCGCCCACCGCGAGCGCCGCCGCGATCTCGGCGTTCGAGTGGCCCCGGGCTACCAGGCGCAGCACCTCGGCCTCGCGGGGAGTGAGCCCGTCGAGCGCGGCCGGCGGCCGCGGCCCCGGCTGCGCCGCGAAGGCCGAGATGACCCGGGTGGTGACCGCCGGGTCGAGCAGGGCCTCACCGGCCGCGACGACCCGGATCGCGGTGATCAGGTGCTCCGGCGAGGAGACCTTGAGCAGGAAGCCGCTCGCGCCGGCCCGCAACGCCCGGTAGAGATTCTCGTCGGTGTCAAACGTCGTCAGCATGATCACCCGAGGCGGCTGCGGCGCCGCGAGCAAGGTGCTGGTGGCGGCCAGACCGTCCTGCCGGGGCATGGCAATGTCCATGAGTACGACATCAGGCCGCACCCGCCGCGCCACAGCAACCGCGTCGGCACCGTCACCGGCCTCGCCCACCACGGTCATGTCCGGCTCGGTCTCGATGACCATGCGCAGCCCGGCCCGGACCATCCGCTGATCGTCAGCGATCACCACAGAAATGCTCACCGGAGTACCACCACCGGCAACGGAAGCCGGCAGGTGACAGCGAAGCCACCCCCGTCCCGCGGCCCGGCGGTCAGCTCGCCTCCGAAGAGAGCGGCCCGCTCCCGCATGCCGATCAGCCCATGCCCCGCTCCAGCCGCCGCGATCCGCCCGCCCCCGTCTCCAGCGGTCGCGATCCGCCCGATCTGCCCGCCCCCGTCTCCAGCGGTCGCGATCCGCCCGATCTGCCCGCCCCCGTCTTCGGCGGCCGCGATCCGCCCGATTTGCCCGCTTCCGTTTCTGGTGGCCGCAGCCCGCCCGATCTGCTCGGGCACGGTGCCGGCGGATGCGGGTCCGCCCCCGTCGACGATTGAGAGGTGCAGCGCGTCCGGGTGGAAGGACACGGTCACCGTGACCGGGCACGGGCCGGCGTGGCGCAGCACGTTGGTCAGCGCCTCCTGCACTATCCGAAAAGCCGACATGTCGATCGCCGGCGGAACCGGCCCCGGCTCGCCCTCCCGCCTCACTGTCACCGTCAGCCCCGCCTCGCGCACCTGTGCGATCAGGTCGTCGAGCCGCTCCAGCCCGGCCGGTGGTTCCGCGCTCTCCGCCCCCTCGCCGCGCAGCAGCCCCAGCGTCCGGCGCAGCTCGCCGACCGCGTCCCGGCCGGACGACTCGATCGTGTGCAGCAGCTCCCGGTCCACCGGCAGCCCGGCGTCGAGGCGGCGCCGTACCACGCCGGCCTGGATCACCATGACGGTCACGCTGTGGGCCACCATGTCGTGCAGCTCGCGGGCGATGCGGACCCGCTCCTCCATGACCGCCTCACGGGCCAGCTGTTCGCGGACGGCCGCGCGGGCCGAGGCGGCGTCGGCCGTGCGGCGTGCCTGCACGGCGAGAACGACCCCCAGGGCGTACGGCGCCAAGGGAAAGAAGATCGCGGCCATCGGGTCGCCCGGATCGGAGATGAGGTAGACCACGAACGTCGTCGCCATGAGCCCGGCGCCGATCAGGCCGCGCCGGTCGCGGCCCGTCGGCGGCACGCAGCGGCCCACCGTGTACGCGGCGATCATCTCGGCGACCAGCTGCCAGAGCCGGAAGTTGACCGTGGCCTCGCCCGCGATCGTCGCCGGCTCGTAGAAGGCCGGCAGCGGCCCGATCACATGCGGCAGCATCGTCAGCAGCGGAAACAGCCGCCGTACGAGGATCAGCACGGCGAACAGCGCCAGCAACCACGGCCACCACCATCCGGGCATCCGGATGAAGTACTCCTCGGCCAGGGCGAAAGCCACGAAACCGCCGGCCACGACGGCGTCCATCGGCCGCAGCCGGCGCAGGATCATGCGTCGACGCTACGGCCGCGGACGTCGTCACCGAACCCGCCGCGAGGATGACAAGCCGTCCGCCGCGCGGCGGACCCGAGCTCCCTCCGCGTACGGGTTACCGCGCGGCCCGCCGTTCGTAGCGTCCCCTCCCAGACCGACAGAGGGGGAGAAAGCGATGTGGCGTAAGGCGACGGCGGCGTGCCTGGTGCTGGCACCGGTCGCGCTCGCGGTGGCGACCGGTGTGGATCCGGCGCTCGGCGAGGATCAGGGGTACGGCATCTACCGCCAACATCCGGACGCGACGTTGTGGCACGCGGTGCTGCTGCACTGGTCGTGGGTGCTCCTGGCGGTGGGGTTCATCGGGCTGCTTCTGCAGATCGGCAGCCGGAGCCAGAGCCGGGACGGGGGCCGAGACGGTGTCCGGGACGGGGGTCGGGGCGGGAGCCGGGGCCGGGCCTCAGTGCTGGCGGCGGTCGGCTGGGTGGCGACGCTGCTCGGCCTGGTCACGTTCTCGGGGCTGATGGCCTTCGACATCGGACTGCTGGCGCTGGAGCAGCAGCCCGGGTTGACCGACGCGCAGCTGGCTTCGTACGACGAGCGGATCGGCTCGTACGCCTGGGCCCAGTGGGGCTGGCAGGTGCCGGGCATCCTGGGCTGGGCCGTGGCCCTGATCGTGGTGCCGCTGGCGGCGGCCCGGGCCCGGGTGATCAGCTGGTGGGCGGCCGGGCTGGCCCTGGCCGGCACAGCGCTCTACCTGCTCTTCGCGATCTCCCCGGTCCCACTCTGCCTGACCGGCCCGGTAGTGCTCATCGTCGCGTACACCCTGGCCGCCCGGCAGTTGCTCGCACCATCTGAGACAGCGTCACCGGGCGGTCCGGCACTTGCACTATCTGAAACGGCGTTCCCGGCTGGGTCGACACTTGCGCCATCTGAAACGTGTCCGGCAGGCGAGCAGGCGATTGCGCCATCTGAAACGGCGTTTTCGGGTCGGGCCGGGCTTGTGTGTCTGATCGCGGCGCCGCTGTCGTTTGTGGTCGGCATGGCTACCGTGCCGCCTGGGTCTGGTGACTCGTCGACCTATGCCGACCATCCCGGTCTGGCCCAGGCCAGCGCGTTCTTCCTGCATCTGGCGTGGGTGCTCTTCGTGCCGGCGGTCATCGCCGTGTCCGAGCGGGGCGGCCGCTTCACCCGGGCGGCCGGCTTCGTGACCGTGCTTGCCCTCATCAACTTCAGTGCGCTGATGCTCGGCGACTACACCGATCTGGCCGCCCGGCAGGCCCTCGGTGACCCGGTAGCCGACCGGGCCATGGCACTGACCGACGGATATACCCTTTTCACCCTCGGGTGGGCCCTTCCAGGGATGGCGCTGTCGCTGCTCGGGCTGATCACGGTGGCGATCGGCGCCGCCCACGACGGGCTGGTCCGCTGGTGGGTTCCGGTGCTGGTCGTAGCCGGATTTGCCGGTTTCTTCGTGCTTCCGTTCGGGCCGCTGGCGGTTCTCGGCCCGGCGGTCCTGGTGGTGGGCTTCGGTCTGCTGGGTGCGGCGTTGTGGCGTACGCGGATGGTGAACGCCTACCGTGTGTCCTCACTGGACAGCACAGGATAAATTCGGCCGGTGGACGCGGGTCAGCTGTGGCTCTATCGCGAAAAGGTCGATCTGGCCGGGGTGACCGACGTGTCGATCGGCCCGGACACGCCGCCCGCCGCGTTGCGCCATCTGGCCGGGGCGGTCCCGCTGCGACTGACCCGGCTGACCGTCGGTGACGACCGCGCGCCCCAGGACCGCGAATGGCGCTATCTGCCCAACCTGGTCCGGCATCTCGACGAGATCATCGGTGGCTCTCCGGAGCTGCGTGAGCTGACCATCGCGAAATGCCCGATCGAGCGGATCCCGGAATCGGTGGCCGGCCTCGAGCAGCTCCAATCGCTCGCCGTCACCTGGACCCGCATCGGCCGCGTGCCCGAGTGGGTGTTCGAGCTGCCGTCGCTGACCGGGCTCAGCCTGGTTCACAACCACCTGACCGAGCTGCCGCCCGGCGTCGCCGCGGCGGCCCGGCTGACCGACCTCGACCTCGGATTCAACCGTTTCACCGAGGTGCCCGCGGGCATCTGGGCGCTCTCCGGTCTCCAGCGGCTCACCATGCAGGGCTGCCCGCTGGAGAAGATCCCGCCCGACATCCTGCGCCTGCCCGCGCTGACCGAGCTCGTGCTCGGCCGCCGCGGGCGGGCCGGCATCACCGTTCCCCCGCCCGAGGTGGTCGCCCGTGGCCTCACCGCGATCAAGAGCTACTGGGCGCAGGAGCAGGCCTCCGGCCTCGACTTCCTGGCCGAGGCGAAGCTGCTGATCGTGGGCGAGCCGGGCGCCGGCAAGACGACGCTGGCCAAGAAGATCCTCGACGCCGGCTACGCGCTCGACCCGAACGAGGGCTCGACCCAGGGCATCGGTGTGTTCTCCTGGCGGTTCCCCTCCGGCGTGCGGGCCGGCGACGGCCTGGTGGAGCGGGACTTCCGGGTCAACGTCTGGGACTTCGGCGGCCAGGAGATCTACCACGCCACCCATCAGTTCTTCCTGACCAAGCGCTCGGTGTACGTGCTGCTCTGCGACGAGCGCAAGGAGGACACCGACTTCCACTACTGGCTCGACGTGATCAACCTGCTCAGCGCGGGCAGCCCGCTGATCATCGTGCAGAACCGCAAGCAGGGGCGCGGCCGCCCGCTCGACCTCGGCACCCTGCGCCAGGAATATCCGAACCTGGTCGGCACCCTGGCCGTCGACCTGGCGAGCAACGACGGTCTGGCGGAGCTGCTCACCCGCGTACAACGGGAACTTGAATTGCTGCCGCACGTCGGCAGCGCCTTGCCCAAGACCTGGCAGAACGTGCGCCTGGCGCTGGAGGCGGACGAGCGCAGCCACATCTCGGCCGAGAAGTTCTTCCAGATCTGCGCGGCCAACGGCTTCACCCGTGAGGAGGACATGCGGCAGCTCGGCGGCTATCTGCACGACCTCGGCGTCTGCCTGTTCTTCCAGGACGACCCGCTGCTCGGCAAGACCGTCATCCTCAAGCCGGAGTGGGGCACCACGGCGGTCTACCGGGTGCTCGACGACCCGCTGATCATCGAGAGCCGTGGCGTCTTCGACCCGGACGACCTGCGCCGCATCTGGCACGAGCCCGCCTATCAGTCGATGCGGGGCGAGCTGCTGCGCCTGATGGGGCGGTTCTCGCTGTGCTTCACCGTGCCCGGCACGACCACCTATGTCGCGCCGCAACTGCTCTCCGGTCTGCGCCCGGCGTATCGCTGGGACGAGCCGGGCGACCTGACGCTGCGCTACGACTACGAGGTCATGCCCAAGGGCATCGTCCGGCGCCTGATCGTCGAGCTGCACGATTTGATCGAGGACAACGCGGTGTGGCGTACGGGCGTGGTGTTGCGCTACGACGCCGGCCGGGCCGAGGTGATCGAGGACTATCACCGGCGGCGGCTGCGTATCCGGCTGGCCGGGCGCGACCCGCGGGTGATGCTGGCGGTCATCGACCGGGCGCTGGCCACGATCCACCGGTCCTTTCCGGACATCCGGTTCGAGCGGTTCCGGCAGTGCGACTGCGCGGTCTGCGCCGCGGCGGACGAGCCGACCATGTTCCCGGTGCGCGAATTGGAAGATTTCGCCACCACCGGCGATCTGATCCAGTGCCGGGCCAGCCGCCGCATGATGGACCCGGCCGTGCTGCTGAGCGAGCTGTGGAAACGCGCGGACGCGGAGACGGCCCAGCCGGCCGGACCGGCCGAGGTGTACGTGTCGTACGAGCGCTCGGCGCCGGCCGACGAACTGGTCGAGGCCATCGCCGAGCTGGGCCTTCTCGTCCGCCACGACCGTGACGAGCTGCGCTATCGCGACGCCGTCCAGCGGTTCCTGCGCTGGCTCGGCCCCGGCCGGATCGTCGTGGTGGTGCTGGACGAGGCGTACCTCAAAAGCCGCACCTGCATGTTCGAGCTCACCGAGATCGCCGAAAGGCCGGACTTCGCCAAGTACGTCTTCGTGCTCGCCGGCGCCGAGCTCGTCGAGCCGCTCGGGCGTGTGCGCTACGCGCGCCACTGGGAAGACAGGCGGGCCGAGCTGCTGCGAGAGGCCGAAGGAGCCGGTCTGATCGAGGCGGTCCGCGACGACGTGCTCCTGTACGAGAGGTTCCGCGACACGATCGTGCGGATCGACGACCTCCTCGCGGGGATGAACACGCCGTCGCGCGACGAGCTTCTCCGTACGCTCAGCGATCTCTAGCGAAGCCGGTGCCGCCGCACGCGTCGCACATGGACGCCGGGGTGTGCTCGTCCCGGAAGCCCTGTCCGTCGAAGTCGAGCGTCCGCTGGGTGCCGCCGCCGACCCAGCCGGTGCCGTGACAGCGCACGCAGCGCCGGCGGGTGACCGGCGCCGTTCCGGCGCGTCTGAGCAGCATCCGCGCGACGACGGCGGCAATGATCATGAGCAGGAGGAGAAGTAGTAGCCACTTCATGGGTACATCCTCTTCTCTGGTTGACTGATTCGAGCGACCACACGTCTGCGGATGGTGAGATGACGAACAGCGATCCGCTGCCCCGGCTGGCCACCGAGGGTGAGCGTCTCGGGTGGATTTTCAGCGACCGTAACCTCTACCGGCGCCGGTTCACCGAGCCACCGCCGCAGCCCCAGCCCGTCCCGCCCGAGCTGCGCGAGCGCCTGGAGCGCGCGGAGCGGAGCACGACCAAGCGGATCCTGGTCTCGATCGGCGTGGGCGTGCTGCTCGCGGTGCTGATCGGCTGCTGCGGCGGCGTGGCCGCCCGCGGCGACGACGGCAGCGGCCGGGCCGTGGTCTTCCTGTTCGCCGGTTTGGCCTTCGTGGCCGGCATCGCCGGAGCCGTGATCGCCGCCCTCATGCCGGGCTGGGCCCGCAAGGCCGTCGAAAACGCACAACAGAAGGCCGAGGACGAGTACGCCAGTGACCACGCCGCCTGGGACAGCCGCCGGCAGTGGCACGACCAGCAGCAACAGCAGGCGGTCGACGCCCGCCCGGAGTGGACGGCGGCCAGCCCGTCGCCCGGCACCCGCCGCGTCGACATCATCGGCGGCACCATGTACGGCTGGGAGGCCGTGCTCACCGTCTTCGGTGGATCGCTGCTGGCCACCCGCGGCCGTATGGTGCTGGCCGACTTCACCGGCGAGGCGCTCAGCGGCGAGCTGATCCGGCTCGCCGAGACGACGAACCGCTCGGTCCGCGAGCTGGTGCTGCCCGAGCAGCTGGCCGAGTTCGACCTGGTCGCCGGCCTCGAACCGGCCGAGCTGGTCGACGGCCTGGTCGAGGCCATGTACGGCGACGCGCCCGAGGGCAACCGGGCCGAACGCTCGCAGGACACGCTGCTGCTGACCGAGGTCAGCACCATCCTCGCGCCCCGGCTGACCATGGCCCGGTTGCTCGCCGCGCTGCACGTGCTGGCCGAGCGGCCGGCCTCGCCCCAGCTGACGCCTTCGGAGCGGGAGCAGCTGCTCACCCTGCGGACCGAGGCGGCCCGCGTACGCCGGATCGAGGCCTTTTTGCACCCCATGGAGGCGATGGGCTCCGCCGCGTCGTCGTCCGAGATCGCCGACCTCACCTGCCTGGTGGCCGGCGGCGAGGGCGGTCAGGCCCAGAACGAGCTGCTCAGAGATCTGACCGTGCAGTGGCTGAGCCGGCAGGTGCGCCGGGCCGAGCCGCCGATCGGCTCGCTGGTCCTGCTCGGCGCCGACGAGATCCACCACCGGGCGCTGGAACGGCTCAGCACGCTGTGCGAGCGGCGCGGCATCCGGTTGGTCCTGTTCTTCGCCCACCTGCGGGCCGACTCGCTGCGCACGATCGGCGGCGGCGAGGTCGCGCTGATGCGGCTCGGCAACCACCAGGAGGCGCAGCAGGCGGCCGAGTTCGTGGGGCGCGGCCACAAGTTCGTGCTGAGCCGCCTCACCCGCTCGCTGGGCGGGGAGGAGACCCACACGCTGGCCGACACGTACGGCGAGAGCGAGAGCAAGGGCGGCGAGCGGGGCTCCCGCCTCGCCGGCCGTCACCTGCGTCGTTTCAGCAGCACGAACTGGAGCAAGAGCCGCAACTGGAGCCAGACCGAGTCGACCGCCCGGGGCACGAACTGGAACGACGCCTCGTCGGCCGAGCGCGTCTACGAATACACGGTCGAGCCGCGAGTGCTGCAGGACCTTCCCGAGTACGCCATGGTGCTCGTCAAGAACGAGGGCACCGGCTCAATCGTCCAGGCCGTCGAGGTCGACCCGGCGATCGTCACCCTGCCCCGCGTGTCGATGACCCCGGTGGCGCTCGAGCCGCCGCCCGACGCTGTGATTCCGGCTCCGCGCCCGTTGGAGGCGCCCACGCCGCTTCCGTCCTGGGGTGCGATCACCGATCCGCCCAAGCAGCAGGAGCCGGGCCGGTCGAGTCACGAATGACCAGCTCGGTGGCGAGCTCGACGTGAAGCGCGTCGAGCCGGTGCCGGTCGAGAAGGCGTACGAGAAGACCGACCGCGATCCGGCCCATCTCGGCCAGCGGCTGGCGCACGGTGGTGAGCATCGGGCTGGTCGCCTGAGCCAGGTCGATGTCGTCGAAGCCGGCGATCGACAGGTCCTCGGGCACCCGTAGCCCGTGGCCGGCCGCCGCGGCCAGCGCGCCCGAGGCGGCCTTGTCGTTGAAGCCGAGCAGGGCGGTGGGCCGGTCGGGCCGGTCGAGCAGATGCCGTGCGGCCTCGTAGCCGAACTGGACGGTCGGCTCGCCGGGCAGGACCAGGCCCGGATCGGGGAGCACGCCGGCGTCGGCCAGCGCCGACACGTGCCCGGCCCGCCGCGCGCTGCTGGCCAGCCAGTTGTCCGGCCCGGCGAGCAGGCCGATCCGCCGGTGGCCGAGCCGGGTCAGGTGCTCGGTGAGGCTGCGGGCGCCGGCGAAGTGGGCCGCGGACACGGCGGCGATGTCGCGCGGCACGGCCTCACGCGGGTCGACCACGACGAACGGGAAGCCCGAGGCCTGAAGGGCGATCAGCTCCTCGCCGGGCTCGGGCGGCAGCACCACGATGGCGCCGCCGACCCCGGGCCGGCCGGCCAGCGACGGCAGGACCTCGCTGTGCTGGGCGGCCTCGCCCGCGTTGAGCACGAGCTGGCGGCCGTGCAGGTCGAGGGTCTCGGCGATCGACGAGACGATCAGTCCGAAGTAGTCGGTGAGCAGGTAGGGGCAGCGCACGAAGACCGCCCCGGCCCGGGCCGGCCGCCGCCTCGGCCCGCGGCCGCCCAGCTGCTCGACGGCGCGATGGACCAGGTCACGGGTCTCCGGTGCGACGTGCTCCTGGTCGTTGAGCACCCGGGAGACGGTCGCGATGGAGACACCGGCGTGGGCCGCGATGTCCCGCACGGTCGGGCCCGCTCTCATACCGGAAGCATAAACATTGACATCCGTCACCGTGACAAGCTTGACTGTTTGTAACAGAAACGTTCCGTAGTTGTTTCAGTTTGTTACATGGGAGCGACCCGTGGCTTACTTCGGAACCACCTTGGCTTTGGCGGCGTCCATCCTCTTCGCCCCGCACCCGGTTGCCGGTGGCGCCCAGGTCTGGGTGACCACGCCCGGGGGCGCCAACTACCACGATTCGGTGTCCTTCGGCGCCTCGACGGCCGGGGTGCCGACCGTGGTGGTCGACCCGAACCGCCGTTTCCAGACCATCGAGGGCTTCGGCGCCTCGATCACGGACTCGTCGGCCGCCGTGCTCTACCGGCTGACCCCGGCGGCGCGCGACGCGGCGATGGAGTCGCTGTTCCGCGAGAACAGGCTCGGCTATCTGCGCCAGCCGATCGGCGCCTCCGACTTCACCGACGAGCCGGCCTACACCTACGACGACATGCCGGCCGGGCGGACCGACTACGAGCTGAGGCATTTCAGCATCGCGCACGACCGGGCGCAGATCCTGCCGTTGCTGCGCCAGGCCCGCCGCCTCAACCCGGCACTGAAGATCATGTCCACGCCGTGGAGCCCGCCGGCGTGGATGAAGACAAATGGCTCGCTGATCGGCGGCCGGCTCATCGATTCGCCGGCGATCTATCGGTCGTACGCCGCCTATCTGGTGAAGTTCGTCCAGGCGTACCGGGCCGAAGGCGTACGCGTCGACGCCCTGACCATCCAGAACGAGCCGCAGAACCGCAACCCGTCCGGCTATCCGGGCATGGACCTGCCGTCGTGGCAGGCGTCCGAGGTGATCACGAGGCTCGGGCCGATGCTGCGCGCGGCCGGACTGTCCACAAAGATTCTGGGGTACGACCACAACTGGTCCGAGCATCCGAACGACGCCGCGTCGACGCCGCCGGACTCGGTGGCCGACATCGACCGCTATCCGCAGCAGTTGCTGTCCACGCCCGCCGACAAGTGGATCTCGGGCATCGCCTACCACTGCTACTACGGCGATCCGAGCGCGATGAGGGCGGTGCGGACGGACGTCTACTTTACCGAGTGCTCGGGAAGCCAGTCGAGCGATCCGGCGAACACATTCTCGGACACGCTGAAGTGGCACGCCCGCAACCTGATCATCGGCAGCACCCGCAACGGCGCCAAGACGGTGATCAACTGGAACCTGGCCCTGGACGAGACGAACGGCCCGCACACCGGCGGCTGCGGCACGTGCACGGGCGTGCTGACGGTGGCCGCGGACGGCACGGTGACCCGCAACGCCGAGTACTACACACTCGGGCACGTGGCCCGTTTTGTCCGTCCGGGCGCGGTGCGGGTGGCCAGCACGTCCTTCGGCACGACGGGCTGGAACGGGCAGATCCAGGACGTCGCGTTCACCAATCCGGACGGCAGCACCGTGCTCGTCGCCCACAATCAAAACGACAATCCCCAGGCTTTCGGTGTACGGCTCGGCACGCGCTCTTTCGTCTACACGCTCCCGGGCGGCGCGCTGGCCACGTTCGTCTGGCGTGGACAGTCGGCGGACCGCCCGATAGCGCCGGAGGGCTGGACGGCTTCGTCCCCGCCAGCGGTCGACGACGACGCCAGCACCCGGTTCACAACCGGAAGTCCGCAGCAGCCGGGCCAATATCTGCGGGTGGACTTCGGGCGGGTGCAGCCGGTCGGACGGGTGGTCTTCGACGCGGGGGCTTCCCTCGGTGACGTGCCCCGCGGCTGGACCATCGCCGGGTCGGAGGACGGCCGGCGCTGGTTCACGGCGGCGACCGGCGCCGGCGGACAGTTCGCCACGGCGGTCTTCGCCGGTAGGCCGATCAGGCACGTCCGGATGACGCTGACCGCGGCGGACCCGTCAGCCTGGTGGTCGGTCGCCGATGTCCGGGCGTACCGCTGAACGCTCTTGGAGAACCGGTCCTGGCGGCCCGGCCGCAGCGCCTCCACGCGCCCGGCCGCAGCGCCTCCACGCCCGGTCGCAACCCTTCTCGCCCGGTCGCAACCTTCTCGCCCGGTCGCAACCCTTCTCGCCCGGTCGCAACCTTGTCGCCCGGTCGCAACCCTTCTCGCCCGGTCGCGGTGCTCTTGTCGCCCGGCCGCAACCCTTCTCGCCCGGTCGCGGTGCCCTTGTCGCCCGGCCGCAACCCTTCTCGCCCCGGCTGTGGCGCCCTCCCCGTCCGGCCGCGGCGCCTTCCCGCCCGGTCGTAACCCCCCCCATCCGCGATGGCTTTGAAATCGACCGGCGGCCCTCGTGACCAGGGCAACTGCTCCTCTGATCTTCATATGGCACGCTAGAACTTGACGTTGACGTCAGGGGCAGAGAACCGCGAAAGGAGTCATTGTGCGTATCGGCGAACTTGCACAGCGGGCGAGCGTGAGCGTCCGCGCTCTGCGCTACTACGAAGAGCAGGGCCTGCTGCTGTCGGACCGCAGCCCCAGCGGCCAGCGGCACTACAGCGAGCCCGCCGTCGACCGCGTCCAGCTGATCCAGCACCTGTACTCGGCCGGCCTGACCAGCAAGACCATCGCCGACCTGCTCCCGTGCGTCGACGCCAAGGTCAGCACCCCGGAGTCGCGGGCGCGCCTGATCGCCGAGCGGGACCGCATCGACGCCCAGATCGCCGACCTGACCACCGCCCGCGACAAGCTGGACGCCATGATCTCCTTCGCCGGCACGCCGGCCAGCGGCTGCGCCTACGTCTGATCGCTAGGCGACGTACAGCTTGCGCAGTGGCGCCGTCACTTCCCACACGGTCGCCGTGCCCGCGGTGAGCCGCACCAGGTCGCCGGGCTTGATGGCGATCGGCTCGGCGCCTTCCACCGCGATCGTGCCCGAACCCTCGAGCACCACGAAGACCTCGTCCACCTCGATGTCGCGGACCGCGCCCGTGCTCATCTCCCACACGCCGATCTCCACGCCCGTGTTCCCGAGCGTCGTGATCGGTGTGGCGCCCAGTGTCGGCGTGCCCGCCACCACCTCGCCGGCATCCGCCGGTGCGTGCACCACCGAGACCTGGGCCAGCGGAAACACCTCGACGTCAGCCATGATCGACACCCTAGTAGCAGCTCGAAGGCCTCCGCATGTCCGGTTCGGAGAAAGCTCCGCTTAACGAGCTGTTTCAGCATTAAAAGAGGCTTTTGCCCGTTTACGAGCCCTTAGCCTCATCTCCGATGACGGAGACGAGAACCGGCGTGAGCCACCCGGCGGCCCCCGCGGCCGCCGGGCCGACGTCCGGCTTCCGGCCCGACATCGAAGGGTTGCGCGCCGTCGCCGTCATCCTCGTGGTCCTCTTCCATGCCGGGGTGCCCGGTGTCGGCGGCGGCTACATCGGCGTCGACGTCTTCTTCGTCATCTCCGGCTTTCTGATCACTTCGCTGATGCTGCGAGAAGTGGACGAAACGGGCCGCGTCTCGCTGATCGGCTTCTACGCCCGGCGCTGCCGGCGTCTCCTGCCCGCAGCCGGGTTGGTGCTGGTCACCGTCGTGCTCGCGAGCTACCACTGGCTCGGCTTCCTGCGCGGCGACGAGATCGCCGAGGACGCGAGCTGGGCCGCGCTGTTCGCCTCGAACTTCCGCTTCGCCGCCCAGGGCGTCGACTACCTCGCGTCGCAGTCCGCGGCCTCGCCGGTGCAGCATTTCTGGTCGCTCGCCGTCGAGGAGCAGTTCTACCTGGTTTGGCCGGTTGCGCTCATCCTGCTGCTGTGGCTCGGTTTCCGCTGGGCCCTGCCGTACTGGCTCATCGGCGCCATCGTCCTTTCCCTCGCCTATGCGGTCGGGCAGGCCGGCACCTGGTCGTCCTTCTCGCCGGTCACCCGCCTGTGGGAGCTCGGCGCCGGCTGCCTGCTCGGTCTGGCCGCGACCCGTCTGCGCCACATTCCGTACCGGATCGCGAGCACGATGGCGGCAATCGGTGTCGCGCTCATCGTGATCACCGCTTTGACCTTCGACGAGCAAACCCCTTTCCCGGGATACGCCGCCGCGCTGCCGGTCGGTGCGACGATGCTCGTTCTCGCGGGCCGTGCGGACGCGCTGCTCGGCGGCCGCCCGATGATGTTCCTGGGGCGGCTGTCGTATTCGCTCTATCTGTGGCACTGGCCCGTGCTGATCATCGCCGAGCAGGCCGCCGGCCGGCCTCTGCCCGCGCTCACCCGGGCGGTGCTGGTGCTGCTCAGTGTGGCGCTGGCCGTGGTGACGTACCTCTGTGTCGAAGACCCGATCCGGCACAACCGGCGCCTCAGGCGCTCCCACCTGCTGACCTTGGCCCTGGCCGTCCTGATGGTCGCCGCGCCGCTCGCGGTGGCGGGCTGGAAGACGTCCACCTCGCCGTCCGCCGACACCGGGCGCGGCGGCGAATATCAACCTCGACTAGGAGCGCCGGCCGCGCATGTCCAGGACTGACCGCCTGCCGATCCTCGCCCTGGCCCTGGTGCTTCTCGCCGGATGCGCCGGCGCCCCGCCGCCCCGGCCCCGCCCGGCCGGTGACGTGCCCGCGCCGGAGATCGCGCTGTCGAGCGTGCTGGCCGCCGTCCGCGAGGCGCCGGGCATTCGGGCGCTGCCCGCCGATCTCACCCCGGCGCTGGCCACGACCGCGACCGATCTGGGCTTCGACAACGAGAAGTGCGAGGCCGGGCCGAAGGCGGACCGGGTCGAGCCGTGCGTCTTCGGCGACCGGGCGAGCGCGACCGACGTCGTGCTCTACGGCGACTCGCACGCCGGGATGTGGCTGCCGGCCCTGTCGGAGATCGCCGAGCGGCGGCACTGGCGGTTGCAGCTCTTCGGTAAGCCGGGCTGCCCGGCGCCGGCCTTCACCATCTGGAACCAGCAGGAGAACCGGCCCTTCAGCGAGTGCGACCGGTTCCGGTCATTCGTGGCTTCCCAGGTCGCTTTGGTACGGCCCGAGCTCGTGATCGTGGCGAACTCCAGCTTTTCGCGGAAGCGGGGCCGGGGCGAGCTGATCACGCCCGGGGAATGGCAGGAGGGCCTGGCCGCGACTCTTCGGACGTTGCGGAGATCGGCCACCGCGGTGGCCGTGCTCGGCGACACACCCGTACTGGATCTGAACGCGCCCGAGTGCCTCAGCGTTCACCGTTCCGACATTTCGCCATGTGAAACGACCCGGACCGCGGCGACGGCCCGGGTATGGAACGCGGCCGACGCGGCGGCGGCGCGGGAAACGGGCGCCGGCTATGTGTCGGTGCTGCCCTGGCTGTGCACGAGGGTGTGCACAGCGGTGATCGGAAATGTCACCGTCTATCGCAATCGGTTCCATCTGACCGGGACGTACGCCCGGATGATGAACGGCGTCCTGGAGGAGGCCCTGCTCGCGCACTTCCCCCAGGACGCGGTTCCCTAGTCGTTACTTGCGGCGGCGGGCCCGCAGGACCGTGCCCGCCGCCGCCGCGATCGCCAGGGCCACCCCGGCGATCACCGCGCGCGGGATCGGGCGGCTGCCCGGTTCGCGGGTGGTCAGTTGTTCCTTAGTCTCGGCGGCGGCCTCGGCGACACGGGCCGCGGTCTCCGCCGTGGTTTGTTTGATGTGCGCGACGCCGGTCGCGGGAGCGGCATGCTTCGGATGCCCTTCCCCGCCGGCGTCGCCACCGCGGATCTCCTGCGTCTTCTCGATCGCCGCACTCTTGACCTGCTGCGTCTTGTCCGCAGCCGTGTCCTTGACCTGCTGAGTCTTCTCCGTGGCGGTGTCCTTGACCTGCTGCGTCTTCTCAGCGGCGGCCTGCTTGACGTCAGCCGCCTTGACCTTCGCCTCGTGCGCCTTCTCGGTGGCGGCCTGCTTGACCTCGCCGGCCTTCTCGGTGGCGGCCTGCTTGACCTCGCCGGCCTTCTCCGCGGCGGTCTGCTTGACCTCGCCCGCTTTGGCCGCGGCGGTCTGCTTGACCTCGCCGGCCTTGGCCGCGGCGGCCTCCTTGGCCCGGACAGCGGCCTGCTTGACCTGCTCGGTCTTTTCGGCGGCGACCCGCTTGGCCTGCGCCTTCACGTCCGCCTTGGCGGCCAGGGCGGCCGCCGTCTCGGCCAGCTCCGCCCGCGTCTCGGCGATCTCCTGCTTCACCTCGTCACGTGACCTGGTGTCGCTCATGCGTGCCGTCCCTCCCGGATCGCGCCCTTGACCGCCTCGACGTCGCGCTTACCGCTCTCCATGGCCGCCTTGGGCTCCGGCGGCAGCGCCTGCTTCACCTGGTTCTTCCCGATCAGCGCGGCCACGCCGGCCGCGCCGAAGAGCACCACGGTCACGATCAGCGCCGCCACCCAGACCGGCATGACCAGTGCCAACAGCGCCCCGATGGTGACCAGCAGCGCCCCGACCCCGTACAGCGCGACGACTCCGGCGCCGCCGAGCAGTCCCGCGCCCGTGCCGGCCCGCTTGCCCTTCTCCACCATCTCCATCCGAGCGAGCGTCAGCTCGTCCCGAACGAGCGTCGACACCTGTTCGCTCAGCTGGCTGACCAGCTGCGCGGTGGGCTGTTGCTCGGTATGCGTCGTCATCAGTGAGCTCCCTTCCGTGTAAGGCCTACTTACCCGGTGGAGTGCCGCCTATTCAGCAAACGGGACAAATCAGGTCTAGCGCCCGGAGAGCCGGCTGGACCCGGGTTCCACGTGCAGCGCGTCGTCGACCTGCCATGACGGCCCATCAGGTTCCAGCCTCCTGCACTCGCCGGTTGAGCCGCGAGGGGATCGAAGGCCGGCAACGATCGGAGCTCCGCCACTAGGATGCTTTCCGTGTTCGATATCTTCGGGCGTTCACGTGCCGGCGGTCATGCCGGGTGTGCTGACCAGACCGGGCCACTGAGCCTGCCGCCTACTGAGGGACGGCGATGAGGCCCCCACCGATCATCGCGGGGGCGGCGTTGCACGTGGGATTGCCGGCCTGGGCTTGACCGCCCGGCGCCTTTGCCTCCGCGAGGTGGAAGCCCAGGCCAGCCCTCTCAGAATGCGAAGTTCGGGCGCTACGCGGCGGCATTCAGGCCCCTTACTTATTCAGCGGCCGACCGTGAGGCGCTGTCTATTCCCGTATGCCGCATCGATGAAAGCGCTGGAGAGGAATCGCAATGGTCAGGGCGAGAGCTGCGAGCCATGGGAATGACAATGAGTTGGTGCAAGTTTGGAGGGAGCTGAATAGGCATGCGGGCAAATTCGGCGGCCTCATCCGGCAGGCGACGGATGAGGTAATAGCGACTCATCGCACTCGGCGGTGGCATCTTGATGAATGCAGCCGCCAGGAGATGGCCTACCTGGGTGTGAACATCGAGAATTTGATCCGCGATGCCTTGGGGCTCGATGCGGGGTCACGGATGGATTTCTCCGTCGGGGGCGTCGATGTGGATTGCAAGTGGACGCGAAACTTCGGGCAATGGCAGATTCCTCGCGAGGCTGTAGGTCATATCTGCCTACTGGTCTACGGCGACGATATTGAGGGCAACATGGCGGTTGGCCTAGTGCGAATCGCGGAAGAATCCTTGGTCGGAGGAAACCGCGACCAGAAGAGGACAATAGCAGCGGCTGCCCGTAATGATATCTTGTGGATTGAGAACCCAGAAACCCCTCTCCCTGAGAATTTCCTGCTGACCCTGAGTAAGGCTGATCGGGCGGCCATCCTCGAGCCACGAGGGGGAACTGACCGGATGGTGCAATTATTCGAGCGGTGTCATGGCCGTGTGATAACTCGCCAGACGGTGGAGTCGATCGGGCAACAAGTTGACTCTGGCCGGCGCGTGCGTGCCGCAGGTGCGCGCCTTCTTCCTGACGGCTACGAGGTTCTGTGCGGGTACAAGAAAAAAGACAAAGAAAAGATGCGCGCGCTCGGCTTCGCCGGTTTGATGCTGAATCGTTCTCAGTACATATGCCTAAAGTCTGATGGGACGACCTTCGAAGACTTCGAGGGGCGTGAGGCGAAGCGGCAGGTGGAGGCCGCGTCTTTTAGGAAAGAATATAAGAAGAGGGTCGCCGCCGAGAAGAGAGAGCGCAAGCGGAAGCGGGACGAGCTATTGAAGAAGCTGGGACCGGCAGTTGCCGACGTGCCAAACCTCGAAGCTACCGACGAGTACTCGCCTTTTGGGGCGGGTCTGGTCCGGGATGCTGAAACTGTGGCTGCCAAGCGGGTTTAGGCGCAGTCCGCGGTCCCGCTTTGGTGGGCGCGAATTTCTAGCAAATACGACGCTGCCCGGCCAGCGAGGCTGGCCGGGCAGCGTTCGAAGTTGATTAGGCGGGCTGCTCCGCCGGGCGGCGGAAGAGGGTCGGGGACAGGGTGAGGGTGTAGCCCTTCACTCGGGCCAGGGCCAGAGCGCCCGCCACCGCCGCGATCGTGGTCACCGCGCCGGCCAGGAGCAGGGCCTCTCGCGGGCCGATGACGTCGCACAGCCAGCCCACGGCGGGGGCGCCGACCATGCCCGACAGCGACGACACCAGGCCCAAGGTGGCCAGGACCCGGCCTCGCATCTCCTCTCGGGTGTCGAGCTGGATGCGGGTCGAGACGACCGTGTCGAAGATGACGGCGCCGGCCGCGATCGGGAGGATCAGGGCGGCGAAGCCCAGCACGTTCGGGGCCAGGCCCGAGCAGAACTGCAGGACGCTGATGAAGAAGCCGGTGGCCAGCAGGACCCGCAGGGTGGAGCGGCCGCTGCCGGCCAGCAGCAGGCCGCCGGCCACGGCGCCCACCGCGAAAACGGTCGAAAGGAAACCGTACGAGCCCGAGGAACCGGACAGCGGGCCGGCGACCATCGCGGCCATCGACACCTGGTAGTTGCGGCCCAGGGAGCCCAGGACGAACGACAGGGCCAGGACGATCAGCACGGCCGGCTGGGACAGGACGTAGCGGAAGCCGGCCACGATGCCGCGCGACGACGCCGGGGCGGTGTTCAAATGGCGCATTTCTCCGGTACGCATGAGGGCCAGCGCGCCGACCACGGCGAGATACGACGCCGCGTTGATGGCGAACAGGGCCGACGGGCCGGTGATGCCGACCAGGACGCCGCCCAGCGCCATGCCGCCGATGCGGCCGGCCGAGCTCAGGACCGAGCCCAAAGCCAGGGCCGAGCCGAGCTGCGAGGACGGGACCAGAGCCGAGCCGAAGCGGCCCAGCATCGGGCCCTCGAAGGAGCTGATCACGCCGGACAGCAGGGCGACCGCGTAGATGATCCAGTTGGTGGAGCCGAAGAGCAGGGCGACCGCCAGGAGCGCTCGCACCATCTGAAACGCGATCAGGAACGGGCGGGCCGGCAGGCGGTCGGCCAGGGCGCCGCCCCAACTGCCCAGCAGCAGCACGGGCAGCGCCTGGAGCATGACGACGAGGCCCATGGTGGCGGCCGAACCGGTCGCGGTCAGGATGAGCCAGTTCAGCCCGAGCACCTGCATCCACGTTCCGCCCACCGAGACCAGGTCGGCGGCGGCCCAGAGACGGTAGTTGCGGACTCGCAGCAGCGCGAACATCGGAGCCAAAGCGGCGGCACCCCCACAGGAAAGCGACGCCGTCCCTCGGCGCCGCCTGCCTGTTCGGGAAGCGACCCCGAACCGCTTCGGCCTAATCGAGCCGCACTACCAGACCGCAACCAGCGGAGTTGTAAACCCAGAGACTTCAGAGGTACGCGGTCACAGCCACCGCCGAAACCTGTTAGAACCCGCCGCAGCGGCGGCCTAGCTGCAAGTCGAGCTCCTCACCGGCCTTCGGCCGGTTCGTCACTCGGGCTGCAAACCGGACAAACGGTTCCCGGCCACCGAGAAGACCCACCCGTTCTTCACTATCTGAAAGCCCTCGATCGTGGCCACCACCTGGCCGGTCGCCGCGCTCAACACCGGCCCACCCGTGTAGAGCAGCCCGCCGGCCCGCATCGGCTGCCCGGCGATCGCGGGCAGCTGCCGCCACCACAGGCGCCGGCCGTTGCGGACGTCGAGGGCTTCGACCGTGCGTTCGGCCGACCGATATACGCGGCGGCCGTCGGTCGCGATCAGTGCGCCCTGCTTGCCCTCGGCCGTCCACAGCTGGGCGCCGTCGGAGGCGCGCACGGCCGTCAACGCCGTGCCGTCCGAAACGAGGAACCTGTCGGCAGAGGGGGTGGCGCTCTCGGCGTACCAAATGCGGTTTTTGGTCCATGAAGCGACGCCCGAGGTGATCGTCACCGCCGTGGTGGTCTTGCCCTTGACCAGCAGGAGCCGGCCGTTCGCGGAGACGCCGGAGGCCTCGTACAGGGGCTTGCGCCACAGCTCGCGGCCGTCCGTCGCGCGATAGGCGACCGTCACCTGCTCATCCGAGGGCGAACTACCGGAGATCACGACAACGCCCTTGTCGACGACGAACGAGGCCACCGGCACCGGCGGCGCGATCCGCCAGCGGACGCGCCCGGTCGCGAGGTCGAGTCCCACGATCCGGCCGTCGGGGTCGCTCATCGAGTTGCAGTCGCTGTTCGCGGCGACGAGTACACCATCTGAAACGGCCATCGAGGGCGTGGTCGAATCGTCCGGGTCTTCCCAGTCGAACCGCCAGGCGAGGCGCCCGGTCATCGCCCGATAGGACGAGATGCCCCGCTCATCCGTGGCAATGACCGAGCCGCCGCCGCCGCTGAGCAATGGCGCGGACGGGCCGCCGCATGCGCCTTCCTTCTCTCGCAGCGCGACTGACCACCTCGGGGCGAGGTCGCCTACGGTGCCGGCGTTGACGACGGATTCGCCCGGGTTGTAGAAGCTGTCCTCGGCGTCGTAGCCGGCGTGGTCCCAACCGCCGGGAGCCGGCGTCGCCAACGAGAGTGCCAACAGCAAAGACGAACAAAGTGGACTAAACACCCACATAACGTACGCATGATTCGCCCATCAGGGGCGTAAACGCCGAAAAGGCGGCCCCGCCAGGCCGCCTTCCGGTTTCACGCTACTACCCGTTCATCAACTTCAGCATCTGCTGGATCTCGCCCTGCCGGGACTGCTTGACCCGCTCGCCGAACTTCTTGGCCTCGGCGTTCAGGCCGCCGGTGGCCTCGATCTTCGACATCTCCATGGCCTGGTGCTGGTGGGCCAGGAAGAGATTGAGGAACGCCGTGTCGAACTCGGATGCCTTCACCGTGCTCAGCGCCTTGATCTCGGCCGCACCGGTGCCGGGCAGGCCGCCGTGGTCGGCGTGCAGGCTGGCCGCGGTGTCGGCCGTGGTCTTGGCGCCCCATCCCGCGAGCCACGACTGGATCATCGCGAGCTCGTCCTTCTCGGTCGCCTGGATGGCCTGGGCCAGCGTGCGCAGCTCGGGGTTCTGCGCCCGTTTGACCGCGGTCGAGGTCATCTCGAGGCCCTGCTTCTGGTGGTACGCCAGCATCTGCAGGAACATCACGTCGGTCTCGTTGTGCTCGTCGCCCGCCTTGATCTCGGCGACGGCCTCGGCGCTGACGGTCTTCCCGGTCGGCGGCGCCGCCTCCTTCGCGGTGCCGCACGCTCCGAGCAGCAGGGGCGCGATCAGCGCGGCGGTGATCAGACGGCGCTTCACAGCGGCAGCCACAGCGCAAGGGTGTAGATCGACGGCTCCCAGCTGACGATCGACGTGTGGGCCTGGCGGGTCTGGTAGCGGACGCCGTTGTAGGTCACGACGTCACCGATCTTGTAGGACACGCCCGGGGCCCACGCGGCTCCGCCGGCCGCCGGAGGAGCGGTCGTCGTCGCCGTGGGCGCGGTGGTCGCCGGCGCGGTCGTACCGGGCGCTGTCGTGGGCGCCTTGGTGGGCGTGGTTGCAGTAGGCGCAGTCGTCGGGGCGCTGGTCGTCGGTGCTGTTGTGGGCGTCGATGAGGACGACCCGCCGATGTTCAGGTCGACGCAGTTGTAGAAGGCGTTCGCGGTGTCGGCGATGTTCCAGACGGCGAGAACCTTCTGCCGGCCCGGGAACTTCGACAGGTCGACGGTGTGATTGACGACCGCCGCCGGCTGCGCGCCGCCGTCGTCGAACGTGGCGACCTTCGTACCCCCGATGAAGTATTCCCAGGTCGAGGTCTTGTGCCGCGCGGTCAGCACCCAGCTGAAGTTCACCGAGGAGCCGACGGCCTTGGCCGGCCAGTTCCTCGATTCGTCGGACAGCACCGAGAACTGGGATACCCCGCCATCGCACGACTTCAAGCCCTTCGGTCCCTCGACGGACTGGGGCTCGAACTGGATCTGCCCGCAGTCCGACACCGCCCCCGACGCGCACAGCGCCTGGCGGCTGGGCGGCGAGGACACGTATCCGTGCGCCAGGGCGGGCGAGGCAACCGTCAGAGTCGCACCCGCCGTCATACCGAGGGCCAGCAGTGGGTAGGCGATCTTCCTGCGCATGTCAGCTCTCTCCGTCGATGTCGTCCCGGCATTTACGGCGGGAACGTTATGAGGAGCTGCCATAACGGAGCCTTAAAGGCACCGGAAAGGATCATGAAACCAGACGACGACCACGATCGGGTGCTTGCAGGAAGATCCCGACCCGGGCCCCGCCGAGCGGGCTCCGGGACAGCACGAGCTGACCGCCGACCTCCTCGGCTGCGCGGCGCACGATGTCCAGGCCCAGGCCGGTCGAGCCGGCCCCGCTCACCCCGCGCTGCACCGACCGCGACGGGTTCGCGATGCCCGGACCGGCGTCGTCGACCAGCAGGCCGGCCGCCGAGACGCTGACCCGGAAGGCCGTTCCGTCCGGGGTGTGCGAGAAGACGTTGCCCAGAATCGCGTCGACCACGCCGATCAGCTCGCTGCGCGGGATCGTCACCATGACCGGCTCGTCGCCGCCGACGACCTCCCACGGCCGTTCCTGATCCTCGGCCAGCACCGACCAGAACGCCAGCCGGTCGGCCAGCACCTCGACCAGGTCGGTCTGCTCGCGGCCGCGCGCCTCCACGCCGAGCCGGGCGCCCTTGATGATCGCCTCGAGTTCCTCGTCGAGCAGGTCGCAGGCCTGGCGCATGCGCTCCCCGATGGGGCCGGGCGGCATGGCCTCGGCGTCGAGGCGGAGCGCCGTCAGAGGCGTACGCAATCGGTGTGAAAGATCTGCCGCCAGCTCGCGTTCCTTGTCCATGAGGCTGCGCAGGTCGTCGGCCATCGCGTTGAAGGCGGTCGCCGCCTCCCGCAGCTCCAGCGGCCCGTCCGGCTTCACCCGCGTGCCGAGCTCGCCGCCACCGAGCCGCCGGGCCGAGCCGGCCAGCTCCCGGGTCGCCCGCACCAGCCGGCTGCCGAGCCGGTCGGCCAGCAGCGTCGAGCCCGCGACCAGCGCGATCGCCAGCCCGCCGAGCACGAACCAGGCCGTCCAGACCCCACGCCGCATCTCCGAGTCGGGCACGTAGACCTCGACCACCACGGTGCGCCCGTCGGTCAGCACGGTCGGCTGGAGATACGCCACCCCGTCCGGAGCCGGCGCCAAAACGGACTTTCGGTCCTGGGCGACGATCGAGATTTGCGCATCCGACAAATGGGAGAAACCAATTGCTGCGACATCGGGCAGATGTACGGCCATCCGGGCCGCCCCACCGGCCGTCGTGCTGGCCACCGCGTTGGTCAGCAGCGTCGGATCGGCGTCCACGCCGAGCACGGTGACGAGCGACGTCGCTTGCTGACGGGCGTCACTGACGGCCCGATCATGCGCGATCTGCTGTACGGCCACGGCCAGCGGCACGAGGAACGCCAGGGCGACCATCGAGGTGATCGCGAGCGCAAGCCGGTTGAGCGCCCACCTCATCGGGGGTCGACCATCATCACGCCCACCCCGCGCACGGTGTGCAGGAAGCGCGGCTTGGCCGCGGTCTCACCCAGCTTGCGGCGCAGCCAGGAGATGTGGACGTCGATCGTCTGCTCCTCGCCGATCCGGGCCTGGTTCCAGACCTCGTTCATCAGCTCCCGCCGGCTGATCACCTGCCCGACCCGCTCGGCCAGGTAGGCCAGCACGTCGAACTCCCGCCGGGTCAGCTGCAACGGCTGCCCGCCCAGCTCGGCCCGGCGCTGCCGCGGGTTGATCACCAGGTCGCCCACGGTGATCGCGGTCGGCTGCTCCTCGGCCTGGGTCCGCGCCCGGCGCAGCACGGCGGCGATCCGGGCCAGGATGTGCCCGCCCGAGAACGGCTTGGTCACGTAGTCGTCGGCGCCGGCGCTGAGCAACTGGATGATGTCGGCCTCGGAGCGCCGTGCGGTGGCCACGATGACCGGGACATCGGACACCGACCGCATCATCCGCAACGCGTCCGTACCGTCGATGTCGGGCAGCCCGAGATCGAGGATGACCAGGTCAGGCCGCTCATCGGTGACAATCTTGAGAGCCTCGGTGGCCCGTCCGACCGGCCGCACGACGTGCCCCGCATCGGTCAGGGCCCGGGACAGCGCGGCCGTGATGATGCGGTCGTCCTCGACCAGCAGGATCATCGCCATGGCGTACACCATAGGGGCAGGTGCGATTATGGTCGCCGTGCGATCTTCCCGGTGGACACCGATCGTGGGCTGGCTGGCCGCCACCGCCACGAGCATCGTGCTGGCCTCGGTGGCATTGCTTCCGGTCCTGCGGACCTCGGCGCCCGAGGACAGCGCGCTCGCGGCGCTGCCCGCGGCCGACACGAGCAGCTTCCCGGCGCCGCTGCCCAGCGTGACCACGCCCGCAGCCCCGACCACGGCGGCTCCGGCCACCACGACGACGACAACGCGGCCGCGCCCCACGAAAACGACGAAATCGCCCACGAAGGAGCCGGCCAAGCCGACGACCACCCCGCCGACGGCCACTACCGCCACGACGCCGCCGACCACGACCGAGGACGGCTGGACGGTCACGACGGGCGCCGACGGCGTACGGACGTACGTCCGGTCCTTCAAGGTCGAGGGCGGCCAGGCAGTCATCCGGATGACGTCGAAGGGTGTGGTCCAGTTGGTGACCGCGACCCCGGCCGATGGCTGGGCCGTCCAGAAGGTGCAGGACTCACCGGACAACCTGGCGGTCTACTTCAACGAGACCAACCACAGCTTCATCATCCACGCCACGTGGTGGGACGACCGCCCGTTCGCCGAGGTCAGTGAAATCGGGTCCTAACCAGCGGCTGGTGGCGGGGAGATCACCTGCTTGATTCGGGCCGCCGCATCCTCTGGCGGCTCGTGCTCCCAAACACGAATCACCTCCCAGCCGGCGGCGGTGAGAGCGGAGGTGGCTTCTTGGTCGCGCTGCACTGTGCGCGCAAGCTTGGGTCCCCAGTACCAGTCGTTCACCTTGGGCTTGCGGCCATGCTCAGGGCACAGGTGCCAGAAGCACCCGTCCACAAATATGGCCACTCGTTTGCGAGTGAAGACGATGTCCGGCCGGACGCGAACGCCGTCAAGATCTAGCCGCAGATCCTTTCGGAACCGCAAGCCGTGGCTGTGCAGAAGTGCACGAAGCCTGATTTCGGGCTTCGTGTCACTTCTGCGGATGGCCTGCATGTTCCGTGATCTGCCCTCATTGAGGGGCTGTGGGTGACGGTACGTCTCCCAAGCCCGGCTGCGGGCTTCATCCGCCATGCTGACAACTGTAAATAGAGCTCTTAGCTCACCTTCGACCGGGTGCGCGCCTGCGCAAAGGCCGCGTGACGGTCGTGGTCTTCCTGACCCCGGAATGCCTTCCATTCCCCAAGCTGGTAGGTCTCACGCTGCCCACGCTTCTTGACCTCGATCGAGAAATCGTGAGAAAGGACGTCGATGCGTTTCTTGATCTCATCGATGGTCATCGAGCTGCCCAGGAGGCCGTGAATGCGGTCCGCGGTCAGCGGGCCGTCGCTGTCGCGTAGCAGCCGGTAAACCTCGTCGTGGACCTTGCGCGGAGCGGGAATCTCGGCCGGGGAGCCCTCCTTGCGCAGGGCCCGGGCGATCGACTCACCCACCGCCCGCGCGACCGGCGGCGGGAACGCGTTGCCAATCTGGCGGTACTTGCTGGTCTTGAGGCCCTTGAATTCCCATTCGTACTCGGCGCCGTACCAGCCCTGGATGCGCGCGACCATCTCGACCGTGAGCTTCGGCCCTCGGGGGTGATCGTCTATGTTCCAGTCCGGTTTCGGCGCCTCATTCGCAAGTCCGTGACCGTCGGTCCACAGTTCCGCCCATGCGCGCTTTGCGCGAGTAGGGCCTAGGTCGGCCCCGCCATGCTTCTTGCTGCCGCCGACGATCGTGGGGGCGATCTTGTTAGCTGCTGTCATCCAGCGCTGCAGGTAGTCGTCGCGCCAGCCGTTGGCGCTAATCAGGTCACCCAAGACGCCACTGACGGTGTTGGTTGCGGCAGCCTTCTGGGGCCACGCGAAGTAGTCGACATAGTCAGGGCGAAGCGCGACAAGGATCATGCGTGGCCGCAACTGTGCGACGCCGAAGTCTCGTGCCTCGAGCAGCTCCCAGAAGGCTGTGTAGCCGAGGGCGGCGAAGCGATCGACGACGGCTTGCCGATATCCAGCGAAACGTGCGTCGTTCAATCCCCGCACATTCTCGAGCAAGACGGCCTCGGGCTCCATCCGCCCGGCGGCTTCCACGGCCCACGCGAAGAGGTCGCGCTCGTCGGCCGAGCCAAGCTGCTTGCCCGCGACGGAGAAGGGGGGGCAAGGAACGCCGCCGGCAAGCAGCTGGGCCTTGCCGCGGTACTCCTCCGGCTTCCAGACCTCCTCGTCCGCGACGTCGCCGACCTTGACGATCTGGCTGACGTCGTCGCCGGGCTGGATCCGCTCCAGGTTCGCTGACAGGGTCCTTGCGGCATTGGAATCGAGCTCAACGGCCAAGTGGTGACGGAAGCCCGCGAGGTGCAGTCCCAGCGATTGCCCACCAGCTCCGGCGCAGATCTCCACGACACTCAGGTCAGTCACTGCTCTCCCTCAGTTGTCTCGGTCCGTAGCTAACGAACGTGCCACCGTCGGTTCATCTTCCTGCACGACATAGCGGACCGCCGTCTACGGGGCGCTCCTCTATGTGACGTGTCGCAGAAAGTCATCACCTTACGGTTCGCTGACGCTATGGCCAGCGGTCTGACAGGGCCGTTGGCAAGACCTGCGCTCGGTAGTGCGTGGTGATACACCAACGCCGCGAGCGAAGACATTTCGGTCACCAGCTGCAGCCTCTTAAGGGGTAAGTCACCGCACGTCACAGGTCGTTCGAGGTCTTATTGCGGCGTTCAAGGGGCCGACGGTAGCTGGTCTGCCTTCTGCGGAGCTGCCCCTCGCCCCTTGCTCGTAGCCTCAGCCGATCTACCTCGCTGGCTCAAGTTGGCATGTCAGCGCTCTTACCGGAGACGCTGCGCTGACCACTAGCGTTCGTACATGCATACGAATGAAACCGAGGATCGAGCCGACGTCGGCTCGCCCCTGCCCCATGAGTATTCAGATCGGGATCCCCTGCGTCGGGCGAGAGCCCGGCCAGAGGGCCGGGCTCAAAGCCGGGCGCCAGGCTCGAGTGAGCTGCCGGCGCCGCAGGCACGCGGCGATGGCTGTGAGAGCTTCGAGGTAGCCGAAATTTGTGCGGGCGCGGGTGGCCAAGCCTTTGGCCTGGAGCGAGCGGGATTCGATCATGCTGTCGCGGTGGAGCTGGACGGCAACGCGTGCAATACGCTGCGCCTCAATCGGCCATCCTGGAAGATCGCCGAGGGTGATGTCGCGGATCAATCGGTGTGGCGTCCAGCCGACTTTCAGGGCGTGTCACTTCTGGCTGGCGGGGTCCCATGCCCGCCGTTCTCCATCGCGGGGAAGCAGTTGGGCGCGGATGACGAGAGGGACCTCTTCGCCTGGGCGGTGGAACAGGTGGCCGTTGTCAAACCTCGTGCAGTGTTGCTGGAGAATGTGCGCGGACTGAGTCTTCCGCGCTTCGCGGGCTATCGGCAGCACGTCCTCGATCGCCTCACCGAGCTTAGATATGTCCCGTCCTGGCGGTTGCTGCATGCGTCTGACCATGGCGTTCCCCAGCTTCGGCCTCGATTCATCCTGGTAGCGCTCAAGAGTGAGGACGCGCCGTATTTCCGCTGGCCGGCTTCCGCAGGCGAGCCTCCGACGGTAGGGCAAGCGCTGGCCAGCCTGATGGGAGCCAACGGCTGGCAGGGGACATGTGACTGGGCTGCCAAAGCCAACAAGATCGCTCCCACGATCGTCGGCGGTTCCCATAAGCACGGCGGAGCAGATTTAGGTCCCACGCGGGCGAGGCGCGCTTGGGCGGGGCTGGGGGTAAACGGCTCGAGCCTCGCGGATGTCGCCCCAAGCTGGGGCGACAGGTTCGACGTGGGGCCAAAGCTGACAAACGAAATGGTGGCCAGGATCCAAGGTTGGTCCGCTGATTTTGAATGGTCATTCACCGGGAGCAAGACGGCTAAATATCGCCAGATTGGCAACGCCTTTCCGCCTCCGGTCGCCCACGCCGTCGGTGCCGAGCTCATGCGGGCGTTCAAGAGAGAGCGAGGGCTGAGGGACGTTGAGGCCGCCGGCCGTGACGTGCTTTTCGAGGCGCTGCGATCAGCGGAGGGCTTTTCGGGACGCAGTCGGCTGATGCAGCTGGCCGGCATCGTTGAAGGTGCCGAGTTGGAGCGGAGGCTCAGTGCGCTGAGCCGGGACTTCGAGTTACAGGTTGATGGCACCGGCGCCGAGCCGGCGTACCGGCTCGGCAAGTTCAGGGGTTTCACCGGTCAAGCCGATCACCGTCGGCATGGTGCTTTCCTTAAGCGTCGGGCCCGGATCAGCTAGCGTCCGTCCCTTGTCGAGCGGTCTCGCCGCAGTGAGGTCGCGTGGGTCAGGTGAGCTGGCCGACTGACCGGCACGATCCTGCTAGCGCGGGGCTCACAATTTTGTGGGGGCGAGTGGCGGCCGAGCCGGTTCTCGTCCCCACAGTCCGACGCCGTGCCGACACTCGGCTTGGCGCGGTTAGCAACTGGTCTTGCACCGCTACTGAAGCCGGTCAGTGTGCAGCGGATGGGTGACCGCGGCACTGGCCGATATTCAGCATCCCGGCTGCGTTTGCGTACAAGTCGCGACGTGGAACGCGACCAAGCCGATCTTGCGCCGGCTAGATTTCAGGAAGGTGAGACGGGGAGGATTGCAGTGATCGAGGGCGTCAAGTTTGTGCGTTATCGCGGTTTCGAGCGGTTTCAGGTGAAGCTATCTCCGGACGCTATTCTGGTCGGCCCGAACAGCGCCGGAAAATCGACCATCATTGAGTCGCTAGCGCTGGCTGAAAGATGTCTGCGAACGGCCCGGCGTAAGGCTCCCACCCTGACAGTCGATCTTCAGGACAGGAAGGTCAAGGCCTTCGCCCTTCCTCGCCCCGAGGTTGAGGGGGTAGACCCTGTCTATTACGACTTTTCCCGCGAGGGAACGCGAGTGACGGTGAGCTGGTCGACCGGCACCCAGTTGCACGTCAGCTGGCCCGGCGACGACGAAGACGGTTCCCAAGACGGCTTCTACTGGCTCGAGCATCCGGACGGCTGGCAGCCCAGAGCCAACATGGTCGACCAGTGGTACCCGGCGCCGACGATCGTTCCGGTCGTCACCCCCCTCGATCCGGTGGAGGACCTGAAGAACGCCGACTACATCCGCAAGCTTGCCGGCAGCCGGCTGGCTAGCCGGCACTTCCGCAATCATCTGTGGCTGATGAAAAAGGCGGGCGAACTCCAGGAGTTCCTCGACTTCGCGGCGCCCTGGATTCCCGAGATCGATGTCCGCGAGGTCGTGCTGGACGCGGGGGCGGACCGGCTGGGTGTGTTCTACAACGAAAGGCGTAGCCGCATCCCGAAGGAGCTCGCCTGGGCGGGCGACGGCATGCAGATTTGGCTACAGCTGCTCTGGCACATCTATCGCGCGAAGGACACGCCAACCATCGTGCTGGATGAACCCGAGGTATATCTGCACCCAGATCTGCAACGGCGTCTGATCCGCCTGCTCGACGAGTGCGAAGCCCAGGTGATCTTGGCGAGCCACTCCTCCGAGGTGATCACCGAGGCGTCCCCGGAGTCGGTGGTGTGGATCGACCGGAGCCAGCGCGGCGGCAAGCGAGTGAGCGCGCCCTCGAAGCTGGCAGGTATCGCTGATGGCCTGGGAACCAACTACAACCTGGCACTCGTACGTGCGAGCCGAAGCCGGATGGTTATCGCGGCGGAATCTGCCGACATACGTCTACTCCGCCCTCTGGCGCGCGTAGTGGGTGCGCGGGCCATCTCGACCGAGGACAACGTCTCGTTTGTGCCGATCCGGTCCTTCACCGCATGGGCGAGTAGCGATCCGCTCATCTGGATGGCTAAGGATGTACTCACTGAAGTACCCACATTCGCCGTCCTGTTGAGCTCCGGCGGCCGTCCGCCCGAGTTCGATTCGAAGATCGCCGGCGAACTTGCCGGCGCGGGCATCGAATGCAGGATCTGGCCTTGGAGGGAACTTCTCAACTGCCTGCTCACTCCGTCTGTCCTCAGCCGGGCCTCGGGATCCGATCCTGCCGTCATGGCTCACCGGTTGGCAGATGCTATCGACGCGGCGGAGGATGAGGCGCAGCAAAATTTTGAGGCCGTAAGGCGGGCCGTTGGGGGGTCTCTCGAAGTAGAAGAGGTGGAGCGAGTCCGGACAGTATCGGCGCAGTTAGTTATCGATCATCTGAACCAGTGGCTGGTTCCGAAAGGATACCGGGGTCTGACACCGGCTTCGATTGCCAAGGCGGCCCGATACGCGGATCTGCCGGTAGAAGTCAGCTCAGCGCTGATTGCCCTGGAGGATGCGCTCTAGCTAGGACGGCATCCAGTCGAAACGCCCGGGCGGTGTAAAAGGAATTCCGAGGTCGAAGAAGGGAAGACCTGCGACGATATCTTGTGGCCCGAGGGTGTACCTTGCGCTTTCCCATCGGGCCGTTGCTGTGCTGTCCGCTGGCGCTTTGGTGACGAGGACGGCGGTCGGCACAGTGCCGACCGCGCCGATGGCGCCGTCCTCAGTGAGACCGATCGTTACCAGTCGCCAGGCAGGATCGAGTTGCGCGATCTCGTACTCATGGCGGCTTAGAAATACAACTAGGCGGCCGCGCCGATTCGTGCTCTTCACTTCCAAGTGCCAGACGGCGCGGCCGTTGGACAGTTCGATGTCATAGCCAAGCCCGTCACTTTCCAGAGCGACGTGTCTAGCGGAACCTGGCGCGACCATGTTCAGCAGTTGCACCAGTGCGCTTTCCCCGGCTAGACCGATTCGTGCCCGCTCGGCTAAGTCGATCTTCCGATGCACCTGGCGAACCGCCAGCACAGCTTCGCTCTCTGGCAATCCGAGGGCGTTGGCAATGTGTGCGAGGTCGCTGGGCATGTCGTCGGGCTTGGAGACATAGCTGTCAGCCTCAGCGAGCCACGGCGGCTGAGTTTCCTGAAGCGTTGCGCCGAGTAGTACTCGTGCGAAACTTCCTGGGGCACTTTGGGCAGCCCGGCCGATAAGCACGAATCCTTGCTCACTATCTGCGACAAGCTTTATGGACACAAGCCAGTCGAGGGCAGTCGCATATTGGGTTCGTGTCAGGTCTGCGTAGGCGGGATCGGCACGGATCAGTGCTGCCGCCTGGTCGTATGACGACCGTGACAGCAGATACAACCAGCGCAGCGCAGCGCGCAGCGTTCTCTCAGGAAGCATGCGAAAGGTATCCCAGGAGCGCGGCCACGTCACTGGTGTTCATGCCGACTGACGAGTCTGGTTCTTCCTCGAGGTCGCTCAGCTGGAGAACGTCTGGATCGTCGAGAATCCCGCCCATGAAGCGGAGCTTGTCGGCCAGCCGGGCGGCTACCAGCTCGTCGATCGTCTCGTTGGCGACAAGGATACGAATGCGTGTTTCGGTTCCTGGGGCAAGTCCGAGCCGATGGATACGGTCCTGGCTTTGCAAGAAGCGCCCGGCGGCAAAATCGCGATCGAGGTATACCGCTTCATGGCACTCGTGGTGCAGGCTGACGCCCTCGCCAAGCGTGGCTGGGTTCGACAGCAGGACCATGCAGTCGTCGTCCTCACGGAATCGCTTCAGCTGTTCGGTGCGATCTAGGGTTCCCCCATGGACCACGGCGGGACTGTACGCCTTCAGTAACTCCTCGAGGGACGTCAGATTACGCACAAAAGTGGACCAGACAATCGTCTTTCGGCCGCGTGCCGAGTTGTCCGAAACGATCTTCAGTGCGGCTTGGTACTTCGGAGCGAGCTCGTATGCAGGGAGGTCTCGCATGAGCTCAGAGAGAGAGGAGTCAGCCGGTGGAATGAGTGGCGGGACTCTGTAGGGCAGCGGGTCGTACCGGCTAGCACCCGGCGCTAGGAGGGCCGGCGTCGTTGCTGCCATCAGCAGGTAAAGCGTGATCCGCCCGAGCGCCTCGATCTCATCGCTGCCGGATCGCACGCGCCGGGACACCTGCCCGAGCAGCGCGTCGTACAACTCGCGGTGCAGCGGCGACAGGTCCACTGGAACGGTCTTGATGTCGACGTCCGGCAGGTGAAGTTGAGCCTTGGTCGTCCGGACGAAGAGCGGCCGCAGCTTCTGACTCGCCGTCCGGAGGTCGTTGCCAGCGATTGCCTGGGATACGGCCCGCCGGCCTTGGCCTGGCCAAACGAAGGACATCAAGTTTTCAAGATCCCGCGGGCCGTTCGGTGCGGGTGTCCCGGTGAGGATGAGGCGGTGTGCCGCGTATGGGCCGAGTGCCAGACAAGCGGAACCCCAAGCGCCGGCTGCCCCCAGCTTCATTCGATGCGCCTCGTCGAGGACGAGCATGGAGGGTCGCGCCCTCAGCCAGATCAATAGTGCGGCACGTGCATCGGGGAGCCGCTCGTAGTTGATGAGAACGATGTCCGCTTGCGGGACGGTCGAGGTATCCATGGCGGCGACCCTTGGAGCCACTTCCGGGGAGTAGCAGACGAGGGTTTCGTTCTGCCAGCTTTCCTGCGCCGACTTTGGGCACACGACCAGCATGCGCTGGACAAGACCGCGATCGCGGCGCGCTTGGAAGAGCGCCAGGCCCATCCGGGTCTTACCTGCGCCCGGGACACTGAAATTTGCTCCGTGAGAAAGGCCCGCCAGCTTGACGAGATGCTCAAGCTGAAGATCGTTTAGGTTTCCGACCCATCCACCGCCGAGTAAGTCGCCCGGCGGCGAAGGTGTGCCGGCGTGTTCGCCTACGTCGGACAATGCGGCCGCAGCCGTGGAGGCATCCACATTGTTTTGCTCGACCAAGGCGAGTAGTTCTCGCTGCCAGCGCACATTGCCGTGATCGCCAGCCGGCCAATGGGACAGCTCATCAAGGTTGACTAGGAAATCGTCAATGTCGACATCGATAGCCGTGAGGCTGATGCTTGTCGCGGTTGGTAGCCGGCCGCGTAGTGCCTGTAGGGCGCGGCTCATGGGCTCATCGCAGGTGAGCTCGATTCGTCCTGCGACCGTCGAGAAACGAAGGTCAAGCATCAGGAAGCGTCGTCCTTGAGCGTGGTCGCTCCGCGCAGCCATGCCAAGCCAGGCCGATCCTGTGCCTTCTCGGCCGAGCGAAGTACGAGCTGGGCGAGCTTGGTGATGCTGACCTGAAGCTGACTGAGGGCGTCGTCTAGATCATCCGCGTCGAAGTTGGCGGTGGCCCGGGCCTCAGCGACGGCCGAGGCGGCGAGGTCGAGACTCTCGGACGCGTCGGTGAGCCGCTCCACCGCGGCATACCGGCGCTTTGTGACCCTGCTGTTCTTTCCGGCCTTGTCCAGCGCCGAATTGAACGCCTCGTCGATATTCTTCAGCTCCTTGCTCGCCTCCGCGAGCTTTTCCGGAGTTACGAGAGCCGGGTACAGCTCCGTCGCCTTTGCCTTCAGGATCGACGTGGTCCACGACTTGAGCTTTTCGAGCTCGGCGCTCGGCGGGGAAGTGGTGATCGACGTGCCCGGGATTGCTCTTGGAGCAGCTGTCGCTACGATATCCGGCACTATCCTCTTGAGATACTTCTGAGTAAAGTCGGCATCGATGAGGCGAAGGTCGGTCTTGGACTTGTCAAGCACCATGGCTGCGAGACGCTGCTCCTTCAGGGCCTCCGCCTGATCCGGAGAGTTGGCCTTGAGCACATTCCATGCCCGGTACAGCTCTTCCAACTGCCCCTGGTCGGCCTCGAAGTCAATGAGCCGCATCGAGAGCTCCGCGCCGGCGGTCCCGGCGGAACGGCTGCGCTCGATGGCCTCCCGGACGAACTGAAGAATCCAGACATTCCGCTCGAAGGTCGCTGCCTTCATCCGGAATGCTCGCTGGATCTTGACTGGCGGATGACCGGAAGCTACGCGCTCGTCAATCGCAAGCAGAAGGTTCATGAAGGAGTAGTCGCGCCGGTGATCCTTGCGCAATTGAAGCGCGAGTTCGATGCCCTGAATGTCGTCGAGTCCGGCATCCTTTGGCAAGACTGCGACACGGATGTTCTCAGAGCCCAGCTCTTTTAGTGCGGCCCGGCGCGTATTGCCGTTGATCAGAACCCCGGACCGCGTGATGATGCCAGGATCGTTCTGGCCGTGTTCGCGCAAGTCCTCCTTCAGGGCGTCGAAGCTCGGATCCGTCTTCCCCGGATCGGTCGGGCTGCCCATGAGCAAGTCGTGAAGGTACTTCTGTGCCGTCTGTCCGTAAGGATCCACTTCCAGCGCTCTGTCGCGCTCGGGATCCAACGCCCGTTGTGCCCTGATCCGGTGCGTGTTGGGATTATAGGTCAGCAGATTGATCGGCATCTGAATCACGGGCAACGGCAAGGGGCGGTCGCGGTACTCAATGGACAGTGTTTCCAGGAGACCTGACTTATCGAGAGCGTCGAGGCGCAGCTCAACCACGTTTTGAACATCCACGGCGTTTGCTGGACCGGACAGAATCACGGATGTGTCCCCATTCGTGGTGGCGCTGGTTTGCTCCGAGATCATCGTCGTCTCCCAATCGAGGGTCAAGCACGCTGCCGACGGGTCGCGCCGCAATGCGAGTATGACGGTCATGACCCGACTCGATTGGCGTAACACGAGCCTGTCCGGCCGCAAGCGCATAGCTCTCTGGCTGCATACCGAAGTGCGGCAAGGAGGCGTCTTCACTAAGCAGCAGATGCGCACGGCGCTGAGCACTGCGGACAAGGAGGAGCAGGACGAGCAGCTCGATCGCCGAATGCGGGACCTCCGTGACGAAGGCTGGGTCATCTCCACTAACCGCGAAGATCGTTCGCTGGCCCTGAAAGAACTTCGCCTGGTCCAGGAAGGCGGGGCGGTGTGGCAAGACGGTTACCAGTCGCGCAAACCCAAGGTCCCGACGGCCAAAGAGCGCGCTGCAATCTTCGCTGCGGATGACTACGCCTGTCGCTTCTGTGGTGTGAGCGCTGGCGATACCTATCCCGAAGACGCTCTCCGCACAGCGAAGCTGACGCTGTCGATGGGAGAGTCCGGGTTGGTGACGTCATGTGATCGCTGCCGGGCAGGCGCGCCGGAGGTCGGCACCACTGATGACATCTTGGAAGCGGCGTCGGAGTTGACCGCCGAGGAGCAAGCTGTTTTGAGGCGTTGGGTGTTCCAAGGCCGTCGGCCCAAGAGTTCGCTTGCCAGCGTGTGGGCTCGGTACAACCAGCTATCCGCCACAGAACGGCGGGCCTTCGCGGCTGACCTGAGGCATCGCTAGGCACCATGCTGTGCTCGAACCTCATCTCGAAGGTCGGATAGCGTGAGCAGGGCACACCGACTTGGCTAAGGGGAGCACGTGGAGCTGTTGCACTCGGGGAAGATCCGGGAGATCTATGCCGATGGGGAGGACATCCTTCTCGTCGCGTCGGACCGGATCTCGATCTATGACGTTGTGCTGCCTACGGCGATTCCCGACAAGGGGAAGATCCTCACCCAGCTGTCGCTCTGGTGGTTCGAGCAGCTTGCCGATGTTGTGCCCAACCACATCATCTCCAGCACTGACGTGCCCGCGGAGTGGGCCGGCCGTGCAGTGAGGTGTGAGCGGCTCGACATGGTCATGGTCGAGTGCATCGCTCGCGGCTATCTCGCCGGGTCGGGGCTCAAGGACTACGAGCGGGACGGCGCCGTCTCCGGTGTGGCGCTTCCGCCGGGGCTGATCGAAGGGTCTCAGCTTCCTGAGCCGATTTTCACGCCTAGCAGCAAGGTGCCGCCGGGGCAGGGGCACGACGAGCCCATGACCTACGAGGAGGTCGGAGCGAAGCTCGGGGCCGAGCGGGCCGCCGAGCTCAAGCGGATCACGCTCGAGGTCTACCGGCGGGGTTCCGAGATCGCCGCGGCCAAGGGGATCATCATCGCGGACACCAAGATTGAGCTCGGGGTGGCCAAGGACGGGTCGCTGAAGCTGGCCGACGAGCTTCTCACCCCGGATGCCGCGCGGTTCTGGTCGGCCGACGAGTGGAAGCCGGGTGGGACGCAGCGCTACCTCGACAAGCAGTTCCTTCGGGACTGGGCCACCCACAACACCGACTGGGACCGTACCGAGCCGGGGCCGGAGATTCCGGACGAGGTGGTCGAAGCGACCCGTAACCGGTACGTCGAGGTCTACGAGCGGCTCACCGGGGAGAAGTGGCGCTAAGCGTGCTTTCGCGTCGCCGTCCACCACATCGGTGACGGTGAGGTGCCGTTGCGCTTGTTGAACAGGTACGTGCCGTAGCCGACGGCCAGCGTGGCCATCAGCACGCCCGTCCAGCCGCCGAAGACGATGCACAGCGGTGCGATCGTCCACAGCAGAACCGCCAGTGCCGTGCGCAGCCGGCGCCTGGGCCGGCCCATCCGGTCCACGCGCCGGCAGAAGTGTGGATCGTTTTCGCGCAGTTCGGTCACCAAGCCGTCGAAGGCGGCCTTGTCAGTGGGATCGAGCACGGCTGACCACCTCCGAGGGGGATGCCGGACGCCGGCATAGATACCCGCCACGCTGTGCCTAAAAACGTACGCTCCGTCACGTGGCACACCTACGATCAACGTGTGGATTACGGTCACCCGCTTGAATTCGGGACGTTCATCACTCCCGTCAACAATCCGCCCAGGGCCGCGGTCGCTCGCGCGCAGCTCAGTGAGCAGCTCGGCTACGACCTGGCCACGTTCCAGGACCATCCGTACCAGCCGGCGTTTCTGGACACGTGGACGCTGCTGAGCTGGGTGGCGGCGCAGACCGAGACGATCCACCTGGCCGGCAACGTGTTCAACGTGCCGATGCGGCCCGCGCCTGTCCTGGCCCGTGCCGCCGCCAGCCTCGACCTGCTCTCCGGTGGGCGGCTCGCGCTCGGTCTCGGCGCCGGCGCCTTCTGGGACGCCATGGTGGCCATGGGCTTCCCCCGGCGTACGGCTGGGGAGTCGGTGGAGCAGCTGGGCGAGGCCATCGACGTCATCCGGGAGCTGTGGAACGAGGCCGATACTCAACAGCTGCGCTACGACGGCGACTACTACAAGCTGGCCGGGGCCAAACGCGGGCCGGCGCCGGAGCACGAGGTGCCGATCTGGGTGGGCGCCTACAAGCCGCGCATGCTCCGCCTGGTGGGTGCCAAGGCCGACGGCTGGGTGCCCTCACTGGCGTACCTCAAATCGGGTGATCTCGCCCGTGGCAATGAGCTCATCGACGAGGCGGCCACGGCCGCGGGCCGAGATCCTCGGGAGATCCGGCGGCTGCTCAACATCGGCGGGGCGGGCAAGTCGCCGGAGGAGTGGATCGGCGAGCTCGTCCCGATGGCGCTGGAGAACGGCGTCGCGACCTTCATTCTCGGCACCGATGATCCGCAGGAGATGCAGCGCTTCGCGGCCGAGGTGATTCCGGCGGTGCGGGAGGCGGTCGGCCGGGAACGCGCCCGGGAAGGGGTGACGACCGGGCCGGTGCGCAGCGTCGCGGTGCTCGCGCAGCGGCGTGACGACATCGACTACGACGGTCTGCCGCCTTCGCTCTCGGCCGTCGAGCCCGGCGATTTCGGGTACGCCAAGGTGCGCTCCACCTATATGCGCGGAGGCTCACCGGGTCTCGTGATCCAGCCGCGCGACGCCGGTCAGGTGGCCGAGGCGCTCGCGTTCGCCCGCGACCAGGACGTGCCGCTGGCGGTGCGCAGCGGCGGGCACGGCATCAGCGGACGGTCCACGAACGACGGTGGCATCGTGATCGACCTGTCGTCGATGCGGGAGATCACCGTCCTGTCGGCCGAGCATCGCCTGGTGCGGGTCGAGGCCGGCGCCCGCTGGAAGGACGTGGCCGCGGTGCTGGCGCCGCACGGGTGGGCGCTGAGCAGCGGCGACTACGGCGGTGTGGGCGTGGGCGGTCTGGCCACGGCCGGCGGCATCGGCTGGCTGGCCCGCGAGCACGGGCTGACCATCGACCATGTGCGGGCGGCCGAGATGGTGCTCGCCGACGGGAGCCGCGTCCGGGTCAGCGACGAGGAGAATCAAGAGCTTTTCTGGGCCGTACGGGGTGCCGGCGCCAATTTCGGCATCGTGACGGCGTTCGAGTTCCAGGTGGACGAGATCGGCGATGTCGGCTTCGGCCAGTTCGTGTTCGAGGCGTCGGACGCGGCCGGGCTGCTGCGCCAGTGGGGCGAGGCGATGGAGGCGGCGCCGCGCGACGTCACCACCAACCTGATCATGGGTCCGCCCCGCCGGGGGCAATCTCTGGCCCAGGTGTACGGGGTGGTCGACTCCGTGAAGCCGGAGACCATCATCGAGCGGTTCACGCCGATCGCTCAGATCGCGCCGCTGCTCGACCAGCAGGTGCAGTTGGTGCCGTACGCCGGGGTCATGAACGTTCCGGACGCCACCCACGAAGGGCAGGGCGAGCCGGTGGCCCGCTCCGGCCTGATCGACCACCTGACGCCGGACTTCTGCGAGGCGGTGGCCGACCTGCTGTCCTCCGGGACGGTCTACTTCTTCCAGGTGCGATCGGTCGGTGGAGCGGTGGCCGATGTGCCCGAGGACGCGACCGCCTATTCGCACCGATCGGCCAACTTCTCAGTCGTCGCTTTCGGCTCGTCTAAGGACAAATTGGATGAAAAGTGGGCGGCGATGGCGTCCCACTTCCGGGGCCTCTATCTCTCGTTCGAGACTGACCAGAGCCCCGAACGTGTGCACGAAGCGTGGCCGGAGAAGTCGCTGGCCCGGCTGCTGGCCCTGAAGAAGCAGTACGACCCGGCCAACGTCTTCCGCGACAACTTCAACATTGACCCGGTGGGCTGACACACGAAAGAGCACTCGCCCCGATGGACGAGTGCTCGTATGTGCCGGGGGTCTAGGAGCTGCTGGACGCCGTGGCGGCGTGGGAGACGCCGCACGTGGGGCACTGGTTGTTGGTCTGGCGGAGGCGCCAGCCCAGCCACACGCCCGACAGGAGGCTCAGGAGGCCGACGACGGCGGCGACCGTGACCGCGCCGGTCATGCGGCCGAGTGGCGCAGCGGAAGGCCGGACTGGGTGTAGAGGCTGCCGCGGCCGGGGAACGGCTGACGGCGGTCGACCGCCGGGTCCTCGGACGAACGGGCCGTCACGTACGGCGCGGTGAAGGTGTCGACGCCGGTGCCGAGGTGGGCTCCGGGGCGATAGGTGACGGTCACCGCGCGAGGCGAGGCCGCCTCGATCACGCCGGCGCGCCATCCGTCGCGGTAGACCCACACCCGGTCGGACGGGTGGTAGCTGTCGGCGGGCGCGACGTCCGCCGGGTCTCGCTGAGGTGGGGCGGTGGTGGGGGTAGCGGTCGGTGCCGTGGACATCGAGTGGACCCTCCCAGATCTCGCCAGATACGGACTTCCGGGCGGCAATCACCACCACCCAGCCCCCGCATCGGCCGAGAAGCCGAACTTTCAGCACGCTCTGTCAGCAATCGGTGCGTGTCTGTCAGCTATCATCCTCGCCGACAGGTGCGTTCGCAAGGCCGGATGCACGTGCATCCGGCGGGGGCGAATGCTCCGGGCGTTGCGCTCGGCGTGTTTCGCCGTGGAGGATCTCCCCCTTAGGATGCTTGGGGACTGCGGCCGGCAGCCCACACACAGCTATGACGAGGAGTCAGGTGAGCGCGGGTACGCAGCAGGAGGAGGCGCCGGGTACCGGCCCTACAGTCCTGCGCATCCTGCTCGGCACGCAGTTGCGCAAGCTCCGCGAAGCCAGGGGGATCACCCGTGAGGACGCCGGGTGGGAGATCCGGGCCTCCGGCTCGAAGATCAGCCGCATGGAGCTCGGCCGGGTCAGCTTCAAGGAACGGGACGTCAACGACCTGCTGACCCTGTACGGGGTCAAGGACGCCAGCGAGCGTGAATCGCTGCTCGTCCTGGCGCGGCAGGCCAACAACCCGGGCTGGTGGCAGCAGTTCAGCGACGTCATGCCGGGGTGGTTCCAGTCCTATCTGGGCCTCGAGGCGGCGGCCACGCTGATCCGTACGTACGAGATCCAGTTCGTGCCGGGCCTGCTCCAGACGGCCGACTACGCCCGCGCGGTGATCATGCTGGGTCACGCCGGAGTGACGCCCGAGGAGATGGACCGCCGCGTCGAGCTGCGCCGGCAGCGCCAGGCCATCCTCGACCGGCCCGGCGATGCGCCTCAGCTTTGGGCGGTGATCGACGAGGCGGTGCTGCGCCGGCCGATCGGCGGCATCGACGTCATGCGTGCTCAGATCGAGTTCCTGATCGAGGCGGCCAAGAAGCCGAACGTACGGCTCCAGATCATCCCGTTCCACGCCGGCGGTCACGCCGCGGCGGGCGGGCCGTTCGCGATCCTGCGCTTCCCGGAGCCGGAGCTGCCCGACGTCGTCTACGTCGAGCAGCTGACCAGCGCGATCTATCTGGACAAGCGCGAGGACGTCGACCAGTACGCGATGGCCATGGAGCGGGTCTGTATCGACGCCGAGCCGCCGAACCACACGCCGGAGATCCTCGGCAAGCTGCTGCACGAGATCGGCCGACCGGCCTGACGGGCTTTTTTCGGGTTTCACACTAGAGGCGTACGAGCTGCAGTCTCGTACGCCTCTAGTTTTTGGTCTTTTGACCGTTTGAGTCTCAGGCGAGCAGGTTGTCGAAGTCGCCGTCGCGAACTCCGCCCAGGAACGCCTCGATCTCGGCCGGGGTGTAGATCAGGGCCGGGCCCTCGGGGTCCCGAGAGTTGCGCATGGCCACGTCACCGTTCGACAGAACGGCAGCCTCGACGCAGTTGCCGCTGGGGTTGCTGCGCCGGCTCTTCTGCCAGGTGACACCCTCCAACTGCCCGGCGGGGATGCCGTTAATCGCGTGCGTCATGTGAAGCTCCCTTGGTTTGCTCCGGTCGGGGATCGTCCGGAGGCAGATGCTCTCCAGTGAGCAATCAATGCCTCACACGTTGTGCAAATGCACGTGCATTTGGCCTTGCGTACTCACGGGATTGTGAGCATGATAACGCACGTACGCACACTCTTGGGGGTCACTAAGGGTGACATCTTTGAGTGACGGATCGGTCGCGGAAACGGCGTCTGCGGCCTCGGCGCGAGGCTCCTTGGCGGGGGCGTCCGAGCGAGAGGTACCACAATGTCCGTTCCCAACATCGGCCCTGAGCACTTCGACCAGGGCGACCCCGACGGGGTCGAGGGATCGCGCCGGGGCAACCCGGCTCCGCTCTATCGAGATGAGACGGTGACCGACGACGTGACCGCGGCCTCAACCCGGGCAAGCGCTGTCACACACCGTTTTGGGGGGATCAGGTACGCCCTGTCCCGCCCCGGAACACCGACGGCCGACCCTCGGCCGTCTACTGAGGAGGGTGGTTCTGACAGCCCCGAGTGATCTCGTTCGCCACCGTTCCGGTGATGCTCGAGGCGCCGTTGTCGGCGCGCCTCGCACGAGCGGTCACGCGCTGTTCGCGGTGGCACGGCTTGATTACGCCCCGTGTGCGCCACTCGGTCGCCGGAGGCCGCACGCCGAGGCTCGACACGGCGGCCACCACCCCCGCCGGTGAAGACGACCGACAGATTTCTTGTGGAAGCTGCCTGGCGGATACCCGTTATTGGCGAGATGTAAACAACTGAATTCGCGGGTGTGACGCCGTAACACCCGCTCCCGCGCCCTTGAGGGCGCCGCCAGGCTCCGGCCGGGCGGTCCGGTTCCCCCGTGCCGGATCGCTCGGCCGGTTTGGCTTCAGGGCGCGCAAGACGCGCCTGCCGGGTTGGCGGCGGGGCAGGCGGCACCCTCTGGGTCGGCGGCGGGCGGCGGCGCCGATCGGGTTGGCTGCGAGGCGGTGGCGCCGATCGGGTTGGCGACGGGGCGGCGGCGCCGATCGGGTTGGTGGCGAGGCGGGTGGCGCCATCTGGATTGGCGACGGGGCGGCGGCGTCGATCGGGTTGATCGCGGGGCGGGCGGCGCCGATTGGGTTGATCGCGGGGCGGGTGGCGTCGATTGGGTTGGTCGCGGGGCGGGTGGCGTCGACCGGTTGGTCGCGGGACATAGGACGCGCTGGCTGGGTTGGCCGCAAGGCATGAGACGCGCTGCTCGGGTTCGCCACAGGGTGCGCGGTGGGAAGGCGTCGGGAGGTTCGGCGGCCGGGCGTGGTCGGAGGCGTCGACCGGGTTGGGTGCGGGGCGCGCGGTAGGAGTCGGCCCGGTCGGCCACAGAGCACGCAGAAGAGAGCCCGGACCGGTCAGGCCGGCCGAGGACACCGGTTGGGGCCACACCGGCTGTAAAGGCGTGCGGAAGAGCGGCATCGGCCCGCTGAGCACGGGAGCGAGAAGCATCAGATCAGTCGCGGGGTGGGCGGCGACGGCGTCGGGTCAGTCGCGGGGTGGCAGCGAGAGCGTCGGGTCAGTCGCGGGGTGGGCAGCGAGGGCGTCGGGTCAGTCGCGGGGTGGGCGGCGAGGGCGTCGGGTCAGTCGCGGGGGGCGCGAGCGAAAGGTGCCGGGCCGGTCAGACGCAGGGCGCGCGCGACGAAGCGGGGACCGGTCGCAAGGCGCGCGGGCGTGAAGCGCCGGCCGACTGCGGCTGCGCGATCAGCTGGGAAAGCTAGGGCTTGCGGGCGACGCCGGCCCAGTAGTACGCGGCCTTCGGGTCGTCGACCGGCTCGTCGGGGCGCCAGCTCGAGACGGGCACCAGGCCGGGCTCCAGCAGCTCCCAATCGCCGAACAGGCGCTCGACGGCCTCTCTGGTGCGGGCCACCAAGGTCATGCCGGCGCTTGTGGCCGCTGTGACCGCCTCGCCCACCTCTTCCGGTGCGAAGTCCGCCGTCGGGTGTGTGATGGCCAGGCAGCTGCCCGACGGCATCGCGTCGCGCAGGGCGGCCACGCTCGACCACGGATCGTCCTGGTCGGCGATCAGCATCAGGATGGCGATCAGGGTGAGGCCGATCGGCTCGTCGAAGCTGAGCGTCTCGAGCAGCGTCGGGTCTTTGAGGATCGAGTCGGGGTCGCGGATGTCGGCCGAGATGTACTCGCTGCGGCCCTGCTCCGTGCTGATCATCAGGGCTCGGGCGTGTACCAGCACGATCGGGTCGTTGTCCACATAGACCACCCGGGCCTCAGGGGTGATCCGCTGGGCCACCTCGTGCAGGTTGGGCCGCGTCGGGATGCCCGTGCCGATGTCGAGGAACTGGCGGATGCCTTCCTTCTCGACCAGGTTGCGGGCCGCCCGGTGGACGAACTTGCGATTTTCGCCCGCCATGTAGCGCATGCCGGGGATCGCCTTGATCATGGCCTCGCCAACGGCGCGGTCGACCGCGAAGTTGTCCTTGCCGCCCAGCCAGTAGTCGTAGATGCGGGCGGAGTGAGGCACGTTGATGTTCACACCCGGGGGTGCGACTTCGTTCTCCACGGGGTACAGCGTAGCGGTCTTAATTGATCAAGTTGAGTCCCAGCTCAGGCCGCTGCCGCCCGCATCCCGCGGTGGACGACGCGGTCGCGGCCGGCGTGCTTGGCCGCGTACAGATTGCGGTCGGCCAGGGAGAGAAGGTTGTCGCTCTCGGTCTCGGACAGGCCGGCGACCCCGATGCTGATCGTGACCGGCAGACCCCGGGTGAGCGTGCCCCAGTCGTAGCCCCGCACCGCGCGGCGGATGGCGTCGAACTCCGCGGCGGCCTGGGCGACGGAACGGCCCGGCATCACCATCACGAACTCCTCGCCGCCCAGCCGGGCCACGAAGGCCTCCCTCGACACCGCCGCCAGCTCCGTCTCGAGCAGTTTCGCCACCTGGACGAGCACCTGGTCGCCGACGTCGTGCGACAGCTGATCGTTGATCCGCTTGAAGTGGTCGAGGTCGATGATCGCGACGACCAGGTCGGGGTCGGTGTCGATCAGGCCGGGCAGCTGTTCGTCCAGGTAGCGGCGGTTGCGCAGCCCGGTCAGCGGATCGCGGCGGGCCTGCTCGCGGAACCTCTCGGCCTCCTGGCGCGCCTCGGCCGTCTCGAACAGGGCCTGCCTGGTGCGGGCCTGCGCCTCGCGCTGCCGCGAATGCAGGTTGGTGAAGGCCGAGAAGAAGAGCTTGTGGACCTCGTACGCCTGAGCGAACTCACCCCGCGCCGCGTGCAACTCGGCCTGCTCCTGGTGCACCCGCACCAGCACGTCGGCCAGTTCCCGTTCCACACACAGGCTGCGGCAGGCGTCCAGACTGGCCTGGGCCCGGTCGTACGCCTCCAGGCCGCGCTGCGCCCGGGTGAGGGTCAGCAGATATTCGGGCAGCGCGTCGGCGTCGTCCTCACGGCCGGCGAGATGGCGCTCGATGCAGACCTCGAGCGTGTGCTCGGCCTCGGCGTAGCGCCCCCGCCCGATCTCGATGAGCCCGATCGTGTCGAGCAGCGACGCGTCCAGCTCGAAGCCGTGCTCGGCCGCGTGCCGCTGGAGGCGCTGCGCGACCCGCTCGGCCAGCTCGTGGTTGCCGGCGGCGTACTCGGCGTACGCGAAGTTGTTGAGGACCGCGAGCCTCAGGTCCTGCCGTCCGTACTCGATGGCCAGCCGTTCGGCCTGCTCGAAGCGGTAGCGGGCGGCGTCGATGGAGTGGCTGAAGGCCAGGGCGTCGGCCAGCTTGACCCGGTGCCAGACGCGCATGTGGTCGGTGGCGGTCTCGTCGAGCAGTTCGACGCTGAGCACCGCGTGTTCGAGGCACTGGGCCGGGTCGCCGAGGTGGCGGTGGATGTTCGACCACACGAGGTGGGTGCGGGCGGTGAGCTGGCGGGCGCCGTTGTCGACCGCCCACTGGTGCACCTTCCAGATGCGCTGGGCCGCGCCCGCGACGTCGCCGGCGCGCATCCGCAGGTTGGCCTGGCTGAGCCGGGCGCGGGTGGCGAGCAACTCGTTGCCGAGCAGGCGGGCCTGCCGTTCGAGCCGCACGGCCCGGTCGAGCATCGCTTCCGCGTCCCAGTTGATCTCGTCTTCGAGCTCGAGCAGGGCGGCGGAGAGACTCTCGGCGTCCAACCTGCCACCTCCCTCAGCTCCGGCACCATAGATCGGCAGCGCGGGCTCGGGGATGAGGATGATCAGCGCTCCGCTTTCGAAGATTAGCTCTGCGTTAGCCCCGAGTTCCACGTCTCCAGGCGTGACGATTGTCGCCACTCCTGTAACGAGCCGAATACAGAAAGATGCGGCACCCTGCGGGGTGCCGCATCTTCGAGCGGGGATCAGCGGGCGAGCGCCGCTTCCTTCTCCGGTGCCGAATCGGCCGGGGCGTCGACCGTCGTGCGGAGCGCGATCGGCTTGAGGAAGGCCGCGGCCACCACGCCGACCACCGCCACCGCCGCCGAGATCAGGAAGATGTGGCCGGTGGCGTCGCCGTACGCGGCCCGGACGATGTGCTGCACCGCGTCCGGCAGGGCCGACAGGTTGAGCGTGCTCACGCTGCCCCCGGAGGAGCTGCCACCCGAGACGCCGGCGTTGGCCAGGTCCGTGGTGATCGTGTCGGAGACCCGGCGGGCCAGGACCGCGCCGAGGACCGAGACGCCGATCGTGCCGCCGAGCGAGCGGAAGAAGGCGACCGTCGAGCTGGCCGCGCCGATGTCCTTGAGCGAGACCGTGTTCTGCACGGTCAGCACCAGGTTCTGCATCGACATGCCGACGCCCGCGCCGACCAGGAACATCGAGGCGCCGACGTACCAGAGCGGGGTGTCGTGGTCGAGGAACGAGAGCCCGGCGAAGCCCAGGACCAGGATGATCGTGCCGGCCAGGATGTACGGCTTGATCTTGCCGTACTTGGTGATGAGCCGGCCCGAGATGGTCGACGAGATCAGGATGCCGCCCATCATCGGGATGGTCAGCAGGCCGGCCTCGGTCGGGCTGTAGCCGCGGCCGATCTGGAAGTACTGGCCGAGGAAGACGGCGCCACCGAACATCGCCATGCCGACCGAGAGGCTGGCCAGGATGGCAAGGGCGGTGTTGCGCTTGGCCACGATGTCGAGCGGGACGACGGGCTCGGCGACCCGCTTCTCGGTCCAGACCGCGGCGGCCAGCAGGACCAGGGCGCCACCGACCATCGCGGCGCTCTGCCACGAGACCCAGGCGAACGAGCCGTCGACGAACGAGACCCAGATCAGCAGGACGCTGACGCCGGCCGCGATCAGCGACGCGCCCAGGTAGTCGATCTTGACGTTGGCCCGGCGGATGACCTCGAGGTTGAGGGTCTTCTGCAGGACGACCAGGGCGATCACGGCGATCGGGGCGCCGATGAAGAAGCACCAGCGCCATCCGAGGCTGCTGTCGACGATCAGGCCGCCCAGCAGCGGGCCGCCGACCGTGGCCAGGGCCATGACGCCACCGAGGTAGCCGTTGTAGCGTCCGCGCTCGCGGGGCGGGATCATCGCGGCGATGGCGACCTGGACCAGGGCCTGGACGCCACCCATGCCGAGGCCCTGGAACGCGCGGGCGGCGATGAGCTGCGGGGCGGTCTGCGCGAAGCCGGCGATGATCGAGCCGAGCACGAAGACCACGATGCTGATCTGCACAAGCAACTTCTTGCTGTACAGGTCGGCCAGCTTGCCCCAGATGGGGGTGGACGCGGTGGCGGTCAGCAGGGTGGCGGTGACCACCCACGTGTACTGGGTCTGTGACCCGTCGAGCGCGCCGATGATCGTCGGCAGCGCGGTCGAGACGATGGTCGAGCTGGCCATCGCGACGAAGAGCACCAGCAGGAGGCCGGAGAGGGCCTCCATGATCTGGCGATGTGACATGGCACCCGGTCGGGCGCCGGTGATGCTCGGGGCGCTCATCGCGCAGCCTCCATCAGATCGTCGGTGAAGCGCTGAAGCATCGTCGAGAGGGCGCGTCGCTCCTCGGGTGTCCAGTCGCGCAGGGCATCGGCAAGCTGCCGATGGTGGTGGGTCATGACCTCGTCGAGAACCTCGCGGCCCCGCTCGGTGACGTCGAGGACCGCGGCCCGGCCGTCGGCGGGGTCGGCGGCTCGTTCGACGAGTCCGGCCTTGACCAGCGCCGCCACGGAGCGGCTGACCGTCGAGGGATCGAGGGCACACTCGGCGGCCAGCGACTTCACGTGAGTGCCGCGGCCGGTGGCGATCATCACGAGGGTGCCGAGCGTGCCCGGCGGCACGGCCGCGTCGTGCGGCGCCAGCCTGCTCTTGAACACGCGGATGGCCCTGAGCAATTCCTGCATCTGCGTCAGCAGCGCGTCATCGATCACGGTCGGCCTCCCACGGATTTGATTGCCACATACAACTATCCGCCGAACCTGCCCAATGCGCAAGTTTTCTCATTGAGAAGCAAGTCACACGCCGGTACTCTCATGTCATGAGCACCACGGCCGAGCCCGGACTGCGCGAACGCAAGAAGGCCGCGACCCGTCAGGCCCTCCATGACGCGGCGATGCGGCTGGCGATAGAGCACGGCGCCGACCGGATCACGGTCGAGGCGATCGCCGACGAGGCCGGCGTCTCCCGCCGCACCTTCTCGAACTACTTCAGCAGCAAGGAAGAAGCCTTGCTGTACGGCGACTATCAGCGCATCCACTCGATGATCGCGCTCGTGCGGGCGCGTCCGGCGGACGAGCCGGCCTGGGCCGCGCTCACCGCAGCGGCCCACCAGTTCTATCTGGAGCTGGGTGACGTCGACCCGCAGTGGGTGGCGCGCAGCCGCCTCGTGCGCACCCAGGCCTCGCTCGTGGGGGCGCAGGTGCAGACGTTCGCGGCGCTCGAACGCGAGCTCTCGGCCGAGATCGCCGTGCGCCTGGGCGACGACCCCGCGGGCGTACGCGTGAAGATGACCTCAGCCGCTTTTCTCGCCGCCCTGCGGGTGGCGCTGCACATCTGGCTCGACCGGCCACCGGGCACCAGCCTGTGGGAGCTCGTCTCGGAGGCGCTGGCCGAGGCGGGGCGCGGCTTCGCCTGATCACCAAAAAAGCGTGACTCCGGGTGGGGGCCCGGAGTCACGCCTTCTGGGGATGGGAAGAGGGTTGTCAGCCGGTGAAGCCGGCGAAGATCTTGCTGAAGTCGAACGGTGACTGCGCCACGTTGGTGCACTGGAAGAGCGCGCCGTTGCAGGCGTTCTTGTCGCGGTTGGTCTCCCACATCGAGACGAATCCGATGTGGTTGGTGTTGGCGAAGGCGACCAGGTCGCGGGCGTCGGCCAGGCCGAAGACGCCGTTGTCGTCGTTGACGCCGATCATCGGGGTGACACCGACCATCTTGAAGGCGGCCGCGTCGCTGTTGCCGTAGACCGACTTGATCTGGTCCTTCGTGGACGTCACGGCCTGGATGGCCAGATTGCCGTAGTCCTGACCGGCCCGGCCGTAGTCCATGGCCATGATGTTGACCAGGTCGAGGTCGACGCCGGCGTTCTTGGCCGAGCGCACCACGTTGAGGCCGTCCGCGGTCAGGCCCTCCGGCAGCACCGGCAGGGTCAGCGAGATCTTCAGGCCGGGGTTGGCCTTCTGGAGCGCGGCCAGCGCGGTCGAGCGGCGGGCGATGGTGGTCGGGTCGGCCACCGCGGCGCCCTCGATGTCGAGGTCGATGTACTTGAGGTTGTACGCGCTCACCACGGCCTGATATTCGGCCTGGAGGGCGGTGACGCTGGTGCAGGCCTGTGCGAGCTCGATGCCGGTGGCCCCGCCGAACGAGACCTTGACGTCGCCGCCGGCCGCGCGGACCGCGGCGATCTGGTCCGCGAACTGCTTGGCCCGCGGGTCGAAGGCGTTGAACCAGCTCGCCTTGCAGCCGGCGCTGGTGACGAAGGCCAGGCTGAACGACTTGGTGTTGCCGCTCGTGCCCAGTTGGGCCAGCGTGGTCGTGCCATTGGAGAGCAGTCCCATGTCGACGTACGGCGCGAATCGCACATTTCCGTTATTCCCGGCCGGAGGCGTGGTGGTGGCGGGAGGCGCGGTGGTGGCCGGAGGTGCGGTGGTGGCCGGAGGTGCGGTGGTCGCGGGCGGCGTGGTCGCGGTGGGTGAGGTGGTGGCCGGTGGCTTGGTCGGGGCCGTCGTGGCCGGCGGCTTGGTGGGTGCGGTCGTGGGGGCCGTGGTCGCGGAACCGCCGCCGCATGACGCTCCGTTGATGGTGCAGCTGGTCGGGGCGCCACTGCCAGTCACGATGAAGCCGAACTGCGCGGTCGCACCGGCCGCGATCGTCGGCGCGTATCCCGGGTTCTTCGCGGTCGACACGCCGTTCGAGGTGGTGACCGTGGCGTCCCAGAAGCTGCCCAGCTTGGCGCTCGACGGCAGGCCGAAGGCGAGCTGCCAGCCGTTCACGGCGGCGCTCGTGCCGTTCTTGATCGTGTAGCGGGCCTGGTAGCCGGTGCCCCAGTCGCTGTCCTTGCTGAACGTGGCGGTGAGGCCGCCCGTCGCCGCGGTGGTGCCGGCCGGGTTGGTGGCCGCGACCGCCGCGCCGACGCCGCCGGCCACGGCGAGAACCGCCGCCGAGGCGTAGATGGCCAGGCGCAGACGACTGCGTTGCATGGGGTGACTCCGATCGCAGGGGGTGACGACGGAAGTCGAGTCTCGTCCGCTGCGCGTTAAATGACCTTGCTGACTGCCTTAAAGATCCTTAAATGACAGGCCGTCAACGACCAGTGACAGGTGCCTTTTCCACACCGTCGGATCGCTCGAGCTGCGCAGCACCCCGGCGTTGGCCCGCATGAGCAGGCTGATGTCCTGCCGGGTGAAGTCGGCCCGCAGCCGGCCCGTCTCCTGGGCCCGCCGGATCACCTCGGCCGCGCCGCGCTGCGCGGTCGCCTTCAGCGTGGCCAGCCGTTCGTCGTCGTCGAAGCTGCTGGTCACCAGGATCTCGGAGAGGCCCCGGTCGGTCGCCTGGATCTCGAAGAGCCGCCGCACATATCCGACGAAGCCCTGCCACGGGTCGGGGTCGGCCAGCGCGGCGTCGGCCAGCTCGACATAGCCGGCCATCTGACCGGCGAAGACCGCGGTGATCAGATCGCGCCGGGTGGGGAAGCGGCGGTACAGCGTGGCGTTGCCGACGCCCGCACGCCGGGCGATCTCGTCGAGCGAGGCATCCAGGCCCTGCTCGCCGAAGACCTCACGGGCGGCGGCGAGCAGAGCAGCGCGGTTACGCTGCGCGTCGGCCCGTAGTCGATCTGCCATGGTGCAAAGGGTAACGGCGGCCTACTGCTCGTAGAGACCGGGGAAGAAGCGATCGGTGGCGGTCACGTCGTACACCTGGCGGACCTCGGTGATCCGGTTGCCCTCGATGCCGAGGAACTCGACCATCCGCACCGTGCCGAACGGCGCCACCAGGTCGTAGAACAGCGCCGCGCCGTCGTCGGCACGGGTCTGCTCGATCACGGTGACCGTGTCGGCGAAGACCGCGATCTTGTGGAGGGTCCGCATCAGCTCCTCCTCGTCGACCGGCGCGTCGAGGTTCCACTCGATCTCGGCGTCGGGCGCGAGCAGCTGCCGCGTCGCGACCCGGTCGTCGCTCGTCCATGACTTCGTCCAAAAGTCGACGACGTCCATCGCGCTCTCCCTCATCGGGCCACTCCCGCCACCGGACGGGCGGGCATCGGGTCGGGGAACTGGCCGTGTCCGAGCAGGGCGGCGGTCGCCTGGGCCACGCGACAGGAGGCGAGCCCATCGCCGTACGGGTTCCCGCCGGCCGCCATCGCGTCGCGGCGGACGCGGCTGTCGAGCAACTCGGCCACCGCGCTGGTGATCGCGGCCGGATCGGCCGCCACGAGCCGCACGCTGCCGGCGTGCAGGGCCTCGGAGTATTCGGTGCCCTCGGCGATGGCCAGGACGGGCGTGCCGAAGGCCAGCGCCTCCTCGAGCAGGTCACCGTCGTCGGTCACCACGACGTACGCCTCGGCCAGCGTCCGCACCTGGTCGGGGCGGAGAACCTCGAGGTCGGGGTGGCGGGCGGCCAGATAGCGCAGGGCCGGCCCGATCGCCTGGGCCCGCTCCGGCGGGACGCCGAGCACGACGCGCCGCTGGTGAGGGCTGCGCCGCAGCAGTTTGGCGGCGGCGTCGGCCGCGGTGCCGCCGGTCAGCAGCAGGTCGCCGGCGACGACGCGCTCGTCGAGCAGGTTCATGGCGGCCAGCGGGGTCGCCGCCAGATGCACGGTGGCGACCTGGGCGAGCAGGCGCCGCTGTGCCTCCCGGGGCGAGGCCGCGACCAGGTCGCCGTCGCGCCGCCCGGCGTCGAGCTGCATGATCGGAATCCGCCGCCAGAACGCCGCGAGGGCCGCCGGCAGGTCGTCGCGGACCACCACCGCGTCGGGCGTGCGGCCGGCCCAGAGCTCGTCGAAACGGCGGACCGTCTCGGTGGGCCCGTCGGCGGACGGCAGCGTGATCTTCGGGGTGAGCCGGAACCGGGCCAGCGTCGCGTCGACCGCCGCCGGGTCGGCCCCGGTGGCCACCAGCACCGGGGTGAGCCGGCCCTGCTCGCGCATGGCGAACGCGACCGGTGCGAGCCGGAACGCCTCGGCCGGCGTTCCGGCGACCAGGTGAACTTCGGGCAGCGACGACATCGAACTCTTCTCCGGAGCTGGCTGGGGGAGGGCCGCGTCGAACGCTATGTAGTTACGCAGTGTGATGCAAGACCGTCACCCTGAGTGCCGGAGCAAAGTGGCCGAACGGCCGAACCCAGACATGTCAGACGTCGCCGATAGCGCTCAAATCGGGCACTTCCGGCTGGAGCCCGATCGCGATGGCGACATTACTTTCCGTTACTGCTGTTCGAGCAGCGTGGGATCGTCACGCAACATCGCGGCCAGCCGGCGCGCCGCCATCTCGGTCTCCTCCGGGCGCTCGACCTGGAGCGGCACCGGTTTCGGCAGGGGCGTCGGGTTGATCCGGCGGGTCGCCTCCTGCGACTGCTCCGGCACCGGCGGCGGCGGGGTCGCGGCGAACGGGTGCGGCGGATATTGATCGCTCGAGGAGGAGGCCATGCCGAGGTCGCGCAGGCGGGCGCCGAGATCACGCGACGACTCGCCCACGTCGTGGGCCGGTGAGCGTTGCTCGGGCGCCGGCGGGTGGTCGAAGCTGCCGTACTGCCGCTCGGCCGTGTCGGACTCGTCGTAAAAAGGCTGCTGGGGCGGCGAGTAGCCGTACCTCTCCTGGTCGTCGTAGCTCGCCGGGGGTGGCGACGCCGGAGTGGCCGGCCAGGGCCGATCGACCGGCTCGCCGACCTCGATGTCGACGTCGGCGTGCCGCGGCACGTCACCGTCGGCCGGCTGGAGGGCCGCCGCGTTCTCCGCGTTGACCTGCACCTGGCCGTCGGCCACGTAGAAATGCAGCAACAACGGCTCGCCGGCGCCCTCGACGCCGACGCTGACGCCCAGCTCGGGGTGGCGCCCGATGACTCCCGCGACCGCCTCGACCAGCTCCGTCACGGCCGCTGGGGTGCCCGTGGCCTCCCCGGCGGCCCGGCGGCGCAACTCATCACGGCGCGCCAGCTTGTCGAGCGCGTCGTCCAGTCCGCCTCGCACCTGATCGTCCTTCCGTAGCGGGTCGCCTTCCACTGTGCCCGCTGTGAGGCCGATTTGGGAACCTCGATCTGAGCGACCCGCCGCACACCCTACGTCGCCTTCTGACGAATGGCCTTGTCGAGGGCTTGATCCAGGACGACCAGCAGGGCGTCCCGTACGGAAGCTTTGAAGCGCGCGTCATAGGCGAGCACCGGAACGTCCTCGCGGACGGCCAGGGCCCAGCGCACTTCGTCCAGGCTGTACTGCATTTGCCCGTTGAAGGTGTTGACGCCGACGACGAACGGGAGCCCGGCCTTCTCGAAGTAGTCGACCGCCGGATAGCAGTCGTCGATCCGGTTGGTGTCGACCACCACGAGCGCGCCCAGCGCGCCCTTGATCAGGTCGTCCCACATGAACGCGAACCGTGTCTGACCCGGCGTGCCGAAGATGTAGAGCTTCAGCGTCTGGTCGATGGTGAGCACGCCGAAGTCCATCGCGATGGTCGTCGTCGTCTTCGTCGACCCCAGGCCGGGGTTGTCGATGCCGACCGAGGCCGAGGTCATCTCGGCCTCGGTGGTCAGCGGGGCGATCTCCGAGATGGCCCCGACCGTCGTCGTCTTGCCCACGCCGAAGCCACCGGCAACGATGATCTTGACCGGGACCGGGGCCTTCTTCGGCCGTCCCTCGTTGCCCACGGCGGCCGCGCCGTAGGCGCGGTTAGGTGATTGCTCGTAGTCCACGGATCACTCGCATGATGGTCTCAGGGTCGGGGGTGTCGTTGTCCAGCACGTGCACGTCGAGCTGGCCGGCGGCGCGCAGGTCGCCGACGAGGATGCGGGTGACGCCGAGGTGCAGGCGCAACCGTGCCGAGATCTCCGCCACGGAGACGGGCTCGACACACAGTCCCACGATGGCGCGCATCTCGGGTGAGAGACGCACGCGGTTCGCGGCCGGGTTGACGGTCACCTGGGTTTCCATCCCGATCTCGGGATCGGCGCCGTCGGTGCGCCCGGACGTGATGACGAACGGGCGCAGGGTCGCGGTCGGGTCAGTGGCCGGGGGCACCTCTTCGCGCGGGGCGGGTCGGTAGCCACCGGCCGACTGCGGACCGGACTGCAGGAAGGGCCGGACACTCGGCCGAGCCGGGTGTGCCGGGTCGTCGGGGTCCGGATAGGTCATTGCTGAACGGCGTTCTTCAACTCGGCGATCAGGCGCGGGCTGAGCGCGCCGCCGGCCCTCGTCGCGAAGAGCGTCATCTCGTACGCCAGGGTGCCGAGGTTCGCGGACCGGTCGGCGATGACCCCCAGCACCGAGCCGGCGCTGATCGCCGTGACCAGCAGATATCCCTCGGCCATGTCGATGATGACGCGGTTGAGCGAGCCCAGCCGGTACCAGCTCGCGGCGCCGCCGGCCAGGCTCGTGAGGCCCGAGACGACCGCGGCCAGGCGCTCCGCGTTCGGCCGGTCCTTGATCGCGGACATCGCCATCAGCAGACCGTCGGAGGACACCGCGATCGCCTCGATGACGCCCGCTGTGCCGGACGTGAACGAGTCCAGCAGCCAGTTGAAGGTCTTGGCCTCCGCGCTCAGCTGGGGCTGGGCATAGCCGTGGCCGGTTTCGGTCGAGTAGGGGGAAGTCATCGCGGTTGTCCCTCGGGTTGTGGCTGAGTTTCGTTCAGTGCGAGTGCGACGCCGTACTCGAACTGTTCCATCAGGGCCCGGGCCTGATCCGGATCCAGCGGCAGGCTCGGACTTGCCGGCGGCGGGTAGTTGGGTTCGTCCCGCGGCAGGGTGGCGCCCGGTACGCGCCGGGCGAGCGGAGCATGGCCGGCCGACGGCGGCGCGGTCATCTGTGTCTCGGCCGCGTCGAACTGGGCGCGGCTCACACCCGCCTCGAAGTCGTCGAACGCCGAGCGGGCGGCGGCCGCGTCGTCCTGAGACGGCAACCGGGAGGGCAGCGTGGGGGCGGCGGCCTCTTCGGGAAGCTGGCTGCCCGGCACACGGCGTCGCAGCGGGGCCCCGTTCCCGGGGGCGGAGGGCTGCTGCCGCGGCGCCTCGTAGGCCGTGGGGGTCGTGTAGCGGTAGTCCTCCTCGGGGGTGCGCTGCTGCGGAATCACCGGGGCCTGGGACATCGCCGGGGCCGCCGGGATGGCCGGCATCGCCGGAGGCGCCTCCACGGCCGGGGCCGTGTTCCAGACGGGCGGTGCTTCCACGGCCGGAGCCGTGTTCCAGACGGGCGGGGCCTCCACGGCCGGCGGGGTGCTCCACGTCGGCTGCGGGGCCGGTGTGGGCTGGTGCCACGCGGACGGACCGGCGGCCGGCAGCTCCGGCATCGCCGCCGGGACGCGGCCGGCGACCGGCGCGTTCAGCTCGTACGCCGGGTCGACGGCCGGCTGCGCGATCGGCTGGGCGATCGGCTGCTGATAGGCCGGCCCGGGCGAGTAGACCGGCTCGGCCTCGTAGACCGGCTCCTCGATGGCCGGGACGACCCGGGCCGGCGAGAAGGCGTTCCACGACTGCCCGGTCTCGAGGGTCCGTGTCGCCCGCTCCAGCACGTTCGCGTCGAACGGCTGCTGGCTGCCGGGCACCGACGCCCGGGCCGCCGATCCGGCGATGACCTGGGCGAACTCGGCGGTGTGGTAGCCCTGCGGCGTGATCGGGGCCGACGGCGCGGCGACCGACGGGAACGGGGCCATCTCGGGGGCGACCATGCTGGGCACCCGGGCGATCAGGTGGGACGGGTTGAGGTCGACCCACGCGGTGACGCCGCCACCGGGCGTCTCGGTCAGGGTCACCTCGATGCCGTGCCGGCGGGCGAGCCGGCCGACCACGAACAGGCCCAGCACCTCGGAGGGGGCCAGGTCGAGCCGCTCGCGGCGGGTCAGCCGGGCGTTCTCCTCGGCCATCCGCTCGGACGGCATGCCGAGGCCGTTGTCGACGATGGCCAGGCGGGCGCCGCCGCGCAGCTCGGTCGCGCTGACCACGACCCGGGTGTGCGGCGGGGAGAACGCGGTGGCGTTCTCCATCAGCTCGGCCAGCAGCAGCGTGAGGTCGGCCAGGACGGCCGGCACGACCACGATCTCCTCGGGGACGTCGACGTCGACGCGGGTGTAGTCCTCGATCTCACCGAGGGCGAGACGGACGACGTCGGAGAGCGGCAGCGGCGCCATGTGCTCGTTGGCGCCGGTGTCACCGGAGAGCACGACGAGGCTGGACGCGTTCCGGCGCAGACGGCTGGACATGTGGTCGAGCCGGTAGAGCTCGCCCAGACGGTCGCTGTCGGTCTCGCGGCGCTCCAGGTTGTCGATCAAGGCCAGCTGGCGGCCGACCAGGTTCTGCGTACGGCGGCCGACGTGCGCGAACATCTGCGCGACGTTGCGCCGGCCGAGGACCTGGCGCTCCACCAGCCGTACGGCCGTGGTCTGCACCCGGTCGAACGCGCGGGCCAGGTCGCCGATCTCGTCCTGGGACTCGACGTCGACCGGGTCGAGCCGAATCGGGCGTACGGACTCGGACTCGTCGTCGGCCACCCTCTCGAGCTCGGCCTCGGCCGCGCGGGCGATCCGGTCGGCCGAGACGGTGAGGCGGCGCAGCGGCCGGGCCACCGCGCGGGCCATGAACAGGCTCAGGCCGATCACCAGGAGCAGCAGCAGGAACGAGCCGCCACCGATGAGGAAGGCGTCACGGATGGCCGCGTCGCGGTTGCTCGTCACGATGGCCTGCACGTCGGCGGCCACCCGCTTCTCCACGAAGCCACCGAGCACGAGCACCGAGCGCAGCGAGGGGAAGAGTGTGCCGATGTTCAGCAGCGCCACGGCGTTGCTGGGGTCGGTCGCCGCCAGCTGGAAGAAGTCGGCGCCCACGCGGGACGTGAACGCGTCCTGCGCACCCAGGTAGAGCTTGTACTGGGTGTCGGTGAAGAACGCCTGCGAGTTGGCGATGACCTGCTGGATCTGCACCAGCGTGGAGGAGAACAGACCGACCAGGCCGGAGTTCTTGGTGATCGTGGCGGCGGTGAGATATCCGGACGCCTGGCTGATCAGGTCGTCGGTACGCAGCGCCTGCTCGAGGGCGAACAGCTGGCGGCCGACGCCGGTCTTCAGGTCGGCGTTCGACGAGATGGCCAGGCCGTTGATGACCGGGGTGATCCAGGTGGTGAACTCGGTGACCACCACGTCCGGGTTGATCGCCCGGTTGAGCACGTTCTGCCGGGTGTTGTCGAGCTTGGACGTGTTACGCAGGGCCCGCGCGAGCTCCTTGGAGACGGTCACGTCGTCGTCGACCCGGGCCACCGCGTCCTTGGCCCGCGCGCTCTGCACGGACAGGGTGGGCTGGTCGACCAGGTTGAACAGATATCCGACGGCGAGCAGGCGCTCCTCCTGGAGCTCCTGCACGGCCGTGCCGACGCGACCGGCCAGCTCGACCGTGTCGGACGTGGACTGTGCCTCGGTCGCCGCGTCGACACGGTTGACGATGATCGGCACGCTCAGCGCCACGACGCCGAGCAGGGGTACGAGCACCAGCAGGGCGAGTTTGCCCAGGATGCGGAATTTACCGAAGAGCACCGGACCGCTCCCGCTGTGTCGGGTCGAGCTCGCCGTAGGCCGGGATCTGGCCGTACGGGTTGGTTCCGTAGCCGGGGTTGCCGCCCGGTTGGTTCAGCGCGACGTCGCGGGTCGACTCGCCGGGCTGGCGCGGCGCCGGCGGGGGCTCGGCGCCGGCCTCGCGGCGGCGGCTGACCACCGGCCAGGCCACCGCGCCGAGGACCAGCAGGACCGCCAGCACGCCCATGATCACCGCTTCGGTGCGCCGGTAGTTCAGCGAGCCGAGCCGGTCGTCGAGCAGGCGCTCCATCTCCTTGAGGGTGATGCCGGAGAGGGTGCTCAGCGCGGTCTGGAGCGTGCTCTGCGCGGTCGACATGGTGGCGACGTTGACGTTGGCGAGCGAGGCGCCGCGGGTCATCGACTCGACGCCGCGGCGGAACGAGTCGAGCGAGCTGACCAGGCTGCCGCTCAGCGTCGGGCTGCTGGTGTTGTCGACCGCGGCCTGGAGGTTGTTGGTGAGCTGGTTGACCGACTCCTGCACGGCCAGGACCTCCTGGCCGAACTGGACCCGCAGAGCGGCGGCGGCGTTGCCCTTCGCGGCCTGAAGCAGGTTGGCCTGGTCGCCCATGCGGTTGACCCGCACGACCGTGGTCGGCATGTCGACCGCGGTGGCTTCCTGGAGGTTGGAGATGTCGCTGTCCGGGTCGCGGTTGAGCTCGGCGTTGCGGCGGACGGTGACGTACAGCTCGAGGATCAGGTCGGTGACCTCGACGTGGGCCGCGTAGACGTTCGTCGCGCCCTTGACCGCCGCGAGCTTGCCGATCTTCTGCTGGAGGTCGGCCCAGCGCTCCTTGGTCTTCAGCTCGTCGCCGAGGCGGTTGTCCACGTCGGAGACCTTGGCCACCGCGGCCTTGAGCGAGTCCGGCGGCTCGGCGACGCCCTGGATGGCTGTCGACTCCGACTCGGCCAGCGAGCTGACCAGCGGGGACAGGGCGGTGATGTATTCGACGCCCTTCTTCTCCAGCTCGGTCTGGTCGCGGTGGTCCGCGTTGTCCGTCCAGACCCGGCCGAAGAGCACTGCCGTCGGCACGAGCACCAAAACAGTCAAAATCACCGCGAGCGCGGAGCCTAAACGGGTTCGCCGGCTGTTCATTGCTTTTCGTCCTCCGCCATGCACACGCGATGAGCCGTTGTGACGGCTACTTTCCGTAGCCGGTTGGGCGCACGGATCCGGGCCAATCTATCCGAGAAAACCTCAAGAAACGCCTTTCCAAGGGACAGATCTCTCTCGGCTGATCGGGGGATACAGAGCCCGGTCGCTGTAGTTGTAACGAGCGTTCAGTTTCCGACCCCGGGGTCATGAAGCCCCAGCCCACACCGGTTCCGGAAGGAAGGAAAGTTACCGCGGCGATGGTAACGGCAGAGCGGCGGTACGAAAAGCCACAAGATCCATAATGCGTACCCGATAAGACTGGCGTCGATTAAACGCTGCGTAGTGGATCGAGTGCGCTGCGCAGAAAAGTAGCGCTGAGTCGTGGTGCGGATACGGCAGAAACGGGCTTTTCCTCAGACGCCCGCTGAGGAAAAGCCCGAATCAGGTCAAAGCCGTGCAAGTGCCTTGCGTAGCGGGTCCAGGCCCAGGCCACCGAGGTTGAGGGCGTCCCGGTGGAATGTCTTCAAATCGAAATCCGCGCCCTTGCGCTGCCGGGTCTCCTCACGGGCCTGGAGCCAGATGCGTTCGCCGATCTTGTACGACGGCGCCTGCCCCGGCCAGCCGAGGTACCGCTTCCACTCGAAGCGGAGCGTCTTCTCCTCCATGCGCGTGTGCGCGCGCAGGAAGTCCCAGCCGAGCTCCGGCGTCCACCGCTCACCCGGGTGGAAGCCGAACGGGTTGTCCCGCGGGATCTCCAGCTCCAGGTGCATGCCGATGTCGACGATGACCCGGGTCGCGCGCAGCGCCTGCGCGTCGAGCATGCCCAGGCGGTCACCCGGATCGGCGAGATAGCCCAGATCGTCCATCAGCCGCTCGGCGTACAGGGCCCAGCCCTCGCCGTGCCCCGAACACCAGCAGAGCAGCCTCTGCCAGCGGTTGAGCGTGTCCGCCCGCAGCAGGGTCTGGCTCACCTGGAGGTGATGGCCGGGAACGCCCTCGTGATAGACGGTCGTGACCTCACGCCAGGTCGAGAACTCGGTGACGCCCTCGGGCACCGCCCACCACATGCGGCCGGGACGGGAGAAGTCCTCGCTCGGCCCGGTGTAGTAGATGCCGCCGTCGCTGGTCGGCGTCAGGCAGCACTCGATGCGCCGGACCGGCGGCTCGATGTCGAAGTGCGTGCCGTTGAGGTCGGTGATCGCCTTGTCGGCCAGCGCCTGCATCCAGTCGCGGAACGCCTCCTTGCCGGCGATGTTGCGGGCCGGATCGGCGTCGAGCGCGGCCACCGCCTCGTCGATCGAGGCGCCGGAGCCGGCGATCGTGGCCGCCGTCCGGCGCATCTCCTCCTCGATGCGGAAGAGCTCGGCGAAGCCCCACTCGTACGTCTCCTGGAGGTCGACCTTCGCGCCCAGGAAGTACTGCGAGGCCAGCTCGTAGCGCTCGAGACCGGCCGCCTCCTTGTCGCGCCCCCGCGGCGCCAGATCGCGGCGCAGGAACTCGGCGAAGTCGGCCGTGGCCGCGGTGGCGGCGTCGGCGCCCCGCACCAGCGCGGCGGCGAGCGCGCCGCCGGCCTCGAGCCGCCCGGCCAGCCCGTGGTAGAAGTCGTCGCGGTCGGGGTCGGTCCAGGCGTCGCACTGCTCGGCCACGGCCAGCATCTGCGCCCGCGGGCTCACGTTGCCCTTTTCGGCCTCTTCGAGCAGCGTGCGCTTGTACTGCTCGAGGGCGGCCGGGAGGTCGCCCAGCCGGGTCGCGATGTTGGCCATCGCCTCCTCGCCCTCGGTCGGCATCACGTCGAAGACGCCGCGCAGGGCATGGATGCCGCTGGAGATCACGCTGATCGCGCTGGCCGTCTGCCCGGCGTCGGCCTGGGCCAGCTCGAGACCGAGCCGCTCCATCATGGCGTCCTTGGCGACCTGCTCGGACTCGTGTTCCGGCTCGATCACGTCAAGATCGTTCAACGTACGGCGTACGAGCTCGGTCTGAGCCTCGAAGCCCTCCGGCGAGAAATCGTCGGTCCTGCCGTCGTGTCCGGCGATGCCGGCGTAGGTGGCGCCGATCGGGGTGAGCTCGGCCCACTCGTCGACATAGCGGTCGGCCAGGTCATCAATTCGTCCCACGGGCCGACCCTACGGGAATTCAGGCATGGCCCGCGGTCCACTCCAGGAGGCGTTCCATCTCCCAGGTGTTCACGACCCGGTCCTCCGGCACACCGCAGAGCGCGGCCCGCTCGCAGCCGAAACGCAGCCAGTCGAGCTGGCCGGGCGCGTGCGCGTCGGTGTCGATGCTGAACAGGCAGCCGGCCTCGACCGCCACGGTCAGCATGCGCTTGGGCGGATCGAGCCGGTCCGGTCTCGAATTGATCTCAATCGCTTTGCCGTGCTCGACGCAGGCCTCGACGACCTTGTCCAGGTCGAACGTGCTGGGCGGCCGGGTGTGCCCGGCCCGGTGCCCCTTGTCGCCGCCGCCCGCCGCGGCCACCTTGCGGCCGGTCATGTGGCCCAGGATGTCCAGGTGGGGGTTGGCCAGCGCCTTGACCATGCGCTTGGTCATCCGCGGCGACTCGTCGCGCAGTTTGCTGTGCACCGATCCGACCACCACGTCGAGCCGGGCCAGCAGCGCGTCCTCCTGGTCGAGGGAGCCGTCGTCGAGGATGTCGACCTCGATGCCGGTGAGCACGCGGAAGCCCTCGGGCAGGGCGTCGTTGAGCTTGGCCACGTGGTCGAGCTGGCGGCGCAGCCGGGCCGGCGGCAGGCCCCGGGCCACGGTCAGGCGGGGCGAATGGTCGGTCAGCACGAGATATTCGTGGCCCAGCTCGACGGCGGCCAGCGCCATCTCCTCGATCGGCGAGCCGCCGTCCGACCAGTCCGAGTGCGAGTGGCAGTCGCCGCGCAGGGCCTCGCGCAGCGTGCGGGCGGCGCCCTGAAGATCCGTACCCTCGGTGGTCTGAAGCCGGCGCAGATAGACCGGCTCCTCGCCGGCCAGGGACTCGGCGACGCAGCGGGCGGTCACGTCGCCGACCCCGGAGAGCTTGGCCAGCGTGCCGGCGGCGGCCCGCTCGGCCAGCTCGTCGCCGGGCAGCGCGGCCACGGCGGCGGCGGCCGAACGGAACGCCTTCACCCGGTAGGTCGCCTCGTTGGCCCGCTCCAGCAGGAAGGCGATGCGCCGCAGGTCGGCCACCGGATCACGGGAAGACATGCCGACCAGCTTAGGGCGGCCGGGCCGGCGTCGTGGGGCCGTGTCGAGGGTCGGCGGGCCTGCGTTGTGGAGCCGCGTCGTGGGGCTGGGTCGAGGGTCGGCCGGGCCGCCCGCGGTCGGCGCGCTGACTAGCATCGCGGCATGCGGACGATCGACTGGGTTGACGGTGCCATCGAGATCATCGATCAGACGGCGCTGCCGGGGGAGCTGCGGATCCTCCGGCTGCACACGGTCGGTGAGCTGGTGGCGGCCATCCAGTCGCTGGCCGTGCGGGGCGCGCCGGCGCTCGGGGTGGCCGGTGCCTTCGGGGTCGCGCTGGCGGCCAAGGTGCACGCCGACGACCCGGCCGCGCTGGAGCTCGCGGTCGATCGGGTGTCGGCGGCCCGGCCGACCGCGGTGAACCTGGCCCGCGGGGCCCGGCGGGCGGCGCGGCGGCTGCCCTCGTTCGACGCGGTCCTGGCCGAGGCGTGTGCCGTGCGCGACGAGGAGATCGCGGCCTCGTCGGCGATGGCGGCCCGCGGCGCCGACCTGCTCGTCGAGCTCTGCGGCGGACGGCCCCGGCTGCTCACCCACTGCAACACCGGCGGGCTGGCCGCGGTCACCCTGGGCACGGCCCTCGGCGTGGTGCACGAGCTGCACCAGCGCGGCCACCTGGCCGGAGTCATCGCCAGCGAGACCCGGCCGCTTCTCCAGGGCGCCCGGCTCACCTCGTGGGAGCTGTCGCAGTGGGGCATCGAGCACCGGGTCGCGGTCGACTCGGCCGGCCCGTTCCTGATGGCGCGGGGCGAGGTCGACGCGGTGATCGTCGGCGCCGACCGGATCTGCGCCAACGGCGACGTGATCAACAAGGTGGGCACCTATGCGCACGCGCTCGGCGCCCGCCGCGCCGGTCTGCCGTTCGTGGTGGTCGCGCCCGAGTCGACGGTGGATCCCGACACCGCGACCGGGCTCGACGTGCCGATCGAGGACCGGGGAGCGGCCGAGGTCACGCCGTGGGCCGCCGCGGTGAACCCGGCGTTCGACGTGACCCCGTACGACCTGGTCACCGCGATCGTGACCGACCAGCGGGTGATCAGGCCGGCCGCCACGGCTTGAGCCAGTCGGTCTCGGGCCAGCCCTCGGCCGCCGCCATCAGGGGATAGGCCGTGGCGCCGTCCACCGACTCCCGGACGATGTCGGCGTGGCCGGTGTGCCGCGCGGTCTCCTGGATGAGGTGCAGCAGCACCCAGCGCAGCGTCCAGTGGGTCAGGTCCTTGGGGTTCCAGGGCACGGAACGGTCGATCGGGACCGGGTGGTCGAGGTCGGCGAGCTCGGTCACGGTCTTCTCGGTGCGTACGGCGATGCGGTCGTACCGGGCGAGAACGTCGTCGATCGACTCGTCGTCGCCGAGGCGGAAGTTCTCGGCGTACGCCTGATAATCAAGCTCTTGCGGCTCGCCGCGCACGGTGCTGATCCAGTTCTCCTCGGTGGAGGCGCAGTGCTTGATGAGGCCGCCGACGCTGAGCTGGCTGGCGGACGGGGCCGCGCGTAGCTGCTCGGCGGTGAGTCCGTACGCGGTCAGCCGCAGCACGTACCGCATCTGGGCGAGATAGGCGAGAAGGCCCTGCTGCTCGTTCTCGATGGCGCCGACCTGACCTGGCATGACGTGCTCCTCTCGGGTTCTTGAGAGGAATCTATGAGCGATTGCGGTCAGTTTCCGGCCGGATTGCCTCGACGGTTTCGCGGTTCACCGCGGCGACCCACCCGCCGGCGCGGCCGAGCTCGAGCAGAGGTTCGAACTCGATGGGCAGCTCGACCACGTCGCCGGCCTCGGCGGGCCACGCCCGGCGCAGGTCGACGGCCGGGCGGAGCGCGGGAACCAGGGCCGCCACCGGGTCGGGGGCGTCGAGCAGAAGGCGTACATCGTGAAGCTCGGAAATGAGCCGGTCGAGCTCGGCGCCGACCGCGGACGCGTTGCCGCCGCACATGGCGGCGATCAGCTCGGCCCGGGTGGCGGCGACCCGGGTGCCGTCGCGGAAGGAGCCGGCCGCGAGCGTGCCGGCCAGGGGATTGTCCCGCAGCTGACCGGACAGGGCGGTGGCGAACAGATGCGGGACGTGGCTGACCTGGGCGACCGCGCGATCGTGCTCGTGGGCGGTGATCGGGATGACACGGGCCGCGAGTTCGGTGAAGAGCGTGGCCAGGGTGCGCCAGTCGTCGAGGGAGGTCTCGCCGGGCTCCAGGCACAGCACCCACGAGCATCCGGTGAAGAGGGTCGCCTCGGAGGCGGCGAAGCCGGAGGTCTCCCGGCCGGCCATGGGATGGCCGCCGACGAAGCGCGGGAGAGAGGTGGACAGGTCGCGGACGGGGCCCTTGACCGAGGTGACGTCGGTGATCAGGCCGGGGAAGTCCTTGAGCCCGTCGATGATCGGCGGCAGGGCCGGCAGGGGCACGGCCAGCACGACGAGATCGCGACCCTCGACGGCCGCGCCGATCGAGTCGGCCGTGGTGAAGCTCTCGGCGCCGGCCGCCTCGCGGGTCTCGGGGTCGGTGTCGTAGCCGGTCACCTGATGGCCGGAGGCGTTCAGCGCTTTGAGCACCGATCCACCGATGAGCCCGAGCCCGATGACAGTCACGTTCACGCTCAGAACCTTCGCACACCCTCGCTTGATCATCCTTTTGGCCAGGTCGAGTTTCGTCCGTTTCGCAGCCCCTCCGCCGCTGAGTCCTCCTCATACGGTTATCTCGTGACTTACCGGGGGAAAACGCTCATGACGGTCTTCATCGCCGTCCTCCTGTCTCTGGCGGCGCCGGCCTTCGCCCAGGGCTCCGACGCCATGCCCAGCTTCAACGGCACGGTCCTGGCCGTCGCCTACTCCGGCAACATCGTGTACGTCGGCGGCGACTTCACCGCCGCGATCGTCAACGGGAAACCGGTCGCCCGGGGCCGGCTGGCCGCGATCGACGCCCGCAAGGGAACGCTGCTGCCGTGGTCGCCCGCGGCCGACGGCCGGGTGAAGGCCCTCGTCGTCAGCGGTCAGTCGATCTACGTGGCCGGCGACTTCGCCACGGTCAACGGCGTGAAGCGTGACAGCCTGGCCCGGCTCGACATCGGGTCCGGCACCACGCACAGCACCTTCAAGCACTCGATCAGCGGCCGGCCCCTGGCCGCCTACGCGGCGCACGGCCGCCTCTACCTGGGCGGAACGATCACCGCGGTGGACGGGCAGGCCCGCGGCCGGCTCGCGGCCTTCAACCTGAACACGGGCGCCCTGGACAAGCGCTGGCTGCCCACGGCCGACGACCAGGTGGAGACGATCGCGGCGGGCGGCGGCCGGGTGTACGTCGGCGGCAAGTTCCACCGCGTCAACAGCGTTCCCGGCTACGACCGGCTGGCCGCCCTCGACCCGGCGTCGGCCGCGCTGGTCACGACCTTCAAGCCCAAACCCCCGGTCATCACGTACGCCCTGGCGGTCACCGCCGACACGGTCTACTCCGCGCACGGCGGCCAGGGCGGCCGGATCAGCTCGTACACGCACGCCGGGGCGCTGCGCTGGTCGGCCACGTTCGACGGCGACGCCCAGGCGGTGACGGTGCTGGGTGACACGGTCTACGCCGGCGGCCACTTCGACCGGGCGTGCAGCACGGCCCGCACCGGAGCCCAGGGCTCATGCGTCGACGGCGCCGACAACCGGGTGAAGCTGGCCGCCCTCTCGGCCGCCGACGGTCACCTGCTCGACTGGACGGCCGACGCCAACGGGGTCGAGGGCGTCCTGGCCCTGGCCGCCAACCCGCGCCTGAAGGCGATCGCCATGGGAGGCGCCTTCACCACCGTCGAGGGCCGCCAGCAGAAGCGTTTCGCCCAGTTCAGTTAGCTTTTCTCCCGGCAGCGCGGGGCCGCACCCATCGGGCGAGGGGTGCGGCTTCGTGCTGCCTGTTCAGGCGTCGCGGCTCAGGCCTTGCAGTCGTGCGAGCGGTTCCAGGCGGCCACGGTTCCGACCGGGCTCTTCTGGCCCTTCTCGCGCCACGAGTCGAGGAACGTCGCCGGCCAGATGACCCCGCGGCGAACCTTCCAGTCGCCGACCTTGGCGCACGGCGGCGAGATGCCGTAGTGCAGATGGCAGACGCCGTTGGCGTTTCCGGTGTGGCCGACCTTGCCGAGCAGCTGGCCGGCGGTGACCCGGACGCCCTTGGTGATGCCGCTCTGGACCTTGCTCAGGTGCGACCCGTAGTAGCGGACGCCGTCGTCGCCGAGCAGCGACACCGACAGGCCTCCGTTGTTGGGCCCGTCGGGCGACCCCCTGACGTACACATCCTTGAGACTGATCTCCAGAACGACGCCGCTGGTCGTGGCCACCACCGGCTCGCCACAGTCGGCGAAGATGTCGGTCGCCGGATATTTCGAGTGGGTCGGGTGGTAGTCGACATTTGACGCCTTGACCGGAAAGACGTATTTCACCGTCTTGGGAGCCGCGGTGGTCGGCGCTTTCGTCGACGGAGTCGTGGCCGGCGCCGCGGCAGTGGGTGCGGGCCCGGAACTGGGCGCGGCCGCCACGGGAGGAGCGGCCGCGTCGGCGCCCACACTCGCGCTCGCCGTCACCTCGGGCTCGATGAACTGCGGCGTCGCGGTCACCGGCGGCGAGCCGGTCACACTGCCGCAGCCGGCCAGGCAGACGGCCAGGACGGTCAAACCGGAGAGGGCACGGAACAAAGGCACCGGGCCATCCTGGCAGAAGTGCCCCCATCCTGCCGACCAGCCTGTGGACGACGGCGTCGCCTGTGGATAACCCGCTCCGCCCCGGCGAGGGTGGATAGGCTGGCATTCACCGGCGGCCGGGTGCGCGTCCGGTGCCTACGCTGGAGGTGAGCGGTGACCGACCCGAACGACCCGAACCCTCGTCCCGCCGAGCCGTCGCTTCCCGCGCCGCCGCAGGCCGCGTTCGAGCCGGCCGGGCCGGTGCCCGCTTATGCCGCGTCACCTGAGCCCTTCCGGCCTTCACCATCCGGCCCTTACGCGCGGGCTTCCCATGGCGCGCCGTTGCCGCAGGCCGGGTACGCGCAGTCCGGCCCGCAAGCCGGGCACCCGCAGGCTGGGTACCCGCAGCCCGGTCCGCAAGCCGGGCACCCGCAGGGTGGGTACCCGCAGTCCGGTCCGCAAGCCGGGCACCCGCAGGGTGGGTACCCGCAGTCCGGCCCGCAAGCCGGGCACCCGCAGGGTGGGTACCCGCAGCCCGGCCCGCCGGCCGCGCGCTCGCAGCCCCACGTCCGGGGTTCGGGGCTCTTTCCGGGACCGTCCCGGCCCACCTATCGCGAGCCGCATCCCGTCAACGCCGGTCCGCTGCTGTCCGGGATCGGCTCGGCCGCGCTGTGGATGGTGCTCTTCGGCACACTCGGCCGCGACCTCGCCAGTTATGCGTGGTGGACGATCGTGGCCGCCGTCAGTGCCTGGGCCGTCGCCCTCGTCCTGACCTACCTGGGTGACCGGGGCGTCGCCGTCGGGGTGGCCCTCGCCTCCGGTCTGGGTCTGTCGGTAGCCCTCGCCTTCGTCGGCGGCCGGTGGATCACCACCCAGGACTGGCCGCTGTGGTGACCGTTTTTGTCCGATCTTGACCGGCTTGTCGGCGACCGGATGTGCCTTCGTAGTTGCGGTGCGCACTTGGCCTTGACGAACGGTTTGTGGTCGGCGAATCTCGGCTTCATGGCCCCCTCACCGCCCCGGCTCGACCCCGATCGGCGCCGCCGTCGTCTCGAGTTGCTGGCAGCTCTCGCGAGTGCGAAATCGGCCCGGGAGAGCACCCAGCCGCAAAGGCTGCGCCGGGCGCGTCTGCGGGAGCTCATCGCCATGCGTCGTCGCCTGGTGAACTGACGTTTGACCCGACTTCGCCCGCCGTCAAGGCGTGGCGCGCCGCACCCGCCGTTCTTCCCGCTACCGTCACTCGCTGAAGACAAAAGTCGCGTGGGGGGAAAGTTGTCGACATTCGCTGCCGCCGTAGCTCGGGGCAAGAACGGGTGGACGGCGTCCGAGCTGGACCTGAGCGGTCTGGCCGACATCGACGAGGTCGTCGACGCGCTGCGGGACGTGGAGCCGGACGCCGACCTGACATTGCTGTTCGTCGAGAGCGACGACCAATACCTCGCCGTCCTGCGCCTCGACGAGGGTGAAGATCTGCGGGTCTTCGGCTCCGACTCGGCGTTCGTGGACGAGTCGCGGATCGGCTCGCTGCTCCTCGGCGAGATCGAGACGCCGCCGGCCCTGGAGATCGACGATCTGGCCGCCGGTGAGGGCGACGAGGACGAGGACGACAAGCCGGCCGCCGATCCCGACGCCGACCCGGTCGGCGACGCCGATCTGCTCAACGACCTCGGCGTGAACTCGCACCGGCTGCTCGCGCTCTGCGGCAAGGAGGGCATGCTGCCCTCGGACGTGACCGCCGAGATCTGCCAGCGGATCGGCTGCGGCGACGAGATGGAAGAGCTGCGCGAGGCGTGAGCCTGGCCATCTCGCCCCGGCACGTGTCGTGGATGCGGCGCGCGCTCGAGGTGGCGTCCGCCACCGGCGACGACATTCCGGTGGGCGCGGTGGTCCTCGACGCCGACGGGGCGGAGCTGGCCGTCGGCGCCAACGAGCGGGAGGCCCGCGGCGACCCGACCGCGCACGCCGAGATCCTGGCCCTGCGCCGGGCGGCCGAGCGGGCCGGCAGCTGGCGGCTCAGTGGCTGCACGCTCGTGGTGACGCTGGAGCCGTGCACCATGTGTGCCGGCGCGCTCGTGCTGGCCCGGGTGTCCACGCTGGTCTTCGGGGCCTGGGAGCCGAAGACGGGTGCGGCCGGCTCGCTCTGGGACGTGGTGCGTGACCGCCGGCTCAACCACCGGCCGGAGGTCTACGCCGGGGTGCTCGAGGACGAGTGCGCCGCTCTGCTCCGCGGCTTCTTCGGCCGGGGTGCTGACGAGACGTACGGCTGAAAGCCGCGGCAGCGCGGGAAGCGCGATGCCGCGGCACTCAGATCAGGCGGCGCCGGCGATCGCGGTCTCGAGACCGATTTTCACCATGTCGCCGAAGCCCTGCTCGCGCTGGGCCGAGTCCATCTTGGCGCCGGTCTTGATGTGATCGCTGACGGTGAGGATGGTCAGGGCCTTGGCGCCGTAGCGGGCGGCGATGGTGTAGATCGCGGCCGATTCCATCTCGACGGCGAGCACGCCGTAGTCGGCGAGCGCGTCGTAGAGGTCCGGACGGTCGGTGTAGAACGCGTCGGCGGCCAGGATCGGGCCGACGCGGATCGGGGTCCCCTGACGCTCGGCGACCTCGACCGCGGTGCGCAGCAGGCCGAAGTCGGCCACCGGCGCGTAGTCGATGAGACCGTCGAAGCGGGACCTGTTCATGTTGGAGTCGGTGGCCGAGCCGATGGCCGCGATCACGTCGCCCAGCTGGAGGTCCGGCGCCAGGGCGCCGCAGGAGCCGATGCGGATGACGGACTTCACGCCGTACTCGTTGATCAGCTCGTGTGTGTAGATCGACGCCGACGGCATGCCCATGCCGGAGCCCTGCACGGACACGCGGACGCCCTGATAGGTGCCGGTGAAGCCGAGCATGCCGCGGACCTGGGTGTAGCACTTGGCGTCCTGCAGGAACGTCTCGGCGATCCACTTCGCTCGCATCGGGTCGCCGGGGAGCAGAACCCGCTCGGCGATGTCGCCCGGCTGCCCGCCGATGTGCACGCTCATCGGCGCGTCTCTTCTCGCTCGTTCATACCTCGGATACTGCCAGGTCGGGCGGGGTCTGCTCGGCAAAGGGGAACCCGGCTTCGAGCGTCGATCGGCGTCGGGTAACGTACTTCCCGGTGGTGTGTCCGAGCGGCCTAAGGAGCACGCCTCGAAAGCGTGTGAGGGTGCAAGCCCTCCAAGGGTTCAAATCCCTTCACCACCGCCAATGACCCGGCGGCTCCCTGCGGAGCCGCCGGGTTTTTTGCGTCCCCGGGCTCCCCTCGTTGGTCACGCTGCGTGCTGATGAATCAGTTTCATGTACGCCGAGTGAGGGCCCCCGGGAGAGGCTTTTCCAAGATCAGGTATCGTGCGCGTAACGACGCCGTTTCGGCCCTGGAGGGTCTCCGCCACCACCAGTGGCGATGACAGACCGTGATGACGGGGGAACGGCGCAAATATGGTGCCTGTTGCGCAAGTCACTAAGCCAAAAACTACCGGATCAGACAATGCGCTTTTAACCACCTGGTGAGAAAGTTTCACAAGATTGCCCAGCGCCGATACCTGTGAACTGTCCTAGATTTGACTGGTGAGAGTTGAGCATCACTGGTGGAATGGTGACGTCCGGCTCGCCCGCCGGGACGTCTACGTGCGCACCGACGGCGAGTTCTGGGAAGTCGAAGCTCAGATGGGCGGCCCGGACGGCAAGTCGAAGGTGCAGCAGTGCCCGGGTCGGGCTTCGGCCATGATCCTGGCCGACGCGTGGCGTGGCCCACGCTGGCAGTGGCGCAAGCTGTAAGGCGCCAGGAGCCGAGGCTGCGCCGCACCCGCTTGACATCACACGGCCAGCCGATCTTTTGAAATCGAGTCGGGCCCCCTTTTCGGGGTCCGGCTCGATTGCTTTCGTACGCCCGCACCGCTTGTCCGACGACAATTAGTTGATCGCTTCTAGGTTGGGTTGCCCACCACCGCCAGAAAGCGATCCCCATGCAGGCCACAGTCACCGATCACCGTTGCGACGTCGCCGTTCTCCATCTCAAGGGCGAACTCGACTCGGACACCGCCGGCCAGCTCCACGGGATCCTCGCGGATCTGCTGGAGCGTCCCGTACCGAAGATCGTCGTCGACCTCTCCGACCTCAAGTTCTGCGACTCGGTCGGCTTGAGCGCATTCATCACCAGCAAGCAGGTCATCTCCGCCCGCGGAGGTTGGCTGAGCTTCGCCGGCGCCAACCCGTTCCTCATACAGCTGCTGGAGACCGTCGGCCTGAGCCGTTACTTCGCCATCTTCCCCGAGGTCGACGACGCCATCGCGGCCGCGCAGCTCTGAGAAACGCCGAAGGGGCTGGACTCGATGAGTCCAGCCCCTTCAGCGTTGCTGGCGGAGGATACGAGATTCGAACTCGTGAGGGGTTTCCCCCAACACGCTTTCCAAGCGTGCGCCCTAGGCCACTAGGCGAATCCTCCGTGCGCCAGAATACAGAAGCTCCTCGCGGGCGTCGCACGGGTCCCCGGCGTACCGCCCGGCGCGGTTGGGTACGCTAGGGGCAAGCCTCTCGTGCGGCGTGCATCTCGTGAACCTCCCCAGGGCCGGAAGGCAGCAAGGATAAGCGGGCTCTGACGGGTGCACGAGGGGCCCTTTACGTTCCCGGGGCGCGACCCCGGCCACCCCAGCGGTACAGAGTTGGTTCTTGTCATACCCCCGACGGACAATGGCGCGGTCGTTGAGGAGGGGCTGGAGTGGCACTCGCGCTATACCGCAAGTACCGGCCGCGTACGTTCGCCGAAGTGATCGGGCAGGAGCACGTCACCGAGCCGCTGTCGCAGGCGCTGCGCAGTGGGCGGTTGCACCACGCCTATCTGTTCTCGGGGCCGCGTGGCTGTGGCAAGACGTCCAGCGCGCGCATCCTGGCCCGCTCGCTCAACTGTGAGCAGGGGCCCACGCCCGAGCCGTGCGGGGTCTGCGCCTCGTGCCGTTCGCTGGCGAACGACGGCGCCGGGTCGATCGACGTCATCGAGATCGACGCGGCCAGCCACGGTGGTGTCGACGACGCCCGCGAGCTGAGGGAAAAGGCGTTCTTCGCCCCGGCCAACAGCCGCTACAAGATCTACGTGATCGACGAGGCCCACATGGTCTCGTCGGCCGGCTTCAACGCGCTGCTCAAGCTCGTCGAGGAGCCGCCGGAATACGTGAAGTTCATCTTCGCGACCACCGAGCCGGAAAAGGTGCTCGGCACGATCCGCTCCCGGACACACCACTACCCGTTCCGGCTCATCCCGCCGGCGACGCTGAGGCCGTATCTCCAGCAGCTCACCGAGGCCGAGGGCGTCACGGTCGAGCCGGCGGTCTTCCCGCTGGTGGTGCGGGCCGGCGGGGGCAGCGCCCGGGACACCCTGTCGGTGCTCGACCAGCTGATCGCCGGCGCCGGCCCTGACGGCGTCTCCTATTCGCGGGCGGTTTCCCTGCTCGGCGTCACCGACGTCACGCTGCTCGACGAGATGTGCGACGCGATCGCGGCCGGCGACGGTGCCGCGGCGTACGCGACGATCGACCGGGTGGCCGAGGCCGGTCACGACCCGCGCCGGTTCGCCTCCGACCTGCTCGAGCGCTTCCGCGACCTGATCATCCTGCAGCAGGTGCCCGACGCGGTGTCCAAGGGCCTGATCGACGGCCCGGCCGACCAGCTCGAGTCGATGAGCGCCCAGGCGTCCCGGCTCGGTCAGGCGACGCTGTCCCGCTGCGCCGACATCGTGCACAACGGCCTGGTCGAGATGCGGGGCACGACGGCTCCCCGCCTCCTGCTCGAGCTGATCACCGCCCGCATGCTCCTGCCCGGCGCCGACGACTCGACGGGCGCGCTGCTTCAGCGTCTGGAGCGCATGGAGCAGCGGGTCACGCAGGGCGGTTTTTCGGCTGTACGTAGTGAGGACGCCCCCACAACCGCAATCGCGGGCGCCCCGCCGGCCGCCGCCCAGCCCGCCCCAGCGCAGGAGGCGGCCCCGGCCGCCGGTCCCGCCGACGGAGTAGGTGGCGGGGTCGGTGGCGGATTGTCGGCGGCCCGCGCCGCCGCGAAGGCGGCCGCGGCCCGGCGCTCGACTTCACCCGGCGCCCGCCCGGCGGTTCCGGCTGCGACCGCGGCGGCTCCGGCCCCTGCGGTTCCGGCCTCTCCTGCTCCTGCGGCTTCGGCCTCCGTTCCCGTCGCAGTTCCGGCCTCTGACGCTCCAACTGCGCCGGCGGCCGCGGGCGCATCGACGGGGGGCCCTTCCACGCCTGCGGCGGCACCCGTCTCGGCCTCTCCGGCTCAGGCGCCGGGCGGCTCTTCGGCCGCCGAGCCCGACTGGAACGAGGTGGCCGACGGCGGGTCCGGCGCGACGGCGGAGCACTACGACGACGAGCCGCCGTGGGACGACGAGCCCGAAATGCCCGAGCCGGTGACGGCCCGGCCGCAGGCGGACGATGCCGCGCGGTCGCCGCGGGTCGAGCCGGTCTCCGAACCGCCGGCGGCCGAGTCGGCTGTTCCTCAGGGGCGGGTCGAGCCGGCCGCGTCCGAGCGGCCGGTTGACCACGCCGAGGTCGAGCGGCGGGGTGAGCCGGCGGGAGTGTTGCCGGATGCGCCCGAGGAGCCGGGGGCCGCAGCGGTCGAGGCCGTGGCGGCCGGGCCGGGGCAGCCGACGGCCGAGGAGATCCGGCAGGCGTGGCACGACATTCTCGAAGAGGTGAAGAAGCAGCCGGGCGGCAAGGTGCTCCGGGCGGCGGCGATCAATGCCACCGTTCGGTCGGTCGACGGGCAGAGTGTGCTTCTCACGGTCGCGGCCGGGTCGCTTCAGCAGCGGATCGCCCAAGGGGCGCCGCTGATCGCCAACGCGCTGTACGAGGTCTTCGGCAACCGCTGGGAGGTGCGCTGCGAGATCGCCGGTGAGGGCGGCGCGGCGCAGGTCGCTCCGCCACGCGGCGGGCGGCCGCCGGCTCGTAACGAGAGCGGACCGGCCCAGCGCCCGGCGGTCGCCGCGCAGCGACCCGCGCCGGCGGCCCAGCCGGCCGCCGCGGCTCGCGAGCCGCAGAACAGGCGTCAGGCCGCGGCCGCGCCCGCCTCGTCCGACGACGACTGGCCAGAGCCGGTCAAACCGGGCGGGCTGGCGCCCCCGCCGCCCTCCACCGAGGTAGCGGCTGACGACGACTGGCCCGAGGTCAGCCCGATCGGCTCACAAGCGACGAACACCCGGCCAGACGGCGGAGACCCCACCTTCGCGCCGACGAGCCCGGTTGCTGGTCCCCCGGTCACGGCGACGAGTCCGGCGTCCGGTCCCTCCGCTGCGGAGGCGAGTCGGGCGTCTGGTCTCTCCGCTGCGGACGCGAGTCGGGCGTCCGGTCTCTCCGCTGCGGACGCGAGTGGGGCGTCTGGTCCCTCGGTTGCGGACGCGAGTCGGGCGTCTGGTCCCTCCGCTGCGGAGGGGAGTCCGGAGTCCGGTTCCACGGTCGCGGCGGCGAGCTCGGCCACGGGGCCCTCTGTCGCGGCGGGAGGTTCAGCTGATTGGCCCGGCGTGGCGGCGTTGGGTTCGGTTGAGTCGTCCGTGGCGGCGTCTGCGCCGGCTCGCGAGGCGGATCAGCCTGCCGTCGCCCCTGTGGGTGGCGCCGAAGCCGCCGGCCGGGTCGACGAGAACGACAGCGGCAGCCACCGAGGCGCGACCGCGGCCGGTTCCGGCGAAGCGGGGCTCAGCGCTGCGGCAGGGCTGGCGGTCCCCGGGGAGGCTGGGGGCGGGTCTGGTTCCGCGGCGGGCCCGGCCGTTTCCGGCGAGGCCGGAGGTGGGGGGCTCAACGCCGCGCGGGCGGCGGCCGCGCGTTCTGGAGGGCCCAGCGCGGTTGCGACCGATGCTCCGGCTGCGGGTGGGCCTGGGGTCGCCGCGCCGGCGCGGGCTGCTCGGAATGCCGGTGCCGGGCTCGCGGCGGCTCGGGCTGCCGCGGCCGGGGCTCGGGGCGGCGGTGGCGCTCGTCCGGCACCGGCCAAGCAGGCCTGGTCTGATGGGTCACCGACCGAGGAGGCTCCCTACGACCCGGAGTTCGACGGGCCGCCGAAGGTGGGTGGTGGGGGCAAGCCCAGCTTCGAGGGCTTCGACCCGGGGGACGAGCCGCTCGACGAGGTGCTCGACGAGAAGACCGCTCGGGAAAGTGGCGAGCAGATGGCCTTCCGTCTCCTCAAGGAGGCGCTGGGGGCCGAGAAGATCGGCGAGAGCTGACACCGCTGTGGCGCGTGGGGCCGGCGGTACGGGGCGGCTACGCTGGGCGGCGGTTACCCGGCGCCGCCGTCGGTTATTGACGGGTGTCGGGCTTTGACAGGTAGTGCGACGGGACTTTGAGGAGCGGTGCGATGCGCCCCGGTGGACAGCCGAACATGCAGCAGATCATGAAGCAGGCGCAGAAGATGCAGCAGCAGGTCGCTCAGGCGCAGGCCGAGCTGGCCGCGGCCGAGCTGACCGGCACGGCCGGCGGTGGGCTGGTCTCCGTCGTCATCACGGGGCTGGGCGAGTTCAAGTCGGTGAAGATCGACCCCAAGGCCGTCGACCCGGAGGACGTGGAGACGCTGGAGGACCTGATCCTCGCCGCCGTGCACAACGCCGCCGAGGCGCAGCGGGAGCTCACCGAGGAAAAGATGGGCCCGGCCACCGGCGGCCTGAGCCTGCCCGGGTTCTGATCGCGTGTACGAGGGTGCCATCCAGGACCTGATCGACGAGCTGGGGCGCCTGCCGGGCGTCGGCCCGAAAAGCGCCCAGCGCATCGCCTTCCACGTCCTCTCCGCCGACCCGGCCGACGTCAACCGGCTCTCCACCGCCCTGCGCAAGGTGAAAGAGCTGGTGCGCTTCTGCACGACCTGTTTCAACGTGGCCGAGTCCGAGCAGTGCCGGGTCTGCCGGGACCCCCGGCGGACCAACGAGGTCCTCTGCGTGGTCGAGGAACCCAAGGACGTCGTGGCCATCGAGCGGACCGGCGAGTTCCGGGGGCGCTACCACGTGCTCGGCGGGGCCATCAATCCGCTCGAGGGCATCGGGCCGGACAACCTGCGCATCCGCGAACTGCTGATGAGGCTGGGTACGGGCGAGGTGAAGGAGTTGATCCTCGCCACAGACCCCAACACCGAGGGTGAGGCCACGGCCACCTATCTGGCGCTGATGGTCAAGCCAATGGGGATCACTGTCACACGACTGGCAAGCGGTTTGCCGGTTGGCGGTGACCTGGAGTATGCGGACGAGATCACTCTCGGTCGCGCTTTTGAGGGCCGTAGAGCCGTATGACCACACATAACGTGATCGTATGATCACGGGGCGATAGCATTTTGGTCCGGATTGGCTCCTTGCAGCCCTTCTACACGGTAGTTTCCGATTGGTCGGCGCCGCAGGTCACGGTCACATCACGACGGGGACACGGAACTATTCGTGTGCGGTCAGTGAACTTGACCTGAAGCACCGCATTAGGTGAGTGTTCCTATCCGATGGCGGCACACCCGCCGTCGAGTGCCTTCGTGGCCGGAGTCTGATCTGACCCGGGCGACGAGGGTAGGCACTCGAGGCATGCGATAACCGATCGGTTGCCGTTCGCTGCGTGGGCCATCGTCCTCCGGTCTCACGGGTCCTCGCCGGGCCCTGCGCCGGGTGGCCGTGGACTCATGCACGTCCGGCCGCCGGGGAAGGACCGGCGCTTAGATGTCGCTTGGCCCAGAGGCGTCGGTCACCGACGAGACGACTCCGCCTACCGCCGACGCGGCCGAACGCCCGGGCGAGAAGGCGATCGCTGGACGATCGCTGAAGCAGATCGCCTGGCGTCGCCTGAAGAAGGACAAGGTGGCGATCGCCGGTGCGTGCGTCGTCATCTTCCTGATCGTCGTCGCGATCCTGGCCCCGCTGTTGATCAAATGGCTCGGCCACCCGACCGACGAGTATCACCAGGACAAGCTCGATCTCGCGACCGGAACCGGTCTGCCGCTGGGTCACCTCGGTGGCATCAGCTGGGACTACCTGCTCGGTGTGGAACCGCAGACCGGCCGCGACATCTTCAGCCGCATCATCTACGGCGCGCAGACCACCCTCACGGTGGCGTTCCTCTCCGCCTTCGTCTCGACCTTCCTGGGCACCCTCTTCGGCCTGGCGGCCGGCTTCCTGGGCGGCTGGGTCGACTCGGTGATCAGCCGTGTCATGGACTTCCTGCTCGCCTTCCCGCAATTGCTCTTCGCGATCGCCCTTCTCTCCGTCCTGCCCGACGAGTTCTTCGGTCTCGGTGATCGATGGTCGCGGGTGCTCGTGCTGATCGGCGTCATCGGCTTCTTCGGATGGCCGTACATCGGCCGGATCGTGCGGGGGCAGACGCTCTCGTTGCGTGAGCGTGAGTTCGTCGAGGCGTCCCGCAGTCTGGGCGCCCGATCGGGCCGCATCCTCTTCCGCGAGCTGCTTCCCAACCTGGCCGCGCCGATCCTCGTCTACACGACGCTGATCATCCCGACCAACATCCTCACCGAGGCCGCGCTGAGCTTCCTCGGTGTCGGCATCCCGGCGCCCAACCCCTCCTGGGGCGGCATGTTGTCGGACGCGACCCAGTTTTATCAGGCCGACCCGATGTACATGATCATCCCGGGTTCCGTCATCTTCATCACCGTGCTCGCCTTCAACCTGTTCGGTGACGGCCTGCGCGACGCACTCGACCCGAAGGCTCGCTGAGCTTTCCGGGGCGAAGTACCACCGCGGACCGGCCGGGTTCGCATTCGAGAAGGTAGGAGATCAGGTGGCACGCAAGACAAGGGCGCTGGCGGCGTCAGGCGTCGCCCTCGCGCTCGGGCTGACCACCGCCGCGTGCGGTGGCAGCTCGGACAGCAATAGCAGCAGCAGCTCGGACGGCAAGTCGGAGTTCAACGCGGCGACCACCAGCGTGGTCAACGCCAACACCAAAAAGGGCGGCACGCTCAACCTGTGGTCGTCGCAGGACGCCGACAGCTGGGACCCGGCGCGTGGCTACTACGCGTTCGTCTGGAACCTCAACCGCCTGTACACCCGCAAGCTGGTGGACTACGCCGCCAGCCCGGGCAAGGACGGCCTGAAGCTCCAGCCCGACCTGGCCGAGGCCGAGCCGACGATCAGCGCCGACAAGCTGACCTACACCTTCAAGCTGCGCAGCGGCCTGAAGTGGGACGACGGCGCCCCGATCACGTCGAAGGACGTCAAGTACGGCATCGAGCGCGTCTGGGCGACCGACGTGATCTCCGGCGGCCCGTACTACCTGCCGAACATCCTCGACCAGGGCCAGAAGTACCCCGGCCCGTACAAGGACACCGACCCCAACAAGCTGGGTCTGAAGTCGGTCACCACGCCGGACGACCAGACGATCGAGTTCAAGCTCGAGAAGCCGTACTCGGACTTCCTCTACCTGCTGGCCATGCCGGGCTCGGGCCCGGTGCCGCAGAAGCGGGACACCGGTGCGCAGTACGGCTCGAAGCCGGCGGCTTCCGGCCCGTACATGTTCAAGGAGATCAAGCCCGGCAAGAGCGTCTCCTGGGTCCGCAACCCCAACTGGGACCAGGCGACCGACCCGATCCGCAAGGCGCTGCCGGACGCGATCAACCTGACCATCACCACGAACGCCGATGACCTCGACAGCCGCCTGCTCTCGGGCACCGCGGACCTCGACGTCGGCCAGACCGGTGTCCAGGCGGCGGCCCGCACCAAGCTGCTGACCGACGCCAACCTGAAGAAGAACGCGGACGCCCCGAACACCGGCTTCCTGCGCTTCGCCGACTTCACGCCGGTCGCCCCGCTGAACAACCCCGACTGCCGCAAGGCCGTCATCTACGCGGCCGACCCGACGTCGATCCAGACCGCTCGCGGTGGCGAGTTCGCCGGTGGCGACATCGGCACCAGCATCCTGCCGCCGAACATCGCCGGCTCGGACGCGAACTACGACCCGTACAACCGCAAGCAGGGCAAGGCGCAGCTCGACAAGGCCAAGGAGGCCCTTGCCGCGTGTGGTCAGCCCAACGGCTTCAACGTGACGATCGCCGCCCGTAACAACCGGGCCGCCGAGGTCAAGACCGCCGAGGCGCTGCAGGCCGCGCTCAAGGCGGCCGGCATCACGGCCAAGATCGACCAGTACGACGGCGCGCAGGACTCCTCGATCGGCGGCTCGCCGGAGATCGTGAAGAAGCGCGGTTACGGCATCATCATCACCGGTTGGGGCGCGGACTACCCGACCGGCGCCGGTTACATGCAGCCGCTGGCCGACAGCCGGTTCATCACGAAGAACGGTAACTTCAACCGTTCCGAGATCAAGGACCCGGCGATCGACAAGCTGTTCGACGACGCCGCTGCCGAGACCGACCCGGACAAGGCCGCCGCGATCTACAGCCAGATCAACCAGAAGGTCATGGAGGGTGCGTACGTGCTGCCCTTCGTGGTCGACAAGGCGCTCAACTACCGCAACCCGCGGCTGACCAACGCCTACGTGCACGAGGCCTTCGGCATGCTCGACTTCCAGGCCCTCGGTACCAGCGACGGCAAGTGACGCTGTTCCACCCCAGTAACAACGGGTAATTCGAAGGGTTGGTGAAGGCCGCCCCCGGCGGGCGGGCATCGGTTCCGCGAGGATCTGATGCCCGCCCGTCTCTCGGCCGAATGTCGTGCTGGCATACATCGTTCGTCGCGTGATCAACGCGATCATCACGCTGCTCGTGGTGACCGCGGTCACCTTCGGCATCTTCTTCGCGATTCCGAAGGCCACCGGTAGTGATCCGGCGCTGCTCTATATCGGTAAGCAGTCGGACCCCGTGGCGATCGAGGGCATCCGGCAGAAGATGGGGTTCGACGACCCCATCTATGTGCAGTACGGCAAGTTCCTCAAGGGCCTCGTGGCCGGCCGGGACTACGCCAACGGCCCGGACGTCACCCACTGCCCGGCGCCCTGTTTCGGTTACTCGTTCGCGACCGACCAGGAAGTCACGCCGCTGCTGCTGGAGGACATCCCGGTCACCCTGTCGCTGGCTATCGGCGCCGCGGTCCTCTGGCTCGTCATCGGCATCTCCTTCGGCGTGATCTCCGCACTCCGAAGAGGCTCGTTCATCGACCGGGCCGCCATGACCACCGCATTAGCCGGTGTCTCGCTACCGGTCTACTTCACCGGTCTGCTCTCCACGGCAATCTTCGTCTATTGGCTGGGCTGGCTCCCTCAGGGTCAGTACGTGCCGTTCCTGGAGAATCCGGCCGACTGGTTCGTCAACCTGATCCTCCCGTGGGTCACGCTCGCCTTCCTGTTCGCGGCGACGTACGCGCGACTCACCCGGGCCAACATGTTGGAAACCCTGGGTGAGGACTACGTGCGTACGGCCCGGGCCAAGGGTTTGACCGAGCGGGTCGTCATCGGCAAGCACGCCCTCCGGTCGGGTCTGACCCCGATCGTCACCGTCTTCGGCCTCGACCTCGGCGCGCTGCTCGGCGGCGCCGTCCTCACCGAGACGGTCTTCAACCTCCGCGGCCTCGGCTACCAGGCTCTGCAGGCCATCCGCCAGAACGACCTGCCGATCATCCTCGGTGTAACGTTGATCGCCGCGTTCTTCATCGTCTTCGCGAACCTGATCGTGGACCTGGTCTACGGCTGGATCGACCCGCGCGTCCGGCTGGCCTGAGGGAGAGTCACGTGTCCATCGGCGCCACCAACGCCCGCCCGTTCCTCGAGATCAAAGATCTCAACGTCCGGTTCGAGACCGACGACGGCATCGTGCAGGCCGTCACCGGCTCGACGTTCAGCCTGGAGAAGGGACAGACCCTCGGCATCGTGGGCGAGTCCGGCTCCGGCAAGAGCGTGACCTCGCTGGCCGTGCTCGGCCTGCACCGCACCCGTAGCAACGCGAAGGTCTCCGGCGAGATCTGGCTCGACGACAAGGAACTCGTCACCGCCACCGACGAAGAGGTCCGCAAGCTCCGCGGCGGCAAGATGTCGATGATCTTCCAGGACCCGCTGAGCGCGATGCACCCGTACTTCACGGTCGGGTCGCAGATCGTCGAGGCCTACCGGGTGCACCACCCCGGCGTGAACAAGAAGGTCGCCCGCGAGCGGGCCATCGACATGCTCGCCCGGGTCGGCATCCCGCAGCCGGAGCGGCGCTTCAACGACTACGCCCACCAGTTCTCGGGCGGCATGCGGCAGCGCGCCATGATCGCGATGTCGCTGGTCAACGACCCGGCGCTGCTGATCGCCGACGAGCCGACCACCGCGCTCGACGTGACCGTGCAGGCGCAGATCCTCGACCTGATCCGTGACCTGCAGGAGGAGTTCGGCTCCGCGGTCATCATGATCACCCACGACCTCGGTGTGGTCGCCGAGCTCGCCGACGAGGTGCTCGTCATGTACGGCGGCAAGGTGATCGAGAAGGGCCCGGCGGTCGACGTCTTCCAGCAGCCGCAGCACCCGTACACCTGGGGTCTGCTCGGCTCGATGCCGCGCCTCGACCGCGAGGTCCGCGACCGGCTCAACCCGGTCAAGGGCACCCCACCCAGCCTGATCAACCTGCCGCACGGCTGCGCCTTCAACCCGCGCTGCCCGTACGCCGGGCGCAACGGCGACCGGTCCTTCACCGAGACCCCCGAACTTCGCGGCGACATCCACAAGGTCGCCTGTCACCTGCCGGCGGAAGAGCGCACCAAGATCTTCCAGCAGGAAGTGCTACCCAATCTCTGAGCATGGAGTGATTTAGATGAGCGAGAACCTGCTCGAGGTGAAGGGGCTGGAGAAGCACTTCCCGATCACAAAGGGCCTGTTCAAGCGCCAGGTCGGCGCCGTGCGAGCGGTCGACGGCATCGACATCGAGGTGCGGTCGGGCGAGACGCTGGGCCTGGTCGGCGAGTCCGGCTGCGGCAAGTCGACCACGGGGCGGCTCTTCACCCGCATCCTGGAGCCGACCAGTGGCACGATCACCTTCGAGGGTGAGGACATCAGCCACAAGTCGGTGACCCAGCTGCGGCCGCTGCGCCGCGACGTACAGATGATCTTCCAGGACCCGTACTCGTCGCTGAACCCGCGGCACACGGTCGGCTCGATCGTCTCGGCGCCGCTGCAGATCCAGAACATCCCGACCCCGCAGGGCCTCAAGAAGGCCGTGCAGGAGCTGCTGGAGCTCGTCGGCCTCAACCCGGAGCACTACAACCGCTATCCGCACGAGTTCTCCGGCGGCCAGCGCCAGCGCATCGGCATCGCCCGGGCGCTCGCCCTGCGGCCTAAGCTGATCATCGCGGACGAGCCGGTCTCGGCCCTCGACGTGTCGATCCAGGCCCAGGTGGTCAACCTGCTGGACGACCTTCAGCGCGAGTTCGACCTGACGTACGTCTTCATCGCGCACGACCTGTCCGTGGTGCGCCACATCTCGGACCGCGTCGCCGTCATGTACCTCGGCAAGGTCGTCGAGGTGGCGGAGCGGGACGACCTCTACAAGAACCCGCGTCACCCGTACACCGTGGCCCTGATGTCGGCGGTTCCGGTGCCCGACCCGGTCCGGCGCGACCGCGCCCAGCGCGACCGCGTGCTGCTCACCGGTGACGTGCCGAGCCCGATCAACCCGCCGTCCGGTTGCCGCTTCCGCACGCGCTGCTGGAAGGCGCAGGACATCTGCGCCACCGAGGAGCCGCCGCTGGTCACGCGGCTCGACGACCCGGCCAGCCACCTCACCGCCTGCCACTTCCCGGTGGTCGACGACGAGGCCGTCGTGGGTCGCCGTCCGGCGGCTACTCCCGCTTGATTCGTCCGTACGAGGAAAGGGCCGCTCCCGGCGAGGGAGCGGCCCTTTGCCGTTGTCCTAGTAGCGTTCGACCTTCTCGCAGTTGCCGATGGCGTCGCCGGCATCCGCGATGCAGTGGTCGCCGGTCCCGTCGCCCGCGTTGACGTGGTCGTCCTTGTCGCGGTCGTTGGTGTTGATCCGGTCGTTGCCGGCATCGCCGTAGAAGTAGTTCAGGCCGTCGGTGGCGGTGAGGTTGTCGTTGCCGCCGCCGCCGCGGATGACGTTGTTGCCGCCGTCGCCGTCCAGGTTGTTGGCGGCCGCGTTGCCGGTGATCCGGTCGTTGCCGGCGCCCCCGTAGACATCCTCCACGTCGGCGCCGACGGTGTCGCGCTCCCCGGCCTGCCCGTCGTCGCCGGCGGCGCCGTCCAGGTCGATCGTGAGCGGCCGGGTGTAGGCGCCGTAGTTCACGGTGTCGCGGCCCGGCCCACCGAGCAGGGTGTCCGCGGCCACCGGGTACATGTCGAGCTGCTCGTCGCCGTAGAGCATGTCGTTGCCGGCGGCGCCGCTGACATAGTCGCGTCCCGGGCCGCCGCTGAGAATGTCGTCGCCCGCGCTGCCCGCGACCACGTCGTTGCCGGGACCACCGGCGAGCCAGTCGCGCCGTGCCGTACCGATCAGACGGTCGTTGCCGAACCCGCCGATGATGCCTTCGACCGAGGCGCCGATGGTGTCGTGCTCGCCGGCCCGGCCGTCGTCACCGCGGACGGCGTCGGCATCGGCCACGACCGGCTTTGTGATCCATTCGTAGCTCACGAAATCGAGTCCGGTGCCCCCGATGAAGGAGTCCGCGTCCGCTCCCGGCGAGTCATCGGTGTGCCGGATCTCGTCGTCACCGGGTCCGGCGTCGAAGATGTCGTTGCCCAGGCCGGCGAAGAGCATGTCGTTGCCGTTGCCGCCGTACACCCGGTCGTTGCCGCCCTGGTCGTCGATGACATCGGCTCCGTTGCCACCGTAGAGCTTGTCGCCGCCGTCGCCGCCGCGGACGCTGTCGTTGCCATCGCCGCCGGAGAGCGCGTCGTTGCCGTCGTGGCCCTCGATGTTGTCGTTGCCGCCCATGCCCCAGATCGCGTCGGTGCCGGCGTCACCCTCCAGCAGATCGGCGCGCGAGCCGCCGGTGAGCCGGTCGGCGCCCGCACCACCGCGCGCGGTGATGGCGACGTCGGTCCGGTTGACCAGTGTGTCGTTCTTGGGGCCGAACTGGACCCGGATCCGGGACGGGTCGACCTTCAGGGCGCAGCGCACCTTCGTACCGTCGACCTTGGCGCAGCCGGCCCCGGCCGTGATCCCGACGACGTCGTCGACGGTGATCGTGCGGCCGGAACGGGTGATCGACACGTTGTGGGCCCGGCCCGAGTTGTCGACCATGGCCACGACCGACTTGTCCACGACATACACCGTGCCCTTGGCGGCCGCGTCGGCCGGGAGGGCGACCATCACGGTCGCCGCCACCGCGGCGCCGCCGAGGACGGTGGCCGCGACCCGCTTCGTCAGCTTCACGACGCCTCGCAGTACAGGACGGTGTCGCCGCTGCCACGCTCGCACTGGTCGGTGCCCACGCCGCCGTTGACCGAGTCGCGGCCGGCGCCGCCGATCAGGAGGTCGTTGCCGGCGTAGCCGTTGATGACGTCGTTGCCGGCCTCGCCGTAGAGGTAGTCGGCGCGGGCCGTGCCGATCAGCCGGTCGTTGCCGGAGCCGCCCATGATGGCCTCGACCGAGGTGCCGATCGTGTCGCGTTCGCCCGGCACGCCGTCGTCGCCGCGCACGGCGTCGGCGTCGGCCGTCACCGGCTTGCTGCGGAAGACGTACGAGACAGTGTCGAAGCCGGCGCCACCCACGAAGGCGTCGGCGTCGGCCCGGTCCGGGTTGTCGTTCTGGGAGAAGTGGTCGTTGCCGGCGCCGCCGTCCTCGATGTCGTTGCCGAGGAAGCCGTTGAGCTCGTCGTCGCCGTTGCCGCCGTACAGCCGGTCGTTGCCCCAGCCGCCGATGAGCACGTCGTTGCCGTCGCCGCCGGAGAGGGCGTTGGCGCCGTCCGGGTCGCTGATGTCGTCGTTGCCGCCCAGACCCCAGATCGCGTCCGAGCCGGCGTTGCCGTCGATGATGTCGCGCTTGGGGCCGCCGGTGATCCGGTCGTTGCCGGCCCCGCCGTTCGCGGTCATCGACAGGTCGGTCCGGTTGACCAGGATGTCGTTGTAGCCGCCCAGGACCACGCGGAGCCAGGTCGGATTGACCTTGAGGGTGCAGCGGGCCTTCGTACGGTCGCCGCTGACGGCGGCGCAGCCCTTGCCGGCCTTGACCGGCACGGAGTCGTCGACCGTCACGGTGCGGCCGGAGCGGGTGATGCTGACGTTGTGCCGGGCCGTGCCGAGCTGGGACACGTAGGCCACGATGGACGACCGCTCGACGGCGACGGTGCCGATGTAGGTGGCGGCCTGGGCCGGCACCGCGATGGCGCCGACGGAGAGGACGGCCGCCACGGGGAGAAGGATGCGGGCCGGCCGGGGGAAGCGACGCATGTGCACCTCTGGATGCGAAGAGGGGAAAAGAGGGCGGCCCCGCGTGGGACCGCCCTCTTCAGGAAAAAACTCAGCGTCAGCCGAGAACGTCTTCCTTGGCGCGGATCGCGTCCACGTCGAGGGACGGCCGGCTCTTGTTGCCCTTGGCGGACAGGTCGCTGGAGATCTGCTCGCAGCTGATGAACTTGTCGCCGTCGTAGTCCTGCGAGCAGAAGTCGGTGCCCGCGGCGCCGTTCAGGGTGTCGACACCCTCCTCGCCGGCCAGGTAGTCGTTACCGGCGCCGGCGCCGATCACGTCGTTGCCGGGACCGCCGAGCAGGAAGTCCGTGCGGGCCGTGCCGACCAGCACGTCGTTGCCGGCGCCGCCGAGGATGGCCTCGATCGTGCCGCTGATGGTGTCCTTCTCGCCGGCCGCGCCGTCGTCACCCTTGACGCCGTCGGCGTCGGCCCGGATGCCCTTGGTGCGGTAGTCGATGCTGTAGTCGACCGCGTCCTCGCCGGCGCCGCCGATCAGGACGTCGGCGTCGGTGCCCGGTGCGTACTGCAGGAGCTGCAGGAAGATGTCGTCGCCGTTGCCGCCGTCCTCGATGTCGCCGCCGGCCTGGCCGCCCAGGACGTCGTCGCCGTTCGAGCCGTAGAGGCGGTCGACGCCGGCCGCGCCGTCGAGGATGTCGTCGCCGTTGCCGCCCGAGAGGGCGTCGTTGCCGTTGCCGCCGACGATGGTGTCGTTGCCGTCCTGGCCCCAGATGGCGTCGACGCCGTCGTTGCCCTGGAGGCTGTCGGCCTTCGGGCCACCGTAGATCTTGTCGTTCCCGGCGCCCCCCGCGACCGTCGAGCTGAGATCGGTCTTGTTCAGGAAACTGTCGTTCCCGTCGAGCAGGCTCGCGATGATCCAGGTCGGCTTGACCTTGAGGGTGCAGCGGATCTTCGTCTTGTCGCCCTTGACCGCGCCACAGCCGGCGCCGGCCTTGATGGCGGTGGTGGTGTCGTCGACCGTGATGGTGTTGCCGGAACGGGTGACGATCACCTGGTTGGTGCGGCCGGCGGCGGCGACGTACTGCACGCGGCTGCCGTTGACGACCTTGACGACGCCGGCGGCGGTCGCCGCGTCGGCCGGGATGGCCAGCCAGCCGACGGCCGCGACGCCGATGGCGCCGACCGTGACGACCGCGGCGCGCGCGGGCTTCTTGCCGATCTTCATGAGGTCTCCTTGGAGCATCCGCGTTGCGAGGCTCCGAGAGCATAGGACGGTACGGACCCGTTCTGCTGCCCCGTACCGGCCTTGAAGATCAGCCTTCCGGACGATTTAGGATGCCCGATACGACGATGTGGATCGCTTCGGCGTCGGCCGGGTCCTTGAGCGTGGCCTTGGCGCCGGTGACCGTGTACCACTCCTCGGCGTCCTTGTACTGGACCCGGACCACCGCGTCGGCGCCGGTCAGCTCGGTGCGCAGGGTCAGATCGCCGGTCACGACGCCGACCTCGTCGGTCATGACCCCACCGGGGCCGGCGACGATATCGGTAGTGAGCTCGGGCATCAGCACTTCCTCAACATGTCGTCGAGCGCGGACTTCTCCTTGTCGGTGACCGTGAGTTTCCACTTGGTCTTCACGGCGATCCAGTCTTTCGCATATTCGCACCAACTGCTGGTTTCGGACGGTTTCCAGGTCGACGGGTCCTGGTCGCCCTTGGACCGGTTCGAGCTGGCCGACACCGCGATCAGCTGCGGGTCGTCCAGGTCGTTGGCGAAGTCGCCCCGCTTGTCGGTCGTCCACTTCGAGGCGCCCGACCGCCAGGCGTTGGCCAGCGGCACCATGTGGTCGATGTCGACCTTGGTCGGTGAGTTGAGGACCTGGCCGTCGTAGAAGCTGGTCCAGGTGCCGGCCACGACGTTGCAGCCGGAGAACTTGACGTTGCGGCCGTCGCGCTTGAGCACCGAGTCGCGCACGTCGCAGTTCGACCCGGTGTCGCGCCAGTGCGGGAACTTCTCCCGGCTGTATCCGGCCATCGAGCCGGCCTTGGCCACGGTCAGCTTCGCGAGCTGGGCCGAGGAGTTGGCGGACCCGGGCTTGGAGGTCGGTTCGCCCGTGTCGGAGGGGGAGACGGAGACGGGCTCGCAGGCGGTCAGCGCGAGCAGGGCGGTGGCGAGAGCAAGCGGGATGCGAGGGGACACATGTCCCAGCCTAGGAGTGCGGCGCCCCCTCCGCTCAGCAAGATCAGCCGATCGGAGGAGACGCCGCCGGGAAACCTATCGAGCGCGGTTGACGGCGCTGTTCACGGCCTTGATCGAGGCGCTCACGATGTTTTCGTCGATGCCGACGCCCCACACCGTGCGGTCACCGACCTCGACCTCGACGTACGCCGCGGCCTGGGCGTCGCCGCCGGAGGTCAGCGCGTGCTCCTGATAGTCGAGGACCCGGGCCTTGACGCCCAGCGGCTCGATCGCCTGCACGAAGGCGTCGATCGGGCCGTTGCCGACGCCGACCAGCGGCCGCCGCTGGCCGCGGTGGAAGACCTCGACGTCGACCTCGACCTTGCCGTCCACGGTCGACGTGCGGAAGTCGACGACCTTGAAGGCGGAGCCGAGCTGGTGCTCGACCAGATATTCGGCCGCGAAGATGTCCCACATCTCCTGGGCGCTGACCTCGCCGCCCTCCTCGTCGGTGTGGTGCTGCACGACGCCGGAGAACTCGATCTGCAGCCGCCGCGGCATGTCGAGCTTGTGCTCTTCCTTCATGATGTACGCCACGCCGCCCTTACCGGACTGCGAGTTGACCCGGATGACCGCCTCGTAGCTGCGGCCCAGATCCTTCGGGTCGACCGGCAGGTAGGGCACACCCCAGGTGAACTTGTCGATGTCGGCACCGGCCGCGTCGGCGTCGGCCTGGAGGGCCGCGAAGCCCTTCTTGATCGCGTCCTGGTGCGAGCCTGAGAAGGCGGTGTAGACCAGATCGCCGACGTACGGGTGACGCTCGTGCACCGGCAGCTGGTTGCAGTACTCGACGGCGCGCTTGATCTCGTCGATGTCGGAGAAATTGATCATCGGGTCGATGCCCTGCGAGAACAGGTTGAGGCCCAGGGTGACCAGGTCGACGTTGCCGGTGCGCTCGCCGTTGCCGAACAGGCAGCCCTCGATGCGGTCGGCCCCGGCCAGCAGGCCCAGCTCGGCCGCGGCGACCGCGGTGCCGCGGTCGTTGTGCGGGTGCAGCGACAGCACCACCGACTCGCGGCGGGGCAGGTTGCGGTGCATCCACTCGATCGAGTCGGCGTAGACGTTCGGGGTGGCCATCTCGACGGTGGCCGGCAGGTTGATGATCAGCGGGCGGGCCGGCGTGGGGTCGATCACGTCGATCACGGCCGAGCAGATCTCCAGCGCGTACTCCAGCTCGGTGCCCGTGTAGGACTCCGGCGAGTATTCGTAGAAGATCTCGGTGTCCGGGGTGTGGATCTCGGCGTACTTCTGGCACAGGCGCGCGCCCGTGGTCGCGATGTCGGTGATGCCGTCCTTGTCCAGGCCGAAGACGACCCGGCGCTGGAGCGTGGACGTCGAGTTGTAGAAGTGCACGATCGCGCGCTTGGCGCCGCGGATCGACTCGAACGTGCGCTCGATCAGGTGCTCCCGGCACTGCACCAGCACCTGGATGGTGACGTCGTCGGGGATCAGGTCCTGCTCGATGAGCTGGCGGACGAAGTCGTAGTCGGTCTGGCTGGCGGCCGGGAAGCCGACCTCGATCTCCTTGTAGCCCATCTGGACCAGCAGCATGAACATGCGCCGCTTGCGCTCGGGGGACATCGGGTCGATCAGGGCCTGGTTGCCGTCGCGCAGGTCGACCGCGCACCAGCGCGGGGCGGCCTCGACGTGCTTGGCCGGCCATTGCCGGTCGGTCAGATCGACGGCGAATTGCTTCTGGTACGGCACGTAGCGCTCGAACGGCATCTTGCTGGCACGCTGCGACGCGAAGGGACTGGACTCGGACATGTGGAACTGCTCCTAAGAGGGCGAGGCGAGGAAGGCGGCGCGCGTCAACTCCGCGACGAGGTGCCGGCCTGGGATGGGGCCTCGTCGCGGCAGCGAAGAAGAAGGAACGCCTGCCACATGTCGGTTGCGACGTTACGCGCTCGGCAACAGCGTGGCCAGCAAGACGCCCGGATCGTGGGAAGTCACGCCGACGGCGCGAGCGAGGGCTGGGTCACCTGCGGGTTCACCGGCGGCGGGGCGTCCTGGCCCATCGGCGGCCCGGCGGTCACGGCGCCCGGCAGCTGCACGGTCGCCGGTCCGGTCGACTCACTGACCATCTTGAGCACACCGAAGCCGACCCGGGCCGCGGTCAGCACGCCGTCGGTCGAGTAGCAGTAGATGCCGATGTCGACCGGGTCGGCCAGCGACGCCGCGGTCGAGTCGACCGAGAAGCAGTCGCCCTTGGCGCCGGCCAGCGGCTGCACCTCGGTCACCGCGATCGCCGCCTGCCGGTCGGTGAACACGCTCAGCCACTGCCGGAACAGGCGCTGCACCTCGAGGTCGTACTCCTTGGGGACGCGCTTGCCCGGGGCGGCCAGCTTGACGCAGGTCGGCGTGATCGGGTTGGTGGCCGAGGAGATGGTGCACTGATAGACCCCGGTGGAGATCGAGACGAGCGACACGTCGGCCGTGCCGCCCAGCGCCCCGCCGCCGACGTCCACCTTCCACGTGCCGTCGGCGCCGACCGTGGCGACCACGTTGCGCACCTTTCCGCCGCCCTGATCCAGGGTGTAGAGCGCCGCGTAGGCCTTGTCCATGGCGGCCGCGGCCCGTCCGGCCAGCGCGACCCGGGCGTCCGGCGTGCCGGTGGCCGGGGGTGGCGCCGAGGCCGGCGACGTGGGCGTGGTGGTGCCGCCCGCGGCGTCGCCGCACGCGCCGACGGCCGTCACGAGGAGGACGGCGGCGGACAGAGGCATCAAGCGAGGGCGCACCGAGACATTCTCGCCTCCATCGGCCGTATCGCTCTGTCCGCACGTCGGCGTGTCGTGCGTGTCCCCGGTCGCGGCGGGCCGGATTCTGGGATCGCCTGTCGGCGTGCGAGGCGGTCACGGCTAGTGTGGTGGCGATTGTTTGTACGCCAAGGATTGGATCGCCGTGGCACTGGTGGTGCAGAAATACGGGGGCTCGTCCGTCGCGACCGCCGAGCGGATCAAGCGGGTCGCCGAGCGGATCGTCGCCGCCCGCAAGGCCGGTGACGACGTCGTCGTCGTGGTCTCCGCGATGGGTGACACCACCGACGAGCTCATGGACCTCGCCAACCAGGTGAGCCCGCTACCGCCCGGCCGCGAGCTCGACATGCTGCTCACCTCGGGTGAGCGCATCTCGATGGCGCTGCTGGCGATGGCCATCCACAACCTCGGGTACGAGGCGAGGTCGTACACGGGCTCGCAGGCCGGCGTGCTGACCACCTCGACCCACGGCAAGGCCCGGATCATCGACGTGACCCCCGGCCGCCTGCGCAGCGCGCTCGACGAGGGCGCGATCGCGATCGTGGCCGGCTTCCAGGGCGTCTCGCAGGACACCAAGGACATCACCACCCTGGGCCGCGGCGGCTCCGACACCACCGCGGTGGCGCTCGCCGCCGCCCTGCACGCCGACGTGTGCGAGATCTACACCGACGTGGACGGCGTCTTCACGGCCGACCCGCGGATCGTCCCCGACGCCAAGCACATCAAGCAGATCACGTACGAGGAGATGCTCGAGCTTGCCGCCGGTGGGGCGAAGGTGCTGATGTTGCGATGCGTGGAATACGCGCGCCGTTTCAAGGTACCCATCCACGTACGCTCTTCGTATTCCCACAAGCCCGGCACCCTGGTCACCGGATCGATGGAGGACCCTTCCGTGGAACAAGCGCTCATCACCGGGGTCGCACACGAGCGAAGCGAAGCCAAGATCACGATCGTCGGTGTCCCGGACGAGCCCGGCGCGGCCGGCCGCATCTTCGAGACCGTGGCCTCCGCCGAGATCAACATCGACATGATCGTGCAGAACGTGTCGACCGAGGGCACCGGGCGTACCGACATCTCGTTCACCCTGCCCAAGGCCGACGGCTCCACGGCGATGACCGCGCTCGACAAGATCAAGGACCAGGTGAAGTTCAAGAGCCTGCTCTTCGACGACCACGTCGGCAAGGTCTCGCTCATCGGCGCCGGCATGCGCTCGCACCCGGGCGTCGCGGCCTCCTTCTTCGCCTGCATCGGCGAGGCCGGTGTCAACATCGAGATGATCTCCACCTCGGAGATCAGGGTCTCCGTGGTCTGCCGTGACAGCGACCTCGACACCGCGGTCCGCGCCGTGCACGACCAGTTCGAGCTGGGCGGCGGCGAGCAGGCGGTGGTCTACGCGGGCACCGGCCGGTAAGACCGCCTGCCATGGCGCAGCCCACGCTCGCCGTCGTCGGAGCCACCGGCTCCGTCGGCACGGTCATGCTCGAGCTGCTCTCCTCCCGGCGCAACGTCTGGGGTGAGATCCGGCTGATCGCCTCGGCGCGGTCGGCCGGCAAGCAGCTGAGCTGTCGCGGGGAGCAGCTCACCGTCGCCGAGCTCACCCCCGAGGCGTTCGACGGGGTCGACGTCGCCATGTTCGACGTGCCCGACGACGTGTCGCGTGACTGGGCGCCGGTCGTCGCCGACCGTGGCGTGATCGTGGTGGACAACTCGGCCGCGTTCCGCATGGAGCCCGACGTCCCGCTCGTGGTGCCCGAGGTAAACCCCGACGCGCTGCGCCACCGCCCGCGCAACATCGTGGCCAACGCCAACTGCACGGTGATGGCGATGATCATGGCGATCGCCCCGCTGCACCGCGAGTACGGCCTGCGCGAGCTGGTCCTGGCCTCCTACCAGGCGGCCTCGGGGGCCGGCCAGTTCGGTGTGGACACCCTGCACGACCAGCTCAGCAAGGTCGCCGGCGACCGGCTGCTGGGTTCACGGCCGGGCAACGTGCGCCAGGCCGTCGGCGACGATCTCGGCCCGTTCTCGGCGCCCCTGGCGCTGAACGTGGTGCCCTGGTCGGGAGCGTTCGAAGCGCTCGGCTGGTCGTCCGAGGAGCTCAAGCTCCGCAACGAGTCCCGCAAGATCCTCCAGCTGCCGGCGCTGAAGGTCTCGGCCACCTGCGTCCGCGTCCCGGTGGTCACCGGCCACTCGATCGCGGTCCACGCCGTCTTCGGCTCCGAGGTCGACGCCGAGGGCGCCCGGCAGGCCCTGCGCAACGCGCCCGGGGTGATCCTGGTCGACGACCCCGAGGCGGGCGAGTTCCCGATGCCGATCGACGCGGTCGGCACCGACCCGTCCTGGGTGGGCCGCATCCGCCGGGCCATGGACGACCCGCGGGCCCTCGACCTCTTCGTCACCGGCGACAACATGCGCAAGGGCGCGGCCCTCAACACCGTGCAGATCGCGGAGATGTTGGCCGCCGAGCTCTCGAAACAGCCCGGCGGCTCTTGAGAACGATCAGGCCACGGCTTCCAGGTCGGCGCGGGTCAGCAGCGCGCGCAGCGTGATGCCGTCGGCGGCCAGCGCCTCGGTGCCGCCCTCCTGCCGGTCGATCACGCAGAGCGCGTGGTCGACGTGGGCGCCGAGCTTGCGCAGGTCGTTCGTCGAGATGACGACCTGGCCGCCCGAGGTCACCACGTCCTCGACCACCAGCACCCGGCGGCCGGCCACCTCGGCGCCCTCGGCCAGCCGCGCGGTGCCGTACTGCTTGGCCTGCTTGCGAACGAAGGCCGTGGGCAGACCGGCGTGCCGGGCCACCGCGGTCACCACGGCGATGCCGCCCATCTCGAGACCGGCCAGCACCTCGGTGCCCTCGGGGATCAGCACGGCCATCTGCTCGGCCAGCTTGTCGAGCAGCACCGGGTCGGCTTCGAACTGGTACTTGTCGAAGTACTCGTTCGCCACCCGGCCCGAGCGCAGGACGAACTCGCCGGTCAGCCGGCTCACGGCGCGGACCTGCCGCGCAAGGTCAGAGTCACTCACGAGGGACTAGCCTGTCAGGCCCCTCGGGGACGGACGACAGCACCCCACAAGCAACCACTCAGCAACCGACAAATCGTGCCGATCAGAGGATCATGCAGATCAACCCGCACCGCTGGTTCGGCGTGGGCCAGAGCAGCGCCCCCGACTCCGCCAAGGCGGGCGCCGAGGCCGCACACGCGGCCGTGGGTGGGCGTACGGCCAAGGCGGTCTTCGTCTTCGCCTCCGCGAGCCACGATCTGCCGGCCCTGCTGGCCGCCGTGCGGGCCGAGGCCGGCCCGGCGGCCGAGATCGTCGGCTGCACCACCATGGGCGAGCTGGGCAGCGCCGGGGTGACCGACGGCGGCGTGTCGGTCGCGGCCCTCGGCGGCGACGGCTTCACCGTGCGGGTGAAGGTCGCGCCGATCAACCCGTCCGACCCGCGGGCGGCCGGCGCGGCGGCGGCCGACGCCGTCCACGGCCTGCACGACGAGCACCAGGTGCTGATCCTGCTCTGCGAGGGCCTGTCCGGGCGCCCGCACGAGATCGTCCGGGGCGCCTACTCGGCTCTCGGCGCCACGATCCCGCTGGTCGGCGGCTTCTCGGCCGACGACCGGCGCTTCCAGCAGACCTTCCAGTTCTACGGCGACGAGGTGCTCAGCGGCGCCGTCATCGGCCTCGGGCTCGGCTCGGACGGCCCGATCGGCGTCGGCGTGGCCCACGGCTGGCGGCGCACCGAACCGCCCATGGTCGTCACCAAGAGCCACGGCCCGCACATCTACCAGCTCGACGGCCAGCCGGCGCTGGACGTGCTGCTGCGGCGCAACGACTTCGACGGCTCGGCCGAGGAGTTCTTCGACCGGGGACGGCAGTTGCAGCCGCTCGGGCTCTCCCGGCGCAGCGGCGAGGACATCCGGGTGATCCATGCCGGGGACGACGCCGAGCGCTCGGTCTGGGGCACGGCCGACGTGCCGCAGGGCGCGCTGGTCTGGCTCATGGAGGGCGACCGGCAGGCGCTGCTGGACGGCACCACCCAGTCCTGCGCCGAGGCGGTGGCCCAGCTCGAGCCGTTGCCGCCGCTCGGTGTGCTCGCCTTCGACTGCGGCGGCCGCCGGGCCGGCCTGATCGAGGGCGGGCTCGACGCCGAGATGCGGGCCATGCACGCGTCCCTGGGCGACGCACCGTACGCCGGCCTCTACACGCTGGGGGAGATCGCCCGGGTGCGCGGCGCGCTCGGCATGCACCATCTGACCCTCGTCACCCTCGCCCTGGCCTGACCCATGCTGGCCTGGTCGACGCATCAGCTCACCGAGTACTTCACCGCGGTCAACGCGGCCGAGGACGAGACGTCGGCCATCGCGAACGCGGTCGAGCGGGCGACCGAGATGGTCGACGCCGAGGTCGGCGCGGTCGTGCGCGAGGGTGGCGTGCACGGGGCGTACGGCTTCGGAAAGGTCGTGCCGGAAGTGGGCGTCCTGGAGGTCGCCGCCGGCCAGCCGATGCTCGTCGTGCCGAACGTGGGTGATCTGCACGCGGTCGCGAATCCGCTGGGCGACCAGGCCGGCGAGGCGCTGGTGGTGGCCCGGCTGGCCGAGCCGTTCGCGCCCGAGGAGCGGCAGATGCTCCAGGGCATGGGGCAGGTGCTGGGCCTGGCCCTGCGCAGCATCCGGGTGCTGGCCGCGGAACGTCACCTGCGGGCCGAGAAGGAGCGGCAGGCGACCTCCGCGCAGACCCGTCAGCGGCTCGTGGAGACGCTGTTGACGATCCAGCGGGGGATCTCGGCCCGGCGGCCGCTCCCGGAGATCCTGGACGCCGTGACCGGCGGCGCGGCCGAGCTGCTGGGCGGGGCCACGGTGACGCTGCTGCTGGCCGAGGGCGGTCAGGAGCGGCGGCTCACGATCGCCTCGACGTCGGGCGGCGGCGTGACGCCGCCGGAGGGGCTGGCCCGGGCGGCGATGGCGGGAGGATCGGCTCTCGTACGGGTCGACGCGCGCGGCCAGATGATCGCCGCCCCGGTGCGGGTCACCGGCGAGATGGCCGGCTGCCTGGTGGCCCTGCTCTGCGGGGTGACCGGCGAGGACACCGAGCGCAGCGACCAGCTGGCCGCCTTCGCCCAGCAGGTGAGCCTGGCCCTGACCGACGCCCGCACGGTCGAGGCGGTCCGCGAGGCCCACCACGATCCGGTCACCGGCCTGCCCAACCGGGCGCTGTTCCTGACCATCCTCAACCGGGTGCTGGCCTCGCGGGCGACCGTGGAGGACCCGACCAGCGTGCTCTTCGTCGATCTGGACCGGTTCAAGGCGGTGAACGACAGCCTCGGCCACGAGGCCGGCGACCAGCTGCTGGCGCTGGTGGCCCGGCGGCTGCGCGGATGCGTGCGGGCGAGCGACACCATCGCCCGGCTCGGCGGCGACGAGTTCGCGGCGCTGCTGCACGACTCGCCGGTGGAGGCGGCGACGCTGATCGGCGAGCGGATCGTGGCCGCGGTGAAGGAGCCGTTCCGGGTGGCCGGCCGGGAGATCTTCATCGGCGCCAGCGTCGGGGTGGCGGTCTCCCGCGAGGCTGAGCTGAAGCCGGAGGAGCTGCTGCACAACGCGGACGTGGCGATGTACCGGGCGAAGAAGGACGGCCCGGGCCGGGTGCTGGCCTACCAGCCGTACATGCACGCCGAGGCGCTCGACCACCTGAGCCTGCGCGGCGACCTGCAACGGGCGCTGCGCGACGGCGAGTTCCGCCTCCAATATCAGCCGCTGATCCGGCTCGCGGACGGCAAGCCGGTCGGCGCCGAGGCGCTGATCCGCTGGTACAGCCCGACCCGCGGGTTCGTCTCGCCGGTCGACTTCATCCCGATCGCCGAGGAGTTCGGGCTGATCGTCGACATCGGCCAGTGGGCGCTGGAGACGAGCGCGGTGCAGGTCGCCCGCTGGCGGCGCGACTTCCCCGACCTGGGGCTCAACGTGAACGTGTCGGGCCACCAGTTGGTCCATCCGCGCTTCGCCGACAACGTGATGAAGGCGCTGGCCATCGCCGGGCTGCCGTCGAGCGCGGTGACGCTGGAGCTGACCGAGTCGGTGCTGATGAGCGAGCCCGACCTGGGCAAGGCGGCGCTGCATCAGCTGCGCGGGCTGGGTGTGCAGCTTTCCATCGACGATTTCGGTACGGGCTACTCGTCGCTGGCCTACCTCCGCGAGCTCCCGGTCGACGAACTCAAGATCGACCGGGCCTTCATCGCGCGGGCCGAGCTCACCGGCGAGGATCTGGCCCTGGTGCGCACGATCGTGGAGCTTGCGCAGATCCTCGGCCTCAGGGTGGTCGCCGAGGGCATCGAGAACGCCGCTCAGCTGGCCGCCCTCAGGCGGCTGGGCTGCGGATATGGACAGGGATATCACCTGTGCCGCCCGACCGACCCGGCCGAGGTGCCGGCCAAACTGCTGCGCGCATCGATCGCCGTGCTGGGTTGATCTTCACCCGTTGGCGTACTTGATCACCGCTCTACCGCATGCGGGATCCTTGAGGGGTACTTTTCGGCTAATTGGTACATATGCCCCGGAAGGAAAATAACGGTGACACCCTTCGCGTTGCTCTTCCTGCTAGCCCTGGCCGGCTCCACGTGCTTCGCCCTCGGCCGCGCCCTCGGCCGCGGCGAGCGCTACGAGAAGGGCTACCGCGAGGGTTTCCGCGACGGCGAGACCGGCTCGCTGGCCCGCGCGGCGCGGCTCATCCAGCTCAACGACCGCCCGGCCATCGCACCGGCGATCGAGTCGATGCTCGGCCCGTACGCGGTCCCCCAGCAGCAGTTGCCGGGCCGCAGCGTGGGCCCGGCGGTCACCGCGGTTCCGGTGAGGCCGCAGCTGGCGCTCTGAATGGGGTACGGCGTGACGCCGTACCCCACGATCCTCAGAGCAGGTTGATGGCGGCGCTGGCCACGAAGCCGAGCACGGTGCCCACGATGGCGATGATGAGGCCCAGCTTGCCGAGCCGCTCACCGCGGCGCAGGGCCACCGCGCCGAAGACGATGCCAAGAACGCCGAGAAGCGGAACGAGAAGAAAACCGACCCCCGCCAGCACAAAGGCAGCGATGCTGAAGTTGTTCCCGACCGGCCGGGAGGGGTTGTAGGGCGGCGGCGCGGCCCCGTAGGGCACGTTCTGAGGCATCCCATAGGGCGGCTGCGCGGCGTTGACATAGGGCTGCCCACCCGGCGGATATCCACCCCCAGCCGGATATTGCCCCGCAGGCGGCTGGTCGGCGGCGGGCGGCGCGTAGTACGGCGGCTGACCCACGGGCGGCGGCGAATAAGGCGGCGGCAGCTCTCCGGCGGGCGGCGTGTAGTGCGGCGGCTGGCCGGTGGCGGGCGGCGCGTAGTGCGGCGGCTGGCCGGTGGCGGCCGGCGTGTAGTGCGGCGGCTGGTCGGTGGCGGGCGGCGCATAGTGCGGCGGCTGACCCGCTGCGGGCGGCCCGTAGTGCGGCGGCTGACCTCCGGGTGGTGGCGGATAAGGCGGCGGCAGCTCTCCGGCTGGCGGCGCGCTCGTGGGCGCCTGCCCAGCCGGCGGTGCGTAGTTGTATCCCGCGGTCGGGTCGGGCGCGGCCCACCCCGCCTGCGGTGCGGCGGCGAGCTGGCCGCAGGTGGCGCAGTAGCCGTTCGGCTGGATGGCCGTCGAGCCACAGTTGGCGCAGGTCATCGACTTCGTCTCCCGGGTGTCGGTGTCACCCAGGAGCGATCGGCCCTTCACGCGCCGACTTGAGACCCGCCACCCCTCGACATGCCGATCGGCATCAGCCGGCGACCGTGATGGTCGTCCCGGCCGGGTGGATCTCGGTCTCGCCGTCAGCCCGCGTGACGGTGATGGCGGCCGACGACGTCGCCTTGTCGCCCGGCTGGAGTGCCACCTGGCCCGGCGGGTCCATCACGAATGTGCCGTGCCCGTGCCGAACCTCGACCAAGCCTTCATTCCGCAGAAGCGAGAGCGCGCGGCGGATGGTCTCCCGGGCCAACCCGAACTCGTCATGCAGATCCTTCTCGGACGGCATCCGCTGACCGGGAACCAACTCCCCGCCACGAATGCGGCCGCGCAGCATGCCAGCCAGCTGCCGATATGCGGCACCTTCGCTGTCTCGCGTGATCATGCTCTTACCCTAGGTCAAGTGGGCTACCCGACTAGAGGGCTATACGTCTAGACGTCTAGAGGTGGCGGGCCGAGAATGGACTCGGGCAGCGCGGCCGGCAAGGTGTCTGGCTCGTGGCCGAGGCGCGGACTCGCGGCAGCGTCCCGCGCCTGCTCATCACCCTGGAACGCGCCGCTTCGTCCCGGCGGGCGACTTGACCGCCGACGGGCGGGGCCGTCAATTCTCGTGATCGGGTCGGCGAGTGCCGGGCGGTTCGCTGAGATCCAGGCCTCGATGTCGGCGATTCTCCAGACCCGGCCCTGGACGAGCTCGTCGTAGGGCTTCGGCCAGTCGGGGCGGAGGGCCAGCTGGTACACCCGCTGACGGGTGATCCCGCCCATGCGAGCCCGGATTTCGGCTATCCCCATCAAATTCCTAGTCATGGAGCTACTTTACAAGCGACTATCGTAAATGTCGTGCCTGCTCCGTGCCAACATCCCTGGAGGGGCCCCGTGCGGGAGCCCCTCCAGGCGTACATCTCAATCAGCCGAGCTGGCGGCGGACCTCAGCCGCCACACGGCCGCCCTCGGCGCGGCCCGCGACGGCGGCCTGCGCGGCCTTCATCGCCGGGCCCATCTGTGCCTTGCCGGTGAAGCCGCCGGCCGACAGGGCCTCGCGGACCAGGCCGGCGATCTCGTCGTCGGTGAGCTGCTTCGGCAGGTAACGCTCCAGCACCTCGCCCTCGGAACGCTCCTTGGACGCCTGCTCGGCGCGGCCCGCGTCGGCGAAAGCCGTGGCGGCCTCGCGGCGCTTCTTGGTCTCCCGGGTCAGGACCGCGAGGACCTCGTCGTCGGTGAGAGCACGGGCCTCGGAGCCGGCGACCTCGGCGTTGCGGACGGCGGCGAGGGCCATGCGCAGCGTGGAGGTGGTCAGCTCGTCGCGGCCCTTCATCGCGGCGTGCAGGTCATCGTTCAGGCGGTCCTTCAGCGTTCCCATGGACGGAGAAACTACTCTTTCGGTCATGCGTAAGCGCTCCTTTATCGCCCTGGGTGCCGGGGTGGCCGCCGCGGGCGGCGCGACCCTCGCCTATGCCTCGCTGGTCGAACGCAACCTGTTCACGCTGCGGCGCTTCGACGTGCCGGTGCTCGAACCGGACGCCGAGCCGCTGCGGATCCTGCACCTCTCGGACCTGCACATGATGCCCGACCAGCGACGCAAGCAGGCGTGGGTGGCCGCGCTGGGCGGCACCGACCCCGACTTGGTGATCGTCACCGGCGACAACATGGCGGACCCGGCCGCTGTTCCCGGCGTGCTGCGAGCGCTCGACCCGCTGCTGGAGGTGCCCGGCGCGTTCGTCTTCGGCTCGAACGACTACCGCGGCCCGCGCTGGAAGAACCCGCTGGAATACCTGATGCCCGAGCGCGAGTACGTGCAGGGCGTCGACCTGCCCACCGAGGACCTGAGGGCGGCCCTGACCGACGCGGGCTGGGCCGACCTGAACAACGCCCGCACCGTGCTGAAGGCGGGCGGCCGCTCGATCGAGCTGGCCGGCGTGGACGACCCGCACGTCGACCGCGACGACTACCCGTCCGTGGCCGGCCCGGTCTCCACCGGCGCCGACCTCCACCTGGGTGTCACACACACCCCGGCCTCCCACGTCCTCGACGCGATGGCCGCCGACGGTTTCGAGCTGCTGCTGGCCGGCCACACCCACGGCGGCCAGGTGTGCGTCCCGTTCTACGGAGCGCTCACCACGAACTGCGACCTGCCCACGTCGATGGCGAAGGGCCTGCACCGCTGGCCCGGCTCCGACTCGTGGCTCCACGTCTCGGCCGGCCTGGGCACCCACCCGACCGCCCCGATCCGCTTCGCCTGCCGCCCCGAGGCCTCGCTGCTCACTCTCATACCGCGCTGACCTGCGGTTTTACGCTTCCGGGGATACCGATTTCGCGTCCGGCGAGGCGTCGGATAGTATTTCCTGGCAGCTCGGGGTGTGGCGCAGCTTGGTAGCGCGCTTCGTTCGGGACGAAGAGGCCGTCGGTTCAAATCCGGCCACCCCGACCAAGAGCAGTGCAGGTCAGGCCCGGTTACCGGAAACGGTAACCGGGCCTGATGTCTTTCCGGCCCCAGCGGGGGCAGTGTCCGGTGAGGGCCGGCCGAGGGCTGGTTCTGGGGCATCGGAGCAGCACTCGGTTTGAGCGCGATGGCGCGCGGGGCCCGAGCTTCGGGGCGGGGCTGGTTCGCATCTCAATCGCGTGGGATTGACACATGTGCGGCGATGACATCTGTGGTAGTCGTCTGTAAAGTGGCTCCATGACTAGGCACTTGATGGGTGTGGCCGAGATTCGGGTTCGGCTGGGTGGGGTCAATCGGCAGCGCGTGGACCAGTTGGCCTGTCGTCCTGACTGGCCGGAGCCCTACGACGAACTCGTCCGAGGGCGAGTGTGGAGGATCGCTGACATCGAGGCCTGGATCAGGGTGCACCGGCCGGCGCTCGCCCGCCGCCGCGATTGACGGCGTGCGAGGATGCGCCGTGCGGATCTCCTGGGAGCAGCGGCGCGTGTGCCGGCGATTCGGCGTTCGAGGGCCCTGTCGAGAGGCCCGGAGCTGCTGCCCCTCAACGCCGTGCGCCATCTGCCGGTCGGAACGACGAATGGCTGGTACATCTACCGCGGCGAGGCTGCCGCTCCTGCGGATGACGACTTCTACAGCCCTCTCCACGTCGATCACCTGGGTGATCACACCCCGGAGCTGATCCCCTACTTGGCCTTGCCGCCGGGGTGGGCGGTGGTCCTCGCGCCCGGCTATGAGGACGTGTACTTCGACGAAGGCCTGATCACCGGGTAGCGGTCAAGGCTTCCAAGCGGCGGGCGATCTCGGTGGCCGGCTGGGTGGCGTCGATCTCGGCTGTGGCGGTGGCTCTGAGAAGGGGCTCGACGGCGGCCACGTTGGCCAGGATCTCGGCGCGGTCGGCGGGTGTCCTGCCGTACGGGTTGGTGGTTCTCGCCTGCACACGGGCCAGCAGGACGGCCGCGGGGGCACTCAGCAGCACGATGTGGTCGAAGAGTGGGTAGAAGCGGCCCTGGTTCGACTTGCAGCCGGCCACGAAGACGTCGGGTGTGGTGGTCAGCAGGTCCGTGATGGGGGCCGGTCGCCAGATCCAGTCGTCGCCCGCCCATTCGCTCCACTCGTCGGTGTCCGTGTCCACGGTGTGGTGGCCGCGCGCGGCCAGCAGGGCCAGGGCCGTCGACTTGCCGGTGCCGGACATTCCGGTGATCAGGATGCGGGGCATCCGCAAAAAGTACGGGCGGGACCTCCCGAAGGAAATCCCGCCCGCGATGTCGGAGCGTCAGCGGCCCGGAGGCTTGGGCTTGTTGCCGCCCGGCGGGGCGCCGCTCGGCGGGGTCTGCACGGCCTTGCCCTTGCTCACCTCGATGACGACCACGCCGCCCTTGATGGTCTTGCCGCCGGGGTCGGTGCCGGCCGCCGTTCCCTTCGGGCAGTCGGACTCGACCTCGTTGCCCACCACCGCGTCGAAGCCGGCGGACTCGATCTCGTCCTTGGCGTCGTCGATGGACTGGCAGGCCACGCGGGGGATGGAGCGCTGGTCGCCCTCGGCGATCTTCTTGCTGCCGGGGACCTTGAACTGCTCCTTCGGCTTGCCCTTCATGTAGTCGGCCAGCGTCTCGTAGACGGCCGGGTTGACCACGTCGTGGCTCATCCGGTCGGTGTGCTGGGGCCAGTCCGGATTGACCAGATATCCCGCCACGACCAGCTTCGTCGTGCCGGTGATCAGGGCCGCCGTCTTGTCGGCGTCGGTCGTTCCGGTCTTGCCGAACACCGGGTGCTTCACCGTCGACTTGACCGCGCGGGCCGTGGCGCCGTTGCAGTTGCCCAGCTGGGCCGAGTCGCCGACCGGGCAGCGGGTCGCGTCGAGCGTGGCCCGGGCGACGTCGGGGCTGGTGGCCCGGATGCAGCGCGGCTTGCCGATGTCGAGTTTCTCGCCGGACTGCGTGGTGATCTGCTCGATCGGGGTGGGCTCGCAGTGCATGCCGTCGCCGGGCAGGACGGCGAAGGCGTTCGCCATGTCGAGCGGCGTCGACGCCGACACGCCCAGGGTGAAGGCGCCCCACTGGTTGGCCGAGACCGCGTTGTTGGCGAAGTCGGCGTCCTGCTTCACGCGGAACTGCACGCCGAACCGCTTGGCCACGGCGACCACGTTCTCGGCGCCGACCCGCTCCTCCAGCGGCACGAAGTACGTGTTGATGGACTTACCGAAGGCCGTCCACATGTTGTAGACGCCCTCGCCGCCGCCACCGGAGTTGCTCGGGCACCAGAAGTGGGTGCCGGGGCAGGCCGAGTCGTTGCCCGAATCGATGATGTAGCCCGACTTGTAGCGTTTCTCCGCCTTGATCGGGTACGCCAGCGGGTAGCCCTTCTCCAGCGCCGCGACCATCGTGAACATCTTGAACACCGAGCCGGCCTGGTAGCCGCTGATGTCGCCACCGCCGGAGAGCAGCGGGTTGGTCGTGTTCGGGTAGGTGGCCCGTACGCCCTTCTTGGCCTTCTTCTTGTCCGACGACAGCGGGTTCTGCGGCTTCGACGGGTCGTCCAGCTTGTAGCGCCGGTTGGCCGACAGGATGCGGACCTTGCCGTTGCCGGGCTCGACGCCGGAGATCAGGAGCGCGTTCTTGTTGTTGAGCGAGATGTGCTCGGAGATGCGCTTGCGGGCGTCCGCCGTGCCCTTGACGTCCATCGTCGTGACGATGCGGTAGCCGCCGCTCTTCAGCCGGCGCTCACGGTCGTACGTCGTCGCCCCGAACGACTCCTGGCTCATCCACCACCGGTAGAAGTAGTCGCAGAAGAAGCCCCAGTTGTTGTTGGCCACCGAGACGCAGCCGTTGCTGATCGGCTTGACCTTGCGCGGGATGGCTTCCTTGACCGCCTTGTCGGCCTGGACCTGGGTGATCATCCCGGCCTCGACCATGCCGGGGATGATGTAGTTGTTCCGGCGGTCGCGGATCTGCGGGTAGCCCTCGGAGCTGGTGGGGTTGAAGCTGGTCGGCGCCTTGACCATGCCGGCCAGCATGGCCGCCTGGCCGATCGTCAGGTCCTTGGGCTTCTTGTTGAAGTAGACCTGGCTGGCCGCGTAGACGCCGTACGCCTGGTTGCCGAAGGGCGCGATGTTCAGGTAGCGCTCGAGGATCTGGTCCTTCGACAGCTCCTTCTCCACCTGCAGCGCGTACTTCATCTCGTTGACCTTGCGCTTCGGCGTGTCCTTGGTGGCGTCGACGACCTCCTGCGGGTTGGTCGCCGAGTACGCCAGCGAGAGGCGCACGTACTGCATCGTGATGGTCGACGCGCCCTGCTTGGACTCGGACTTGCCGCTGTTGCTGACGAACGCGCGGGCGACACCCTTGAGGTCGACGCCGTTGTGGTTGTAGAACTCCCGGTCCTCGGCGGCCACGATCGCGTCGCGCATGAACTTCGAGATGTCCTTGATCGGGACATCGCTGCGGAACTCGTCGTAGAACTGCGAGATCTGCGTCCGGCCGTCGCGGGCGTAGATGCGGGTGATCTGCGGGGAGCTGAAATCTTTGAGCTCGCTGGGCAGCTGCGCGAAGGTCTCGCCACCGGCCTTGGCGGCCAGTCCGGACATGGCGGCCGCGGGGAAAGCGGCGGCCGCGACGACGACGCCGGCGAGTAAACCGCAGATCAGCAACGAGGTCGCATTGGCGAAGATGTTGTGATCGCGTCTGCGCATCCAGGAGGTCACCCGAGCAGGGTACGCGAGGACCGCACGTAACCGCGCGTTCAGAGAGCCCACTTTCAGTCTGCCCTAACGGGGGATCTTTCGTGGGGATTTGTGAAGTAGGCTTCGCGGCCTTTGCCCGGAAGAGCCGGGCTGTAGGTATTTGAGGGACAACGTTGCGTAATCGCCCAACTACAGAGCATGATGGTCCGAGCACGACGTCCACGTGGCTCAGGGGGACACACACACGCCCCGCGGACGTCAGGGGGTAACGCTAGGGGGGACGTTTACAGATGGGGATGATCAGCGACTGGCCCAGCATGGCCGCGTGTCAGAGTGGCGACCCTGACGCGCTTTTCGTGCAGGGCGCCGAGCAGAACGTGGCGAAGAGGATCTGCCGCAGCTGCCCGGTTCGCTACGAATGCCTCGCCGATGCCCTGGACAACCGGATCGAGTTCGGCGTCTGGGGAGGAATGACCGAACGGGAGAGGCGGGCGCTGCTGCGCCGCCACCCGCACGTGGCGAGCTGGCGAAAGATGTTCGAGGCCGCGATGAAGGACAAGGGCGCCGACAAGGTGCTCGTCCCGACCCGCTGACCCGCTAGGCGAGAAGCGCGCCGATCGTCCGCAGCCCGTCGACGTCATGAACGTCGGCGGGCTGCGCCGTGACGGAGACGGCCGGAACGGCCGGGAAAGCGTCGGTGAAGGTGGCGGCCACGCGCTGCTCGCGCTCGGTCTGCCGGACGAGGTTGGCGTGGATCCGCAGAGCGCCGGCGGTCAGCTGGTTTTCGCCCGAGGCGTCCAGCTCGGCGGCGGCGGCCTCGCTCCGGTCGGCCGGCAGGCCGGCCACCTCGGAACGGTGCATCCGGTTGAGCACCAGGCCGGCCAGCGGCATCCGCTCGGCGACCAGGCGCTCGGCGAAATACGCGGCCTCGCGCACGGCGTCGCGCTCCGGGGCCGCGACCAGCAGAAACGCGGTCTGGGGATCCTGCAGGATGCGGTACGTCTCGTCGGCCCGCTGCCGGAAGCCGCCGAACATCGAGTCGAGCGCGGCCACAAAGCCCGACAGATCAGTGAGCAACTGGGCGCCGAGGACCTTCTGCACCGTACGGGAGAAAAGCCCGAAAGACGCGGTGACCAGGCTGAACATGCTGCGGCCGCCGGAGCGGGCCGGCGCCAGCAGCATGCGCAGCATGCGGCCGTCGAGGAACCGGGAGAGCCGGGCCGGCGCGTCCAGGAAGTCGAGCGCCGAGCGTGACGGCGGGGTGTCGACGACGATGAGGTCCCACTCGTCGGTGGAGCGCAGCTGGCCCAGCTTCTCCATCGCCATGTATTCCTGCGTGCCGGCGAAGGTCGAGCTCATGGCCTGGTAGAACGGGTTCGCGAAGATCTCGGCGGCGCGCTGCGGCGTGGTGTGCTGCTGCACCACCTCGTCGAAGGTGCGCTTCATGTCGAGCATCATGGCGTGCAACTCGCCGCCGTTCTCGCCGTCGATGCCCTTGACCTGGCGCGGCGTGTTGTCGAGCTCGCTGAGACCCATCGACTGCGCCAGCCGCCGGGCCGGGTCGATGGTGAGCACGACGGTGCGGCGGCCGTGCACCTCGGCCGCCCGCAGGCCGATGGCGGCGGCGGTGGTCGTCTTGCCCACCCCGCCGGCGCCGCAGCAGACCACGATCCGGATGGCCGGATCGGCGAGAAGACCGTCGACGTCCAGCACCTCACCCACTACTCCAGAGTAGTCCGTACTTGATCCCGCGGACGGCGACTGTGTCCCGGCCCGCATCACGCGCGCATCAGGGCCGCGGCCAGCTCGTCGAGCCCGGCCTGGTCGACGCCGCGTGGCAGCAGGGGCAGCTCGACCAGGGGCAACCCGCTCTCGGTGAGCTCCTGGCGCAGCGTCTCCTCCAGCTCCTGCCGGGTGAGATAGTCCTTCACCTCGGTGGCCAGGCCGGTCACGGTGCCGGCGTCGGTCGGCAGGCCGGCCTCGGCCAGGCCGCGCTTGAGCTCGGCCTTCGTCACCCGTCCGGCGGTCACCAGCGCGGGGCGGGTGGCGTTCAGGATGATCCGGCCGACCGGGATGCGCAGGGCGTTCAGCTCGGCGATGGCGTCGAGCGTCTCCTGCACCGGCATCTCCTCGAGCAGCGTCACCACGTGCACCGACGAGATGGGCGAGCGCAGCAGGGCGGCCACGCTGTCGCTCTGTGTCTTGATCGGGCCGACCTTGGCCAGCTTGGCCGTCTCGGCCGTGACGTTGAGGAAGCGGCCGATGCGGCCGGTCGGAGGAGCGTCGAGGACCACGGCGTCGTACGCCCTCTTGCCGTCCTGGGAACGGGTGGTGGCCTCTTTCACCTTGCCGGTGAGCAGCACGTCACGCAGGCCCGGCGCGATGGTGGTGGCGAAGTCGATCGCGCCCACCTTGCGCAGCGCCCGGCCGGCCGCGCCCAGGTGGTAGAACATGTCGAGATATTCGAGCAGGGCCTCTTCGGGGTCGACGGCCAGCGCGCGCACCTCGCCGCCGCCCGCGACCTTGGCGATCCGCAGCTCCTTGTAGGGCAGCGGCTCGGTCTCGAAGAGCTGGGCGATGCCCTGCCGGCCCTCCACCTCGACCAGCAGCGTGCGCTTGCCGCCGGCGGCCAGGCCCAGGGCCAGCGCCGCGGCCACGCTGGTCTTGCCCGTGCCGCCCTTGCCGGTCACCACGTGCAGCCGCGCCGGCCACCTGCTCACTCGCTCGCCCATGGAATCAAAGGTAACGGGACGTCCTCAGCCGGTGACCTCGCAGACCAGCCAGCCGGTCTTGCGGATCACGGTGAACCGCAGGTCCTGGGCGGCGGTCTTCTCGTCGGCGGTCGACATGGTGACCTGCACCGCAACCGTCGCGCGGTCGTCGCCGTCGCCGGCCACCGCCGGCTCGGCCCAGCGGAACACCGGCTCCTGATATCCGGCGGCGTACGCCTTGATCTCGTCGACCCGCTCGGCGATCTTCTGCTTGTCGCGGGCCTCGCGGCAGACCAGGTCGTCGGCGGCGGCCGCGTCCTGCTGGCTGTAGACGGCGGTCAGGAAGCGGTCGACCGCGGTCGCCGCGTCGGGCGAGCCCGGGTTGTCGGCGTTGCGGAGAAGGAAATAGGCCGAGAGGGCGCCGCCACCGCAGAGCAGGATGGTGCCGACCAGCGCCACCGAGACCCAGACGGCGCCCCGGCGCGATCTCGGCTGCTGCGGCGGACCGGCCCAGATCGGCTCGGGCTGGGGCAGCGGAACCGGCGGCGGGATCGAGTGTTGATAGGCCAGGTGCTCCGGCGGGGTGGTCTGCCACTGGCCGGGCGCCTCGTGCTGGGCGTGCCACGGCGAGGTCGGCGGCGGCGCCTGCCAGCCGGCGTCGGCCGGGATGACCTGGGTCTCCTCGTGGGAGGCGGCCTCGCCGGAGTACGCCCCGGGTGGCGGCCACTCCAGCTCGGCGGGCGCGGGCGCTGCGTCGATGAAGGAGGAGGACACATGTGGGGGCTCGGGCGTCGGGATCGGCTCGTCCGGCGGGATGGGCTGCGGCGGCTCGGGGTCGGGCACGGGCACCGGCGCGGGCTCCGGGTGCCCCGGTTGGCCGCCCTGCGGGTGCGTCATGTCGCCCTCCGTGATGTGACGTGTCCGGCTTGCTCAGCCTAGTCAAATCGGCACGATCGTGGGCCCTAAGCTGGGCGCGTTACCGACGATCAGGGGAGTAGCAGCGATGCCGAAGTGGGAGTACGTGACCGTGCCTCTGCTGGTCCACGCGACCAAGCAGATCCTCGACAACTGGGGCGAGGACGGCTGGGAGCTGGTTCAGGTCGTTCCGGGGCCGAACCCGGACCAGTTGGTGGCCTACATGAAGCGGGAGAAATCGTGACGCTGCCGATCGCCGGCGAGGGCGGCGTGGACGCGTACGCCAAGCTCGCCGAACTGGGTCTGACCCTGCCGTCCGTGGTGCCGCCGCTGGCGTCCTACGTCCCGGCCGTGCAAACGGGCAATTACGTGTACGTCTCCGGGCAGCTTCCGCTGGTCGAGGGCAAGCTGCCGTACGAGGGCAAGGTCGGCGCCGAGGTCACGCCCGAGCAGGGCACCGAGCTGGCCCGGTACTGCGCGGTCAACGCGCTCGCCGCGATCGAGTCGCTGGTCGGCCTGGGCCGCGTCGGCAAGATTGTGAAGCTGACCGGCTTCGTGGCGTCGGCCCCCGGTTTCACTGGTCAGCCCGCTGTCGTCAACGGGGCGTCGAATCTGTTCGGCGACGTCTTCGGCGAGCAGGGCCGGCACGCCCGCAGCGCGGTCGGCGTGGCCGAGCTGCCGTTGAACGCGCCGGTCGAGGTCGAGGTCATCGTCGAACTGGCCGAGTAGCTGTACCGGTTAACAAAACTGGATCTCTCAGCCTTTTTGGTTGCTATCCGTAACCTGAGCGGGCACTGAGATCGCACATCCGGTCCTCTCCGTTCACCCCATGCGCGACGTAGGATTTCGCGCATGGGGGGTGCTGCGCCGAACGGCCTGCCGGGGTGGGTGACGCTGTTACGCGCGCCTAACCCGGGTCCGATGACGCTGGACGGCACCAACACGTGGGTCCTGCGGGCGCCCGGCGAGACCCGCGGCGTCGTGATCGACCCCGGCCCGCTGGACGAGGGACACCTGTCCCGCATCGCCGGTCACGGTCCGTTTCAGTCGATTCTCATTACTCACGGTCATCACGACCATGTCGAGGGTGCGGCCCGGCTCTCCGAGATGCTCGGCGGCACGCCGGTGCTGGCGGCCGACCCGGTCCACGCGATACCGGCCGAGCCGATGATCCGCGATGGCCGGATCGCCGCCGACGGGCTCGACATCGAGGTGCTGGCCACCCCGGGCCACACGGCCGACTCGGTCAGCTTCGTGGTCAACGGCGAGGCGGTCTTCACCGGCGACACCATCCTGGGCCGGGGCACGACGGTGGTGGCGCACCCCGACGGCGACCTCGGTAGATATCTGTCGAGTCTCCGACGCCTCAGCTCGTACGAAAAAGTCCTGATGCTGCCCGGCCACGGACCGGCCCGCGATGACGTCGCGCTGCTGGCCCGGGAATATCTGGCCCACCGCGAGGAGCGGTTGGCGCAGGTCACGGCGGCGATGCGGGCCGGGGCCGAGACGGCCGAGCAGGTCGTCGACATCGTCTATCCCGACATCGATCCGGCCGTGCGGTTCGCGGCGGTCTGGTCGGCCGCGGCCCAACTCGATTACCTCAATCACAAAAACCGGGAATCAGGAACACTCGCAGGCGGGTTGGATCGGCTGTGACCTGTCCTGTGTGTGGAACCGTCGCCGTTCCGGGCGCCCGTTTCTGCCACAACTGCGGCGCCGCTCTGCCGGCCGCGGCGACCCTGCCCGCGGCCGAGCGGCGCATCGTGACCGTGCTCTTCGGCGACCTGTCCGACTTCACCTCCTGGTCGGAGGACCTCGACCCGGAACGGGTGGGCGCGGTCACCGACCGGGTGCTGGCCGCCCTGGCCGGCGCGGTGAAGACGTTCGGCGGCCACGTCGACAAGCTCACCGGCGACGGCATCATGGCCGTCTTCGGCGCCCCGGTGGCGCACGAGGACGACGCCGAGCGCGCGGTGCGCGCGGCCCTGAGCATGCAGCGGGCCGTCCGGCGGGTGCTGGACGACGAGCGCGGTGGTGGCGCCCCCCTCGGCCTGCGGGTCGGCCTCAACACCGGCGAGGTCGTCGCCGGCATGCAGGCCGGCATCGAATACACCGTCATCGGCGACACCGTGAACACGGCGGCCCGGCTGGCCGACGCGGCCGCGGTCGGCGCCGTCTACGCCGGCTCCCGGACCAGCGGCGGCACCCGGCACATCGCCTCCTGGCGGCAGCTGCGCCCGCTGCGGCTCAAGGGCAAGCGCGAGCCGGTGCCCGCCTTCGAGCTGCTCGGCCTGCACGACGCGCCCGGCACCCGGTCGGGCCTGGGCGACGAGGCGCCGTTCGTCGGCCGCGAGACCGAGCTCGGCCGGGTGGCCGGCCGGCTGGCCGAGGCGATCGACGCCGGCACGCCGCGGGTCATGGTGATGACGGCCGAGGCCGGCATCGGCAAATCTCGGTTCGCGGGCGAGGTCAAGCGGCTCGCGGCCGGCTACGACGTGGGCAACGGGCGCTACGCGGCGCACGCCGGGGCCCGGGTGCTGCGGGTGCGGTGCCGCGCGTTCGGCGAGCGCCGCCGGTTCGCGCCCCTGGCCGACCTGGTGCGCAAGTCGGTCGGCCTGCCCAAAGATGTGGTCTCCACGGTCGGCCGGACGGTCGTCGAGGAGCGCCTGCGCAAGCTGGCCAACCGGCTGAGCCGCGATGGAGACCCGGTCCGGCTCGACATCGACCGGCTGCTGGCGCTGCTGGGCTACGGCGAGGCGCCGGCCAACCCGGTCGGCCCCGCGGCCAGCGCCGACTGGCAGCCCACCAAGCGGCTCGACGCCGACGCCATCTCGACCGCGGTGGCCGAGCTGCTCTCCGCCCTGGCCGCCGAGACCCCGCTGGTGGTCATCGTCGACGACCTGCACGACGCGACCGCGTCGACCGTGGACGCGCTCGGGCGCACCCTCTCGATGCTCGACGGCCCGGTGGTGGTGCTGCTGCTCGGCCGGCCCGAGCTGGTGCGCACCGCGGGCGCGCTGACCCGGATGGCCGACGCCGAGGTGCACACGCTGCCGCCGCTGCGCGGCGCGGACGCGTCGCGGCTGCTCACCTCCTATCTGAACGGCGGCAAGCTGCCGCAGCCCGACACCGACCGGCTGCTGGCCACCGCACAGGGCAACCCGTTCTATCTGGCCGAGATGGTCACGCTGCTGATGGAGCGGGGCGCGCTCACCCCGGCCGTCGGGGCCAACGCGGCCGGCAAATGGATGCTGGCCGACGGCTCGCTCGGCCGGCAGCTGCTCTCCCGCGACCTGGCCGCGGTGCTGGCGGCCCGCATCGACGCGCTGCCCCCGGAGCCCCGGTCGGTGCTGCGCGACGCGGCCGTCGTCGGCGACACCGTGCCCTCGGGCGTGGTCGAGGCGCTGCGTGAGCGCCGGGCGGCCAGCGACGCCCGCCCGGGCGCGGTGGCCGCGGTCGAGCTCGAGCGCTCGGTCGACGAGCTGCTCCAGCGCCGCATGCTGCACCGGGTCCGCGGCGGTTACGCCTTCACGACCCCGCTGATGCGCGAGGCCGCCTACTCCGGCATCGGCAAGGCCGACCTGGCCGACCGGCACGCCTACCTGGCCAACTGGGCGGCGCCCGAGGCGATCGACCGGCTCGGCTACGACAGCGCGAGCCGGCTGAGCCTGAGCGAGAACGAGCGGGACGCGTTCGTGGCCACCCACGCCGAGTGCGCGGTCGACCTGGCCGACGCCGTACGCCTGCGGCCGGACGCCGCCGTGCGTGACGTGGCGCCACTGGGTGTGGCCGCGCTGGGCCGGATGGCCCGGCGGGCGCTGGCCAACATCGAGCCCGGCGCCTCGATCGAATACGCGGAACGCGCCGCCCACCTCGAGCCGGACGGCGTGCTGCCCCTGCCCGACCAGCTCGTCTACGCCCGGGCCCTGCTCCGGCTGGGCCGGGCCGAGGAGGCGCTGGAGCACGGCGAGAAGATCGCCGTGAGCGCCGGCGACGAGCCGGTCAGCAAGGCCGAGGCGCTGCTCGTGGTCGGCCGCGCCCTCGAGGCGCTGGGCGACACGAACAAGGCGGTGGCGGTCTGGCAGGAGGCGCTCGAGGTCGCCACCGAGGCCGAGCTGCTGCCGGAGCGGGCGAACGCGATGCGCCGGCTCGGCATGGCCGACTTCCTGGCCGGCCGGCTCAGCCAGGCCAGCAGCCGGTTCGCCGCGGCCTATCAGGTCACGCTGGCCGCCGGTGACCGGCACGGACAGGCCTGGGCCCTGCAGAACCTGGCCTGGGTGACCACCACCCGGGGCGACTTCGCCGGCACGGACGCCGTGCTCGGCCGGGCGGCGCGGCTCTTCGCCGAGCTGGGCGACCCGGTGGGCCGGTCCTGGCTGCGCGGCACCACGGCCTTCGCCCGGCTGCTGGCCGGCCGGCTCCAGGAGTCGCGGCGGCTGGCCCGGGTCTTCCTGCCGTTCGGCGACCGGGTCGGCGAGGGCTGGGCGGTGGGCACGCTGCGGGCCGTGGAGGCGTACGCGGCGGCCGAGCTCGGCGAGCTGGCCGAGGCCGACGGTGAGGCCCGACGGGCCTACCGCGACTTCAACGCGGTGGCCGACGACTGGGGCCGTGGCCTGGCGCTGGTGGTGCGGGGCGCGATCGCCCGCGGGCTGGGCGAGTTCGACCACGCCTTCGACCTGCTGACCGACGCCCTGGGCTACGCCGACAAGACCGGCCATCCGCTGCTGCTCGGCATGGCCGGCACGCTGCGCGGCTTCGTGTCCCTCCACCGTGGCGACCTGGCACAGGCCGAGGCCGACGCGCGCCGGGTGATGACCGCCGTCGAGCCGCACAACCCGCTCGCCCCGGCCCAGGTCGGCCCGCGGGTGCTGCTGGCCGAGGCGCGGCTGCGGGCCGGCGACGCCGCGACCGCGATCGGGCTGCTGGCGCCGATCGCCACCGACACCGGCACGCCGTCACTGCTCTTCTCGCGGCGGCACGCCCTGGCCTCGTACGCCGGGGCCCTGCTGGCCGACGGCCGGGTCGACACGGCGATGACGTGGATCGGCCGGGCCCGCGAGGTGCCGGCCGAGGACGTGCGCAGCGGCGTGCTGGCCGCGATGGTCCACGCGCGGGTCCTGGCGGCGGCGCAGCGGTACGACGAGGCGCGGGAGGCGGCCGAGGAAGCGGTCCGGCTGGCGTCCTCGACCGAGCAGACGAGTGAGCGCTGCGCGGCCGAGGATCTGCGCGACGCGCTCGCGTCGGCGGGCTCGGAGCCGCCTCCGCCGGAAACTGTCGCGTACGCGTCCGACGTGCCCGGATGATCTCCGGGCCCTCTGGGATATTTTCAGACTCATGACCGAGACACCTCGCGGAGCACTGCCGGTCCCGTACGTGCCCGGCATGTCTGGATTGTCGGTCATGGCCCGTGGGGGATATGCGACCGTCTATCGAGCGATGCAGGACTCGGTGGGCCGCGAGGTCGCCATCAAGGTGGAAAATCGCCGCCTCGAGAGCGACCGCGACCAGGCCCGCTTCCTCCGCGAGGCGCGGGCCGCGGGCAAGATGTCCTCCCACCCGCACGTGGTCGACCTGTTCGACGTCGGGGTGACCGTCGACCAGCACCCCTACCTGATCATGGAGCTGTGCGACGGGTCGTACCTCGACCGGATGCGCCGGGCCCCGCTCGGCGCCGAGGAGGGCCGCGACCTCGGTATCAAGATCTCCGACGCGCTGATCCACTCGCACGCCAACGGCGTGCTGCACCGCGACGTGAAGCCGGCCAACATCCTCTACTCCGAGTTCAACTCGGCCGTGCTGGCCGACTTCGGCCTGGCCGTGCTGGGCGAGATGCGCGACTCGTCGGTCACCCTCGAGGTGCTCACCCCGGCCTACGCGCCGCCGGAGATGTTCCGGCACGACGACCCGTCCGACGCGGTCGACGTCTACGCGCTCTGCGCCACCCTCTACGCGGTGATGCGCGGCCGCCCGCCCCGCTGGGACGGCGACCGCAGCCCCAGCCTGATCACCCTGATGGACCTGTTCAACCAGCCCATCCCCGATCTGCCCGGCGTGCCGCCGCAGCTCACCCAGGTGCTGCGCTACGGCATGGCCAACGACCCCAACTCGCGGCCGACCGCCCGGCAGCTGCGCGACCTGCTCACCGCCGTGCAGCTCGACGGTTCCTCGCAGCACATCCCGCCGCCGCGATCCTCACACGGCGACGAGACGCCGACCGTGCGCACGGCGAAGCAGACCAAGCGGAAGCGGCTGTTCGGCCTACTCGGGATCCAGGACCGCTAACAGCTCGCCGGTGTCCACCTCGGTGCCCGGGTGCACCGGCAGCGAGGCGACCACCCCGGCGCTGGGCGCGTGCACCGGATGCTCCAGCTTCATCGCCTCCAGCGTGAGCAGCAGCTCCCCGGCCCGCACGCGCTGGCCCGGCACGACCAGCACCCGGCGGACGGCGCCGGGCAGCGGGGCGATCAGCGAGCCCTCGACGGCCTCGGGCGCCGGCAACGGGAAGCGGGACAGCTCCCGCAGCGCCACCGAGCCCTCCGGACTGTCCACGTACGAGACCTCGCCCACCCGGTGCACGTTGAACGTCAGCCGGATGCCGTTGACGTCGAGGACGACCTGCTCGTCGCCGGCCCGCACGACCACCGTCTCCGGATAGTCGGCGACCACCGGCGCCTGGCCCAGCCCGGCCAGGTCGAGCTCCTCCGGGTCCACCGTGCGCACCCACCAGCCGGCCAGCTCGCCGTGCCGGTTCATCCGATAGCCGACCTCGACCGGTCCGGCCGGGCCGTCGTAGACGGCCGTCTGCGAGCCGGAGGGCACGTTGCGCCAGCCCGACGGCACGGCCGCGAGCACGGCCGCCTCGGCGCGCCGGGCGGCGGCGCCGGCCAGGGCCGAGGCCAGGCACGACAGGCGTACGGCGTCGACCGCCGACAGGAGCGGGGCGAACACCTCCGGGCGCCGGTCGAGGAAGCCGGTGTCCACGTCGCCCGTGCGGAAGGCGTGGTGCCGCAGAGCCCGTACGAGAAGGTCGCGGTTGGTGGCCACGCCGTGGATCTGCGAGCGGGTCAGCGCGGAGGCCAGCATCCGCGCCGCCTCCTGCCGGGTCGGTGCCCAGGCGACCAGCTTGGCCAGTGTGGAGTCCTGGTGGGCGGCGATCACCGAGCCGTCCTCGACCCCGGCGTCCAGCCGCAGGCCGGGCGCGGGCAGCGGGCGGAACCGGCTCGCCACGTCGGGCACGGCGAAGCGGTGCAGGGTGCCGGTGGCCGGCAGCCAGGCGTACGCCGGGTCCTCGGCGCACACCCGCACCTCGATCGCGTGCCCGCGGATCGGCGGCGGGCCCGGCATGGGCAGGCTGCCGCCCTCGGAGACCAGCAGCTGCAGGCGTACGAGGTCATAGCCCGAGACGCACTCGGTGACCGCGTGGTCGGCCTGCAGCGTCGGGGTGAGCTCCATGAACCAGAAGTCGCCGCGGGCGTCGAGCAGGAACTCGACCGCGCCCGCGCCGACGTAGCCCAGGGCGCGCACGGCCACGATCGCGGCCCGGCACAGCTCCTCACGCAGTCCCGGGTCGACGGCCGGCGACGGCGTCTCCTCGACGATCTTCTGGTAGCGGCGCTGGATCGAGCACTCGCGCTCGCCGAACGGCACCACCGCGCCCTGCTCGTCGGCCAGGATCGGCACCTCGATGTGGCGTACGTCCTCGACGTACGGCTCGCAGTAGACCTCGCTGCCCACCTCGCGGCGGGTCGAGGCGATCGCCTCGGTCAGCGTCGTCGCGTCGCGGACTACGCGCAGGCCGGTGCCGCCGTTGCCGGTGTCCGGCTTGATCAGCACCGGGAAGCCGGGAACCTGCGCGGGGTCGGTGTAGCTGGGCAGCACCGGCACCCGGGCCTCGGCCACCAGCGCCTTCGTCTCGGTCTTGCTGCGCAGGATGCCGAGCGTCTTGGCCGGCGCGCCGACCCAGATCATGCCGGCGTCGGCCACGGCCGAGGCGAAGTCCGGATCCTCGGCCAGCTCGCCGTTGCCGGGGTGGATGGCGTTCGCCCCCGAGCGCTGGGCGGCGGTGATGATCAGGTCGCCGCGCAGGTACGACGACCGGGGCGTGCCGCCGTCGAGGCGTACGGCGTAGTCCGCCTCCCCGACGTGCGGCGCGTCGGAATCGGCGTCGGAGTAGACGGCGACCGTCTCGATGCCGACCAGGCGGCAGGTGGCGAACACCCGGCGGGCGATCTCGCCACGGTCGGCCACCAGAAGACGTCGGATCACTGGTCTACCTTTCCGGGTCGGAACACGCCGATGTGCCCGGCGCCCTCGACGGCCGCGCTGTGCGCGGCGGAGAGGCAGAGTCCGAGGACGGTACGCGTGTCGCGGGGGTCGATGGTGCCGTCGTCGTCGCCGTTCGCCACCGGGCCGTCGGCCGGCCAGCTGAACGCGAAGCGGGGATCACCGGTGCGGCCGCTGTTGAGGGCGAACAGCGGCACTGTGGAGTGCGCGAGCGCGTCGATCTCGCCCGGGCCGAACGACTCGGCGGTCTCGTCGCGCTGGATCAGCAGCAGCGACGTGTCGGTGGCGTTGGCGAGCTGGATGAAGTGCACGGCCTTCTGTGTCTCGGCCGGGGTGTGCGGCGCGCCCGAGGCGGCCAGCACGCCGACCGGATATCCGTGCAGCTCACCCCAGCCGGCCAGCAGGGCGGTGCCGACCGCGGGCTTGAACTCGTCGAAGTCGCTGCCGTCCAGTATGCGGGCGAGCAGTTCCCGGGGGTCGTAGAGGGTGGTCAGCGCCAGCAGGTCCTCGGCGTCGTACTTGGGCTCGATCGGCGGGAAGCTGCGTGGCCGCGGGCCGCGCTTGCGCCAGTTGAGGCGGCGCACGCACTGCCGGGCCAGGCGCAGCCCGTCCCGCTCGTCCTCGGCCAGCTGGTCGGCGACGTCCTTGGTGGCCCGGGCCGGCTGCGGCTTGACCGTGATCGTGTAGTCGGAGAGCGCGGGCAGATAGGCGGCGATGCCCTCGGCCGGTCCGAAGACGACGCAGATCGCGGGCACCCGGTCGGCGGCCAGGCGGCTCAGGTCGCGGGCGATGCCGCCGCGGGGTTGCGGGCCGCCGGGCGCGGTCTCGGCGGCCGATTCGACGAGGTTGACCAGCGGCAGCCGATTGCAGGAGGCGATCCGCGCGGCCCGGCGGATCTTCTCCACGGCGTACGGGTTCACCGGCCCACCGTCCACGGTGGGATCAGTGGCGATGATCATGCATTCGACGCCCTCGACCGCGCCGATGCCGGTGACCACGCCGGCCCCGACCGGGAACTCGGTGCCCCAGCCGGCCACCGGCGAGAGCTCGAGGAACGGGCCGTCCTGGTCGAGCAGCATCTCGATGCGCTCGCGGGGCAGCAGCTTGCCGCGGGCGTGGTGCCGGGTGACCGCCCGTTCGCCGCCGCCGGCCCGGGCCTCCTCCAGCGCGGCCTCGAGCCGGGCCAGCCGGTCCGTGGCGGTGCCGCAGCCCTCGAGATAGCCGGGGGTGCGCGCGTCGAGGGCGGTATCGAGCACGGTCACGAAGGCACCCCGATGCGCTGCTGTACGCCCCCCACCATGTTCAAAGCCGCGCCCTCTCGTATCCGCCGGTGCCTCTCGACCACCTCCACAACGAGTGGTCGAGTAGGTGCGACACGGATGCGAAAGACGCGTTTGAGGGGCTACCCGCTTGGGCAGCCCCTCAAAGACGGGAACCTCAGACTCGGGCCCGCCGAGCGAGGCGCTCGGGGTCGAGAATGATGACGCTCTTGCCGTCGAGCCGCAGCCACGCGCGGGAGGCGAAGTCGGCCAGGGCCTTGTTCACCGTCTCGCGGGACGCGCCGACGAGCTGGGCCAGCTCCTCCTGGGTGAGGTCGTGGGTGACCCGCAGCACACCGCCGTCGCGGGTGCCGAAACGACCGGCCATCTGGAGCAGGTTTTTCGCCACGCGGCCGGGCACGTCCGTGAAGATCAGGTCGGCCAGCGCGTCGTTGGTGCGCCGCAGACGACGGGCCAGCACCCGCAGGAGCTGCTCGGCGATCTCCGGGCGGTTGTTGAGCCACGGGCGCAACGACGTCTTCTTGAGCCGGGCCAGCCGGGCGTCGGTCACCGCGGTCGCGGTGGCCGTGCGGGGACCGGGGTCGAACAGGGACAGCTCGCCGACCATGTCGGAGGGGCCCATGATCGAAACCAGGTTCTGCCGGCCGTCCGCGGCACGGCGTCCCAGCTTGATCTTGCCGGACAGCACGATGTACAGGCTGTCACCGGCCTCGCCCTCGTTGAACAGGACGTCGCCCTTACGGACTTCGACCGTGTCCATCTCCTTGGCGAGCGCCTCGGCCGCCTCCGGGTCAACACCCTGGAAGATTCCGCTGCGCGCCAGTACCTCATCCATCTGCGCACCTCCGAACACGCGCAACGCCTGCGCTCGATCAGTCTAGGCGCACGCGGGCGGGAATCGGGCGGGCACCCCTTGATCTGAATACCGCAGGGTAACCGTTCCGACCGTGACGGGCTGTGCATTTCGTCGCTTCAGGTGGGCGACGACGAGCCATTCGACGGGTCGTCCGCGTAGCAACCCGAAGGTATCGTCGCGGTCGATGAATTCCCACCCCCCGCATCGAAGGCAGGGTCTTTTCGGCCGCCCTGTCCTGACAATCACGATTGTCCTGGCGGCTTTGGCCGGTATAGCCGCCGGAAGTGTCGCCTTCGCGAATCGCGACGACGGTTCCGGAGACTCGCAATGGCAGCCGCCCGGAGCCGCCGCGGCGCCCGCGTCCAAGCCCGCCTCGGGCAAGCCGGCGCCCACCACCGAGTCGGGTCAGGTGGTGGCGGACGACACCATCACACTCTCCGCGACCGGCGACATCATGATGAGCAACGCCCCGAGCAAGATGCCGCCGAACAACGGCAAGGGCTTCTTCGACTCGGTGAAGGCGAGCCTCGCCTCCGATCTGGTGATGGGAAATCTCGAGCAGCCGCTCACCGAGGACACCGGCACCTCCAAGTGCGGGCCGGGCTCGGGCAACTGCTTCGCGTTCCGGTCGCCGCCGTCGTACGTCCAGCACCTCAAGGACGCCGGCTTCGACCTCGTCAACACGGCGAACAACCACGCCAAGGACTTCGGGACCAAGGGCGCGGCCAACACGCGGGACGCCCTCGACGAGGCCGGCATCAAGGCGACCGGCAACTCCGAGGAGATCACCGTCGTCGACGTCAAGGGCGTCAAGGTCGCGGTGGTCGGCTTCGCGCCGTACACCGGCCTGAACAACCTGAACGACGTCGAGGGGGCCGCGGCCCTGGTCGCCAAGGCCAAACAAGAGGCCGACCTGGTCGTCGTGCAGGCGCACCTGGGCGCCGAGGGCGCCGAGAAGCAGCACGTGAAGCCGGGCACCGAGATCTTCTTCGGCGAGAGCCGGGGCGACCCGATCAAGTTCAGCCACGCGGTGATCGACGCCGGGGCCGACCTGGTCGTCGGGCACGGGCCGCACGTGGCCCGGGGCATGGAGTTCTACAAGGGCAAGCTGATCGCCTACAGCCTGGGCAACTTCGCCGGCGGCGGGAAGACGCTGAGCCGTACGGGCGTGCTCAAGTACGGCGGGATCCTGCAGGTCACGCTGAGCAAGGACGGGTCGTACGCCGGTGGCAAGCTCTTCTCCACCTATATGAACGACATCGGCCTGCCGACCCGGGACACCAGGAACGAGCAGAGCCGGAAGATCATGGCCCAGCTCAGCGCAGCCGACTTCCCGTCGACGGGCGCGCGCATCGGTTCGGACGGTGCGATCAAGCCCGCCGCGTGACGAGCGACGTACTCTTTAGCGGTGGATCTGGTGGTGCGATCGGTCAAGCGGTTCGCGGGGGAGACGCCCATCGGGCGCAAGAGGCGGGCGCGCAAGATGGCCCGGGTCCTCGCCGAGACCCACCCCGACGCGCACTGCGAGCTCGACTTCACCAACCCGCTCGAGCTCGCGGTGGCGACCATCCTGTCCGCGCAGACCACCGACGTGCGGGTCAACCAGGTGACGCCCGGGCTGTTCCAGCGATATCGGACGCCGGCCGACTACGCGTCGGCCGACCGGGCGCGGCTCGAGGAGACGCTGCGCCCGACCGGCTTCTTCCGGGCCAAGACCGATTCGTTGATCAAGCTGGGTAACGCGCTGGTCGAGCGCTACGACGGCGTCCTGCCGAGCAAGCTCGACGACCTGGTGTCGCTGCCCGGCATCGGGCGCAAGACGGCGAACGTGATCCTGGGCAACGCGTTCGGCGTGCCCGGCATCACCGTCGACACCCACTTCCGGCGGCTCACCAACCGCTTCGGCTGGGTGCAGGAGGACGACCCGGTCAAGATTGAGTTCCAGGTGGCCGACCTGATCGAGAAGCGCGACTGGACCATGCTGTCGCACCGGGTGATCTTCCACGGTCGCCGCGTCTGCCACTCCCGCAAGCCGGCCTGCGGCGCCTGCACGCTGGCCACCATGTGCCCGTCCTACGGCACCGGCCCGACCGAGGCCGCCCCCGCGGCCAAGCTGCTCAAAGGCCCGCGCGCCCGGGAGCTGGCGGTCGCCGCCGGCGTCGACCCCGACCTCGTGCCGGCGGCCGCGGTGACCGCCCCGGACGTCCCGTGAGGCTCCCGCGCCTGCTGGCGGCGCCTCTCGTCGTGCTGCTGCTGGCCGTCACCGCCGCCTGCGGCAGCGACGAGCCGGCCTCCCCCTTCGACGACTGCTCTCAACTGACCGGCGCCGGGTCTCCCAACGATCTGCCGGATCTGAGCCTGCCCTGCTTCACCGGGGACTCCTCGATCTCGCTGCGCTCCCTGAAGGGCCCCGCCGTGATCAACATGTGGGCGTCCTGGTGCGGGCCCTGCCGGGCCGAGCTGCCGGTCATGCAGAAGCTGTCCGACACGGGAAAGGTGACGGTGATCGGCGTCGACACCGGTGACAGCCGTTCCAACGGCGCGGACTTCGCCTCCGAGAAGGGCGTCACGATGCCGACCCTCTTCGACGCCGACCAGAAACTGGTGCACGAGCTGGAGCGCATCAACCTGCCGGTCACCGTCTTCCTCGACGCGGACGGCAAGTCGACCGTGCACATCCTGCCCCTGAACGCGGCGACCCTGGCCCAGCAGGTTGACAAGCTCCTGGGCGTAAAGGTGGCCGTGTGATCCCCGCCGATCTTCCGTCCTGGTTCCAACCGCTGCTGTCCCGCGTCTCCAGCGTGCGCAGCGAAGACTTCACTCCTCTGCGCGCGCCGGCGGGTGTCGGCCGGCCCAGCGCGGTCCTCGTGCTTTTCGGCGACGGGCCCGACGGGCCCGACCTGCTGGTGCTCCAGCGGGCCGCCACCATGCGCAACCACGCCGGCCAGGTCGCCTTCCCCGGCGGCGGCACCGACCCCGAGGACGCCGACGCCGCGGCCACCGCGCTGCGCGAGGCCAACGAGGAGGTCGGTCTCGACCCGTCCACGGCCGAGGTGCTGTGCGAGCTCCCCGAGCTCTACATCCCGGTCAGCGGCTTCGTGGTGACCCCGGTCCTGGCCTGGTGGCGCCACCCCCACAAGGTCTGCCCGCGGGAGCCGGCCGAGGTCGCCCATGTGGCGAGGTTGCCCATCGGTGAACTGGTAGACCCCGCGAACCGTATCCGGGTGCGGCATCCCAGCGGCTGGGTCGGCCCGGCCTTCCAGGTCAGGGGGATGCTGGTCTGGGGCTTCACGGCAGGGGTGATCTCGACGTTGCTCGACATGGGTGGCTGGACGAAACCGTGGGAGCCGGGCGCTCTGGTCGACCTGCCGGACGCGGCGGCCCCGGTGCCGGCCACCCGGGCCGGCGGGCCGGACGAGGTTCTGCCGTGAGCCGGCAGTGGCCCAGCACTTCTACTCTGAGTGAGTGCCCGTGGTCGATGTCCTCCTGATCGTGCTCATGCTGGTCTTCGCGATCAGCGGTTACCGCCAGGGTTTCGTCATCGGCGCGCTCTCGCTCGGCGGTTTCTTCAGCGGCATGCTGATCGGCCTCCAGCTGGGGCCGCTGATCGCCGAACGGTTCACCGACGACTGGGCCCGCCTGGTCGTCTCCCTGGTGGTCATCTTCGCGCTGGCGGTGCTCGGCCTGACCCTGGCCGGCTGGGTCGGCATAAGGCTGCGCCAGGCCATCACCAACAAGCCGCTCCAGATGGTCGACGACGCGGGCGGCGCGGTCATCTCGCTGCTGTCGGTGCTGGTCGTGGCCTGGCTGATCGCGGTGCCGCTGAGCACCACCCCGTTCGAGGGGCTCAACCGCGAGGTGCGCAACAGCGCGATCCTGCGCGGCGTGAACGACCTGATGCCCGAGCAGGTGCAGGACCTCTCGTCGGCGCTGAGCGAGACCCTGAACACCAACGGCTTCCCCGACGTGTTCGGCGGCCTGGCCCGCACGGAGGCCCGGCAGGTGGCGGCGCCCGACCCGGCGCTGAAGAACTCGGCCGTGGTGCAGAAGAGCAAAAGGTCGGTCATCAAGGTCCTGGGTACGGCGCCGAGCTGCTCCCGGCGCATCGAGGGCTCCGGCTTCGTCTACTCCAACGAGCGCGTGATGACGAACGCCCACGTGGTGGCCGGCACCCGCGACGTGACGGTGGAGGTCAACGGCCGGCGCGAGGACGCGACGGTCGTCGTCTACGACCCCGAGCGTGACCTGGCGGTGCTCTACGTGCCCGGCCTGAGCGCCCCGGTGATGCCGTTCGTCAAGAAGCAGGCGGCCACCGGCGCCAGCGCGATCGTCCTCGGCTATCCCCAGGACGGCCCGTACGACGCCCAGTCGGCCCGGGTGCGCGACGTCGGCGACATCACCGGCCCCGACATCTACGAGTCCCGCGACGTGACCCGCGAGATCTACACGATCCGCTCGCTGGTGCGCAGCGGCAACTCCGGCGGCCCTCTGATCAACCCCAACGGCCAGGTGGTCGGCGTCATCTTCGCGGCCGCCGCCGACGACAAGAACACGGGCTTCGCCCTCACCGCGGCCGAGGCCGCCCCGGTCGCCTCGGCCGGTGTCACCCGCACCCGAGGCGTCAAGACCGGCGACTGCGCTTAGAAGGGCTGCTCCCGGACCTCGGCGGCCTCAGGTGGTGCCGGCGAAGCGGCGGATCGTCAGGAGCGCCGCTACGGCCGAGACGAGGAAGAGGGTGGCGGCGGCCCACCAGTTGCGGTGGGAGGAGACCGGGGTGGCGATGATCGGGGCGGCGCCGCCGCCCGAATCCTCGCCCTCGGTGCGCGGGGTCAGCGGGGTCAGGGCGTCGGGGGCCGACTGGGCCTGGCCGGGGACCGGGGCGCTGCCGAACCGGGCGACGCCGGGCGACGGGTTGGTGTCGAGCGGGTTGTCGAGCACGGCCGGCAGCGAGGCGGTCAGCGCGGCCACCGGGTTGACCATGCCGTAGCCGAAGGTGGTGTCGCGGCCGGGTGTGCCCAGGTCTTTGGCCGTGCGGATGATGCGGTTGATGACCTCGCCGGCCGGCATCTCGGGCCAGCGGGAACGGATCAGGGCGGCCGTCGCCGAGACCATCGGCGCGGCGAAGCTGGTGCCCTGGACCTTCCAGTAGGTGCCGCCCGAGCGGGCGCCGACCAGCTGGGTGGCGGGGGCGGTGACCACCGTTTCCTTGCCGGTGATCGAGCCCGACCACAGCGACGTGCCGTCGCGCTCCGTGCCGGCCACCGCGAGCACGCCGGGCTCGCGAGCCGGATACCACACGTCGGTGCCCGAGGAGGCGCTCGTGTTGCCCGTGCAGGCGATCACCACGACGTCCTTGGCGAACGCGTAGTCGAGGGCGGCGGCCAGGGCGGCGCTGCTGCCGTTGCCGCCGAGGGAGAGGTTGATGACCCGGGCGCCGTGGTCGACCGCCCAGCGCACACCCCGCGCGACGATCAGGGCGTCGTCGTAGCGGTTGTCCTCGTCCAGGACCCGTACCGGAAGAATCTTGGCCTTGGGCGCTATGCCGACGACGCCGTTCTGGTCGTCGTCGCGGCCGGCGATGATGGCCGAGACCGTGGTGCCGTGTCCGACCAGATCGTTGTCGCCGTCGCCTTTCGGGTCGACGAAGTCGTGACCGGGAAGAACCTGGCCCTGGAGGTCGGGGTGGGTCGCGTCGACGCCGGAGTCGATGACCGCCACGGTCACGCCGGCGCCGTCGGCGTAGGTCCACGCGTCGGGGACGTCGAGGGTCTCCAGATGCCACTCGTCGTCGCGGACCGAATCGGAGAGCAGCGGGGCCGGCTCGGCGTGGGCCGGCGTGGCCGGAAGGCCCAGCGCGAACACTCCGGCGACGGCGGCGGCCAGCAGCCGGCGGGCACTGGTGGGTGCACGCCATGACTTCCTGCTCGCAACGCTCACGGTCGCATCGCCATTCTCGGTCCGGACGGTCGATGCAGATTACTCCGAAACCGCGCCTGTTGGTCGCGATCGGTCGATGTCAGTCGCACCGGCAGTCTGTCAATTGTGTGGCCGGCTCAGAACGGGGGCAGGTGCGCCAACTGGATCAGGCGCACTCCCTCACGCCGTGTGAGCAGGCGCCCACGCCCCGGTGGCATCAGCGCCGGCCGGATCGGGCCGATCAGCGGGCCCTCGTCGGACGGGCCGGACATCACCAGGCCGGGCGCCGACAGCTCCCGCAGCCGCTGGATGATCGGCTCGTAGAGCGACCGCCCGGCGCCGCCGGCCCGCCGGGTGAGGATCAGGTGCAGGCCGATGTCGCGCGCCTGCGGCAGATATTCGAGCAGCGGCGTGAGCGGGTTGGCCGGGCCGGCCACGACCAGGTCGTAGTCGTCGACCAGCACGAACAGCTCGGGCCCGGTCCACCAGGACCGGTCGCGCAGCTGCTGGGCGGTCACGTCCGGCCCGGGCAGCCGGCGCTCCATGTATCCCGCCACCGACTGCATCAGCTCCAAGGTCTTGGGCGCCTGGATGCCGTAGCCGATGCGGTGTTCCGTCTCGGGCAGGTCCATCAGGCTGCGCCGGTAGTCGACCAGGATGATCCGGGCCTCCTCGGGCGCGAACCGCTGGGTGATCGTGGTGGCGAGGGTTCGCAGGAATGTCGACTTGCCGCACTCGGCGTCACCGAAGAGCAGGAAGTGCGGATCGGAGGCGAAGTCGATCTCGACGGGCCGCAGGTCGGCCTCGGCCAGGCCGATCGGCATGCGCAGGCCGGTGCCGGCGCCGGCCTCGAGGTCCTCGTACGGAACGAGGGCGGGCAGCAGGCGCACCTTGGGCGCGGACGGGCCGTGCCAGTTGGCCGCGATCTCCTTGACCAGGTCGCTCGTGTCGGCCAGCGTGCTGAGCTCGGGCCGCACAGTAAGAAGGTGCAGCGCCTTGTTCTTGTCGGTCGGGTGCTCCTTGATGCCGCGGCCCGGCTTCTCCGGCACGCTCATCGCGGCCCGCCGGTTGATCGACGAGTCGCTCGGGTCGCCGAGCCGCAGCTCGACCCGCGAGCCGAACAGGTCGCGGATGCCGGGCCGGAAGTCCATCCACCGTGAACTGGACGCGACCACGTGGATGCCGTAGGAGAGGCCCCGGGTCGCGATGTCGGTGATGACCGGATCGAGCTCCTCGAACTCCTTGCGAACGGTCGACCAGCCGTCCACGACCAGGAAGACATCGCCGAAGGGGTCGTCGTCGGGGCTCGGGTTGGCCGGGTTGGCCCGGCGGCGCCGGTACGACGCCATCGAGTCGATGCCCAGGCTCGCGAAGCGCGCCTCGCGCTCGGACAACAGAGTGGAGACCTCACCGACCGTACGCCGGACGCCCACCGTGTCGAGACGGCCCGCCACCCCGCCGACGTGCGGGAGATCGCGCAGCGTGCCCAGCGAACCGCCGCCGAAGTCGAGGCAGTAGACCTGCACCTCGGCCGGGGTGTGTGTCAGGGCCAGCCCGCAGATCATCGAGCGCAGCGCCGTCGACTTGCCGCTCAGCGTCGAGCCGACCACGGCCACGTGACCGGCCGCGCCCGACAGTTGGAGCCACATCACCTCGCGCACCTGCTCGCGGGGCCGGTCGACCAGCGCGATCGGCACCTGGAGGGCGCCGTGCAGCTCGGGGTTGGCGAACGCGAGGCCGCGGGCCGGATCGGCGACGACCGGGCCGAGCAACTCGTCGAGCGCGGCCGACTGGGTGAGCGGCGGCAGCCAGACCTGATGCGCCGGCGGTCCCTGCCCGCCGAGCCGGTCGACCATCACGTCGAGCACGCTCTCGCCGGCCGGGGTCAGCTCGGGTTGCGGCTCGACCGGCTTCACCGGCTTCGGCGCGGGGATGTAGCGGGTCGTGTACGCCAGCACCTGCGGATCGGCACCGGCGCCACCGGCGGCGGCGCGGGCGCTCGCCTTGGGCAACGGTCCCGAGACGTACGCCGCCTTGAAGCGCAGGAGAGGCTCGGTGCCGAACTTCAGATAGCCGTGACCGGGCGAGCGCGGCAGCTCGTACGCGTCCGGGACGCCCAGGACCGCCCGCGACTCCAGCGCCGAGAAGGTCCGCAGACCCACCCGATAGGACAGATGGGTGTCGAGCCCGCGCAGCCGGCCCTCCTCCAGCCGCTGGCTGGCCAGCAGCAGATGGACGCCGAGCGAGCGGCCCAGCCGTCCGATCTGGACGAACAGGTCGATGAAGTCGGGCTTGGCCGACAGCAGCTCGGAGAACTCGTCACAGATGACCAGCAGCGACGGCAGCGGCGGCAGCGCGGCGCCACCGGCACGGGCCTTCTCGTAGTCGCGCAGGCTCGCGTAGTTGCCGGCCTTGCGCAGCACCTCCTGCCGCCGGACCATTTCGCCGTCGATCGCGTCCACCATGCGGTCGACCAGCGGCAGCTCGTCGGCCAGGTTGGTGATCACGGCGGCGGTGTGCGGCAGCCGGTCGAGCGAGGCGAAGGTCGCGCCGCCCTTGAAGTCGATCAGGACGAAGTTCAGCGTCTCCGACGAGTGTGTGGTGGCCAGGGCCAGCACCAGGGTGCGCAGCAGCTCCGACTTGCCCGATCCGGTGGCCCCGATGAGCAGGCCGTGCGGGCCCATACCGTCCTGGGCGGACTCCTTCAGGTCGAGCTCGATGGGGCTGCCGTCCGCACCCACGCCGATCGGCACGCGCAGCTTGTCGCGGTTGGGCCGGGGCATCCAGGCCCGCGACACGCTGAACGTCTCGGGATCGCCGATGCCGAGCAGGTCGGCCAGGCCCATCTCGGCCGCGAGCGGGGTGTCCGACGACTTCGACATCGCGGCCAGCCGCAGCGGCGACAACCGCCGGGCGACCGCCTCGGCCTGCTCGACGCTGAGCCGGTCGGGCGTGCCGACCTCGGCCTCGTGCTCCATCGAATAGGTGTTGAGCACCCGCCGGCCGCCGGCCCGGGCGACCTCGAGCACCAGCAGCGACCGGTCGAGCAGGCGCGGCGGCTGCTCGTCGAGGTCGAGCACCGTCACGCCGTCGATGCCGTCGTCGAGCTGGGTGGCGCCGCGCAGGTCGGCGCCGTCGAGCACGATCACCACATGAGGGGAGCCGGCACTGGTGGCCATCGGGTTGAACCGCGGCCGGTTGCCGATCACGTCCTCGAGCAGTTTCTCCAGATCGGGCCCGGAGCTGGCGACGAGCCGCACATGGCCGAGCGCGTCGGTCCGGGCCGGATGGAGGTTGTGCGGAAGCCACTTGATCCATTCCCACTCGGCCCGGCGCTCGGGGCCGGCGCAGACCGCGACGATCAGGTCGTCGGGCGCGTGGAAGGTGGCGAGCTGGCAGACCACGGCGCGGGTCAGGTCGTGCACTGCTTTTTCGCCGCGCAGGAAGACCCGCGCGAAGCTGCGCAGCGAGGCCGCGACGGGCAGATCGGGGACCACGGAGTACGCGTCGAGGAAGCGCCGCAGGGCGCCCGCGGTCATCGGCTCGAGCTCGTCGAGCGGCCGCGTGACCGGCGGAATCAGGGGCGTCGCCAAGGTCTGTGGGCCGACCGCCAGGCGTACGACACCGAAATCGGGATCGCTGACGCGCCTCTCCCAGACCCGGTGGCTGTTCGCGGTCGACCAGAGCTTGGCCGGGTCGGGATGGCGGTAGAGCAGGCCGACGCGCTGCATGTCGGCGGTCTCACGCACGCGGCGGCGCAGGCCGGCCAGATGGCGCAGATATTCGCGGCGGGCGGCCATCATCTCGGCCTTCTTGGGCGAGCCGCTCGCGCCGAAGCTGGTGGTGAGCATGGCGATCGAGGAGATGCCGAACAGGCCACCGATCACATAGGAGTACGCACCGCCGCGGCCCTGTCCCATCATCATCGCCATGGCGACCGAGCCGCCGAGCATGGGCAGCGCCATCATGGCCTGCTGCCAGCGGCCGCCGGTCTGTTGCGGGATCTCGGGTGGCGGCTCGACAGCGATCTCCCCGGTCGGAATCTCCGGCGCCGGACGCCGTGCCGACCGTTTGATCACCACCGTACTCATGCCGATTTATGTCCTTTTCGTCCACATTGGTGTACGCCCCCGTGTGGCCCATCGTAGGTAAAGTCGGCTAGCTGGCGCATTCACCTCTTTTTTCAGGAGTCGACGATCATGAGCATCGGGTTGGCTCGCGTCACCATCAGTGCTCCGCAGCGCCGCATCGACGTGGCGCTGCCCGAGCACGTGGCGCTGGCCGAGCTGCTGCCCGAGGTGCTGCGGCACGCCGGCGAGGGCCTGGCCGACGACGGCGAGAAACACGGCGGGTGGGTGCTGCGGCGCACCGACGGGGTCGCGCTGGCCACGACCCAAGGTCTTTTCCCCCAGGGTGTACGCGACGGCGAGGTGCTCCATCTCGTACCGGCCCACGACGAGTGGCCCGAGCTCGAGTACGACGACGTGGTCGAGGCGATCGCCGAGGGCGCCCGCCGCCGCGGCAGCTCCTGGACGCCGGCCTCCACCCGCACGGCCACGCTGGTCGCGGCCGGGGCGCTGCTGGCGATCGGGCTGATCGCGGTCCTCGCGGCCGGCCCCGACTGGCCGGGCGCGGCCTTCGCGGGGCTCGGGCTCGCGGTGATCCTCGCGCTCGCGGGGGTGACGGCGTCCCGGGCGTACGGCGACGCGCGCGCCGGCGCCGCCCTGGGGGCCTATGCGATGCCGTACGCCTTCGCGGGCGGCGCGGTGCTCGTCGCCACCGACGACCGGGTCGGCGTGTTCGGGCTGCTGCCCTGGCTCGGCGGCTCCGAGCTGCTCGCCGGCTCGGTGGCGCTGCTGCTGATCGCGGCGCTCGGCGGGGTGGGCGTGGCGGCGTCGCTGCGCCTGTTCACGGCCGGCGGGGTGGTCGGGCTCTTCGGCGCGCTGACCGCCCTGGTCGCGATGGTCACCGACGCCCCGGGCGCGGCCGCGGTGCTGATCTCGGCCCTGGTCTGCGGCATCGGCGCGCTGCCGCTGCTGGCGATCCGCTTCGGCAAGATGCCCACGCCACCGGTCACCCTGCCCACCGGCACCGACGCGTCGGAGGGCTTCACCGGCGCCATCTCGCTCGACGCCTCCCGCGACCGCCCCGACCGGGCCACCGTCTTCGCGGCCGTGACCCGCACGGAAGAGCTGCTGGCGGGCATGCTGCTCGGGCACGCGGTGCTCGCGGTGGCGGCGTTCGGGGTGCTGGCGGTGGCGGGCACGCTCTCGGCCCGCATCCTGATCGCGGTGTCGGCGGCGGCGCTGCTGCTGCGCTCGCGCCTGTTCGTGACCCTGCGCCAGCGGGTGCCGCTGGTCGTGGGCGGCCTGGCCGGCGTGGCCGCGCTCGGCGCCGACCTGCTGCGCGGTGCGGGCCCGGCGATGCTGCTCGGCCTGACCGGGGCCGCGCTGGCCCTCGCGCTGATCACGGTGGTGGCCGGGGCGACGTACTCCCGCAAGCCTCCGTCGCCCTATCTGGGCCGGGCCGCCGACCTGCTGGACACCTTGGTCGTGGTGTCGGTGATCCCGGTGGCGTGCGCGGTCGTGGGCCTCTACGACGCGGTGGGGAACATCAGCCTTTGACCAAGAGCGGCCGCATCGACGACGCGGCCGCTCTCATCGGTCTTCTCAGTGCTCGTGGCCCTCGGCCTCGGCGGCCTCGGCCCGCTTGAAGGAGGCCAGGATCTCCTCCTCGGCCTCGACGCGGCCGGTCCAGGTGGCGCCCTCGACTGACTTGCCGGGCTCCAGGTCCTTGTAGACCGTGAAGAAGTGCTGGATCTCCATCCGGTCGAACTCGCCCAGGTGGTGGATGTCGCGCAGGTGCTCCTGGCGCGGGTCCTCGAACGGCACGCAGAGGACCTTGTCGTCGCGGCCCTTCTCGTCGGTCATGCGGTACATGCCGATCGCCCGGGCCCGGATGAGGCAGCCGGGGAAGGTCGGCTCCTGCACCAGCACGAGCGCGTCCAAGGGGTCACCGTCCTGGCCCAGGGTGCCCTCGATGAAGCCGTAGTCGGCCGGGTACTGCGTCGCGGTGAAGAGCGTCCGGTCCAGCCGGATGCGACCCGTCTTGTGGTCGACTTCGTACTTGTTGCGCTGGCCCTTGGGGATCTCAACCAATACGTCGAAATCCATTTATCTGCTCCCTTGTTCGCCCGCTGAAGAGAAGACCGGTCCGGCGGGCGGTGAGATCCGCGCGCAACGGTGTGCCGGATGTCGCTAGTCTCCCCTAAGTCCGACGCCGCGTACTAGGAGGGGCTCGTGGGGAGGCAAGATTCACACGACGGTCCCCGGCATGACGGCGTGTCCGGGTCGCATGACGACCCCAAAAACGGTAACCCGTCAACGGAGGGCGGCAACGTTACTTCGCCCACTCCGAAGGACAATGCCGATCACGACAACCTCAATGTCATGGTTGGTCCTCATTCATCACCCCAAACCCATTCACCGGTACGGGCGGAGCCCGCGCCCGATATACGACAAGAACCCCACGCTCCGCGCGCCGAGTCGGAAGATCGACAGGTGCACCCGCATGACCAGCCCACACCCGCCGTCCCGGCAACGGACCCGCCCGGAACGAATCGCGCCTCCGGTCAGGTGACCGGCGCGGCTCCCGTCGATCGCCCGGCCGAACCGGCACCTGCCGATCGCGGGCCGGCCTCGGCGCCCGTTGACCGTGCGCCCGGTTCGGGACCTGCAGATCGTGCGCCCGGTTCGGCTTCCGTCGAGCGTGCGGCCGGCTCGGTGCCTGTCGAAGGTCCGGATCAGCCCGGGGCGCCCACCAGCGGCGGCGCAGCCGACCAGCAGGTCACCGTGTCCGAGCCGCGTGGCGCCGCGGCCGACCGTCCTGGCCAGTCCGTGCCGGTGCGGCCCGATTCTGACAACGCCGAGCCTGCGCGGCCGAGCGGTTCTGCGTCCGCGGGGTCAGGCGGATCTGCGATGGGGCGGCCTGACGGACCCTCGTTCGAGCGGGGTGAGGGCTCTGGGCCCGGGGAGCAGCATGCGGGCGGCTCCGGGCAGCCTGGTGACCCCGCGGACCGTGGCTGGTTCGAGCAGGTGGCAAGTGCGGGTGATCGAGGTCGGTCGGGGCGGCCGAGTGGGTCGGCGAGTGCGGAACAGCCGGTTGCTGCTCCGGTAGAGCGAGGTCAAGGCCCCTGGTCGACAGCGCCGGGGAATCTGCCACCAGCCGGTGGATCGGCGCCGGCCCAGGCCCAGGCCGGCAATGTCTACGGCCAGGCTTCACCGGGCGCTTCCGGAGAAGGAGGTCCGGCCAACGCCTCTCGGCAGCCCGATCTGCCCACGCCGGGTGGTCGACTCGACGGCCAGCATCAAGGTGGATCAAGGCAGGGTGGCCAAGCGCCCGGTGTCTACGGCAGGCCGGCCGCTGAGGGCGCGGGCCCCGGCGTGAACGATCAAAAGCCTTCTGGCGGCCAGAACCCGGCGGGAACTCCGGGCGGCGGTGGCGTCTATGGGAGGCCGACCGCGGGCAGTCAAGGTGACGGCGCTGAAAAGGATCGCCCGGCCGGGCAGCTTGCAGCGTCGTCGGGTCGAGACGGCTCCGGGGCGGCGGCCGGTCGAGAGGGCTCTGGGGCGGCCGGTCGAGAGGGCTCTGGGGCGGCGGCCGGTCGAGAGAGCCCTCGGGTGGCGCCGGGGCAAGATGGCCCGGCTGGGGGTGCCGGTCAAGAAAGTCAGCGTGCCGGTGGTGTCTATGGCGGGGCGGTAAACACTCCCGCCGGCGGTCAGGTGGTATCGGCGGGCGATCGGGGGCGGCCTTCCTCCGGGGAGCGGCCGGGTCTCTACGGCGCGCCGGGTCAGGTGGGCGGTGCCGCGCCTTCTGGGGCGGCGGCGGACGCTGGTGTCTTCGGTAGTGCGGCGCAAGCGCTCGGTGATCTGATCTCTCCGGACGGGGCTCGTGGGGGTGGCGTTTACGGCGGGCCGGCGCGCGCTGATGGTCAGCCTGGGCCGCGGGCAGGTTCGGGTGGGCCCGGCGGGGCTGCACGGACAGGCGGCGATCACGGACCTGACGGTGCTGGCCAGGCCACTCGGCCCGCCGGTGGCGTCTATGGGGGGCCCTCAGTCCAGCAGCGGCCCTTGGAAACGGGTCTTTACGGCAGCGCCACCCAGCCGGAGGCGGCTGCGGGTCGGCCGGGTGGTGCGGCTCAGGTCGCCGGGCCGGCTCAGGCTTCCGGGCCGGCTCAGGTCGCCGGGCCGGCTCAGGTCGCCGGGCCGGCTCAGGTCGCCGGGCCGGCTCTGCGCGGTGCTGGGCAGGGTGAGAAGGCGGCCGGTGGAAGCGTCTACGGCGGGCCGAAGGCGGGTGCTGTCGAGCAAGCGGAAGGGCCGGCGCCGGGCGGGAACGTCTATGGCGGAAAGCCGTCGGGCGCCGGGAGTGGCTCTTCCTCCGGTGCTGATGTGACGCAAGTTGTCGCGGGTGGGCCCGGCGGGGCGACCGTTGATCTGGCGACGCATGTGGCCGGTGGTGGGGAGCTCAAAGCCGGTGGGGGCGGCGTCGAAGCTCGGGCCTTTGTGCGTGAGCCCGCAGGTCAGCCCGCAGCCGGCCCTACGGCCGGGACCAACGACGGACCTCGCCTCGAAGAGCCCGGTGGTGGTCGGAGGACGCGTACAAAATGGGTCTTTGCGGTTTTAGCGGTTTTGGTGGTCTTCGCCGGAGTCGTGGGGATCGTTCGGCCGGGGCCTGTTGACGGATGGCTGGGAGCTGAGCCGACTGTGGCGCCGCCTACGACGGCGGCGCCCACGCCGGAAGCTGCTCCTACGCCGGTGTTGGCGGCGGCCGATGGTGGAGGTACGGCTCTGACGGCGGCCGGGGTCAAGAAGGCGCTCGATCCGCTCGTGGGGTCGGCGGCGCTGGGGAACAAGGTGCATGTCCGCGTGCTGGATGTGGCCTCGGGGCAGGTGCTCTACGCGCGGAACGCGGACACCATGACCACGCCGGCGTCCACGACGAAGCTGCTCACCGCGGCGGCTGTGCTGTCGGCTCGGGGGGCCGCCTATCGGCTGAGCACCCGGGCCGTGGCGGGGAGCGCGCCGGGTGAGGTCGTTCTGGTCGGTGGTGGGGATCCGTCATTGTCAGTGGGCGCGAAGGGGCAGTTCCCGGGGGCGGCTCGGCTCGATCAGCTGGCCGCGCAGGTCAAGAAGGCGCTGGGTGCGGTCAAGCCGACCAAGGTGACCATCGATACCTCGTTGTTCAGTGGGCCCGAGACGGCGGTCGGGTGGGACTCGTCCGACATCTCGCCCGGCGGGCAGGTGTCGCGGATCCAGTCGCTGATGACCAACGCGGGGCGGATCAAGCCGGTGCACAACGAGTTCGGCGGGGATCCGCGCTATCCGGATCCGGCGATCGCGGCCGGTAAGGCGTTCGCGAAGCAGCTGGGGGTGCCGGCGACGACCGTGAAGAGGGGTAAGGCGCCGGCGGCGGGCCAGCAGCTCGGTGTGGTCCAGTCGCCGCCGATGGTGCAGCTCACCGACTGGATGCTGGAGCAGAGCGACAACACCATGGCCGATGTGCTCGGGCGGCAGGTGGCGCTCGCGGCGGGGCAGCCGGCGACGTTCGACGCCGCCACCGACGCCATCGTGAAGAAGATGGACGACCTGGGGCTTCCGGGGGACGAGGCGGATCTGTACGACGCGAGCGGGCTCTCCCGGAACAACGGGATCAGCCCGACCATGCTGACCCAGCTGCTGTCCCTGGCCGCCAGTGGGCAGGAGCCGGCGCTGAGCAGCGTCTTCGGTGGGCTGCCGGTGGCCGGATGGTCGGGGACCATGACCAAGCGCTTCGTGGCGCCGCAGGCGAACCGGATCGGCCAGGGGGTCGTACGGGCCAAGACGGGCACGCTCAGCGGGGTCAACACGATGGCGGGGGTGGTGACCACCGAGGAGGGGCGGTTGCTGGTCTTCGCGATCATGGCCAGCGGGTCCGGGAACGCTGTGACGGCGCGGGCGGCGCTCGACAAGGTCCCGGCACGTCTCGTTTCGTGCGGGTGCTAGTCAAAAAGCCTTCAGTCCGGTCAAGGGCGGCGGTGGGGCGGTCGGATGGGGGGTTTTTCCTGAGGTGGGTGCTGGAAATCCGCGGGTACGGTGGGGTGCATGGCGCAGTTCGTTGATTGGGATCTGGCCGCCGCGACCGCTGGCGCGCTGTCGAAATCCGGGCCCGCGGTCTCCTACGACGATGCGATGGCGGTGGTCGCCGAGTTGCGGGCGCTCACCGACGAGGCGGCGGGACACGTCGCCGCTTATACGGGACTGAGCTCGCAGATCGAGGTGCCGCCGGTGCGGGTGGTCGACCGCAAGGACTGGGCGGCGACCAACATCGAGGGCCTCAAACAGGTGATCATTCCGCTGGTCACCCGGCTGTCCGGCGACAAGCAGCCGGGCGGGCTGGCCGACGCGATCGGCTCGCGGGTCACCGGCGTGCAGGCCGGCACGATCCTGGCCTATCTCTCCGGCCGAGTGCTGGGGCAATATGAGGTGTTCTCCGGCAACCCCGGTCAGCTGCTGCTGAACGCGCCGAACATCGTCGAGGTCGAGCGCAAGCTCGGCGCCGACCCGCGCGACTTCCGGCTCTGGGTCTGCCTGCACGAGGTCACCCACCGCACCCAGTTCACGGCCGTGCCGTGGATGCGGGGCTACTTCCTCGGCGAGGTGCAGGCCTTCGTCGACGCGTCGCAGAGCACCGAGCACATCCTCGAGCGCATGCGCCGCGGCGTGGCCACCCTCTCCGACGCGCTGCGCGACCCCGAGTCGCGCTCCTCGGTGCTCGACATCGTGCAGACACCGGGGCAGAAAGCCGTGCTCGACCGGCTGACCGCGCTGATGACGCTGCTCGAAGGGCACGCCGAGTTCGTGATGGACGGCGTCGGCCCCGACGTCATCCCGAGCGTCGAGTCGATCCGGGCCAAGTTCAACCGCCGCCGCGAGAGCGGCAACCCGCTGGAAAAGGCGATCCGCCGCCTGCTCGGCATCGAGGTGAAGATGCGGCAGTACGCGGAGGGCCGCAAGTTCGTGCACGGCGTGGTCGAGCGGGTCGGCATGGAGGGCTTCAACAAGATCTTCGACTCGCCGCTGACCCTGCCCCGGCTCGACGAGCTGGGCGACCCGGACGCGTGGGTGACCCGGGTGCACGGCTCGCAGCCGGCGATCGGGGGGTAGATGGCGCGGATCCCACCCTCGGTGGCCGCGGTGCGGCTCGCCGTGCGGCGGGCTCTGCCCGCTTCCGGCCTGGTCCTGGTGGCCTGTTCCGGGGGAGCCGATTCGCTGGCCCTGGCGGCCGCCGCCCGATTCGTCGGGTCTGAGGTGGGGCTCGTGACTGTGGATCACGGGCTCCAGGAGGGGTCGTCGGAGCGAGCGGCCCACGTCGCCCTATGGGCGGAGAAATCCGGATTTTTCCCGGTCGAAGTGGCTGCCGTTTCCGTCGGCGGACGGCCGGGTGGGCCGGAGGCGGCGGCGCGTACGGCCCGATATGAAGCCCTGACCGCGGCGGCGCAACGGCACGGGGCGGTGGGAGTGCTGCTCGGGCATACCCGGGACGACCAGGCTGAGACTGTTCTTCTGGCGCTGGCTCGGGGAGCTGGGCCCCGAGGACTGTCCGGGATGCCGGCGGTGAAGGGGATCTTTCTGCGGCCGCTGCTGGATGTGGCGCGAGCCGATACGCGGAAGGCCTGTGCGGCCCTGGGCCTGGCGCCGTGGGAGGATCCGCACAATTCGGACCCCTCCTTCGCTCGTTCGCGGGTGCGGGGGTCGGCTCTTCCGGCTCTTGTCGAGGCGCTGGGGCCCGCTGTCGTGGCGAATTTGGCGCGTTCTGCCGGACAAATCGGGCAAGACAACGAGGCATTAGATGCTATCGCTGCGGATTTTTTGGATATGTCGGTCGAGGCGCTGTCCGCGTTGATGCCGGCTATCCGGAAGCGGGTTCTGCATTCCTGGGCGCTGCGGCTCGGTGCGCCCGGTGGCGCGCTGTCGCACCGGCACGTGGAGGCGCTCGACGCGCTCGTCACCGCCTGGCGCGGTCAGGGGCCGGTGCACCTCCCTGGTGGCATTCAGGTGGCCCGCGACCGGGGAGCACTCGTTCGAGTGCCCTGACCGCCTGTGAGAGTCGTCACTCGCGATGTCCGATTCGCCGGTACTACCGACCCGAACTGGGTGTTTTCCAGCGGTTCCGTCCGAGTTGATCGCCGCCCCGTGCGGCGGGCGGCAACCTTCATGCGGCACGCTGGTGCCATGGCTGATGGCTCCTGGTACGACGCCGACATCGACCACGTGATCATCTCTGAGGAGCAGATCCGGGAAAAGATCGCCGAGTTGGCGAAACAGGTCTCCGCGGACCACGCGGACGCGGACGGCGGCATCCTGCTCGTCTGCGTGCTCAAGGGGGCGGTCATGTTCATGGCCGACTTCGCGCGGGCGCTCGGCCACCACGGGCCCTCCACCGAGATGGAGTTCATGGCGGTCTCCTCCTACGGGCAGGGCACCACGACCTCCGGGGTGGTGCGCATCCTCAAGGACCTCGACCGCGACATCACCGGCCGGCACGTGGTCGTGGTCGAGGACATCGTCGACTCCGGTCTCACGCTGTCGTGGCTGATGAAATACCTCCAGTCGCGCTCGGCGGCGAGCGTCGAGGTGGTCGCCCTCTTCCGCAAGCCGGACGCGGTCAAGGTGCAGGTTCCGGTGAAGTACGTGGGCTTCGACATCCCGAACGAGTTCGTGGTCGGCTACGGCCTGGACTTCGCCGAGCGCTACCGGGAGTTGCCGTACGTCGGTGTGCTGCGGCCCGAGGTCTACGCCCGTAGCTGAACCGTTTCTCAGCCTCTTCTCAGAAATCCGTCTTTATGGGCGGTTTTGCTGCGATACCTCGCTGAACGGGCGAGGACCGGGAGGTGTCCGGCCAGCGGGCTCACGGGTTCGCAACCGGCACCCACGGTGTACCGTCGAGTGACCGATGGCGCAGTGTCACAAGCGCCGGAGGGCCGGGATGATTCACCGTCATCAGGCGGGGTATCGCTCCGGCAGCCGCCGTGGGCGGCACCGTTGAGGTGACCAGGACGCCGATCAGGAGGGTCCGGGCGCTTGGCGCCCGACAACAGTATGGAACGTACGCGTTTCTTCCGCCGCCCGGTGGTCTGGATCATTCTGGTGATCATCGGCGTGATTGCGCTGAGCTCGTTCTTCACCAGTGGTCCGAGCTACCAGCGCGTAGATACCTCGGTGGCGCTCGAGCGCCTCAATCAGCCCGGCATCAAGAAGGTCGTTCAGAAGGACAAGGAGCAGACGCTCCAGATCGACCTCGCATCGCCGGAACGATTCGATGGCAAGACCACTGACAAGATCGAGACCCAGTACCCGTACGAGGTCACGCAGACGATCTGGAATGAGGTCCAGGAGGCCAAGACCGCGGGCCGGATCACCGGCACGATCAACGCCACGGTCTCGGGCGACAACATCCTCTTCAGTCTGCTGATCAACCTGCTGCCGATCGCCATCCTGGTGATCCTGCTGCTGCTGTTCATGTCGCAGATGCAGGGTGGCGGCTCGCGGGTGCTGAACTTCGGCAAGTCCAAGGCGAAGATGATCACCAAGGACACGCCGAAGACCACCTTCGCCGACGTCGCCGGCGCCGAGGAGGCGGTCCAGGAGCTCCACGAGATCAAGGACTTCCTCCAGAACCCGGCGAAATACCAGGCTCTCGGCGCCAAGATCCCGAAGGGCGTGCTGCTGTTCGGCCCGCCCGGAACGGGTAAGACGCTGCTCGCCCGCGCCGTCGCCGGCGAGGCTGGTGTGCCGTTCTACTCCATCTCCGGTTCCGACTTCGTCGAGATGTTCGTCGGTGTGGGCGCCAGCCGTGTCCGCGACCTGTTCGAGCAGGCCAAGTCGAACGCGCCGGCGATCGTCTTCGTCGACGAGATCGACGCCGTCGGCCGCCACCGCGGCGCCGGCATGGGCGGCGGTCACGACGAGCGTGAGCAGACGCTCAACCAGCTGCTCGTCGAGATGGACGGCTTCGACACCAAGGGCGGGGTCATCCTGATCGCGGCCACCAACCGGCCCGACATCCTCGACCCGGCGCTGCTGCGTCCCGGCCGTTTCGACCGGCAGATCGCGGTCGACAACCCGGACATGGAGGGTCGCAAGCAGATCCTCCGCGTGCACGCCAAGGGCAAGCCGTTCACGCCCGACGTCGACCTCGACTCGGTGGCCCGCCGCACGCCCGGATTCTCGGGCGCCGACCTGGCCAACGTCATCAACGAGGCCGCGCTGCTGACCGCCCGTAACGAGAAGCGGGCGATCTCCAACGAGTTCCTCGAGGAGTCGATCGACCGGGTCATCGCCGGTCCCGAGCGGCGCACCCGGGCGATGAGCGACAACGAGAAGAAGATCACCGCCTACCACGAGGGTGGACACGCGCTGGTGGCGTACGCGCTGCCGCACTCCGCCCCGGTGCACAAGGTGACGATCCTTCCGCGTGGCCGCTCGCTGGGTCACACGCTCGTGCTGCCGACCGAGGACAAATACACCCAGACCCGCGCCGAGATGATCGACACCCTGGCCTACGCGCTGGGTGGCCGGGCCGCCGAGGAGCTCGTCTTCCACGAGCCCACCACCGGCGCCGGCAACGACATCGAAAAGGCGTCCGGTCTGGCCCGGGCCATGGTCACGCAGTACGGCATGAGCTCCAAGCTGGGCGCGGTCAAGTACGGCACCAGCGGTGACGAGCCGTTCATGGGCCGCAACATGGGCCACGAGCGCGACTACTCCGACTCGGTCGCGGCCGACATCGACGCCGAGGTGCGCGCGCTCATCGAGCTGGCGCACGACGAGGCGTGGGAGATCCTGGTCGAATATCGCGACGTGCTCGACAGCATGGTCCTCGAGCTGATGGAGAAGGAGACCATCACCCGCGAGGACATGGACCGCATCTGTGCCCGGGTCGTCAAGCGCCCGCCGATGTCGCCGTTCAACGGCTTCGGCAAGCGCATGCCGTCCGAGGCGCCCCCGGTGCTCACCCCGGCCGAGCGCGAGAAGCTCAAGGCTCAGGCCGTAGCGGACGGTCAGGCTGCGATCGGTTCCAACCCGAACGGCAGCGCCCCGGAAAGCAGCAACTGATCAGCGACGACGACGCCCTCGACTATCTCGCCGCCCGTCTGGTCGACGGAAAGCTCACCGGCACGCCGGTCGAGCAGTCCGTCGACCTCGGGCGGATCGAGAAGGCGGTCCGGGAGATCCTCATCGCGATCGGTGAGGACCCGGACCGGGACGGGCTGGAACGCACCCCGGCCCGGGTCGCCCGCGCCTACGCCGAGCTCTTCGCCGGCCTGCGGGTCGACCCGGCCCAGGTTCTCTCCACCACCTTCGAGGCCGACCACGAAGAGCTCGTGCTGGTCCGCGACATCGAAGTGATGAGCATGTGCGAGCATCACCTGCTCCCCTTCAAGGGCGTGGCCCACATCGGCTACGTGCCCGGCACCCACGGCCGTATCACCGGCCTCTCCAAGCTGGCCCGCCTGGTCGAGGTCTACGCCCGGCGCCCGCAGGTGCAGGAGCGCCTCACGTCGCAGATAGCAGATCTGCTGATGGAGAGGCTCGACGCCCGCGGCGCGATAGTGGTTCTCGAGTGTGAGCACCTCTGCATGGAGATGCGCGGCATCCGCAAGGTCGGCGCCCGTACGGTCACCTCGGCCGTCCGCGGCGCGTTCCAGAACGACGCCAAGATCCGGGCCGAGGCCATGGCCCTGATCAACGCACGCTGACCATGCGGTTGGCCAGGGTCGACATCGTGTACGTCCCAATGCCCAGCACCACCTCCAGCGCGTTGCGCCGGGTGTAGCCGGCGGCGAGGAAGCCCTCGACCGGGGTGTCGCCGGCCGAGGCGAGCACCTCCAGCGTGAAGGCCCGCAACGCCTCCAGCCGGGGATCGGCCAACTCGCGTTTCTCTCTCAGCGCCGTGATCAGCTCCGGTGCGGCGCCCAGCTGGCGTAGCCGCCCGGTGTGCATGGACAGGCAGAGCCGGCAGCCGTTGCGGGCGGCGATCGTCATGACCACCACCTCCCGCGACAGCGGATCGAGCGTGCTGGCCTCGAAGAGGCCGCTGACGTGCAGGAACCCGCCCAGCATCTCGGGTGACTCGGCGAGCCGGGACACCTCGTCGGGCAGGTGACCGAGGTGTTCGACGGTGGCCTCGATCAGCGGGCGGGACGCGGCCGGTGCGGACTCCAGGGTGTGCTGAATGAACATCTCGACTCCGATAGGATCGACAACGTGGTTGTCGAAACCGTAAACCAGGTTGTCGAGTTTGCCAATGGCTGAGGGCTACGAGCTGCCGCTGCTGCTGTTCGCCGGCTTCCGCACGCTCATCGACGACCTGCACGCCGAACTCGCCCGGCGGGGCCACCCCGACGTGCGTCCCGCGTATGGCTTCGCGATGCAGGCGATCGGGGTGCGGGGCGCCTCGGCCAGCGAGGTCGGCCGCCGTCTCGGCGTCTCCAAACAGGCCGCCGGCAAGACCGTCGACCGGCTGGAGGCTCTCGGCTACGTCGAGCGGGTGGACGACCCGGCCGACGCCCGGCGCAAGCTCATCCGGCTCACCCCTCGCGGCGTCGACTCGCTGGCCCAGTCGGCCGAGATCTTCGACGAGCTGCGGGCCCGCTGGGTCGCCGAGCTGGGCCCGGACCGGGTCGAGCTGATCGAGTCGTCGCTGCGTACGGTGGTTTCCGGACCGATCTTCCCGGTGGATGTGCCCGGATGGCTCAGTTGATTCTCAGTTGAAGAACGACGCGAGCCCGACGCCCATGCAGGTCAGGAGCACCGGGGTCAGGCAGGCGATCGCGCCGACGATCGGGGTGCGGTCGACACCGTCCGGCCCGCCGCCCCACACGAAGCCGACCGTCGCCCAGCCCAGCCCGAACGCCACCAGCGGCATGCTCAGGCCGCACAGCAGCGCGAGGTTCGACACCGAGCCCGGCGGGGCCACCAGGTACAGCGCGATCTGCACGATCAGCACCACCACCGCGAACGGCCCGTACACGAGCAGGTTGCGGGCCCACGGGCGCCACGGCCGGCTCGGCGCCGGGCCGGTCAGCAACGCCTCGGCGGTGTCGGCCGTCCGCCGGGCCTGCTGGAGCGCGGCCAGGGCGGCGGCCGGACCGCCGGCCACGGCCTGCGCGGCCACATCGAGGTCGGCCTGGGTCGGCCGGAGCTCGGTCAGGGGAATGCCGAGCTCCCCGCCCAGACGCGCCTGTTGGTGAGCGAGCTGGGTTCGTACCACCGAAAGCTCTTGACCCGCGGCCGCAGCCGCGGCCTGATGCTCGCCCGAGGCCGAGCTCGCGGCCCGGCGGACCGCGTCGAGCCGTTGCGCGGCGGCCAGGTAGTCGGCCCACGGACCCGGCGCGGGCGGCGTCGCCTGAGCCGGGATCGCGTTGGTCTGCTGATCGGTCACGACTCGTCCCCGTCCGGCTCGAGGAACGGCACGAGCGTCACCGTCCGATCGGCGTGGCGGTCGTGCAGCAACGCCCGGTTGGGGCGCGGCTGCCACTCCAGCGGCCGCCCCACCATCGCCGCCACCTCGGCCGCGGGCACATTCAAGAAGAGCAGACCGGCGATCTCGTACGCCTCCTCGGCCAGCCGGCGCGGATCACGCCACCACGAGAGCAGATGCGCGCCGTGGCCGGGGCCGTCCCGCAGCAGACCCCGCAGGCCGGGCAGGCCGTTGAGCGGCGTCGCGTCCATGCCGAAGACCACCCGGTAGCCGGGCCGGGCCGGATCGAGCTCGGCTGCCAGGCCGGCCGCGTCCACCATGACGACCTCCTGCCGATGGCCGATCTCGGCGGCGAGGGCCTCGGCGAGCCGGTCACCCTCGGCGACCAGCGAGGCGATGACGAACCGGGTGGTACGGGGCTGGTGGCACGCCGCCACACTGCGGGCGGCCGCGTCGAGCACCTCGGAGCCGGCCGCCTGCGTGCCGAAGATGGCCAGATGACGCCCGGGCGAGGCGTCGAGCGGGAACGCGGCGGTGGAGAGATTGACGTCGAGGGCCCGGCCGACCAGTGCGGCCGGGCGCAGCGAGCGACCGGCCAGGGCGGCCCGATAGGTGGGGTCGTCGGCGAGATGCTGCGACGCGTAACCGGCGAAGACGCGCGGCGGCTGCGCTTCGGGATCGCGGGCGCCCCACAGCCTGTGCCGCAGGTCGCTGAGCAGCTCCTCGTCGGCGTGCGGGTCGGGGAAGCGGACCATCCGCTCGTGACCCCGGGTGGCACCCCGCGGGCCGCCGAGGCCACCGGCCGTGTTCACCACGGCGGTGCCCAGCGGCAGACCGGCCGCGGAATCGTTGGCCGGCTCGAGAACGTCGCCGCCACCCGGCAGAGCGATGCGCACCGGGAACTGGCCGAAGAAGTCGCGCGGACCGTGCACCTGAACGTTCTGGCTGGCCAGGATCAGGTGGATGCCGTACGAACGCCCTCGGCGGGTCAACGAGTCGAGCAGGGCGGCGGCCTCGACGGCCACCGGGTCGGCGCCGGCCAGAAGCACCGGGAACTCGTCGATGACACAGAGGATGCGGGGCGCTTTGCCGTCCGCTCCCAGCTCCGCGAATCGGGAAACACCGGCCCGCTCGAAGGCGGCCGCGCGCCGTGTCATCTCGGCGTCCAGCTCGCGGAGCACGGCCAGGCCGTACTCCCGATCGGCCTCGACACCGACGGCCCGGGCATGCGGCAGCCAGGTGCGGTCGCGCCGGGTCGGCACGAACTCGGCGAACGTCACGCCCTCCTTGAAGTCGAGCAGATAGAGCGAGAGCTCGGCCGGGCTGTAGCGGGCGCCGAGCCCGTAGAGGACGTTGACCAGGAAGGCGGTCTTGCCGGCGCCGGACCGGCCACCGACCATCCAGTGCGGAGTGAGGTCGTTGAACCGCAGGGCCAACGGCGTATCGCCGTCGTGGCCGACGACGGTGCTCAACCCCTCGGCGGCGTCACCGGACCACAACTCCTCGCCCGGCTCGGGAAGAAGATCGGACAGGGTCACCCGCGAGGCGGCGGCGGAATGGGCGGCGAGCTCCCGGCAGACGGCCTCGACCAGATGGGGCGGAGGGTCCTCGTCGAGGAAGACCGGGGCGTTGAGCCAGGACACGCTGGGGATCGACCCGTAGGTGGCCCCGGGCGGATCACCGATGACGGCATAAGGATTACGGACGGAGACCATCGTCGTACGGGGCAGTGGCGCCTGAGTGGTCTCGGCGGTGAGCGGGGGAGGCGGCCACCCGCCGACGATCAGGTGGAGCCCCGAATCGGGCCCCTGCTGAGCGAGAGCGGCGATGCGGCGCAACTCCTCACCCTCGGTCAGCTCGGGCAGGCTGGCGATGACGACAAGCATCATCCGGTCACGGCGGCTGCGCCGGGGAGCGACCCCACGGCCGGGCCGAAGCCATTTCTCGGCCTCGGCGAGCACATCACGCAGCCCTTGCCGATCGGTGGCCGGAGGAGACATCAGGCCGGCGTCGCACAGAACGGCGAAGGGCGCGAAAACCTCGCCGGCCCCGACACCATCGACGGCCCGAACGAGAAGAGAGCCGGCCGGGGCGGCGGCGAGAAGCCGTACAAGAAGAGAACGAAGAAGCCCGAAAACCCGGGAATCGGTCGCGGTGGCGTCGATGGTCAGATGCCCGGTGCCCAGAAGGGGCACGAGGGCCGGGAACTGGGCGTCGTCGAGCGGCTGAGCGGCTCCGAGACGCACGAACTGCGGCGGGTAGACACCGCCGAGGGGGGTGTTCAACGACTGGGCTTCCAGGGGTGCTCCGAGCCACCCCGGCGCGAGGGCGGCGGCGGCGATCCGAAGCTCCTCGACAAGCCGATGCTGCTCAAGCGGATCGGGCATGGCCGCACCGTCACCATCGAGCACAGCGGTGGCGGCATCGGCGACGGCCGCCGCTTGCCGATGCAAAGCGGCAGCCTGATGGGCCCGCGAAGCCGGATCAGACACCGCTCTCACCTCCTGTGTGTGCGGATAAAACTTATCCCAGAGCGAGCCGGGCATCGCGTTCCCGGTGCGGGGTGGCCGCCCGAGTCGCGAGGCTTGTGCCACTGGGTAGCCGAGAGGGCGGTTACGGGTGACGAGGCACTACTGTCGTATGTGTGCAGCCGCAGGAGCCCGCAACCGGACCGATGCCGCCGCCCGAGCCGCCCAAGCAGCCGGACGGCGGAGTGAATCCCGAGGCTCAGGAGAAGCCGCAAAAGCCCCGCAACCCCAGGCGGCGGTTGTGGTTGGCAGTGGGCGCCGGAATCCTCACCTTGCTGTGCCTGGGCGGCGTGGGCGTCTTCGTCCTTCTGTACGACGAGGAAACGAAGATCGACCGCGCGGAGCCCGATGCCGTCGTAGACAACTTTCTCCGGGCCTATCTCGTCAATCGGGACGATGACAGAGCACGGCTTTATCAATGCAAAAGCGGCGGAAACTTCCAAGAGATCGCCGACTATCGCGCCGACATCCTCACCCGTGAGAAGCAGTTCTCGGTGGGAATCAATGTCGGCTGGTCAACCTTCACCGTTCAGATGAGCGGCTCCACTGGCGAAGTGAACACAGACTTGGTGAAGACGGCGTCAGACTCATCGGGTCGTGTCAGTGAGCCTTGGAGCTTCCGCGTGGTGGACGAAGGCGGCTGGCGCGTCTGTGGTGCGACCGAACTGAGCTGAACTACTCCAACCAAAGCAAATGCACTGGTACCTCGAGGGTCCGTGGTGTTCGTCCGCTCCACGCCCAGCGGTACCACTCCAGCTCAGGAGCTACTCGAACGCAGATGTCGCCGTCATTATTTGTGTGCATTTCGGTGACGGCTCGCAGATCGCGCTCTTCTTTGCCGGAGTCGAGCATGCGTACGACGCGCAGGCCGGTGAGCCGTGCGGCATCGAGGGCTTTGGCGGGACTTCTACGGGACGGCTCGTCGAGCGATACCAGCTTCGACGTCACATCCGTGATGGCTGGCGTCAGCCCGCTGATCCCGTAATCCTCGACCCATACTCGCTCGACCGGAATGAGGGGCGCGAACACCTCGGTCTGCTCGGCCTCGGCCCGATACCACTCGCCTTCCTGCATGACCGGGACATAGGTGCGACTGCCCTGGACGACCTTCTCGTCCGACCGCAGGTCACCTCGCCAGCCGTGGCCCGGCAGGCCGATCAGGACGCGCTTGCCCCGTAGCGATCCGCTCATGGCCGCGGGAGTGGGCACTATCGGCCGCGGCGCTTCCAGCGAGCCGTCGGGCCCGGCAAAGGGATCGGGCATCGGTCCGCCGATCATCCCGCACCTCCCAGCGGTGCTCCCTGCGTTCGCATGAACGCTACGGGATCGATGGCGCCGGCGCTGGACCGGTCGTTGTTGAGGTGGACCTCGAAGTGCAGGTGAGGGCCGGAAGAGTTGCCGCTCGTGCCGACACGGCCGATGATCTCGCCCGCTGTCACTTCCTGTCCCTCCTTGACGAACGGCCGCTGCACCATGTGGCAGTACCTCGTCATGATGTTGCCGGCGTGCTGGATCTCCACCATCCAGCCGCAGCCACCCTTGCCCGGATAGCCGTCCGAGTTGCAGGTTCGGCGTCCATTGTGGTCCTCGTCGCACTTCACCATGGAGACGATGCCGCTCGCGACGGCGGCGATCGGCGTGTACCGCCCGATGATCAGGTCCACGCCCTGGTGGTTGGGGCGTGAAGCGCTGCGGAAGCCGGACCCTACGACCGCGCCGACCGGAAGGGTCCAGCCCGAAGCGGCGATCTGGCTGCCTGACGCGCACACCATGGCGAGTGAGCCGCCGACTGCGTTGGCCGCGCCGTCGGCCAGCTGGTTCACGATCTGAGTCGCGAGCGGCTCGTGTTTGGCGTAGGCGTCGGGGTACGCGCTGATCTGCACCTTCTGGGCGGCCTCGGTGAGCGCCATCGTCTCCCAGCCGGGGATCGTCTTGAGCTTCTGGTAGAACTTCGTGGCCGAGTAGACCGGATCCATGACCTGGGTCGGCGTGCCCCAGCCGGTGCTCGGCCGCTGCTGGAAGAGGCCCAGCGAGTCGTGATCGTTCCGCGCACCGAGGTTGCCGAGGTTGGTGAGCCGCGACTCCTGCATGGAAGTGGCGATGGCGATGACCCACGCCCGGGGCGGCATCTTCAGGTCCGCGCCCACGTTGATGATGACTGCCGCGTTGCGCATCTGCGTGGCGCCGTACGGACGTACTCGCGGAAGTTTGGAATCGGGGTCGACCGGACCACCCTTGCCGCAGCCCATCGCGACGTTGAGTTTGCTGCCTTCGTCGGTGAGGCCGCCGACCAGCAGGGCCGTGACGCTGCCTCCGCAGCACAGCAAAACAAGCGTCGCCCCGAGGGCGACGAGAAGGACGATCTTTCGGCGTCGCGGAACGCTCACGCCGAGTCCCAGTCGATGCCGTCGACCAGCCAGTGACCGTCCGGCGAGATCAGGCGGAGGCTCAGCTTGCCCGAGTCCATCGTGACGACCGCGTTCACCACGGTGGCGCTCACCGGCACGAGGCTCGGCCGTCCGACGACCCGGTCGGCCGGCACGCCCGCCGGGTCCACGCCCGTGAGCTCGTTCGCCAGCTTCTTGGTGGCGTTCGGCAGCAGCTGATCGCGCCAGGCCTTCGGGGTGATGTTCTGGTGGTCGGCCCAGGCCGACGCGAAGGCGTAGGCGACGGCCTCGGGCTGAGCCCTCCCGGGACTGGTGGACGGGCGCGGTGGCGGCGCCGTGTCGACGATGCTGTCGTCCTCGGACGGGTCGACGCTGACCGCCGGCGCGGGCGAACCCGCGCCTAGCGGCGGTTGCGCCGAGTCGTCGTCGCCGGCGAACAGGCGACCGAGCCCGACGATCGCCAGGACGATGACCGCGAGAACGATGGCGACGCCCCACCGCGATCGGAAGATCCGGTTGAGGCCGAGTTCGAGAGACCGGGGCATGAGATCACTTCGCCTCGGAGCGCACCCGCGGGGTAGCCGGTGGCGCCGGCTCCGGCGTGCTGGAGCCGGTCTCCGGCCGGTAGATCGTGAAGGACGCCGGCCGTTCGGCCTCGTCCGGCTCGGTCCAGCTGGACGTCGCCCGCGACCGGGAAGCGGTGGTGGCCTTCTCCTTCGTGCCGGTCGAGTCCTTCTCCGGCGCCGCCGCCTCGGTCGTGTCCCGTACCGACTCTTTACCGTCCGGCCGGGTCGGGCCGCCGCTGCGCCTCCCGGATCCAGCGGTGACCGGAGCCAGATCACCACGGCTCGCGGCGGAGTGGGCGGGGTCCTCGAGCCGGGCTTCGGGCCGGAGGTTGGTCTGATCGACGTACACGGTACGGCCGTCCTTGCCGACCACCTGACGGTTGTCGCCGTCGGCAGACTCGGTCTTGGCCGCCTCCCGCATGTCGCGGAAGAAGTTCCGCGTCCAGGAGCCAGTGGCGATCGTACGGGCGCCGTCCTTGCCGCCGAGTTGCGTGATCCGGCGGTAGGGGCGCAGAAGCAGCCACCCGGCCACGCCACAGAGCCAGACCAGAACGACCTGAAGCCAGCCCGGAAGACTGACCGTGCTCATGATCATATCCACGGCGAAGAGGTAGATCGCGGCGCCGGTGCCGAAGATGAGGATGTTGAACACGGCGGCCACGACGGCGTTGCCGAGACGCTTGATGCCCGCGCTCGCGGGGCGAAGAAGACCGATGGTGCCCAGGATGGGAGCCGCGATCACCGCCCAGCGGAAGACCAGGAAGCCGAGCAGGACCAGAACGGATGCCGTGAGATCGAACATCGCGAACAGGACGGCTGCCAGCACCGCGATGAATCCAGCGCCGATGCGGTCCATGCCGTTGACGCCCTGCAGATACTCATAGGCTTCCGGGTCTTCTTGCTTGATCTGCTCGGCGACCCGCTCCCATTGTTCCTTCTTGCCGTCCAAGACGCCGTCACGCGTTGCGGGATTCTCCCGGATCCGCTGCGCTTCATCCCACGTCAAGGACCGTGCGTCGTAGAGAGCCATGCCGTACTTCTTGGCCGTCTCGCTGTCCGCCGATCCGAGAAGCCCGCGAAGCCAGTTGCGGTAGAGCATGGACTCGGTAACGGTGTCACTGGCTCGCACTGCTGGCGGACGGTTGTCCTCGCATGCATTGCCACCGAGCGAACAGTCGGCCGGCGGAGAGTCAGGCCGAGGGCCGACGGCATCGTGTACCACCCCGAGCGTGGTGATCAACGTTCCGTCGGCGATGTTCGCCGATCGAACCGGCCACGCCGCGATTGCGGTCACGGCGACCATGATGAGAATTGCCCAGCCTGCTGTGGTTGTGGCCGCGCCCATCTCGGCTTGCCTCGACCGCCAGAGGAGGTAGAGGCCCACGACGCCCAAAGTGATGACGCCAAAGACGCTGAAGACCTTCTCGTAGACAGCCTTGGTGGCTTGGTCTACGAGGGGATCGGCCCAGCCCCATAGCGCCTGCGGGTCCCAAGCTCTCTCCCGAAGAGCGTTGGACGCGCCGATGACAGCGGTCGCGATCATGAATTCGCCGTTGGCGATGGTCGTCTCGAACTTGTAGTCGGGGTCGACCACTGTCGAGGCGCAACCACTATCCAGGTCGTAGGTCGTATAGCTGTATCCGGCGTACCCATAGTCACTGTAGAGGCCTGGGAAGCTGGTCTTCGCGTCCTTGGTCTCGGGCCGCTCGGCGAACCACCCAGCGAGACCAGAATCCGGTGTGCTCGGCGTCGGCGCGTTCAAGCACTGTGCGCGAGCGGTTCCGACCTCAGTGAGTCGGTCGACGCAGCCTGGGATGTCCTGCTGCCACTCCTCGACGCTGCATGCGCCGCCCGGGGCCTTTGTCGGCAAGCCGGCCGGTGTGGCCGAAGCCGGCTGCGGGGCGACCGCCCACACGATCGACGCCACGACGACGACGAACATCGTCAGCAGCAGCGCCAATCCCCGCCGCACCATCTCAAGCCTCCCGGTCGGACGGCGACATCGGAATGGCCGTCGGTGGCGCCTTCGCGGCCGTCGGCGTTGTGTCGAGGTGTTCGAGCAAGCCCTCGACGTACGACACGTCCACGCGGACCTTCTGCACCCGGCCGTCCACGTCACGCATCACGAACTCGCGGAAACCGAGCCTCGACGACGATGACGTGTCCACTTGCGACAGAGAGGCTAGCGTCGCCTCGTAACCGTCGTGCACCGGCACCCTCAGCAGGCGCAGGGCCTCCGAGGCGATCTCCTGGTCCTCCGCGATGCGGCCCACGAACACTGTCGACACCAGGTTCTGCACGTCCAGACCCAGGATGTCCCGCGGGTTCTGCGAGGCCACCAGCGCCGCCAGGTTCCACTTCCGGCTGTCGCGGGCCAGGCGGACCAGGAACGAGCGGCCCGAGCGCCACCCCTCCATGAAGTGCGCCTCGTCCAGTCCCACCATCTTGCGTGACGACATCGACCCGCCGTAGCAGCGCCGCACCGCCAGCCGGTGGGCCGTGTGCAGCATCGGCAGGGCCAGCGACTCCTCGGCCGACCAGTACTCGCGCTCGATCTTCAGGTCGGGCAGGCGCAGGCCGGCCATCGTGATGACCGTCAGCGCCGCGTCCGCGCCCAGCAGATGTTGCGGCGGCGAGCCGAAGAACAGCAGCGCCAGCGGCATCTCCGCCGTGTCCAGGAGCAGGTTGGCCAGTTCCTTGCCCTCGTCGTCGTCCAGGCCCTGCAGGGTGCGGACCACGTCGTCCAGCGTGGACGACTCCTCGGCCGGCACCTGGCGCACCGCGTGCCGGAGCAGGGTCGCCGTCGACGCCTCCTTCGCCACCTGGGGCGGCACCAGCATCGAGCAGATGTCCTGCACCAGCATGCGGCGTTCGGCCCGGGCGTTGGAGACCGCGATCTCGAACTCGCGGTCGCCGCCGGGCCCGGTCGCGAACTCGGAGCGGACCGGCGTCGGGATCAGCGCGTACGGGGCGAGCGTGCCCTGTTCAGAACCGGTCAGGTTCAGCACCCGTGAATACGGGCGCAGCTCCGGCATCTGGCACAGCCGGGCCAGCGGCCCGGACGGGTCGAGCAGGGTTACCTGTACGCCCCGGCGGGCGTTCAGATAGCCGAGCGCGCCCATCAGCGTCGACTTTCCACCGCCGGGCTCGGCCACGAACACGCCCAGGCCGGAGCGCTCCCGAACCTCCATCGGGAAGTGCAGGTCGAGGAAGACCGGCCGCCGGCAGGTTCCGGCCGTACGCCCGATCAGGTCACCTCGCCGGTCACCGACCGTCGAGGCCGCCTGCGGCAGCGCCGCCGCCAGCAGTTTGACCGGCATCCGCCGGACGTAGCCGGTGTTGGCGATCGGCTCGCCGGGGATGAACTCGCGGGCCAGCTGGTCCTGGTTCTTCGGGTGCTGCAGCGAGATCCGCATCTCGCGCGAGTAGAGCTGGATGAGCCGCCGGGCCCTTTCCAGGCATTCCTCGCGGGTGGCGCCGCCGACCGCGATGCGGTGCCAGCCGTGCGCACGAGCCGACTCGACGGGCAGGCCGGTGGTCATCTCGTCGCCGATCACCAGGGCCCGCTTGGCCAGGCGCTCCAGCTCGGGCGGGGCGTCGATGCCGTGCTCGGCGTAGTCGAGCTGCTGCGACCGGATCATGCGGAGCCGGTGCTCGAGGTTCTTGAACGAGCTGCCGGAGCCGAGGATGTCGATGCGCGAGGAGATCTCCATGGGCCACGGCAGACGCTCGTGGAAGTGCAGCCACGGCTCGTGCTTCTCGGGGATCTCCAGCGGTTCCATGCGGCCGACGGAGAGCACGGCCACGTGCCTCTCCTCGCCGGTCATGCGGTTGACCAGCTTGACCGTGGAGCCGTACGGCGTCCGGTAGCGCTCCACCTGCTCGGTCAGCGCGAGCAGATCACCGGTGTCCCACTGCCCGTTGGTGACCGGCGAGAGCGGCCCGGGCGGCGACATGCACAGCGCGACCGAGCGGAACAGGAGCCATTCCAGCTCCTGCGGGGTGACGCGCCGCCCGCGCATGCCGAATGCATTGAGAACTTCGTCGAACTGCTCGACCGTACGACCGAGCTTGCGCCTTTCGCTGTCGGACGTCCCGCGCCCGAAGATGCGCAGGATGCGCTCGGAGAACGTGTCACCCAGCGAGCGCCGCGCGAAGGTCACGCCCAGGTAGGTCTGCCCCTCGGCGTGGTTGACCGAGAGCAGGTGCCGCTGAGCCGCGACCAGGTGATCGGACCAGCTGGTGCCGCCCCGCACGTCGGGCAGCGGCTTCGCGGTGAAGGAGTCGACCGTGCGGGCCCACTCGTCGGCCGGGAAGGGCCGGTTGGTGCGGCGCAGGTGCAGCCGGAAGCCGGCCAGGCCCGCGTACTGCTCGGAGATGGCGCTGAGCAGCGCCTCGCGCTCGGCGTCGGGCCGGAAGGCCCATCGCACCTCGGGCAGCGAGTACCAGGCGGTGACCGTGCTCTGCGTGAAGGTCAGGTGACCGGCGATCTCGCTGATCTCCAGCTCCATGGCCGGGTCACGGTCGTTGAACTTCAGCTTGTGCGGCCGCAGCGGAGCCGGGCGTGCCTTCTTCTCCTGCCGGACCGGCAGGTTCCTCGGCTCCTTGCGCTTGGCCGGTGCCTTCTCCTTGCGCTTGGCCGGGGCTTTCTCCTGCGCGGGCACGGGCAGCGAGGCTGCTTGCGCTTCTTGGGTGTACGGGTCGGCGAGCGCATCCGGGCCGGCCGAGCTCCGGAGGTCGCGCACCGGCGGAAGACCGGAGCTGCCCACGGTCTGCCAGAGCGGCGGCGTGGACACCGGCGGCGCCGGTACCGGCTCGGTGGCGGGCGGTGCGGCCGCGCCGACCTGCGGCGAGGCCGGCCAGTTGTCGAAGTCGGGCCAGTCGTCGACGCTCAGATCGCCCGAGGACTCGAAGAAATCGGCTTGCGGACCGACGGGCGCCCGGCTGTACGGCGACACCGGCTCCGGCACGCCCCAGGCGCCCGATTCACCCTGATCGAAATCGGACGCCGGCGCCGGTACGGGCGGACCGTCCACCGGCACGACGCCAGGCTCGACCGGCACCGGCGCGTACGCCGAGGTGTCAGCCCGTGGGTAGGCCGACGGCGAGGTGTCGGGCGGCGTGGCGGCCGAGCGCGAGGTGTCGGGCCGCGAGTAGGCCGACGGCGAGGAGTCGGCCGGCGAGTAGGCCGATGGCGAGGACTCGGTCGGCGAGTACGCCGGGGGCGCTGAGCTCGGCTGCGCGGAGACGGGTTGCGCGGAGACGGGTTGCGAGGAGACCGGCTGTGACGAGATCGGCTGCGCGGAGATCGGCTGCGCGGAGATCGGCCGCGCGGCCGGGGGCGACGAGACGGGGGGCGAAGCGACGGGAGGCGAGGAAACAGGAGACGGTGAAGCGGGGGGCCCCGAAACGGGAGGTGCCGAGACGGGCGGCGACGAGACGGGCGGCGACGAGACGGCCGGCGCGGGGGCGGCGGCGGTCCGCGGCGGCACCGGGTCGGCGGCCGGTGGCATGGGGCGGGCGGCCGGGGACACGGGGCGGGCGGCCGGCGGGGCCGGATCGGTGACCGGGGGCGGGCCGAAACCGTTCGCCGTGGTGGGGCGGTCGTCGAAGTCGAAGCCGAAGTCGAAGTCGGCGCCGTCGTCCGGAATCGTGCGGGATTCACTCGCCGGAGTGCCCTGGACGGGGGCCGGCGCGGCCACCCCGCCGAACAGATCGAGGAACGGCGAATCGATGTCGAGCGTGGTGTCGACCGCCGCGCCGCGCGGGCGTACCGGCTGGGGTGGCTGGAAGACGCCCACCCCGCCGTGCCCCGGCGCGGCGACGAGGTCGTCGACACCGTCATCGGGAGAATCTGGCGAAGCGTAGTTGTCCGAACGCACACCGTTACTCTGCATGCCCGGCCGCTGCGCAGCCGCGCGGGGATGCCCGGGCGGAATCGGTCCGGTCATGCGCCGACCCCGTGGAAGAGCGCGATGGAACTGGTCATACCAACTCCTCCCGAACCCGGATGCGAGTGGCGACAAGACGCGGATCGCGCCGCTCGTCGGCCGGCTCGCGGGTGCGGCGCCAGTCGGTGAGCGCGGTGCGGATGACGACTCGGGCGGGACGGTCGGGGTCGACGTGCCGGAACACGTATGACGTCGTGACCATCGCCAGCGCGATCTCCCAGGCGGGGAACGCGTCGAATTTGAACGTCATCAGGTAGTGCAGGAGCATGAACAAGGGCACCAGCGCCACGAACATGCCGTACTGGGCGTAGGGCAGATGGACGGGCAGGGTGTATCCCGGGGGGCCGAGGTAGAGCAGGCGCGCCCGGTAGATGTCGTCGTCGGTGCGAAGCCGCATCTCAGCTGAAGATCAGATCGATGAGGAAGTCGCCGACGAAGAACAACGTGGCCGCGCCGGCGATGAACGCCAGGCCCACGATGGCGATGGCCGAACTCGTCAGCACCTTGGAGATCTCACCGCGGCTGGCCCGTCCAATGAAGATCACACCCAGCACCGCGAGCAGGATCGGCGCGATGTTGCTGGCGAAGAATTTGACGACGCCATTGGTGTCGATGCCCTTGGGTTCGGGCGCGGCGAGCGTAACCTGCTGGAGCACGGACGCGGCCTGCGTGGCGAGCTCAGTGGCGATCATCGGTAAACCTCCCCGTGCCCGGCTAGGGGGTTCCGGGCACGCTGCAGTTGTGGTGCCTCACGGCAACGCCCATATGGTGCTACTTCCCACCCCGCGCGTCGAGTGAGCCGTTCGGGCAGCGCCATGCTCGTCTGCTCTCTTCGGTTCCTTCAATGATGCCCAGTTCCGAAGAGTACGGCTCGTACTTCTTGGCTACAAGCGTCTGAAACGTTACGCAAGGTGATGGCGTGCGTGAAAATGAGTCACGGTCCATCGTACGCACGTGCGACAACGTCACCCGCCGTACCCTCGTCCTGTGACGACTCAGCCGACGGAATCGCAGGTCGCGGGCCACCGCCTGATTCATGTGGATCATCCGGTGGTGATGGGCGTCCTCAACGTCACGCCGGACTCGTTCTCGGACGGTGGGAAATACACGGACGAGGAGTTCGCAGTTGCGCACGGGTTCGATCTCCGGAAAGCCGGCGCGGACATCGTGGACATCGGCGGCGAGTCGACACGCCCGGGCGCGGAGCGGGTGGACGCGCCGACCGAGATCGCCCGGGTGGTTCCGGTGATCAAGGAACTGGCCGCGGCGGGGGTGCTGATCAGCATCGACACCACGCGGGCGGCCGTGGCCGCGGCCGCGCTGGAGGCCGGCGCGGCCGTGATCAACGACGTGTCGGGCGGGCTGGCCGACCCGGACATGACCCGGGTGGCCGCCGAGGCCGGCTGCCCGCTGATCCTGATGCACTGGCGTGGCCACTCGCGGCACATGAATGAATTGGCCGTCTACTCCGACGTGGTGGCCGAGGTGCGCGACGAGTTGCTCCAGCGGGTGGACGAGGCGCTCGCGGCCGGAGTCGCGCCGGGACAGATCATTCTCGACCCCGGGCTCGGCTTCGCCAAGACGGCCGAGCACAACTGGGCCCTCAGCGCCCATCTCGACGTCCTCGTCGGCCTCGGCTACCCGCTCCTGTTCGCGGCCAGCCGCAAGACGTACCTCGGCCGCCTGCTCGCCGGCGCCGACGGCACGCCGCGCCCGGTCGAGGAGCGCGAGGCGGCCACGCTCGCCACCTCCCTGCTGGCGGTCGCCGCCGGGGCCTGGGGTGTCCGCGTGCACGATGTGCGTTCGACGGCGGACGCGCTCGCGGTCTGGCGCGCCACCGGATCTCCGCGCCTGCGTACGGCAAGCTAGGGATCATGAACGAGGAGCAGGGGCGGATCTCGCTCAGCGGGCTGCGGGTGCGGGGCCGGCACGGCGTGTTCGACTTCGAGCGCGAGCAGGGCCAGGACTTCGTCATCGACGTACGCCTCGACCTCGACCTCGGCCCGGCCGCGGCCAGCGACGACGTCACCGACACGGTGCACTACGGCGAGCTGGCCGAGCGCCTGGCCGCGATCGTCGGCGGCGAGCCGGTCAACCTGATCGAGACCCTGGCCGACCGGCTGGTCACGGCCTGCCTGGAGGACCGGCGGGTGGCCACGGCCGAGGTCACCGTCCACAAACCGCAGGCGCCGATCCCGCTGGAGTTCGCCGACGTCGCGGTGACCCTGCGCCGGAGCCGGCCATGACGCGGGCCGTCCTGTCCCTGGGCAGCAACCTCGGCGATCGTCAGAGACATCTTCAACAGGCCGTACGGATCCTCGGCGACAGCGTCGTGACGATGTCCGGTGTCTACGAGACCCCGCCGTGGGGCGACGCCGACCAGCCCCCGTACCTCAACGCGGTGGTTCTGGCCGTCGACCCGAAGGCCGCGCCGCACGACTGGCTGGAGCGCGCCCGGGCCGCCGAGACCGCCGCCGGGCGGGTCCGCGACCCGGAGCGCCGCTTCGGCCCGCGCACCCTCGACGTCGACGTCATCGCGGTCTGGAACGCCGACGACGAGCCGGTGACCAGCGACGATCCCGAGCTCACGCTGCCGCACCCGCGGGCCCACCTGCGAGCCTTCGTGCTGCGCCCGTGGATCGACATCGATCCGTACGGCCGGCTGCCCGGGCACGGCTGGCTCACCGATCTGCTGAACGACCCCGCCCTCGCGGACGACCTCGCCGGGCTGACCCCGAGGCCCGACCTCCCACTAGAGTCGGACGGGTGAGCAGCAACCCGCAGGCGCCCAAGTCGGACCCGTCGATGCGCCCGACCAGCATCTCGGTGCTGATCGTGGCCGGGCTGGCCTCGGCCGCCGTGGGCTGGCTGCTGCTCAGCTTCTCCTATTCGTCGCTGCCCGAGCTGCCCTGGTCGCCGGTGATCGTGCTGGCCGTGCTCGCGGTGGCCGAGGGCCTGCTCGCGCAGAACACCAGCGCCCGCATCCAGCGCAAACCCGGCACGATGCCGGTCGACCCGCTGGCGGTCGCGCGATATGTCGCTCTTGCCAAGGCGTCCTCGCTGGTCGGGGCCATCTCGGCCGGGTTCTCGGCCGGTCTGCTGGCGTGGCTCGCGATGGAGCCGACCCAGGCCGCGCACGACGACATCCCCAAGGCGGTCGGCGGCCTCGTGGGCGCGCTCGCGCTGGTCGGGGCCGCCCTCTGGCTCGAGCGGTCGTGCCGGGTCCCGGAGCGTCCCGACTCCAAGGACGAGGAAGATTCCGGCCTGCGCTGACACCCCTTGTTTTCGGCCTTGAACTGAGACCGACTCCTATCCGTATGCTCTGGGCGCGGGCCTTGCGACCCGGCGGATCTCGGCGTGCCGACGCGCGGGGACGCAGAGGAGGGAGGCACGGCTATGGCGTACGACGAGGCGACCTACCGCCGGCCGGCCGATGAGCAGCCGACCGATCCCGCCGCCTACCGTGCGAACACTCTGGCCGCGGCCGAGCAGCGCCGCCGCGCCGAGCAGCTCGACGATCCGGGCGACACCACCACGACCGATGTGATGCGCCGGGCCGACGCCGATGAGGACGGCCGCGACCGCCTCGGCATCCACCTCGGCTGGGAGGTCGTGCTGCTGGTCGCCGCGGTGGCGATCGGCTACATGCTGTGGCGGGCCGACTCGGACGCGCTCCAGCGCCCCGGCCTCGACAACCTTCTCGTCACCGGCGCCGCCATCGGCCTGCTCACGCTCGGGGCCGGGCTGACCCTGCGGGCCGGCGTGCCCAACCTGGCGCTCGGCCCGATCGCGCTGGCGGCCGCCCTTCAGTACGCCGAGCAGGGCGACCAGGGCCTGGTCAAGGCGGCCGTCCCGGCGCTGATCATCGCCGCCGCCGGCGCCGTGCTGATCGGCCTGCTGATCCTCGTGCTGCACGTGCCGGGCTGGGCGGCCACGCTCGCGGCGGCCCTCGGCGTGATCGTCTACGACCAGCTGCGGATCGCGCCGGTCGTGGTTCAGGGCGACTACGACCCGACCGAACAGGCCTTCTTCCTCTTCGGCGGTTTCGCGCTGCTGGCCGTGCTCGGCGGCGCCCTCGGCACGGTCGGCCCGGTACGCCGCTGGCTGGGCCGCCTGCGCCCGGCCGGCGACCCGGCCGCCCGCCGGGGCGCGGCGGTGGCGGTGCCGGTGATCGGCACCCTGGTGATCTCCTCGGTCTTCGCGGTGGCGGCCGGCGTGCTGTTCGCCGCCCAGTCGAGCACCCCGATCCTGCCCGGCACCGGCCTGGAGTGGACGGGCATCGCGCTCGGCCTGGCCATGCTGGCCGGCACCAGCGCGTACGGCCGTCGCGGCGGCATCTTCGGGACGCTGTTCGCGGTCAGCGCCCTGACCCTGTTCCTCGACTACCAGACCCGGGAGAAATTCGACATCGCGCTGTTCGCGATCGCGGCCGCGGTCTTCGGTGGCGGCCTGATCGTCACGCGGCTCGTCGAGACGTACGGCAGACCCCTGCCGGCCGGTGGCGAGCCGGAGTGGAACGCGGCGCCGGCCACGACCGGCGCCAACTGGTCGCCCGACCTGCCCGAGACCTGGTCCACCACGAGCACGACGACGGGCCGCACCGACCGCTGGGACGCGGGTCCGTGGGGAACCACCCGATGATCGCTTTATGCTTGCTCGCATGACCTCTGGAAGCTTCGCCGAGCTGGACGCCCTGCCCACCGAGGAGCTGCGCGAGCGCGCCTTCGCCCTGGCCCGGGAGCGGCACGACATCAAGTTCTTCTGGACGGTCTTCCGCAACCTGCCGGACGCCGACGAGGCGGCCGAGCTGGATGGCGCGCCCAACTCGATCGGCCCCATCATCGACGAGGCGGTCGCGCTGTGGCGCGAGTTCGAGGGCCACATCGCGTACGGAGAGCAGGAGCCCCTGCTGCGCGCGGCGTTCATCGATTATCTGCAGAAGAAGGCGTGACCAGGGGATTCACGCTCGTCGTTTGAAACGGGAGCCGCGCTGGGAATTAGCCGCGCATGGCTCTCGGTAACCGATACAAGTCTGTGCCTGGTGCGGGCACCCTTGCCGCGCTCATACTCGTGCTCGTCTTCGGCAGCCCCTGGTACGCCGATTGGGCGAGCGACAACGCCGACCCGGAGACCGCCGGCGGGTGGTTCCTCAACCTGCTGGCCTGGCCGCGCTGGTCGTTCGACACCAGCGACTCGCTGCGCGACATCCTGGTCACCGACCTCAAGGCGATCCTGCTGGTCGTGCTGACCGCGCTCTTCCTCTATCTGCTGCCCGGCTCGCAGCTGGCCCGGGCCCGCGGCACGATCAGCCAGTTCTTCTCGGGCTGGTCGGCGTACATCTTCGCGGGCGGTTTCGCCGCCCTGTTCACCACCCTGTTCCTGGCCAACCCGTCGCTGATCGCCGCCTTCAGGGCCGCGGGCAACGGCGCCTCGTACGGTCTGTTCGTGGGCTGGATCATCGGTCTGGCCACGCTCGGCGGCTACCGGGGCACGCGCTAGGCCGGACCCCTGGGTCAGACGGACGCCGGGGTGTCGAAGATGGCCGAGCGGGAGACCGTGCCGACCGGCCGGCCGTCCTCGACCACGACCACCTCGGCCGAGTCCACCGTGAGCATCGCGGCCAGCGCGTCGTGCAGCGATCCCGTGATGTCCACGGTGGGCCGGTCGCCGGCCTGAAGGCCCTCGGCCGGCTGGAGCGCGTCACGCACCGGGGTGACCGCCAGCCGGCGGATGCCCCGGTCGGCCCCGACGAAGCTGGCCACGGCGGCTGAGCTCGGCCGGCTCAGCAGCTCGGCCGGCGGCGCGAACTGCTGGAGCTTGCCACCCTCGGCCAGCACCGCGATCCGGTCGCCGAGGCGCACCGCCTCGTCGATGTCGTGGGTCACCATGACGATCGTCTTGCGGACCTCGGCCTGCAGCTTGAGGAACTCCTCCTGGAGACGGCCGCGGGCGATCGGGTCGACCGCCGAGAACGGCTCGTCCATCAGCAGCACCAGCGGGTCGGCGGCGAGCGCCCGGGCCACGCCCACCCGCTGCCGCTGACCGCCGGAGAGCTCGTGCGGATAGCGGTCGCGATATTTCGCCGGGTCGAGGCCGACCAGCTCCAGCAGCTCGTCGACGCGGGCCGTCACGCGGGCTCGGTCCCAGCCGAGCAGCTTGGGAACGGTGCCGATGTTCGCGCCGATCTTCTGGTGCGGGAAGAGACCGACGTTCTGGATCACATAGCCGATGTGGCGGCGCAGCTCGACCGGGTTGCGCTTCAGGATGTCCTGCCCGTCGAGCAGGATCGTGCCCCGGGTCGGCTCGATCAGCCGGTTGATCATGCGAAGGATCGTCGACTTGCCGCAACCCGACGGCCCGATGAGCACGGTCAGCTCACCGGCGCGGACCTCGAGGCTGAAGTCCCCGACCGCCACCGTGCCGTCCGGATAGGTCTTCCCGACGTCCTGCAGGGTGATCGAGGCAGCGCTCCGGGAGGGTCCGCCCTCGGTGATCGCGGTAGCGTCCACGTATGTCCTTCCTGTCGTGGGCCCCGGCGGGCGCCCCGCCGCTGGCCGCACCCGCCGACGACGGGCCCGGGAATCCGTGGTTCTCCTGGCAGTACGTCCGAGACAACTCCGACATCATCCTCGACAAGCTAGGATTTCACGTCGGCATCACGATCGAGACTGTGATCATCGCCCTGCTGGTGGCCGTCCCGCTCGCCGTCCTCGCGTACTGGATCAAACCGCTGACCGGGCCGATTCTCGCACTGTCGGGCATCCTCTACACGATTCCGTCCCTGGCTCTGCTGGCCCTGCTGGCGCCGCTGCTCGGCGCCACCAGCCGGGTGCCGGTGCTGATCGCGCTGGTGCTCTACGCGCTGCTCATCGTGGTCCGTAACGCTCTGACCGGGCTCACCCAGGTGCCCGACGAGGTCCGGGACGCGGCGGCCGGCATGGGTTACGGCCGCTACGGCCGGCTCTGGCGGGTCGAGCTGCCGCTGGCGCTGCCCGGCATCGTCACCGGCCTGCGGCTGGCGACCGTCTCGACCGTGGCGTTGGTCACGATCGGCTCGATCATCGGCAACGGCGGCCTCGGCGATCTGATCCTGGGCGGCTTCGCGAACAACTTCTACAAGGCGGAGATCCTGACCGGCACGGTGCTGTGCGTCGCCCTGGCCCTGGTCCTCGACCTGGCGCTGGCCGGATTCGGCCGGCTGCTGACGCCGTGGAGCCGCCGGAGGGCCTCGTGAGCTACTTCTCCGACGGCATCAAGTGGCTGAACGACCCGCTCAACTGGACGAATCCCGGCGGGCTGATCGACCGGCTCCAGGAGCACCTCGTCATCAGCTTCTGGGCCGTGCTCATCGGCTGCGTGGTCGCCCTGCCGATCGGCATCTGGCTGGGCCACCGCGGCCGGGGCGGCGGCGCCGTCATCACGGTGGCCAACCTGACCCGGGCCATCCCGACGCTCGCCTTGCTCACGATCCTCCCGCTGACCGCCCTCGGCTTCGGCAAGCTGCCGGTCATCGTCGCGCTGGCCGTGTTCGCGGTGCCACCGCTGCTGGCCAACGCCTACACCGGCCTCCAGTCGGTCGACGCCGAGACCAAGGACGCGGCGAAGGGCATGGGGCTCTCCGGCGGGCAATTGTTGCGCCGGGTGGAGTTGCCGCTCTCGGTCCCCTACCTGGCCGCGGGCCTGCGCACGGCCGCGGTGCAGGTGGTGGCGACGGCCACGCTGGCAACATTTGTGAACGGCGGCGGGCTCGGGCAGATCATCACGGCCGGATTCGGGCTGGGCATCAGCGTCGGCGGGGGTCAGATTGTGGCCGGCGGCATAGCTGTGGTGGTCCTCGCACTTCTCGTCGAGGGAATCTTCGCCATCGTGGAACGCCTGGTCACGCCCCGTCCATTGAGGTCCGTGCGCCGCCGGAAGGTGGCCGCGGCCGACCCGGCCGGGTAACGGACCCGCAACTTTGCCGAAAGTTGTCACACCCACCGGGTAGACCTTCTAGGGCAGGGAAACTCCGGACACGCGGCGCGGCCTTCTGGTCGTGCCGGGACACAGAAGGCGGCAGTAATGCGTCGAAACATCTTCCTGGCGGCCGCCGCGGCAACGGTGGCCGTCGTCTCGCTCGCCGCCTGCGGCGACGCGGGCTCCTCGGGCACAGAGGCGCCGCCGTCCGCCGCCGCGGGCGCCGGGTGCGCCCCCGTGGCCGGTGACGCGCTCGTCGTCCTCGAGGACGACAAGAAGCTCCAGAACACCGACAACGTGATCCCGGCGATCAACAAGAAGGCGTCGTCGCCCGAGCTGATCGCGGCCCTCGACAAGGTGTCGGCCGCGCTCGACACCACCAAGCTGATCGCGCTCAACAAGGCGGTCGACATCGACCGCAAGTCGTCCAAGGCGGCCGCGCAGGAGTTCGTGACGGCCAACAACATCACGGCCGGCCTGGCCAAGGGCCCCGGCGGCAAGATCACCGTCGGCGCCGGCAACTTCACCGAGAGCGCCACCCTCGGCGAGATCTACGCCCTGGCGCTGACCGGCGCCGGCTACACGGTCACCGTCCAGCAGATCGGCAACCGTGAGCTCTACGAGCCCGCGCTCGAGAAGGGCAGCGTCGCGGTCGTGCCGGAGTACGCGGCCACCCTGGCCACGTTCCTGCAGGGCAAGGTCGACAAGAGCGGGGCCGACCCGTCCTCCAACGACCTCGACACCACGGTGAAAAACCTGACCGCGCTCGGCGAGAAGGTGGGCCTGGTCTTCGGCAAGCCCGCCGCCGCGCAGGACCAGAACGCGTTCGCGGTGACCACCGCGTTCGCCGACAAGAACGGCCTCAAGACGCTGTCCGACCTGGCCGGCAAGTGCTCGGGCGCGGCCACCGTGCTCGGCGGCCCGGCCGAGTGCCCGCAGCGGCCCAAGTGCCAGCTCGGCCTGACCGAGGTCTACAACTTCCAGGCCGGCAAGTTCTCCAGCCTCGACGCGGGCGGCCCGCTCACCAAGAGCGCGCTCAAGCAGGGTCAGATCAGCGTGGGCCTGGTCTTCAGCTCGGACGGATCGCTGGCCGCGGGCTGACCGTTTTCACTGTTTAGACACCGTTTAGAAGGTGAGCGCCGGGTTTCGGTAATCTGAAGCCCGGCGCTCAACATTTGCCCTCCCGCGAGCCCTGGGTAATATCGGCGCCCATGCCGGAAGAGGAACCTGTCGCGGGTCACAGCGCGCGCCTGCTCCGTGGCCTTGTCTGGGCGGGCGTCCTGCTCGCGCCGCTGGCCGCGGTGATCGTGCTGCTCGGCGACAATTCGGGCTCCGTGCGCTTCGCCGTGCTGCTCATCGCGGCCAGCGTCGCCCTGATCGGCGCCTCGGTGCTGATCCGCGGCGACACGGTGCTCCAGCGCGCCCACGTCGAGGACCGCGTCGCCGACGAGGTGGCCGTCCTGCGCCGCGAGTTGCGCGCCGAGTTCAGCCGGCCCAGCGCCCCGGTGCGCGCCGCGCCGCCCCCGATGGCCGATCCCTCCTACGACGAGGTTCCGTACGAGGCCCCTTACGAGGCGACCTCGTTCGACAGCTCCCCCTACGACGACTCGCCGTTCTTCGCGGACGACCAGGGCGACCCGATGGCGCCCGCCGACGAGCCCTACCCCGCGCCTTCGCCGGCGCCCGGCCGCGCGGGTGTCGCGTCCGCGTCCGGCGCGGTGCGGCCACCGGCCCGCACCGGCCCCGGCATGAGCACAGGCGGCCGCAACCCGGCCCCGCCCACCGCCCGCCCGATGCCCGCCCCGGCCGCCGCGGCGGCTGCGGCCGTGCGGGTCCCCGCCGCCTCCGCCCAGGTCCCCTCCGGAGCGGCTTCAGTCCCCTCGGGCGCTGCTTCAGTGCCCTCGGGCGCTGCTTCAGTCCCTTCCGGAGCTGCCTCGGTCCCGTCGGGCGCCGCCTCCGTCCCTTCCGGCGCTGCCTCGGTCCCGTCGGGCGCGGCTTCAGTCCCGTCGGGCGCGGCCTCGGTCCCGTCGGGTGCGGCCCAAGTTCCGGCCGGCGCGGCGCAGGTTCCGCCTGGTGCAGGTCATATGACGTCCGGTGCGGGTCACGCGATGCCCGGTGAGGCCTACGTTCCGCCCGGCGCGGGCCACGCGACGCCCGGCGGGCCCCACGTTCCGCCTGGTGCGGGTCACGCGATGCCCGGTGAGGCCTACGTTCCGCCCGGCGCGGGCCACGCGACGCCCGGCGGGCCCCACGTTCCGCCTGGCGCGGGTCACGTGACGCCTGGCGCGGGTCACATGACGCCCGGCGGGGGTCACGTTTCGTCCGGTGCGGCTCAAGTTCCGATGGGCGCCGCCCAGGTGCCGTCCGGCGCGGCCCAGGTTCCCGGCAGCGGGCCGTTGCCGCGTCAGCGGGGAGCGGCCTCGGTTCCGGGGCCGGCCGGTCCCGGCCGGGGCACCCAGTACGGCGGCGCGCCGGCACCCGAGTTCATCGAGGACGACTTCGGCGCGAGCAATGGCTACCTCGACACCCCCGACGCCCCGGCCCCGGCGGTCTACGGTTCGCAGGCCGCCGGCGCCACCTACGGCTCCGCGGCGCCACCGCAAGACGGGTACGCCGCCCCGAACGACTACGACTATCAGGGCGACCAGGGCTACTACGACGACTACCCGGAGGCCACCGGCTACGGCCGCCCCACCCAGTACGGCCGCCCGGCCGACTACGAGGAGTACGACCACAGCGGCGAGTACGGCACCTCCAACACGTACGGCCAGCCGGCCACCTATGGGCAGCCCGCCACCTACGGCCAGCCCGCCGACTACGGGCTCGACGGCGGGTACGACGAGGCCCCGAGCGACCCCGCCTACAAGGCCAAGCGCCACCGCCCGTCGGCCAACGACACCAACGTCGGCACCCTCGCCGACTTCGCCTCGTACCCGGCCGGCGGCGACGAGAGCTACGGCCCGCGTTACTGAGCCGGCTATTTGTCGATGTCGCCGACCACGAAGAACATCGAGCCCAGGATCGCGATCAGGTCCGGCACCAGGCAGCCGGGGATCAGCGTGGCCAGGGCCTGCACGTTCGCATAGGAGGCCGTGCGCAGCTTCATCCGCCACGGTGTCTTCTCGCCGTGTGACACCAGGTAGTAGCCGTTGATCCCGAGCGGGTTCTCGGTCCAGGCGTACGTGTGCCCTTCCGGCGCCTTGACCACCTTGGGCAGACGCACGTTGACCGGCCCCGAGATCCGGTCGACCCGGTCCAGGCACTCCTCGGCCAGGTCGAGCGAGACGTACACCTGGTCCAGCAGCACCTCGAAGCGTGAGTGGCAGTCACCCGCCGTCCGGGTGACCACCGGGACCTCGAGCTGGTCGTAGGCCAGGTAGGGCTCGTCGCGCCGCAGGTCGAGGTCGAGCCCGCTGGCCCGGGCGACCGGGCCGGACGCGCCGTACGCGGCGGCCTGCTCGGCGCTGAGCACCCCCACGCCGACCGTGCGGGCCAGGAAGATGTCGTTGCGCCGGATGATGTTGTCGAGGTCGGGCAGGCGCTTGCGGACCGTCCGGATCGCCTCACGGGCCCGTACGGTCCAGCCCGCCGGCACTTCCTCCTTGAGGCCGCCGACCCGGTTGAACATGTAGTGCATGCGGCCGCCGGAGACCTCCTCCATGACCGCCTGGAGCGTCTCGCGCTCGCGGAACGCGTAGAACATCGGCGTGATGGCGCCGATCTCCAGCGGGTAGGAGCCGAGGAACATCAGGTGGTTGAGCACCCGGTTGAGCTCGGCGAGGGCCATCCGCAGCCAGGTCGCGCGCTCGGGCACCTCGATGCCCATGAGCCTTTCGACGGCGAGGGCGACGCCGAGCTCGTTGGAGAACGCCGACAGCCAGTCGTGCCGGTTGGCCAGCACGAGGATCTGCCGGTAGTCGCGCACCTCGAACAGCTTCTCGGCGCCGCGGTGCATATATCCGACGATCGGCTCGCAGGAGACCACACGCTCACCGTCGAGGGTGAGCTTGAGCCGCAGCACGCCGTGGGTCGAGGGGTGCTGCGGCCCGATGTTGAGCACCATGTCAGCGGTCTCTAAGCCGGCTCCAGTGCCCACGGTCATCTCACGCAGCGCATCAGTCACAACAGCATGCTCCCACGTGCCTGAGCCCCGATGCTGTGCAGCAGCCACCAGTGACCGCCGAGTCCCGCCGGCTCGATCAGCTCGGCGGCGGCGCCGGCGGCGGCGAGACCGCGGACGTACGCCGCCGGGTCCGTGCGGGCCAGGTCCATCGGTGGCCGGGCGCCGTCGATTCCCAGCGCTTTCAGCGCCTCACGCTGGCGGATTATTTTGTACGGCACCCCGGCCGCCCACGCCACGGCATCCATCGCCACGTGGGCCGTCACGTCACAGGTACCGTCCGGCACGGGTGTCACCTGCCGCCCGGCCCGAAATCCGGTCAGCGTTCCGAAGGCCGGCCGCTCGTCGCGCAGATGCCCGTAGTCCACGGCGAGCGCCCACCCGCTGCGCACCCGCTCCACCGCCGAGGCCCAGGCCGCGTCCCGGGTCCAGCCGATCTCGGCCCGGCCCGGGCCGGGCCACCAGCGCCGCAGCCAGAACAGGTCGGCCGCGTCCACCGCCCCACCCAGCGACTCGGCCCCGGTGGCCGGATCGACCAGCACCTTGCGCATCCGGCCGGCGTCGTCGAGGTCGGCCACGTCGAGCGGCACGTTGTCGAGCCACTCGGTCGCGATCAGCAGCCCCACGATCCCGTCCGGGGCTTCGGGAAGCCAGGCGATCCGCTCCGGAAGCCCGGTCGGCCGGGGCGCGACTTCGACCCCGGTCAGCCGTACGCGCTCGGACAGCTCCGCCGGAAGCATCGCCGCCAGCGTGCTGAGCAGCTCGCCCCGCCCGGCCCCCACATCGACCAGGTCCAGCGCCCTGGGCCGGCCGAGCGCCTCGTCGGCCCGCTCGACCAGCCGCAGCAGCGCCCCCGCGAACAGCGGCGAGGCGTGCACGCTGGTCCGGAAGTGCCCGGCCGGCCCGTCGTCGCCGCGCACGAAGAACCCGTCCGGCCCATAGAGCCCGGTCGTCATCGCCTCGCGCCATCCGGTCATGAGGGCCAGCGTAGGGCGGTCGATGGTGTTCTTCACATGGTCTTGTCACGCGCGTGTTACGGCGGCGCATACTGGCGCCACGACCGGTACCCGCACGAGTGGACTGGATCTTGCACATGAACGCATATCGATTGACCGTCGGCGTGGTCGGCGCGGGACGGGTGGGTGCCGTCCTCGGCGCCGCGCTCATCGCCGCCGGACATCACGTCGTAGCCGCGGCGGCCGTATCCGCCGCCTCCCGCGAGCGGGCCGCCCGCCTTCTGCCCGGCGCCGCGATCCTCCCGGCCGACGAGGTCGCCCGGGCTGCCGGCGACCTTCTCCTGCTCGCCGTCCCGGACGACGCCCTGGCCGGTGTCGTCTCCGGCCTGGCCGCGACCGGCGCGCTCCGGCCGGGCCAGATCGTGGCGCACACCTCGGGTGCTCATGGCGTGGCCGTTCTGGGCGATGTACAGGGCATGGCCCTGCACCCCGCGATGACCTTCACCGGCGCCGACGCCGACCTCGAGCGCCTTCCCGGCATCGCCTGGGGCGTCACGACGGCCGACCGGGCGTTCGCGACCCGGCTCGTGGCCGACCTCGGCGGCGTGCCCGAGTGGATCGCCGAGGACGCCCGGCCGCTCTACCACGCGGCCCTCGCACACGGGGCGAACCACCTGGTCACGCTGGTGAACGAGGCCTCCGACGTGCTGCGCGCGGCCGGCGTCGAGCATCCGGACCGGATCCTGTCGCCGCTGCTGCACGCGGCCCTCGACAACGCCCTGCGCCTCGGTGACGCCGCCCTGACCGGGCCGGTCTCGCGCGGTGACGCCGGGACCGTGGCCAAGCATCTCGATCGTCTGCCGGCGGAGGCCGTACCGGCGTACCTCGCCCTGGCCCGAAGGACCGCCGACCGTGCCATCGCGGCAGGCCGCCTGAGGCCGCAGGACGCCGCGTTGCTTCTTGATGTTCTTTCTCGCGTTCGAGTGGGGAGTCCGGCATGACCTATGTGATCCACACCCGGGCCGAGCTGGCCGAGGACGTCTCGCACGCCAACGGCGAGGTCGCGGTCGTGATGACCATGGGCGCGCTGCACGAGGGACACCGGCAGCTCATGCGGGAAGCGCGTAAGCGCGCGAAGTTCGTCATTGTCACGATCTTCGTGAATCCGCTGCAATTCGGGCCGAACGAGGACTTCGACAAATACCCGCGCACGCTGGAGGCCGACGTCGAGGCCTGCCGGGCCGAGGGTGTCGACGTGGTCTTCGCGCCGGGCCGCGACGAGATGTACCCGGGCGGAGCGCCGTCGATCACCATGAACGCCGGCCCGCTCGGCGAGATCCTCGAGGGCGCCAGCCGTCCCGGGCACTTCTCGGGCATGCTCACCGTCGTCCAGAAGCTGCTCATGCTGACCCGGGCCGACGTGGCGTTCTTCGGCGAGAAGGACTTCCAGCAGCTCGCCCTGATCCGCCGGATGGCCCACGACCTGGAGCTGGGCGTCGAGATCGTCGGCGTGCCGACCGTGCGCGAGCCGGACGGGCTCGCGATGTCGAGCCGCAACCGCTACCTCTCGCCGGAGGAGCGCCGGGCCGCGCTCGTGCTCTCCCAGGCGCTCCGCGAGGGGGCCGCGCACGACGACGCCGAGTCCGCCCTGGCCGCCGCGACCAAGATTCTCGAGGACGAGCCGGGCGTACGGGTCGACTACCTGTCCCTGACCGGCGCCGACCTGGGCCCCGCGCCCGCCGGCGGGCCGGCCCGCCTGCTCGTGGCCGCGCGGGTCGGCGCGACCCGCTTGATCGACAACGTTCCGCTGACCCTGGGAAGGGCCGCCTGATGTACCGCACCATGCTCAAATCCAAGATCCACCGGGCCACGGTGACCCAGGCCGACCTGCACTACGTCGGCTCGGTGACGGTCGACCTCGACCTGCTCGAGGCGGCCGACCTGCTCCCGGGCGAGCAGGTGGCGATCGTCGACGTGACGAACGGCGCCCGCCTCGAGACGTACGTCATCCCGGGCGAGCGCGGCAGCGGCGTGATCGGCATCAACGGGGCCGCGGCCCACCTGGTCCACCCCGGTGACCTGGTGATTCTCATTTCGTACGGCCAGATGGACGACGCCGAGGCGCGCGCCTACCGGCCGCGCGTGGTGCACGTCGACGCCGACAACAAGATCATCGAGCTGGGCGCCGACCCGGCCGAGGCGGTGCCCGGCATGGCCGATGATCTCGTACGGGGTGACCTGACGCTCCTCGCCTGAAACGCCGCCCCATGCCCGGTTGATCACCATATGATCGGGTCCAGGCATGGGTAGGCGTTCGGAAGGCGGAGGTAGATGCGACACCGGCTGGGCATCGCGCTCGCCGTCGTCGCCTCCATCCTGCTGACCGCGGGCTGTGGGCGTCCGAGCGGCACCGACGGCGACCTGACCAACGGCTGGGGCGCGATGGCGCCGGCCACCGGCTTCGAGCCCACCGCCGGCGCCTGCCACGGCGCCAACTTCAACGCCGTCGGCGCCCGCGGGACGTACGAGGAGATCGACTGCTCGCTGCGGCACCGCACCGAGACCGTCTACGTGGGCACCTACGAGTCGCCGGCCGCCGACGCCGACGAGCCGCCGGCCGACGGCTCGGCCGGCGCGCGCACCGCCTATCAGGTCTGCGACCAGAAGACGACCACCTACGTCGGCGGCCCGTGGCGCAGCGCCCGCCTCTGGATCGGCGTCACCCGCCCCACCGCCGCCGCCTGGTCCGGCGGCGCGCGCTGGTACCGCTGCGAGGTGCTCGAGCTCAGCTCGGTCGAGGACGACGGCAGCCTCGTGCAGCGCGACACCAGCCTCCGCGACGAGCTCGCCGACGGCACCTCCGGCCTGCTGCTCGGCTGCTACGCGATCCAGCTCGACGGCAACGGCGCCATCGCCACCATGCCCGGCGTCGACTGCACGGCCAAGCACAACGGCGAGTTCGCCGGCCTGTGGATCGCCAAGGACCTCGAATATCCGAAGGACACCAAGAGCTGGGCGAAGTTCCACGAGGGCTGCCGGCAGACCATCGCCGACTACGCCGGCGTGCCCAACGACAACGACCTTCAATACCGTACGGGCGTGGTCTCGCTGCCCGGTGGCGCCGACGTCTGGGCGCTCGGCGACCGCGGCGTGCGCTGCTACCTCTGGCTCGAGGGATCCGAGCTCACCACGTCGCTGCGCGGCAAGGGCGTCAAGAGCCTGCCGATCCAGTACAAGTAACCGTTGCCACTGATGCCGCCCCCGCCGCGAAACCGCCGCACCGGCGGGGTGTACTGAGCAGATGTCACCTCTCGCGGACCTCCCGGAGCTGCCGCGCCGGCTCGCCGCCGCCGACCCAGGATGGAGCGAGACCACCGACGTGCTGGTCGTCGGCTCCGGCATCGCCGGCCTGACCGCCGCCCTCCACCTGCGCGAGCAGGGCCTGCACGTCACCGTCGTCACCAAGGTCAACATCGATGACGGCTCCACCCGCTGGGCACAGGGTGGCATCGCCGCGGTCCTCGACCCGCTCGACACCCCGGCCGCGCACGCCAACGACACCGAGATCGCCGGCGTCGGCCTCTGCGACCCGGCCGCCGTGCGGGTGCTGGTCGAGGAGGGCCCGGTCCGGGTCCGCGAGCTGATGCGCCTGGGCGCCGCCTTCGACCGCAACGCCGACGGCTCGCTCATGCTGACCCGCGAGGGCGGCCACCGCGCCGACCGCATCGTGCACGCCGGCGGCGACGCCACCGGCGCCGAGGTGCAGCGGGCCCTGCACGAGGCGGTCCACCGCGACCCGTGGATCCGGCTGGTCGAGCACGCGCTCGTCCTCGACCTGCTGCGCGCCGCCGACGGCCGTGCCTGCGGCATCACCCTGCACGTGCTCGGCGAGGGCAGCGAGGACGGCGTCGGCGCCATCCTGGCCCGCGCGGTGGTGCTGGCCACCGGCGGCATGGGCCAGATCTACTCGTCCACCACCAACCCGTCGGTCTCCACCGGCGACGGGGTGGCCCTGGCGCTGCGCGCGGGCGCGGTCGTCACCGACGTCGAGTTCGTCCAGTTCCACCCGACGTCGTTCGTCACCGCCGACCTCAGCTCGGTGCAGCGCCCGCTGATCTCCGAGGCGCTGCGCGGCGAGGGCGCCCACCTGGTCGACGAGTCCGGCAAGCGCTTCATGGTCGGCCAGCACGAGCTGGCCGAGCTGGCGCCGCGCGACGTGGTGGCCAAGGGCATCCACCGGGTCCTGCGGGCCACCGGCGCCGACCACGTCTATCTGGACGCCCGCCACCTCGGCAACGACTTCCTGGAGCACCGCTTCCCGACCATCGTGGCCTCCACCCGCGCCGCCGGCGTCGACCCGGCGACCGACCTGATCCCGGTCGCGCCGGCCGCCCACTACGCCTCGGGCGGCGTCCGCACCGACCTCGCCGGCCGCACGAGCATCCCGGGCCTCTACGCGTGCGGCGAGGTCGCCTGCACCGGCGTGCACGGCGCCAACCGCCTGGCCAGCAACTCGCTGCTGGAGGGCCTGGTCTTCGCCCGCCGCATCGCCGACGACATCGCCCGCGACCTGCCCGAGCAGGCTGAGCCGGTCACCGCCGGGTCCGCCGCCTCTTCGTCGGCTGCCGGCTGGGTGGTCGACCCGGGCATTCGCCCGGAGCTCCAGCGCTCCATGACCCGCGGCGCCGGCGTGCTGCGCTCAGCCGACTCGCTGACCGCCACCGCCAAGGAGCTGTCCCGCCTGGCCGAGCTGCGCGCCACCCCGCACAACGCGGCCTGGGAGGCCACCAACCTCCTGACCGTCGCGACGGTGCTGGTCGCCGCCGCCCGTACCCGCCGCGAGACGCGGGGCTGCCACTGGCGCGAGGATCACCCCGTGGCCGAGGACGAGTGGCGTGGCCACCTTCTGCACACTCTCGACCGCAAGGCCCAGCTGGCACAGACCTTCGAGGAGATGGCGTGATGGACAAGGGACTCGATCTGGCCGAGGTGGAACGGGTCGTCTACACCGCGCTGGCCGAGGACCTCGGCGATCCGCCGCGCGACGTGACCAGCGAGGCCACCATTCCCGGCGGCCAGGTGGACACGGCCGAGCTGGTCGCCCGGGCCGACGGCGTCGTGGCCGGCCTGCCGGTGGCGGCCCAGGTCTTCGCCGTCACCTCCGGTGGCACGGCCACCTTCGATCAGCTGGTCGAGGAGGGCTCACGGGTCACCCGCGGCGACGTCCTGGCCGTGATCACCGGGCCCACCCGCTCGCTGCTGACCGCCGAGCGCACCGCCCTCAACCTGATCAGCCGCATGTCCGGCGTGGCCACCCACACCCGCCGCTGGGCCGATCTCCTCGAGGGCTCCAAGGCCACCGTCCTCGACACCCGCAAGACCACTCCGGGCCTGCGGGCCCTGGAGAAGTACGCCGTACGGGCCGGCGGCGGCACCAACAAGCGCATGGGCCTGTACGACGTCGCCATGATCAAGGACAACCACAAGCTGGCCGCCGGCAGCATCACGGCCGCGTACCGCCTGGTCCGCGAGAAGTTCCCCGACGTCCCGGTCCAGGTCGAGGTCACGACGCTGATCGAGGCGCGGGAGGCGGTCGAGGCGGGCGCCACCTTCCTGCTCTGCGACAACATGACCCCCGAGACCCTGCGGACGGTCGTCGAGGCGGTCGGTGACCGGGCCGAGCTCGAGGCCACCGGCAACCTGACCCTGCAGACCGCCGAGGCGTACGCGGCCACCGGCGTCGACTACCTCTCGGTCGGCGGCCTGACCCACTCCTCGCCCATCCTCGACATCGCCATGGACCTGCGACCATGAGTGCCAACAGTCGAATCCGGAAGGGACCGCGCCGTGCTGCTCTGCATTGACATCGGTAATACGAACACGGTGCTGGCGACCTTCGACGGCGACAAGCTGGTGCACAACTGGCGGATCAAGACCGACGCCCGCTCCACCGCGGACGAGCTGGGCCTGATGTTCCGTGGGCTGCTGGCCGGCGACGCCGTGGAGATCACCGGGGTGGCGGCCTGCTCGACCGTGCCGGCCGCCCTGCGCAGCCTGCGCACGATGCTCGCCCGCTACTACGGCGACCTGCCCAACGTGATCGTCGAGCCGGGGGTGAAGACCGGCGTACAGCTGGCCATCGACAACCCCAAGGAGGTCGGCGCCGACCGCGTGGTGAACACCCTGGCCGCCCACGCCCTCTACGGCGGACCGTCGATCGTGGTCGACTTCGGCACCACCACCAACTTCGACGTGATCAGTGCCAAGGGCGAGTTCCTGGGCGGCGCCTTCGCCCCCGGCATCGAGATCTCCTTCGACGCCCTGGCCGCCCGCGCGGCCCAGCTGCGCAAGGTCGAGCCGGCCAGGCCCAAGTCGGTGATCGGCAAGAACACGGTCGAGTGCCTTCAGTCCGGCATGTACTTCGGCTTCGCCGGTCAGGTCGACGGCATCGTGTCCAAGATGATCGAGGAGATCGGGCCGGTCTCGGCCGTCATCGCCACCGGTGGCCTGGCCGGGCTGGTCAAGGACGAGTGCCGGACGATCACCGCCTACGAGCCGATGATCACGCTGATCGGGCTGCGGATGGTATATGAGAGGAACGTCTGATCGCGGCTGAGTAGGCTTTCAGGGCCCATGCCAGCCCGTACAGAGAGTCGTGCCGTGACCGAGCAGAATGTGCCCGCAACTGACCCCGCCGAGGACCTACCCGAGCAGATGCGGGTCCGCCGGTCGAAGCGGGACCGCCTGCTCGCCGAGGGGATGGCGCCCTACCCGGTGACCGTGCCGCGCACGGCGACGCTCAAGGAGCTGCGGGAGAAGTACACCGATCTGCCGATCGACCACGCCACCGGCGACCAGGTCTCGATCGCCGGCCGCGTGATCTTCATCCGTAACGGTGGAAAGCTCTGCTTCGTCACCTTGCGCGATGGCGACGGCACCGAGCTGCAGGCCATGCTCTCCCTCGACAAGGTCGGCGAGGCCGCCCTGACCGGCTGGAAGCAGCTGGTCGACCTCGGTGATCTGGTCGGCGTCACCGGCGAGGTGATCACCAGCCGGCGCGGTGAGCTGTCCGTTCTCGCCGACACCTGGCAGATGAACGCCAAGGCGCTGCGCCCGCTTCCGGTCGCCCACAAGCCGCTGTCCGAGGAGACCCGCGTCCGCCAGCGTTACGTCGATCTGATCGTGCGGCCGCAGGCGCGCGAGACCGTGCGCACCCGCGCCGCGGTCGTCCGCAGCCTTCGCGAGTCGCTGTTCCGCCGCGATTATCTCGAGGTGGAAACGCCAATGTTGCAGTTGCTGCACGGCGGCGCCGCGGCCCGCCCATTTGTGACGCACAGCAACGCTCTGGACACTGATCTCTATCTGCGGATCGCGCCGGAACTGTTTTTGAAGCGGGCCGCCGTGGGTGGCATCGAACGCGTCTTCGAGATCAACCGCAACTTCCGCAATGAGGGCATGGACTCCACCCACTCGCCGGAGTTCGCGATGCTCGAGGCGTACCAGGCCTACGCCGACTACAACGTCATGCAGTCGCAGGTCCGCGAGTGGATTCAGGAAGCCGCGTCCGCGGTCTCCGGATCGCACGTGGTGACCCACTTCGACGGCCGCGAGTTGGATCTCGGTGGCGAGTGGGCGTCGGTCACCCTCTACGGTTCCCTCTCGGCCGCGCTCGGCGAAGAAGTCACCCCCCAGACCGATCTCGCGCAACTCCAGCGGTACGCCGAAAAGCACGACCTTTCCGTCGACCCGAAGTGGGGCCCGGGCAAGCTCGTCGAGGAGCTGTTCGAGCACCTGGTGCAGCACACGCTCCAGGAGCCGACATTTGTGCGGGATTATCCCGAAGAGACCGCTCCGCTCACCCGTGCACACCGCGAAACGCCGGGTCTCACGGAGAAGTGGGACCTCTACGTGATGGGCTTCGAGTTGGCCACCGCCTATTCCGAGCTGGTCGACCCGGTGGTCCAGCGTGATCGTCTGGTCGCGCAGTCGTTGCTCGCGGCCGGCGGCGATCCCGAGGCCATGCAGCTCGACGAGGATTTTCTCCGTGCCATGGAGTACGGAATGCCGCCGTCGGGCGGGATGGGAATGGGAATCGACCGGCTCTTGATGGCGCTCACCGGGCTCGGCATTCGGGAAACGATCCTCTTCCCGCTCGTGCGTCCCGAGTAAGACCGTCACCGAAATGTTCTGACCGCCATTGACGCGCCGCGCCGCCCTGGCGTTATTGTCTGTGCGTTGCTTTAAGGGGAGAACCTGTGCTCGGGAGGATTGCGGCGCGTGGCCAAGCAGATCATTCACAAGCTGGTCGATGACCTCAGCGGAGGTGACGCCGACGAGACCGTGAAGTTCGCGCTCGACGGCATTCAGTACGAGATCGATCTCTCGGAGAAGAACGCCGCCAAATTGCGGGAGGTCTTCGAGCCGTACGTGACGGCCGGTTCCAAGGTCGCCCGCGGCGGCGTGGTCGTCGGCGGCCGGGCCGCTCGCGGCCGTGGCGGCGCGACGGCCGACCGGGAGCAGAACAAGGCGATCCGGGACTGGGCCAAGAAGGCCGGCAAGGACATCTCCGACCGGGGCCGGATCCCGCAGGAGATCGTGGACGAGTTCCACACCAAGGGCCCGGGAAGAGCCTGAAAGATTGCTGAGAAGGCCCGCCGCGCGCCGCGCGGCGGGCCTTCTTCGTCTTTCGGTCGTTCTTCGGTGCGGGTGCGTAGGGTTATCCACAGGCAGGGTGGCGTTGTCCACAGGCTGTGGACAGAGGTTTCCGGGGATTTCGCTGTCCGCGTAGACGTTCGGCTGGGGGAACAGCCGCTGAGCGTGCGAAGTTGGCTAAATCAACGTTGCGGACGGTTTCAAGGGACCGCGAGGACCCAGCAAGACCACCCGGCGGCGATAGAGTAGTAACAGCACGGGCATCACCGATGCCGGTGCGCTGGCCCCGCCAGTTCATTGGCGCACGGCACGTGAGGAGCACGAGGGCATGTTCGAGCGGTTCACCGACCGAGCGCGACGGGTTGTCGTCCTGGCCCAAGAAGAGGCCCGGATGCTCAACCACAACTACATCGGGACCGAGCACATCCTGCTCGGCCTGATCCATGAGGGTGAGGGCGTCGCCGCCAAGGCTCTCGAGAGCCTGGGCATCTCCCTCGAGGGAGTGCGGCAGCAGGTCGAGGAGATCATCGGCCAGGGTCAGCAGGCGCCGAGCGGGCACATCCCGTTCACGCCCCGCGCCAAGAAGGTTCTCGAGCTGTCGCTGCGCGAGGCGCTCCAGCTCGGCCACAACTACATCGGCACCGAGCACATCCTGCTCGGCCTGATCCGCGAGGGCGAGGGCGTCGCCGCCCAGGTCCTCGTGAAGCTCGGGGCCGACCTCAACCGGGTCCGCCAGCAGGTCATCCAGCTGCTCTCGGGTTACCAGGGCAAGGAGCCGGCCGCGGCTGGCGCGGCGGCGGGCGAGGCCGCGCCGTCGACCAGCCTGGTGCTCGACCAGTTCGGCCGCAACCTGACCCAGGCCGCCCGCGAGGGCAAGCTCGACCCGGTCATCGGGCGCGAGAAGGAGATCGAGCGGGTCATGCAGGTGCTGTCCCGCCGCACCAAGAACAACCCGGTGCTGATCGGCGAGCCCGGCGTCGGCAAGACCGCCGTCGTCGAGGGGCTGTCGCAGTCCATCGTCAAGGGTGAGGTGCCCGAGACGCTGAAGGACAAGCAGCTCTACACGCTCGACCTCGGCGCGCTGGTCGCCGGTTCCCGCTACCGCGGTGACTTCGAGGAGCGCCTGAAGAAGGTCCTCAAGGAGATCCGCACCCGCGGCGACATCATCCTGTTCATCGACGAGATCCACACCCTGGTGGGTGCGGGCGCGGCCGAGGGCGCGATCGACGCCGCCAGCATCCTCAAGCCGATGCTGGCCCGTGGCGAGCTCCAGACCATCGGCGCCACGACCCTCGACGAATACCGCAAGCACCTGGAGAAGGACGCCGCTCTCGAGCGCCGCTTCCAGCCTATCCAGGTCGGTGAGCCGTCCCTGGCCCACACCATCGAGATCCTCAAGGGCCTCCGCGACCGGTACGAGGCGCACCACCGGATCAGCATCACCGACGCCGCCCTCGTGGCCGCCGCGACGCTGGCCGACCGGTACATCTCGGACCGCTTCCTGCCGGACAAGGCGATCGACCTGATCGACGAGGCCGGCGCCCGCATGCGCATCCGCCGGATGACCGCGCCGCCGGACCTCCGTGACTTCGACGAGCGCATCGCCCAGGTGCGGCGCGACAAGGAGTCCGCGATCGACGCGCAGGACTTCGAGCGGGCCGCCCAGCTGCGCGACAAGGAGAAGCAGCTGCTGGGCCAGAAGGCGCAGCGGGAGAAGGAGTGGAAGGCCGGCGACCTCGACGTCGTGTCCGAGGTCGACGACGAGCAGATCGCCGAGGTCCTGGGCAACTGGACCGGCATCCCGGTCTACAAGCTCACCGAGGAGGAGACCTCCCGGCTGCTGCGCATGGAGGACGAGCTCCACAAGCGCGTCATCGGCCAGGAGGACGCGGTCAAGGCGGTCTCCAAGGCGATCCGGCGTACCCGCGCCGGCCTGAAGGACCCGAAGCGGCCGTCCGGCTCGTTCATCTTCGCCGGCCCGTCCGGTGTCGGTAAGACCGAGCTGTCCAAGGCCCTCGCCGAGTTCCTCTTCGGCTCCGAGGACGCGCTGATCCAGCTCGACATGTCGGAGTTCCACGACCGGTACACGGTGTCCCGCCTCGTCGGTGCCCCTCCCGGCTACGTGGGTTACGACGAGGGTGGCCAGCTGACCGAGAAGGTGCGGCGCAAGCCGTTCTCGGTGGTGCTGTTCGACGAGATCGAGAAGGCCCACCCGGACGTCTTCAACACGCTGCTGCAGATCCTGGAGGACGGTCGCCTGACCGACGGCCAGGGCCGCATCGTCGACTTCAAGAACACGGTCATCATCCTGACCACCAACCTGGGCACGCGTGACGTGGCCAAGGCGGTGTCGCTGGGCTTCCAGGCCTCCGAGGCCGAGGAGTCCAACTACGAGCGGATGAAGGTCAAGGTCAACGACGAGCTGAAGCAGCACTTCCGCCCGGAGTTCCTCAACCGTATCGACGACACGATCGTCTTCCACCAGCTGCGCCAGAACGAGATCCTCGAGATCGTCGACATCTTCACCTCGCGTATCGAGACCCAGCTCAAGAACAAGGACATGGGTCTCGAGCTGACCGACAACGCGAAGAAGTACCTGGCGAAGAAGGGCTTCGACCCGGTGCTGGGCGCCCGGCCGCTGCGCCGCACGATCCAGCGCGACCTGGAGGACACGCTCTCCGAGCAGATCCTGTTCAACGAGCTGCGCCCCGGCCAGATCGTCGTGGTCGACTGCGAGGGCGACCCGGAGAACATCGAGAAGTCCAAGCTGGTCTTCCGTGGCGCCGACCGTGGCGTCTCGGTCCCCGACGCGGTGCCCGCCGACCTCGGCGCCACCGCCACCGAGGAGTAAGAACCCGCTGATACCGACAACGGCCCGGCTGCGAAAGCAGCCGGGCCGTTGCGTATATCGGTCGCCTTCCGGGCCGGCGGCGATCACCATGACGATCGTGAAGTACCGAGAAGTCAGGGCGGTCTACGACGACACCGCCATCACCGTCTACCAGGCGTACGCGGCGCCCATCGCCGGCGCCGCGCTCGGCGCCGGGCGGTTCGTCCCGCCGTTCAAGCGCGAGCGGATGACCTGGATCAAGCCGTCGTTCCTGTGGATGATGTACCGCTGCGGCTGGGCCGCGAAGCCCGGTCAGGAGCGGGTGCTCGCCGTCTCGATCCGGCGGGACGGCTTCGAGTGGGCGCTGCACCGGGCCGTGCTCAGCCACTACGACCGCGACCGGCACGCCGACCGTGCGCAGTGGAGTCAGGAGCTCAAACGCAGCCCGGTGCGGGTGCAGTGGGATCCGGAGCGCTCACTGCGGCTGGGCGAGCTGCCGTACCGCTCGTTGCAGGTCGGTCTCTCCGGTGAGGCGGTGGACCGATATGTGGACGAGTGGACCGTCGAGATCACCGAGGTGACCGCTCACGCCCGGGAGATCCGGCAGCGGCTGGACGACGGCGACGAGGCGGGCGCCGCCGCGCTGCTTCCGGAGGAGCGGATCTATCCGCTGCCCGCCGACATCGCCGAGCGGGTCGGGGCGGGGTAGCGCGCGCCTTCATCGCCGAGCGGGTCGGGCGGGTGTGGCGCGCCTTCGCCGAGGGGATCGGGGCGGGGTAGCGCGCGCCGGGCCGGTTGGGGGGCCGTCTCGGCCCGGCGCGCGCGGGATCAGGTGATCGGGCCGGCTCCGCCGGACGGGACGCCGAAGGAGGGCGTGCCGTCGGCGTTCCAGTTCAGGCGCTGGATGCGGGTGTGGCGGTTGGGGTCGTACAGCGGATCGCCCGTGATGTCGCGGTAGTCGCGGGCGTGGTAGACCAGCACGTCGGTCACGCCGTCCTCGGCGACCGTGAACGAGTTGTGGCCCGGCCCGTACTGCGAGGTCGCCGGGTTGGAGACGAAGACCGGGTCCGGGGTCTTCACCCACGACGCCCGGTTGAGCAGGTCGGCGTTGGCCGGGGCGGTGAGCAGCCCCATGCAGTAGCGGGCGTCGGTGGCGCTGGCCGAGAAGCTCAGGAAGACACGGCCGTTGCGGATGATCACGGCCGGGCCCTCGTTGACCCGGTAGCCTTGGATCTCCCAGGGGCGGGTCGGCGTGGTGATGCGGGTCGGCTTCGTCGCGAGCGTCCACGGGTTGCTCATCCGGGCGATGTAGAGGCTCGTGTTCACCGCGATCTCCGGCTCGCTCTGCGCCCACACCAGATAGCGGCTTCCCCGATGGGCGAACGTCGTCGCGTCGAGGGTGAACCCGTCCCACTCGGTGCGCAGCTTCGTCTTGAGCTGCCAGCCGCTCGCGTCCAGCGGATCGGCCAGCGGTGACTCCAGGACGTAGGTGCGGATCCGGAACACGTCGTCCGAGTCGCCGGCCGCGAAGTAGATGTACCAGCGGCCGTTGATCCGGTGCAGTTCCGGCGCCCAGATGTGCCCGGCCATCGTGCCGCTGGCCGGCCGGCGCCACACCACGGTCTCCGGCGCCGTCGACAAACCGGTCAAAGTGGAAGCTCCGCGCAGGGCGATCCGGTCGTACTCCGGCACCGAGCCGGTGAAGTAGTACTTCCCGTTGGTGCGCGGCGTGATGAACGGGTCGGCCCGCTGGGTGATCAGCGGGGCGGCCGGCGCGGCCGCCGACGCCGCGGAAGCTGACGACAGCCCGGCCAGGGTGGCCAGCCCGAGCGATCCGGTGAGCAGGGCTCGGCGGGACGTCATGCGGTCCTCCTCAGGCGCAGGAACGTGATCGAGTTGGCCGGGAACTCCCGGGTGAAGGTGGATGCCAGCCCTCGGACCGTCGAGGTGACCGGCTGGATCGGCTCGGCGCTGCGGGTGTTCTGCTCGCCCGGGTCGCCTGCCAGCACGGTCATCCGCCCGGTCGGGGCCACCTTGATGCCGTCCAGGTCGACCTTCGTCAGCGCCGGCTTGTCCTGCGCGTTGACGACCTTGACGATCAGATCGCGGCCGTCCTGGGTGATCACCTGGGCGAACGGCTCGGTGACCTTGTTGTCGTCGAAGGTGCCCCACACCTCGCCGTCGCGGATCAGGGTCACCCGCGTGCCCCGTACCTGGATGGTCAGGTTGTAGGTCTGTCCCGTGACCACCGTGTCCGGCCTGGTCAGCAGCTGTTCCTTGGCGTCGGCGCTGCCGGACGCCTTCTCGATCGCGCCCTGCGTGTTGTTCCAGCCGCCCAGGTTCCACCAGTACCAGGTGTCGGAGTCCTTGATCCCGAACGGGATGAGGAAGCCCTCGGCCCCGGCGGTCTTGGTCGCCTTCAGCGTGATGTCGTAGTCGGTGGCCGTGATGTCGGTGGCCGCGGCCACCATCGTGTTGGTCGCGGCGGTGTCCGACTGCACGTACGCCCCGTCCTGCACCGCCCACGTGCCGCGGTTGCTCAGCGAGGTCCAGCCGTCCGCGTCGCCGTCGGCGAAGTCGTCGCTGAACAGGACCGTGCCGTCGGTGCCGGTGACCTTGACGTCGTCGTAGCGCGCGGCGGTGGCCCAGGTGGACAGTCCGACACGTCCGGCGATCGGCTTGGGTTGTACGACCGCGCCCGTGACCGACGACGGCACCACCCGGTCGCCGACGTTGTTCATGAACAGCTTCTGGGTCTGGTAGCTCGTGGTGCCCCACGACTCGTCGGCGTCGAACCAGATGAGGTCGGGCCGCCACTGCACGTGGTCGATGTTGGCCAGGAGCGGCGCGTACGACGCCATCTGGACCACGTCGGCGTTGCGCTCGAGACCCGTCATGTACGCGGCCTCGGCCAGCGAGTTGGCGAACTTGGCGTCCTGCGACGCGTATTCACCGAGGAAGACCTTCGGCCCGTTGCGGTCGTAGCCGTCGTAGCGGGCGTTGTTCTGCAGGAACCAGGACGGGCTGTTGTAGTAGTGCTCGTCCACCATCTCCGACTTCGCATCGCGGTTGAGCTGCCACAGCCGGTCGAAGGTGGCTCCCTGGTCGTCGGGCCCCGAGTTTCCGATGACCACGATCTGGGGGTACGCAGCCTTGATCGCGTCCCGGAATTTCAGATAGTTGGCGAAGTACGCGTCCGGCAGGTTCTCCTCGTTGCCGACCGCGATCATGCTCAGCCCGAACGGCTTCGGGTGGCCCATCCGCGCCCGCAGCTTGCCCCACGTCGAGGTGACCGGCCCGTTGGCGAACTCGATCAGGTCGAGGGTGTCCTGGATGTGCCGCTGGAGCAGGGCCGGGTCGTCGGTGGCGCGGTTCTGGCCGCAGCCGGTGACCAGCGCCGGCACGACCGGCAGGGGAGCGGCGCCGATGTCCTCGGCGAACTGGAAGTACTCGTAGTAGCCGAGGCCGTAGCTCTGGTTGTAGCCCCAGAAGTTGGCGTTGGTGGCGCGGGTCTCGACCGGGCCGACCGTGTCCTTCCACTGATACGAGCGCGCTCGCGGATAGCCGGACGCGGCGTCGTATCCGTACATGCTGCCGGTGTTGACCAGGCATCCGCCCGGGAAGCGGACGAAGCCCGGATCCAACGCGTCGATCTTGGTGGCCAGGTCGGTGCGCAGGCCGTGGTTCTTGAACGTCTTACGCGGGAAGAGCGAGACCATGTCCAGTTTGACCGGTCCGGCGCTTTGCACTTTCAGCGTTGCCGCGTCGGTGGTCGTTGTCGCCCTGATGGCCCCGCTGTATTTGGCCCAACCACCACTTCGGACATTTACGATTTGCCGCGCGTCGCCCACGGTTATGGTCAAGCGCGTAGCGCCTTCCGCCCGTGCCCAAACGGAGAAATCGTAATAGTCGCCCTTGGTGGTCGCGAATGGTGTACTCGTAACGCTGCCATTTAAATCGAGATATGTCCGGTTGCGCTCATTGAGTCTGGCCGCGTCATCGACCGCGGCGGCGGTTCCGCTGACGGTCCATCCGGTCAGCCCGTTATAGGACGCGTTGTCGGCGGGCGAGAACTCGAACGACCGGTTCCGGATGAGCTCGGCGTAGAGGCCGCCGTCGGCGGCCCAGTTGATGTCCTCGAAGAAGACCCCGTACATCGAGTCGCTGATCTCGGCGCCCCGGGCCGAGGAGTCGACGGTGATCGTGTAGTCGGGGGAGACGGCCGGCGGCGCCCCCACGAGTGGCAGTGCCGCCAGCGCGACGAGCGCGCCGGCGAACAGGCGTGGCATAGACGGTCCTCTCTGTTCACGTAAACAGCCTGGCACCTGAAAGACCTTGACGAGCATCTATGTGAACGTTAACCCTAGCGGTAACACAACCGAAATGTCAGGAGCCTCGAAGCATGAGATTCAAGAGCCTCGTCGCCCTCGCCGCCGTGGCCGCGGTGCTGGTCGCGGCCGAGCCCGCCCTGGCCTATCCCGGGCCCGGCGTCGTCACCGGCAGCGTCAACGTCCACGACCCCGGCATGATCAAGAAGCCGGACGGGACCTACCTGATAGCCCACACCGGCAACAACATCTCGCTCAAGACGTCGACCGACCGCACCGCGTTCCGCGACGCCGGGGTCGCCTTCCCCAACGGCGCGTCGTGGACCACCACGTACACCGGCGGCAGCGCCAACCTGTGGGCGCCCGACGTGTCGTACCGCAACGGCCGTTATTACATGTACTACTCGGCCTCGACCTTCGGCTCGAACCGCTCGGCGATCTTCCTGGCCACCAGCACGACCGGCGCCGCCGGCTCCTGGACCAACCAGGGCCTGGTGATCGAGTCACGCACCACCGACAACTTCAACGCGATCGACCCCAACCTCTACGTCGACCCGTCCGGCCGCTGGTGGCTGTCGTTCGGCTCGTTCTGGAGCGGCATCAAGCAGGTGCAGCTGAACGCCTCCACCGGCAAGCGCCTCGACAGCACCATCCGCTCCCTGGCCGGCCGGGGCGGCGGCGCGATCGAAGCCCCGTTCCTCTACCGGCACGGCTCGTACTACTACCTGGTCGTCTCGTTCGACATCTGCTGCCGGGGCGCGGCCAGCACCTATCGCATCATGGTCGGCCGCTCCACCAGCCCGACCGGCCCGTTCGTCGACCGCAACGGCACCGCCATGACCAGCGGCGGCGGCACCGAGATCCTGGCCGGGCAGGGCAGCATCCACGGCCCCGGCGGCCAGTCCGTCTTCACCGACACCGACGCCGACGTCCTCGCTTACCACTACTACGCCGACAACGGCGCCGCCCGCCTGGGCATCAACCTCTTGGCGTACGACTCCTCGGGCTGGCCCTACGTGTACTAGATCCGGCGGTCAGGCCATCCGGAGTCCGGCTGTACGACCAGCAGCGCCATCGCGAGATGCCAGGACGCCACGGCCCACAGCACCTCGGCGTCGCCGGAAAGAAGCCCGGCCAGCGAGACGGCCGGCAGCACGAGGACGGCCAGGGCCGACAGCCGGAACCAGTACCACCGCCGCTCCTGGAAGATCCGGAGGAACATCAGCGCGGCGGCCGCGAGCGCCAGGATGGCGACGTGCAACGGCAGTCCCCATCCGATGCTGACCGCGACCGCCGCGACGATGCTCTGCTGAGCGGACGCCGCGAGCACCGCGATCGCGCCCACGTCCAAGGCGGCGTAGAGCGCCAGGTGCAGCGCCACCCACACAGCCGGCGGCGCCTCCGCCACCAGCCGCCGGGGAGGACACCGGTGGATCACCGCGAGCGACGTCATGGCCTCACCGTAGGCCGGCGGCGCCGCTTTCACAGGCCCATTTCGCCGGGCCTGCGGCGCGCTTCACAGGATCTGCGGCGCGCTTCACAGGATCTGCGGCGCGCTTCACAGGGCCTGCGGCGCGCTTCACAGGGCCTGCGGCGCGCTTCACAGGGCCTGGGGCGCCGGCGACGGTGCGTCTCCGGCCAGCACGAAGGAGCCGCTGCCGAAGGGCTCGACCAAGCCGTCGTCGACCAGGCCGGCCAGGGCCCGCGCCCGCTGGACCTCGTCGGTCCAGACCAGATCGAGGCGCTGCCTCGGCACCGGGCCGGTCGCGTGCCGCAGGACCTCGAGAAGCAGGCCGCGCACCTGACGATCCGTGCCGGCGTACGTCTGCCGTTTGCGGCTCGGCCCCTCCAGCGCGGGCGAGCCGTCGAGCCGCCAGGCGCAGACCTTCTCGAACGGGCACGACGGGCAGCGCGGGGACCGCGCCGTGCAGACGATCGCGCCCAGCTCCATGAAGGCGATGCTCGCCCGCGCCGCCTTCGCGACGTCCGGCGGCAGCAACTCCTCCATCGCGGCCAGATCGGCCGCCGTCGTGGCCGGACCGGCGTCCGGCTTGCCCTCGACCGCCCGGGAGACGACCCGGCGGACGTTGGTGTCGACCACCGGGTGGCGCTGGCCGTACGCGAAGGTCGCGACCGCCCGGCCGGTGTAGGTGCCGACGCCGGGCAGGGCGAGCAGCTGATCGAGATCGGACGGCACGTCGCCGCCGTGCCGTTCGACCATCGCCACCGCGCAGGCGTGCAGCCGCATCGCCCGGCGGGGATAGCCGAGCCGGCCCCACATGCGGATCGCCTCCGACGGTGGGTCGGCGGCGAGGGCGGCCGGAGTCGGCCAGCGGTTCATCCAGGCGTGCCAGGCCGGCTCGACCCGTACGACCGGGGTCTGCTGGAGCATCACCTCGCTGACCAGCACCCCCCACGGGGTCGTGTCGGGCTGCCGCCAGGGCAGATCGCGGGCATTGGCGTCGTACCAGGCGATGGCGTCTTCGGCGAGAGTCATGGCAGGTCTTACTGTAGGTGAGTGCATGAGCTGGCCATCACCGTGATCGGGCCGGACCGTCCCGGCATCGTCGCCGACGTGTCCGAGGCGCTGGCCGCGGTCGGCGCCAACCTGACCGACTCCACCATGACCCGCCTGCGTGGTCACTTCACGATGACGCTGATCTGCACCGGGCCGGGCCCGGCCGAGGCCGAGACGGCGCTCGGCGGGCTTTCCGGGGTGGTCACCCAGGTGCGTTCGGTTTCCCCGGAGTCGTACGGGATGAAGGACGGCGAACCGTGGGTCGTGAGTGTCCACGGGGCCGACCGGCTCGGCATCGTCGCCGCCGTGACGCGGGTCGTGGCCGCGGCCGGCGGGAACATCACCGACCTGTCGACCCGCCTCGCCGGGGCCCTCTACGTGCTGGTCGCCGAGGTCGACCTGCCACCGTCGGCCGGCGACGAGCTGGCCGAGCAGCTGGCCGTGGCCGCGGCCGAGCTGGGTGTCGATGTGTCCTTGCGCCAGGCCGAGCCGGAGATCCTGTGATCGCTTGGGACGGCCCCGACGGGCGCGTGCTTCCGGTGGTCACCGCTCCGGCGCCCGTGCTGAGCGCGGTCGGTGACGAGGTCGATCCATGCTCGCCGGAGGTCCTCCGGCTGGCCGCCGACCTGGTCGCCACCATGCGGGTCTCGCCGGGCTGCGTCGGGCTGGCCGCGCCCCAGGTCGGCGTCGGCGCCCAGATCTTCTGCGTCGATGTGACCGGCCATCCGAAGGCGTCCACCGTCCACGGCGCGTTCGTCCTCTGCAACGCCAAGGTCATCGAGGCCAGCCGGTGGAAGGCCGGCCGCGAGGGCTGCATGTCGGTGCCCGATCTGACCGGCGACGTGAAGCGGGCCGGCCGGGTCGTCGTCTCCGCGGTGCTGCCCGGCAGCGGCGAGCCGGTGACCGTCACCACCGACGCTTTCGAGGCGCGGGCGCTGCAACACGAGATCGACCACTGCGACGGAAAGCTTTTTCTCGATCGGGTCGCCGGGGCGCACGCCATCTACCAGCGCAAGGTCTATCTATAACGACGAAGGCGTGAGTCGGTGTCGCATAACCCGGCGCGTCGCGGCCTTCGTCTGGGCCGTCCGGGTTTACGGTGACCCCACTATGCGATCGACGGTTGGTCCCCTTCCTTCCGCCGTCTACTGGCGGCGTCGTGCGGTCGTGCTGGGCGCTGTCCTGCTCGGCATCATCGTGCTGTTCGTTTCCTGCTCCGGCAACGACGACAAGGACAACCCCAAGGGCACCGGGTCGTCGCAGCTGCCGACACCGGCCCCGGCGTCCTCGCCGACCACCGAGCCGTCCTTCCTCGACGGCGCCACCGGCGGCGGCCCGTCCCTGCCGGATCCGGGTGACGTCGAGTCGCAGCAGCCGGGACAGCAGCAGCCCACGGCCACCGGCCCCACGCTGCCGGCGAACACGGCGGCCACCAACGGGCAGAACGCGAACGGCGGCCAGAACGCGAACGTCAACGCCCCGGCCGGCGGCAGCTGCACGGACGCCGAGATGCAGGTGACCCCGGTGCCGGCGCAGACGCAGCTCAAGCGGGGCAACGCCGTCCAGATAGAGCTCAAGATAAAGAACATCGGCACCCGCACCTGCTCGCGCGATGTCGGCGCCGACCCGCAGGAGCTGTACATCGACTCGGGCGCCCAGAAGTACTGGTCGTCGGACACGTGCAGCAGCGCCAAGGGCGGCGACGTCCGCCAGCTGACCGCGGGCCAGGAGCTCAACTACAAGGTGACCTGGAACGGCCGCCAGTCGAGCAGCTGCTCCGGCGGCGCCGCCTCGGGCCCGAACCCGCCGCCCGGCCAGTTCGAGCTCCGTGGCCGCCTGGGCACCCTCGTCAGCCAGCCGGTGACGCTGACCATCGTGTCCTAAGTGGTCGCGGCTTTAGAGCTTTATCTGGACGTCGACGCGACCAGACGGGTACGGACGTTGTGGCGCGCCCTCGAGGAAGAGGGTGTGCCCACGATGGCGTCGCTGCTGAACGACAAGCACCGCCCGCACGTCTCGCTGGCCGCCGCGCGCACGCTCCCGCCGTCGGCCGTGGTGGCGGCCCTGTCCGACATGACGGTGGCCCGCCCGCTGACCTTGCACCTGGATTTCATCGGCCAGTTCGTGGGCCGGGTGCTGTGGCTGGGCGTGACCCCGACAGCCGGCCTGCTGGACCATCACCGCCAGGTGCACGAGAGGTTGGCCGCCGCCGGCGTGGAGACGTGGGATCTCTACCACCCCGGCAAGTGGGTCCCGCATTGCACGGTCTCGATGCGCGTGCCGAACCCGCTGATGGCCCCCGCCATCCGCCGCTGCCTGGAGATGCTGCCCGTGACCGCCACGGTCACCGGCGCCTCGGTCACCGACCACGCGAACGGCATCGCCGAGCCACTGCCCTGACCCGGTCGCTGCCCCGCGAAGCCGCGCGCGGCGGGGGGTGGGCGCGGAGGTGGGGCCGCGAGGCGGCGTGGCTGAACGAGCGCCGGAGGTGGGACCGCGAGGGGGCGTGGCTGAACGAGCGCGAGGTGCGGGGCCGCGAGGGGGACGCGGGGATCAGTGGGCGCGGTTCAGACGTAGCGCTCGAGGATCGACGCCTCGGCCAGGCGGGACAGGCCCTCTCGTACGCCTCGGGCCCGGGCGTCGCCGACGCCGTCGACGGCCTGGAGGTCTTCCACCGTGGCGCCCAGGAGGCGCTGGAGGCTGCCGAAGTGATCGACCAGGCGGTCGACGATCTGGGTGGGCAGGCGCGGGACCTTGGCCAGCAGGCGGAAGCCACGTGGCGAGACCGCGGCGTCCAGGGCGTCGGACGCGCCCGGATATCCGATCGCCTTGGCCACCGCGACCAGGTCGATCATCTCGGTGGCGGTCAGGAGGTCGAGCTCGACCAGCGCCTCGTCGAGCGTGCGGGCCTTGCGGCCGCTCGGCAGGTAGTCGCGGATGACCAGGGTGCGGTCGGAGTCGACGCCGGCCATCAGCTCGTCGAGCTGAAGGGCCAGGAGGCGGCCGTCGGTGCCGAGCTCGACCACGTATCCCGAGATCTCGTCGGCGATGCGGCGGACCATCTCGAGGCGCTGGACGACCGCCACGGCGTCACGCACCGTGACCAGGTCTTCGATCTCCAGCGCGGACAGCGTGCCGGACACCTCGTCGAGGCGCAGCTTGTAGCGCTCCAGGGTCGCCAGGGCCTGGTTGGCCCGGGACAGGATGGCCGCCGAGTCGTCGAGGACGTGGCGCTGGCCGTTCACGTAGAGCCCGATGATGCGCATCGACTGGCTCACCGAGATGACCGGGAAGCCGGACTGCTTGGCCACGCGCTCGGCCGTCCGGTGCCTCGTGCCGGACTCCTCGGACGGGATGGACGGGTCGGGCATGAGGTGGACGGCGGCCCGCACGATGCGGGTGCCGTCGCTGGAGAGCACGACCGCGCCGTCCATCTTGCACAGCTCGCGCAGGCGGGTGGCCGAGAACTCGACGTCGAGCGGGAAGCCGCCGGTGCAGATCGTCTCGACGACGGCGTCGTGGCCGAGGACGATCAGCGCGCCGGTGCGGCCGCGCAGGATGCGCTCGAGGCCGTCGCGCAGGGCCGTGCCGGGCGCCATCAACGCCAGATTGGCGCGTAGCGGGTCGGCGGTCACGCCGCCGCCGGTGAGGCCGGTGGTGGGAGTGGTCGCCGCACGATGGGCCGAACCGTTGACGCCTGGTCGTGGCGACGGAGAGGCGGCGGCGGGCTTGGAACCATCGCGGTCGAGCGGCACCTGTACATTCTACGGACCCTCTTCCACGTCAACGAAGCGTGGCTCGATGAATCACCGACGGTCACCACCGTGGGCGGCCGAGGCCCGGGCCGCGGACTGCAGCGCGGAGCGCAGATCGGCCACCTCGACGACCTCCATGCCCTTCAGCGAGCCGCTGCTCTCGGGGGCGCAGCCGGGCGGCACGAGCGCCACCTTGAAGCCGAGCCGTGAGGCTTCGGCCAGGCGCCGGCCGACCGCGCCGACCCGCCTGATCTCGCCGGTCAGGCCGACCTCGCCGATCGCCACCAGATGGGGCGCCATGGCCAGGTCGAGGCCGCCGGAGGCGACGGCGAGGGCCATCGCCAGGTCGGCCGACGGCTCGGTGAGCCGGATGCCGCCGACGGTCGCGGCGAAGACCTCGCGGTTGTAGAGCTTGAGCTGCTTGGTGCGGCGCTCGAGCACGGCCAGCACCATGGCCAGCCGGGCGCTGTCGAGGCCCGACACCGTACGCCGCGGCGAGCCCTGCACCTCGGCCCCGATCAGCGCCTGCACCTCGGTGACCAGGGCGCGGCGGCCCTCCATGGCCACGGTCACGCAGGTGCCGGGCACCGGCTCGGCATAACGCGTGAGGAACAGGCCGGACGGGTCGGGGAGGCTCGCGATGCCGCCCTCGTGCATCTCGAAGCAGCCGACCTCGTCGGCGGCGCCGAAGCGGTTCTTCACCCCTCGTACGAGTCGCAATGAAGAATGCTTGTCGCCCTCGAAGTGGAGCACCACGTCGACCAGGTGCTCCAGGACGCGGGGGCCGGCCACCTGGCCGTCCTTGGTGACGTGGCCGACCAGCACGGTGGCGATGCCGCGCTCCTTGGCCACGCCGACCAGGGCGGCGGTGACCGCGCGGACCTGGGTGACGCCGCCGGGGACGCCCTCGGTGCCGGGAGCGGAGATGGTCTGCACGGAGTCGAGCACGAGCAGGCCGGGCTTGACCGCGTCGAGGTGGCCCATGACCGCGGAGAGATCGCTCTCGGAGGCCAGGTAGAGCTTCTCGTGCAGGGCGCCGAGCCGCTCGGCCCGCAGCCGGACCTGGCTGACCGATTCCTCGCCACTGACCACGAGGGACGCCGAGCCCGAGTGGGCGGCCCACTGCTGGGCCACGTCGAGCAGCAGTGTGGACTTGCCCACACCGGGCTCGCCGGCCAGCAGCACCACCGCGCCCGGGACCAGGCCGCCGCCGAGCACCCGGTCGAGCTCGCCGACATTCGTCGGCACGGCCTTGGCCGGGGCGGCGCTGATCTGGGCGATGGGGCGGGCCGGCTCGGACGGCATGCGCGAGCTGACCACCCGGCCGGCGCCGAGCGGCGTGGTCACCGTGGACTCGATGACCGAACCCCACTCGCCGCACTCGGGGCACCGGCCGAGCCATTTCGGCGGCTGGTGCCCGCAGGCGTCGCAGACATAAGTCGGGCGAGCCGCCTTGGCGGCCGAGCGGGTCGAAGAGGAAGTCACCCCGACAAGTTAGCCGCCGGGTATGACATTTACTCCTCGGTGTTCTCGTGCTCGTCGACCGCCGGGCCCCGCGAGGCCGGCGACAGCGGCACCTGGAACGGCGCCTCCACCTGCAGCGGCTGCGAGACGCCGCTGACCTCGAAGGTCAGGGCCAGCGAGGTGCCCGGGGCGAGCTTGCCGGACAGGCCGAGGGCCAGCACCTTCTGCTCGTCGGAGGGGAGGAAGGTGGCGCTGCTCAGCGCGGGGATGGTGATCTGGGCCGGCTCGACCTGCGGCTGGGCCGGCTCGCTGGGCGCGCTCGGCACGGTGCCCGACGCGGGCGACGGGGCGCTGGCGTCGGCCGAGGGGACACCACCGGGCTGCTCGTCCTGCGACGCGCGGCTGCCCGAGGGCTCCGGGTTGGGCGCGGGCGAGGCCGCGGCGGCACCGCCGGTCAGGCCGATCTGCTGCGCCGACACCACGTTGTTGGTCGTGTCCTGCGGCGGCGTGCTGCTGATCGACACCTGGATCGACGAGGTGGTGGTGTTGTAGAGACTCAGCTCGAGCTGCGCGCTCTCACCGGCCGCGTAACCCTCGGGGCTGTTGTAGACCACCTGGAGATTGCGGATCTCGAGGCGCCCGTCGGGGCTCTGCGTGTTGAGGCCCGAGATGGGCGTCTTCAGAATGGCGGTCTCGGCGACCTGGCCGGCCGAGCAGCCGGTCAGCGCCATCACGGCGACCGTGGCGACACCCGCGGCCATTGCGACGCGGCGGGTTCCCAGCGAGCGCATCACGATCCTCCAAGAAAAGAACACCAAAGGGCGTAAGCCCCAGCCTAGAGGTCGGCGATCGGCCACGTGCGCCGACCCGTCCATTCACACCACCCGGCCGCTGAAGATCAGCAGCAGGACGTCGATCAGGGCGACCACGATGACCGCCCGGAACATGGCCACCGCGCGTCCCGAGGCGCGCGTCATGCCGTACCACCCAAGCGGCAGGACCACGACGCAAGCGCAGGCCGCCGCCCAGCCCGCCCACGACGGAGGCCCGGAAGGCCCGAAGACCAGCGTGAGAGTCGCGGCGAGAAGAAGCACCGCGGCCGCGACGGACGAACCGGTGGCGCCTAGCACATGTGGCAGTCCTCGCACCCCGGTTTCGGCATCGTCGGCGAGATCGGGCAGCACGTTGGCGAAATGCGCACCGCCGCCGAGCAGCGCCCCCGCCGCCACGAGCCAGGCCGGCGGCGCCGGATGGCCCGGCAGCGCGACCACCACGAAGGCCGGCAGCAGCCCGAACGCCACCAGATAGGGCACCACCGAGAACACCGTGGACTTCAGCGGCCAGTCGTAGAGCAGCGCGAAGACGCCGACCAGCGAGATGAGCACCGTCGGCCACAGCCCGAACGGCAGGCCCAGGAACGGGATGGCCAGAGAGGCGATCAAACCCGCGGTTCCGACGGTACGGCGACTGACCGCACCCGCCGCGACGGGTTTGTCCCCACGGCCGGCGCGGCGGTCGCGATCGGCGTCGAGCCAGTCGTTCACCCAGCCGACGGAGAGCTGGGTCGCGCCGACCGCGAGGAAGACGCCGAGGATCGCCCACCCGCGATGGCCGGCCCCGATCGCCAGCAAGGTCATGGCCACCGTGACCGCCCCGCCCGGTTCCGGATGGGACGACTTGATCAACGCGAGGGCGCGGGACATGAAAGCAGTGTGGTGGTTGTGACCGATGCGTGCCACGCTCGATCACATGCCGTCGATGCCGCGTAACGATCCGCGTCAGTACGACGACCTCGCCGGCGAGTGGTGGCGCCCCGGCGGTGGCTTCGAACTCCTGCACTGGCTGGCGGCAGCCCGGGCCGACCTGATCCCGCCGGCGTCGTCACCCGGCGCGGTCCTGGTCGACGCCGGCTGCGGCGGCGGCCTGCTGGCCCCTCACCTGGCCGGCAAGGGCTACCGACACATCGGTGTCGACCTGCGCGTCTCCGGGCTGGCCCACGCGGCCCAGCGCGGGGTGACCGCGGTCCGCGGCGACGTGCTGGCCCTGCCGCTGGCCACCGGCTCGGCCGACGTGGTGGCCGCCGGCGAGATCCTCGAACACGTCACCGACCTGCCGGCCGCCGTGGCCGAGCTGTCCCGGGTCCTGCGGCCGGGCGGCCTGCTGGTGCTCGACACGGTCAACTCGGGGGCGCTCAGCCGCTTCGTGACGGTCACCCTGGGCGAGTGGATCGGCGTGGCCCCGATCGGGCTGCACGATCCCGCCCTCTTCGTCGATCCGCGCCGGCTCACCGCCGAGTTCGCCACCCATGGCGTACGCCTCGAGGTGCGCGGCCTGCGGCCCAGCGCGGCCGGGCTGTTCCGCTGGCTGGCCCTCGGCCGGGGCACGGGCGGCCGCATCGTTCCCACCCGTTCGACCGCCGTGCTCTATCAGGGCCGCGGCCTCAAGGAGGCTCCCCGATGATCGAAGAAGCCCGGCGGCTGGCGCCCCGGTTCGCGGCCCGCGCCGCCGAGCACGACCGCGACGGCTCCTTCCCCGCCGACGACTTCGCCGACCTGCGCGACGCCGGCTTCTTCGGCCTGATGACGCCGAAGCGGCTGGGCGGCGCCGGCGCGAGCTTCGCCGACTACGCGGCGGTCGCCTACGAGCTGGCCCGCGGCAACGGCGCCACCGCCCTGATCTTCAACATGCACGCCTCGGTCACCGGCGCCCTGGCCGGGGTGAGCGACGAGCTGGCCGAGGCCCTGGGCCTGGCCGACGAGGCGCTGCGGGCCCGCGACGAGCATCTGCGGGCGGCCGCCGACGGCTCCTGGTACGCGGTGGCGATGAGCGAACGCGGCGCCGGCTCCCGACTCTCCAAGATCACTACGTCGTACGAGCACGTGGACGGCGCCTTCCACATCAAGGGCGCCAAGACCTTCTGCTCCGGCGCCGGGCACGCCGGCGCCTATCTGGTCGCCGCCCGCAGCGCCGACGACCCCGACCAGGTCTCGCAGTTCCTGGTGCCGGCCGGCGACGGCCTGCGCGTCGAGCCGACGTGGGACGCCCTCGGCATGCGCGCGACCGGCTCCCACGACCTGCACATCGACGTGACCGTCCCGTCCGGGGCGCTGCTCGGCGGCGTCGAGGGCCTGGCCCTGGTGATCGCCCAGCTCGCCCCGCACTGGATGGTGGCCAGCTACGCCGCCGTCTACGTGGGCGTGGCCCGCGCCGCCGTCGACGCCGCGGTCGAGCACGTCAACCAGCGCAAGCTCGGCCACCTGCCGGCCGTGCGGGCGCGGATCGGCCGCGCCGACGCCGCGGTCGCCGCCGCCCACCTGGCCGTGATGGAGGCGGCCCGCCGGGTCGACGAGCAGCCCGGCGAGGCCGAGACCACCCGCTGGGTGTGGCGGGCCAAGCTGCTGGCCGGCACGACCGCGGCCGAGGTGGCGGCGTCGATGCTCGAGGCGGCCGGCACCTCGGCCATGCGCCGCGGGCACCCGCTGGAGCGCCTCTACCGCGACGCCCGGGCCGGCTCGCTGCAACCGGCCACCAGCGACGTGTGCGCCGACTGGCTCGGCGTCGACGCGCTCGGCGGTGATCCCGACTCGGACGGATCCGCGCCACGTTGGTAGCGGCTTCTGCGGGGTATGAGTGGCCTGGGGAGGCGTAAGTGAATAACGACGCGACCATCGCCGGGGTAGGAGTCGCTCTACCGCCGTCCGTGGTGCAGGACGATCTGTGGGACGGCTACTTCGCACGGCACTACCCACCCGAGCGGCGGGCGCTGGTCCGGCGGATCTTCGAGAACTCCGGGGTGCGTACCCGGCAGGCCGCGGTGAGCCCGCTGCTCGAGGACGTCTCGGACTGGTCCACCGAGCGGCGGATGCGCCGCTATCAGGTCGAGGCGATCCCGCTCGGCAAGGAGGCGGTGGGCCGGGCCCTGACCGACGCGGGGATCGCCGCCGACGAGCTCGGGCTCTTCGCGGTGTGCTCGTGCACCGGATACGCGACGCCCGGGCTGGACATCCTGCTCGCCCGCGACCTGGGCATGTCGCCGAGCGTGCGGCGGCTCTTCGTGGGGCACATGGGCTGCTACGCGGCGCTGCCCGGGCTGGGCTCGGTGGCCGACTACGTGGTCGCCCAGGGCAAACCGGCGCTGCTGCTCTGCGCGGAGCTGACCAGCCTCCACCTGCAGCCGGCGGCGGCGCGGGTGGACATGCAGCAGATCGTGTCGCACGCGCTTTTCGCGGACGCGGCGGCGGCCGTCGTGGTCACTCCGGGTTCCCAGGGGTACGCCGTAAAGGAGGTCGCCGCCGTCACGGACACGACGACGGCCGACCACATGACGTGGGAGGTGACCGACCTCGGGTTCCGGATGGGGTTGTCCCCACGGGTGCCGGCGGTCCTGAAGCTGCACGTCCGGGAGCTGGTCGACAGCATGCTGGCCCGGCACGGGCTGACCGTGGCGGAGGTGGACGGCTGGGCGGTCCACCCGGGCGGCCCCAAGATCCTGAACGTGGTGCAGGAACAGCTGGGCCTCGGCGACGAGGCGATGGCGCCGTCGCGGGAGGTGCTGTCGGCGTACGGAAACTGCTCCTCGCCGACGGTGCTGCTGGTGCTGGACGCCCTCCGGCGCCGTCCGGCGCCGCCACGACGGGTCGTGATGCTGGCCTTCGGGCCGGGTCTCACGCTCTACGGAACACTGCTGGAGACCTCTACAGTCACAGGGTGACGACCGATCGGCTGCGGGGCGTGGTGCTGTACTCGATGGCGGCGGCGCTGCTGGCCGGCGGCGCCGCGTGGTGGCTGGTGACGGCGCCGGACGACACCAGGCCGACCAGCCAGGCCGAGCAGTGGCGGCGGACCGCGGAGCGGTTGCTGCCGGATGTGGGCACCCAGGAGGACGGCGCCACGATGACCCTCACGCCGGGGGCCGAGCAGCAGGTCTCCACCGAGGTGCCGTCCGGGCAGTATTCGGTGGCGATGGTCTGCGTGGGCGGGGTGGGCAGCACGGTCCGGGTCTCGCTGGACAATTCCGAGGGCGGTTTCGGCGACTTCAGCGGCATCGGAGGTGACTCGGGCCTGGGGATGAGCTGTGAGCAGGAGCGCTCGCCCGAGACTTTCCCGGTCCAGCTCTCCGACGCGCTGCGAATGACAGTCTCCGCCGGCCAGGACAGCGAGGTCGTCTTCCGCTACTCCTTGGTCCGCATCGGCTGACCTCTCATCCGTGCCTTGTCAGAGGCGGGCCAGGTCGGGGCGGATGTCCTCGATCGAGGCGGTGCGAGGGAACAGGCGCACGATCTTGGAGTCGCCGTTGACGAGCAGGGCGGCGGCGACGCCGTCGGGCGGGGGCAGTCGCAGATGGGTGCGCAGCGTGGCCGTCGGATCGTGCAGCGGGCGCAGCGTCTTTCCCTGAGCCTGGGGCGTCGTGTTCGTCGGCGGGGTGATGGCGGCGCTCGCGGTGGCGGCCGACGACACCGTGATCACGGCGATCTCGGGGCGGACGGCGCTGACAGTGTCGGAAATAAGCTTCGCGCAGGCGCAGCCGTCGATGAGCAGGATGACAGCGGGTAGCTGCCGGTTGATCGGGACCGTGCGGCCGTCGGAGCCGAACAGCTCGAGCGCCGGCAGCTCGGTGGCGGGCTCATTGGTGGTGGCGGCCGTGCGCTGGGCGGCGGGCTGGCGCGGCGGCCCGGGCCAGGCCGAGGCGAAGAGGCTGGCCACGGTTACCAGCACGGCCATCGAGATGATCAGGACCGGGGCCCGCATGGCCTTGCCGGCGAGCCGGCGCACCCGGCGGATCGCGGGGCGGCGGGCGAAGCGCTGCCAGCGCGTGGGCGGACCGGTGAGCCGCAGCTCCTCGCGGACCGCCTCGACCTCTTCGGAGAGCTCGGAGAGGTCGTCGGGGATGACGATGACGCCCCACTCCTCGGGCAGGTCAGGCAGGTCGTCCGGCGAACCGCCATCCGACGACCATCCGCCGTTGTCGCTCGCACCAGCCATGACTCACCCTCCCCCCAAGCCGACCAGCCACTCCTACTTCGGCATTTCTTCGGTCGGGGACCTTGCCTCCCAGCCTTCCTCACCTGGCGCTCCACCGCCAGTAGTGCGTGCTTCCGGACCTTAGCGATAAGCTTGACCTCACAAACGCCCTAGGTACGAAATATCCGACCCAGGGGTCAAAGCGGTCACCCTTTCGTCACTTTGCGTTACGAAGGCAGCTCGCGGCGCTTCTGTCAAGCCGTAGAAAGGCCCGTCACAGGGCCTCTGAGCTGCACTAACAGTCACCGGCAGGGTGGGACATCGCTGCCTGAGCGTGTTACCCTAGACACAGCGAAAGGGGCTTCGAACCTATGGTTTTCAGTGTCGGCGAGACCGTTGTTTACCCCCACCACGGGGCCGCACTCATCGAGGCAATCGAAACTAGGGTCATCAAGGGCGAGCCAAAGCAGTACTTGGTCCTGCGCGTCGCCCAGGGCGACCTGACTGTTCGGGTGCCCGCTGAGAATGCCGAAATCGTCGGCGTGCGCGAAGTGGTTGGCGAGGAAGGCCTGGGTAAGGTCTTCGACGTCCTCCGCGCTCCGCACACCGAGGAGCCGACCAACTGGTCGCGGCGTTACAAGGCCAATCTCGAGAAGCTTGCCTCCGGTAACCCCCTGAAGGTTGCCGAGGTCGTTCGCGACCTCTGGCGTCGTGAGCGTGAGCGCGGCCTCTCGGCCGGCGAGAAGCGCATGCTCGCGAAAGCTCGTGACATTCTGGTCGGTGAGGTCGCTCTTGCGGAGAAGAGCACCAAGGACGAGGCCGAGGTTCTCCTCGACAAGGTCCTCACCGAGGCCTGATCTACCCACAGACACAACATCAAAACTTGTGTTCTCAGGACCGCGACGTGACCGCGCAGCTTAGTGCTCGGGGTGACGTCGCGGTCCTGGTTCCGGCAGCGGGTGCCGGCCTGCGGCTCGGCCCGGGCGGGCCCAAGGCTTTGCGCCTGCTCGCCGGCGAGCCGCTGCTCGTGCACGCGGTCCGCCGCGTCGCGGCGGCTCCGTCGGTACGCCTCATCGTGGTCGCCGCTCCAGCGGCCGAGGTCGAGGCGGTTCAGCAGTTGTTGGCGCCGGTCGCGCCGGTCACCGTGGTGGCCGGCGGGGCCGAGCGGCAGGAGTCGGTGTCCCGGGCGCTGGCCCAGGTCCCGCCCGACATCCCCATCGTGCTCGTGCACGACGCGGCCCGCGCCCTCACCCCACCCGACCTGATCGAGTCGGTGGCGGCAGCCGTCCGCGACGGCCATCCCGCGGTGATCCCAGCCCTGCCCGTGGTCGACACGATCAAGGAAGTGGCCCCCGGCGAGACCGTCCTCGGCACGGTCGACCGCTCGGTGCTCCGCAGCGTCCAGACGCCACAGGGTTTCCGCCACGACATCCTGGCCGCCGCCCACGCGACCGCCGCCGGCCAGTTGACCGACGATGCCGGCCTGGTCGAGAAGGCCGGCCTGCCGGTGCTCTGCGTGCCCGGCTCCGAACTGGCCATGAAGATCACCCGCCCCCTCGACCTGATCCTGGCCGAGGCGCTCATCAGCCTCCCGCCCGGCCGTCGGTAGCCTGGGCCGGTGATCAATCAGCGGGTCGGTATCGGGACGGATGTGCACGCCTTCGAGCCGGGGCGGCCCTGCTGGGTGGCCGGTCTGTACTGGCCGGACGTGATCGGGCTGGCCGGGCATTCCGACGCCGACGTGGCCGCTCATGCCGCTTGCGACGCCCTCTTCGGCGCCGCGGGGCTCGGCGACCTGGGCAGCAACTTCGGCACGTCGCGGCCGGAGTGGGCCGGTGCGTCCGGTTCGGCCCTGCTCACCGAGACGTCCCGGCTGGTGAGGGCGGCGTCGTTCGAGGTGGTGAACGTCTCGATCCAGGTGATCGGCAACCACCCCAAGATCGGCAAGCGGCGCGCCGAGGCCCAGGAGGCCCTTTCCGCCGCCGTGGGCGCCCCGGTGACCGTCTCCGGCACCACCACCGACGGCCTGGGACTGACCGGCCGCGGCGAGGGCTTGGCCGCCATGGCCGTCGCCCTGATCGCCTCTGTCTGATCGCCGCTGGAGGTATGGGGAGTGGCGGCGTGCACCCCCACAGGTGGCGTTAGGTGGGAGCGCCTACCCTCGACTCGTGGCCGCGCCTCTGGATCCCGAGACCACGCCCGAAGAGTATCGGCAGCGGGCTCTGCTCCTGGCTGACCTCGGCCGCTATGACGAAGCGGCCGGGGAGATCGCGGCTGGGCTCACCGTGGCGCCTGAGGAAGCCAGTCTTCTGGCCACCCTCGCGCGTATCCATCTGGCGGCGGAGCAGCCGGCCGAGGCTCTGATGGCCGCCGAGCGGGCCTCTGCGGCGGCGCCGGCGGAGATCACTGCCCTTGTCGTGCGGGCCATGGCTCTGGCCGACAGCCGGAAGTTCGGGGAGGCGGCCCGGGTCGCGGGGGACATCCTGCGGCAGTGGCCCGCTGATGCCTACGCGCAGCGGACCGGGGCCGCGCTTCTCAGCGAGTCGCGTAACGGGCAGGAGGCTTTGAACGCCGCCTGGAACGCCGTGCGGGTCGCGCCGGCCGAGGCGGAAGCCCATCTGGTGCTGGCCGTGGTGGCCGCGCGGTTGCGGCTTTTCGATCTGGCGCAGAGGGCGTACGCCCAAGCCCTGGATCTCGATCCGGCTATCGGGGATGCCCAGCGTGACATGGGCATCGTGCGGTTCGAGCGGCGGCGCTGGGCCCGGGCCCTGGAGGAGCTGGCCGACGAGGCTACGTTGCCGGTCGCGCCGGACGCCGACGGTGACTATCCGTCGCCGTTTCCGCGGGCCTATCCGGCGCCCGACCGGCCCGGGGAGCCCGAGCCGGTGACGGCGCACTGGACCGAGGTGCCCGCGGTGAGCCGGCCGTCCGGGCCCGTCCTCGACGTGTCGGGGAGCTCGGCCGAGCAGGTGCGGCGGTTCGCCCTCTACGGGGCGAACGCCACCCAGGTCGCCGCGGTTCTCGCGGGGCTGATGACGCTGGCCAGCGACGGCATCTCGCGGATGTGGGCGGGGCTGATCGGCCTGCTGATCTTCGTAGGTGTCATCGTGGCGCTCAACCGGAACGTTCCGGAGCCGCTCGCGGCCGCGTTGACCCGGCTGCGTGCGCATGACCGGCGGTTGGCCGCGGCGGCGTACGTCGGCTTTGTCGCTCCTCTTCTTTTGTTCGTTTATGCCCTGGCCGGTGGCATTGTGGCGCTGGTGTCGGCAATGGTGCTTGCGGCGGTGGCCGAACTCTTGATCTTGACCAGGCGTTAACCGCGGAGAGGCCCGGCGGCTACCTCTGCCGCAGATTCTTTCGCGGTGCGCAATTTTACGAATGACCCGCAGACCCGCCGCCGCTTCCTGACGACCGCCGGCGCCGGAGTCCTCGCGATCGGCGGCGGTCTCGCGACAGGCGCGACGCCCGCCCAGGCGAAACCCCAGGAGAGGATCCCGTTCCTCGCGGCCACGGTCGAGCAGACGGCCGCCGGTGAGTTCAGGATCAGTTGGAAGGCCGAGGGTGTACGGCGGGTCGCGGTCTACGCGAGCAGGGACCAGCACCGGGTCTCACGGCACCACGCCGTCGCCCACGCCGGTGGAACCGCCACGGTCACCGTGCGCGGGCTCGGCGAGGCCGACCGCTGGTGGTTCGAGCTCGTGCCCGACCGCGGCCGGTCGCTCACCCTGGCCGACCGGTCGCTGCACCTCGCGGCCGCCCCGAACTTCCGCGACGGCGGCGGCTATCGCACGGCCGACGGCCACTGGGTCCGGATGGGCGTCTTCTACCGCTCGAACAGCCTGGCCACCCTCACCGACGCCGACGTGGCCAAGCTGAAGCGGCTCGGCATCCGTACCGACATCGACTTCCGCACCGACTCCGAGGCCGCCGCCGCTCCCGACCGGCTGCCGGCCGGCACGAAGTACGTCTTCGCCAACGTGATCGGCACGACCAGCCCGGGCACCGGCGGCTACTCGCTGGACACCGAGGCGAACGGCGTCGCCATGATGGTGGCCGGCGAGAAGGGCATGGTGTCGTCCGACTCCGCCCGCAAGGCCTACCGCACCTTCCTCACCGCAGTGGCCGACCCCCGGGCCGCGAACGTGCTCTTCCACTGCACGGCCGGCAAGGACCGCACCGGCTGGGCCGGCGCCGCGCTGCTCACCGCCCTCGGCGTGCCGCGCGCCACCGTCTTCGAGGACTACCTGCTCAGCAACACCTATCTCGCGGCCTCCAACGCCGCCGCGCTCGCCGCCGTCCCGGAGGCGATCCGTCCCGGCTACAAGGCCGTCCTCGACGTGCGCCCGGAATATCTCCAGTCCGGCTTCGACGAGGTCGCGGCGAAGTTCGGGACGTTCGACCGCTACCTGCGCGACGGACTCGGCGTCAGCGCGCGGGCGCTGCGGGCCCGCCTACTGGTGGGCTGACCGGATCGAGGAGATCAATCCCTCGCGTACGGCGGTGAGCCCGGCATCGAGCGCGCCCAGCAGCACCGCGTCGTCGTCGATGGCGGTCAGCGCGATGGGACTCTCCAGCGGCGCCGCCCGGCGCATCGCACCGGTCACCGCGGAGAGCAGGACGCCGCCGCCGGCCTGGGCGATCGGGCCGGCCAGCACCACCAGGTAGGGATCGAGGACGGCGACGACCGCGGCCAGGCCGACCACGATGCGGTCGGCCAGCCCGGTGAGGAAGTCGCCGGCCGCGGCCGGGTCGTCCGCCGCCGCGCTGACCACTTCGGCCGGCGTGCGGCCCGGAACGCCGTTGTCCCGGGCCAGCTCCAGGATGGCGGCGCCGCCGAAGAGGTGCTGCAGGTCGAGCTTGCGGTCGGCCGAGTCGGGGGAGTAGAGCGGCATGTAGCCGATCTCGCCGGCGCCGCCCCGGGCGCCGCGCATCAGCGTGCCGGCCATGTCGATGGCGAGGCCCAGGCCTTCCTGGCCGAGCCAGAGCAGGGCGAAGCCCTCGGCGTCGCGGCCGACCCCGCGCCGGCGTTCGGCCACGGCGGCCAGGTTCACGTCGTTGTCGACGCCGACCTCGGTGCCGAGCGCGCCCGCGATGCGGGGCACGAGACCCGTACGGCCGAAGCCCGGGAGATGCACGTGCCGGATCGTCGCCGCCCGGGCGTCGTAGGAGCCGGCCACGCCGATGCGCACGTGGCGCACCCGCTCGGCCGGGACGCCGGCCTCGTCGCGCAGGCGGGCCACCACGTCGACCAGCGCCTGCATCGGATCGCTGGTGAGAAAGTCCACACGCGACTCGACGCGGCCGCATATCGCGCCGGTGAGGTCGCAGAGGGCGGCCACCACCGACGGCGCGCCGCTGGGGCCGATGTCGCGGACCGACACCGCCGCCGCGTAGGCCGCGCCGGGGTTGGCCGCGTAGATCTCGGCGTTCGGCCCGGGGCGCCCGCTGTTGTGACCGACCACAGTGACCAGTCCGGCCTCGGTCAGCCGGCGCAGCACCTCGGAGATGGTCGGTGTCGAGAGAGCGGTGAGTTTGCGGAGGTCGGAGCGCGTCAGCCGGCCCGGGTCGAGCAGGTGGGCCAGGGCCGCGCTCTCGTTCATGGCTCGGAGCAGCTTCGAGGAGCCGGCCAGACGGGTCACCAGCCGGACGTTAAGCGGGGGCGTCTACGCATGTCAAGGTTCATCGAGCCTTATTGATAAAGTTGGTTAACTGTTCTAACGTCTCTGCGGCGCGCGCCAACCCCTCATCCCCCCTCTCGAGGAGCGCCATGATCCGCGCAAGAAGAGTCGTTTACGCCGGTGTCGCCGTGGCCGTCCCCGCCGCGGCCGTGATCTACGGACTGCTGCCGGCCAGCGCCGCGACCGCCGGCCCCATCACCGGCATCGGCGGCAAATGCGTCGATGTCGCCAACGCCAGCTCGGCCAACGGCGCCGCCGTCCAGCTCTACGACTGCAACGGAACCGGGGCGCAGAACTGGACCGTCGGCAACAGCGACGGCAGCATCCGGGCCCTGGGCAAGTGCCTCGACGTTTCCAGCGCCTCGACCGCCAACGGCGCCAAGATCCAGCTCTGGGACTGCAACGCCAGCGGCGCCCAGAAGTGGTCGGTCACCGGCGGCGCGCTGGTCAACACCGGTTCCGGCAAGTGCCTGGACGCCACCGGGCAGAGCTCGGCCAACGGCACCCGCCTGCAGATCTGGACATGCGCCGGCTCGGCCAACCAGACTTGGGTGACGCCCGGCGGCTCGACGACGCCGCCGACCACGCCGCCGGCCACGGGGGTCAACTTGGACAATCCGGCTAAGAAGGACGTCGCGATGCAGCTCGTCTCGGCGGCCGAGAACTCGTCGCTCGACTGGCGGGCCCAGTTCTCCTACATCGAGGACATCAAGGACGGGCGCGGCTACACCGCCGGCATCATCGGATTCTGCTCCGGCACGGGCGACATGCTGGAGCTGGTCCAGGCGTACACGAACGCCGTGCCCGGCAATGTACTGGCCAAATATCTGCCCGCCCTGCGCTCGGTGAACGGCACCGCCTCGCACTCCGGCCTCGACCCCAACTTCACCCGCGACTGGCGTACGGCCGCGGCCGACCCGGCCTTCCAGGCCGCACAGGAAGCCGAGCGCGACCGGGTCTACTTCAACCCCTCGGTGCGCGACGGCAAGTCCGACGGCGTACGGGCCCTGGGGCAGTTCGCCTACTACGACGCGGCCGTCATGCACGGCTACGAGGGCATGCGCCAGATCCGCGGCGCCGCCCTGAAGCGGGCCAAGCCGCCGGCGCAGGGCGGTGACGAGCGCACCTGGCTCAACGTCTTCCTCGACGAGCGCGTCATCGAGATGAAGAAGGAGGCCGCGCACGACGACACCACCCGGGTCGACACCGCGCAGCGGCGCTTCCTCAACAACAGCAACTTCGACCTGAACACGCCGCTCGACTTCGCGGTCTACGGCCAGAGCTTCCGCATCGGCTGACGTTCCGGGGCCGGGGCTGATCAACAGCGCCGGCCCCACTAGCGTGTCGGCATGGTCGATCTCGTCATCGCCGGTGTGGCGGTCCTGCTGCTGATCGCGGTCACCGTCGCGGTGGTACGCAGCGAGCGGCTCACCCGCGGGCGGCTGGCCACCGCGCTGGCGGTGGCGGTGCTGGCCGCGGGCACGTTCGCGGTGACCCTCTACCGCAGCCAGACGGGCCCGGCCGAGTCGAGCCCGTCCGTCGTCGTCGCCTCGACCCCGCCCCGGCAGGCCTTCGGCACAGCGGTGCTGTCGGTCAGCGTGCCGATGGGCTCGGGTGACAAATATCCGCAGGGCGCTCTCTGGCTCTCGCCGCCGCGGGCCGGGACGAACGCCTACACCGGCGACGTCTCGCTGCTCTGCTCGACGCCCGGCAAGGACGACAAGGTGCAGAACTGTACCGGCGCCGACCAGCGGGTGTGGAGCGCCGAGCCGCTGGAGAAGCGGGCGACGATCGGGCCGGCGACCGGTGATCCGTTCACCGACCCGAACGCCTGCGACGAGGACAACGGCGTGACCTACGGCCCCGGCTACGTCGAGCTCGCCGCGGGCAAGGGCTACTGCCTGCACCGCGGCGGCAACGTCATGGCGATGCGGGTGCCGGCCTTCCCCTCCGGTCAGCCGCTCCCGGCGTCAATCACGGTCGAGGTCTCGGTTCTTCACTGAGGGCGGTTCCAGGTCCAGGCGTACGCCGTGTCCTCCACCGCCAGACCGGCCTCGCACAGATCCAGCGGGCGGAACGTGTCGACCATGACGGCGAGCTCGTCGAAGGCCTCGGCGCCCAGGGCGCGCTCGACCGCGCCCGGCTGCGGCCCGTGGGTGAAGCCCGAAGGGTGCAGTGAGATCGACCCCTGCTCGATGCCGGAGCCGCGGCGGGCCTCGTAGTTGCCGCCGGTGTAGAACATCATCTCGTCCGAGTCGACGTTGTGGTGGTTGTACGGCACCGGGATGGCCAGCGGGTGATAGTCGACCTTGCGCGGCACGAACGAGCAGACCACGAAGTTCGGCCCCTCGAACGTCTGGTGCACCGGCGGCGGCTGGTGGACCCGCCCGGTGATCGGCTCGAAGTCGTGGATCGAGAACGCCCACGGATAGAGGCAACCGTCCCAGCCGACCACGTCGAACGGGTGGTGAGCGTAGACGTGCCGGGTCCAGCCGGCCCGGTGCTTCACGTAGACCTCGACGTCGGTGCCCTCGGCCTGCAACGGCTCGCCGGGGCCGCGCTGGTCGCGCTCGCAGTACGGCGCGTGCTCGAGGAACTGGCCGCGCACCGAGAGATAGCGCTTCGGCGGTCCGATGTGGCCGGTCGCCTCGATGGTCAGCAGCCGTACGGGCCCGTCCTGCGGCACGATCCGGTGCACCACCGAGGTCGGGATGATCACGTAGTCACCCGTGCCCACCTCCAGCGTGCCGAAGGTGGTCTCGACGATCGCGCGGCCGTCCTCGACGTAGAGGCACTCGTCGCCGACGGCGTCGCGGTAGAGCGGCGACGGGCGGTCGGCCACGACGTATCCGATCCGGACGTCGCCGTTGGCCAGCAGCGGCCGGCGGCCGAGGACCGCGTCGGCCGGGCCGGCGTCGAGCTTGTGGGTTCGCAGATGGCGCGGTTTCAGGGGCAGGTTGGGCGACTGCGTGCTCGCCGGTGGCTCGTACGTCTCCGCGGAGACGATCGCGGTGGGCGCGTGCCGGTGATAGAGCAGCGACGAGTCGGAGGAGAAGCCCTCCTGGCCCATCAGCTCCTCGGCGTAGAGCCCGCCGTCGGGGCGCCGGAACTGAGTGTGCCTTTTGTGCGGCACCTCGCCGACGCTGCGGTAGTACGGCATCGCTGCCTCCCAGAGTTCGCCTGATTGGCAAAACCGACATAGCGGACGTGGTTGTCCGCTTCTCGAAGCGTCTATTAGGTTCGGATTCGTGTCAACGCTGGTGCCTCCGCTCTTCGCCGGGCTGGTGGACGACGCGTCCCTGATGCCGCCGAGCCCGGTCAGCGTGACCGATGCTGTCGCCAAGCACGCCGAACATCGCGACGGCTGGTTCGCCGGTCTGCTCGGGCCGCTGCTCGTCCCCGCCTCGCTGATCGGCGCCGACCTGCGCGCCGGGAAGCTTCCGGTCGCCCTGGTCGGCGACGTCCCGTTCAGCGCCGTGCCGGTCGCCGTCGAGAAACTGCGGGCCGCCGGCGCTGTGGTCCTGCATCTCGAGGCCGCGGTGGCCCGTCGCGGCGAGGACCCGCAGCCTGGCCTGACCAAACTGCGGGCCCTCGCGGGCGAGGATCAAAACCTTGAGGTGTACGCCGAGATCCCGCTCAGCTGGGGCCTGCTGGCCGCCCTCGACGCCGTCGCCGAGGCGCGCGCGGCCGGGTTGCGGATAGCGCCCAAATTCCGGGTCGGCGGGCTGGCCGCCGAGCTCTTCCCGACGCCGGTCGAGCTGGCCGCGGTGCTGTGCGCCTGCCGCGACCGCCGGCTGCCGTTCCGCCTCGCGGCCGGTCTGCGGCACGCCATCCGGCACACCGATCCCGAGACCGGATTCACCCACCACGGCTTCCTGAACGTGCTGACCGCCTCGATCACCGCCGACCGGGGCGCCGAGGTGGCCGAGGTGGCCGAGGTGCTGGCCGCGACCCATCCGGTGCCGCTGGTCGAGGCGTGCCGGGCCCAGCGCGACGGTCCGCGGCCGCTGTTCACCGGCTTCGGGGTGGCCAACGTGGTCGAGCCACTCACCGAGCTGGTCCGGCTCGGCCTGATCAACGGGGGTTATTCATGACGGGCTACGGCCTCGACAATCTGCCGTACGGAGTGTTCAGCGTTCCCCGGGGGGAGCGGCGTCTCGGCGTACGGCTGGGAAACGACGTCGTTGATCTGTCGGGTCTCGGCGGGTACTTCGCGGCGTCGTCGCTCAATCCGCTGATGGCGGCCGGGCGTCCGGAGTGGACGGCGGCACGGGAGGCCGTCCTCGACTACGTAGCGTCGGGACCGCCGACGATCCCGTTGCACGCGGTGACGCTGCACCTGCCGTTCGACGTGGCCGACTACACCGACTTCTACTCCTCCGAGGCGCACGCGCTCAACGTCGGGCAGATCCTGCGGCCGTCGTCGCCCGGGCTGCCGCCGCAGTGGCGTCACCTGCCGATCGGCTATCACGGCCGGTCGTCGACGGTGGTGGTCTCGGGCACGCCGATCCGGCGGCCCTACGGCCAGCTCGGCGCCGGTTCATATGGCGCGACCGAGCGGCTCGACGTCGAGGCCGAGGTCGGTTTCGTGGTCGGCACGCCGGGGCGCCGTCTTTCCACCGGTTCGTTTGAAGATCATGTGTTCGGGATCGTGCTGGTGAACGACTGGTCGGCTCGCGATCTGCAAGCCTGGGAATATCGGCCACTCGGCCCTTTCCTGGCCAAATCGTTCGCCACGTCCGTCTCGCCGTGGGTGGTGCCGCTCTCCGTGCTGGCCCCGGTGCCGGCGCCCACCCAAGATCCGGAGCCGCTCGGCTATCTGCGGCCGGCCGGATCGGCGTACGACCTCAAGCTCTCGATCTCCTGGAACGGAACCGTGGTGAGCTCGCCGCCGTTCGCCTCGATGTATTGGACGGCCGCCCAGCAGCTGGCCCATCTGACCAGCAACGGCGCCTCGGTCCGGACCGGCGACCTCTTCGCGTCCGGAACCGTCTCCGGACCGGCCCCCGACCAGGTCGGCTCGTTCCTCGAACTGACCGCGAACGGCGCCTCGCCGGTGACCCTGTCCGACGGCTCGCGGCGCGGTTTTCTGCTCGACGGCGACGAGATCGTGATCAGCGGATCGTCGGCCGACGGAAAGATCGGTCTCGGATCGGTCAGCGGGATCGTGGTCGGATAGTTACTGTCTGACTGCATGGGAGGTGACGCTATGTCGACGGTCGTGGTGACCCGCCCGATCGACGCGCCCGTCGCGGTGGTCTGGCAGGTCTTCACCGATCTGAGCCGGCGCCGCGAGTGGCTCTCCGCGGTCACCCGGGTCGAGGTCCGCAGCCACGGGGACTTCGGGGCGGGCACCGTATGGCGCGAAACCCGGCAAATGGCCGACGGAGGCGAGGTCACCGAGGAGTTCCGGGTGCTCGAGTGCGTGGTGCCGGACAGATTCGTGGTCACGTCGCCGGGCATCGGCGCCGACTACCGGATGACGTACTCGTTCCAGCCGATCGTCTCCGGACGGCACCGCGGCGGCACGATGGTGACAGTGGTGCAGGACGGCAGCCCGACCGCTCCGGCCGGGCGGATCCTCGCGCTGATCTTCGGGGGTCTGGCCGCCGAGACCGCCGAGGGCGCCCTCCGGCGCGACCTGGACGACCTGGCGGCGGCCGCCTGACATAACCTCTTCTGGTGCTCCGAGTGCTGATCCGTACGTCGTTGGCGCTCGTCATAGCCCTGGTCGCCGCCGTGATCGGCTGGCGTGTCCTGGCGCCGGCCGAGGTGTCGTCGGCCGCGGCCGCGCCCTATCCGGTCGCCAAGACCCGCCCGCCGCAGGTCACCGGGCGCACCAACCAGGCCCCGCTGATCGTCGCCGACGCGATCCGGGTGTACGCGTCGAAACGTCAGGTGCGGGCCGACGCGCCGGTCGACGCGAAAAGCGTGATGACCGCGATCTGGTCGGAGCGGCGCTGGCCCGCGCAGCTCTCCGGCGTCGTGGCCGTCGGCGACACGGTGATCAGCCGCTGGGCCGACGGTGCCCTGATCGCGTTGTCGGCCTCGAGCGGCAAGATCATCTGGCGGGTGTCGAGCGGCATTCCGGCGCCTCCGTTCGACGGGCACCGAACCGGCACGGCGACGGTGTGGGCCCCGGCCGGGCTGTACACCTGGGGCGGGGCGGTGTTCGTCAGCGGCGGCGGCCGGGTGATCGCCTACGACGCCGCCACGGGCGCTCAGCGCTGGTCGTCACCGATCTCGTGCGGGGACGCGTTCACCACCGCGGGCGGCCAGTTCGTCTGCACATCGCAAGTCTTCTCGCTGGCCACCGGGCAGGCGGTCGCCGGGTGGCCGGCCGGGCCCTACACGCCTCTGGGCTGCGGTGTCGCCTCCTCCGGCTGCGGCGGTGTGCGCGACGTGGCGGGCCTGGGCTGGTTGACCACCGGCACCGGTCCGAAACGCGCGGTTGTGCTCGATGAGCAGGGCAGCACGGTGGCCGGCGGCCGCGCCATCCCGCCGCAGCCCGGCGCGCAGGTGCTGGGCGCCTCGCGGGGCCGCCTGGTGCTGCTCACCGACGACCGTCACCTCAAGGTGGGCGACGTGGACCTCACCCTCGCCGTCGACACCGAGAAGCTGACCTGGAAGCCGGGCCTGTGGCAGGTCACCGACCACTGGGTGGCCATCGAGCGCCTGGCCGGCGACGGACCGGCCGATCCCGGCAAACCCGGCCACTACTTCACCACCGACACGGTCATCATCGCCGCCATCTGACCGCGACCGTTCGCCGCCCGCCGGCGTTGAACCACAGATGCGCATCGTGGTCCTGGACGGCCTCCGGCTGTTCGCCGCCGTCATGGTGGCCTTCTACCACTTCGCCGGCCGCAACGACGTCACCGGCGCGTGGGGCGCCCCACCGGCGGTAGCGGTCGCCCGCGTCCACGAGGCCGCGCAGTACGGCTGGCTCGGCGTCGAGCTCTTCTTCATGATCAGCGGATTCGTGATCTGCATGAGCGCCTGGGGCCGCGACACCGGGGCGTTCATCCGCTCCCGCTTCATCCGCCTCTTCCCCGCCTACTGGCCGGCCGTGCTCATCACGGCCACGGTGGTGGCCCTGTGGCCGGTGGTGGCCCAGCCGTTGCGCGTCAGCGACGTGCTCCTCAACCTGACGATGCTCCAGTGGCCGCTCGGCGTGCACGGAGTCGAGGGCGTCTACTGGACGCTGTGGGCCGAGGCGAGGTTCTACCTGCTCTTCGCCCTGCTGCTGTGGCGCGGCCTGACCAGGCAGAGCGCCATGTGGTTCGGCTACGGCTGGTTGCTGGCGGCGGTCATCGCCCACACGAGCCGCGAGAAGCTGCTGATCGCCACGCTCCAGCCGGACTATGCGCCGCTGTTCGTGGCGGGCATGGCGTGCTACCTGATCCACCGCTTCGGAAACGACCTGAAACTGTGGGGCCTGCTGGTGGCGTCCTATCTGATGGCCCAGCACAACGTGATCGCCCGGGTGGCCCAGACGGAGAAGGCGAACATCAAGGCGCCGCTCTCGGACACGACGGCCATCCTGATCGTCACGGCGTTCTTCGCGGTGATGGTGGTGGTCGCCCTGGGCTGGACGGCGCGGGTCCGGTGGCGCTTCCTGACCACGGCGGGCCTGCTGACGTACCCCTTCTACCTGCTGCACCAGAACATCGGCTGGCTGATCATCCGAGCCACCCACGACCACGCCCCGCACTGGCTGGTCCTGCTCGGCACCATCGCCGTCATGCTCGTGGTCGCCTGGCTGGTCCATCGCTGGGCCGAGCGCCCGCTGGCGGCCTACCTTCGCCGCCGTCTTCAACCGCCCCGGCCCGCGGACGTGACGCAGGAACTCCCGATCCTCACGAACGCCCGCCCCTCCCCGCGCCGCCAGTGGGCCGAGGAGAACCGCATCCGAACTCCCGGCCAGCGTTAACCTCGAGAAACAGGCGAACGCTCGGCGCACTACCGATGTGCCGTACGTTCGCCTTGGCCACGAGCCGAGCCTCCGGTGTCCGGCCGCGCTGCCGTCCCCTCATCCCGAACCGGCCGATCCCCAGCGAGACCGCGCTCGTGCAGGAGTTCGGCATCGCCCGGGGAACTGCCCGCCACGCGGTCGAGCTTCTCCGCGAGCGGGGTCTGGTCGCCACTATTCCGGGGCGAGGGACATTCGTCCTCCCCCGCCGGCGGCGACTAGGAAGTCGGCAGGCCCTTTTCAGGGGCCGATCCACAGTGCCAGCCAGCCCGCGACCATGCTGCTCAGGCTGACCGCCAGGGACAGAACGTCGAACCCGCGCGGGCGAGTCGGTTCACCCGCCGCCGGCCGGCCGGGCAGCCCTGAAGGAGCGGCCCTGTGGGTGCGCCGATCGGTGGTCGGCTTCCGGGCCGCGGCGCGGTCCCGGTCGCGGCCGAAGATCCTTCCGACACGGTCGAACCGATGGTAGGCACAACCGAGCAGCCAGCCGTTGCCGATGTGGCGGCACGCCCGCTGCTCGCGCGTGTAGCCGCCGGGTAGCCGTTCTGGCTACGAAGGGCCCGAGCCGATGCGGAGGAGCGGGTTGGGGCGGGTCACGTCGGCGAAGAAGTCGTTGCCCTTGTCGTCGACGACGATGAAAGCCGGGAAGTCCTCGACCTCGATGCGCCAGACCGCCTCCATGCCCAGCTCGGGGTATTCGAGGACCTCGACGTGGCGGATGCAGTCCTGGGCCAGGCGGGCGGCCGGGCCGCCGATCGAGCCCAGGTAGAAGCCGCCGTACGACTGGCAGGCCTTTGTCACCTGGCCCGAGCGGTTGCCCTTGGCCAGCATGACCAGGGAGCCGCCGGCGGCCTGGAACTTCTCGACGTACGAGTCCATGCGGCCGGCCGTCGTCGGGCCGAACGAGCCCGAGGCGTACCCCTCGGGGGTCTTCGCCGGTCCGGCGTAGTAGACCGCGTGGTCGCGCAGGTATTGCGGCATGGGCTCGCCGGCGTCCAGGCGTTCGGCGATCTTGGCGTGGGCGATGTCGCGGGCCACCACCAGTGGGCCGGTCAGGGAGAGGCGGGTCTTCACCGGGTAGCGGGACAGCTCGGCCCGGATCTCGGCCATCGGGCGGTTCAGGTCGACCTTGACCACCGGCTCGTTGCTGACGTCGACGTCGGGCAGGAAGCGGGCCGGGTCGGTCTCGAGGCGCTCGAGCCAGACGCCGGAGGGGGTGATCTTGGCCAGGGCCTGGCGGTCGGCCGAGCAGGAGACCGCGATCGCCACCGGGCAGGACGCGCCGTGGCGGGGCAGGCGGATCACCCGTACGTCATGACAGAAGTAGCGGCCGCCGAACTGGGCGCCGATGCCGAAGTCGCGGGTCAGCTCGAGGACCGCCGCCTCCAGCTCGACGTCGCGGAAACCGTGGCCGGCCATCGTGCCGTGCCGGGGCAGGTTGTCGAGATATTTGGCGCTGGCCAGCTTGGCCGTCTTCAGCGCGTGCTCGGCGCTCGTGCCGCCGATGACCACGGCCAGGTGGTAGGGCGGGCAGGCCGACGTGCCGATCAGGCGCAGCTTCTCGTCGAGGAACTCCATCATGCGCGCCGGGTTCAGCAGCGCCTTGGTCTCCTGGTAGAGGTACGACTTGTTGGCCGAGCCGCCGCCCTTGGCCATGAAGAGGAACTTGTACGCGTCGGGCTGGCCGCCCGGGTCCTCCGCGTAGAGCTCGATCTGGGCCGGAAGGTTCGACCCCGTGTTGCGCTCGTCCCACATGGTGAGCGGGGCCAGCTGCGAGTAGCGGAGATTGAGCCGGGTGTACGCCTGGTAGACGCCCTGGGCGATGGCTTCCTCGTCGGTGCCGTCGGTCAGCACGTGGCGCCCGCGCTTGCCCATCACGATCGCCGTGCCGGTGTCCTGGCACATCGGGAGCACGCCGCCGGCCGCGATGTTGGCGTTGCGCAGCAGGTCGAGCGCGACGAACCGGTCGTTGGCCGAGGCCCTCGGGTCGTCGATGATCGACCGGAGCTGCGACAGGTGGGCCGGGCGCAGGTAGTGGGCGATGTCGTGCATCGCCTCGGCGGTGAGCTGCGTGATCGCCGACTGCTCGACGGTCAGGAACTGTCGCCCGCCCGGGCCCGCGACGACATCCACACCTTCGTCCGTGACCAATCGGTACTCGGTCAGGTCGTCGCCGGTGGGCAACAGCGGCGAGTACGTGAATGCGGCGCCTCTGCTCATGAGCGGCAAGCCTAGGACAGCCGCCGGGGGGTTCGCGAACCGCTCCGCCCTTGCTCACATACCAGTTGGGTCAAGCCCAGGGGATGTACGCCATGTCGCGCCCGGCGACGGCGATCATTCCCCCTGGTCCGACCGCGAAGACCTCGGCGTCGGTGCGCACGTCGGCCAGCAGCCGTCCCGATCCGGGCGCGATGGCGACGATCCGGTCCGGTTTCCGACTGACAACCAGGGCGGCGTACGGGGTGAGGGCCGTCGACGGGTTCGCGCCCACCTGACGGGACCACACGGTGTGATTGCGGCCGAACGCATAGCCACGGAACGTGTTCTTGGCGGCGTTACGGATCACGGCGTAGTTGTCGTTCACCGCGAGCACGTTCTCGCCCTTGGCCCCGTGCCACAGCACCCGGCCGTCATGTCCGGCGAGCAGCTCCTCGCGACCCACCGGGTCGACGCCGAGCAGCACGTCCTCGCCGCCGGCGGGGTCGCGTTCCTGTTTGCAGTTGGAGCCGTTCTCGGCCGTACGAAGGTTGAGACCCTCTTTTTTCCAGACCGGCGACGTCGAGGGCGGATCGGTCGCCACGACGCTGTAATAGCAGGTCCCGTCGCCGGGCGTGCCCGTGATGGTGAGCACCCGGCCGCCCGCGATGGCCACCCGCTGATCCTGCGCGGGCTCGACGGTCTGCGCGACCCGGCCGGTCGCGGTGTCGACCACCCGGACCTTCCCGTCGTCCGGCAGCCCGATCAGGCTCGGCATCTGACGCGGCCGGGCCACGTCGTCGTCGACCCGGTCGGCGGTGAGCTGCCGGGTGTCGGGCAGATCCGGATTGGCGGCGTTGAGGACGAACCCGATACCGCCCGTGTCGACGGTCCACAACGGCTTGCTGCCGCGTGGCGCCCAGGCGGTCAACTGGCAGTCACTGCCCTTCGAGCAATGAAGATCCAACAGAGCGTTCCTGTACGTCCACACGGCGGTGGCCGCGTCGTCCGATCGGAGCACGGTCCCACTGTGCGGATCGAGCACCTGGTAGCCCTTGGTGAGCAGCCGCCCGGTGGCGACCACGGCGTCGTCGCCGTCGCCGGCGATCGAGGCCCAGTCGGCGTCGCTCTCCCAGAGCTTCACCCCGGCGGTGATGCCGTACGCCTCGACGGACGTCCGATATTCGACGACCACCGCGTCGCCGGCGATCGCGACGCTCTGCGGGCTGCCGCCGATCCGCTGCTGCCACCGGGCCGCGTCGCCGGCGATCGGCTCGCTGGTGTTGACCCAGTTCCAGACGTTCGGCCACGGGTTCCACACCCCGGTGGTGGCGAGCACGACCACGATCACGATCGCGACCAGCGCGTAGCCCTTCCAGGGGCTGCCACCCGACGCCATGCGCGACACGCTAGCCAGGTCAATCACCCGGACGATGGATCTCGATCCGCCCGTGTCGAGCGCTTATGTCCTGAAGATCACCTATGGCGGAGCGTGGACTGTGCAAGTTGCACTGTGAGGATGACGTCACGGGGAGTGGATCGCGCAGACTGCCCAACCCGGGGAGCAACTGTTGCCCCAGCGCTGTGACCTGGGACAACCTCGGCCAATGACGCAGACGATGGAACACGGGACCCGCACCGCCGACGTCTTTCCGGTCAAGGGCGTCGATCATCTTCAGTTTCTCGTGGGCAACGCCAAGCAGGCCGCCCACTATTACTCAACGGCCTTCGGCATGAAGCTCGTCGCCTACCGCGGCCCCGAGCAGGGATATCGCGACCACGCCGAGTACGTCCTGGTCAGCGGTTCGGCCCGGTTCGTGCTGACCGGCTCGGTGCACGCCGGGGCGCCCGGCGCCGACCACGTCACCAAGCACGGCGACGGCATCCGCGACATCGCGCTCGAGGTGCCCGACGTCGACGCCGCGTACAAGCACGCCACCCGCGCCGGCGCGCGGGGCGTCACCGAGCCGTACGACCTGAAGGACGAGCACGGCACCGTCCGGGTCGCCGCGATCGCCACCTACGGCGACACCATCCACACGCTGATCGACCGCTCCGGCTACGACGGCCCGTTCCTGCCCGGCTTCGTGGCCCGCGAGCCGATCGTCGACCGTCAGCCCGCCATCGACGCCGGCCTGCAGCCCAAGCGTTTCTTCCAGGCCGTCGACCACGTGGTCGGCAACGTCGAGCTGGGCCGCATGGACGAGTGGGTCGAGTTCTACCGCCGGGTCATGGGCTTCACCAACATGGCCGAGTTCATCGGCGACGACATCGCCACCGACTACTCGGCCCTGATGTCGAAGGTCGTGGCCGACGGCACCCGCAAGGTCAAGTTCCCGCTCAACGAGCCGGCCGTCTCGCAGCGCAAGTCGCAGATCGACGAATACCTCGAGTTCTACGGCGGACCCGGCGCCCAGCACGTCGCGGTGGCCACCAACGACATCATCGGCGCGGTCGACGCCATGCGGCAGGCCGGCGTCGAGTTCCTGAAGACCCCGGACTCGTACTACGACGACCCTGAGCTGCGGGCCCGGATCGGCGAGGTGCGGGCGCCGATCGAGGAGCTGAAGAAGCGCGACATCCTGGTCGACCGGGACGAGGACGGCTATCTGCTCCAGATCTTCACGGCGCCCGTGCAGGACCGGCCCACGGTGTTCTTCGAGCTCATCGAGCGGCACGGCTCGCTCGGCTTCGGCAAGGGCAACTTCAAGGCGCTGTTCGAGGCCATCGAGCGGGAGCAGGAACTGCGGGGCAATCTGTAAGACTCACCTGGTCGCCGCACACAGAAATCGCCCAGGCCCAGGTCGCTAAGGTTCTTCCATGAGTTCGCTGCCCGCCGGTTGGTACAAGGACCCGGCCGACCCCGACACCCAGCGCTACTGGGACGGTGAAGGCTGGCTCGGCAAGGCCATCCCGGCCGACGCGACGCCGCCCGACGGCCCGCCGCCGGTCGAGGAGGAGCCGCCGCCGGCGGCCGCTCCCGCTTCCGTGCCGCCGGCGCCGGGCCCGCAGCCCGGTCCGCCGGTGGCCGGCCCTCCGGTGACCGGGCCTCCCGGGGGCTGGCAGCAACCGTCCGGGCCGCCGCCGGGATGGCAGCAGCCCGGTCCGCAGCAGCCCGGTCCGCAGCAGCCCGGTCCGCCGCAGCCCGGTCCGCCGCCCGGATGGCAGCAGCAGCCCCCGCAGGGTTGGCAGCAGCCGCCGCCGGGTGGCTGGCCGCAGCAGCCCGGTCCGCCGCCCGGGTGGCAGCCCCCGCCGGGGTGGCAGCCGCCGCCCGGGTGGGAGCGGATGCCGCCCGGCATGCGCGCGGCCATGTACCCCGTGCAGGCCCGCCCGCACGGCTACGCGCTGGCCGGGCTCGGTCCGCGCCTGGTCGCCCGGCTGCTCGACATCCTGGCCGTGCTGCTGCTCAACGTCGTGGTCAACGGCTGGTTCGCGTACCAGTGGGCCAAGGAGTTCGCGCCGATCTACCGCGCCACCCTCGACGAGATGGCCAACGGCGGCAGCGCCTTCGACGTGCAGGCCAACGGGCGGATGGACGGCCTGCTCTGGGCCATGCTGATCGTCGCGACCCTGCTCTGGCTGGCCTACGAGGCGCCCGCCATCGCCGGCAGCGGGCAGACCCTCGGCAAAAAGATCATGCGCATCAAGGTGGTCGCGGTCGAGAACACCGAGCCGCTCGGCTTCGGCCGCGCGTTCGGGCGCTGGGCCCGGCTCGGCCTCTGGACACCGGCCTGGGGCTGTGCCGGCATCGGCTTCGTGCTCCAGCTGATCGACTGCATCTCGCCGGTCTTCGACCAGCAGCTCAGGCAGGCGTTCCACGACAAGACGGCCCGTACGGTCGTGATCGCCCTGCCGCCGGACAACCGCCAACCGGTCGACGCCAACACGAAGCCGTCCGACCACCCCGCCCACCGCCCTTGACCTGACCGAAGCCATCCGACCACCCCACCCACCACCCTTGATCGGACCTAAGCCATCCGACCACCCCACCCACCACCCTTGATCGGACCTAAGCCATCCGACCACCCCACCCACCACCCTTGATCGGACCTAAGGACTGAGCTGTATGACTCGCCTCACCCGTGCTGACCTCGACGGCCTCCCGGCGTACGTGCCCGGCCGCAACCTGGCCGACCTGACCCGTGAGCTCGGCATCGCCGAGGCGGTGAAGCTGGCCAGCAACGAGGTGCCCTACGGCCCGCTGCCGGGCGTGGCCGAGGCGGTCGCCGAGGCGATGCTCTCCTCGCACCGCTACCCGGACATGGGTTCGGCGGCGCTGCGCGACGCGCTGGCCGAGCGCCTGGGCGTCGCGGCCGACCGCATCGTCACCGGCTGCGGCTCGGTGGCGCTGGCCGAGATCCTGGTCAAGGCGACCGCCCTGCCCGGCGACGAGGTCGTCTACTCGTGGCGCTCGTTCGAGGCGTACCCGATCATCTCGGCCGGCGTGGGCGCGACCAGCGTCCGGGTCCCGAACACCCCGCAGCACGGGCACGACCTGGACGCCATGGCCGAGGCGATCACCGACCGGACCCGGCTGGTCTTCGTCTGCAACCCGAACAACCCGACCGGCAGCGCCATCCGCAAGGCCGAGCTCGACCGCTTCCTCGCCGCGGTGCCGTCGGACGTGCTGGTGGTGCTCGACGAGGCGTACCGCGAGTTGGTCACCGACCCGGACGTTCCGGACGGCATCGAGACGTACGCCGACCGGCCCAACGTCGTCGTGCTCCGCACCATGTCGAAGGCGTGGGGCCTGGCCGGCCTGCGGATGGGATATCTGGTCGCGCAGCCGGACGAGGCGACCGCGATCCGCAAGGTCCTGACTCCGTTCTCCACCAGCATCGTGGCCCAGGCGGCGGCGCTGGCCGCCCTTCAGCAGGAGGACGAGGTGCGGCGGAGGTGCGCGCTCGTCGTCGCCGAGCGGGAGCGGGTCACCGAGGCGCTGCGCAAGCTTTCGATCGACGTGCCGGCCAGTCAGGCCAACTTCGTCTGGCTGCCGCTCGGCGACCGCTCGGCCGCGTTCGGCCAGGCCTGCGAGAGCCGGGGTGTCATCGTGCGCCCGTTCCAGACCGACGGCGTCCGCGTCACGATCGGCACCCCCGAGGAGAACGACCTCTTCCTGGCCGCGGCGGAAGCGGCTCTCGAAAGCTAAAGGACCTGCGCCTCGATCCGGTGATGGTCCTCCTCGCTCAGCCGGGCGGGGAAGACCCGCCGGCCGATCGTGACCACGAGCAGCACGGCCACGACGGCCAGGGCCGCGGTCACCAGCGGCAGCGTGCCGAGGTGGCCGGCGCGGACCAGGCGTTCGCCGAGGAAGGCGCCGCCGCCGATACCCACCTGGAAGGCGACCACGTAGAGGGCGGAGGCGGCGTCGCGGGCCCGGGGCACGATCCGCAGCACCGAGCTGGCCAGGAAGACCGGGATGGCCGTGAAGGCGCCGCCCCACAGCAGTGCCGCGACCACGGTCGGCACGACGCCGAGCACCGGCGCCAGCGTGGCCGCGGCGACCGCCAGCACGATCAGGAGACCGGCGAGGATCTGGCCCGGCCGCCGGTCCGAGTGGCGGCCCAGCACGTAGTTCGTGACCAGCCCGACCGCCCCGTACCCCAGAAGGAGAGCGCTCAGCGCGACGCCTTCCAGTCCCGCGTCCCGGCGCACCAGCGGCGCGATGTACGTGTAGGCGGCGAAATGCCCGATGACCAGCACCGTGGTGATCAGGCACAGCGCGGCCACCTGCCGATCGCGGATGATCCCGACGGCCGCGCGCAGCTGGGCGCCGGCCCGGACGTTCAGATCGTGCGGAAGCGGCGGCAGGGCCGGAAGAACGCGCATGAGCAGCAGTACGCAGATGGCGCCACCGGCCGCCATCGCGCCCACCGCCGTCCGCCAGCCCAGCCACTGCCCGAGGGCCGTGCCCAGCGGCACGCCGAGCACGATGGCCAGCGAGTTGCCCACGAAGACCAGCGCCGTGGCCCGTCCGGCCTGGCCGGGCGGGGCCAGCCGCGCGGTGACCGGCCCGATGACCGACCAGAACACCCCGTGCGCCAGCGCGCAGACCAGTCGCGCCAGCGTCAGCACGAGGAAGGTCGGCGCGAACGCGGCCGCCGCCTGCGACACCACGAAGATCCCCATGGTGATCGCGATCAGCGTGTGCCGCGGCACCCGCATGGTCAGCGCCGTCAACGGGATCGTGCTGACCGCCGCCACCACGGCGTAGCTGGTCAGCAGCAGCCCGACGTGCGCCTCGTCCACCGACAGCCCGTCGGCGATCTGCGGGAGCAGCCCGACCGGCAGGGTCTCCGCGGTCACGTAGAAGAAGGTGGAGGCGCCGAGAACGGCGAGCCCCGGACGGTTCATGGTCACCGCCGAAGAATAAACTCTTAGAACGAGTAAAAGGAGTGGTTGCCCTGTGACGACGCGCTCACACCAGTTGCTCCGGGTCGTGCACGCCCACCCCGGCGTGACCCGGGCCGACGCCGCGCGCCGGCTCGGCATAGGCACCGGCGCCACCACCGAGCTGGTCGCCCGCCTGTCACAGGCCCAGCTGCTGGCCGAGGCGCCCGCCGCGCCCAGCGGCGCCCGGGGCCGCCCCACCACCACGCTGGCGGCCCACTCCGCCGGCCCGCTGGTGGTGGCGGCCGAGGTCACCCACGAAGGCTGGCGCCTCCAGCTGACCGAACTCGGCGGCGGCGTTCTGACCTCCGCCTCCGGCGATCACGCGGTGGACGACAGCCGCATCGCATCCTGGCCGGCCGTGGCGGCCACGATCCGCGCCGAGATCGGCCGATGGCAGCGGCGATATCCCGGCCGGCTGCGCGCCCTCGGCGTCTCGGTCCCGGGGACGGTGACCCCCGCCCTGCGCCTGGACGCCACCAACGTCGGCTGGCACGACGTCGACCTGACCACCCTCTGGCCCGGGACCCCGCCGCTCCTCGTGGCCGGCAACGATGCCAGCCTGGCCGCCGCGGCCGAATCCGCTCGCGGGGCCGCGAGCGGCGCCCGGGTGGCCGTGCACCTGCTCATCGCGGGCGGCCTCGGCGGTGCGATCGTCGACCAGGGCCGCCTGCTGACCGGCGCCCGCGGCACCTCCGGCGAGTTCGGCCACATGCCGTTCGGAGACCCGGCGGTCCCCTGCCCGTGCGGCGCCCACGGCTGCTGGGGCACCGCCGTCGACGGCAGCGCCCTGGCCCGGCATCTGGGCCATCCGCCGCCGCGCGACCCGATGAGCTACGCCCGCCGCGTCATCGCCTCGGCTGCTTCATCGCCTGCTTCATCGCCTGCTTCGTCGCCCGAGCAGGTCGCGGTGCGGACGGCCGCGGCCGCTCTCGGCCGCGGCATAGCCGGCCTGATCAACGCCCTGGACGCCGACCTGGTCACCCTCGGCGGCGTGGGCCCCGATCTTCTGGCCGCCGCCGATCCCGAGATCCAGGCCTCCTACCGGGCGGGCCTCATGGCGATCCACCGCGCCGATCCGCCACCCATCCGGCCTGCGGCTCTGGGCCCGGACGGGCCCATCGCCGGCGCTGCCGAAGAGGCCTGGTCCGGCCTCATCCCCCAGCTCACCTGACGATCAGCTGGGGGCGCAGTAGCCGGCCACCGGGCTGAGCCACTCGGTGAACTGGGCCTCGATCGTGCCGTTGAGGTCCTTCAAAGTCTTGATCTTGGTGATGTACTTCCGGTCGACCACGCTGGCGTCGACCTTGGCCGCCGACGTCTGCCCGGCCGCCATGAACTCGGGGTCCTCGGCGGTGGCGGTGTCGGCGCGGATCTTCGCGGCGACGGCCTTCAGCTTGGCGGTGGCGGCGTCCTCGGCCTTCTTGGCCTCGGCCGTCTGCTTCGCCTCCTTGTAGGTGATCATCTTGCCCATGGCGGCGCCGAAGTCCTTGAGCTCGGCCGAGTACAGCTTCTGGAAGTTGCCGCAGACCAGCGCCGTGTTCGCCGAATAGTCCGGTTCGGGGGAGGCGCTCGGTGAGGCGCTCGGCGTGGGGGCGGCGGCCGCGTCGGAGCTGTCCGCGTCGCTGTCGCAGGCGGCGCCGGCCAGCAGGGTGCCGGCGGCGATCACGGCCAGGAGGGCGCGTCGCATGAGGGGGATCCTGTTCGTCCGGGTGCGTGGGCCCCGCCGAGGCTACGTTCCGCTCGCCTCATCGTCCAACCGACGGTGATCACCGAGATACCCCGGGCGCACAAACAGCCCGCCCGCGTTTGCCGCCGCGAACGAGCTGAATGTCCCCCGTCGAGCTGCGCCGTCGCACCGGGCTGGGGCGATGTGATACATCCCCGGTGCGGCGGCGACACCCAGACTGCCGAAGGCCGCTCTCGTTCCGCTGTCGTCACGCTATCGCCGCCTCCACTAAGCTCGATGTCTCGATCGGAGGGCTGGTGGACCGGCATGCGCTACCGCATCCTCGGGCCACTGTCCGTCACCGTGGACGGGCAGGACATCGCCATCACGGCCGGCCGTGACCGCATCGTGCTGGCCATGCTGTTGCTGCGTCCCGGACGTGTGCTCGGTGTCGGCGAACTGGTCGACGCGGTGTGGGGCGCCGATCCGCCGGTCACGGCCCGCAGTCAACTGCAGACCTGTGTTTCCCGTCTGCGGCGGATACTGCCATCCGGCGCGATTCGCACCGATCCGGCCGGTTACCGGATCGATCCGACTTCGGACGAGCTCGACGTGTCGGCTTTCGACCGCCTGGTGGCCGTGGCCCGGACGGCCGGCGACCCCGAGGAGGCCCGGCAGGCGTACCGGAAAGCCTTCGATCTTTGGCGTGGTCCGGCCCTGGCCGAGGCCGAGAGCGAGGCCGTCCGCAGCGCGGGGGCGGTGCTCGACGAGCGGTGCGCGTCGGCCACCGAGGAGTGGGCCGATCTGGAGCTCTCCACCGGCCACGCGCGCGAGATGGTCGGCGTTCTGACCGGCCTGGTGGAGCGTTACCCGCTGCGGGAACGCCTGCGCGGGCAGCTGATGACCGCGCTTCACCGTTCCGGGCGGCAGGCCGACGCGCTGGCCGAGTTCCGGCGGGCTCGTCAGGTGCTGCGCGACGATCTCGGCATCGAGCCCGGCGGCGACCTCCAGCAACTGCACAAGGCGATGCTGGTGGGCGACCTGCCGGCGGCCGGCCGGCCCGTGCGGTGCCTGCCGCGGACGGTCGGCGACTTCACCGGCCGGCAGGAGACGGTGGACCGCCTGGTGACCGCGATCGGGGCCGCGGCCGGCGACCAGCCGGTGGTCGCGGTGATCGACGGCATGGCCGGCAGCGGCAAGACCACGCTCGCTCTGCACGTGGCGGCCCTGCTCGGCGAGCGATATCCGGACGCGCATCTCTTCGTCGACCTGCTCGGGCACAGCGCCGAACGGCCGCTCGACCCGGCCGCCGCGCTGCTGGTCCTGCTGCGACAGCTCGGCGTCGACGCCGAGCGGATCCCGCCCGATCTCGTCGACCGGGTCGGCATGTGGCGCACCGAGCTGGCCAAACGCCGGGTGCTGGTGCTGTTCGACAACGCGGCCTCCAGCGCTCAGCTGTCCGACCTGTTGCCCACCGCGCCCGGCAGCCTGGCCCTGGTCACCGGGCGGCGGCGCCTGATCGGGCTGGACGGCGTGCACCCCGAGTCGCTGGCCGTGCTCCCGCACGACGAGGCGGTCACCCTGCTGGCCCGCATCGTCGGCGATCGGGTCGGCGCCGAACCGGAGGCGGCGGCCGAGGTGGTCCGGCGCTGCGGTGGCCTGCCCCTGGCCGTGCGGCTGGCCGGGTCGCGGCTGGCCCACCGTCCACGATGGCGGGTCGCCGACCTGGTCCGCCGGCTCGGCGAGGCGGCGCTGCCCGAGCTGGCGGCCGAGGACCGGTCGGTGGCCAGCGCCTTCGCGGTGTCGTACAGCCAGTTGCCCGATCCGGTCAAACGGGTGTTCCGGCTGCTCGGGGCCTGCCCCGGCACCGAGTTCGACGCGCTGACCGTGGCCGCGCTGAGCGGTTGTCCGCTGAGCGACGCGCGGGACCTCCTCGACGATCTGGTCGACGTCCACCTGGTCGACGAGCCCGAGGCCGGTGTCTACCGCATGCACGACCTGCTGCGCGAATTCGCGGCGGTGCTCGCGGCCGAGATCCCGCCCGCCGAACGGCTGGAGGCGCTCCGCGGCGTGCTCGACTTCCAGTTGCACGTCGCGGCGGCGACCAACCTGCGGGCGTACCGCGTCAACCTCGAACGGGACATCGGCCGGCTCGTCCCGCTCCGGCCGGACCTGTCGGGCGCCGTGACCGATCCGGCCGCCCGGCTCGAGCGGGAACGGCTCCACCTCGGCGCGTACGTGGAAGCCGCGGCCGCTGTCCCCGAGCTGGCCCCGTACGCCTGGTGGCTGCCCCGGGCGAGCTGGCGGCACCTTTACCACTCGGCCTACCTCGACGACGTGTACGGCCTGCACGAGCGGGCCCTGGCGATGCTCGAGGACGGCGGCGACCCCGCGGCCACGGCCGTGACCCTCAACTACCTGGCCTCGGTGTTGTGCCGCCGGTCCCGCAACGACGAGGCGGTGCCGTTGCTGGAGCGGTGCATCGTGATCTACCGGGAGCTCGGCGACCGGGTCGGCCTGGGCCGCGCCATGGCCAACCTGGCCATGGTCCACCACGAGGCGGGGCGATGGGTGCGGGGCATCGAGATCGCTCTCGACGTGCGCCGGCTCGGCTCGGTGCCGCACAACCCGAACCAGCTCAACGCGCTGGCCAACGGTCACCACCGCCTCGGCCGTCTGCGCGAGGCGCTGCGCTACCACCGGCTGCGCCTGATGGTGCAGTGGGACATCCGCGACCCGGCCCGGCTCGGCGACAGCCTGGTGAACATCGCGGTGATCAAACACCAGCTCGGCCTGATCGACGTGGCCGCGGCCGCCCGGCAGGTACGCATCGCGTTACGGGCGATCGAGCGGACCGGATATCCGCACGGTGTGGCCGAGGCCCGGTACGAGCTGGCGTTGCTGCTGGCCCCACAGGGGCAGCTGACCGAGGCGATCGCCGATCACCGGTGGGCCGTCGAGTTCGCCGAGCAGGTGCACAACCGCGAGCAGGAGTCCCGGTTCTGTCACGGCCTGGGCGTCACCCTGCGCCTGGCCGGCGACGACGGGGCCGCCCGGACCATGTTCGAGCGGTCGCTGCGCCTCGGGCGGCAGGCCCGCATGCCCTATCGGATCGCCCTGGCCCAGGCCGCGCTCGGCGACTGCCTGACCGGCGACGACCGGGCCGAGGCCCGGCGGCTGCTCCACCAGGCCCGCGCCGCGCTGACCGCCCTGGGCGCGCCCGAGCTGCGCGACGTCGAGAAATCGCTGGCCGCTCTCGGTGATGCCGGGTGACGAGCGCGCGCTACCGCGTCCTCGGCCCGTTGTCCGTCACAGTGGACGGACAGGAGGTCATCGTGACGGCGGGCCGTGACCGCGTCGTGCTCGCCATGCTGCTGCTCCATCCGGGCCGGGTGCTCGGTATCGCCGTCCTGGCCGACGCGGTGTGGGGCGCCGATCCGCCGGCGACCGCGCGCGGCCAGCTGCAGACCTGCGTCTCCCGGCTGCGCCGGGTGCTGCCGGCCGGCGTCATCCACAGCGACCCGGCCGGATATCGGCTCGACCCGGCGCCGGGCGAGCTCGACGCGGCGGAATTCGGCCGGCTGACCGCGGCCGGCCGGGAGGACCACGACCCGGCGAAGCTGCGGCAGGGCCTCGACCTGTGGCGGGGCGACGCGCTGGCCGGCATCGAGAGCCACGCCGTCCAGCTCGCGGCGGCCGTCCTCGACCAGCGGCACGTCGACGCCCTCGTGGATTGGGTTCAGCTGGAGCTCGCGGCCGGCCACGAACGGGATCTGCTCGGCGAGCTGGCCACCGCGGTGGATCGATGGCCGCTGCAGGAGAAGTTGAGCGGTCAGCTGATGCTGGCGTTGCATCGCGCGGGGAGAACGGCCGACGCCCTCGCCGAATATCAGCGTGCCCGGGTCGCGCTCCGCGACGAGCTCGGCCTCGACCCCGGCCCGGAGCTGCGGGACCTGCACGCGGCGATCCTCACCGGCGGCGCTCCCCGTCGCGCCGGTGAGGCCGGAAAGGTGCGCTGCCTGCCCCGAACGGTCGGCGACTTCGTCGGGCGTACGGCTGTGGTGGAACGGCTCGTCGCGACCATCGAGGCGGCGGGCCCGGGCCCGGCCGTGGCGGTCGTCGACGGCATGGCCGGCAGCGGCAAGACCACCCTGGCGCTGCACGTGGCCGCCCTGATCGGCGACCGCTACCCCGACGCGCACCTCTTCGTCGACCTGCACGGGCACAGCGCCGAGCGGCCCGTCGAAACGGGAGCCGCGCTGCTGGTGCTGCTGCGCCAGCTCGGCGTCGAGGCCGAGCGGATCCCCTCGGCCCTGGTCGACCGGATCGGCCTGTGGCGCACCGAGCTGGCCGAGCGCCGGGTCCTGGTGCTCTTCGACAACGCGGCCTCCAGCGCACAGGTGGCCGACCTGTTGCCGACCGGCCCGGGGAGCCTGGCGCTGGTCACGGGGCGGCGGCGACTGTCCGGTCTGGACGGTGCGCACACGGAGTCCCTGCCCGTGCTGGCGCCCGGCGAAGGCATCGCCCTCCTGGCCCGGATGGCGGGCGAGCGCGTCGGCGCCGAACCGGAGGCGGCGGCCGAGGTGGTGCGCCGCTGCGGCGGGCTGCCGCTGGCCGTCCGGCTGGCCGGGGCCCGCCTGGCCCACCGCCCGCGCTGGCGGGTGGCCGATCTCGTGCGGCGGTTGCGCGAGTCGGCCCTGCCCGAGCTCGCGGCCGAGGAGAGATCGGTGGCGAGCGCCTTCGCCGTCTCGTTCGATCACCTCACCGCGCCCGCCCGGCAGGTCTTCCGCCTTCTCGGCGTCTGTCCCGCCACCGAGGTCGACGTGCTCACCGTGGCCGCGCTCAGCGGCCTGCCGCTGGACGCCGCGCGGGAGACCGTCGACGATCTCATCGACGTCCATCTGCTGGACGAGCGCGAGCCGGAGGTCTACCGGCTGCATGACCTGCTGCGCGAGTTCGCGGCCGTGCTCGCGGCCGAGCTGACGCCCGCCGAGCGCACCGAGGCGCTGCGCGGCGTCCTCGACCTCCAGCTGCACGCCGCGGCGGCGACCAACGCGGCGGCGTACCGGCAGCGGCTCGACCACGACCTCGGCCGTCCCGTGCCGCTGCGGCCCGATCTTCTCGCCGCCGTGACGGACCCGGCCGCCCGGCTCGAACGGGAGCGGCCCGAGTTGCTCGGATACATCGACGCGGCGGCCGGCGAGCCGGAACTCGCCCGCTACACGTGGCAACTGGCCCGGGCGTCATGGCTCTACCTCTTCCGCCGTGGACATCCCGACGACATCCGCGCCACCCACCAGCGGGCGCTCGAGGTGGCCGAGCGCGCCGGCGACCGGGCGGCCACCGCTTCCATGCTGAACTACCTCGCGTCGGCCCATTTCCGGCGGTCCGAGGTCGACGAGGCGACGCGGCTCCTGGAGCGGTGCCTCGCCATTCAGCGGGAGCTCGGCGATCAGGAAGCGATCCGGCGTTCGCTGGTCAACCTGGCGAACGTGCACCACAACGCCGGCCGGTGGACGAAGAGCATCGAGCTCGCCCTGGAGGTACGGCGGATGCCTTCGCCGCGTGTGGGCCGGGGCACGGACACGGACGAGCTGAACGCGATCGCCCTCGGCTGTCAGCGCCTCGGGCGCTACGCCGAGGCGCTGCGATACGAGCGGCTGCGGTTGCTGGCGCTGATCGAGAAGGGTGATCCGGTACGGATCGGCGACAGCCTGACGAACATCGCCGTGGCCAAACACCGGCTCGGCGCGGTCAGCGCCGCCGCCGCGCGCCGGCAGCTGACGGCCGGTCTGCGGCAGATCCAGCGGGGCCACTCGCCGTACGCGGAAGCCGAGGCGTACCACGATCTGGCCCTGCTCACGGCCCGTGAGGGCGATCTGGAGGAGGCCCTCGCCCTTCACCGGCGCGCCCTCGAGATCGCCACGCCGTTGGACGACCCCCGGCAGAGATCGCGTCTGCAGCACGGCCTGGGCACGACGCTGCTGCTGGCCGGTGACCGCGGGGACGCGCGGGCCGCGTTCGAGGAGGCGTTGCGGCTCGGCCGGCGGTTCCGGCTGGCCCATGGGACCGCGGTGGCCGAGGCGGGCCTGGCCGAATGCCTGGCCGGCGACGACCCGGCCGAGGCGCGGCGGCTGCTCGCCCGGGCCGCGGCGGCGCTGGCGGCGCTCGAGGCGCCCGAACGGCACGAGGTCGCGAAGCTGATCGCCGAACTCGGTGGCGAGGATCATCTGCGCACCGGGGCCGAGGGAGAGACGATAAGGGCGTGACGACTACAGACGAGAGCGGTTACCGGGTCGAGAAGGACACGATGGGCGAGGTCCGGGTGCCGGCCGACGCCCTGTGGCGGGCGCAGACGCAGCGGGCGGTGGAGAACTTCCCCATCTCCGGGCGCGGGCTGGAACCGGCCCACATCAAGGCGCTGGCCCAGATCAAGGGGGCGGCCGCGCAGGTGAACGCGTCGCTGGGTGTCCTCGACGACGATCTGGCCCAGGCCATCGCGACGGCCGCGGCCCACGTGGCCGGCGGCGGCTACGACGACCAGTTCCCGATCGACGTCTTCCAGACCGGGTCGGGCACCTCGTCCAACATGAACGCCAACGAGGTCATCGCCACCCTGGCCTCGCGCGAGCTGGGCCGCCCGGTGCACCCGAACGACCACGTCAACGCCTCGCAGTCGAGCAACGACGTCTTCCCGTCCTCGATTCATCTGGCCGCCACCGAGGCCGTGACCTCGACGCTGATCCCGGCCCTGGAGCATCTGCACTCGGCCCTGCGGGCCAAGGCCGAGGACTGGGACGACGTGGTCAAGAGCGGCCGCACGCATCTCATGGACGCCACGCCGGTCACGCTCGGACAGGAGTTCTCGGGGTACGCCCAGCAGGTCGCCAACGGCGTCGAAAGGCTCCGGGCGACCCTGCCGCGGCTGGCCGAGCTGCCGCTCGGCGGCACCGCGGTCGGCACCGGCGTGAACACCCCGCCCGGCTTCGCCCCCAAGGTGATCGACCGGCTCCGCGAGATCACCGGGCTGCCGCTGAGCGAGGCCCGCGACCACTTCGAGGCGCAGGGCGCGCGCGACGGCCTGGTCGAGGCGTCGGGCCAGCTCCGGACGATCGCGGTCGGGCTCTACAAGATCGTCAACGACATCCGCTGGATGGGCTCCGGGCCGCGGGCCGGCCTGCGCGAGCTGCGCCTGCCCGACCTCCAGCCGGGCTCGTCGATCATGCCGGGCAAGGTGAACCCGGTCGTGCCCGAGGCCGTGCGCCAGGTCGCGGCCCAGGTGATCGGCAACGACGCCACCGTCGCCTTCGCCGGCACCCAGGGCGACTTCGAGCTCAACGTGATGCTGCCGGTGATGGCCCGCAACATCCTCGAGTCGATCCGCCTGCTGGCCAACGCGTCGCGCCTGCTCGCCGACCGCTGCGTCGACGGCCTCGCGCCCAACGTCGAGATCGCTCTGGCGTACGCCGAGGGGTCGCCCTCGATCGTCACCCCGCTCAACCGCTTCCTCGGCTACGACGAGGCGGCCGCGATCGCCAAGCTCGCCCTGGCCACCGACCGGACGATCCGCGAGGTCGTGATCGAGCGGGGCCACGTCAAGTCCGGCAAGCTGACCGAGGAGCAGCTCGACGAGGCCCTCGACGTGCTGAGGATGACGCGCCCCTAGGGCCTGTGGATAACGTGTGGAAAACCGCCTCGCCCGGTCCCCCGGGCGGGGCGGGAATTGGCTTGGCGAGGCCGGTACCCTTGTCAGGTGAGTTTGCGCTTGTATGACACCGCGACCCGATCCGTCCGGGATTTCGTCCCGCTGACGCCCGGTCAGGTCGGTATCTACCTGTGTGGTCTCACCGTGCAGTCAGTGCCGCACATCGGTCACCTCCGCTCGGCGGTGAACTACGACGTGCTGCGCCGCTGGCTGCTGCACACCAACTACGAGGTCACCTTCGTCCGCAACGTCACCGACGTCGACGACAAGATCCTCGACAAGGCGCACGCGCAGGGCCGCCCGTACTGGTCGATCGCGTACGCCAACAAGCTCGTGCTCGACGCGAACTACCGCGATCTCAACGTGCTGCCGCCGACCTACGAGCCGCTGGCCACCGCGCACATCCCCGAGATGCACGAGCTCATCACCACGCTGATCGAGCGCGACCGGGCCTACCCGGCGGCCGGCGGCAACGGCGACGTCTACTTCGACGTGCCCTCGTACGCCGAATACGGCGCCCTCTCCGGCCAGAACCCGGACGACATGCGGCCGCCGTCCGACGGTGGCGAGCCCGACAAGCGCGACTACCGCGACTTCGCCCTCTGGAAGGGCGTCAAGGCCGACGAGCCGGCCGACGCGTCGTGGCCGTCGCCGTGGGGCCGCGGCCGTCCGGGCTGGCACATCGAGTGCTCGGCGATGGCCCGGCGCTACCTGGGCGACGAGTTCGACATCCACGGCGGCGGCGTCGACCTGACCTTCCCCCACCACGAGAACGAGATCGCCCAGTCCCGGTCGGCCGGTCTGCCGTTCGCGCGCTACTGGGTGCACCACGCGCTGCTCAACCTCGGCGAGGCCAAGATGAGCAAGTCGCTGGGCAACGTGATCGACCTCGACGCGGTGCGCGCGATGGGCATCCGCGAGGTCGAGGTGCGCTACTACCTGGCCACGCCGCACTACCGCTCGCGCATCGACTACTCCGACGACGCGCTTCGGGAGGCCGCGACGGCGTACCGCCGAATCGAAGGTTTCGTGCAGCGCGCGGCCGAGATCGTCGGACCCGGCCGTCCGAAGGACGTGCCGCCGGCGTTCGCCGCCGCGATGAACGACGACCTGAACACGTCGGCCGCTCTGGCGATCGTGCACGACACCATCCGTGAGGGGAACACCGCCCTCACGGCCAACGACGAAGCCGGCATCCGCGGGGCGCTCACCGCCGTCCGCGCGATGCTGGGTGTGCTCGGCCTCGACCCGCTCGACGAGAAATGGACCGGTGGCTCGACGCAGAGCGACCTCAAGCCGGTCGTCGACGCGCTGGTCAAGCTCGCGCTGGAGCAGCGCGCGCAGGCACGGGCACGGAAGGACTGGGCGGCCGCCGACTCGGTGCGCGACCAGCTCAAGAACGCGGGAATTCAGGTGGAGGACACTCCGGCCGGGCCGCGATGGACGGTAGGAGAGCACTGATGCCGGGCAATTCACAGAACGCGAGCAAGCGCGCCACATCCAAGAAGGGCGCGTCGATGGGGTCGGGCGGCAAGAACCGCTCCGGCCTCAAGGGCAAGGGCCGCACCCTGCCCGCCGACGAGCGCCCGTGGCACAAGGGATATTCGGGCACCGAGAAACTGCCCGACAAGACCGCCCGTAAGCAGGACAAGGAGCGCCGCGCGGCGGCCGCCGAGGGCCGCGCGCCCAAGGTCGGCGTCCCCGGCAGCAAGGACACCACCTGGGGTCGCGGCGGCGGCCGCGGCGTCCCGCAGCGAGGCAAATTCGCCACGCGCGGCGGCCCGCGGGTCGCACCGGGCCGGCGCTCCAACCCGACCAGGGAAGGCCCCGAGCTGCTGCTCGGCCGCAACCCGGTGGTCGAGGCGCTGCGCGCCGCGGTGCCGGCCACGGCCCTCTACGTCGCGCAGGGCATCGACGTCGACGAGCGGATCACCGAGATCGTCCGCACCGCCGGCGACCGGGGCATCCCGATCCTCGAGATCGGCCGCAACGAGCTCGACCGGATGACCGGCGGCGTCCTCCACCAGGGCATCGGCCTGCAGGTGCCGCCGTTCGCCTACGAGGACTTCGACGACCTGATCGCCGCCGCCCTCGAACAGACGGCGCCGCTGCTGGTCGCGCTCGACGGCATCACCGACCCGCGCAACGTGGGCGCGGTCATCCGCTCGGTGGCGGCCTTCGGCGGCCACGGCGTCTTCATGACCGAGCGCCGCGCTGCCGGCATCACCGCGACGGCGTGGCGCACCAGCGCCGGCGCCGCCGCCCGCGTGCCCGTCTCGCAGGTGGTGAACCTGACCCGTGCCGTCAAGGCGGCGCAGAAGGCCGGCTTCACCGCGATCGGCCTCGACGCCGACGGCGAAACCGACCTCTACCAGCTCGAAGCCGCCATCGGCCCGCTCCTGGTGGTCGTCGGCTCCGAGGGCCGGGGCCTGTCCCGCCTCGTCGGCGAGACCTGCGACCTGCGCGTCAGCATCCCGATGGCCTCCGACGTCGAATCGCTGAACGCCAGCGTCGCCGCCGCGGTCACCCTGGCCGAGGTCACCCGCCGCCGCACGCACGGTCAGTGATAAGCCCTTAGAAAGCCGTTCTCGGTCACATAGAGCCACCCGCCCGCGATCACGGGCGGGTGGTCGTGGTCTGCGGCGATCTTCGGCTGCTTGAGAGGTACGCCCGTAGCCGCGCCGGCCACGACAAGACCGTCATCGGTCGGCGTGTAGAGCAGCCCACCGGCGCGGGAGGTGCGGCCGGCGGCGCTCGGGGTGTGCACGGAGTAGAGCTTGCGGCCGGTCCTGGCGTCCAGGGCGGTGGCGCTGCGGTACTGGCTGTAGAAGACGTGCGTCTTGTCGCTGGTGACATCGCTGACCTGGAACTTGGTCGACCAGATCTTCCTACCGGTGGCGGCGTCGACGGCGGTCAGCCCTTCGGTGCTGCCCACGTAGAAGCGGGTCCCGGCCGGGTCGGTGCCGCCGGCGTACCAGTTGCTCCTGGTCTCCCAGAGGGTCTTTCCGGTGGTGATGGCAACAGCTGCGGCGCCGCCGTTCGCCCGGCGCAGCAGGAGGCGGCCGTTGGCGGAGACGAGGCCGTCGCCGCGGTCGCCCATCCTCAGCCAGCGTTGTCTGCCGTCGTTCACGCCGAAGGCGATGGTCGAGGCCAGGCCGTCCTGGTTGCTGTCGAGAACGACGGTGCCCTGGTCGATCCGCATGTCGTAGCTGAACTTCTTCAAGCCGGTGGCCCACAGCCGCTTGCCCGTTCCCGGGTCGAAGGCGGTCAGGTGGCTCTCGAAATCGGCGGGGACGCGGCATTCGGAGGACAGCATGAGCAGCTTGCCGTCGGCCAGGCCGAGGCGGGAGACGGTGGTCTGGGGAAGGTCGACGTGCCAGCGGCGCTTACCGGTGGCGGGGTCGTAGGCACCGACGCCACCGGGGTCGTTGGAGAAGAGGCTCTTGCCGTCCAGGACGGGCCGGACGCCGGTGTCGCAGCGCGAGCTCCTGGTCGCCAGGGTCCAACGCTGTTTGACCTGGCCGATGGTGTCGGCGTTGAGCCGGGACTCGGCCGGGTTGTAGTGGGTGTTGCCGGGCCCGTAGCCGGATTGCGGCCAGCTGCTCGATGGGGCGGCGGCGGCCGGGGTCGGGACCATGACCAGGGCGAATACCGCCGCGTACAACTTGATCTTCACTTGATGATCAACGATCAGGAAGACCTTGGGGCTCCGCCCCAAACCCCGGTCATCGCTGCTGGGATCACCCAAGCCAGGGCGAGTGGCGGTAAAGAGCGCAACCACCGCACCGTGGGGGTCTGGGGGCTCGGCCCCCAGGTAGATACGCGAGCTGGACCGGTTTGCGCTCTCCGCAAACAGACTCCACCTCCAGGGAGCCCCCGGTCGGGATCGAACCGACGACCTCCCGTTTACAAGACGGGTGCTCTGGCCATCTGAGCTACAGGGGCGTGCTGTTGTGCGGAGCCAGCATATCTGCTGTGGGCTTATGGGCTGCCCTTGGCATGACGTGTAAAAAGCTTTACGTTTACGGGGCTGTTTCCACTCGGATCGTCCGGCACGTTCCTGCCGGTGGAAAGGAAGTCGCTGCACCATGGCTACGGTTACCTATGACAAGGCCTCTCGTATCTACCCGGGGTCTGAGCGCCCCGCGGTGAACGAGCTGAACCTCGAGATCGGTGACGGGGAGTTCCTCGTACTGGTCGGCCCCTCCGGTTGTGGCAAGTCCACCTCGCTCCGCATGCTCGCGGGCCTTGAGGATGTCGACCGGGGTCGCATTCTCATCGAGGGCAAGGACGTCACGAACCTTCCTCCGAAGTCGCGCGACATCGCGATGGTCTTCCAGAACTACGCTCTGTACCCGCACATGTCGGTGTACGAGAACATGGCCTTCGCTCTGAAGCTGCGCAAGACCTCGAAGGCGGAGATCGACCGCCGGGTCAAGGAGGCCGCGGCTCTCCTCCAGCTCGACGAGTACCTGTCGCGTAAGCCGAAGGCGCTCTCCGGTGGTCAGCGTCAGCGTGTCGCCATGGGCCGCGCCATCGTGCGTGAGCCGCAGGTGTTCCTCATGGACGAGCCGCTGTCGAACCTCGACGCGAAGCTCCGTGTCCAGACCCGTTCGCAGATCGCGACGCTGCAGGCCAAGCTCGGTGTCACCACCGTCTACGTGACGCACGACCAGGTCGAGGCCATGACGATGGGCCACCGCGTGGCCGTCATGCTCGACGGTGTGCTCCAGCAGGTGGACACGCCCCGCGCCCTGTACGACACCCCCGGCAACGTCTTCGTCGCCGGCTTCATGGGCTCGCCGGCCATGAACATCAAGACCGTTCCGCTGACCGAGGCGGGCGGCCACTTCGGCTCGCTGGCCGTTCCGCTGACCCGCGAGCAGGCCTCGGCCGCGCAGAGCGGTGGCGGCAAGGTCACGATCGGTTTCCGCCCTGAGGCGGCCGACCTGGTGTCGGAGAACGAGGGCGGCTTCCCGATCGTCGTCGACCTGGTCGAGGACCTCGGCTCGGACGCGAACGTGTACGGCCACGCCGAGCTCGAGGGTGGTTCGGAGCGCTTCACGGTCCGCACCGACCGGCGTCACATGCCCAACATGGGCGAGACGGTCTACGTCAAGCCGCAGACCAACAGCCTCCACGTGTTCAACGCGGAGACCGGCGTCCGCGTCTGACGTCCTGATCCGGTAAAAAGCGGCCTCCCTGATCGGGGGGGCCGCTTTTTCGTGCTCGCTTCAGCCCGCGAAGCGCGTGACCACGAAGTCCTTGTCGGCGACGCAGGCCAGCAGCTTCGTGTTCCAGGCGCAGGAGCTGGTGCGGACGCCCTGGAGCGGGCCGAGCTGCACCGGATCGTCGCCCAGGTGCCGGCCGGCGACGGCGGGGTCGTCGACGTAGCCGACGAGCGGCTTGCTGAATTCGAGGACGTTGGCGGCGTCCAGGCGTACGGCGTCGGCCTTGCCTGTCCAGATCTGCTTGCCGGTGGCGTCGACGAGGGTGGTCTCGGGGGCGGTGGAACGGGCCAGGACGGCCTCACCGACCGGAACCAGCGTCTCGGCCTTGGCCACCTTGCGTTCCCACAGCTTCCCGCCTTCGGCCAGGTCGAGGGCGACGACGGTGGCGTTCTCGTCGCCGTAGCCGGTGCCCTCGATGGCGCAGACACGGTCGTCGCCGCAGGGGATGAGGCCACTCAGCCGGGCGGTGGAGCCGCCGGCCGTGTACGTCACGTCGGGCTCGCCCAGCTTGTCGAGCTGATAGGTGACGACGCGGTCGGCGTCCTCGTCCTCGCGGACGATCAGCCGGCCGTTGTGGGCGATCACCTCGTCGTCGGGGTCGGCCACGCTCTGCCGGGAGGCGACCACGTTGCCGGTGGCGGCGTCGATGAGCCGGGCCTCACGGGCGGGCGTGATCTGGACCAGCTTCGGGTCGTCACCGAGGTCGGCGTCGAACGGGCGGCCGGTCAGCCCGGCCGGGCCGTCGAGGTCGCCGGGGGTGGTGACCATGTGGATGGCGGTGGCCGAGGTCGAATCGCCGGGGTCGGGACGCGTCCAGTCCTCGCCGCCGTCGTCGAGCTTCAGGCCGACCAGGCGGCGGCCCTCACGGTCGGCCACGATGGCGTGGTCGCCGGCGAAATAGACGAGATCGTCGCGGCCGACGGTGCGCTGCCAGCGCTTGGCGCCCTTGTCGAGGTCGAGCACGACGACTTCGCGGGTGCCCTTGTCGAGGTCGGTGTCGCTGAACAGGGCCACGCCGCCGGGCAGGGCGACCATCTGGCGCCAGCGCTTGGCGACGCCGGTCAGCTTCTGGCTCCAGGCCGCGGATTTTGCCCCGTCGTCGAATGCAACGACACCGAGGTCCCCGTTGTCATAGTCAGTGCTGGCGAAATAAACGCGGTCGCCGATCACGGCGGCGTCCGACCAGGAGGAGCCGATCGGCACGGCGGCCGGCACGTGCTGAAGGTCGGCTAGGGGGTGGTAATCGAGCGCGGGATAGCGCGGCCACAGGGTCCAGGCCAGGGCCGTGCCGGCCGCGAGGACGACGGCGAGGGTCGCGGCGCCGGCGATGATCCACGTGCGGCGTTTGGCGCTCTTGGCGCCGGGTTGAGCTTCGGGGGAGTACGTGGGTGGCGGCGCCGGGGGTTGCCAGGGCGCGGCCGACATTGGGGCGCCGGACATCGGGGTGCCGGACATTGGGGCGCCGGACATCGGGGTGGCTGACGCCGGTGCGGCCGACGTTGGCGCGGCTGATGACGGGCTGGGCGACGGCGGCATGAGCGGCGACGGGGTGGCTGATGTGGGCGTGACGTGGCCGGCGGCGATCGCGGCGGCCTCGGCGGTGGCCCACGGGTCGACGGCTTCGATGTATTCGCGCTCGTCCGTTTTGTCCGGCGGAGAGGGTGGGCCGGGGTCCGAGCTGAAGGGGCGCGCGGCAGGCGAGGCCGGTGAACCGGCGGAGGGCGAAGCGACGGCTGGCGTGCCGGCGGAGGGTGGGCTGGCGGCGGAGGCCGGCGGGCCGGCGGAAGGCGCGGTGGCCGAGGCTGGTGGGGCGGCGGCGGGAGAGATCGGGTCTACCGGTGTGGAGGCGGCCTGGGTGTCGGTGATCGGGGGTGGCACCTCGTGGGCTGTCGGCGGTGTTGGAGTGGGGGTGGCCGCAGTGGAGACGCCGGGGGCGTAGCGCAGGGCGGCGGCCAGGGTGGCGCCCTCGGCTACGGCTAGTTCGGGCTGTTCCAGGACTGTGGGGGCTATGCCCAGCTCGCTGTGCAGCAGGCGGGCCACCAACGGGACCCGGGAGGAGCCGCCGACCAGGAACAGGCCGGCCAGGTCGGCGGGGGACAGGCCGGCGGCGGCGATCACCGCTGCGGCCTCGGTTACGGCCCGGCGGATCAGGGGGTCGGCGGCGGCCTCCAGTTCGTCGCGGGTCAGGTGGACTGCCTGCTCCACGCCGGGGACCGGTACGGGGGCGAAGGAGCTGCGGGAAAGCATCTCCTTCGCGCCGCGGACGTCCTCCCAGAACTGGCGGCGGGCGCGCCACTGGGCCAGCGTGACGGGCTCGGTCAGTGCCTGCCAGGCGGTGGGCTCGGCGCCGCTCAATGACTTGCCCAGGTGGTCGACCAGGGCCGCGTCGATGTCGAGGCCGCCCAGGTCGTCCGCGCCGCCGGAAGCCGTCACCGTGTAGGCGGTGCCCTCGCGGCTGACCACCGCCACGTCGAGGGTGCCGCCGCCGAAGTCGAAGACGGCCAGGGATGACCTGTTGGGCAGGGGGCGGCGCAGGACGTCGGCGAAGTAGCGCGCGGCCGCCACCGGCTCGGTGACCAGTGTGGTCTCGGCCGGGGCGCCCAAGGTGTCGGACGGCCAGCCGGCCTGGCTCAGTGCCCTGGTCAACACCGCGCGGCGGCGGGCGCCCCACGACGCCGGATGGGTGACCACGGCCGGGGGGAGGAAGCCGGCGGTGGCCACCGCCTCGCGGGCCACCGCTTCGAGCAGGGCGGCGAGCAGTTCGGAGGGCGGGACCGTGTCGCCGTCGCCGAGCATCAGCATGTCGTCGTCGACGTGGCGCTTCGGGTAGGGCTCGAGGCGGCCGGGGTCGGCCTGGCCCAGGCGCAGGGCGTCAGCGCCGACATGCAGCCGGCGGCCGGAAGCGCCGGGGTGCGGGCGGTGGCCGGAAGCGCCTGGGTGCGGGTGGCCGGAAGCGCCGGGGTGCGGGTGGCCGGAAGCGGCGGCGTGCGGGTGGCTGGGCGGGGCCAGGAAGACCGCTGAAGGCGGGGCCAGGAAGACCGCTGAGGGCAGCAGGGGGCGGCCGTCGAACAGCAGCGGACGGGTTCGTCCGTCGGGACGGCGGAGCATTGCCACCGTGTGCGACGTGCCGAGGTCGACACCGAGCACGAAGCCGTCGGTCATGCGCGTCATGCTACGACCCGGCTACGACGAAACCATCGACCGTATGGTGGTCGCCATGCGTATCGAGCGGATCATCGAAGCCTCGGCGGTGCACGCCGCCGCCGAGCTCTTCGACACGCCGCCGCTGCCCGGTGCGACCGAGCGTTTTCTCGCCAGTGACGGGCACCATCTGCTGCTCGCTTACGACGATGACGGCGTACCCGTGGGAATGATCTCGGGGGTTGAGTTGACCCATCCCGACAAGGGCACCGAGATGTTCATCTACGAGCTGGGTGTGAGCGAGGGCTTCCGCCGTCACGGAGTGGCCACCCGCCTGGTCGAAGAGTTGGCGGGGATCGCCCGGCGTGCCGGCTGCTACGGCATGTGGGTCGGCACGGAGCCGGACAACGCCGCGGCCCGCGCCACCTATCGGCGGGCCGGTGCTTCCGAGGAAGCGCCGTTCACCCTGCTCAACTGGGATTTCATAGACGGAGAACGCGCATGACGAGTCCGGCCCGCAACTTCCTGGCGCCCATGCGGGCACGCTCGGCCGACGAGCCGCATCGTGTCTCGACGCCGCTGGAGCTCTTCTTCGACCTCTGTTTCGTGGTGGCCGTGGCCCAGGCCGCCCTTCCGCTGCACCACAGCATCGCCGAGCATCACGTCGGGCACGGTCTCTACGGATATCTGACCGTGTTCTTCGCGATCTGGTGGGCCTGGATGAACTTCACCTGGTTCGCCTCGGCCTACGACACCGACGACGACGTCTACCGGATCACCACGCTCGTGCAGATCGCCGGCGCTCTGGTGCTGGCGGCCGGCGTCGAGGCGGCCTTCGAGCGCACCGACTTCCTGGTCATCACCATCGGGTACGTCATCATGCGGCTCGCCCTGGTGGCGCAGTGGCTGCGCGCGGCCCGCTCCGACCCGCCGCGCCGGGCCACCGCCTACCGCTACGCGATCGGCGTGACCGCCGTCCAGGTGCTCTGGCTGCTGCGCCTGCTCATCCCGCACGACTCGCCGTGGATCACGCCCGCCTTCGTGGCGCTGGCTCTGCTGGAGCTGGCCGTGCCGGTCTGGGCCGAGGCCGCGCCGGGCGGACCCACCACCTATCACCCCCACCACATCACCGAGCGGTACGGCCTGTTCACGATCATCGTGCTGGGTGAGGCCGTGCTGTCGGCCACCATCGCCTTCCAGAGCGCTTTCGACGAGGGCGAGTACGAGACCGAGCTGATCAGCCTGGCCGTCTCCGGGATCGTCATCGTCTTCGCGTTGTGGTGGACCTACTTCGACCGGTCGGCACACAACCTGATCACGCGGTTGCGGACGTCGCTGATGTGGGGATACGGCCACTACTTCATCTTCGCGGCGGCGGCCGCGGTCGGCGCCGGTATCGGCGTCAACGTCGACTACGTGACCCACCACGCGGAGATCTCGGGGACCACGGCCGCGTACGCGATCGCCGTGCCCGTGGCCGTCTACCTGTTCTTCATCTGGGTGCTGCACATCCGGCCGCACCAGCGGGGCGCGCTGCTGGCGACGTATCCGGTCGGTGTGGTGCTGTGCCTGCTGACGCCGCTGATCCCGTGGTCAATCGAGGTGCTCGCGGTGCTGCTGGTGGTGCTGGTCGCGGTCAACTCGGCCGGGGCCCGGCGGGTCCCGGATCCGATCGCCTGAGGCCGCGCAGCACGATGTCGAGGCCGCCCGTGAACTCGTCCTCGGCCGTGACGTCGCGGGCGGCCCGGGCCGTCTCCCGCATGATCGGGAAGTCGGTCTGTGCCGCGATGGCCTCGGTGCCGGGGCCGCCCAGCGCGCCCAGCTGCTCCTGCAGCAGGGCGCCGTTGAGGTAGCCGACCAGGCCGCGCAGCGCGATCACCCGGGCGGTTCCGGTGAAGCCGGCCGCGGCCAGGACGGTGACGACCGACTCGGCCCAGCGCAGCAGCGGGCGGCTGCGCTGGCGGTTGGCGATCAGCAGCGGCACCGCTTGCGGATGGGCGCCGACCTGGTCCCGTACGCGCAAGGCAAGGGTCTTGATCTGGTCTGTCCACTGCGGATCGGCGGGCGCGGTCGTGTCGAGGTCGCGCAGGCACCAGTCGGCCACGAGCAGCTCGAGCTCGGACCGGTCGGTCACGTAGCGGTAGAGCGCCATCGTGCTCATTCCGAGCTCGGTGGCGACGGCCCGCATGGTGAGGCCGGTCAGGCCGTCGCGGTCGATGACGGCGAGCGCGGCCTCGGCCAGGCGGTCGGGGTGAAGGGATCGGGCACGGGGCACGGGTTGACAGCGTACGCAGTACGCCTACACCCTTAGGTGTACGACGTACGCCTACGAGGGGAAGCCTCATGCGCGAGCTGATCGCCGTCGATGGCACGGTGGTGCCGATTCCCGATCCCGAGCGTCCCGTTCATCTCCAGTTCCGCCGGTTCGCCGGATGTCCCATCTGCAACCTGCATCTCCAGTCGATCGTCCGGCGGCACGCCGAGATCGAGGCGGCCGGCATCCGCGAGGTCGTCGTCTTCCATTCACCGGCCGAGGAGCTCCGGGAGTACGACCTGCCGTTCGATGTGATCCCGGATCCGGAGAAGAAGCTCTACCGGGAGTACGGGGTCCAGGTGTCGCCGCGGTCTCTGCTGAACCCGCGGGTGTGGGGGCCTCTGGTGCGGGCCATCGTGCGCAGCACGGTGATGCTCCTGCGGGGGAGGGAGTCGACGCCGGCCAGGACGCAGGAGCACGGGCGGCTCGGGCTGCCGGCCGACTTCATGATCGCGCCGGACGGGCGGGTCGTGGCGAGCAAGTTCGGGCGCCACGCGTACGACCAATGGTCGGTCGACGAGATTCTGGCGGCGGGCAATTTGCTTCGCATGGGTTGATATCGATGGACCCATAGTGGGCGTTTTCGCTGGTAACCCGCCGGAAATCCGCTGGATTCCATGCGTCGAACGGAATGTCACGGCCTAGTCACGACGTCATCGACCGTAGTGACTTCTATTCCGATCGATCGGAAGATTCGGGAGATGCGCTCTGTGAACCCCCGCTGAGCGCCTTCCTTCCGGAGGACCCGTACGTGAGACAACAATCCACTTGGGGCCGTCGAACGTTCATCTCGGTGCTGGCGGCCGGCCTGGCCACCGGCGCGGCGACGATGACCGGCTCGCTCCCGGCCGCGGCCGAGCCCGGCTCGGGCGCTCTGCCCGCCACCCAGCAGAAGGCATCCGACACCCCCAAGGAGTCGCCGGCCGAGACCCTCGGCTCGCACGACGCCGAACTGCTCGCCCAGGCCGAAGCGGCCAAGAAGAAGAACGTCACGGTCATCATCGCGGCCGAGGACGGCAAGTCGGCCGACGTCGCCGCCAACATCGAGAAGCTGGGCGGCGTCGTCGCGCGGCGCTTCGACCAGATCGGCTATGTGCTGGCCTCGGTGCCGACCGGTCAGGTCATCGCCGCCGCCAAGCTCGCCGGCATCCAGGCCGTCGACCTCGACGAGACCATCAAGCTGCCCGAGACCGACCTGGCCGGCACGCAGTCGTCCAAGCCGGCCGCGCCGCTCGCGCCTCCGGGACCGCAGACGAAGGCCGCGAACCCGTACCTGCCGACCGACGAGACCGGCTCGGTGGACTTCAAGAAGAAGAACCCGAAGTACGACGGCCGCGGCATCACCATCGGCATCATGGACTCCGGTGTGGACATCGCCCACCCGGCCCTCCAGAAGACCACCACCGGCGAGCGCAAGATCGTCGACTGGGTCACCGCCACCGACCCGCTGCTCGAGGGCGACGGCTCGTGGCGGGCCATGCTGACCACGGTCGCCGGGCCCACCTTCTCGTACGCGAACACCACCTGGAAGGCGCCGGCCGGCGACTACCGGATCAACCGCTTCAGCGAGTCGGTCACGGCGGCCAGCGACGCCGCGGGTGACGTCAACCGCGACGGCGACACCAACGACACGTGGGGCATCCTCTACGACCCGGTCTCGCACGACATCCGGGTCGACGTGAACCAGAACTTCGACTTCACCGACGACGCCGTGATGCGGCCGTACAAGGAGAAGTACGACATCGGCTATTTCGGCACCGACAACCCGGCCACCGCGGTGGCCGAGCGGATGCCGTTCGTCGTCGAGTACCGCGAGGACGTCGACATCGAGCCGGCGGGCTACCCCGAGGGCACGGTCGCCGACTTCGTCAACATCGGCATCCCGGAGAGCCTGCACGCCTCGCACGTGGCCGGCATCGCCGCGGGCAACGACCTGTTCGGCAACGCCGCCTTCGACGGCCAGGCGCCCGGCGCCAAGATCGTCTCGTCCCGCGCCTGCTCGTGGGGCGGCGGCTGCACCGCCGCCGCGCTCACCACCGGCATGTCCGACCTGGTCATCAACCGGCACGTCGACGTGATCAACATGTCGATCGGCGGCCTGCCCGCGCTGAACGACGGCAACAACGCGCGGGCCGACCTCTACAACGACCTGATCCGCAAGTACGGCGTGCAGATGTTCATCTCGGCCGGCAACAGCGGACCGGGCGTGAACACGATCGGCGACCCGTCCGTGGCCGGCGACGTGGTCAGCGTCGCGGCCAGCATCACCAAGGAGACCTGGCTCTCCAACTACGGCGCCGTCACCCGCAAGGACCAGCAGCTCATCCCGTTCTCGTCGCGCGGCCCGCGTGAGGACGGCGGCTTCAAGCCGAACATCGCGGCGCCCGGCTCGGCCGTCTCGCTGAGCCCGACCTGGGAGGTCGTGCCCGGCCTGGCCACCGTGCCGTACACGCTGCCGCCCGGCTACTCGATGCAGAACGGCACCTCGATGGCCTCCCCGCAGGCCGCCGGTGGCGCCGCGCTGCTGCTCTCGGCGGCCAAGCAGAACGGCATCAAGGTCTCGCCGGCGTCGCTGCGCCGCGCGATCTACACCACGGCCGACACCATCCCGGGCGAGCAGGTCAACGAGCAGGGCTACGGCCAGCTCGACGTGCCCAGCGCGTGGACGACGCTGAAGAAGAAGTCGCCGACGCGCGACTACACCTCGTCGGCGCCGGTCTGCACGCCGCTGGACGACCTGCTGGCCACCGACGGCCAGGGCGTGGGCATCTACAACCGGTGCGCGGCCTCGGCCGGCGGCTTCAAGCCCGGGCAGACCAAGGTCGTCAACATCAAGCTCACCCGTACGTCGGGACCGAGCTACCCGGTGCTGCACAAGCTCAGCTGGAAGGGTGACCGCGGCAACTTCCTCTCGTCGCCGCTGGTCGTCCTGCCGCTGAAGAAGACGGTCACCGTGCCGGTCGTGGTGCGCGCCAACAACGGCGTCACCGCGGGCCTGCTCCAGGTCGACGACCCGAGCACCCCGGTCATCGACTTCGAGGTGCTGAACACGGTCGTGGCCGGTGTCGAGTCGCCGAAGCCGGCGTACTCCAACACCTTCAAGGGCGCGGTCGACCGCAGCTCGACGACCTCGTTCTACGTCAACGTGCCGGTCGGCACCAAGGCGCTCCAGGTCGACCTGTCCGGCCTCGCGGCCGGCTCGCAGACCCGGTGGATCGGCGTCAACCCGTACGGTGTGCCGGTCGAGGACACCGCGTCGACGGCCTGCTACAGCAACTACAGCGACGAGGCGGCCTGCAAGCCGAGCGAGCGGGCGTACGAGAACCCGATCCCCGGCATCTGGGAGCTCGAGGTCGAGTCGCGGCGCACCACGCCGGTGCTGAGCAACCCGTTCACGCTGACCGCCAAGGTGCAGGGCGTCTCGGTGACGCCGGAGACCACGACGCTGTCGAACGTGACGGTGGGCGCGGCCAACCCGGTCACCTGGACCGTGAAGAACAACTTCGGCCCGGTGAAGGTCACCCCGCAGGGTGGCCCGCTCGGCAGCGCCAACCGGCAGCGGCCGACGATCGCCGACGGTGCGAGCCAGGAGTTCACGTTCACGCTGCCGGCCGGCTCGGCCTCGCTGAACGTGGCGATCGGCAACCCGGCCGACGCGGCGGCCGACCTCGACCTGAGCCTCTACCTGGGTGACGCCCTGGTCGGCCAGGACGCGGACGGCGACTCGGAGGAGTCGATCTCGCTGACCAACCCGGCGGCGGGCGACTACACGGTCGTGGTCGACGGCTACTCGGTGCCCGCGGGCACCACGGCCTACGACTACCTGGACGTCTACTACAGCACCGCGCTGGGCACGGTCACCGTGCCGAGCACGGCGACCACCCTGGCCAACGGGGCGAGCACCACGGTGACCGGCGCGGTCACGGTGGCCTCGACGCCGCCGGCCGACCGGGAGCTGTTCGGTGACCTGGCCATCGTGACGGACGAGGGCGCGGTCGTCGGCCGGGCCACGGTCGTCGTGGCCTCGATCGCCGGCTAGCAGCGGAACAGGAAGGCCCGCGCCCCCTCGGGGGCGGGGCGTCCGGCGGTAAGGGGGACATGTTATGGGGGGGGGTCCCCGCGCCCCGGCGGCCCGTCGGCGCGCAACGGGGGTGGGCGTCGCTCGGCGCC
>NZ_JBIAZI010000010.1:0-435331 GCF_042899005.1 Actinoplanes sp. NPDC000266
CCTGGCGGTCCAGCTTCTGGTCCATCGACGGGGGCATAAGTCTCCAACGATCGGAGACCCCGATGTGTTAACAACCTCTGGCAGTTTTAGACCTAGACCAGTCCCGCCTCGTAGGCCAGGATCGCCGCCTGGACCCGGTTGCGGACGCCGAGACGGCTGAGCAGGCTGCTCACGTACGCCTTCACGGTGCCCTCGACCAGGAACAGGCGGCGGGCTATCTCGGCGTTGGACAGGCCGGCGCCGACCAGGGCCAGCACCTCACGTTCGCGCTCGGTCAGGCCGTCCACCCGGTCGCGGGCGGCGGCGCCCGCGTGCAGGCGCCGGCCGGCCAGCTCGGTGATCACCCGGTGGGCGACCTTCGGTGACAGGTAGGCGGCGCCGGCGGCCACCGCCCGTACGCCCGCGGTCAGCTCGCGCGGATCGCCCGCCTTGAGCAGGAAACCGGCGGCGCCGGAGGCGACGGCCTTGACGATGTACTCGTCCTCGCCGAACGTGGTCAGCACGACCACCCCGGTCTCCGGAGCCAGGCGGCGGATCTCGGCGGTGGCGGCCAGCCCGTCCAGCCGCGGCATCCGGATGTCCATGAGGACCACGGCCGGGCGATGACGCCGTACGGCCTCGACCGCCTCGGCGCCGTCGCCGGCCTCACCGATCACGTCGATCTCGGGATCGTTGGCCAGAATCGCCCGGATGCCGGCCCGGATCATCGCCTCGTCATCCGCGATCAGCACGGGAATGGTCACGCCACGTGGTCCTTCCGCACGAGCCGGCCGCCGCCGTCGAAGCACAGCCGGAAGGTGGCGTCGGCGAGCGGGAAGTTGCCGTCGCTGTAGTACTCGCAGCCCGGCTCCGGATCGCGCACCCAGGCCTGCCGTTCGGGCAGGTCGAGGTCGGCGCGGGCGGCGCCCAGCGGCATCCGTTCGAAAGCGTCCCCGCCCAGCACGGAGCCGTTCGCCGCGAACGGGTAGTAGGCGACGGCGGTGACCAGGGCCAGCGCGGCCGGGGTGAGCACGGCCGCGACAAGGCTGCGCCGCACCCGCCGCTTCATCTCCACGACGGGCTCGTCGACCGCGGGCGCGGCCCGGTGCGGAATCTCGGCCTCCAGCCGGAAACCCCCGCCGGGTCGAGGTCCGGCGGTCAGGGTCCCGCCATTGAGCCGTACGCGTTCCCGCAGCCCCACCAGCCCAAACCCACCCACCTCAGCCGTTCCCCCGGCCGCGCCCTCGCCCCTCCGCGCGCCCTCGCCCTTCCGCGCGCCCTCGCCCCTCCGAGCCGCCTCACCCTTCCGCGCGCCCTCGCCCTTGCCCATGCCGTGACCCCTGCCCGTGCCCACGCTTCCCGCGCCCTCATCCCCCGCGCCCTCATTTCCCGCGCTATGACGCCTGCCCGCAGCCTCGCCGTAGCCTTCTCCTGCCAGATTTGTCACGGTAATAGTGGACTTGTCGCCGGAGCGTGTCAGCTCGACCGTGATCGGTGCGCCGGGGGCGTGACGGCTCGCGTTCGTGAGCGCCTCCCGAACCACCCGGTAAGTCGTGCGCTCGACGGCGGCCGGGGCCGGATCGCCGGTGCGCTTCATGGTCACGGGCATGCCGGCCCTCGCCGCGTTGTCCACAAGCGACTCGACCGGCTCGTCCACCGGCTCCAGGGGCGCCGCCTCGCCCGGGTCGCGCAGTAGGCCGATGATCTCCCGTAGCTGGTCGGTGGCGGTGGCCGCCGACTCGCGGATCCGGGTGGCCGTCGCCCGGCGCTCCTCGGGCACGTCCGGGCTGGTCTCCAGGGCGCCCGCGCCGAGCGCGATCAGGCTCAGCTCGTGACCGAGCGAATCGTGCATCTCCTGGGCGATCCGCGAACGTTCCCGCAGCACCACCATGCGCCGCTCCGACTCCAGCCGGGCCGCCCGGTCCCAGCCCGCCGCCGCCAGCCGGCCGCGCTGGGCCCGATATCGGCCGACCAGCCACGGGAAGATGCCCAGGATCAGCAGGAACATCGCCAGCTCGAACCACTCGGCCGGGCCCACACCCAGCACGCCCAGGTTGAAGGCTGTGCCCGCGGCCGCGATCAGGGCGAAGGCGGCGGCCACCGGGCGGATCCGCTCGGTGCGCAGCCCGATCAGATAGCTGTGCACCGGGATCCCGAAGGCGAAGTTGCCGTCCACGATGGTGGCCAGCACGACGGCCAGCCACCCGGCCAGCGGCCATCGCCGCCCCAGCACGGTCGCCGCCACGCTGACCACGACGGCGGCCGCGGATCCGGCGACGCTCCCGCGCGTGGACTGGTTGGCCACCACCGGCGCCGCCAGCGCCAGCCCGAGCAGCCCGTCGAACACCCACTCCCGCCGAGCACCCATCCGGTCAGGCTAACCAGGGCCGTCCGGCCCGGGTACTGCCGAAAGTCAGGACTGCTGGGCCAGCCACTCGTCGAAGGTGGTCGGCGCGATCCGGACGTTACCGGGGTCGGGGAGCATGACCTTGCCGGCCATCTCGGTGCTGAAGGCGCCGTCCCAGGTGGGGATCAGCTTCACCACCCGGCCCCGCGCCTGGTGGGTGCGGCGGGCCATGTCGACCATGTCCTGCGGTTCGGGGCCGGCCAGGTCGGCGTAGCGGCCCCGCGGTTCGCCCGGCGCGAGCTCGGCCAGGACGCCGGCGACGTCGTCGGGGGCGACCGGCTGGAGGAGCAGGGGCGCGAGGGTGGCGGCGCCGTCGCGTTCGGTGCGGTCGGCGACCATGGCCGCGAAGTCGTGGAACTGGGTGGCCGGGACGATGGTCCACGGGACCGGGCCCTCGGTGACGACCTGTTCCTGTGCGCGCTTGGCGGCGTAGTGGGCGTTGCCGCCGACCCGGTAGAGGCAGGCGATCGACAGCAGGACGTGGTGGCGGACGCCGGCCCGTTCCTCGGCCGCGAGCAGGTTACGGGTGGAGGTGGTGAGCCAGGTGATGGCCTCCATGGGGTCGGCCGCCGGCCCGTTCAGGGTGTCGACGACGGCGTCCACACCGGACAGGGCGTCGCCGATCGCGTCCTCCTGGAGCAGGTCGATGCCGTGCGAGCGGCTGATCCGTACGACCTCGTGCCCGTCCCGTTCCAGAGCCGCGACGGTACGGGCCCCGATGTTCCCGGAGGCGCCGGCAACCGCGATACGCATGACGAGTCCCCTCTCGGAGTGGTCATGCCGACGGTAACCCAGCCAGGACGTAGTCGGCGCCGCAGGATTCGGCCAGGGACGGGCCGAAGAGGGTGGCCGGGAACGAGGCGCCGGGGCGGCCCTCGCCGGCCAGCAGGCGGCGGGTGACCTCGGCCGGGACGGCGCCGGTGAAGTCCTGTGCGTCGCCGAGGCGCAGCCAGCCCTCGCGGACGGTGCCGTCGGGCCAGGTGACGCGGGCGTGGCCCCACGAGTGCTCGCGCGGGCGGGGGCGGGCCTTCACCTCGAGGGCGGCCAGGCGGCGTACGGCAAATGACCGCAGCGGGCCGAAGCCCAGCAACGACGCGGCGAGGGGCATGAGCGCGCGGGCGATCGGCGCGGTGGGCGCCTCGCTCGACGCGGCGGTCACCGAGGGGGCGCCGCTCGCGCGCTGGGCGGCGACGAGCTCACCGAGCGGCATGCCGGCGGTGGTCACCGGCGATCCGCCGGGCAGGGTCAGGGTCTCGGCGTCACCGGCCAGCCGGGCCGGGGCGAGACGGCCGTCACGGTAGCGGCGGCCCTGGAACCGGCGGCCGCCCGGCACACCGGGAAGACCTTCGAGGATCGTGCCGGCCAGGGCCTCACCGAGCCGGCCGGCCTCGATCGCCAGCGAAGGGATCATGTCGACGCGTACGTCCGAGGGCGTGGGACGGTCCGCGCAAAGCTTGACCACAACGCTCTCCGTGGCGGTCACGCCGAAGCCGGCGCCGGTGACGAGCGAACGCCCGGCCTCGGCGGCGGCGTCATGCAGTGCGAGTACGCCCGACACGGCCGCGACGTCATTGGCCAGATCGACGTAATGACCGGCCGGCAGACAGGCCCGGATGATCGGCCCGGCCGTCACCCCGAACGGCCCGACCGTGTTGATCACAACGGCGGGCCGCTGCCGCCGGATCGCGTCGGCCGTTTCCACCGGCGTGCGCGCGACGAGCGTACGAACGCTCCCGAGGCTCGAGGCGGCGGCGGTCAGACGGGTGGCGTCACGCCCCACAAGCGTGGGGGTGATGCCCCGGCGCAGGAGTTCGGTGGCGATGGCCCGGGCGCTGCGGCCCGTGCCGCCCAGGATCCAGACTTCGTCGGTCATGGCGGTGCTCCCCAGAGGTGATGACATGGCGTGTCATGACTGTAGCCCGTGATGACACGTGATGTCATCACGTAGGATGGCGGGTGTGAGCAGATGGCGGCCCGGCGCGCGTGAGCGCCTCGAGGAAGCGGCCGTCGAGCTCTTCGTCGAGCAGGGCTTCGCGGCGACCACCGTTCCGCAGATCACCGCGCGGGCCGGCCTGACCACCCGCACGTTCTTCCGGCACTTCGCCGACAAGCGCGAGGTGCTCTTCGGCGGCGACGAGATCCCGGCCATGGCCACCCGCATGATCGAGGAGGCCCCGCCGGCCGACGCCCCGATGACCGTGATCCTCGAGGGCCTCCGGGCCGTCACCGCCGCCCGCTTCGAGAGCCGCCGCGACGAGCTCCGCGTACGGCGCGAGATCGTCCGCTCCGATCCCGGCCTCCGCGAGCGCGACCTGCGCAAACGAGACGCCTTGAGAAGCGCGATCAGCACGGGCTTCGAGGCCCGGGGCGTCCCGGCCCTCGAGGCCGCCCTGCTGGCCGAGACCGCCGTGATGCTGCTGTTCGTCTCGTTCGACGAGTGGCTCGACCAGCCCGGCGACCGCACCCTGATCGCCATCATCGAGGACGCCCTGGCTTCCCTGCGCCAGGCGATCGCCTGACCGGTCAGCCGATGATGGGGCGGAACAGGCCCAAGGCGATGCTCGTGCCGAGGGCGACGGCCGACAAGGCGAGCGCGCCCAGCAGCAGGGCCGTATCGGCTGTCGTGAAGGTCTGGCGTCGGGCGTAAGTGCGGGGGATGCCCGAGTCGAAACCGCGGGCGTCCATGGCCACGGCCAGCCGGCCGCCTCGGCGTAGGGCTCCTACCAGCAGGGCGAAGGCCGTCGAGATGAACAGGCGTAAGGCGGCCACGGGGTTACGGCCGGCGTCGACGCCTCGGGCCCGGCGGGCCAAGGTGATCATTTGCCACTCCTGGTCGAGCAGTGGGAGCAGGCGGAAGGCGGCCAGGGCGCCGATGGCGAAACGGGGTGGGGCCTTCGCGTTCTGGACCAGGGAGTCGGCCAGGTCGGTGGGGTCGGTGGTGGCGAAGACGATCACGCCGGGGACGGCTATCGCGAACAGGCGCAGGATCAGGCCCAGCGCCGACACCAGCACGCCGGTGGTGATGTCGAACGGGCCCAGGTCGAGCAGGAGGCGGCCGCTACGGTCGGCCGCGAAAAGGACCATCGTGGCCAGCAGGCCCAGCGCGGCGATCAGGAGCGGCCAGGCTCGGCGGGCCAGGACGGACAGGCGTACGCCGAAAAGAGGAAGCACCGCCAGCTCGATCGCCAGGGCGATCGCCGGGGTCAGCGGGTCGAGAGTGGACAGCAGGGGCAGCGTGAACAGCAGCGCCGCGCCCAGCTTGGCCGTCGGGTTGCGCCGGGCCAAGGGGGCCGCGGGGTCGGCCACCGGCTGAAGGACGAAGCTCACAAGCGCCGCCGGCGGGGGAGCGGGTCGGGCAGCCGGGGGGTGCCCAGCGGGAACGTTCGGTCGGCGACCGTCTGCACGAAGTCGTCGTCGTGGGTCACCGCCACGATCGCGTGGCCGTCGTCGCGCAGCGTCGCCAGCAGGGTGACCAGCTCGATCCAGGTGCGGCGGTCCTGGCCGAACGTGGGCTCGTCGAGCACCAGCAGGCGGGGCGCGGTGGCCAGGGCGGTGGCGACGCTGAGACGGCGGGCTTCGCCGCCGGAGAGGGTGTACGGGTTGGCCTGCGCCAGCTTCGTCAGGCGTAGCCGCTCCAGCAGGTCGTCGATCACCTGCTGGTCGAAGCGGCCCAGCCGGCGCGGGCCCAGGGCCAGCTCGTCGGCGACGCGGGTGGTCACGAACTGGTGTTCCGGGTTCTGGAAGACCGAGCCGATCCGGCCGGTGAGGGTGGCCGCCCGCCAGCGGTGCGGGGGCTTCGGGTCGCCGAACGCGTGCACCCGGCCCGATGACGGGGCGAGCAGGCCGCCCAGCAGCAGGGCGAGCGTCGACTTGCCGGCGCCGTTGGGGCCGGTCACGGCCAGGACCTCGCCCTCGCCGGCGGCGAGCGACACGGGGGCCATGCGTCCTGCGACTGTGGCCTGCTCCGTGCGTACGAGGGAAGGATCGGCCGTTGACCTTGATTTGAGCGGGGGAATCGTGAAGCCGGGAACCCAGACGCCCTCGTCGGCCAGACGATCGCCGTAGGCCGCGAACACGACCTCGGGCGCGCCGTCGGCCCGCACGCCCCCGCCCGGCTCGAGCACGACCACGCGGTCGACCAGCGGCAGGGCCTCGGCCACCCGGTGCTCCACAATGATCATGGAGGCGTCCAGGCGCAGGGCGGCGATGGCCTCGCGGACCAGCACGGCCCCGTCGGGGTCGAGGTTGGCGGTCGGCTCGTCGAGCAGCAGCAGGCGCGGGCGCAGGGCCAGCACACCGGCCAGGGCCAGCCGTTGCGCCTCGCCGCCGGACAGCGCCGCGGTCGAGCGGATGATCGGATAGGGGAAGCCGACCCGGTCGAGCGCGTCGCTGACCCGGGGCCAGATGTCGGCCGGCGGCACCCCGCGATTTTCCAGGCCGAACGCCACGTCGTCGCCGCTGCGGGCCATCACGAGCTGGGTCTGCGGATCCTGGAAGACGATGCCGACCTGGTCGCGGGCCTTGCGCGGATCGAGTCCGTCGATCTCGATCGTGCCCTCGGACTCGCCCGAGTCGTCGGGCAGCAGGCCGGCCAGCGCGGCCAGCAGGGTGCTCTTACCGGCCCCGGAGGGACCGAGCAGGAGCACCCGCTCGCCGTGCGCTATCCGCAGGTCGACGTCGCGGACGGCCCAGGCGCGACGGCCCGCGTGCCGCCAGCCGAAACCGCGGAGAACGACCTCACTCATGTCGGGAATGACACCAGATCAGACGAGCGCGCGCGAACGCCCCGCCGCGAACCGGTCGAGAACTCCGGTCTGTGCCAGCGCGCGGGTCAGCGCCACGCTGCCGAGACCGGCGATCACCAGCGACGACAGCGCGGTGATGACGATGTACCAGATCCGCATGGTGGCCCACGACGTGCCGCCGTACCAGACGAAGGCGTCGTAGACCGATGCCACCAGCCCGGCCGTGGTGGCGGCGAGCAGGGCCACCGGCAGGTTGTAGACCTTGTAGGCGAAGGCGGCGAACACGAGCTCGGCGCCGAGGGCCTCGAGCGGGCCCTGGATGACCAGGGTCCAGCCCCAGCTCGTGCCGATGGCGGCCGACACCAGGGCGGCCAGGGTGAGGGTGTAGAAGGCGGCGCCCGGCTTGCGGACGATCAGCGCGCCGAGCACGGCCGGCACCAGCCAGACGCCGTAGATCACGCACCGGCCGGGCAGGGGGATGGCGTCGGCCGGGCCGTTCCAGAGCAGGCCCCAGGCCCAGAAGATGACGCCGAAGGCGACGGCGATGATCGAGGCGATGACGATGTCGATGGTCCGCCAACGAGATGACATGTGGTTCCTCCCGAGCTTCCTGCGCTGGCATTACCCAGATCAGGTACGAGGGTCTGCGGTTGCCCGCACTCTCAGCGCTTGTGCGCTCCCCTGTCGGCCTGCATTAGTTTCGATGACGCTAACACTGCTGTTTCGTTCCGCCCAGCGAGGGAGTGATCACAGATGGAGATCAAAGCCCGGGGTCTGACATTCGACGTCTTCGATGGTGGCCCGTCGGAGGGCGACCCGGTTCTGCTGCTGCACGGCTTCCCCCAGGACCACCGCGAGTTCGATCTTCTCGCGCCGAAACTTCACGAGGCAGGTCTCAGGACGTACGCCGTGGATCAGCGCGGCGTCTCACCAGGCGCCCGCCCGGCCGATGTCGGCGCCTACCGGATCACCGAGGCCGTGGCCGACGCGGTCGGCGTGCTCGACGCCCTCGGCCTGGAGTCGGCGCACGTCATCGGCCACGACTGGGGCGCCAACGTCGGCTGGATGCTCGCCGCCTGGCATCCCGAGCGGGTCCGCACCCTCACCGCCGTCTCCGTCCCGCATCCCAAGGCGCTCCAGCTGGCGCTGCGGACCCGGCCCGCCCAGCGGGCCCGGATGGCGTACTTCAAGGTCTTCCAGTCGGCCGCCGCCGAGCGGCTGCTGCTCGCCCGCGACGCCGCCGCCCTGCGCTGGATGCTCAAGCCGATCGGGGAGCGGGCCGAGCTCTACGTCGAGGCCAACCGCGATCCGGGCCGGCTCACCGGCGGGCTGAACTGGTACCGGGCGCTGACCTTCGACCAGCTCAAGGACGTACGCCTGATCCGCGTGCCCACCACATATGTCTGGAGTGACCAGGACGGCGTGGTCTCGCTGACCGCGGCGCTGCGCACCCGGGACTGGGTCGACGCCGACTACCAGATGGTCGCTATGCGCGGTATCAGCCACTGGGTGCCCGAGCAGGCGGCGACTGCCCTTTCCGAGGCGGCCCTGGCTCGCATTCGGGGAGTTTGATTCACGTTCATCTTGGGGTATCCGTCGCGGCATGCCACCCGAGAAGCCGCGGATGAAGCACGAGTCGGAGAAACAACGCTGGGACCGCAACTTCGCCGATCTCCTCCAGGAGTTGCGGGTCGCGCAGACCGGCATCCAGATCCTGTTCGCCTTCCTGCTGACCCTGCCGTTCAGCAACGGCTTCCCCAAGGTCACACAATTCCAGAAGGACACGTACGTCGTGGCGCTGCTGGCCGCCGCCGGCGCCACCGCGATGATCATTGCCCCGGTCGCCTTCCACCGGGCGCTGTTCCGCCAGGGCCGCAAGCCCGAGCTGGTCCGTTACGCCCACCGGATGGCCACCGGCGGCCTGGCCTTCCTGCTGGTCTCGATGGCGGCCAGCGTCCTGCTGGTCACCGACTTCATCCTCGACCGGCCGATCGCCTTCGTCTTCAGCGCCCTCACCGCCCTGTTCTTCCTCACCTTCTGGGCGGGCATCCCGTGGCTGCGCCGCAACTGGATCGACGAGGATCCCGAGGACGAGGACTACGCGAACGCTAGCGGCGAGAACCGCGAAGACCGAGACGTCTGAGTTCCAGCTCGGCCAGGGCGTCGACCGCCTCGGGGTCGCCGTTGCGCCAGCTCTGCGCGATGTCCGGGCCCATCTTGGCCAGCCGGTTCAGGGGCTGGCTGGCCAGGGCCCGCAGGGCGAGCAGGTCGCGACCGGCGGGCTCGTCGCGTACGGAGGTGGCGACGGCGGCCCGGCGGATCCAGCGGATCCGCAACGGCAGCCAGAGGAAGAGCACCAGCGCCAGCGGCACGGCGACCACGGCCAGGGCGATGATGACGGCCATCTGGTCGACGATCTCCTGCTGCTGGCGCCCGGCGTCGGCCAGGTTGCGGGCCGCGTCGGCGGCGCCGGTGAACGGCTTGACCAGCTGGTCGCCGACCAGCGGCACCCGGCCGACCTTGCCGCCGGCGTCGGCCAGGTTGTCGGCGATGCCGCCGCCCGCGGTCTCCAGCTTGGCGCCGGGAACGCCCAGCTTCTCGACCATGTCGTTCACCCACAGGCCGGCGCGCACCCAGAGGTAGACCCAGATCACCACGACGATGTCGGTGATCAGCTGGCGGACGGCGGTGGGGATCCTGTCGGCATAGAGCTTCACGCCGTCAGGGTCCCACGTGGACTGTGCTACTGCTTAGTGGCGCAGTCCGGGCAGGTTCCGAAGATCTCCATCGTGTGAGAGACGTCGACGAAGCCGTGCTTGCCCGCCACCTTGTCGGCCCACGACTCGACGGCCGGGCCCTCCACCTCGACCGCGCGGCCGCACGAGCGGCACACCAGGTGGTGGTGGTGACCCTGGCTGCACCGGCGGTAGAGGTGCTCGCCGCCGGGCGGGCGCATCACGTCGATCTCGCCGGCGTCGGCCAGGCCCTGCAACGTGCGGTAGACGGTGGTCAGCCCCACCCGCTCACCCCGCTCGCGCAGAATGGCGTGCAGCTCCTGAGCGCTGTTGAAGCCCTCGGTCTCGGCCAGCACGGCGCTGACCGCGCTGCGCTGCTTGGTGTTGCGCTGCTGACTCTCGGTGCTCACGAACGAACCTCCCTCGCATGGCTGACGGCGTCGGCGACGATGTGCGCGACGTGGTCGTCCACCAGGGAGTATGCGATCTCCCGGCCTCGTCGCGCACCTCGCACCACGCCCGCGCCGCGCAGCACCCGCAGATGCTGCGAGACCAGCGGCTGTGGCGCCCCCAGCTTCTCCACCAGCTCGTGCACGCAGCGCTCGCCGGCGCCCAGCTCGGCCACGATCGCGACGCGGATCGGGGCCGAGAGCGCCCGCAGCAGCTCGCCGGCCGGCTCATATGCCTCGTAACCCATTGTCAGGCCTCCTGGAGAACCACGTCAGGGGGCTCCACCTCGCGGGGCGGCTGGGCCCGCCGGCGCAGGACCCGCCAGGTCGCGCCGCCGACGGCGATCGCGACGAAGATGGCCAGGGCCAGGATGACCGTGGTGGCGCCGGGCGGGGTGTCCGCCTCGGCCGAGAAGACCACGCCGGCCCCGGCCGCGCCGACGCCGATCAGCATGGCCGCCACCATCGTGCTGCGGAAGCCCCTGGTCACCTGCTGGGCGGCGGCCACCGGGATGACCATCAGGGCCGAGACCAGCAACAACCCGACGGTCCGCATGGCGATGGTCACGGTCACGGCGGTGGTCACGGCCATCAGGAGATTGAGCGTACGGACGGGGAGGCCGCTCACCCGGGCGTACTCCTCGTCGTTGCAGACCGCGAACAGTGCGGGCCGGAAAGCGAGCATGGCGATCAGCACCAGCGCGCCCATCACGGCGATCACCGTGATGTCGGCGGGCGACGTCGTGATGAGCGAGCCGAACAGATATTGGATCAGGCTGTTGCTGCTGGCGTCGTCGGAGAGCGACACCAGCACCACGCCGCCGGCGATGCCGCCGTAGAACAGCAGGGCCAGGGCGAGATCGCCCGAGGTGCGGCCGCGCTCGCGGATCAGCTCGACGCCGATCGCGCCCGCCGCCGAGACGATCACGGCGGCCAGCACGGGGGACTGGTTGAGCAGCAGGCCGACGCCGACGCCGGTCAGGGCGACGTGGCCGATGCCGTCGCCGATCAGCGACAGCCGCCGCTGCACCAGGTAGATGCCGAGCGACGGGGCGGCCAGGCCGATGATGAGCGCGCCGGCCAGGGCACGCATCATGAAGTCGTACTGGAAAAGGTCCATTTCAGTTGGCCGCCATGCGGTCCGTAGGGGCCCACTCGCAGATGCCCGCGGTGGGCTGGACGGCGTGCGGATGCACGTGGTCGTGATCGGGCTCGGCGTGATGGCCGGCCGGCTCCGGCGGCGCGCCCTCGAAGGCGATGCGGCCCTCGTGCACCACGACGGCCCGGTCGATCAGCGGGCGCAGCGGGCCGAGCTCGTGCGCCACCAGCAGGATCGTGCCGCCGCCGTCGCCGAAGCGGCCCAGCGCGGCGGCGAACGCCTCCTGGCTGGCCGCGTCCACGCCCGCGGTGGGCTCGTCCAGGACCAGCAGGTCCGGCTTTCCGGCCAGGGCGCGGGCGATCAACGTGCGCTGCTGCTGTCCACCCGAGAGGGTCGAGACGGGATCGTTGATCCGGTCGAGGAGACCGACGTCGGTCAGGGCGTCGCGCACGGCCGTCCGGTCGGCCGCGCCGGGCAGCCGGAAGATGCCGCGACGGGCCAGGCGGCCGGAGGCGACGACCTCGCCGACCGTGGCCGGCACCCCGCTTCCGGCGCCGAGACGCTGCGGCACATATCCGACCCGGGCCCATTGCTTGAAGCGCCGCTGGGGCGTACCGAAAAGATCGATCTCGCCGCGGCCGATCGGCACCAGGCCGAGGATCGTGCGGATCAGCGTGGACTTGCCGGAGCCGTTCGCGCCGAGGATCGCGACGACCTCTTTCTGATCGACGCTCAGGGAGACGTCGTGCAGGATCTCCCGGCCCTCGTATCCGACGGCCAGATGGCGTACGTCGACGATGCTCATGCTGTGCACCCCAGTGCGGTGGTGATGGCGGTCAGGTTCGCGCGCATCACGGAGAAATAATCTTGGGACGAGTCCGTCAGGCCTTCGAGAGGATCGAGGACGGCGGTCCTGGCGCCGACCTCGCGGGCGATGGTCTCGGCCACGGCCGGGCTGACCAGCGTCTCGAAGAAGATCGTGGTGGTGCCGGTCTCCTTGGCCGTCCGGGCCACCTCGGCCAGCCGCTGCGGTGAGGGCTCGGCCTCGGGGGAGATGCCGGTGATGCCGACCTCGGTGAGGTCGTAGCGGTCGGCCAGATAGTGGAACGCCTCGTGACTGGTCACCAGCTCGCGGCGCTCGCAGGTCTTGAGCCCGGTCGCATATTCGGTGTTCAGCTTGTCGAGCTCGGAGTGCAGGGCGGTGGCCCGGGCCTTGTAGTCGGCGGCGTGCTCGGGATCGGCCTGGCCGAGGCGCTCGCCCAGCTTGTCGGCGATGGTGGCGAAGCGGACCGGGTCGAGCCAGACGTGCGGGTCCATGCCGCCCTCGGCCGTCTCGTGCTCGTGCTCCTCGCCGTCGTGGTCGTCCTCGCTCGCCGGCAGCAGGGTGACCACCGAGGCGGCGTCGAACGCGTGGTCCTTGCCCTCCTGGGCCACGGCCTCGTCGACCGCCGGCTGGAAGCCCTTGAGATAGACGACCAGGCCGGCCCCGGCCACGTCGCCCACCTGGCGCGGGGTGAGCTCGATGTCGTGCGGCTCGGCGCCGGGCTTGGTGAGGTTGGAGACGCTCACCTGGTCGCCGCCGATGCGCTCGCTGAGGAACTGCAGCGGATAGAAGGCGGTGACCACGGCCAGCTTGCCGTCCTCGGCGCCGGAGCCACTGCCGCACCCGGCCAGGAACGACAGCGGGAGCAGAAGGGCGAGGAGGCGGCGGCGCATAGCACCTACTGTCGCCGACAATGATAATGATTGTCAAAAGCGCATAGGTCACAGTGCCTTGGCGAGCGCGGCCGCCAGCAGCAGAACGAGCATGATCAGCCGGATGACACGGGTCGGCGGGGACTGTACGGGCCAGGTTGTGAAGGTCAGCGTGGCCAGGCCCAGCCAGAGCAGGAACAGCAGCGCCGCCCCGACGATGCCGGGCAGGAACAGTCCCGCCACCAGAATCGCCAGCGCCACGATGAAGGCCGTGGTCGGGCTCACCCGGGCCAGCCGGCGCAGCACATTGTCGGACGGTGTCACCGCGTCACCCCTGTCTCGCCTCTCGTACCCTGTCGCCATGCTGGTGCTCAACCGCTTCGACGTGCCGCCGGACACGCGCGACGAATTCGTCGCCCAGGCCCACGCGGCCCTCGCCGCCCTCGCCGAACGGCCCGGATATCTCTCCGGGCGGCTCGCCCGCGCGCTCGAGGACCCCACCCGATGGACACTCGTCACCGAATGGGAGTCGGTGGGAGCCTACCGGCGCGCGCTGGGCGCCTTCGATGTGAAGGTGCACGCCACCCCGCTGCTCGCCCGCTCGCTCGACGAGCCGTCCGCGTTCGAGACGCTCGCCTCGGCCGAGCCGGGCTCGCCGGTGGTCGAGGCGGAGAGCGACCGGGCCTCCGAGCCCTGGCGCTGACGACTACTGTTGCGGTCATGACCACGGCGCCGCCTTTCGTCCCGCCACCCCCGCCGGGGCCCGGCGTGCAGCCGCCCTTCCCGGCGCCGCCGGTCGAGGGCAAAGGCCGGCGCATCGGCATGGGGCTCGGCATCGCCGGCGCGGTGATGGTGCTGGTCTGCGGCGGCGGCGTGGCGGCGCTCATCGGCCTGATCTCGGCCGGCACGAGCGCCATCCAGGAGCAGGCCCACGCGGCCGTCGAGGACTATCTGAACGCCCTGAAATCCGAGAACTACGCGGCGGCGTACGACGACCTCTGCGAAAGTGCCCGGCGCCGGGAAACCCAGGCCGAGTTCCGCACCCGTGTCTCGGCCGGCGAGCCGATCGTCTCGTGGCGTCTCGGCGAGGTCGAGGCGACGTACGGCATCTCCGTGCCCGTCGAGGCCACCTTCGCCGGCGGCGACGTGGAGCAGCTGACGGCCGAACTCGACCAGAACACGTCCACGGGCGAGTTCGAGGTCTGCGACATCGCGGAGTAAATTCTCTGTTCGTCCCGATCCATACTGATGTCCCCGCCGACACCCAGCCGGCGTAGGAGGAACATGCCCGCCGACCGTATCGATGCCGTCGTCAGCCTGGCCAAGCGCCGGGGCTTCGTCTTCCCCTCCAGCGAGATCTACGGAGGAACCCGCTCGGCCTGGGACTACGGTCCGCTGGGTGTGGAGCTGAAGGAGAACGTCCGCCGCCAGTGGTGGCGCACGATGGTCCAGCAGCGCGACGACATCGTCGGCCTCGACTCCGCCGTCATCCTCGCGCGCGACGTGTGGGCGGCCTCCGGCCACCTCGACGCGTTCGTCGACCCGCTGACCGAGTGCCAGTCCTGCCACAAGCGGTTCCGCGCCGACCACCTCGAGGAGGCGTGGGAGGCCAAGCACGGCTCGCTCCCGTCCTCGCTCCAGGAGCTCAACTGCCCGAACTGCGGCAACAAGGGCACCTTCACCGAGCCGAAGATGTTCAACGGCCTGATGAAGACCTACCTCGGCCCGACCGAGAGCGCCGAGGGCCTGCACTACCTGCGGCCCGAGACCGCGCAGGGCATCTTCGTCAACTACAACAACGTGGCCCAGGCCGCCCGCAAGAAGCCGCCGTTCGGCATCGCGCAGATCGGCAAGAGCTTCCGCAACGAGATCACGCCGGGCAACTTCATCTTCCGTACGCGTGAGTTCGAGCAGATGGAGATGGAGTTCTTCGTCGAGCCCGGCAGCGACGAGAAGTGGCACGACTACTGGCTCCAGGAGCGCTGGAACTGGTACCGCGACCTCGGCCTGTCGGAGTCGAACCTGCGCTTCTTCGAGCACCCGGCGGAGAAGCTGTCCCACTACTCCAAGCGCACCGTGGACATCGAATACAGGTTCCAGTTCGGTGGCACGGAGTTCGCGGAGCTCGAAGGCATCGCCAACCGCACCGACTTCGACCTGTCGACCCACTCCAAGCACTCGGGCGTGGACCTGTCGTACTTCGACCAGGAGAAGCAGGAACGCTGGGTGCCGTACGTGATCGAGCCGGCGGCCGGTCTCACCCGCGCGGTGCTGGCCTTCCTGCTCGAGGCGTACGACGAGGACGAGGCCCCGAACACCAAGGGCGGCGTCGACAAGCGGACGGTCATGCGTTTCGACCCCCGCCTGGCCCCGATCAAGGTGGCGGTGCTGCCGCTCTCGCGCAACCCCGACCTGTCCCCGAAGGCCCGGGGCCTGGCCGCCGACCTGCGCAAGCGCTGGATCGTCGAGTTCGACGACTCACAGGCGATCGGCCGCCGCTACCGCCGCCAGGACGAGATCGGCACCCCGTTCTGCGTGACGGTCGACTTCGACACCCTGACCGACGACGCGGTGACGGTGCGCGACCGCGACACGATGAAGCAGGAGCGGGTCGCCCTCTCCCAGATCGAGAGCTACCTGCTCGCCAAGGGCCTTTAGAGGCTCTTAGAAAGCGAAGCCGCCCGGTCGGCCGTTCCGGTCCGCGATCAGCCCGGCCAAGGTCGCCACAGCGATCTCGGCCGGCGTCCGCGACCCGATGTTCAGGCCGATCGGGCGGTGCACCCGCTTGATCTGCTCCTCGCCGACGCCACGCTCCCGCAGCGCGGCGACATGGGGCCCTTCGACCTTGGGGTTGCCCACGATCCCGATCCACCGGGTCTCGGCGGCCAGAGCTTGTTCGAGCAGCTCCCCGATCTCGGCCCGGTGGTGGTCACTCAGCACGACATCGGTGTGCTCGTCGAGACCGGCCGGCCCCAGATCGTGCACGAAGGTGTCCCCGTGAGCCCGGGGCAGCCCTTGAAGCCGTGTCTCATCCGGCTCCACGAGCACAGCCTGAAACCCGACGTCGACGGCAAGCCGCAACATGGCCTCACCGACCGCCGACTGAAACACGACCACAAGCTTCCGCGGACTCAGCTCATCACCCACGCGGCCGACTCTGCCAGATTCGTGGTGGCCGCAGTCATAGGCGTGCGACTACCGTCCGGAAAGCGTTGACCCCGGCAGCGGTTGGAGCCGTACCTTCGCGCCGTCGGCGGCAACCTTGCGGCGGCCTTGGATCTCTACGCCTGGAACTCTGAGATCTCCGCCGCGCCGATCCCGGCCATCTGCTGCAACACTGAGCTCAATCTGGGCTTCTGGCGGTTCCTTCTCGCCAGTCATTACGACCGCACGTTATGGCGGGAATGTCTGTACCGGGCCTTTCCTGGTCGGCCGCGACGGCAGGTACACGACGCGGTGGAGCGGCTCCACCTTGCGTTCGGTGTGCGGCCTGACGGTGACGTGGATTTTCGGTGGTCGTGAGGGGCATGGCATGCTCGAAGGCGTGACTCTCGCACCTCTCATGCTCGGCGATCGTGTCGTCAATCCGCCTGTCGTGCTGGCTCCCATGGCCGGCATCACCAACGTGGCGTTTCGGCGGCTGTGCCGGGAGCAAGGTGGTGGGGTCTACGTCTGCGAGATGATCACGACGCGGGCTCTCGTGGAGCGGATCCCCAAGACGCTCAAGATGGTGGCGTTCGCCGAGGACGAGGACTTTCGCAGCCTTCAGCTGTACGGGGTCGACCCCGATGTGACGGCCCGGGCCGTGCGGATGGTGGGCGAGGACAACCTGGCCGACCACGTCGACCTCAACTTCGGGTGCCCGGTGCCCAAGGTGACCCGGCGCGGCGGTGGGTCGGCTCTGCCGTGGCGGCGCAAGCTGTTCGGGCGGATCGTCAAGCAGGCCGTGGACGCGGCCGCCGAATACGGGATCCCGCTCACGATCAAGATGCGCAAGGGCATTGACGACGACCATTTGACGTACGTCGAGGCGGGGCTCATCGCGCAGGAAGCCGGTGTCGCCGCGGTGGCGCTGCATGCCCGTACGGCCGAACAAAGGTACTCGGGAAACGCGGACTGGGACGCCATCGCGACGTTGAAGCAGGCGCTCGACGTGCCCGTTCTCGGCAACGGGGACATCTGGGAGGGTTCCGACGCCCTGCGCATGGTGGAGCAGACCGGCGTCGACGGGGTCGTCGTCGGGCGCGGATGTCTGGGACGGCCGTGGCTGTTCGCCGACCTCGAGGCGGCCTTCACACAGGGTGGCGACTACAAGCCGGTGCTGCCGGCGCTGGGCGAGGTCGCGAAGATCATGTCGCGCCACGCGGAGCTGCTGGTGGACGCGCTCGAGGACGAGAAGCACGGGTGCGCCGATTTCCGTAAGCACATCGCCTGGTACCTGAAGGGCTTCCCGGTCGGTGGTGAGCTGCGCCGGGCCCTGTCGATGGTGTCGTCGCTGGCCCAGCTGGACGACCTGCTGGGCAAGCTCGACCCGTCGGTGCCGTTCCCGGAGGAGGAGCTCGGCAAGCCGCGGGGCCGCGTCAATGCGCCAGGCAAGGTCTCTTTGCCGTACGGCTGGCTCGACAGCCGCGACGACGAAAGCGTGCCCGAGGGCGCCGAGATGGAGAACAGCGGAGGCTAGCGGACGTTCACCGTCGGCGGGCGATCAGGGCGGTGAGCAGGAGCGGCGCCGAGCAGAGGGCGAAGAGTGCCGTGAGCGGCAGGTCGACGGCGAAGGCCAGGTAGAGCACGACGGAGAAGGCCTCGCTGGCGAAGCCGGCGACCGACAGCACGGTGGTCCGGGCCGGCCCGGTGATCCGCTCCTGGAGGCGGGCCTCGGCGCGGATCATCGCGTACTGCAGCAGGCCGAAGGCGGCCGAGACGGCGATCATTCCGGCGAGGTGCGGGGTGAGGGCGCCGGCCGCGAGAAGAACCGCCGCCCCGCCGAGCGCCCAGGAGAGTCCGCGCCCGCGACCGGCGAGAGCGCTTCCGGCGGCCATGGCGAGGGCGGTCAGGGCGAAGAGCAGGGGTACGGCCGCGGTCGGCGCCCCTTTGTCCCGCGCGAGAAGCGGCAGGAATTCGTCGAGCGCGCTGAACCCGGGCACGAGCGCCGCCACGAGAACCGCCCGCGCGACCACCCGGGTTCCGACGGCTTCCCGCACACCGCCCCGAAGGATGTGCCAGTACGACATTTCGGAAATATTCGGAGGGGCGGGGTCGGGTGTGGGCCCGGTGGTGGTTCGGGTTTCGGGCAGGCGCAGCGACAGCAGGGCGCCCAGGAGCTTCACGGCGATGCTCAGCGAGCCCACCAACAGATAACCGCCCGCCTGGAAGGCGGGAGTGGCCAACGCCGTGGCGGCCAGCATGGCCAGGATCGAGAGCGTCTCGGCTCGGCCTATCAAGCGGGCGTACGCGTTCTCCTCCGGCACCGCGTCGTAGACCAGCGCCTCCAGCGTGCCCGAGCCCAGCGAACCGCCCAGGCCCCACAGAGCGAACCCCACCGTGAAGCCCCAGTACGACGGCCACAACAGCCACATCGCGTAGCCGGCCGCCGTCAGGGTCTCGCCTATCGCGTACAGCCTCTTGCGGGACCAGGCGTCAGCCAGCGCGCCGGACGGGATCTCGGCCACGAAGGCGACCACGGACCAGATCGCGAACAGCGACGACACCTGGGCCGTGGTGAGGCCGGCGTCCGTGAACAGCAGCGCGTACACCGGGTAGAGCGGCACGCCCTCGGCGAGGGCCCGCACCGCGTAAAGGTTTCAGCGTCAAGCCGGATGCATGACCCCAGTTTGCCCCACCCGTCAACGCAATTGGGCCTCGTCGGCCGCGGCCCGGCCCGACTCCCAGCCCTCGAGGCTGTCGATGCGGCTGCCGCGGGCCCGGACCGTACGGGGAAAGGCCTTCCGCATGACCTCGCGCACCTGGACCTCGCGGTTGCGCAGCACCGGCAGCAGGTCGCTGTGCTGCTCGATCTCGTGCCGGGTGGCCTGGGAGAGGCGTTCGCCGATGCGGACCGCGTACGCCACCAGGAAGCTGCGCCGGAACGCCTTGATCCGGGCCTTGCCCTTGGCCGGCTCGTCGCGGGCCATCGCCCGGTTCGCCTGCACCAGCAGCGACGTGTAGAGCAGCTCGACGCCGTCGATGTCCGCGTCGTAGCCGAAGATCGTGGAGAAGCCGAGCTCGGGCGACCACACCGTGTGGCAGTGGTTGGCCCGCGCCACCGCGTCCAGCAGAGAGGCCTTTTCGCTTTCGTACGGATGGTCGACACCGATCCGCCGCGCGAACGGGACCACCTCCGCGCGCCCGGCCGTGGTCAGCGCCTCCTCGATGCTGTGCCGGGCGATCAGCTCCTGCGCCTTGGCCGAGTACGCCTCCGCCTCGGCCGGGAAGTCCGTCGCCTCGGCCTTGGCCAGCAGAGCCCGTACGCGATCAAGGATCCTGTTGTCTGATTTGTACGATAGATCGGACACAGTCCCCGGAGGCGGAATCAGCACTTCGATCATCGGCAGTTGGCGCAGAGAGGTCAGTAGGCCTATCGACGCGTCCAGCAAGGTGATCCGATCGGGGTGCCGGCCGGCCGGCGGCAACGAGGACGCCTGGGCCGCCCAGCGCGGATCAACGGCGGAGAACCGCCCCGCGTAACCGGCGGCGGCTGTGGACACCATGCCCGCTTTGAGCGGATCGCCCAGGCGGGCGATCACCCGGTACAGCTCGGACGGCTGCCATCCGCCCCGGAAGAGCCGGTCGAAGGCGTCGTTCAGCGCCGCGCGAAGGGCCGCGTCGACCTCGCCCGCCGGCGCCACGGTCAGCGCGTCGAGCCCCGCCTCATAACCGATCGCCCCGCTGACCACCTCACGGACGACGTCCTCCACTGACACACCGACGACGGTACCGACGACGACGGGGAGGGCCGTGCTCGGCCCTCCCCGTCGTGACGCCGGATACCAGGCAAAACTCAGACGTCGAGGTCGCTCTCGATGCGCTTGAGCTGATGCCGCGCCATGGCCAGGTTCGAGCGGTCGCGGCGCAGGGCCACGTACAGGAACAGCCCCTTCCCGGCCCGGCTCGTCAGCGGCCGGATCAGGTGATACTGCGTGTCCAGAGTGATGAGGATGTCCTCGATCTTCTCCGTGATGTTCAGCATCTCCATCGCCCGGAGCTTGGCCCGCACCACATCCGTGTTGCCGGCCGCGGCGACCGTCAGGTCGAGCTCCTTGCCGCCGCCGACCGTGCCGAGGGCCATGCCGCTCGTGTGGTCGACCAGCGCGACGCCGAAGGCGCCGTCGATTTCCATGATTTCCTTGAGTGCGGTGTCCATGTCGCCCATGGATGGGTCCTCCGTTGCGGTGGGATGGCGGGCCGCCACCCGGCGGCGCCGTTCGGTCGCGGCGGATGCCGCGTTTCTCAACCCGCCGCCTGCCGACGACGAGCATTGGTCGTGAGGGTGGACAAGGGGCTGCGCCGGGTCAGCGCCGCCGGTCCCGCCTGCTGCGGGATCTCCGGGCGCGGCTGCGGCTTCGTTTCCAACTTCAAGATCCGGATGAGCCGCCGTACGCATCGCCGGGCCTCCAGGTGCACCATGGCGAGGTTCGCGTCGCCCGAGGTGACCACCGTGAGCAGCGCGGTCGGGCCCGCGGTGTACGAGGTGATGTAGCCTCGGTCGCATTCGACCACCGACTCGCGCAGCTCACCGTGGTTCACCGCGTGGGCGAACCGGCGGGCCAGCGCCAGGTGGGCGGCGGCCAGCGCCGCGATGCTGTCCGGTTCGATGCCGTGCGCGTCGTGCGCGATCACCAGCCCGTCGGTGGAGGCCAGGACGCTGCCGGAGAGCTCCGGCACCCGGCCTCTCAGGCGGTCGAGCTCCTCGAGCACCGCCGGATCCACCGTCATCCTCGGCCTCTCTTTCTGCGAGTTCTGCGAGCGGGGGCGCGCGTGTCACCGCAAGGCTCGCAATGCCGTACGGATGCGCTTGAGCAGGACTTCATCGGTGCCGGGATGCACCGGTGGCGAGGGTTCGCCGGCGACTTCCTTGGGCAGCTTGGCCCCGGGTTTGCGCCGGGCGAGGCGAGGCGGGGAGAGCGAGTTGCGCGGCGGCTCCGCGGGCGGTGGCGGATCGGGCACCGGCATCGGTGGTGAGGGAGCCGGCCTCGGCGACGGAGGAGCCGGCGCCGGTGGTGGGGGAGCCGGCACCGCCGCCCGGGCGCCGCTCACCACCGGCACGGTCGGTGCGTCGTCCGGCTTGATCACCGGGCGTTTGACGTCGACCGCGGTGCCGCGCACTCGCGGCAGCCGGACCAGCTCCGGGGCCTCCACCGCCCGTACCTCCGGAAGCTCCAGAAGGCCCATCGCGGCCATCCGGCGCAGCTCCTGGATCGTCGCGTAACCGGCCTTGCCGAGCAGCAGGGCCAGGTCGGCCGGGGTGCGCTGGCCGTCCGCGTTGATCAGCAGCTCCCACTGGAGGGCCGTGATCGTCACCCGCTCGCGGGGCGGGCGCGACACCGGGATGACCGGCGCCGTGTCCACCCGGGCGTCCGGGAAGATCTCGTCGAGCAGGCGCACGCGCCGGCGTACCTCCCGGGTTATCGCACCCGGGTCGATGTGCGCGACCGGACCGAGCCAGTGGGTCGCGCCGGGCAGGAAGTCGATCGGCGCCTCCGGCGCCGACAGGGTGAAGTACGCCGCGTCGTACGTCGCCCCGAGCACGCACAACTCCAGCTCGCCCTGGGTGAGATGGCCCTGCTCGACCAGCAGCCGGCCGACCCGGGCGGTGGAGGTGCCCAGGTCGAGCGCGTTCTGCCAGGTGCGGCCGGCGAGCCGGCCGGACGAGGTGAGCAGCTCGCCGACACCGGGCGCGGCCGGCGACTCGGCGTAGATCACCCGCCCCTCGAGGACGTAGACCGCGCCGCCCGGGTGGCCACCGACCACCAGGGTGCCGGTCTGCCGCTCGCCCGTGACCTGCGTGAGCAGGCGGGACGGGGCGGCCGTCCGCAAGGTTGTCACCATTTCCCCTTTGGCGTCGTTTTACGTGGCGACGAGTTCGTCGGCGAGGGTCTGCATGCGGCGGCGGGCCACCGCGAGGTTCCCCTGGACCCGGTCGAGCCAGAGGTAGAGGACGAGCCGGCTGTCGAAGTCGGTCTGCACCGGCCGCAGCAGGTGATAGCCGCCGGCGGTCGTGATGATCAGGTCTTCGAGCAGGTCGTGCGGTAGGGCCGAGACGTAGAGCGATCGGGTGGTCGCGGCCTGGACCACGTCCGCGGTGCCCGCGGCCGCGGCCTCGTGGTCGTTGTTGGGTGCGGCTCCCGTCGTGGCGACCGGGAACCCGGTGGTGTAGTCGACGATGCTGGCGCCGACCGCGCCAGGGATCGCCATGGCCTCCTGTAGACAGTGGTCGACGCCGGGCACTTCTCTCCTCAGCGCTGTGCTGCTGCCGCCGCCGGGCCGTGCCTCGTTGCCGCGGCCACCGGCGAACCTCGGGTTCGGTGGCGGCGGAACACCTCTCCCGCCGTCACCGTGGGCCATCCTCCGGCGACCCTGCGGCGGGCAGTCGCACCCCGTGTGCGTCATGTTCGACGGCTTCGCGGCGCTGGTCGGGTGCGCGTAACATGATCGCCACTTTTCGATAAGGGAGGCGCCATATGGCGTTGCAGTGGGAGCAGATCGTGGTGGACGCCCAGGACGCCGGGCGCCTGGCGCGGTGGTGGGCGGAGGCCCTCGGCGGCTGGGTCATCGTGACCGACCAGCCGGACGAGGTGGAGATCCGCAAGAGCCCCGATCAGCTGCCCGGACTGCTGTTCACGCCGGTGCCCGAGGCCAAGACGGTGAAGAACCGCCTCCACATCGACCTGCGCCCCGACGACCAGGAGGCCGAGGTCGAGCGCCTGATCGACATGGGCGCCCGGCACGCCGACGTCGGACAGGGCAGCGACGTCACCTGGGTCGTGCTGGCCGATCCCGAGGGCAACGAGTTCTGCGTCCTGTCCTCAAAGCCCTTGCCGCCAGACGAGGCCAACTAATCTTGGTCGCATGACGGCGTTCGACGCCCAGCGGTTCGTCGCTGAGCCGGCTAAGGACAGCGGCTACGGGCGTACCCCGTTCCAGCGGGACCGGGCGCGGGTGCTGCACTCGGCGGGCTTCCGCCGGCTCGCGGCCAAGACCCAGGTGCACACGGCCGGCTCCGACGACTTCCTGCGCACCCGGCTGACCCATTCGCTGGAGGTCGCGCAGATCTCCCGCGAGATGGGCGAGCGCCTGGGCTGCGACCCCGACGTGGTCGACGTGGCCGGGCTCGCCCACGACCTGGGCCACCCGCCGTTCGGCCACAACGGCGAACACGCCCTGCACGCCGTCGCCGAGCCGTGCGGCGGTTTCGAGGGCAACGCGCAGACCCTGCGCGTGCTGACCCGGCTCGAGGCCAAGGTGCCCGGCGCCGGCCTCAACCTGACCCGGGCCTCGCTCGACGCCAGCTGCAAATATCCGTGGCCGCTGAAGCCGGGAAGACGCAAATTCGGGGTGTACGCCGATGACCGCGCCGTCTTCGACTGGGCCCGCCCGGCCGAGCTGGGCGAACGGCGCTGCCTGGAGGCCCAGGTCATGGACTGGGCCGACGACGTGGCGTACTCGGTGCACGACGTCGAGGACGGCGTGCACGGCGGCTATCTGGCCCTGCGCCCGCTGCTGGCCGACCCGGCCGAGCGGGCCGCCCTCTGCGCCGACGTGGCGGCCACCTATTCCGACGAGAGCACCGACGAGCTGGCCGGCGCCCTCGATCAGCTGCTGGCCGACCCGGTGGTGACCGAGGTCGCCGGATACGACGGCACGTTCCGCGCCCAGGCCGCCCTCAAACGGATGACCAGCGTCCTGACCGGCCGCTTCGTCGCCTCGGCGGTCGGCGCCACGCAGAGCCGGTACGGGAGCGGGAAGGTCCGCCGCTACGACGCCGACCTCGTCGTGCCGCGCACGGTGCGTAATCAGTGCGCGCTGCTGAAAGGCATGGCGTTGCGGTACGTGATGAGGGCCCGGGCGGCCGAGTCCTGGTACGAGGAGCAGAGGACCATCCTCGTCGAGCTCGTGCACGCTCTCACCCGTACACCCGAAGCTCTTGACCCGGTCTTCGCCCCTCTGTTCGAAGCTGCGCAGAGTGACGCGGAAGCACTGCGGGTGGTGATCGACCAGGTCGCGTCGCTCACCGACCCGGCCGCCGTGGCCTGGCACCGGACCCTGGTGGCGGCTCGTACCTGAGGCGAGGCAGGATGTATGCCGTGGCGGGCAGGGTCAAGGACGAGGACATCGCGCTGGTCCGTGACCGGACCTCGATCGCAGACATCATCAGCGAGTCGGTGACGTTGCGCCCGGCCGGCGGCGGCAACTTGAAGGGCTTGTGCCCTTTCCACGACGAGAAGACCCCGTCGTTCACCGTGGCGCCGGCGCGGAACGTGTACTACTGCCTCGCGGGGGAGACCCGGGTCATCACCGACCAGGGCATCCGCGAGATCCGCGATCTCGCGGGAGCCTCGCACCGGGTCATCACCACACACGGCCGTTTCGTCGAGGCGCCGTTCTACTCGTTCGGCGAACAGCCGCTCCTGCATCTTCACCTGTCGAGAAACGGGCAGAAGAAGACGATCCGGGCGACCGCCGAGCATCGTTGGTTCATCGACGGTCGCGAAAAGCGCGCGGAGCGCATCACGGCGGAGCTCAGGCCGGGCGATAGGCTCTCCGACGTCTTCGATGGGCGTGCCCTCGCTCCTTCCCCGTTCGGCGTTGTCAGGGGCGTCGTCTTCGGTGACGGCACGCTTCTCGACGAGGGAAGCATCGCTCTCCTGTCCGGCGGGAAAGACCGTGAGCTGCTGAAGTGGTTCCCGCTCAACGACACGTACGTCTCGGGCGAAGCGATTGTCGTCACCGGCCTTCCGGCGTACTTCAAGACCGATCTGCCTCCGCTTTCCGAGTCGCCTTCTTACCTCTTCGGATGGTTGGCGGGATATTTCGCGGCGAACGGGGACGTGGCCGCGGACGGAAGCATCTCGCTCGACTCGGATCGCCGCGAGCACCTTGACCATGTGCGTGACCTCTGTACGCGGATCGGCGTCGGGACGTACGGCATCCAGGAATCCACCGGGCCCGTCCATCGGCTGACCCTCATGGGTGAAGACCTTCCCGAGGATTTCTTCCTCATCTCGGCCCATCGCGACCGCTTCACCTCAGCGCGCAAGAAGTTCGAGCGCCGGGGCTGGGTGGTCGAGGCGATCGAGGACCACGGCGAGGTGGAAGAGGTCTTCTGTCCCGTGGTCGAGGGCACCCATGCCTTCGTTCTCGAAGACAACATCCTCACCGGCAACTGCCACGGTTGTGGGCAGGGTGGCGATGCCATCAAGTTCCTGATGGACGCCGAGCATCTGTCGTTCATCGAGTCGATCGAGCGGCTGGCCGGGCGGGCCGGCATTCAGCTGCGGTACGAGACCGACGACTCGCGGCCCAGCGCGCCCCGGCCCCAGGCCGGGCAGAAGCAGCGACTTCTCGCGGCTCATGTGGCGGCGGCCGAGTTCTATCAAGGGCAGCTCTCCACGCCGGGGGCGCGCAAGGCGCGGGAGTTCCTCGCCCAGCGTGGCTTCGGGCGGGACGCGGCCGAGAAATACGGGTGTGGCTTCGCGCCGGACACGTGGGACTCGCTGGCCAAGCATCTGCGGCAGAAGGGCTTCTCGGCCGAGGAGCTGAACACCGCCGGGCTGACCAAGCCGGCCCGGTCCGGGTCGCTGATCGACCGGTTCCGGGGGCGGCTGCTGTGGCCGATCAAGGACCTGTCCGGCGATGTGATCGGTTTCGGCGCGCGCAAGCTGTTCGACGAGGACGACGGGCCGAAATATCTGAACACGCCCGAGACGCCGCTCTACAAGAAGTCGCACGTGCTCTACGGCATCGACCAGGCCAAGCGTGAGATGGCCAAGCGGGGCCGGGCCGTGATCGTCGAGGGCTACACCGACGTGATGGCCTGTCACGAGGCGGGCGAGCCGACCGCCGTGGCCACCTGCGGCACGTCGTTCGGCGTCGACCACATCGGGGTGCTGCGGCGGCTGCTGCTCGACAGCGACAGCGTGGTCGGCGAGATCATCTACACGTTCGACGGCGACGCGGCCGGTCAGAAGGCGGCGCTGCGCGCCTTCGAGGAGGATCAGCGGTTCGTCGGGCGTACGTTCATCGCGGTCAGCCCGGACAACATGGACCCGTGCGAGTTGCGCCTGGCCAAGGGTGATCTCGCGGTCCGCGACATGATCGCCGGGCGGGAGCCGCTGGTCGACTTCGCGTTGCGGCACACGATCGGGCGTTTCAACCTCGACACGGTCGAGGGACGGGTCGAGGCGATGCGCCGTGCGGCTCCTCTGGTCGCCAAGATCAAAGACCGGGAGATGAGGCCCGAGTACGCCCGTAAGCTCGCGGCCGATCTCGGCATGGACCTCGAGCCGGTGCAGCGGGCGGTGAACTCGGCCCTGCGCGGCGCCCAGGACCAGGCGGCCCCGGCCCGGGCCAAGGCCGCCCCCGACTCGCCGCAGCGGCTGGTCGAGCGCGAGTCGCTGAAACTGGCCCTTCAGGAGCCGGTCATGGCGGGCCCGATGTTCGACTCGCTGGGCGCCGAGAACTACGCCGATCCGGTCTACGCGGCGATCCGCTCGGCGGTGGCCGCGGCCGGTGGCGCCTCCTCGGTCTCGTCCGGTGGCGTGGTCTGGATCGAGAAGGTCCGGGACAGCTGCGACGACCTGGCCGGTCAGGGCCTGATCTCCGAGCTCTCGGTGGAGCCGTTGTACGTGGACGGGGCCGTCGACCCGCGTTATGTGCAGATCACCCTGGCCCGGTTGCAGGTGGGCTATGTGACCACCCGGATCCGGGACCTGAAGTCCAAGGTGCAGCGGCTGAACCCGGTCGCGCACAAGGACGAATATCTGGCCCTGGCGGGCGAGCTCTTCTCCCTCGAACAGCAGGCGCGTGCCCTGCGTGACCAGGCGGCAGGTGGATTGTGAGCTTGTTTCGTCGGCGTCCGTCGCTTCCGGCGGCGCTCAAGCCCGCTCTCGCCCCCGAGGAGCGGGTGGTGGCCTGGGCGGCGGTGGAGCCGGAGCAGGCCGTGGTGGTGACCAACCATGGCCTGTGGCTGCCGTCGCGGGGCCGGCTGGGCTGGCACGAGATCCACAAGGCGGCCTGGTCGGGGCGCGAGCTGCGGATCACGCCGGCCGAGGTGGCCGAGGAGCGTGACGGCTACACGGTGATGGTCGACGGGCCGGCCGAGGCCTTCCTGCTGCTCGATCCGGGGCAGGTGCCCGACCAGGTGCGCATGCGCGTGTCGAAGTCGGTGGCCTACACCACCCATCACCCGGTGCAGGTGTCGACGAACCGGCCCGACAAGCCGTTCCTGGTCGGCGGGGTGCGGATCGTCGGGCGGCGGGTGAGCGGGCGGGACGGCCTGTCGTGGGCGGTCCGCTACGACTCGGGCACCCCGGTGTCGCACCAGACGGTGATCGAGGTGACGGCGACCCTGGTCTCGGCGGCCCGGGAGGGCATGGCCGGACCGGACTGAGGATTTCTGTCGTACCCCCCTCCTAGGGTCCAGGGTGTGACTTCCCTCATTCGTGCCCGTGGTCTGGTCAAGCGGTTCGGCGACTTCACGGCCGTCGACGGCATCGACGTCGACGTGCGCCGGGGTGAGGCGTTCGGCTTCCTCGGTCCCAACGGCGCCGGCAAGAGCTCCACCATGCGCATGATCGGCTGCGTGTCGCCGCCGACCGGCGGGGTGCTCGAGATCCTCGGGCTCGACCCGGTGCGTGACGGCCCGCGCATCCGGGCCAGGCTCGGGGTCTGCCCCCAGCTCGACAACCTCGACATCGAGTTGAGCGTGCGGGAAAACCTGACGACGTACGCCCGTTTCTTCGGCATCGCCCGCAAGGTGGCCCGCCGCCGCGCCGACGAGTTGCTCGAGTTCGTCCAGCTCACCGAGCGCGCCGACAGCAAGGTGGAGCCGCTGTCGGGCGGCATGAAACGCCGGTTGACCATCGCGCGGGCGCTGGTCAACGAGCCCGAGATCGTGTTGCTCGACGAGCCGACGACCGGCCTCGACCCGCAGGCCCGCCACCTGGTATGGGAGCGGCTGTTCCGGCTCAAGCAGCAGGGCGTGACGCTGGTGCTCACGACCCATTACATGGACGAGGCGGAGCAGCTCTGCGACCGCCTGGTGGTGATGGACGGCGGCCGGATCGCGGCTGAGGGCTCGCCGCGAGAGTTGATCGAGCGCTATTCCACGCGTGAGGTCGTCGAGCTGAGATTCAACGCCGAGTCCCAGGAGCCGTACGCCTCGAAGCTCGAGGGCGTCGGCGAACGGCTCGAGGTGCTGCCCGACCGCATTCTGCTCTATGTGGCCGACGGCGACGGGGCGGTGGCCGAGGTCCACCGGCGTTCGCTGAGCCCGGCCAGCGTGCTGGTGCGCCGCAGCAGCCTCGAGGACGTCTTTCTTCATCTCACCGGCCGGACGCTGGTCGACTGATGCTGACCGTCTTCGAATATCACCTGGTCAACTACCGCCGCACGTGGCGGGGGAGCGCGCTGTCCTCGCTGGTGCTGCCGCTGCTCACGATGCTGGGTTTCGGCGTGGGCGTGGGGTCCTATGTGCGGGGCGGCGTCGAGGGGGTGTCCTACCTCGACTGGATCGTGCCCGGCCTGATCGCCTCGACCGCCATGCAGACGGCGATCGGCGAGTCGACGTGGCCGGTGCTGAGCGCGTTCGAGTGGCTGAAGACGTACTTCGCGCAGGCGGCGGCGCCGCTGCGGGTGGCCGACATCCTCGGCGGCCATCTGGCCTTCATGCTGTTCCGGGTGCTGATCAGCGCGGCCGCCTTCCTGGCCATCGCGCTGGCCTTCGGCACGTTGCATTCGTGGTGGTCGCCGGTGGCGCTGATCGTGGCGGCGCTGGTCGGCCTGTCGGTGGCGGCGCCGACGGCCGCGTACGCGGCGACCATCACCAGCGACAGCTACCTGGCGATCCTGCTGCGCTTCGCGGTCCTGCCGATGTCGTTGTTCTCGGGCGTCTTCTTCCCGGTCGAGTCGTTGCCGGTGGTGCTGCGCTGGATCGCGTACGCGCTGCCGCTGTGGCACGGCGTCGACCTCTCGCGCGACGCCACCCTCGGGCTGAACCCGGGGTGGCTGGGCCTGATCCACGCGGCCTATCTGATCGCCTGGTGCGCCGGCGGCTGCTGGCTGGCGCATCTCCGCTACCGCCGAAGGCTGGTGATCTGACGTGGTGACACGGCTGCTCCTGACGGAGGGGATGGCGCGGCGGTCGGTGTCGGTGACCGAGCGGAACGTGGCCACGCTGCGCTCGGCGTACTGGATCGTGATGGTCTCCGGCTTCCTGGAGCCGGTGCTCTATCTGTTCTCGATCGGGGTGGGCGTCGGCGGCCTCATCGGCGACATCACACTGCCCGGCGGCGAGGTGGTGGGCTACGCGGCCTTCGTGGCGCCGGCGATGCTGGCCGCGTCGGCGATGACCGGGGCGCTGTCCGAGACGACCTTCAACTTCTTCGGGAAGATGAAGTTCATGCGCCTGTACGAGGGCATCCTGGCCACGCCGGTCCGCCCGATCGAGATAGCGCTGGGCGAGCTGCTGTGGGCGATGGTGCGGGGCGCCCTCTATTCGGCCGCCTTCCTGGCCATCATGGTGGCGATCGACCTGACCACGTGGCCCCGGGCGCTGGCCATGTTCCCGGCCACCATCCTGGTCGGCTTCGCCTTCGGCGCCCTGGGCATGACCGTCTCCACGCTGATCCGCAGCTGGCAGGACTTCGACCTGATCGCATCGGGCCAGTTCGCCCTGTTCCTGTTCTCCGGCACGTTCGTGCCCCTGACCGCCTACCCGGCCGCCCTGCGCTGGCTGGTCGAGATCACCCCGCTCTACCGCTCGGTCCACCTGATCCGGGCGCTGAGCACGGGCACGGCCGGCTGGCTTCAGCTGCTCGACGTCCTCTACCTGCTGGCCCTGCTCACCCTGGGCCTGACCATCGCCGGCCGCCGCATGTCCCGCCTGCTCTGCAAGTAACAAGCCGGCCATCGCATCCGCACGGTGCGGCCTTTTGTTGCGGTGGGGCAAGTTCCTGTCGGGTGAAGGTGGTTAGGGCGCCTCCGTGGCGGGCATCACTGTTGCAGGTCGCGCCGAGGCGGCCACGCGCTACAGATATGCCTGCGCCTGGAGGTACGGCGATGAAGCTTTTTCACAAGCATGATGAGGAAACGGCTACCGCCGGATCGGTGAAGGAAGGGCAGCGGGACGACCGCGAGACGGCGTCGGCCCGGGACAAGGGCGCCCGTGACTACGACGTCGCGACCACGAAGACGGGGGAGGACCGGGAGAACGACCTGAGCGCGGTGCCGCCCGAGGCCGGGCCCGACAGCCCGGCCGAGCTCAAGGGCAAGGGCGTCTTCGCCGCGGTCAAGCGGACCTTCAAGCAGTTCTCCGAGGACAACATCTCCGACTGGGCGGCCGCGCTCACCTACTACGGTGTGCTGTCGATCTTCCCGGGGGCCGTGGTGCTCGTGTCGATCCTGGGGATGCTGAGCAGCGACGGCAAGCAGACCGTCACGCAGACGATCGACGACATCTCCGGTGGGAACACGCAGATCAAGGATCTCGTCAACACCGTGCTCAACCAGGTCGGTGACACCGGTACGGCCAGCTTCGCCGCGATCATCGGTCTGCTCCTCGCCTTCTGGTCGGCCTCCGGCTACATCGCCGCCTTCATGCGGGCCTCCAACGCCGTCTACGACGTGCCCGAGGGCCGGCCGATCTGGAAGACCCTGCCGATCCGGGTCGGCGTCACCGCCGTCATCGGCCTCATGCTGATCGTCTCGGCCTTCATCGTGGTCTTCACCGGTGACCTGTCGCGGGTCGTCGGCGAGAAGATCGGCCTCGGTGACGCCGCCGTGATGACCTGGAACATCGCCAAGTGGCCGGTGCTGGTGCTGCTGGTCAGCCTGATGTTCGCGATCCTCTACTGGGCCTCGCCCAACGCCAAGACCGGCGGCTTCCGCTGGGTCAGCCCGGGCGGCATCTTCGCCGTGGTGCTGTGGCTGGTCGCCTCCGGCGCCTTCGCGATCTACCTGGGCAACTTCGCCAACTACGACAAGACCTACGGCGCCCTGGGCGGTGTCATCGCGTTCCTGGTCTGGCTGTGGATCTCGAACATCGCGATCCTGCTCGGTGCCGAGCTCGACGCCGAGCTGGAACGGGGGCGGGCCATCGCGGCCGGTCACGACCCCTCCGACGAGCCGTTCCTCGAGCTTCGCGACGACCGCAAGATCAAAAAGGGCAGCGAACAGGGTCTCAGCAGCAGTTGATCTAGCTGAAGCGGGAAGCGCCGGGCACCAAAGCCCGGCGCTTTTTCGTGTCCCGGAGCGGATCACTTTTGCTCATATAGACAAAAGTTAGGAATGATCTTCGAGAAGGTATGGACTCCTGAGGCGGAACGGGCCTACTGTGACGGGCACAACACCGCACGGTTACCGCGGTGTGAAGCGCCCCCGGAGGTCTCCGTGCACCTGGCCGATGCTCCCCACCTGCGCATTCTGCGCCTGCTGCGCGACGAGGGACCCGTGTCCCGCGCCGAGCTGGGGGACCGTCTGGAGCTCACCCGCCCGCGTCTGCTGGCCGAGGTCGAGCGGCTCGTCGCGGCCGGCCTGATCGCCGAGGCGGGCATGGCCGCCTCCCGTGGCGGGCGCCGGTCCACCCTGGTCGAGCTGCACCCGCGGCTGCGGTTCGCGGCGGTCGACCTGGGCGCCAGCTCCATCGACATCGAGGTCACGAACGGCCGCCTCGAGCCGGTCGCGCTCTATCAGGAGGCGGCGGACATCCGCTCGGGGCCGCGCACGATCCTCCACCGGGTGAGCGAGATCCTCTCCAAGGCGCGCACCGACGGGGCCTTCGACCGGCTCGACGCGGTCGGCATCGGCGTCCCGGGCCCGGTCAGCTTCCGCGACGGCGTGCCCGTCTCCCCGCCGATCATGCCGGGCTGGGACCGCTACCCCGTGCGCGAGTTCCTGGCCCGCGAGCACGGCTGCCCGGCCGTGGTCGACAACGACGTGAACATCATGGCCATCGGCGAGCGCCACGGCGGGGTCGCCCACTCGGTCGACGACTTCCTGTTCGTCAAGATCGGCACGGGCATCGGCTGTGGCATCCACCTGAGCGGCACCGTCTACCGCGGGGTGGACGGCTGCGCCGGCGACATCGGCCACATCCAGGTCGACCCGAACGGGCCGGTCTGCTCCTGCGGGAACACCGGCTGCCTGGAGGCGCTGTTCAGCGGCGCCGCCCTGTCCCGCGACGCGCTCGCCGCCGCCCGCTCCGGCGAGTCGCCCGCGCTGGCCGAGCGCCTCGCCGGCTATCAGGCCGCGGCCCGCCAGGCCGCCGAGACCGAGGGGGCCGACTACGAAGCCCTCGAGGAACGCATCACGATCACCGCCCGCGACGTCGCCGACGGCGCCGCCGAGGGTGATGTGACCTGCATCCGATTGATAAGAGAGGGCGGCCGCCGTGTCGGTGGGGTCCTCGCCACCCTGGTGTCCTTCAGCAACCCTTCGATGATCGTCATCGGCGGGGGCCTGGCCCAGCTGGGTCATGTGCTGCTCGCCGAGATCCGCAGTGTGGTCTACCGCCGGTCGCTGCCCCTGGCCACCGGCAACCTACCCGTCGTCCTCAGCGAGTTGGGCAGCCGAGCCGGCGTCACCGGCGCCGCGGTGCTGGCCAGCGACACGGCATTCGAGCAGGCCTCATGACGATTCCCGCACAACGCGAAGCTTCCGAAGACGTCGTCCTCCGACTCACCGATGTGGTCAAGACCTTCCCCGGCGTGCGCGCGCTCGACGGCGTGCAACTAGAGGTCCGGGCGGGCGAGGTGCACTGCCTTCTCGGGCAGAACGGCGCCGGCAAGTCCACATTGATCAAGACACTGGCCGGCGTCCACCACGCCGACGGCGGCGAGATCACCTGGCTCGGCGAGCCGTTCGCCCCGGCCACTCCGCAGGCCGCGATGCGCGCCGGCATCGCCACCATCTATCAGGAGCTCGACCTCGTCGACGATCTCTCGGTCGCCGAGAACGCGTTCCTGGGCCACGAGCAGACCCGCTTCGGCTTCACCAAGCGGCGCTCGACCGCGTCGCGGACCAAGGAGATCCTGGCCCGGCTGGGCCACGGGGAGATCCCGCCGCGGCAGGCCGTGCGCAGCCTTCCGGCGGCCGGCAAGCAGATCGTCAGCATGGCCCGCGCGCTGTCGCACGAGGCCAAGCTGATCGTCATGGACGAGCCCAGCGCCGTGCTCGCTCATGACGAGGTGGAAAACCTGTTCCGGATCATCCGGGAGCTCACGGCCGAGAACATCGCGGTCATCTACATCTCGCACCGGCTCGAGGAGATCCGCGAGATCGGCGACCGGGTGACCGTGCTCAAGGACGGCCGCACGACCGCGGCCAACCTTCCGGCCCGCACCACGCCGACGCGCGACCTGGTCAGCAAGATGACCGGGCGGACCATCGAGTACGTCTTCCCGGAGCGCCGCACCCTCGAGGAGAAGCCGCCGCTGCTCGTGGTCGACGGTCTCACCCGCGAGGGCGAGTTCGCCGACGTGAGCCTGACCGTCGCCCCGGGCGAGATCGTCGGCATCGCCGGCCTGGTCGGCTCGGGCCGTTCCGAACTGCTCGAGACCATCTTCGGCGCGCGCCGTCCCGACAGCGGCACGATCACCCTCGACGGCAAGCGCATCCGGTCGCTGGGCACAGCCGTACGCAAGGGAATGGGAATGGCCCCCGAGGAGCGCAAGAGCCAGGCGCTGCTCCTCGACGAGCCGATCTACAAGAACATGACGCTCTCGTCGTTCTCCGGGTTCGCCCGCGCCGGCTTCACCGACGCGGCCGGCGAGCGCAAGGCGGCCGAGCGCACGGCCGACTCGCTGGAACTGCGCCCGCGCGACGTGATGCGCCCGGTCCGCACGCTCTCCGGCGGCAACCAGCAGAAGGTGGTCGTCGGCCGGTGGCTGCTCGGCGACACCCGGCTGCTGCTGCTCGACGAGCCGACCCGCGGCGTCGACGTCGGCGCGCGGGCCGAGCTCTACCAGGTCATCCAGGGCCTGGCCGAGAGCGGGGTCGGGGTGCTGCTCGTCTCGAGCGAGGTGCCCGAGGTGCTCGGATTGTCCGACCGGGTGCTGGTCATGCGGGAGGGTCACCTGATCCATCAGGCCCCGGCCGGCGAGATCGATGAGGACACCGTGCTCGACCTCGTGATGTCGGGGTCGTTGATGGAGGGAGAGCCAGCATGATCACCGAGACTGCGCCTCCCGAGGTGCAAAAACGCTCGCAACGCCGGCACATCGACGACAACGTCATCCGCAATCTCGGCCTGGTCGGGGTCCTGATCCTGCTGATCGTCGTCGGCATCATCACCAAGCCGGATCTCTACAGCGACCCGACCTGGGTCAAGAACAACTTCCTGACGATCCTCCAGCAGGCGTCCGCGATCGGCGTGGTCACGGTCGGCATGACCTTCGTGATCATCGGAGGTGGCATCGACCTCTCGGTCGGCGCGATCATCGCCCTGTCCGGTGTGTGGGCCACTACGCTGGCCACGCAGAGCTACGGCGCCGCGGGCATGATCTTCACAGCGCTGGTGGTGGGACTCTGCGTGGGGCTCGTCAACGGGGTGCTCATCTCGTACGGCAAGCTGGTGCCCTTCATCGCGACCCTGGCGATGCTGGTCGCGGCCCGTGGTCTCGCCGCACAGATCTCCGGCAAGCAGACTCAGGTCTCGGCCAATACGTTCATCAACGACCTGGCCGCCAACAAGCTTCTGGGCATCCCGATGCTGGTCTGGATCCTGGGTCTGGTCGTGGCGGCCGGGTGGGTGCTGCTCAACCGCACGACCTTCGGCCGCCGCACGGTCGCGGTCGGCGGCAACCCCGAGGCGGCCCGGCTGGCCGGCATCAACGTCAAACGACACACCCTGCTCCTGTACGCCCTGTCGGGGCTCTGCTGCGGCATCGCCGCCATCATGTTGACGTCCCAGGCGACCAGTGCTCAGGCCGCCATGGCGAACCTGTACGAGCTCGACGCGATCGCCGCCGCGATCATCGGCGGCACGCTGCTCAGTGGCGGTCGCGGCACCATCATCGGCGCCCTCTTCGGGGTGCTGGTGTTCTCCACGATCACGAACCTGTTCGCGATCAACAATCTCTCCACCGAGGTTCAGAACATGGTCAAGGGCGGGATCATCGTGCTCGCCGTCCTGATCCAGCAGTTCCGTTATCGCTCCCTCACGCAACTCCTCAAGCGCTGATCTCTCGCCCGGTCGCTCTTTCCGGGTACCCCCTTGGGAGGATTCATGTCCGCTTTGTCCCGTAGGCGCGTTCTGTTCGGCGGTGCTGCCGTCGGCGCCGGAGCGCTTCTCACCGCGTGCACGAGCAACACCCCCGAGAACAACGCGCAGGTGAACACCAACACCGACGCGTCGGCCAACCCGAACGCCGCCCCCGGCCAGAAGGTGGTCATCGGGTTCACCGCGCCCGCCGCCGACCACGGCTGGATCGCGGCCATCACCAACAACGCCAAGGCGCAGGCCGCGGCGTACCCCGACGTCGAGTTCAAGCCGGTCGAGGCCGGCGCCGACGCCGCGGCCCAGCGGGCCGCCATCTCCACGCTGATCTCGCAGAAGCCCACCGTGATCGTGATGCTCCCGCACGACGGCAAGGAGCTCAACGCGGCCGGCATCGAGGCCATGGCCGCCGGCATCCCGGTGATCAACCTCGACCGGGCGTTCCCGTCCATGGCGGCCTACCGGCTGCAGATCAAGGGCGACAACTTCGGCATGGGCCTGGCCGCCGGCAACTACATCAGCGAGCAGCTCAAGGCCAAGGGCGTCACGAACCCGGTCATCGGCGAGATTCCCGGCATCGACTCGCTGGAGCTGACCCAGGAACGCTCGGAGGGCTTCAAGAACGCCCTCGCGGCGCACGGCTTCAAGGTCGCCAACCGCCGCCCGGCCGAGTTCACGGCCGACAGCGGCCAGGCCGCCGCGACCGCGCTGCTGCAGGCGCTGCCCAAGATGGACGCGCTGTGGAACCACGACGACGACCAGGGCATCGGTGTGCTGGCCGCGATCAAGCAGGCCAACCGCAGCGAGTTCTTCATGGTCGGCGGCGCCGGATCCAAGCAGGCCATCGACGCCATCACGGCCGACAACAGCGTCCTCAAGGCGACGGTCACCTACAGCCCGTCGATGGCCTCGTCGGCGATCTCGCTGGCCCGGCTCATCGGCCAGGGCAAGGGGATGAGCGACCTGGTCGAGCTGCAGGTGCCCAAGGAGATCACGCTCGCCTCGGAGACGATCACCAAGGACAACGCTTCGCAGTACGCGAAGCTCGGTTTCTAAGGGGTTGTAGATGTCGGAACAGCTGCGGGTCGGCATGGTCGGCTACGCGTTCATGGGGGCCGCGCACTCGCAAGCGTGGCGCACGGTCAACCATGCGTTCGACCTGCCGCTGTCGGCACGGATGACCGCGGTGGCCGGCCGCTCCGAGGATGCGGTGGCGGCCGCCGCGGCCAAGCTCGGATGGGCCGAGCACACCACCGACTGGCGGTCGCTGATCGACCGGGACGACATCGATCTGATCGACATCTGCACGCCGGGCGACACCCACCGCGAGATCGCGCTGGCCGCGCTCGCCGCCGGCAAGCACGTCCTGTGCGAGAAGCCCCTGGCCAACACGGTGGCCGAGGCCCAGGAGATGGCGGCGGCCGCGGCGCAGGCCCGCGGTGTGTTCGCGATGTGCGGTTTCAACTACCGGCGTGTGCCGGCGGTCGCGCTCATGCGTGAGCTCGTCGCCGCCGGCCGCATCGGCAAGCTGCACCACGTGCGGGCGACGTATCTGCAGGACTGGATCGTCGACCCGGAGTTCCCGCTGGTGTGGCGTCTGCAGAAGGACGTGGCCGGATCGGGGGCGCTGGGCGACATCGGCGCGCACATCGTCGACCTCACCCAGTTCGTCACCGGCCAGTCGATCGCCGCGGTGTCGGCCCTGACCGAGACGTTCGTCAAGTCCCGGCCGCTGCCGTCGGCGTCGGCCGGGCTCTCCGCCTCCGGCACGTCGTCGTACGGCGAGGTCACCGTCGACGACGCGGCGCTGTTCCTGGCCCGGCTCGACGGCGGGGCGGTGGCCACGTACGAGGCGACACGCTTCGCCACCGGCCGCAAGAACGCGCTGCGGGTGGAGCTCAACGGCTCGCTCGGCTCGCTGGTCTTCGACTTCGAGCGGATGAACGAGCTCGCCTTCTACGACGGCGCGCTGCCGGCGGAGGAGCAGGGCTTCAGCACGATCCTGGTGACCGAGCCGAACCATCCGTACATGTCGGCGTGGTGGCCGGCCGGCCACGGCATCGGCTACGAGCACACCTTCACCCACGAGGTCCGCGACCTCATCGAGGCGATCGCCGCGGGCACCCAGCCCACACCGTCGTTCGCCGACGCGTTGCAGGTCCAGCTCGTGCTCGACGCGGTCTCCCGGTCGGCCGAGTCGTCCCAGTGGTGCGAGGTGAAACCGGCCCTCGAGCCGGTCTGACCGATCTGGTCGTCCGTCGCGGATCGGCGAGGGATGGTGCGGTTGCGCCCCGCACCAGCCGATCCGCGACGGAACCGGGCTTCGGAATCCGACGAATGGCCGGTGGCGTCTGTCCACAGGTTCTTCGTAACCTGGTGCTTCCATGACCACGACCTACCCACTCGACGGCGTTCCGGCCGATCGGGTCGTCGAGGTCCGCGGCGCCCACGCCGGTGACCTCGCCCATGCCCTGGCCGGGCACAGCACCGACCTCGCGGCGGTGGTGACCCGTCCCGGCGCCGGCTGGTCGACCCCACGCGAGTTCGTCGGCGCGATGCTGGACGACCTCGAACGTGTCGCCGCGGAACTGCTCCCCGCGTGGCTGCCGGACGCCTCCGACATCACCCGGGCCGACCTCGGCGGCACGGCCGCGATCCGGATCATGGCCGCGGCCCGAGCATCGCGGGCCCACTACAGCCGATCGTTCCTGACCGACCTGGCCCTTCTCGCCGTGACCGGGCACCGGGACGGCGGCCACGACGTGCCGGTCCGGGCGCGCGTCACCCAGCTCGCCCGTCTGGTCGCGGAAGCCTTCGGGCGCACCCGCTGCGTTCTGCTGGTGCCCGTACCCCCGGACGCGACCCCGGGCCAGCGCGCGGCGATCGTGGCCGGCGGCGAATGGCTCACCCACAACGCCAAGGTCGGTGTCTGGCTGCTGGGCCGGCCGGGTCTCGACGCGGGCCGGGTGCCGGTCGCGACGGTGGACGGCCTGCCCTCCGGGCGCTCGGCCCCGATCGGCAAGCCCCACCCGGCCAGCGCGGTCGAGTCCGCTCTGGAGGCCGCGCTCGCCGGGGAGAGCTGGGCCGCCGGACGGCACTGGAACCACACCTATCGATCGACACCGCTCAGTCCGCCGATCCGGCTCGACCTCGTCTGGCCCGGCGAGCGGTGCGTCGTCGAGCTGGACGGCCCGGAGCACTGCCACCCAGTGCGCTTCGAGGCCGATCGGCGGCGCGACGTCCAGTTGCAACTCGACGGCTACGCCGTCCTCCGGTTCACCAACGCACGGGTCGTCCACGACGTGGGCGCGGTCGTGCATCAGATCGGCACCTACCTCCAGGGCCGGCGTCGCGAAACAGTGGAAGGACCATGACCATGGCCGGCGAAGACCTCACCCCCGCCGAGAACGCCATCCTGATCGTTCTCATGGCGGAGGCCCGGGAGATCCTCAACACCGAGCTCAAAGCGGTGTACGGCCTCGACGTCGGCAAGCCGAGCCGGGACAAGCTCGGCCGCAAGCAGTACGTGGCCAGCCGCAAGAGCGGGCGCACTTATGCGCTGCAACTCGACGACAAGGGTTGGGTGCACGTCCAGGACGAGCTGAACTTCCGGTCGAACGGCTCGACGGCCCAGGCCGCCGCGATATCCGCCGTCCTGGCCGGTCTGCGTGATCGCGTGCTCGACCGGAGCGGCTGCACGTCGTTCGCCGAGCTCTTCGCGCTGAGCGACCTGCGCGGTCCCGCGGCCGCCCCCGACCTGCGGCCCCGGATCATCGGCGTCTACGACGCCCTCAAGGACGAGCCCCAGGGCTGGGTCAGCCTCACCCGCCTGCGGTTGTGCTTCGCCGACGTGCCGCGTGCGGCCCTCGATGAGGCTCTTCGCCAGGTCAGTCGCGAGCCCGGCGTCACCCTCGCCCCGCAGTCGAACCAGAAGGTGCTGACCGCGGCGGATCGTGACGCCGCCCTCCACATCGGTGGTCAGGACAAGCACGTTCTGTCGATCGGTGCGTGATGGAGGAGCGGGAGCGCGCCGCCCTGGCCGCGCTGAGGTTCAACTGGGCGCCCGTTCCCGATGACGTCTGGCGGCCCATGCCGTTCCACGTCGACGGCCTGCACACGACGGTGGCCCGCGATGTGCTCGACGGTGTGGCGGACGCCCGGGCCAGCGACGGCGGAAGCCCGATCGGCCTCGTGGTGCAGGGACAACGCGGCTCCGGGAAGACACATCTGCTCGGCTGGGTCCGTCAGCAGGTGCAGGACCAGGAGGGCTACTTCTTCCTCGTCGGGCTCCTCGACGCGGCCGGCTTCTGGGACAGCGTGCTGGCCGCCATGCTGGACGGGCTTTCCCGTACGGTCCCCGGCCGCACCGAGACGCAGCTGGTGCTCCTGCTGCGGCGGCTGTCGGCGATGGTCGGCGCCCCGCGCAAGGCGCGCCGGGCCGTCATGGGCGAGACCGAGCTGACCCGGCCCTCGCTGGACGCGTTCATCGAAGGCCTGGGCGAGTTCGACCGGCAGGTCGCGCGGGCCAGTCAGGACACCGCCCGGGCGCTCGCGCTCAGCGCGTCCGAGGACGTCGGTCATCGGGATCTCGCCGAGAACTACTTCCTCTCCGGCGAGGAATCCGAGCCGGGCGAGCGCGCCGAGTGGGGCATGCGCCGGGCGCCGCGGCGCGCCCAGCAGATCGTGCAGGACCTGTCGTGGCTCCTGGCGCTGACCGGCCCGTCGGTCATCGCCATCGACCAGATCGACACGATCATCGCGCAGAGCTCGATCGCCGCCGGATCCCGCCTGACCGAGGCGGCGCGGGTCAGCCCGGAGCAGGCTCTCATGCTGAGCCAGATCGCGGACGGCCTGATGGCGCTGCGCCAGATGACCCGCCGCACGCTCACCGTCGTGGCCTGCATCCCGGACTCGTGGGCAACCATCAGGACGATGGCCTCGGACACGGTCGGCGACCGGTTCCGGCTGGCGCCGAAACTAGAGGTCATCAAGGACGACGTCCTGGCCCGGGCGATCATCGAGAAGAGGTTCGCGGTCCGCTACGGGGAGATGGGGTTCGTTCCGCCCTACCCGTCCTGGCCGGTGCGGCCGGAGGCCTTCACCTCGGCCGGCGACTACACGCCGAGGCAGCTGCTCATCGAGATCGACACGCACATCCGCGCGTGCATCGCGGCGGAGGAGATCAGGGAACTCGACCACCTCGGCGTACCTCCGGCCGTGGAAGCCCCCGAGCCGCGCCCGGTGGCGACCGGTGAGATGGAGAGGTTCGACGCCCGCTTCGCCGAACTGAAGAAGACGGCGGACGTCGTCACCCCGCTCGAGAAGACGGGCGAGGACGGCACCGTGCCGGAGCTGCTGGCGGCCGGGCTCACGGCCTGGATCATCGAACGGGGCGACGCCGGCGAGGCGTTCTCCGTCGACTCGCCGCCGAGTACCAACCCGCCCCTGCACGCCCGGATCAGGCTAACGCTGAACGAAAGCACCGAGGACCAGGTCCACTGGTGCTTCCGGGCGGTGAGCGCCGGGCATCACGGCAACGCGGCGCTGTCCCGGCTGCGCAAGGCGGCGATGGCGACCGGCCTCGACAGCCGGGTACCCAAGCGCAAGCTGTTCCTGCTGCGCAACGGCGGCTGGTCCGGCCCGGCGACGATGCGGGCCCTCGACAGCTTCCACGCGGAGGGCGGCCGAATCCTCACCGTGGACGACGAGGACCTGCGAGTGCTGTCCGCCCTGCGGATCATGCTGGCCGAGGAGAGCATCGACCTGCAGTCCTGGCTGACCGCCCGCCGCCCGGCCAGTGCCATCGGGCTGATAAATGAGGCTTTGTCCGATGCGGACGGCTGGCGCCAGGACGGGGCTCCGGCCTCCCGGCCCGCACCCGCACCCGCGCCTGCCCGCGCCTCCGCGCCCGCGCCCGCCTCCGGTCTCGCGCCTGCCTCCGGTCTCGCGCCTGCCTCCGGTCTCGCGCCTGCCTCCGGTCTCGCGCCTGCCCGCGCCTCCGTACCTGCCCCTGCCGCCGCCTCTGCGCCCGCGCCTGCCCGCGCTTCCGGTCCCGCTCCTGCCTCCGGTCCCGCGCCTACCCGCGCTCCCGCGCCTGCCCACGCCTCCGCGCCCGCGCATGTCCCTTCCCGGGCCTCCGCGCCCGCGCCTGCCCCTTCCCGGGCCTCCGCGCCCGCGCCTGCCCCTTCCCGGGCCTCCGCGCCCGCGCCTGCCCAGGTCCCGCTGGCGCCCGATTTGTCCTCCCCGACGGCGGCGACGTCTCCTTCGGCGCCCGATTCGTCCCCGCGGGTGGCCGCGTCACCCTCGTCAACGGCCGCGTCGTCTTTGGCGGCGGCCACGTCGTCTTTGTCAGCGTCCGATTCGTCCCCGTGGGCGGGAGCGTTCTCCTCGGCGTCGTCTTCGCCGGCGCCTGATCCGCTCCCGTCGCCGCCCGCTTTGTCCAGCTTGGGGCCGCGCGATTCCTTCATCATCGGACACGGTTACGACTCACAGGCGCCGGCGCGACTCGGGCTGACGTCGCTCCGTAAGCACATGACCATCTTCGCGGGTTCCGGATCGGGTAAAACCGTCCTTATCCGCCGGATCGTCGAGGAATGCGCCCTGCAAGGCGTCTCCAGCATCGTCCTCGATCCGAACAACGACCTGGCCCGGCTCGGCGAAGGCTGGCCGGAACCACCACCGCAGTGGCGGGCGGACGACCCGGCCAAAGCGGCCGACTATCTGACCAATACGGACATCGTCGTCTGGACGCCGCGGCGCATGTCGGGCCGTCCTCTCAGCTTCCAGCCCCTGCCCGATTTCCGCGGTGTGCTGGACGATCCGGACGAGTTCGACGAGGCTGTCGACGCCGCGGTCGCCTCGCTCGCCCCTCGGGCCATGGTGGCCGGGCGCGCCCCGAAAGCTCATCTGGGACTCGCCGTTCTCCGCAAGGCGGTCGAGTATTACGGCCGTCGCGGCGGCACCCGGATCAAAGGGCTGATCGACACTTTGTACGCCTTCCCGGACGGGATCATCGACCTCGACGGCGCCGACAAGATCGCGCTCGGCCTGGCCCAGACCTTGACCGCGGCCATGGTCAACGACCCGTTGTTCGGCGGCGAGGGCACACCGATGGACCCGGGCACCCTGCTCACGCCCGAGCACGGCAAACGGGCCCGGGTCTCGGTCATCAGCCTGATCGGGTTGCCGTCGGACGAGGCGCGGCAGAGTTTCGTCAACCAGCTGCAGATGGCCCTGTTCGCCTGGATCAAGCGGAATCCCGCGGGTGACCGGCCGCTTCTCGGCCTTCTCGTGATGGACGAGGCGCAGACCTTCGCGCCGTCCGGGGCCATGACGGCGTGTACCCAGAGCACGCTGGCCCTGGCCGCCCAGGCCCGCAAGTACGGCCTCGGACTGATCTTCGCCACCCAGGCGCCGAAGGGTCTGCACAACCGGATCCCCGGCAACGCGGCCACGCAGCTCTACGGCCTGCTGAACAGCCCGATCCAGATCGAGGCGGCCCGGGACATGGCGAAGGCCAAGGGCGGCGACGTGCCGGATGTCTCCCGGCTGACCGTGGGCGAGTTCTATCTGGCCGCGGAGGGTCAGGCCCCCGCGAAGATCCGGACGCCGCTGTCGTTGAGCCACCACCCGCACAGCCCGCTGACCGTCGAAGAGGTGCTCCGGGTAGCCCGCCGAGCTGGGTAGACACAGAGGTTTCGAGGATCAGACATAGGTTCCCCGTAGAAACGGCTCCTACTTTGCTGGGCGATGGCGGGTCCGCTGAGACCCGCCCGCGCTCGGAGGGAACCACAATCATGATCTACGCCTCGGCACGGCTGCACGAGAACGACGGCGCCAAGGTTTTCGTCGACGCGACCGGCCGGCGCAAGAGGCTTTTGGTGATGTCGGGCGTGGCGGCGGCGCTGGCCGCCGTGGTCTACATCGGCGTGGTGGCGATGAGCGTCGTGCAGGCGCCGTCGGCCGACCTGCCGACCAAGGGGACGATCTCCACGCCCGCCTCCGAACGCTGACAGGGTGTCACTTCCCGTAGCCGGAGAACAGGGACGTGAAGGCGTAGTCGCTCTGGGTGATACCGCTGCACGTACCGCTCAGGCTGCCCGATGCGCAGTTGCCGTTGTCGCGGTTGATCGACCAGAACCTGATGAACGCCAGGTTCTTCTGTTCGGCGTACGTCAGCAAGGTCTTGGCATTGGCGACCGTCGTGACCGGGCCGGTGTCGTTGACCCCGATCATCGGGGTGATGCCGAGCATCGCGTAGAGCTGGGCGCTGGTCCGGCCGGTCCAGATCGCCTTCAGGTCGGTGTGCACGGCCTCCGTAGCGGCGATCATCGCGGCGCCCCAGCCGCCGCTCGCGTCGAAATTCATGATCATCGGGTTGACGGTGACCTCGACGCCGGCGTTCTTGACGCTGCGCAGCAGGGCGATGCTCGTGGCGGTCAGCCCGACGGTCATGCCGCCGACCGGCACGGTGAGGCTGATCGCGGTGCCGCGCGCGGCCTGCAATGTGGCGAGTGCCTTGGCCACGGTCTCGGGTGCGACCGTCTGCTCGATGTCGACGTCGAGGGCGTTGCTCCCGGTGGCATTCAGAGCTTGGGTGTACGCCTTCGCGAGCTGGGCCGAGGTGCAGACGCTCTCGAGATACGTGCCGGTGGCGCCTCCGCTGGAGACGACGACCTTGCCGCCGAGCGTGGCGATCTTTTTGACCTGCGCCTGGACGGTGCTGTCGGTCAGCGCCTTCGTGCCGCCCCAGGTGGGAGAGCACGACGTCGTGCTCTTGGCCAGGATGAAGGCCAGCGAAAAATCAGTCATTCCGGTCTTGGCGGAAATCTTGCTGATGTCGGTGGTTCCGCTGGTGACGTCGATGTACGGCGCCACGGCCGGAGTCTTCTTCTCGACGGCGGCCGTGGGCGAGGCGCTGGTCGCGATCGCTGTGGTCGCGTGGGGGAGAGGGCTGGCGTCGGCCGCGTCGCTCGCCTTGCAGCCGGCGGCGAGCATCAGCGCGGCCGCCGTGAGGCAGACCATCGAGCGGCGTTTCGGATTCATGCCCGAGATCTTGGCATTTATCCCTGTGATCGATGCCTAACTATCAGCATTAAGGCGGTTAAATCGGACGTCCTTTGTGGGTTCTTTTTAGCCGCGAATCGGACGGAGAGCGTACGTAAGCAATCGCTTTTTGCGGTTTAAATCACAATTTGAAGGGTTGGTCGTGACCGTCTACACCTCGAGGAAGCCGCCACCGCCGGCCGAGAAGCCGGCGCCGGAGCCGGCGACAGCCAGACGCCGCCTCCGCGTGCCGGAGCCGCGCTGGATCGTCTTCGCCGTGGTGGTGAGCCTGTTCGCCAGCATGCTGCTGGTCAACGGCCTGGTGACGGGCGAGTTCACCCAGGACGGCGCGGCCGAGTCCACCGCCGAGACCGACAAGGTGCCGAAGGCGGCCCTCGACGGCGGCCCGATCATCCAGACCGACGGCACCACCACCAAGACGGTCAGCACCCCCAGCAAGCAGATCGTGCTGACCTTCGACGACGGCCCCGACCCGGAGTACACCCCGGAGATCCTCAAGGTGCTGGCCCAGTACCACGTGCCCGGCACGTTCTTCATGATCGGCTCGGAGATCGCCAAGTACCCCGGCCTCGTACGCCAGGTGAAGGACGAGGGCCACGAGATCGGCATCCACACGTTCACCCATCCGGAGATGTCCACCAAGAACGAGTGGCGTCGCACCGTCGAGATGCGGGAGACGCAGCTCGCCCTGGCCGGCGCGGCCGGCGTCTCCAGCGTGATCTTCCGGCCGCCGTACTCGTCGACCGTCGACGCGCTCGACAACACCAACTGGACCGTCATCCAGGACATGGGGGAGCGCGGCTACCTCACCGTCGTCAACAACCTCGACAGCCGCGACTGGGAACCCTCGGTCAGCATCGACGACATCATCAAGGCGGTCACCCCCGAGGACGACGACGGCGCCATCCTGCTGTTCCACGACGGCGGAGGCGACCGGTCCCGTACGGCGTCGGCCCTGTCCACGGTCATCCCCGAGCTCCTGAAGAAGGGCTACAGCTTCACCACGGTCGCCGACGTGACCGGCATGTCGACGGTCAACCCGGCCGCGTCGGCCGACTCGCGGATCCTCGGCGGCGGCATCGTCCTGGCCGTGCTGATCGCCCAGCTCGTCACCCATTGGTTCACCTGGCTGCTGGTGGCTTTCGGCGTGCTGACGATCGCCCGGCTCGCGCTCATGCTGATCCTGGGCCGCCGCCACGCCCGCCGTCATCGGCGCTCCCGCCAGATCCGGTATGAGAAACCGGTGACGGTGGTCGTGCCCGCGTACAACGAAAAGGAATGCATTGCCGACACCGTCCGATCGCTGGCCGCCAGCACCTATCCGATCCGCGTCATAGTGGTGGACGACGGCTCGACGGATGGCACGGCCGAAATCGCCGATTCCCTGGGCTTCAAGAATGTGACGGTGATCTGGCAACCCAACGCGGGAAAGCCGGCCGCCCTGAACACCGGGATAGCCGCCGCGACGACCGAAGTCGTGGTGATGATGGACGGCGACACCGTCTTCGAGCCGGACACGGTACGTCACCTCGTGCAGCCCTTCGCCGACAAGTCGATCGGCGCCGTGGCCGGCAACGCGAAGGTCGCCAACCGCAAGGGCATGATCGCCCGCTGGCAGCACATCGAATACGTGGTCGGTTTCAGCATCGACCGCCGCGCCTACGACGAGATGCGCTGCATGGCCACGGTCCCCGGGGCGATCGGAGCGTTCCGCCGCACGGCCCTGTCCCAGGTGAACGGTCTCAGCGACGACACGCTGGCCGAGGACACGGACCTGACGATCGCCATCATCCGGGCGGGCTGGCGCGTGGTCTACGAGGAGAACGCCCGAGCCTGGACGGAGGCCCCGACAACGATCCGCCAGCTGTGGCGCCAGCGTTACCGCTGGAGCTACGGCACGATGCAGGCGATGTGGAAGCACCGCCGGGCCTTGATCGAACGGGGCCCCGGCGGAAAGTTCGGCCGCCGGGGCCTGATCAACCTGGCCCTCTTCCAGACCTTGATGCCCCTGCTGTCCCCGCTGATCGACGTCTTCCTGATCTACGGCCTGATCTTCCTGGATCCGCTCGAAACACTGATCGCCTGGTTCGCGATGCTGGGCATCCAGCTGGCCAGCACGGCGTACGCCTTCCGCCTGGACCGAGAGTCCCTGAAACCGATGTGGGCCGTCCCGCTGCAGCAGTTCGTCTACCGCCAGCTCATGTACCTGGTCCTGATCCAGTCCACATTGGCCGCCCTGGGCGGTATCCGCCTCGGCTGGCAGAAACTGCAGAGGGCGGGAGGCTTGAGCGCTCTGCTGGGAACCCGCTCGAAAGCGTGACGCTGTCAGCCCTGCATGAGGCGGGTCAGGTTGGTGAGGCTGGTGATGAGGGCGGTGGTGTAGCCGAGGATGCGGCCGGCCCATTTGACGACGGCCGAGGCGATCTGGGCGGCGACGATCGGGATGGTGATGACCAGGAGCGCCTCGGCGGCCCAGACGATGACGCGGGCCACCAGGTCGGCGATGAGGTCGCGGACGATGTCGCGGGTGAAGGTGACCAGGTTGCCGGCGGCCTCGGTGGCCGAGGACATGGTGGCGGCGAGGACGCTGAGTCCGCCCAGGGCGTCGACGTTGTTGGCCATCAGGGACTGGTATGTGGTGGCGGCCGGACCCTGCCAGTCGGGAAGATCGGCGGCCAGATGCCCTTGGAGGTCGGCGGACATCGACTGAAGCTCGCCGGAGATGTTCTGCCAGGTGGCGGCGTGGGAGGCGACACGGTCGGGAATGCCGGCGAGCTTGTCGAGAACCTCGCGCAGCGGCTCGAAATACTCCATGGCCCATCCGAGCCCGTTGGCCAGCAGCGAACTGAAGGGGTCGAGCACGGTGGCGGTGGCCTCGAGGGCGAAGGCGCCCCCGGCGAGGGCGCCGTCGACCCAGTTGCGGCTGCTCACGGACTGGTGCAGCCCTTGAAAGCTGTCGACGAGGGAGGCGCCGGTGGTGCTGCCGCCCGGGTTGATGACGTTGGCGACCAGCGAGGAGCTCACAGGTTGCCCGCCTTCCGCAGACGCTGGGCGGCCGCGTCATCGACCTGCTCGTAGCCGGCGCCGGTCTGCCGCAGAGCATCACCGGCGAGCCGCAGATTCTCCTCGACGTACGCGATGAGCTGGTCCTGCCGCACGTGCCGCGACTCCAGGATCCCGGAGATCCAGCCACAGAGCAGCCCGTACGCGGCGTCGTCCTGAGTGATGGCGGAGCTGGCCGCTTTGACAGCGGAGAACCGCTCCTGCACAGCGTCAATCTTGGCGGCGTGCGCCCGGATCTGCGCGGCGTCAACCGAGAACCCGTCAGCCATGCTGTTCCAGCCGTTCGCCGATGACCCGCCCGGCAAGGGAGTCGGCCCCCACGGTGTCCACGATGATCGCCTGGGTCCGCCGGCCGGCCTCGTGCCGAGCCTCGCGCAGAGCAGCCATGACGGCCCGCCCGACAACATCCGGCGCAACCCGCTGAATCCGATCGGTGAAGCGAATATCCCGCAACACCCCAGAGGCATCAACGGTGATTTCGACCAGATCATTGCCATCACGCCCGGCGGCGCGCAGTTCACCGAGCCGCTCACTCAGAGCTTGAGCGTTGACAGCATTCTGATCGACGCGCTGCTTCCAGTCCCGAAGATAGGCGCGCGAGCCGTCGGGCGTGAGAAAGTCACTTTCACCGAGAGCGCCAGTCATGCCTATGGATGCTAGGAGGCGAGCGCTACCCCTTGGCAGCAGCGATCACCGAGCGAAGAGTCTCGAGGAGCCGGCGGAGGTAGACATCGGCCGAGGCGTCCGTCGGGTCGTCCAGACCACGGTTCCCGTCACCGGCGACGAGGCGGAGGAGCGTTCCCTCGGGCTGAGGCTCGGAAAGGATGGTTTCCAAGGCGACCTGGTATTGCTCGAGGAAGAGGGTGTTGGTCTCCGCCGTGTCCTGGAGCTCTTCACGGACCTCTTCGAAGCTGTCCGCGTCGTGGACGTAGCTGTGCAGCAGTGCGCGCACCTTGTCGATGGGCGAAAGCGCCGACCGCTCCGCGATGCGCGCGCGAAGCGACTCGGGCAGGCCTGACGTGTCCATGATTCAAGACCCTAGCGCCGCCGGGTAGGCGGTGAGGAGGTAAGGCTGTGCCGGATCGGCGTCCTTCACGAGCTTTATGCGGATCCTGACGAGACTGGTCGTGATGTACTCGGCCTGACGTGGGCCGACGCCATACATGCCGTTGTTGTAGTAACCCTCGCCGATCCGATGACCCGCGTTGAACAAGCCGTCGTGAGATTCCTCCAATGCCAGGTCGTCGCGGATGCGCGACCAGTTCTGCTGGATGTAGCCGTTGATCTCTCGATGCATGGTCGAGGGATCGGTCCATCTGAGAGAGGCGTTGACGGCGTCGTTCCATTCGCCATCCCCATAGATACGCCCCTCGACGGTCTTCGGTCCGAGGTGCCGTTGGAGAGGGATGTCCGGCCCGTGATGATCGAGTGTGTGAGCACGCCGATGCGCGGCTTCGTTCTCGGCGATGTTGAACCGTGGTGGCTCGTCTCCCAGTTGCTCGTAGCGCCTCATGACCGCGGCCATCTCGACGTCGCCCGCGGTCGGCGCGGGCCGCGGAGCCGAATGGGCGGTGCCCGGTCGGCCGGCGCCGGCGACCATCGCCACGGTGTCGTGGGCGTCGTCCACGTTGGTCGGGACTCTGGGCCTTGGTGGGCGTGGAGGACCGCTGTCGCCTTCGTGGGGCCTTGGCCTGGCGGTCATGGCTCTCGACGCTAACAAGGGAAGTCCATCTATGTCGTCAGCGGTTCGTCACCTCCTGGCGGGCGTGCAAGGCTGCTCGGTCGGCGGCTGCTCGGCCTGACAGCCAGCCGGCTCTGTTGCTTACCGTTGTTGTTCTGTGGGTTACGTGGGGGAACTGCTTGTCGAGCTCCTCGTCGACCTCGTCGTCCCGGGCGGCCAGCACCGGCAGCAAGTCGGCCGCGGGGGTCACCTCCTGGACGGCCGCGGTCAGGCGTTCGCCTATGCGGGAGGCGTATGCCGTCAGGAACGACTGGCGGAAGGATCTCGCGCTTGATCTCTCGTGGGTCATCGCCCTGGTCGCCTGCACCAGCAGGGAGGTGAAGAGGATCTCGGTGGTGTTCAGGTCGGTGGGGAAGCCGATCAAGGTGGAGAAGCCGAATCTCTTCGTCCACACCGCTCGGCAGCTGTTGGCCTCGGCGACCACCTGGAGGAGCAGGGTCTTCGGGGCCTCGTACGGGCTGTCGACCGCCACCCTCAAGCTGGCCGGCCGGTCACGACGGCCCGTCTTCACCGTCAGCAGGGCGTGGTCGATGCGGTGGCGGGCCATCAGCTCCTGCGCCTTCGCCGTGCACGCCTCGGCCTCCTCGGGGAAGTCGGTCGACTCGGCCTTGGCCAGCAGGGCGCGCACCTTGAGCAGCGTGCGCTGGTCGAGATCGGCCGTCTCCGTGAAGGAAGACGGCGCGCCGGGCGGCGGGATGATCTGCTCGATCGCGGGCAGGGAGTCGAGCAGGCAGAGGGCCTCGACCACCGTGACGATCGCGGTCAGGCGGGGGAGGCTTTCGCGCTCGGCCCATGCCGTCAGATAAAGGTCGTCGTGTTCCCACCACACCGTGGCGCCCAGGTCGGCGATCTGTGCCTGCCACCGGTGGTCGGTGGTGGCGGCCGCGTGGGCGCGCATCTCGGCCGCCATGGCGTCGCCCATCAGCTTGGCGTGGCGCGCCGACTGGTCGCGGCGGGCGCACCGGGCCAGCTCGGCCGGCTGCCATCCCTGTCGCCAGCAGCGTCGGACGGCGCCTAGCAGGGCCGTGAGCAGGGCGCGGTTGACCTCCTGCTCGCCGAGGGGGCCGGTCAGCAGCATGAGGCTGTCTTCGAGCTCGTGCAGCCGGCCGCCCCGGGCGGCCTGTACCGCCTGGTCGACGGTCTCGTCGGCCAACTGCGGGCGTGTTTCATCACTGTTTCTGCGCATTTGACCTCCGTTCGATCGACCGACAGTACCGAAGGCGCGGAAGATCGTGCGGGGGCTGTGGATAACTACCGAACGGCAACTCGGATCGGGGCGCGGGCTGCCGATCTTCGGGGTCCGCAAGAGAATCGGAGTCCCCCATGCCCCGCTGGTCCCGTGCCGCCTTCGCCGTCGTCGCCGCCCTGCCCTTGATCATCATGCAGCCGGGCGTCGCGCAGGCCGCGGGCAACGCGAAGGCCTACAAACTGCTCAGCCAGACCGACGGCAAAGGGCCGGTCGCCCGCTGGAATCCGTGCTCAGGCCCCATCGATTACCGCGTCAATCTGACCCGCGCCCCGCAGAATTCCCTGCCCGAGGTCAAGACAGCATTCGCCAACGTCGCCAAGGCGACGGGCCTGACTTTCCGGTACGCGGGGACGACGGCGGCCATCCCCTCGGCCAACAAGGGCTACAGCGGCGTCTATCCGTCCGGCACCGAGATCGTGATCGCCTGGGTCACCCCGGGCGTGCACAGCAGCATGCTCGGAAAGACCACGACCACGGCCGGAATGGGCGGCTACATGGCCCGCGGCGCCTTTACCGCGTCCGGCGCCCAGGCATGGAGCATGACCGAGGGCCGGGTCGTTCTCAATGCCACCCTCACCAAGAAGATGGCGCGCGGTTTCGCGGCCGGAAAGGGCGGCACCACCGGCCAGTTGCTGATGCACGAGATCGGTCACGCGGTCGGTCTCGACCACCCGAAGATCAGCGACAAGTACGAGATCATGTACCCGATGCTGACCACCAAGAAGGCCACCTGGGGCGCCGGCGACCTGGTCGGCCTGCGGCTGGTCGGCAAGAGCGCCGGCTGCCTGTACGCGGTCAACCCGAAGGCTTGACGGGCGCGCGACGATGCGTACGTGCGAATTCTCGTCGTCGGTGGAAGCGGCCTGATCGGTGCCCAAGTCGTGGAGGTGCTGCGCGAGCGCGGGCACAAGGCGATAACGGCCGCGCGGAGTCCGCGCCCCGGCGTCGACCACGCCTTCGATGTCAAGAGCGGGGATCCGCGGCCCATTCTGTCCGGTTGCGACGGCGTCGTCCTGGCCACGCGCACCGACGAGCAGAAACCGTTGCCCCAGCCGATCTACCCCGCCTTTCGGCGGGACATGATCGACCCGGTCGTACGCCTTTTCGCCGCGGCCCGGGAAGAGGGCCTCACCCGGGGCGCCCTCATGGGTTCGTACTACACGTATTTCGACCGCCTGCATCCACAATGGCGGTTGACCGAGCACCACACGTACATCCGCTGTCGCCGGGAACAGGCACATGAGGGCCGCGCCGCCGCCGGCCCGGATCTGCCGGTAGCCGTACTGGAACTGCCTTTCGTCTTCGGCCGATCCGGCGACCGCCTCCCGAACTGGTCGGGCCCTCTCGGCAAATGGGCCCGCTCACGGTTCCCTCTCGTGGCGCCGCCCGGAGGCACCGCCGTCACCACCGCCCGGCATGTGGCCGAGACGACCGTGGACGCCCTCGAGAACCGCAGCGGCGACGACATCCCGGTCGCCGATCAGAACCTGACGTGGGCCGAGATGATCGCCCGCATAGCCGGCCCGGCGCGCCAGGTGCGACCGCTCCCGGCCGCCGTCGTGCGAGCGGCCCTGAGCGCCGGCGGCGCCCTCCAGAGGGCGACCCGCAAACAGTCCGGCGTCGACCCCTCGCACGCCGCGGCCCTGCTGCTCACCGACCTCTTCGTCGAGCCGCCCACCGGCCGCCCGGTCGACGAGGCGATCCGCGAGTCCTTCCCGCGATGAGCGCGATGAGCGCGATGAGCACGATGAAACGGCGTATCGGCTTCGGCGCCATGCACCTGCCGACGGCACCGGCGGCGGCCCGCGAGTCCGCCCTCGCCGTGGCCCGCCGGGCGGTCGAGCTGGGCGTCACGCTGATCGACACCGCGTATCTGTACGGCGGCGGCGCCAACGAGGAGTTGCTCGCCGAGGCCCTCCACCCCTATCCGCAGGGCCTGGTCATCACGACCAAGGTCGGCGTCGAACGATCCGGCCCGGACGGCGAGTGGCGGCTCGACGGCCGCCCGTCCGTCCTGCGGGACCAGGTCGACCGGGCGCTGCGGCGGTTGCGGGTGGAACGGATCGACCTGCTCCAGCTCCATCGGATCGACCCCGAGATGCCACTGGCCGACCAGGTCGGCACCCTGCGCGATCTTCGGAACGAGGGCAAGATCGGCCGGATCGGGCTGTCCGAGGTGACCGTCGACGAGCTTGCTCAGGCCCGGGGGATCGTCGAGGTGGCCAGCGTGCAGAACCGGTACAACCTGCTCGACCGCGAGCACGAACCGGTGCTCGCCGCCTGCGAGCGAGACGGCATCGCGTTCCTGCCGTGGCGGCCCGTGGCGGCGGGGACGTCGGGCCAGAACGATCGGATCGCCGCCGTCGCGGCCGAGATCGGCGCCACCGCGACCCAGGTCGCGCTCGCGTGGCTGTTGCGCCGGTCGCCGGTCATGGTTCCGATTCCCGGCACCGCGAGCATCGCCCACCTGGAGGAGAACCTCGCCGCGGAAGGGCTTCGGCTGCCCGCCGGCTTCGATTAGGCGAGCGGGCAGGCCGGATGGCCTGCCCGCTCGAAGAGGTCAGGCCGCTCGCTTGCCCACGACGCCGTGCGGGTCGAGGACGTACTTGCGGGCCGCGCCCTTGTCGAACTCCTGGTAGCCCTGCGGGGCCTGGTCGAGGGAGATCGGCGTGGCGTTGACGTTCTTCGCGATCTGCACCTTGTCGTGCAGGATCGCCATCATCAGGTTGCGGTTGTACTTCATCACCGGGCACTGGCCGGTGACGAAGGAGTGGGACTTGGCCCAGCCCAGGCCCAGGCGCAGCGAGAGCGAACCCTCCTTGGCCGCCTCGTCGACGCCGCCCGGGTCGCCCGTCACGTAGAGGCCGGGCACGCCGATCGCGCCGCCGGCACGGGTGATCGTCATCAGGGAGTTGAGGACCGTGGCCGGCATCTCGGTCTGCGCGTTCTGGCCGTGGCCGCGGGCCTCGAAGCCGACCGCGTCGACCGCCGCGTCGACCAGCGGCTCGCCGATGGCCGGGGCGTCGCGGCCGAGGATCTGGCGCACCTGGTCGGTCGGGTCGCCCTGCGCGACGTTCACCGTCTCGCAGCCGAAGCTGCGGGCCTGGGCCAGCCGCTCCTCGTTCAGGTCACCGACGATCACCACGGCCGCGCCCAGCAGGTAGGCCGAGGTCGCCGCGGCCAGGCCGACCGGGCCGGCGCCGGCGACGTACACCGTGGAACCGGTCGTGACGCCCGCGCTGACGCAGCCGTGATAGCCGGTCGGGAAGATGTCGCTCAGCATCGTGAGATCGAGGATCTTCTCGAGCGCCTGGTCGCGGTCGGGGAACCGGAGCAGGTTCCAGTCCGCGTACGGCACCAGCACGTACTCCGCCTGCCCGCCGATCCAGCCGCCCATGTCGACGTAGCCGTACGCCGATCCGGGCCGGTCCGGGTTCACGTTCAGGCAGATGCCGGTCTTGCCCTCCTTGCAGTTGCGGCACCGGCCGCAGGCGATGTTGAACGGCACCGAGCACACGTCACCGACCTTGACGAACTCGACGTCCGGTCCCGCCTCGACCACCTCGCCGGTGATCTCGTGACCGAGCACCAGGCCGGCCGGGGCGGTGGTCCGCCCGCGCACCATGTGCTGGTCGCTGCCGCAGATGTTGCTGGCGATCGTCTTGAGGACGACGCCGTGCCTTGCCTGGCGCCCGATGTTCGCCTTGTTGACGCCCGGGCCGTCCTTCAGCTCGAACGTCGGATAGTCGATCTCGTGGACCGCGACCTGGCCTGGGCCCTCATACACCACTGCTCGGTTTCCTGGCATCGTTGCCTCCGTCCAGAAGTGAAGAACTGCCTTCATCAGTCTTCTCCGGACAGGGCTCCGAATAACGAGAGTTTGTCGCGTCTCCCGCCGATCCCGGCAATTCGGCCAGCATCGCCTCAATACGGCGGAGGCGAGCCTCGAGGTCGACGTTCGACGCGCGCAGCTCCGACCGCAGGTAGTCGGACAGGGCGTCCGGTGCCGGTTCGTCGCCGCTCATCGCTCCAGGTTTTCACACTCCCGGGCTAAGTCGTTCACCCGATGCCATCCTCCTTCCGACGCTCTCTTGTGGACCATGTTGCCGGAATGCCTCCTCTGAGCCGGTGGCCGCGCTGCCTGACCGGCGGCCAGAACAAAACATGTCGCTGTTCACCGTCCGCGACTTCCTGGGTCAGGGTGAGTCACCTTGAGATTTCCTGGGAGGGCGCGGTGCTGGGAACGACCCACACGAACGGCGTCGACGAGGTTCGCGACCTGGCGAGCCGGGGTCTGCTGGCCGCCACGATCGCGAGCATGTCGGGACCGGACCGGCTGCGGCTGACCGGCGCCACGTACGCCATCGCCTGGCCGGTCGTCTATCGGCGGCTCACGCAGAAGATCGAGCTGGGCCGGGGGCACGCGGGCTGCGCGAGCTCGGTGAGCCGCCTGGCCGCCGACTGCCTGGACCGCTTCGAGAACGACGTCGAGGCGGTCGTCGAGGACGTCACCCGCCGGGCGAGCACGCCGATCGAGAACCTGGAGGGCTGGATCGCCAGCCGCCTGGTGCCGGCCACCGTGGACGGGCACCGACGCCGGCGCGGCGCGAACGGCGCCCTGCAACGCCCGCGGGTGCCGGCCTGGCTGGCCACCGAGCTCGGCGGCGACGCCTGGCTGATCGACCTGGCCACCCAGATCCTGATCTGGGTGGGCACGCCGGCCACGGCCGGACACGACCTGTGGCCGGTCGACAGCTGGATCGTGCGGCGCTGCGAGCGCCACGGTGGGTGGTCGTCGTACGGCGAGTCCGACGTGCGCGCCGACATCCGGGCTGTGCTCGGCGCCATGAACAAGCGGCCGCAGTGGTACGAGCAGTACGTGGAGGTGCCGCTGGGCCACAAACAGCCGCCGGTCGTCTCGGCCGCGCAGCTGGAGGGCCGGGGCGAGCCCGCCACCGACGCCGCCGACGAGCACGAGCGCCTGCTCACCGCCCTGGCCCACGGCGCCGTGCGGCTCATCCGGGCCCGGCTGGCCCGCGGCGAGCCGGCCCGCGTCGTGGTGGTCGAGGTGCTGACCACGGTCTTCGGCGCCGATCCGGACGAGCCGGCCGGCGTGGTCGAGCGGGTGCTCGGCGACGCCGAGCGACTCGACCGGATCGTGTCGACGGTGCTGGAGATCCTGCGTACCGAAGACGAACGCTAGCCGCCCACCCGGGCCGTCGTCCGTCAGAACCAGGTGGACGCACGACGAGGGGGAGAGCGATGGCACGACCGGACGACAACATCGCCGCGCGGCTGGACGCGCTGATGGCCGCGGTGTCGCGGCGCGGCCCCGTCGACGCGAGCGGGGTGAAGGCCGAGCTGGCGAGCCTGTCCGAGGAGTACGGCGCCGACCCGCGACTGCGGACGTTGTTCGACACCATGCACACGGCGGTGTCGGCCACCGACGCCGCCTCCATGAGGGAAGCACTGGCCCGCCTCGGCGGTCTCGCGGGCGGTGCTCCCGGCATCGCGCCGATGATGGACCTGATGCCCGGCTACTTCGAGGCGATCGAGGCGCACGAGAACGGCGACGACATGGCCGCCGCGGCGAGGTTCTCCGACGTGCTGGCCCGCTCCGGCGATCTGCCCGAGGGCAACCCGCTGCGCGAGGCGATGGCCGAGGTCGGGCCGACCCTCACCGCGATGTTGACGGGTACGGCCCTGCCCGAGCCGCCGCCGGGCGCGAACGATGCCGAGCGGGCGTTCCACCTGATGGCCGGCGGTGGCCTGAGCGGCGAGGTGGACGAGGTGCGGCAGGCGCTGGAGCTGACCCCGCCGGGCCACCCGCAGCGCGTGTTCTGCCTGGCCACGCTCGCGCTGACCCTCAACCGCCGGTCGGAGGCGACCGGCGCGCTGGCCGACGTGGACGAGGCGATCGACCTGCTGACCGAGGCCCGCGCCGAGGCCGGCGGCCCCGAGCACCAGCACTGGTCGTTCGTCAACGAGATGCTGGCCGGCCTGCACCGCCGCCGGGGCGACTCGGCCCCGGCCCGGCTGGCCGCGCTGGAGGGCCTGCGCGGATATGTCTGGCGGATCCTGCTCCAGCCCGACCCGGCGTCGGCCCGCGCGGTCGCGGCCGAGGCGGCGCGGGAGGCCATGGCCGCGGCCAGCCGCTGCCTGATCGACCACCAGCCCGCGGACGCGCTGCGCGCCCTGGACGCCGGGCGCGGGCTGATGCTGTTCGCCACCACGGAGCTCCGCGACCCGTGCACCCGGCTGGCCGACGCCGGGCACCGCGACCTGGCCGACCGGTGGCGGGCCACCTCGGCGCCGTCGCCGCGGCTGCGCGAGCAGGTCCTGGAGGTGCTGGCAAGCGACACCGGCCTGCTCGACCCGCCCGACCTGGACGAGATCCAGCGGGCGCTGGCCCGGCTGGGCGCCGACGCGCTGGTCTATCTCGTGCCCGCCGAGGCGCCGGCGCCGGGCTGGGCGGTGATCGCGCCGGTAGAGGGCCCGGCCCGCTACGTGCCCCTGCCGCATCTCGTCCTCGCCGAGGGCGTCCACCTGACCGCGGCCGCGACCCGCGACGTGGGTGAGGACGACGAGCCGGTCGACGACAGCCTCGACGCGCTGTGCGCGTGGGCCTGGAAGGCTGCGATGGGCCCGCTGACCGCGTCCTATCCGAGCGGGGACCGGGTGCCGCGGCTCGTGCTGATCCCCATGGGCGACCTGGCCCGGGTGCCGTGGCAGGCGGCGCGCGACCCCGAGGGGACGTACGTGGTGGAACGGGTCGCCCTGTCGCAGGCGGCCTCGGCCCGGATGCTCTGCGACACCGCCGCCGCCGATCCGGTCCGGATCACGCGGGCCGGTCTGGTGCTGGCCGATCCGGACACCGGCGGGCGGGCGCCCGATCTGCGGTCGGCGCGCCTCGAGGCGTACGCCATCCACCGCTCTTTCTATCCGGGCGCGACCTACGTCGGCCGGAGGCCGGACGGGCGGGTCAGTCTCTCCGGCGCCGGCACTGCCGATGACGTACGCCGGTGGCTGCGCGCCGACAGCAGCGAGGCCGGCACCATGCTGCACCTCGCCTCACACGGCGTCATGACCACCGACCGGGCCGCCGCGTCGTCGCATCTGCTGCTGGCCGGCGGCGACCTGACCGCCGGCGAGCTCGTCGGTGTGATGGCGTCGGTCGAGCGGGAAGTGGCGCTGGTCGTGCTGGCCGCCTGCCACACCGGCCGGTCGATCCACGGCTACGACGAGGCGTACAGCATCGGCACGATGTTCCTGGCCGGCGGCGCCCGCTCGGTGCTGTCCACCCAGTGGAGCATCCCCGACCAGGACACCTCCCTGCTCATGTACATGTTCCACCACTTCCTGACGGCCGAGGGCCGCCCGCCGTGGGACGCGCTGCGCCAGGCGCAGATGTGGATGCTCGACGACGGCCGGCGGCCGCCCGAGGGCATGCCGCCCCCGCTGCGCCGCATGCTCGCGGACACCGAGCCGGCGCGTGTCGTGTCGTGGGCGGGCTTCGTCCACTGGGGCCAGTGACTTTTCGAAAGGGTGGCGAGACCGTGGACGACGACATCGCGAGGGTCCGGGACGAGCTGTCCCGGCTGGACGGCCCGGCCCGGCTCCCGAAGCTGGCCGAGCTCGGGCAGATGCTCAACAAGCGCTACTGGACGGCCGGTCCGGGACAACCGGCGGCCCTGCCCCACCTGTCGGCCGCGATCGAGGTGTGGGACGAGGCGTACCGGCTCCTGGACCCGGGCGACCCGGCCCGGGGGCAGGTGGCGGTGCAGCTCGGCACCTATCTCGCGGCGCGGCACGGCACCCACGGCGGCAGCACCAAGGATCGGGACACCGCCGTCTTCGTCCTGGACGAGGCCCTGAAGTTCCCGAGCGTCCCGCCGGCGCAGGTCGTCATGGCCAGGTTCTATCTGGGCCAGCTCTATCTGGCACGGGCCACCGAGGCCATGAACCCGGCCGCCGCCCGCGGCGGATTTCTGCACGGGGCGCCGACCGGCGCCGGCGACGACATCGACCGCGCGGCCCGGCTCTTCCGCGAGATTCTGGACGGGCCGGCGATGAGCGAGGACATCGCCACGATGGCCCGGACCATGCTCACCCTGGCCGAGGCGCTGGGGCCGCTGCTCAGCGGCAACGTGGCCGGCTTCGACATCGGCAAGCTCATGGAGTCGATGGCGGTGATGCAGCGGCTTCAGCAACAGGGCATGCCGAAGATGAACTGGACCATCGGCGACCCGCTCACCTATCCGACCACGGTCATGGACGCCCCGGCCCACCAGCCGCCGACGGTGCCGCCGCGCCGCCCGGCGCCGGTGCCGGCGCCCCGGTCCGAGCCCGGCTCGGCCCGCCGGGCGGCCCACGACCGGCTGGCGTCGCTGGTTCCCGATCCCCGGCGGCCCGTGTGGGACCAGGCCCGTGATCTGCTGCTGGCGGGTCCGTCGGCGGTGGCGCCGGGCGATCTCGACGCCTTCGTGGGCGCGGCGGCCAACGCGGCTCCGGAGGACGGCGTCGACCGGCTGCTGCTGGCGGTCGGCCTGTCCCTGCGCGAGCGGCGCGACGGCAACGGCTGGGGCGACACTGACGACGGCGCCTTCGACGGCGCCCGTGCCGAACTCCGGGCCGCGATGGCCGACGTGCCGCCCGACCATCCGGCGGCGGTCGTGGTGGTGGAGGCCGTCGGGGGAGTGCTCGACGAGGAGCGCCCGCTGGCCGGGGCGATCACCGAGATCTCCTCGTACGCCGAGAAGATCCCCTCCCTGACTCCGGCCGCGGCCGACCTCGCGGCCCTGTGCCGCCGCGAGCCGTTCCAGATCACCGTGCCGTCCGGCCACCCCTGGCACGACATGCTGACCACAGCGGCCGAGCATGCCCAACTGCTTGCGGATGTACGAGGGGGAGCGCACCTCGCCCTCGAAAAGGAACCGATCTCCACGGCGGAACGGCTCGTGGGTGAACTCGAGGACGGCGGCCGGCGCACGCGGGCCTGGTGGCGCCTCGCCTCGGCATACCACGACCGCGGCGACGCCGAGCTCAGCCGGCGGGCGGGAATGGAGGCCCTGCGCGGCCCGGAGCCGTACCGGGAGAACGCGCTTCTCTTCGCCGGCTGGATGCTCGCGGAGGGCCGGGCGGCCGAAGCGCTCACCGCCTTCGAGGTGGCGGCGGCGTCACCCCGGTCGCCGCAGGACCCGGACAGCCTGGACGCCGTCGAGGCGATCACCGGCGTCACGCTGCCCGCACGTCCCGCCGTCCCGGTGCCGTCACCGGACGCGATCGCCGCCGCGGTCCGGAAACTCGGCGCGCCGGCGCTCCTCTACGCGCATCCGTCCGGCGGCCTGCTGCGCCTCGACGCGGCCACGGCCCGGCTCGACGTGCCGGATTCCGTTCCCCCGGAAAACCTTCTGGTGGCTGGTCTTCTGCCTGACCCTCCGGCTTCCGGGATCTCGTACGTCTCGTCGGGCGCCCAGGCGATCCGGCTGGCCTCCCGGGAAGCCACGGCGGGCCCGTCCCTTTTCGTGGTCAACCCGCGCGGCGACCGTGACCCGGCGATGCCCGAGGTCATGGCGGTACGCCGGCTGTTCTACCCGGAGTCCCTCTGCGCCGGGCGTGCCCTCGAACCGGTGGACGCCCCCGGCACGGCCGAGGACGTGCTCCGGCACCTGCCCACGGCCGGTCTGACCCACCTGGCCTGCGGCATCGACGGCACCGAGGCCGAACTGGCCGGCGGTTCGCGGCTGGACCTGACGACGTCGCACGGCGCGGGCGGCCTGGTGATCCTCGCCGAGGGCGCGGCCGACCCGGCGTTGCTGGACGCGGGTTTCACCGGCGTGGTCGGCTGGCTGCGGCCGGTTCCGCCGCCGGTCGCCGCCCTGGCCCTGTTCATGCTCCACCTGCGTCTGGTCGACGACCGGCTGGCGCCGGCGGCCGCGGTCGCCGCCGTACGCCGATGGATGAGGGACCCCGACCGTCCGCTGTCGCCCCTGCTCACCGGGGCCCACCTGCACACCGTCCGGACCACCGACCTGACCCGGCCGGAGCTGTGGGCCGCGCTGGCGTACTGCGGCCGCTGACAGGAGCCCACGATGACCGACACTCTCGAAGACCTGTTGCTGGCGGAGCTCCGCCGTGCGGTCGCGGCCCGCGACGGCGTGCCCGCGGCGGAGACGACGGCCGAGCTGCGCCGCCGTCTGCGCCGCCTCCAGGAGGACTTACGCCGGGGCGGCACGGCCTGACAGTCCGTCGAGGATCCCCGTCACATCGGCGGTCCACCGCCGCGCGGGACGGCCGGCGGCCTCGACGGCGACCGTGACCTCGGCGCCGTCCCGCGCCGAGCGGCAGACCCGGAGGTCGATCCGCAGCTCACGCTCGGCCGGGATCGGCGCACCGGTCTCGCACACGCGGCCATCGAGCAGGACGGTGACGGTGCCGGCCGCCGGCGCTCCGTCGACCCGAACCCGCAACGTCGTCCGGTCGGAGGACAACGCGAGACCGACCTGGACGGCCGGCGGGGTAGGGGCCGCCGGGTTCAGGGCCGCCGGGTTCGGAGCCGCCGGGTTCGGGGCCGCCGGGCTCGTGGCGGCTGGGGGTGCTTCGGCCCGCGTTCGTGAGCCGCTGGGCGCCATGGCGGGTCCGGACGGGGCGGTCGCGCTCGGCTCAGGCTCGGCCGGACGACTGCGCGGACTCAGCGCCGCCCTGCTCGGCGCCGCCCTGCTCGGCGCGCTCGAAGGCGACGCCGTGGCGGGGGTCGGCGTGGCGTGCTGGTGAGCGGGCGGAGGCGCTACGGCCCTCGGCGCCGGCCGGTCGATGGGCAGGCTGATCAGGAAGAAGCAGACGGTCGCCACGACGGCCGTCGACAGCACCATCAGCAGCGCCCAGCCGAGGAGAAGGACGATCAGCTGGATCTTGGCGAGGAACCCCGGCGAGGACCTGTTTCCGGCGCGCACATCTGCACAACGGCGCCGGGCCCGCGATGACACGGCGGCCCGATATCCGGCCCCGCCCGTATCCGAATATTTCGGGCACCGTTGACAGTTGGGTATCCGACCGAGGCGGTAAGGACCGGTGTCATGAGGCTGCGGAATCTGACCAGGGCCGGAGGCGTGATTGTCACCGAGATCCTTCGACGGCCCGCGCACGGCCTGGCGATAAGCCGGCGAACCGGGCTGTCCGTCCCCTCCGTCTTCAAGGCGCTGGTGACCTTGGAGAAAGCCGGGTTCGTCGAGGGCCGATGGGAGGAGCCGGACCCGGCCGGCGGACCCCCGTGCCGGATCTACCACGTGACCGCGGCCGGCCGCGTCGAACTCGCGGCGTGGCGAGCGGCGGCGCCGGCCGCGCGCACGACATGGCTGAACGTCACCTCGCCGGCCGCCTGGGCGTGGGGACCTGACCGGTGACGCCGCGGGACGACGAGGGCGGGTGTTTACGAGGCGTACGCCTGGCCGCCGCGACTGTCCACGGCGGCGCCGTCGCGGCCGTGGCCGGATGGCTGGACGGCGTCTTCTGGGCTGCCTGCTTCGGCTCGGCCTCGCTCGCTCTGTCGTGGTTCGTGACGGGCTGGCTGAGCCGGGCCGGGCGGCGCGTCCGGGACGGGGTGGAGCGGTCCGACGAGGAGACCGGATACGCGGCCCAGGACATCGTCGAGGACGCCGCCGGCGTTCCCAGCCGGCTCCCGGCCGACGTCAATCACGCTTTCGCGATGCTGTCCGTCGCGCTGATCGCGATCGGCCGCGAGATGGCTTCCGGCGATTTCCGCGGAACGGCCCGCGAGGTGTGGGCGGCCTTCGCCGGCAATGCGCGCAGCGAGCGTCCTTACACGCCGATCGGCCAGGTCGCCATCGCCACCCGCATGCTCGGGACATATGCGGGTCAGCGGCTTCTGGACGTACGGCGTCTGCTCGTTCTCCATTCCCCGATCGATCGGAGTGATGTGCCGGTGGACGCGGTACCCGCCGCCTCGGTCCCATTCGCCGAAGTGCTGCCGATGCCGGATCCGCGGCGGATGGCCGGCGCCCGCGCGCCGGACATCGGGCGGTCCTCGGCGGCGGCCCAGCTGCGGTCACGGCTCGCCTTCGGTGTCGACCTCGTCCGGTACACCGACCGGGACGGCCCCGGCATGGAGGAGGCGCAGGAGAGGATCGCCGAGATCGTCGGCCGTACGCTCGGCCGCCTGGGCCTGGCCCTGGAGGACCTGGACTGGCAGCCCGACGGCGATGGCATGAAGGTCGTCATCCCGGACAGTTGCGCGTGGCAGGACGCGGTGTCCGGCGTGCTCGACGGCCTCCGCCTCGAACTGGCCGCGGACAACGCCGAGCACGCGGACCGGCTGCGGCTGCGATGCGCGATCTCGTCCGGGCTGATCGCCCGTTCCCGGCTCGGCTACATCGGTGATCTGATGATTCATATTCACCGGTTCCTGGAAAGCGGGCCGCTGCGGGAGGCCTTTCTCGGCAATGCGGAAGCCGATGTGGTCGCGCTTCTGTCGGATCACGTACACAGCTGCGTGGTGAAACCGAACTGGGCACCACTTTCCCAGGCCGACATGCGGCCCGTGGACATCGAGGTGAAAGGGTACAAAGCCAAGGTCTGGCTCTGGGTTCCGCGGCGCGGATAACGTGAGGCCGTGCGAGGAGGTGACGCTGGTGAATTTCACCCGCAGTCGTCGGTCCCGGCCCTCCATTGTTCCTTCGTCCGAGCCCTCACCCGAGGACGCGTGGCGCGCGCTGTTCCTGATGGTCGAATGGATCAGGCACGCCGACGGGAAGGCCACCGCGGCCCTCGCCTCGGCCGGCGTCACCGGCAGCCTGCTCTACACGCTGGTCAACACGGCCGACCGGCGCGGGACGGCCCTCGCGATATCGGCCGCGGCCTGCGCGCTCGCGATCATCGCGGCCGCCACGGCGGCCGGCATGGCCCTGCTTCCCCGGCTGGCCGGCCGCCCGGAGCCGACCGGGCTGATCTACTACCGCGCGATCAGCGAACGCTTCGGCACGGACGCTGACGCCTACGCCGCCGCGTACTCCGCCCTGGCCACCGACCAGCCCGCGCTCTTCGCCGCGTTGACCCGGCAGGTCTGGGCCACCGCGAGCGTCGCCACCCGCAAGTACCGCGCGATCAACGTCTCGATCGCGGCGCTGCTGCCCGCCCTGCTTCTGCTCGCCGTGACGGCGGTTCTGAGCCTGCTCGGCCGCTGACGGGCACCCGTTCGGGTGACGGCACGCGTAACCCGGGCGGAGAGCGTCCAGGAGCGGCGAATGCCTGGTGCAGCCTGTCGTGCGGGTGCATGAGTGATCGTTTCGTGCATGCCCGAAATTGCACATGGCGCACATCGATGAACGCCAAGGGAACCCTTGCGGGTGGGGGTGCGGGGGGTCTACTGGCTGGTCACCAAGGGCCAAGACATCGCCGTACGTCGATTCGTCTCGGTCGGCGAGATCATGTTTGCGCGGGTCACCGCGTCGCACGACGGGTACGCCGCTGATCCTGTGGACGCATGACTCTCGTATCCGAGGGCAGAAGTTTCCACGGATGGAGGCGTCATGGCAGTGCGACGGCCGGCAACGCGCGCGTCGAGCACCGGCGGCCGCATGGTCCATACTGGACCGGTGAGCACGTGCGGATGCACGTGCAGATGCGCCGGGGCTCTGGTCCGGGGAGGACTCGTATGCGGCTGAGACACCCCTCCGGCCGGATCGTGCACCTAGGTTGTGAGATCGCTCCGCGATCTTCAAGTGGATCGGCGAGCAATCTACCGGGCGTCGTCCGGCAGCTCGATACCTACGGCGCGGTTCGCGCCCGCCTCGGCGCCGACGCGCTCGGCGTCAATCTCTGGCTTCCTCCCGCACTCGCCGCCGCCCTCGCCGTCGAGAGCCGCGCCCGCACCCGGCTTCGTGCCGAAATCGACGCCCGCCGGCTCGAAGTCGTCACGTTGAGCGGCGCGCTCTTCGCCGAGGGCGGCGGCGAGACCTCAAGACCTGACTCACACGCGGGTGCCTCCCCCGCGGGCGCCTCCGCCGTCGTCGCTCCCCCCAACAGCGACGCGGCGGAGGCCGCCGAAAAAAGCTGGACCGACCCCGCCCGGCGCGAGTACACGTTGGATCTCGCGCGGGTGCTGCTCGACCTCCTCGACGACGACGCCGTCCGGGGCACGGTCAGCACCATCGGCCTGGGCCCGCGCGAGGGCTGGGCCGAGGCCGAGGACAAGGCCGCCCTGGGCATCCTCCGCCGGCTGTCGCACGGCCTGGCCGACCTCGCCTGGCAGAACGGCCGCGCCGTCCGTGTCGGCTTCCAGCCCGCCGAGGGATACGTCCTGGACAGTCCCGAGCAGACGGTCGCCGCCCTCAGCCGCGTCGACAAGGACCGGCTCGGCGTCTGCCTCGACCTCGGACACTGCGCCCGCACCTGGGACGACCCGGCCGCCGGCATCGAGACCATCACCGACGCCGGCCTGGCCATCGTCGAGGTCCGCGTCGTCGCCGTTCCCGGCGCGACCACGAGCGGGTGGCGCGACGGCCTCCGTCAGCTGTTCGGCTCCGAGGGGCCCCTCACGGAGAACCTCACGCTGGTCAGTGCGACCCCCACCGCCGATCAGATCACCAACGACGTGACGTACCTGCTGGCCGAGCTGGCCGCCCTCGGCCTCCAGCCGGAAAACGAGCCTTGCGCCGCCCGCTGAGTTGTCTAGAGTCGGTGGTGGCGAGCCGGCCATCGGGAGGCGCAATCCCGGTCCGGCGTTAATGCGCCGTGCACCACCTTTGGGCGGCCTCCCTCGCCGCCCGCCTCATCACGGCTGCCCGAGGGAGAAAAACGGCAATGGCACGTCCCATCACGCTCTTCACCGGCCAATGGGCCGATCTGCCCTTCGACGAGGTGTGCCGGCTCGCGTCCGAGTGGGGCTACGACGGGCTCGAGATCGCCTGCTGGGGTGACCACTTCGAGGTCGACCGGGCGCTCGCCGAGCCCGACTACGTCGACCGCAAGCGCGAACAGCTCGCCAAATACAACCTCAAGGTCTTCGCGATCTCCAACCATCTCGTCGGCCAGGCCGTCTGCGACCACCCGATCGACGAGCGCCACCAGGACATCCTGCCCGCCGCCATCTGGGGCGACGGCGACCCCGAGGGCGTACGGCAGCGGGCCGCCGACCGCATGAAAGACACCGCCCGCGCCGCCGCGAAGCTGGGCGTGAACACGGTTGTCGGCTTCACCGGCTCGTCCATCTGGCACACCGTCGCCATGTTCCCGCCGGTCCCGCCGGCCATGATCGAGCGCGGCTACCAGGACTTCGCCGACCGGTGGAACCCCATCCTCGACGTGTTCGACGAGGTCGGGGTGCGCTTCGCGCACGAGGTCCACCCCAGCGAGATCGCGTACGACTACTGGACCACCCGCCGCACCCTCGAGGCCATCGGCGACCGGCCGGCGTTCGGGCTCAACTGGGACCCGTCACACTTCGTGTGGCAGGAGCTCGACCCGGTCAACTTCATCCTCGAGTTCAAGGACCGCATCTACCACGTCGACTGCAAGGACGCGAAGGTCCGCACCGGCGACGGCCGCCGGGGCCGGCTCAGCTCCCACCTGCCCTGGGCCGACCTGCGCCGCGGCTGGGACTTCGTCTCGACCGGGCACGGCGACGTGCCGTGGGAGGACTGCTTCCGCGCCCTGAACGCGATCGGCTACGACGGCCCGATCTCGATCGAGTGGGAGGACGCCGGCATGGACCGCCTGATCGGCGCGCCCGAGGCGTTGCAGTTCGTCCGTCGGCTCGCCTTCGACGCCCCGACGGCCGCGTTCGACGCCGCCTTCTCGTCGGCGTCCTGACCCCGTACAGGAAACCGCCCCGGACCTTGATGGCCCGGGGCGGTTCCCAATGAGAAATCAGTACGTCGAAGAGGACGTGCTCGTGGTCGACGTGCTGGGCGTCGTCACCGAGTCGGACGACTCCGCCGTCACGTGCAGCTTCTCGCCGAGCTTCGACGACTGGAGCTTGTCCTTGCTCTCCGAGTAGAGCTTGTTGGCCTGCGCCTGGGCGACACCGGCGGCTTCTTGCACCGACGGGTGCTCCCACACCTTCTTCGCGTTGGCCCGGATCTCCTCGTACTTCTCCCGGCCGGCACGGCTGCCCAGGACGAAGCCCGCCGCGAGACCGGTGATGAACATCAGCTTTCCGCGCATGATGGCGGCTCCTTCCGTTCGTGACGCGCGCTTGCGTCGATGAGACCGTGCATACCCATCCTGCCGGTCACTCATTCCTGATCCCGGCGATTCGCCCGGACGCGGCGAGCCGGGTATCCCCTTCGCGGAGGTCCCCCATCGTCATGTACTCTGTTCCCCGGCACCAGGAACGACAGGTGCCACGCACGATCCCCTGTAGCTCAATTGGCAGAGCAGCCGGCTGTTAACCGGCAGGTTATTGGTTCGAGTCCAATCGGGGGAGCGAGAAGTTCCGAGGCCACCCCAGCGGTGGCCTTTTCTTTTGCCCAGGTTCACCTCTCTTCCTGTACAGGGTGAGCCTGCTCCCCGGCGCCGAAGGAGTCCAGGGAGCGGGCTATGGCTCGGTAGACCGGGTGGCCGCAGAGGACGCCCAGGGCCACGGCGAGCATGGAGGCCATGGCGTTCAGCAGGTCTTCGGAGGCCTGGGCCTTGTCGGCGCCCAAGGCCTCGGTGACGCCGATCAGGCTCAGGGCGCCGGGGACCAGCAGCCAGAAGCCGGGCAGGAAGCTGACCAGGGCGGGCGGGCCCGAAGGCAGGCGTTCCACCAGGCAGGCGACCACGGTGAGGACCAGGGCACCGACGAAACCGCTCAAGTAGCCGCCCAGCAGGATGTTTCCGAAATACTGGCCGATCCACGCCGCGTAGAGGACCAGGCACAGCCAGCCCAGCGTGCGCCGCGGCGCCGAATGCACCAGGTAGCTGCCGACGGCGACGATCAGGGCGCCCAGCCAGGGCGCCCACGGGCCGAGCGAATGCTGGAACGCCTCGGTCTGCGTCTCCACCCTTGGCAGGCCTACCGTCTGGGCCGCGCCGACGATGCCGAACGCGAGCAGCAGCAACTGCAGCACCCCGGTGACCAGGCGGCTCGCCCCGGTCACCATCTCGGCCGCCGAGATCTCCACCACACCCATGGTGAGCATGGCCCCGGGCAGGAAGGTGGCCAGCGGCGCCACCATGGCCCGCAGGTCGGCGTGGGCCCAGCCGGTGTCGGCCAGCAGGAAGGTCACCGCCGACACGGTGAACGCGGCCACCACCGGCATGATCATCTGGACGCTGACCCAGCGCGAGCCGACCAGCTTGAGCGCGCCCACCATGGCCCCGAAGATCACCGACAGCAGCAGATCGCCCCAGGTGGGCTGCAGGACCAGGCAGATGCCGCCGGTCAGCACCGCGTACGAGCCGATCTGCAGCGCCGGGCGGAAACGCGCCCGCATCGCGACGATCCGCTCAATCCGGCCGATGCCCTCGGCCGGCTCCGGTTGGCCCTGCTCGGCCTCCTTGAGCAGGGCATAGACGGCGGCGACCTGGTCGAGCCGCAAACCCCCGCGCAACTGACGGGTGGGTTCGAGGGTGGCGGGCCGTCCCGGTTCCAAAGAGACCACGAGGTACGTCGGAAGCACGCTCACCCGGGCCTGAGGGGCGCCGTAGGCGGCGGCCACGCGCCGGAGCCGGTCCTCGATCTGGTTGACGGCCTCGCCGGCGGCGGTCAGGGCACTACCCAGATAGAGCAGGAACTGCTGGAGCTCCCGCCGCTCGTGCTCGGTGTCCGCCATGACCGGCACGCTAGATCGGCGATCACGTCCGGAAATCCTCCCGGGGGAGTGAGGTCGGGGCGGAGGGGTATCTCAGGGGCGGGCTTTCCGGCGTACGCCAAAGAGAAGCGTCACCGAATCGCCTGCCCGGACCCAACGCCGCCGTTAGTCTTGGGCTTGCCTGGTTCGTCCCCTTGTGAGGTGCCCGTGTCGCAGCCAATTGAGGTGGACGTCGTCATCGTCGGCGGCGGTCTCGCCGGCCTCTCCGCAGCTCGCCGCCTTGATCGGGCCGGCGTCGAGTGGCTGCTGGTCGAGGCTTCGGACCGCATCGGCGGCCGCGTCACCACCGACACCGTCGACGGCTGGCACCTCGACCGCGGGTTTCAGATCCTGAACACGGCCTATCCGCGCGTGCCGGCGCTGGTCGACGTGGCCGCGCTGGACATGCGCTACTTCACCCCCGGCGTGCTGGTGCGCCGCGGTGGCGAGCTGCATCGGCTGGAGAACCCGGCCCGTGATCCGCTGGCCGCCGCGCAGGCGCTGACCTCCGGGGTCGGCACGCTCAGCGACCGGCTGAAGTTCGCGGCGCTGGCCACCCGCTGCGCGACGGTGCCCGCGGCCAAGCTGCTGGAAGCGCGAGAGACGACGACGCAGGAGTTCCTCCGCAAGGCGGGCATGTCCCACCGCATGATCGAAGAGGTGTTGCGGCCGTTCCTCTCGGGCGTCTTCGGCGACCGTTCGCTGGACACGTCGAGCCACGTCTTCGCCATGATCCTGCGCTCGTTCGCGCGGGGCCGGATGGGAGTGCCGGCCGCCGGCATGGCGGCATTCCCCGCGGCGATCGCGGGCCCGTTGCCGTACCCCCAGTTGTTGATCGGCGCCCGAACCCTGTCCATCGGCCCGGGAATGGTCGTCACCGAAGGCGGCCAGATCAACTGCCGCGCGGTGATCGTCGCGACGGACCCGCCCTCGGCGGCGGCCCTGCTGCCGGACCGGCTGCCGGTGCCGGACATGCACGGCCTGACGACGTTCTATTTCGGGGCCGACCGGGCCCCGCTGGACGAGCCGACGCTGGTCCTGGACGGCGACCGCCGCGAGATCATCGCGAATACGGTGGTGGTGAGCAACGCGGCCCCCGAATACGCGCCGACGGGCAAGTCCCTGATCGCGGCGTCGGTGGTCGGCGTCTCGGCCCCGTCCAGCGCCTCGGAGGCGGTGATCAGGGTGGAGCTCTCCCGCCTCTACGGCACCCCGGCCGACGACTGGGACCTGCTGGAAGTGATCAGCATCCCGAACGCCCTCCCGTCGGCCCGCGTCCCGCAGGCCAACCTCCGCAAGCCGGTCGACCTGGGCGACGGCCTGTTCGTGGCCGGCGACCACCGCGACAGCCCGTCGATCCAGGGCGCGCTGGCCGGCGGCTGGCGCACAGCCGGCGCCGTCCTGTCCTGGCTCGGCGCGGGCGTAGGAGCCGCCCGATGAGGCAGCGCTGCATAAGCTCGGGATGATCGCTGGCTGTGAACAGGGCCCACGGGTTAGGATCGCCGCCGGTAAGGGGCGGTAGCTCAGTGGGTTAGAGCAGGGGACTCATAATCCCTCGGTCGCGGGTTCGAGTCCCGCCCGCCCCACCGTACCTACTCCGGGGGCGACCCCCGGACCCCACGGTGTCGTGGTCAGCCTTCAGCGGTCCGCCGCCGGATGGCGGGTGGCTGAGCTCGGCCTACGGCCACCCCGGATCCGCCGAGCGCGTTCCGCTTTCGCGACAGAGCAGCCGCGAGCGTCAGGCATGGTGCTCGAATGGTGAGGCGGCCGAGGCTGTCCGGCGCCTCGCCGCTATCGGCGGGTCTTTCGGATTTCGGTGGCTCTCAGGGCGAGGTCCTCGGCCGCCTGGCCCAGGGCGGGAGCGTCGCCGTCCTTGCCGCAGCATGGAGGTTTGGTGCGCTTCTCCGAAGGCTCGGGCTCATGACCGACGAGACGGTACAACTCGGCGTAGATGTTGACGTCAGGATCGCTGTCATCATGGTCGGCGACCAATAGGAGCCATGCCGTCTGTTCAGACTCGAACGCCACGATGACGCGGAGACGGCCACCCAAGTGCTTGTCGCACAGTCGCTCCAACGGATCTGATCCGGTGAGCCGGTAGGAGAGTGCCGCGCAGCCTTAGACCGACTCCTCAACTGTTGGTCAGCGCGCGGCGTCCGGAAAATCTTCACCGACATGCGAACTACTCTGCGATCCCGAGATCTCGCTCCAGCTCATCGATGTCAGTCGGGATACCGTCACCCCGGCGCATCTGCGCGAGGCTGTCCCGCAGATCCGACCGCTCGAGCACCACGCTGTCGGCGAGCCGATCCCACACCTTATTGAGTAGGTCATGGGTCTGGCCGGCGGCACGCAAGTCGCGGACCACAGCGATGACCTCGTACAAGCGACGCACATCAAGGCCGCTGTCCTGCCCATCGGCATAGATCAGCAGACCGCGACGCGTCCAGCTCCGAACCGTCGGCTCACTCACCCCGAGCAAAGGAGCTGCCACCGACACCGGGACCGGGTCCAGATCGCTCAGGACTTCTCTGCTCACCCGCAGCAGCTCGGCACGGCTCTGATCATCTTCGGTGAATCGGCTGGCGATCCGCTCCAGATCCCCCACCCGCGACATGACCTTCTCCACCTCGGCCCGCCGCGACCGGCGGTAGTGCTTCGGCCGCGCACGCCGCTTGGCCTTGTCGGCCGCGTAGCCCATACTCTCAACCTCCTGCCGGTTCGCACTTTCGAGTATGGGGCCATTTTCCGAAAGTTGCCAGGAGCTACCTGATGACCACGGGAGGGCGCCATACGAGGGGTGTGGTGATCTATGGCGGTCTAGAAGGTGACGGTGACGCTCCCGGAAGAGCTGGTCGAGGCCCTCGGGTTGACGGCGCGCGAGGATGGGGTTCCGTTGTCGCGGCTGGTGGCGAATGCTGCGGAGAGGACGATTCCTTCCTTCTCCAGCGCCCGACAGATCTGGTTGACCTGCTGCCTGGGATAGACGCCGGCGGCAACCGAAAGCCGATCTTCGTCCATCGGCTGTCCACTACGGCGTAAAGCCTCCAATATCCGATGGCGATTCGATGCTGCCGACATCCAGCGAGTATCAACCAACGCCCATCCAGGGCGACCCTGGATCTCACGGCGAGGCGGTCGCGCCTGGCTCGGCGACATCTGGCGCATCGCCGCGAGCGCCGTGGTCAGGCTAGCCAGGAGCACTGCCCACTCCGCGTTACGGACCAACTGCTCTTATCGCGCGCGATAACAGTTTTTTGTTGATTGATTTTCTGAATGGGCTGAGCTGAAGGGGCAGATCAGACGGCCCTTTGTTGCCGAGATATTGACGCCTGGCGACGGGGAAGTAAAACTCCGGAAAGCGCTCTCTCCCTCCGCCGTTCGTCTGTCCCCAACGGACGTGCGGCGCTCCCCGTCCCGAGAAAGCAGGCTCATGACATCCCCGACACTGACGTCCCCACCGCCGCGCAGACGCCGTGGAATGGTCGCGTTGAGCGCGATCGTCGCCGGCGCTCTCGGCCTCACCGTTGTCACGGTCGCCGGCAATGCCAGCGCCGCCGAAGTTCCGCTGTCGCAGGGCAAGCCGGCCACCGCCTCGTCCGTCGAGAGTGCCGCCTTCCCCGCCTCGGCCGCGGTCGACGGCAACGCCGGCACCCGCTGGTCCAGCACCTTCGCCGATCCGCAGTGGTTGCAGGTCGACCTCGGCAGCACCCAGACCATCAGCCGTGTCGTCCTGAACTGGGAGGCGGCGTACGCCTCGTCCTTCACCATCCAGACCTCGCCGAACGGCACCAGCTGGACCACCATCTCGCCGGCCACGGCGGGCAAGGCCGGCGAGCAGACCTTGAACGTCTCCGGCAGCGGCCGGTACGTGCGGATGAACGGCACCACCCGGGCCACCCCGTACGGCTACTCGCTCTGGGAGTTCCAAGTCTTCGGCAACAGCGTCAGCCCGACCACGCCCACGCCGACCCCCAGCGGGCCGGCACTGCCGACCTCCGACACCCCTGACTTCGGGGCCAACGTACGGATCTTCGACCCGTCCACTCCGGCCGCGACCATCCAGTCGGCGGTGGATACGGCGTTCAACGCTCAGCTGCGCAGCCCGACCGCGCAGTTCGGCACCCAGCGCCACGTGTTCCTCTTCAAGCCCGGCACGTACGGGCGGGTGTGGGCCAACGTCGGCTTCTACACGACGGTCGCCGGTCTCGGCCTCAACCCCGACGACGTGACGATCAACGGCGCGGTCAACGTCGACTCCGGCTGGAACTACGGCGACGAGAAGAACGCGACCCAGAACTTCTGGCGCAGCATGGAGAACCTGTCGATCGTGCCCGAGGGCGGCACCAACCGGTGGGCCGTCTCGCAGGCCGCCCCGATGCGCCGCGTGCACATCAAGGGCAACCTGACCCTGGCGCCCTCCAACCAGGACAACGGGCAGGGCTACTCCAGCGGCGGCTACCTGGCCGACTCCGTCGTCGACGGCGTCGTCTCCTCGGGTTCGCAGCAGCAGTGGTACACCCGCGACAGCCGGATCGCCCGCTGGGACGGCGGCGTCTGGAACATGGTCTTCTCCGGCGTGCAGGGCGCACCGGCCAACGCTTTCCCGAACCCGCCGCACACCACGCTGGCGACGACTCCCGTCACCAGGGAGAAGCCTTTCCTGTACGTCGACAGCGCCGGCCTTTACCGCGTCTTCGTGCCCGCCCTGCGGCGCAACTCGACCGGCGCCAGCTGGCCGAACACCGCCGGCACCTCGATTCCGATGCGGGAGTTCTACGTCGCCAAGCCCGGTGACAGCGCCGCCCGCATCAACTCCGCCCTGGCTCAGGGCCTGAACCTCTTCTTCACCCCCGGCACGTACGCCCTGAACGACACGATCCGGGTCACCCGCCCGAACACGGTGGTGACCGGCATCGGCTATCCGACGCTGATCCCGAGCAACGGGGTCGAGGCGCTGAACATCGCCGACGTCGACGGGGTCAAGGTCAGCGGCCTGACCTTCGACGCCGGCACGACGAACAGCCCGACGCTGATGAGCGTCGGCCGGGCCGGCGTCCACACCGACCACTCGGCCAACCCGACCAGCCTGCAGGACGTCTTCTTCCGCATCGGCAGCAGCGTCCAGGGCAAGGCCACCACCACCCTGGCCGTGCACAGCGACGACACGCTCATCGACCACATCTGGGCCTGGCGGGCCGACCACGGCGGCGCACCCACCGGCTGGACGGTCAACACGGGCGACACGGGCCTGATCGTGAACGGCGACGACGTCCTGGCCACAGGCCTGTTCGTCGAGCACTACCAGAAGTACGAGGTGATCTGGAACGGCAACCGCGGCCGTACGATCTTCTTCCAGAACGAGAAGCCGTACGACGTACCGAACCAGGCGGCCTGGATCGGCCCCCGAGGAAACGGCTACGCCGCCTACAAGGTCGCCGACAACGTCACCGACCACGAACTGTGGGGCGGCGGCTCGTACGCCTACTTCAACGTCAACCCGAGCGTCCGAGTGGACCGCGCCTTCGAGGTGCCGAACCGCTCAGGCGTACGACTCCGCAGCATCCTGACCGTCTCCTTGGGCGACGTGGGCACCATCGCCAACGTCGTCAACGACACCGGCGGCGCCGTCCCCAACCCGGCCGGCAACACCACCCCACGCCAGGTGGTGGCCTACCCCTGACCCGAAGCGCGACAACATGAAGGCGGCGGCCACCAGTGCGATCGGCACTGGTGGCCGCTATCGCCCGGCGTTGGTGAGGTACGGGTCGTCGGACAGCCACGTGGATACGAGGCGGGTGCGGGTCTCGTAGTGGGCCGCCACCAGGACCCGGACGGTTCTGGTGACCTTTCGGGTCTCGTAGTGGGCCTTTTTCCAGACCCGGTTCTTGCCGTACCGGCCCTTGACCCAGACCTTGGCGGTCCTGGTGACCGTCTTGGTGGCGTAGTGCGGCTTGACGTGGACCAGATACGGCTCGGCCGCGATGTCGGGGCGCTGCCACACGGTGCGCAGGGTCCAGGGGCTGCATTCGGCGTGCCACGTCTTCTTGCCGGTCACGGTTTTGTTGATCCGGAAGCACAGGGTGGCGGTCATGGCCTCGTACGGGTTGGTGCCGGCGTTGTCGCCGGTGATCGCGCGGTAGAGGTTGTAGGCCATCTTGGCGTAGCCGAGGTCGTTGGGGTGCAGGTTGTCGAAGAGGGACAGGCCGCCGATCGACGACTGGTCGACCAGGTGGACCCTGGCGTCCTTGCCGGCCACGATGCCGGGGATCGTCCTGTTGTAGGCCGCGATCCGGCTCTTGTACGGCTCGATGTGGCCCTGGACCAGCTGCTGCACGAAGATGTCGGCGTCCGGGCGGGCGGTGCGGATCTGGTCGATCAGCGCGGACAGGCCGGCCGCCGTGGCGTCGACGCTCCTGTTCTGGGCCATGTCGTTGGTGCCGATGTGCAGCAGGACCACGTCCGGCCGATAGGTGCCGAGCCAGCCGTCGACGTTCGCGGCGATCTGGTCGATGCGCCAGCCGGGGTGGCCCTCGTTGTCGCGGTCCGACCCGGCCGGGCCGGCCTGCTGCGAGCCGACGAAGTCCACGTCCAGGCCGGCGGATTCGAGTCGCTCCCGCAGGTCGGCGCGGTAGCCGCTGGCCGTGAGCGCGCCGGTCCGGTTGCCGACCCGCGAGTCCGCGCTGCCGCTGCCCCAGGTGATCGAGTCACCGAGCGGCATCACCTTGAGCGGCGCGCCCGAGTCGGCGGCGACCGCGACGGCCGGCCCGGCCAGGATGGCGGCCGCGGTGAGGAGGAGGCCGCCGAGGCGGGCAGCGAGACGACTGTTCACGTCTGGGGCATCGGCCTGAACGACGCTTCCACGAGTGCCGCCACGGTCGCGAACGGTTGCGAAGCGGCCTCAGCGCGCCGAGGCTTCGCGGAGGATCGTGAGGGCGGCGTGCGGGTCCGGCACGGTGATGGTCACTCGGTGGCCGCTGTGCAAGGTCAGCCGCAAGGCCGGGCCGGAGCGGACCGCGTAATAGGTGTGACTCGGTGTCCACCAGAAACCGAGGGGCAGGCGCCACAACGAAGGTGGCAGGTCGACGACCTCGGCGCTTGCGATTTCTTTCAGGTGGTACGTCCGGCGCGGCCACCCGGCCACGCCGCAGCGGACCGAGACGCCGTTGGGGCCGGCCGCCGTTCGTACGCTCAAACCGGTCAGCGCGACGACCAGCAGGACCGCGACCGGGAGGGCGGGGCCGGCCGGGTCGAGCCAGCTGCCGTGGGACAGGCTGCCCAGCAGCGCCAACGGCGCCAGCAGGGCGGCGCTGAGGGCCGCCACCAGGGGCCAGTTGGCCAGCCGGCCGGTGTAGATCGAATATCTGGTCATCACGTCAGCCTCTCGATGAGCCGGAGCAGGTCGTGGCGTCCGAGGCCGTGCCGGCGGGCGACCTCGACCAGCGTCCGGGCCGCCTCGGTGACCGGGGCCGGCTCGGTGACGGCGGACGCGACCCGGGCCCCGCGGCCGCGCCGGAACTCCAGCACGCCGTCGTCGCGCAGCCGCCGGTACGCGGCCAGAACGGTGTTGCGGTCGACCGACAGCGCCTTGGCCAGCTCGGCCGCGGGCGGCAGCTGCTCGCCGACGGCCAGCTCGCCCGAAGCCACGCCCCGGCGGGCGCACGCCTCGATCTGGGACGACAGCGGCTCCCGCGACGAATGATCAACAGTCCATCTCATGGTGCTAGCATTATTAGCACCATCCGCCGCGCGGCGCTAGTGCTGTCACCCGGTAACCGCCGTCGGGGGTGGGGCCGGCGTGGAAGGTGCCACCCAGGGCGGTCACGCGGTGGCGCAGGCCGGGCAGGCCGTTCCCGCCGGGCGGGCCGGGAAGTGGGCGGCGGGCCGGCGCGGTGTTGCGGACCTCGACGTGCACGGAGCCGCCGATGACGGCGACGTCGACGGCCACCTTGCTGCCCGGGGCGTGCCGGGCCGCGTTGGCGAGCGATTCCTGTACGACGCGTGTGGTGACCAGAGTGGACTCGTACGAAGGATCCAGCCGTGCCTCCACCTCCATGCCGGCCGCGCGGGCCCGGTCGATCAGCGTGCGGACACCGGTGGGGGCGGTGGCCAGCGTGCCGACGAGCCGGCGCATGTCGTTCAGGGCGTCGCGCGACGCCCCGGCGATCGCCGTGAACTCGGCGTGGTGGGCCTCCGGCCGGCTGTGCAGGCGGTACGGGGCGGACTCGGCCCGCACCGCGATCAGCGACATGTGGTGACCGACCACGTCGTGCAGCTCCCGCGCCAGCAGGCTGCGCTGCTCGGCCAGCGCTCGCCGGGTCTGCTCCGCCGTCTGCCGCGCCACCACGCGGCGGCGGACCTGGACGCCCGTCACGGCGACCAGCGCGATCAGCACGATGACGGTCACCGCGTCCTGGGCCGGCACCCTCAGGAGCATCGCCGCGCCCGACAGGGCCGCCGTCCAGGCGACCGCGGCCGGGCGGTGCCGCAGCGCCACCGCCAGGACCGTGCCGGGAAGCACCACCAACTGGATCGGGTGCCAGGGCCAGGCCAGGCCGCCCGGGACGATCTCGGGCGGGACCGTCACCAGCGTGGACAGGAAGGCCAGCCGCCAGGCGATGATCGGGCTGCCGTGCACCAGCGCCACCGGGCCGGCCGCCGCCACCGCGAGGACGGCACGGACCAGCGGCGGCGCCGGCGAGGGCCCGGCCAGGACGTAGATCGCGACGGCGACGGCCAGGACCGGCCACACCATGGCCCCGGGGCGGCGGCGGGCCGGCGCGCGGTCCGGGTCGAGAAGTGCCGTGCGCAGTCCCACCAGAACGTCAGCAACCATGGCTTTCAGTCTCGGCCGGCGGCCACGGCCGCTCCATCCCGCTGACCCCCGGCCGCCGGTGGGGTTAAGTCCCCTCCGCGCGCACCTCGACGACGCCCCGGACGCGCCCGGTGAACGAGCCGAGCGACTGCACAGTGCCGACCAGCGGTGTGAGCCGGCCCGTCCGGACGCGTTCGGCCAGATCGGCCAGGCGGACGCGGTCCGGCTCGACGATGAAGAAGACGGCCCCGGGGAAGGGCTCGGCGATCGTGACGAGGGCGCCGCCCGGGCGTACCAGGGCCGCCGACCGGGCCAGGACCTCGCCGCCGAGGACATCGAGGACCACGTCCACCTCGCCCGCCTCTTCCAGGGCGGCCGTCTCGAGGAACGCGTGCGCGCCCAGGCCGAGTGCGACGTCGCGGTGGGCGGGACGCCCGGTGGCGATCACGCGGGCGCCGGCCTCGCGGGCCAGCTGGACGGCGACGGAGCCGACGCTGCCGGCCGCGCCGTGGATGAGGACCGTCTGGCCGGTCCGCAGGTGGCCGTGGTCGAACAGGCCCTGCCACGCGGTCAGGCCCGAGATCGGCAGCGCGGCCGCCACCGTGTGGGCGATGCCGGCCGGGAGCGGGGCCAGGTTGCGGGCCTCGACCGCGGTGTATTCGGCCAGGGTGCCGTTGCGGGCCCAGTCGGTCAGGCCGAACACCCGCTGGCCCACGGTCAGGCCGGTGGTTCCGGGCCCGAGCTCGGCCACCACGCCGGACAGGTCGTGCCCGGGGATGCTCGGCGCCCGGTCGCGGCCGGCGCGGTCCCTGAACGTGGCCGGCCAGTCCAGCTCGCCGGGAGTGAAGCCGGCCGCGTGGACGCGGACGATGACGTCGTTCTCGGCGGCGTACGGATAAGGCATCTCGGTCAGCGAGAGGCCCGAGTCGCGGTCGTGTGCGGTGATTGCTCGCATGTCAGCTCGGCCAGGGTGAGTTGAGGACGCGCTCGACGGTCGTCGTGCGCCGGAAGCCGGGAACGAAGTGCTCGAGAACGTCGGCGTTGACCGTGCCGTTCGTCGTTTCCGGGCGGTGCCGGATCCCTTCCAGATACGCCTGGAGGAAGCCGTTCTTGAAGTCACCTCGTGGGTGAGCGTCCAGAAGGGCGATCGCCGTCCAGACCGTCTCGGCCGCGGGCGCCGGGAAACCGCGCTCCAGCAGAAACGACCGCGCGGTGTCGGCGCTGTCCAGTTCGAAGCGCTGATCGCCGCCGGAGAGCAGGCCGGCGTCGTGGAACAGAGCCGACAGATAGAGCAGCTCGGGGTCCGGGGCCAGGCCGAGCCGGCCGGCGTGGATCAGGCCGAAGAAGAAGATCCGCCGGGAGTGGTGGTAGATGAGTGGGGTGGCCGTCCGCCGGATCAGCTCGGTCGCCTCGGCGACCGCCGCCGTCTCCGGGACCGCCAGCCCCGCGATGACTTCTGACATGACGTCATGGTGCTCGCCGGGCGGTAGGCGCCGCCGCCTTCGTCCGGCCGGGAACCCCTCGAATCCGGACGGCCGTGTGCTACCAAAGGTTGGTGCATCGGGTCGCGGTCCTCGTCTACGACGGCGTGACGTTGCTGGACGTCGCCGGTCCGGCCGAGGTGTTCAAGGAGGCGAACCGGTTCGGCGCCGGCTACCGGATCTCGCTGGTGTCGCCGGACGGCGCCGACGTGGTGTCGAACCTCGGGTTCCGGGTGGCGGTCGAGGGTGCTCCGGACGCGCCCGCCGACACGCTGCTGGTGCCCGGTTCCGACCTCTGTCCGCGGGCACCGGTCCCGGCCGCTGACGACAGCGGTCCAAGTCTCCGAAAAGAAGAGGGTCGCGTCGATCTGCACCGGCGCGTTCATCCTGGCCGCGGCCGGGCTCCTCGACGGCAAGCGCGCCACCACCCACTGGAAGGTCACCAACGAGCTGGCCGCCCGTCATCCGGTCGAGGAGGACCACGGGCCCGGCATGGCCCGCGATGTCGCCCGCATGCTGGTGGTCTACATGCAGCGGGCCGGCGGCCAGTCGCAGTTCTCGGCGCCGTTGCAGGGGCCGGCGCCCCGCACGCCGGCCTTCACGACGACGAAGAAGTGAGCACGATTGAAGAAGCCGCCGGCGGCCTGGCCTCTCTAGCCTGAACCCATGATTACGAAGCTGAACGTCACGACCCTGTTCGTCCGGGACAAGGACGAGGCGCTGGAGTTCTACGTCGGCATGCTCGGGCTCGAGAAAGGCAACGACGTCCAGCAGGGCGACTACCGCTGGCTGACCGTCCGCGTGCCCGGCGGCGACGGTACCGAGATCTCGCTGGAGCAGCCGGGCGCGCCGCTGCACGACGAGGCGACGGCCCAGCAGCTCCGTGAGCTGCTCGCCAAGGGCGCCCTCAACGGCCTCGTCCTCAACACCGATGACGTTCAGGGGTTGTACGACTCGTTGAAGGCCCGCGGCTTCACCGACTTCACCCAGGAACCGGCCACCCACTTCTACGGCACCGACATGGGCCTGCGCGATCCGTCCGGCAACGCCGTCCGGATCCTGCAGCAGGGCTGATCATCTCGCCACGGCCGCCATCAGCATCCGCCAGAAAAGATCAACTTCCAGACCCAGGGCGACTTCGGCATTGGGCGTACGGCCGCTGCGGTCATGAAGATCGACTACGGTCGCTCCGCGGGTGTGCGTGCCGCTCAGCTCGACGGCGACGGGAACGGCGGCCGTGCGGAGGATCGAGGGGTCGGCGACGGCCGCCACCGCGATCGGATCGTGCACCGGCGGGTGGTCGAAGCCGAAGACCTGGCGGTACGTGCCCGCGAAGAACGTCATCAGCTCCGCGCAGACCGCGCCGATGGGGGTGCCCATCCCGCGGAACTCGGCGATGATCTCGTCGGTGGCCAGGGCCTGATGGGTGACGTTGAGGCCGATCATCGTGACCGGCACGCCCGAGCGCAGCACGATGTCGGCCGCCTCGGGATCGGTGACGATATTGAATTCGCCGTACGGGGTGGTGTTGCCCCGCTCGGTGGAGCCGCCCATGAAGACGATCCGGCGCACGCCCGGCACCACCTCGGGGTGCAGGCGCAGCAGCAGCGCGACGTTGGTCAGCGGCCCGGTGGCGATCAGGGTGACCGGCTCGGCCGACCCGGCGATCAGCCGTCGCGTCAGCTCGACCGCGTGCAGCGGCTCGACCTCGGCGACCGGCCCGTCGAGGTCGGGCCCGTCGAGCCCCGAGGCGCCGTGGATGTCGTCGGCCACGACCAGGTCGCCCACGAGGGGCCGGTCGCAGCCGGCGGCCACCGGCACATCGGTGACGCCGGCCAGGGCGAGGATCCGCAACGCGTTCCGCGTCGTCTTCTCGAGGGTCTGGTTGCCGGCCACGGTGGTGACACCGAGAAGCCGGAGCCGGGGGTCGCCGGCGGCCAGCAGCAGAGCCAGCGCGTCGTCATGACCCGGATCGCAGTCGACGATCACCGGGATATCCACCCTGGTGATGATAGTTGCCTGCGCATCCGCTATCGTGCATCGATTTTGATGCATACCCTCCACAGAGGAGACATAGCGATATGACCGCCACTCAGACCGCCGCGGCCACGGGCTCCAAGTCCTGGATCGTCACGCTGCTGCTCTGCTTCTTCCTCGGCACGCTCGGCGTCCACCGCTTCTACGTCGGTAAGATCGGCACGGGCATCCTCATGCTGATCACCGTCGGCGGCTTCGGCATCTGGACCCTGATCGACTTCATCATGATCGCCGTCGGCAAGTTCTCTGACAAGCAGGGCCTCGCCCTCGCGCGCTGACCCCGCAGGTGGACGGCCCGGGAGAGTGACTCCCGGGCCGGCCCGGGCCGCAGTATCGTGTCGGCGTGTCCGGTCGACTGCGGCGGGGCCTGTTTTCCGGTCTGATCGTGGCCGGACTGGCCGCTGCCGCCTCCTGGGCCTCGATCGCCGACCACAAGGTCGGCCTGACCGTCGTGACGGCGGCGATCGCGGCCGTTGCCGGGGCGTTCGCGCCCACCCTCGTCGGCCTTCTGTGGTCGCGCGGAGACTCGCATGCCGGCCTGGCGGAGCTGGCCGACCGGCTCGCCGTCCGCATGCTGGCCCAGACCCGCGCGAGCTCCCTGCGCGCCCGGCTGCACCGGCCGATGCCGTTGCGGGTCCGCTTCCGCACCGTCGGGGGCGCCGGCGCGACCCGCCCGGCGGTGACCGGCGAGCCGGAACAGTCCTGGCAGGCGTCGCCGCTGACCGGCCACGTCGGGCAGATCGCCTCGGTCCTCCGCGACCTGCCCTGGCGCCAGCTGGTCGTCATCGGCGAGCGTGGCGCCGGCAAGACGGTGCTGACGATGATGCTGGTCGACCAGCTTCTCGACAACCGGCCCGGCGAGGAACCCGTCCCCGTCCTGCTCGGTGTCGCCTCCTGGAATCCGGTCACCGAATCGGTGGCCGACTTCGTGGCGCGCCGCATCGCCGAGGATTTCGGCGCCGACCGGGACGCCGCCCGGCAGCTCGCCCACGATCCGCGTGCCTCCGGCCGGTGGTGGGTCATGCCGGTGCTCGATGGACTGGACGAGATCGACGCCGCCCTGTACACGCGGGCCCTGGAACGGGTGGAGGAATTCGCCGCCGCCGACCGCCCGGTCGTCCTGACCTGCCGGCTCCGGGAATATCTGTGGGCCGAGTCCCAGGCCGGGGCCCTCGCGCGGGCAGCCGTGGTCAAGATGGAGCCGCTGGAGGTGGGCGAGGTCACCGAGTTCCTGGCCGACCCGTCGGAGTCACGCGAACATCTGTGGGCCCCCGTCTTCGCCCGGATGCGGGCGCGACCCACCGGCGTCCTGGCCGCGACGCTGGCCTCGCCCCTGATGGCGGGCCTGGCCAAGGACACCTTCCGGCTGGGCGACCCGAGTGTCCTCCTCAGGCTCACCACCCGCCTGGAGATCGAACAGCGGCTGATCGACGGCTACGTCGACATCGTCTACCGAGGACAGGACCGGCGGGCGGCGCGCTGGCTGAGCACCCTCGCCTATCTCGGCTATCTCGGCGACACCCGCGATCTGTGCTGGTGGCGGATGCGCTGGACCGATCTGGCGGTCCGGCCCCAGCGACTGCGGAGCCGTTCGCTCTACGCCGGCGCGAGCGCGGCCGTGGTCGCGGGTTCCTTTCTCGCTCACTTCTGGTGGCCCTGGGACTGGGGCTGGGCGATTCTGATGGGTCTGCTCGCCGGCGGGCTCCTCGCCGCGTGTGCCGGCGGGCGGTTGAGCCGGGTGTTCGCGCACGAGTTCCAGCCGGCTGTGCCCGGCCGGCGACGGCATGCCGAACATGCCGTCTACGGGCTGGCCGGTGGCATGCTGATCGGCTCGATCGCCGGCGGTCCCTGGCGTGGAGTGGTCGCCGGTCTGGTCTGCGCGGCCCTGTCGCTGACCGCACCCGTGCCGGGAGGCCGCTCGCCGGACGGCCCTCGTGGCACGCTCCGGGCGAACCATCTCTCCGCCGCCGCGCTGGCGCTGCGGATGGCGGTGATCGCGGCGGCCGCGTTCGGCCTGGCCGGCCTGGGGTCCTCGGCCGGTTCCCTCTTCTGGGCCATCGCCGGCGCGGCGACGTTCGGGCTGACCGCCCTGGCCGGGACCGAGCATGCGTGGTTGCGCTTTCGGATCTGCCAGCTCTTGTTCGCCGTACGGACCGGACGGTCACCCGCGGCGCTTCCCGTACGCCTCGTCGCCTTCCTGACCGACGGCACCCATCCGGACAGGGCGACGCTGCGTGTCAACGGGTCCGCGTGGCAGTTCCGCCACGCCAACATCCAGGACCATCTGCTGCGGACCGCCCAGGTCGACCTCTGGCGCCGCCGCGCCCGGTCCGGCGCGCTCGAGGTGAGCGAGCAGACCGTCCAGCTGCTGCGCGAGAACGGCCTGTACGAGGAGGCGGTCGACGTGCTGGTCCGGCTCGGCGCCGGCGCGCAGTGGACGCGGCACCGCGTGGCCGACCTGCTCCGCGAGCAGGGCAACGTCGGCGAGCTGCGGCGCATGACCGACGGAGGCGACGGATACGCCCGGCGGCAGCTGGTGAGCCTGCTTTGCGACCGCGGCGAGGCGGATGAGGCGATCGGCACGCTCCGGAAGCTCACGGCGACCGGGGACGACTTCGCCGAGCGCCAGCTGGCGGACCTTCTCCTCAGCCTGGGCGACGTCGCGGCCGCGAAAGAGATCTTCGTGCGCAGGGCCGGCATCGGGGACGGCGATGCGCGGCGACGGCTCGCTGACCTGTCGCGGCCGCCTGAGACGCAACCGCGAGTCTCAACCGCGCCGACAGCGCCGACAGCGCCGACTGCTCCAACTGCTCCGACTCCGACTGCGGACACCCCGGTCGAGTATCGCTCGCACGAGGAGGATTACGGCCCGCAGAAGCGGCTCTTGGTGTCGCTCCGGAAGGAGGGGAACGAGCCGAGCTCCGCCGGTTGTCGGACAGGGGTGGGGCCTTCGCGCTGGAGCAACTGGTGCAGCTGCTCCAGGACCGGGGTGACGTGGACGCCGCCGTCGAGCTGTTGCGTCACGACGAACGCCTCGGGATCTACGGGTTCCGCTGGATGCTCGAGCTTCTACGGGCACGCGGCAGCGTGGACGAGCTGAGGCGCCTGGCGGCGGCCGGAGACACGTACGCCCGTGACCAACTGGTCGGTCTGCTGCGCGACCGCGGGAACCTCGACGAGGCCGTCGCCGTGCTGCGCCGCCCGGCCGACAGTGGCGACGGCTGGGCGGCCCGCGAACTGGTGCGCCTGCTGAGTGAGCAGGGGCGCTTCGACGAGGCGATCACCCTCATGGACAGGCGGGCGACCGCGGGCGACGAATATGCCCGTCACCAGCTCCGAGTGCTGCGCCGCCGTCAGCGGGAACAAGGGGAGCAGGCAGCCGGGTGACCGACGGCTTCACTCGCCGTTGGTCACCGGGGTGGCTGTGCAGCTGGCCTCGGCCCGGTCGACGATCAGGTCTTCCGGTGTGGGGTACTTGCGGTGCAGGGCGGCCAGGGCGTGGTCGTACGCGATCTGGTGGAACGGGGTCTCGCGCATCTTCACGACCGAGGCGCGGACGGCGGCGGCGAAATCGTCGGGCCAGCGGACCGTGTGCAGGGCCTTGACGATGTTCGTGTCGCAGTCGACCAGCACGATCTGCACCAGCGGGTCGGCGTCGACGCCCGGCAGCCCGTCGGCCGGGTCGAACAGGTGTGGGCTGTACGCCGTGAACGACCACGTCAGCAGTGGCCCCAGGCGGTAGAGCAGCAGGCCCGCCTGTTCGCCGTCGACCCACGCGAACTGGGTCGGCGGCGTCGAGACGGCCTGGATCTCGAGTTCGTGCGGATGGCTCAGGAAGAGCATCAGCTGGACGGGCTCGCCGGCGAACATGGACAGGGCCGCGCCTTCCGGCCAGCTGATGTCCGGGTTCAACTGGCTTCCCACGTCGACGACCGCGTGCATGCCACCAGCCTAGGCGCGAATCCTCTCCGAAGTGTGCGGGTCGGCCAGGGAGGCCTATGAGACTCGTGTGGCACCATTCTCTTCGTGATCGCGGATTTGCGGATCGACCTTTTCGGTGGTTTCCGGGTTGTTGTCGGCGGGCGGGCGATTACTCCGGAAACCTGGTCCCGGCGGGCGCCGTCCGCCCTGGTCAAGATGCTGGCGCTGGCTTACGGCGCCCGGCTGCGCCGGGAGCGGGTGACCGATGCGCTCTGGCCCGATCTGGATCCGCCGGCGGCCGGCGCCAATTTGCGGAAGGCGCTGCATTCGGCGCGGCGGAATGTCGCCATCATTTCCGCGGGTGATCTGCTTTGCCTTCCCGAGGGCGCGGAAATCGACGTAAATGACTATTGGGCGTTGTCGGCCGCCGCGCGCCGGGACCGCGACCCGGCGGCGTACGAGGCGGCGATCGGGATCTACCGGGACGGGCTGCTCCCGGAGGACCTGTACGAGGACTGGGCGAGCGGCCCGCGCGACGAGCTCCGGTCCGATTGGCTGGCCCTGCTCGCGGAGCACGCGAGCCTGCTCGAGGCCGGCGGTGACCTCAACGGCGCCCTGCGCGCGGTGCGGCGACGGGTCACGGCCGAGCCGCTCGCCGAGGAGGATCACGCCTGGCTGATGCGGCTGTACGCCCTGGCCGGCCGGCGCGACGAGGCCGGACGGCAGTACGAGACTCTCCGCGCCCTGCTCGGCGAGGAGCTGGGCATCGGGCCTTCACCACAGACCCAGCGGTTGTACGAGGAGATCCGCGCGGCCCAGGCGCGGGAGCCGGCCCTGGACGCGGGCCTGTGGGAGCGCGTCGGCGATCTCCGCATGCAGTCCGGGGACGGCGCCGGCGCGGTCAAGGCGTACGAGCTGTCGGGGAATCCGGCCAAAACCGCGGCCGCCTGGCTGCTCCAGCATCGGCCGGACGAGGCCGAACGGGCGCTGGCGGACGCGGAGAGCCCGGGACTGAGAGCGTCCATCGCGCTGGAACGGGGTGACCTGGACGAGGCCCAGCGCTTCGCCCGGGAGGCCCATGACGCGGCGGCCGATCCCGACGACGTGACCGCCGCGCTGGAGACCCTGGCGCTCGTCTCCCACATGCGGGGCGACTGGCGTCCCGGCCTTCAGGACCAGATCAAGCGGCTGGCCGCGAACATCCGGGTGGCCCGGTTCTGCGACTTCAACCACTGCCTCAGTCAGTACCAGCTCTACGGCGACGACTTCGCGGCCGACGTCGGCGACTACGCCCGTGAGACTCTCGCGCTCGCGGAGCGCGTGTCGGCCGTACCCGCGCAAGCTTTTGCCTGGTGTCTGTTGGGTGAGTCGTTCCTGCTGAGGGCCGAGTGGGACGAGGCCGCCGCCTGCCTCGAGCGCAGCTGCGAGCTGTACGAGCCGCTGGGCAGCCGGACCGTGGCCCTGCCCTGGCTCCGCCGGGCCGAACTGGCCGCCAGCGTCGGTGACCGGCGGGCCGCCGAGCAGAGCCTGAAGCGGGCCACGGCCATCGCCACGGTGACCCCGATGGCCCGCCACGCGTGGGCCCGCCTGCACGCCACCGCCGCCTTCGCGGCCATGGAGCGCGGCGAGCCCGAGCTGGTCATCCGCGAGGTGCGCGCGACCCGGGCCAAGGCCGCCCGCTTCGGTGCCTGCCCCACGTGCAGCGCGCTGCTCAACCCGGTCGGCGCACAGGCGTACGCCATGGTCGGAGATCTCGAAAGCGCGCGCGGCCTGGCCGAGGCGGCCGAGCAGTTCGCCGGCTCCTTCACCAGCGCGGCGTGGCTCGCCATGGCCGACTCCGCCGCGGCCCACGCCACCGCCGACCCGGCGCGGCGCGAGAGGGCCGCCGACGGCTACGACCGGGCCGGCCATGTCTTCTGGAGCGCGAGGGAACGGAGAGGGAACGCCGCGCCCCTAACGTCCTTCTCGCCGGACGAACAGACCGGACGGACAGACTGAACGGCGAGAGGGAAACAATGAGCCTGACCATCGGTGACGTCGCCCCCGACTTCACGGCCGAGACCACTGACGGCCCGATCCGCTTCCACGAGTGGATCGGCGACTCGTGGGCCGTGCTCTTCTCGCACCCGAAAGACTTCACCCCGATCTGCACGACCGAGCTCGGCTACATGGCCCGGATTAAGCCGGAGTTCGACCGCCGCCGCGTCAAGATCATGGCGCTCTCGGTGGACCCGGTCGGCAAGCACGCCCAGTGGGCGGCCGACATCGAGGAGACGCAGGGCGCGGCGCCCAACTATCCGATGATCGGCGACGCCGATTTCAAGGTCTCCCAGGCGTACGGGATGCTCGGGGCTGACGTCAGCGGCGATCCGGCCGACCGCACGGCCGCCGACAACCAGGCCGTCCGCGGCGTGTACGTGATCGGGCCGGACAAGAAGGTCAAGCTGATCCTGCTGTACCCGATGACCACGGGCCGCAACTTCGACGAGATCCTGCGGGTGATCGACTCCCTGCAGTTGACTGCGAAGCACAAGGTCGCGACGCCGGTGAACTGGCGCGTCGGCGACGACGTCGTGATCGCCGGCTCGGTCAGCGACGCGCAGGCCGCCGAGGTCTTCGGCGAGTGGAAGGCCCCCAAGCCGTACATCCGGATCGTTCCGCAGCCCGCTTAGGAGATGTCATGAGAGTCCTCGTTCTGGGAGCCGGCTTCGGCGGTCTGGAGTTGTCGGCGCGGCTGTCGGAGGAGCTGGGGGACCGGGCCGACGTCACGCTGATCGACAAGGGTGAGGGGTTCGTCTTCGGCTTCTCCAAGCTCGACGTCATGTTCGGCCGGGCCGCCGGGGAGGCGGTGCGGCATTCGTACGACGACGTCGTCAAGCCGGGGGTGCGGTTCGTGCGCACGACGATCCGGTCGATCGACCCGGAGCGCAAGCGGGTGGAGACCGGCGCCGGGCCGTTCGAGGGGGACGTGCTCGTCGTCGCGCTCGGCGCCGACCTCGAGCCGGCCGCGACGCCGGGGCTGGTGGAGAACGGGCACGAGTTCTACACCGTCGAGGGCGCGTTCGCGGCGCGTGGCGTGCTCGAGGGCTTCGAGGGCGGGCGGGTGATCGTGGGGGTGACCTCCACGCCGTTCAAGTGCCCGCCGGCGCCGAGCGAGACCGTGCTGATGCTGCACGACTACCTGAGCGCGCGCGGGCTTCGCGAGCGGTCGGAGATCGCTCTGGTCATGCCGCTCGGCGCGCCCATCCCGCCGTCGCCCGACGCGTCGAAGGCGCTGCTGGCCGCGTTCGCCGAGCGGGGGATCGCCTGGCATCCGGAGAGTCTCGTGCGCGAGATCCTGCCGGGGCGGGCCGTGCTGGCCGACGGGCGGGAGATGCCGTTCGACCTGTTCCTCGGTGTGCCCCGGCACCGGGTGCCGGACGTCGTGCGTGATTCCGGGATGTGCGCCGACGGCTGGATCCCGGTCGATCCTCGGACCCTGGAGACGAAATTCCCCGGTGTGTACGCCGTGGGCGACGTGACCAGTGTCGGCACCCCGAAGGCGGGGGTGTTCGCCGAGGGACAGGCGGCGGTGGTGGCCGAGCAGATCCTGAGCCGGGAGAAGACGTACGACGGCACCGGCGTCTGTTACATCGAGTTCGGCGGCGATCGGATCGCCAAGGTGCAGGTGACCTTCCGGGCCGGCGAGCGGCCGGTCGGCCGCTACGACGACGCGTCGGAACTGCTGCGGGCCGACAAGACGGCGTTCGGGGCGGACCGGGTGAAGCGGTGGTTCGGGCGCGCCCGGTAGTGACTGGGATCACGAGATCGACATTCATCGAGTACCGTCGGTAGGCGCGAACGGAGGCGCGGATGACGGAGCTCTACTCACGACGGTCGTTCCTGGCCGGGGCGCTCACGGCCGGCATGGTGTCGGCCTCGGCCAGCTACCTTTTGACCCGTCGTGAGGAGGTCAAGCTCACGCTGGTCACCGGCTCCGACGCCACGGGCGGGCGGCGGCTGCTGGTGCAGATGTGGAACGACCTCAACCCGTACATCAAGATCGAGACGGTTGAGATCAACAGCTCGACCCGGGACCAGTACGAGAAGTTCATCTCCAGCCGGGCCGACATCTTCAACCTCGACGTCATCCACATCCCCAAGTTCGCGGACGAGAAGCGGATCGTGCCGATCACCCCGCGCAACGACATCTCGCTGCTGGCGCCGGTGCGGCGGCTGAGCGCCCGCCCGGACACCGACGACTTCTGGGCCGTGCCGTTCAACACCGACGTCGGCGTGCTCTACCGGCGGGTCGCCGACAAGGCCGAGGCCGGTCCCGACCCCACGCTGGCCCAGGTCATGTCGTCCAGCTCGCGCAGCTTCGTCGGCCAGCTCGACACCGTCGGCTCCCAGACCGACGAGGCGTTCCTGGTGAACGTGCTCGAGCACGCGCTGTCGCAGGACGAGGCCATCCTCGACGAGACCGGGCAGCTGTCGTTCAGCCTCGGCCAGTGGCGTTCGGCGCTCGGCCCGCTGGCCGCCGCCATCCGGGGCCGCCGGGTCGGCGCCGAGGCCGGCGAGGACGACACCAACCGCACCTACCAGCGCAGCGGCCTGCGCTACATGCGCAACTGGCCGGTCTACTACCCGGCCATCGATCGCGCCGAGCGCACCAAACCGACCACCGACGAGATCCGCCTGGGCCGCCTGCCGATCGGCATCATCGGCGGGCAGAGCCTGGCCGTCTCGGCCGACAGCGACCACCAGGACGAGGCCGTGGAGGCCATCCACTTCCTCACCGACGCCCACGCCCAGCTGCTGCTGGCCAAGTACGGCTTCGCGCCCACCGGCCTCGACGCGTACATCGACCCGGTCGTGACCGAGACGATGCCGCACCTGAAGGTCATCCGGAACGGGGTGGAGTCGTCGCGGCCGCGGCCGATGCACCACAACTACGCGGCGTTCGCCGAGACGTTCGCCGGGCACATGCACAGATTCCTGTACGACGGCGAGCAGCTCACCCAGCAGTTCATCACCGACATCCAGGGGAAGCTGCGATGAACGGCATCGAGGCGTGGCAGATCTGCATCGTGGTGACCGCCGCCATCGTCCTGATCGAGACCGGCATCCACCTGATCCGCAAGAGGGTCCCCGGCCTGTCACCGCCGAGCTGGTGGCGCACCGCGTTGCTGGTGCTGCTGGTGGTGCTCACCGTCGTCGTCTTCGTGGCGGCGCTCGGCACGAGCCTGGCCGACCAACTGTCCAGTGTGGCCGCCGCGGTGGCCGCGGTCGGGGCGCTCTGGCTCGCGTACCGGTCCTACAACACGAAAGCCGATAAAAAGCCCGAGGAACCCGATCATCCGACAGAATCGTAAGCTATGGGTGACTTACGGGTGGTGGTTTGCGGCGGATCGGCGGCCGCGGGTGTGCTCGGCCTGATCGAGACGGCGATGGGGCGTGGCTGGTCGGTCGACGTCACGGCGACACAGAACGCGCTCGAGTTCATCGAACCGGCCCAGGTCGCCCGGGTCAGCGGCAAACCGGTGCGCACCACGTACAAGTTCGCGCCCGACGGCACCAGGATCTCGCCGCCGGCTGACGCGCTGATCGTGGCCCCCGCGACCTTCAACACCATCAACAAACTCGCCCTGGGCATAGCCGACACGTACGCGCTGAGCTCGGTCGCCGACGTGATCGGCCGCGGCGTCCCGACCGTCGTGGTGCCGGCGGTCAACGAGGCGCTGGCCGCCCGCCGCCCCTTCCGCCGCTCCCTCGACGAGCTGCGCGCCGAGGGCGTGCGCGTGCTCTTCGGCCCGGTCGACGGCTGGGTGCCCGGCAACAAGGCCGACTTCCCCTGGATCAAGGCCCTCGATCTGGTCGAGGACGTCTTCGGCCTGAACACGGTCGACCGGCACACCACACCTGTCATATAAGCGCTAGGCCCGGCGCCGGGTCACGCCTAGCCTGAGGCCGTGACGGACCTGCTCGAGCGCTCGGGCGAGCTCGCCGCGCTGGACCGCCTGCTCGCGGAGTCCGCCGCCGGTGGGCGCGTCGCCGTGGTCAGCGGCGAGGCCGGGGCCGGCAAATCCACCCTGGCCGCCGCGTTCGCCGAGGCCGCCGGGCCGCGGGCGCAGACCCTGTGGGGCGCGTGCGACCCGCTGCTCACCCCGCGCGCTCTCGGTCCCCTGCACGACATCGCCCGCCGCCTCGGCGGCGCCCTGCGCGAACGGATCACCGCGGGCGCCCGGGCCGAGGTGTTCGACCTGCTGCTCGAGGCGCTCGACCGCCCGCCGCAGGCGGCCCGGCCGGTCGTGGTCCTGGAAGATCTGCACTGGGCCGACGAGGCGACGCTCGACATGGTCGTGTTCCTGGGCCGGCGGCTCGCCCTCTGCCGGGCGCTGCTGCTGATCACGTACCGGGAAGAGGAGATCGGCACCGGCCACCGGTTGCGGGCCGTCCTGGCCGGACTGCCGCCGGGCCTGGTCCGGCGGGTCAGCCTGCCGCCGCTCACCCCGGCCGCGGTCGGTGAGCTGGCGCGGCGGGCGGGACGACAGGCTTCGGAGGTGTACGACGTGACGGGCGGCAATCCGCTGCTCGTGACCGAGGTCCTGGCCGCTCCCGCGGACGGGGTGCCGCCGACCGTACGAGATCTGGTCCTGTCCCGCGTCGCCACCCTGTCGCCGGAGGCGCGCGAGGTGGCCCACCTGGTGTCCGTGGTGCCGTCGCAGGCGGGCTTCGTCGTCGACCGGCTGACCGCGGTCGAGGAATGCCTCGACCGAGGCGTCCTCACGGCCCGGGGACAGGGCGTGGCCTTTCGGCACGAGCTGCTGCGGCAGGCGGTGGAGGAGTCGCTTTCCCCGGTACGCCGGGCCGCCCTGCACGCCGAGATCCTGGCCGGGCACGCGGGACGGGCCAGCGTCGAGCCGGCCCGCATGGTCCACCACGCCCACCACGCGGGCGACACGGCCGCCGTGCTGCGCTGGGCCCCGATCGCCGCGCGGCGGGCCGCCTCGCTGGGCGCCTACCGGCAGGCGGCCGCCCACTATCTGCAGGCGTTGCCGCTCGCGGGCACTACCGGCGATCACGACCGGGCGGCGCTGCTGGAGGAATACTCGGTGGCGGCCTATCACGGTGGGCTCACCCCCGAGGCGCTCGACGCCCGGCGCGAGGCGCTGGCCCTGCGGACCGGGCTCGGCGACGAGGTGCGCGTGGGGGAGAACCTGCGCTGGATCTCCCGTCTGAGCTGGTGGCTCGGACGGCCGGAGGAGGCGCGGGACGCCGGCTTCCGGGCCGTCGAGGTTCTCGAGGCACAGCCGCCGGGGCGGGAGCTCGCCGCGGCGTACAGCAATCTCTCGCAGTTGTTCATGCTCCGCCACGAGGTCGAGCGCGCGATCGGCTGGGGCGTGCGCGCCACCGAGCTGGCCCGGCGCCTCGGTGACCTCGACACCGAGGTGCACGCGCTGGTCAACATCGGCTCGGCCCGGACCCTGTCCGGCGACCTCGCGGGCATCGCCGAGCTGCGGCGCGCGCACGAGCTGGCCCTGGCCGCCGGCCTGGACGACCACGCGGGGCGGGCGCTGGTCAACCTGGCCAGCTTCGCCGTCGACGGCTACGAGCTGACGATCGCCGAGGAGACCCTGGAGCGGATCATCCCGTTCCTGGTCTCGCGCGACCTCGACGGCTACGTCCGCCACCTGCTCGGTCACCGCGCCCGGCTCCGTCTGGCCCGGGGCGACTGGGACAGCGCCCTGCGCGACGCCGAGCAGGCCCTGGACGGGCCGCCCCAGCCCGGCGGCGCGGTGGTGCCGGCGATGGTCGTCCGGGCGGTGGTCAAGGCGCGGCGCGGTGAGCCCGGCGCGCTCGACGACGCCCAGACGGCGGCCGACCACGGCTATCCGACGGGGGAGGCGCAGTTCCTGTGCCCGGCCGCGATCGCCCTGGCCGAGGCGCACTGGCTGGCCGGCTCGTACGAGCGGGCCGCCATCGAGGCCAAGAAGGGCCTGGCCGTGGCCGAGCGGTTCGGCCAGCAGTGGTTCATCGGTGAGCTGGCGTTCTGGCTGTGGCGCTGCGGTTCTCAGGAGACCGTGGCCGCGGCCACACCGTTCCGGCTGCTCATCGCGGGCGACTGGCGCGGCGCCGCGGCGTACTGGCAGGAGCGTGACTGTCCGTACGCCCGAGCGGAAGCCCTCGCCCACGGTGACGAGGCCGCGGTGACCGAGGCCTTGCGGACCTTCGACCGTCTGGGCGCGGCCGCCCGCGCCCGCGTGCTCCGCGCCGACCTGCGCGAACGCGGCCTCCCGGTCCCGCGCGGCCCCCGCCGCCCGTCCGAGGCCGGCCTGACCGCACGCCAATACGAGGTCCTGGCTCTGCTCGCCGAGGGCCTGAGCAACGCCGACATAGCGGCCCGCCTTACCGTTTCCGCCAAGACCGTCGGCCATCATGTCTCGGCGGTGCTGGCCAAGCTCGAGGTGAGCTCCCGGGGCAGGGCGGCCGCCGAGGCCCGGGAGCGCGGGCTGCTTTAGCTCGGCGGGTCGAACGAGACGGACAGGCCCTCGTTCCAGGCGACCGGCACGGTCCGTCCGACGGTGCGCCGGGTCGCCTGGCCCCAGTCATTGGGCCGGTGAAAGAGCACCACAGGGACGTCCCAGATGCCGACGACCGGACACAGGTATGCCTTACGGGTGCCGCCGCGCAGTGGCGGGATCGTCCCGCTCCGATCCGTGCCGAGAGTGTGCAGCGTGCTGAACGTCCGGCTCCGCGACGCGGTGAAGGTCAGGCTCTCGGCGACGCTCTGACTCCACTTGACGCTGGTGCTGGACGAGCCACCGAACTTCATACCCACGTTGAACATGTCGCCGATCTTGAGGCCGCCGGAGGCCTCCCATTCCTGCTTCTCCTCATGGGTGACGTCGGTGCCCCGAGTGACAGTGGTGTTGACACCGACGACCGTCTCGCCGCCCACGGTCCGGGTGTTGCTTTCGCTGACGGAGATTTTGTAATCCTGCGGGACACCGGTGCTGTTGGCGAAGATCAGCCTCCGATGCTCCGAATCGTCGAGGATGACCGACCGGTGGTTGTGACGCTGCCCCACCATCATCTCAATCGGATTGACCAGGTAGAACGAGAGGGACCGCTGGGTGACGAACTCGTCGCCGGAGAGGCCCTGGCGCCAGCGGTAGATCGCGTCGAGGGAACAGCGTGGGTGATCCGGGTTGTACGCGGACAGCAGCGTCGCCCGCCGCAACGCGAATTCTTGGACGTACGAGGTGTCCGGGGGCACGTCTTGGGTGCGGACCCGTTTGTAGACCCGGCCCTTCTCCTGACCATCGAGCGGCACGTCGAGGCTTTGCCCGTTGCCCATGTCGACCCGTAGCCGCAAGTCGAACGCGGCGTCGTGGAGCTCGACGAAGCGGTCGAACGGGTTGGTCACACGGATCCGGAACTTGCAGTCGCCCCCGCCGGTTGGCCCCGAAGTCAGGTAATAGAGGTGGTCCTTACCGCTGTGGCCGGGCGTCAGCGTCAGATCCACCCACTCCAGAGTGGCCTTGCCGGCCCGAGTGGCCTCCGCCGCGGGATGGATCTCCGTGTCCACCTCGGCCTCGGCCACGGACTCCGCCACGGATTCCAGCACCGGCGCGGCTTTCCCCGCCGCGCGGGCGGCGATCGCGGTCAGGTCGAGAGGACCCGGATCCCAATGCTGGTTCCCTGGCACGTGCTGGTGACCACAGACACCGTCGAAGTCGCGCCAGGCGACGTCCTTCAGCCGGGTCGCCGACTTGACGCCGTACGCCTGCTCGCCCAGCGTCGGCAGGACATTGCGGAGATTGATCGGCAGCAGCCGGGAGACCGGGCCGAGCACCCGGTCGGCGAGCCAGTCGAGAACGTCGACGGAGACGCCGTCCATGTCGCGCGCGTAGCCCCAGCATTCCACCTGGATCGCCCGCATCCGGTTGGTCTCCACCGTGCCTTTGGGATGGGCCAGCGCGTACGCGGCCCGATCGAGCGGGATGACCTGGAGCAACAGGTCGGCCGAGGGCATCGCCCACAGATGCGGCGGGTTCTCATGGCGTGCCGCCATGGCCCGGAAGTCCGCGGCCGAGGGGCGGCCCTCGATGGTGTGGAACACGAATCGCCAGGGCACGCCGCCCACGTAGGAGAGGCCGGCGCTCTTGGGGTGGGGCAGGCGCTCGGCCGTCGGCATCCAGAGTTCCGTCGCGCCGGTAGCCTCCGAAGAGATGGGCCCGGCGAGCAGCCGGCGGGAGTCCCGAGGGGAATAGAGCATGATCATCGCCTCTTTCGGTGCGGTCCGCCGCGGTGCGCCGGCCCGGGCTGCGGCGAGTAGCCGGTCGAGGTCGAGGCAGCCGTTACCGGTCCGGTACGGGTCGCCGGCGCCGTCGGTCGACGGCGCCAGGGTGGTGATCAGCAGCCGGCGGGCCTCGGCCACGTCGAGGGGCCGGCCGGCGGCCTCGTAGAGGCACGCGATCGCGCCGGTGACGTGGGGCGCGGCCATGCTGGTGCCGGACTTGCGGGTCAGGCCGTGCGGTCCGTCGGGACCGGGCGCCGATCGGGCCGCGAGGACGTCGACGCCCGTGGCCGTGAGGTTGGGCCGGCGCCGGCCGTCCGCGGTAGGCCCGCTGCTGCTGAAGGGTGCGACCGGCCGCCCGTCGGTGTGCCCGTCGACAGCCCCCACCGCAACCGTGTGGAAGCCGCAGGCGATGCTGCCCAGCGTGGCCGTGGCGACCACGTCCGGCTCGGCGAAGAAACTCTGGTGACGAGGGTCGTCCCGCTCGACCCAGAGATCGACCCGGCCGTCGGTGACGTCCTCGCCGATGAGCGTGATCCGCCAGTCGCCGCCGGGCGCCTTCGGGCCCATGAAGATCTGGAAGTGGTTCAGGCCGGTCGTGGAGTCGGCCCGCCGGTGATAGAGGCGGCAATGCGGCGTCTCGGCCCGCTCGCCGAGCGGCACCGCCGTCTCCTCACCGTCGGGAGAGCGGACCACCACGCGGATCCGGTCGCCGCCGGCATACCAGGCCTCGAGCTCGTTCGCGGTGGGATCGCGCGGTTCGACCTGCCATGTCAGCTCGTGGTGGCCACCGGGAGCCAGTTCGGCTGAGGCGTGTGCCCGGCGACGGTAGTAGTTGCCCGCGCTCTGACAGCAGAAGCGCCCGGCGCGCCTGGTCACCAGTTGGTCGAGCGCCTGTTCGACCAGGCTGATGCCACGGTGATGCCCGCCCTGACGGCCGACGCTGAGATTGATCGAGCACGGATCGTCCCCGGCCTCGGCGTCAACGAAATGCAGCCCCTCCAGCAGGGAGGCCGAGGTTCCGAGGTCGACCCGCTGTCTGGGCGACCGCTCGGACAGATGGACCAGTACCAGATCGGCGCCGGGGGCCACTCCCGAGATCCCCAAGTAGTGCGTGCCGGCCGCGATGCTCGTGACGTGGGTGCCGTGGCTGCCCCGCGCCGCCTCCGGGCTCTGCCACGGCGGATTTCCCAATTCCCGGTACGGATCAGCGGTGCGCAGCGCGGCGTCGATCTCCTCACGGCGGAGCACCCGGCCATAGCCGTAAGGCTGCGGGGTCCGCCCCGGGCCCCCGCGGGCGCCCTGGTGCCAGAAAGCCCGTACCCGGGACCGGCCGTCCGGGTGGCGCAGCGCCGGATGGACCAGGTCGAAGTGCCAGTCCAGTACACCGATCACGGTGGTGCGCCCGGTCGCCGGGTCGGCCGACGGGCCGCGGACGTCGGTGGGACCGGGGAGGTCATCCCCGGTGCCCGTGCCGCCCGGCTCGGCGTCGGCGGGTGTGATCGGCACGGCCGCCTTGAGGCTGGTCACCTCGTCGAGCGCATGCACGCCCAGGGCGTCGCCCCGCCGGACCCGGCCAGTGACCACATCACCGAACCGGGCCACCACCCGCACCCCTGCCGGCGTCTCATCGGGGTGGCGCAGGCGCAGCACCACGTCGATCTCCTCGTCGGCGGGTCCCTCCGCGATCTCCTCCCACAGCGCGGGATCCATCTGTTCCACGGCTCGTCCCGTCGGGTCACTGCCTAGCCGGCCTCGGTGGCCGTCTTCGAGGCGGCCGTCGGCTGGTTCCCGTCTCCGCTGCGCGTGCCGGCGCCTTTGCCGCCGCTTTTGCCGTCGCTGCCGCCTTTGTCGCCGCCGCCCGGGCGGTCGGCGCGTTGATCGAGCGCGCTCGAGACGAGCACCGCGCCCACGAGCGGCGACGGAGCCGCCGCGCCGAGAAGGGCGAACGGCGCCTGTTCGTCCTCGGGCACGCCCTCCCGAGTGGCCAGCGCCTTGCCGATGACCAAGCCGATGAGGTTCAGCATCGCGAGCTTCCTTCCCGTCGAGTCCGGATCACTTCAGCCCGCCACTCAACGCGAGCACCAGCAGCAGCCCGTTGGAGCCGGAGAGCATCCCGCCCCCGCCGTATCCACCGTTGGCCTGGCCGTCCGGTGTGCTGCCGCCCCCGCTCATCGAGGGGTCGGCGAGCAGGAGCAGCAGGAGCAGGTTCTTGGAACCGCTGCCGCCGCCACCGGACAACAGAGCGCCGAGAACCGCCAGTTCCCGCGTGCTGGACAGGCCGCGGTCGAAGCGCTGGGCCTGCTGGGTCTGCCCGGCCTGCACGTTGCGGAACGCCCGGCCGGTGCGGTCGGCCAGATCGTTGAGCTGTGTGGTCGTGGCGCGAGCGCCACCCTTCAAACGGTCGATGTCGCTCGCCACTCGTTGCAGCGCCCGGGTCAGCTCGGCCCGCGATACCGTGCCGGGCGCGGCCGGCCCGGAGACGTACTGCGACGGGCGCGTTCGCGGCGGCCCGACCGTCGGCCGGTACATCGGGCCGCGGCGGCTGGACCGGCTCTCCGGCTCGTAGTCCGGCCATTCCTCCGTGCTGTCGCCGTCGAAGTGGTAAGCCTCCGGCTCGTACTCGAAAACTGGTGCGGTCATGGGTCAACTCCGTCCTGAGGAGGGCCGGCTTCGGCGGAGAGCCGGTCGAGCAACGGCCGGACGAGCGACCAGAAGGCCTCCTCGTCGATCGGCCGGGTTCCGGGCGTGCCGGTGCCGTGGCAGTCCGAGCAGTCCGGCTCGCGGCCCAGGCAGCTCGGGCAGGCGCCCAACGCGCCCGCGACGTGCCTCAGGGCCGTGTGGCAGCGGTTCAGCTCGGCGTCGAGCAGCGCCCCGTATCCCTGGATCTCGCCGCCGCCCGGCGGAACCGGCGCCGTCGGGCTGACGTCGCCGGCGTCGAGGCCGAGCAGCGGCATGAGGTCGCGCAGCCCGGGGTCGCCGCTGAGCCGGGCCAGCAGGAGACGCTGGAGCAGCTCCTGCGAGGCGACCTCGCGGGCCGCGGAGGATCGGCGCTTGGCCCGGGCCCGGGTGCGTGTCGTCGAAGGAGTATCAGTCATGGCATCCGCCGATCAGGGACTCGGAGCCGGGCCGAGGATCTCGTCGAGGGCCTGATCGAACTCCCAGAGCTGCTCGATGCCGTAGACGGTGGGTGCGGTTCCGCCCAGGTCGGGCGGGGCGTACGAGACGAACGGGTCGCCGCCGGGCTCCGGTGCCGGATACGCGGGCGGCGGCTGCCCGTAGGCGGGCGGCGGGGCCGCATATCCGGGCGGCGGCTGCCCGTAGGCGGGCGGTGGGGCCACATATCCGGAAGGCGCCGGATATCCGGGCGGGGGCGCGTACGCCGGCTGCTGGTTCACCGTGGTCACCTGGGTCGGCCGGCCCGAAGGGTCCAGTGCTCTGACCAGCACCGCAGCCCTCAGGACGGGATCGACCCGGGAACGCCCGTAGAAGGGCTGCCGCGTCCGGTGGTCGCGGATCTCCGCCTCCGCCAGGTATTCCGGCAGCTCGCTCTCGCCGTTGGCCTGCTCGGCGACCACCTGGTCGGCCGCCTCCCGCAACAGCTCGGCGAAGGCCACTGCCGGCACGTCTTCACCGCTGGGCAGTTTGACCTGTCCGCCGGTCCGGTTCTGCGCGAGCTGCACGAGTGCCTGCTGCACCGCCGGGTTGGCGAGCAGCCCGAGCATCCCGGCGCCGGCGGTCGGCGGTGCCGCGCCGTTCGGCGCCTGCTGCCCCGCTCCCGCGCCGGGCTGGGCGCTCAGCCCGCCGAGCAGGCCGCCGACGATCGCGCCGGCCGGTCCTGCGGCGGCGCCGGAGGCCGCGCCGGCGGCGATGGCGGGCAGCCGCTGGACGATCGCCTTGCCAAAGCTGCGGAGGCCGGACAAGAAATCCTCCGTGGCTATCGGATCGGCACCGGTCTCGGACGCGACGGCCTCGGCGAGCTCGTCGTCCGGCAGTGCCGCGAGCTCCGGCCGCACCACCGCCCTCAGTTCGGGAAAGACTGTCGTGGTCGCGCCATAAGCAGAAAAGGGCATGGTTCCTCCCGCGATTGCCCGGGAATTCAACTCCGTTCTACCGACCCACCCGCACCACACCGTCAGTGTCATGTCAGCGCGGCGTCAGCACAGCGTCACGTGCGTCCGGCAGTTGCTTGACAAGCGGTCCGCGCAATCGTGAGCCTCGAATGGTTGACGGCGTGGCAGGGGGTGCCCATGGTTGGCCGTGGCGTGCCGATCGAGCTTGCCCTCTTCGGCGCGTTCAGCCTGGTCGAGGACAGCACCGCGGTCCGGGTCCCGCTCTCCGAGCAGCGGCTGCTCGCGTTTCTCGGCGTCCTCGGCCCGTCCGAGCGGCAGACCGTGGCGGGCGCGCTGTGGCCCGACGTCATCGGCGCCCGCGCGTCGAGCAGCCTCCGCACGGTGCTCTCCAAGGTGCGGCGCCGCTGCGGCGGCGTGGTACGCGACGGGGGGAGCCATCTCGCCCTCTGCACCGGCGTGGCGGTCGACGTGCAACAGCTGCGCGCGGTTGCCGCGCGGGTCGTCGGCGGCATTCCGGTCGACGTGGACGACGCGCTCCAGCTGCTGCACCTGCGCGGCGATCTGTTGCCCGCCTGGGACGACGAATGGCTGATCTTCGAGCGGGAGGAGATCAGGCAAGTTCGGTTGCAGGCGCTGGAGTGCTGTGCCGACTGGCTGTGCCGCGCGGGCGACTTCGGCCCGGCGATGATGTTGGTCTACGAGGCGGTCCGCGTCGACCCGCTGCGCGAGAGCGCCCATCGCAAGCTCATCGGCATCCATCTGGCCCAGGGCAACCGGGTGCAGGCAATGCGCGCATATCAGACCTTCAGCCGGCAGCTGTGGCGGGAGTGCGGGGTACAACCGTCGCCGATGCTGGAGGAGTTGGTCAGCGCCCGGGGCGGCGGCGCCAAGATAGGTAACTCTCCCCATGCGTTCGGACCAGCGAATTCCTAGCGTCGAAGGCATGACGGAACTGGTACTCGAAGGAATCAAAGCCAAACAGCAGAAGACCTGGGCCAGCGGCGACTACGGCGCCGTGGCGGCCCTGATCCACCCGATGGCCGAGGCGACCGTGCAGGCCGCCGACCTGTCGGCCGGCGCGCGCGTGCTCGATGTGGCCGCCGGTACGGGCAACGCGTCGCTCGCGGCCGCGCGCTGCGGGGCCGACGTGCTCGCCACCGACTATGTGGGCGCGCTGCTCGACCGGGCCCGGGAGCGGGCGGCGGCCGAGCACCTGCCGATCTCCACCGAGGTCGCGGACGCGGAGAACCTGCCCTATCCGGACGCGCGCTTCGACGCGGTGTTCTCCGTGGTCGGCGCGATGTTCGCCCCCGACCAGGAGAAGGTGGCGGCCGAGCTGACCCGGGTGTGCCGCCCGGGCGGGACGATCGCCATGGCCAACTGGACGCCCGACGGCTTCATCGGCGAGATGTTCCGCACCGTCGGACGGCGGGTTCCGCCGCCGCCCGGCATCCGCGGACCCGTCGAATGGGGCAGCGAGGCGCGGGTGCGCGAGCTGTTCGGCGACCGGGCCGAGGTGACCGCGACCGTGCGGACGTTCGTGTTCCGCTTCGCCTCACCGGAGGCCTTCACCGACTACTTCCGGCAGGTCTACGGCCCGACGGTGAAGGCGTTCGAGGCGCTCGGCCCGGACGGCGGCAAGCCGCTCTACGACGACCTGGTCGCCCTGGCCGGCCGATCGAACACGGCCACCGACGGCACCTGCAAGATCCCGTCGACCTATCTGGAGGTCGTGGCCCTACGTAGGTAGCTCACCGAGCACTGTGGACGGCGCCGGGGGAAACTGCACCTCGGCCGTCCGCATGCCGGCCAGCGCGTTGAGGGCACCGGTCAGCGCCACGGCGCTGGCCGTGCCGAACTTCTCGAACTCGACCCGCATCAGCGGCGTGGCCAGCTTGGCCAGGCCGTGCATTTCGAGCTCCACGCGGTACGTCACCTCGGCGCCCGCGGCCAACGGCCGTACGGTGACCGCGTCGGTGCAGGTGGCGCCCTCGTTGCGCCCGTGGAAGAGCAGGCGGCCGGGCTCGGTGGCGACCAGCGTGTAGACCATCTCGGTGGTGAGCCCGAGAATCCGGCAGACCTGAAGCCAGCTGGCGCCGGGCCGGATCGGGCCGGCGTCCTGCCGGGCGGTGCGCTGCACGGCCGGATCCCAGGCCGCGGTGTTACCGAAATCGGTCAGATATCCGAGCACCGGACCGGCGGCGGCGGTCACCGCCAAGGTGCGCTCCACGACGATCATCAAACCCCCCAGGGCCTCGGCGTGCGGCTCCAGAGTAATGGCCGCTTCTGATCATCGCCCTGGGTTTGCCCCGTGCCTGAGCTGTGCGACGAACCTCTTCTGCCACGGCGTCTCGACGGCCCGCCGGTGATACCCCTCCCGCACAAAGGCGACGGCGTCGGCCGCCGGCACCCCGTCGAGCACAGCGAGCCAGGCCAGAGCGGTTCCGGTGCGCCCGCGCCCGCCCCAACAGGCGATCTCCACCCGTTCCTGTCCGCTGCGGTCAAGAGCTTCGATCAAGACCGTTTCCGCGTACGCCCGGTCAGCCGGCAGCCGAAAATCAGGCCACCGGACCCACCGGCTCTCCCACCCGAACTCGGGCGGCGCACCACCGAGCAGATAGACCCCGAACGTGGGCGGATGCCCCGACGGCATGGCCTCCCGTAGCCCACGCCCCCGAACGAGCCGCCCGCTGGGCAGCCGCAAAACCCCCGCCTCACCGGCCCGCCACAGTTGCCGCTCCACGGCCATTCCCACCGCTTCCTCCACCACTTCCGCCCACGCCTGCCGCGCGCTTCCGCCCACGCCTGCCGCGCGCTTCCGCCCACGCCTGCCGCGCGCTTCCGCCCACGCCTGCCGCGCGCTTCCGCCTTTCCCCGCGCGCCACCTAGACGGCGGCCCGCGTGGTCGTGACGTCGCGGCTCATGGTCGCAGGGTCGCGGCCAGCGCGGCCAGCCAGCTCCAGACTGCCACCGCGCCCGGGTCGGGGTGGCCCAGGACCCGGTCGCCCAGATAGCTGGAGCGGCCCAGCCGGGCACGGACCTCGGCCGTGGCGGCGGCGCCGACCTTGGCCGCCTCGACCGCGGACTCCAGCGCCGAGTGCCAGTCGTTGCCCGCCTCCAGGCTGCCGGCGAAGGCGTCCGCCGCGGGCTGGAGCGCGTCGACCATGGTGCGGTCGCCCATCGCGGCGTCGCCGACCTCGCGTACCCCGGACACCGCGGCGCGGAAGGCCACCGCCCAGTCGGCCGGCGTGGGGGAGGGCGAGCCGGAGGGGGATGGGGAGGGCGAGCCGGAGAGGGAAGGCGGGCCGGAGGAAGGGGAGAGCGAGCCGCTGGTGGAGGAGGAGCCGGGGAGGGCTGACGCGGCCCGGAGCAGCAGGACGGCGTACAGCGGACCCGAAGTGCCGCCGACCGAACGGCGGACCGTGGCCGAGGCGGCTCGCAGGACCGCGGCCGGGCCCTCGGCGCCGGGATAGCCGGGGCACTCGGCCAGGATGGCGGCCGCGCCCCGGGCCAGGCTGATGCCGAGGTCACCGTCGCCGACCTCACGGTCGAGGTCGGTCAGCTCGTCGCGGGCCGAGATCAGCGTCTCGGCCACGGCCTCCAGCGCCCGGCGCAGCGGATCGGTCACGCCCAGCTCGCCGGCCGGGGTCTCGGCCGTGGGCGGGGCCGGAATCGTCGACGGGCCGGGCCGTGACACCACGCCGGGCCAGGCGGGCGCGGACGTCGGCGCGTCCAGCAGGGCCAGCAGGTCGTCGTCGACCGGCAGGATGCTCAGCGAGGCGCCGGCCATGTCGAGGGCGGTCAGGAAGTTGCCGGCCCAGAGCCGCTCGACCAGCATCCCGCGTTCGGTCAGTTCACGGACGGCCGCGTCGGCCATGATGGACAACTCCATCGGCGGGGTGGCGCCCAGACCGTTGACCAGCACAGCCACCCGGGCGCCGGACTCGACGCGGCGATCGTCGACGATCGCTTGCGCCAGGCGCGCGACTGTCGCCCGTACGGGAAGAAGCGCCCCTCGCTCCACCCCCGGCTCGCCGTGGATGCCCAGCCCCCACTCCACCTCGTCCCCGTCGAGCAGGAAACCGGGCTGCCCGGCGGCCGGAACGGTGCAGGCGCTCAACGCCACCCCCATGGTCCCGACCGTGTCGGCCACCTGCCGGGCCCGCGCCGCCACCTCGGCCAGCGGAAGCCCGGCGGCGGCGGCCGCACCCGCCACCTTGTGCACCAGCACGGTCCCGGCGATGCCGCGCCGCCCGGCCCCATCGGCCGCCGCCAGCGCCACATCGTCGGCGACCACCACGATCGCCGTCTCGATCCCCTCGGACCGGGCCAGCTCGGCCGCGAGCCCGAAGTTGAGCCGGTCCCCGGTGTAGTTCTTGACGATCAGCAACACCCCGCCGTCCGAGCCCACGGCCTGGATCGCCTCGAGAACGGCGTCGACCGACGGCGACGTGAAAACCTCACCGGACACGGCCGCGGTGAGCATGCCGCCACCGACGTATCCCGCGTGAGCAGGTTCGTGCCCGGCCCCACCACCGGAGATCACCGCGACGTGCCCGGCGCTCCGCAGCTCACCGACGTCGGCGCGGATCGCCGTGTTCGAGCCGCCCAGCCGCGCCACCGGCGCCGCCGTCCGGGTGAGTCCGTCCAGGGATTCGGCGACCACGACCGCGGGGTCGTTGATGAGCTTCTTCACGCTTCACATCTTGCCGCCCCCACCACGGTCCCGCAGAGATTGCCCACCCGGCACAACAGCTCCTACCCAAAGATCGCCGCGCCACGTCGGCAGTCTGGCGTTCACCCCAGACCTGAGGGGAGTGGCCACTTCGGCAGAGTCACGTCGTCGCCGGCGAGGTCGCGAGCTTTCGGATGTCCATGGAAGCGGACCCCCTTGCGGTCGGCTGACGCGCGTCTGCGGTTACTTGCTCGTGGCCGAGGTGGGCGTCCGCTACAGTGGCGGCCATGCAGACCTTCAGTGAGCGACGCCGGCGTTCTGACGACCGCCGCTGATCTCTGCGTTTCTCCCGGCGGGTCGAGCCCGCCGGATCGCTTCACCGATACCGGTCGACCCGTCTTCGCCGTACGTCGATGGGTCTGATCATGAATGTCGAAGAACTTCTCTCCGAGCCGCTCGCCGCGGCCTTCCAAGCCGTGGCCGGGCGGCCGGTTGATCCGCTGGTGCGGGCGTCGCAGCACGCCGACTTCCAATCGGGGGCTGCTCTCGGCCTGGCCAAGGAACTCGGGAAACCGCCACGGGACATAGCCACTGATGTGGCGAAAAAAGTCGACCTGTCCGGTTTGGCGACAGTGGACCTGTCAGGACCGGGCTTTCTCAACCTCACGGTCGACGACGAGGTGCTCAAAGGGGAACCGCCCCAAATACCGCAAACCGCCGACCCCGAGCGGATCGTGATCGACTACTCCGGGCCCAACGTGGCCAAGGAGCTGCACGTCGGTCATCTGCGGTCGACGATCATCGGGGACGCGCTGGCCCGGCTCCTCGAAGCTACCGGCCACGACGTGGTCCGGGTCAACCATCTCGGTGACTGGGGCACCCAGTTCGGCATGCTGATCGAATACATGGCCGGGAATGACCATGACTCGGCGACGATCGGGGACCTCACCGAGTTCTATCGGCGGGCCCGGGCCCGGTTCGACGGTGACGACGACTTCCGGACCCGGGCGCGGCTGCGGGTCGTCGCCCTCCAGAGCGGCGACCCCACCTCACGGGCGCTGTGGGAACGGCTGGTCGCTCAGTCCGAGCAGTCCTTCATGGACTCCTACGCGCGGCTCGGTATCGGCCTCGCCCGGGACGACTTCACCGGTGAGAGCTTCTACCAGCCCCTGCTGGCCGGCGTCGTGGACGAGCTGACCGCCAAGGGGCTGCTGGTCGAGAGCGAGGGCGCCCTCTGCGCGTTCCCGCCCGGCGAGACCGGACGGGACGGCGAACCGCTTCCGCTGATCGTGCGCAAGAGCGACGGCGGCTTCGGATACGCCGCCACCGATCTCGCCGCCCTCCGGTTCCGGGTGCGGGAGCTCAAGGCCACCAGGCTTCTGTACGTCGTCGGCACCCCACAACAGCAGCATTTCCGGATGGTCTTCGCCGTCGCCCGGGCCGCCGGCTGGCTGGACGGGACGGCGGTCGAGCACATCGGCTTCGGATCGATCCTGGGCCCGGACGGCAAGATGCTCAAGACCCGGGCCGGCGACACGATCAAGCTCGCCGACCTGCTCGACGAGGCGGTCGGCCGGGCCACCAGCCCGGCCATCGGCATCGGCGCCGTCAAGTACGCCGACCTGGCCGGCGACCGGCACGGCGACTACGTCTTCGACTGGGATCGGATGCTCGCTGCCACCGGCAACACCGGCCCCTACCTGCAGTACGCGGTCGCCCGGATCCGCTCCGTCCTCTACAGGGCGACCACCGCGCCCGGTCCCGTCCGGATCAGCGACCCGGCCGAGCGGCGGCTGGCCCTGGCGCTGCTCGGTTTCGAACCGGCGGTCATGGCCGCGACGGGCCTGCGGGAGCCGCACCGGCTGGCCGGCTATCTGCACGACCTCGCCGTCGCCTTCACCCACTTCTACGAGAAGTGCCCGATCCTCAAGTCCGAAGGCGACGTCCGGGCGAGCCGGCTGACCCTGGCCGAGCGGACCGGCCGGACGCTCACCCTCGGGCTCGATCTCCTGGGGATCCAGGTACCGGACGTCATGTGATCACGGGGTTATCGAAGACGGTTAGTGTGCGTTGGTTAGGTTCAAGACCTGAAAGGCCCCGACATGACCCTCTCGCGGCGTACCGTCCTGGCCGCCTCGGCGGCGACGGTGGCGGCTCCGCTCGCCGTCTCCGACGCGGCGCAGGCCCACCCGAAGAACGGCCCGGAGACCTATCACCTGACGGTGCTGGGCACATCGGACACCCACGGCAACGTCTACAACTGGGATTACTACAAGGACGCCGAGTACGACGACAGCGCGCACAACGACGTCGGTGTCGCCAAGCTCGCGGCCCTGGTGACCAAGCTGCGCAGGGAGGCGAAGGGCGCGACCCTGGTCCTGGACGCCGGCGACACCATCCAGGGCACGCCGCTGGCCACGTACTACGCCAAGCAGGAGCCGATCACCACGACCGGTGAGAAGCACCCGATGGCCCGGGCCATGAACGTGCTCCACTACGACGCCATCACGCTGGGCAACCACGAGTTCAATTACGGCCTTCCGCTGCTGAACCTGTGGATCCGCCAGTTCGGGTTCCCGGCCCTGGCCGCGAACGCGGTGAGCGCCAGGACGGGACGGCCGGCCTTCACGCCGTACATCATCAAGAAGGTCTCTCTGGGTAAGCACGCGCCGACCCTGCGCGTGGGCATCCTCGGCCTCACCAACCCGGGCGTGGCGATCTGGGACAAGGGCAACGTCGAGGGCAAGCTGAACTTCCTCGACATGGTGAGCACGGCGGCCAAGTGGGTGCCGGTCATGCGGGCCCGCGGCGCCGACATCGTGCTGATCTCGGCGCACGGCGGCGACAGCGGCACGTCGAGCTACGGTCCCGAGCTGCCGAACGAGAACCCGGCCGCGCTGATCGCCCAGAACGTGCCCGGCATCGACGCCATCCTGTTCGGCCACGCCCACCAGGAGATCGCGCAGCGCTTCGTGACGAACACGAAGACCGGGCGGCAGGTGCTCATGTCGGAGCCGTCGAAGTGGGGCCAGCGCCTCACGAAGATGGACTTCGACCTGGTGCGCGAGAAGGGCCGCTGGCAGATCACGGCCAAGGCGGCGGTCACGCTCAACACCAACACGGTCGAGGCCGACCCCAAGGTCCTGGCCGCGGTCAAGAGCCAGCACACCAAGACCGTGGCGTACGTCAACCAGGTCGTGGCCACCTCGACCGAGGAGCTCTCGGCCGTCACCTCGCGCTACGAGGACACTCCGATCCTCGACTACATCAACAAGGTGCAGACCGACACGGTGACCGCGGCCCTGGCCGGCACCGAGTACGCGAGCCTGCCGGTGCTGTCGATCGCGGCGCCGTTCAGCCGTACGGCCGTGTTCCCGAAGGGCGAGGTCAGGATCAAGGACGTCGCCGGGCTCTACATCTACGACAACACGCTCGAGGCCGTCGTGCTGACCGGCGCCGAGGTGAAGGCGTACCTCGAATATTCGGCGAAGTTCTTCGTCACGCTGGCGCCGGGCGCACCGGTCGACCCGGCCGCGATCAGCGACCCGGCCGTCCCGGACTACAACTACGACGTGTTCTCCGGCGCCGACTACGACATCGACATCAGCAAGCCGGTCGGGTCGCGGATCACCCGCCTCCAGATCGCCGGGGCCGACGTCGACCCGGCCGCGCGCTTCGTGGTGGCGGTGAACAACTACCGGCGTTCCGGCGGCGGCAACTTCCCCGGCATCGTGAAGACGCAGGTCTACAACGCGCAGCAGGAGATCCGCCAGCTGCTGATCGACTGGGCCCAGGCCAAGGGCTCGATCAACCCGGCCGACTTCTATGTCAGGAACTGGCAGCTGGTCCGCGAGGGCGTGCCGGTCGTCTTCTAGATCGCTTTCTCCAGGAGGGCGATGACCAGCGCGACCGTCGTCAGGACGGTCGCGCCGAACACGATCCAATAGGGGTGACCCTCGTGGCGTCCGCGCCGGGCCTCCCGGGCCCGGCGCGTCGCCGAGACGACCCCCGGCAGGACGCCGAGGAGAGTCCAGAGGATCACCGGCAGCCAGGAGGGTGCCTGCGGTCGCGCGGTCGGGTCCATCTCTTCGGGGTACGCCACGAGCAGCCGGCCGGGAGGGGACCAGGGCTCAGCCTCGGCCGCCTCCGGGCGCGACGGCGGGATGGCCCAGGGCGGTGCCGTCGGATAGGTCATGCGCGACCCATCGGCCGCGTCTTTCGCTTCTTTAGGTTAGTTTTCGGGAGCAGTTCTCACGGGAACCTGTAGCTCGGTCACCCACTTGTCGAAGTCGCCCGGCGGGCAGTCGAGGTAGACCTCGCGGGCGAAGCCGGGCCCGATGGCCCGGTGGCCGTTGTCGTCGATCCAGTTGGCGATCTTCTGCCCGGTGCGGAACGCCTCGGACATCGAGCCGTGGTGCAGCGCCGTCGCCGCCCGCTCGACCGGGGGCAGCTCCACCACCTCGAAGCCGGCGTCCGCGCCCACCTCGGCCCCGCCGATCGGGAACGCCGCGTGCACCCTGATCGTCTCGTCGCCCGGCTCGGTGGGCGCCGGCTCGTACCAGGCGAGCGGCGCGCCGGTCATGGCCACGCCGTGCTTCTCCATCAGCTCCATGAGGCGCGGATAGAGCGGCGTGAGGTTCTCGGTGATCGACGTCGGGTGGTCGTAGCCCTCGGCCGTGCCGGACAGCTGCGCCACCCGCAACGCCGGGATGGTCTTGAGGACGACGTCTCCGGTGTCCATGTGCCCCTCGCTCTCGATCATGCGGAGGCGCGCGTCGACCTGGGCCAGGCGCGCGGTGTCCTGCCGCATGCGCGAGGCCAGCTCGGCCCGGCGCAGGCGCAGCATGCCGCGCAGCTCGGCCGTCTCCACCTTTTCGTCGATCAGCGTCTGCACCTCGTGCAGGCTGAAGCCCAGGTCCTTCAGGGCGGTCACCCGGTTGAGCAGGCGCAGCTGGGCCGCGGTGTAGAAGCGGTAGCCGCTGTGCGGGTCGACGTGGGCGGGACGAAGCAGGCCGATGGCGTCGTAGTGGCGCAGCATGCGCACCGACACCCGGCCCAGGCCGGCGAACTCTCCGATGGAAAACACAGTCCGCTCAGCCTGAGGCCTGACACCGTGTCAGGGTCAAGGCTTCGTGCCCGCGCCCTCGCCGCCGGCCTCGGGTGTGGTCGGCGGGGTGGTGGGCGGCGTCGTCGGCGGGGTGGTCGGCGGCGTGGTGGGCGGGGTGGTCGTCGGCTGTGTCGTCGGGGCCGTGGTGGTCGGCCTCGTGGTCGGCGGCGTGGTGGTGGGCTGCGTGGTCGGCGCCGTCGAGGTCGCGGTCACCGACGGGGTCGGGCTGGACGAACGGGACTGGCCGCTGCCGCCGCGGTTGGTCTGGCGGCTCGTCTCCTCGGAGCTGGGCGTGGTCTCGGTCGGCTCGGTGGTCGGCTCGGCCGACGCGGTCGGGACCGGGGCGTTGTTGGTCCCGTTGTCGTTGTTCTTCGCGTCGTCGTTGCCGTCGCCGGTGAACGCGATCGCGAAGGCGAGGCCACCCGCGAGCACGAGCAGGGCGACCACGGCGATCAGCAGCGCGGTCTGGCTGCGCGGCGGGCGCCGGGCCGCCGTGGTGGCGGCGGCGGGCGCGGGCGCGAGGGGGAGGTCGCGGGGCAGCGGCACGGCCCGGGTCGGGGCGGCCGGGCTCAGCGGGGCGACCTTCAGGGTGCCGGTGAGCCTTTTCCAGTCGAGCGGGCCGGCCGCCGCGAACGCGGCCTCGGCGAACTCGGCGGCGGTCTCGAACCGGTCGGCCGGCTGCTTGGCCATCGCCTTGTAGATGAGGTGGACGACCTCGTCGGGCACCTCGGCCGGCAGCGGCTCGGGCTCGTCCTCGAGGTGGCGCAATGCGACCTGGAGGGCGTTGTCGCCGTCGAAGGGCGGGTGGCCCGAGATGCAGTGATAGGCGACCGCGCCCAGCGCGTAGATGTCGGTGGCGGGGGAGACGTTGCCCTTGGCGACCTGCTCGGGCGCCATGTAGAGCGCGGTGCCGACGATCGCGTTGACCGCCGTGACGCTCGTCACGGCGTTCGACCGGGCGACACCGAAGTCGACGAGCACGACCGTGCCGTTCGGCTTCACGATCAGGTTGCCGGGCTTGACGTCGCGGTGGACCGTGCCGTTCAGGTGGGCCGCGTGCAGCGCCTCGGCCGCCTGGGCCACGATCGACATGACCTCGGCCACCGGCATCGGGCCCTGCTTGACCCGGGTGGAGAGCGGCTCGCCCTCCACGTAGGCCATCACCAGATAGGCGACCGAGTCCTCACCGCCGTCCTCGTCGGCGCCGGCGTAGTCGTAGACCTCCACGACGCCGGGGTGACGGAACGCCGCCATCATCCGGGCCTCGCCGTAGAACCGGGCGGCGAACTCGGGGTCGGACAGCATGGCGGAGCGCAGCACCTTGACCGCGATGGTGCGGCCCAGCACGACGTCGGTGCCGCGCCAGACGTCACCCATGCCGCCCGTGGCGATGCGCTCGTCCAACCGGTATCGGTTGCCCAGGAGGTGTCCCGCAGTGAGCACCAAGGGACCTTATCTAATCGGGTGGCGGGGCCACAGCGGTGAGAAACGTGAGAGCCGAGCAGCGCTCAACTTTAGCGACTCCCGCCGATCGGCAGGGGGCCGCCTTCGGCCGACCACACACCCTGCCCGATTTGTCGGGAAAGCGCCAGTTTCTGGGTATGCCTGGTCGCCGGGCGGCAAAGGGCTCCGTCCGGCGACCAGGGATCAAGGGGTGTCGGTGCTACTTCGTGTCGTACGTGGGGGTGACCACGACCGCGGTCTCGGCCAGCTCGAGCTCCTCGTTCTCGGCCTGGCGCTCGAGCGCGGCCCGCGCCGAGCTCGCCGCCGCCCAGCCGATCGCGGCCCCGAGCAGGCCCACGCCCACGATCAGGCCCCACGGGCGGCCCGGCCGACGGCCGGCGAGGGCCCCGTACGCGGCGTTCGCCCTGGTCCAGGCCACGTCGGCCTTGTCGCTGGCCTTGCCCGCGAGCTTGTAGCTCTGCTTGCTCGCCTTGCGGCTGGCCTTCCGGGCCTTGCGGCCCGCCTTGCCCGCCAGGTCCGCGGTGTCCTTGGCGCTGTCACCGGCCGCGGCCATGGCGGACGACAGGTAGTCCCAGGCCTGGGCGGCCGTACGCTCGGCCTTGCTCTTGCTGGTGAACATGTCTCCTCCTGCGGCTCGCCTACATCGTTAACCCTGCCCATGTGCGCCATTGGTGAAACGTGTCCCGTGTGGACGCCATCACGTTTCGGAAACGACTTGCCACGCCCCGGTAGTCTTGACCCGGTTCACACGAGGCACTCAGGTGCCTAACAGGTTCGCGGCCTAACCTTTCGGTCAGTCTCACCGAACCTTTCGAGGTGGGTTTAGCTCTATCAGAGCTGGTCACCCTCGAGCGCGGGCGACGACGGCGTCGACACGCCGTGCAGTGGTCAGTGCAGTGGAGGAACGACGCCTGGAGATTCCGGGTGGGTGGAGGGAATTGGCGTGACGCTGTCGATAATGACGTCGACGCTTGCCGGCGATGTGGTGGAGGTCTCGCCCAACGGCGAGATCGACGTCGAGAACGCGTACGAGATCCGTGAGGCCGTTGGCGAGCAGCTCGCCGCCGGGCCGCCCGGCCGCATCGAGCTCAACCTTCAGAACGTCACCTTCATCGACTCCGTAGGCATCAGCGCCCTCGTGGCCGCCTTCCAGCTCGCCGCGGTGAGCGACGTCAAGCTCGTCGTCACGCGCCCCAGCCGTTTCGCTCACCGCCAGCTCTGGGTGACCGGCCTTCTCGGCCTGTTCGGCAACCCCGAGCCGTTCGCCGAGGGCACGGCCCAGCCGGCCGCCGCCAGCAGCTGACCGTCAGGACAGCGCCGGCGCGTGGACCTGGATCGTCTCCAGGTTGATGCGCACGTCCACCGCCTCCACGGGCGGGCGGATCGGTGTGACCACGGCGAAGTGCTCGGCCAGCGCGGCCAGGTCCGTGTCCGGTTCGAGCAGTTCGTCGGCGGCCTGCACGGCGGTCCGCACAAATCCCTCGCCGGCCTCGGCGATGCTCACCTGCACCTGGCCGAACGAGGCCAGTGACGTCCGCCGCAGCCCGCGGATGCCGTCGAGGTGCAGGTCGGGCACGTTGAGGTTGAAGACGGTGCCGACCGGGGTGTGCAGCAGCGTCGGCACCAGCCGTACGGCCAGCTCGGCCGCGCTCTCCCAGTGCCGCTTCTCGTCCTCCTCGTGGTCGAGGGCGGCCAGGGCGGCGCCGCCGCTGCGGGCCGACGAGGCGCGGGGCGAGAGCACGTCGAGCGAGACCGCCATCCCGTGCAGCCCGGCGTACGAGCCGGTCAGCGTGGCGCCGACCGTCCCCGAGTGCACGACGGCCGAGCCCGCGTTGGCGCCCCGGTTGATGCCCGAGAAGATCATCTCCGGTGGTTCGCCGAAGGCTTCCCGCAGGGCCAGGAGCACGATGTACGCCGGTGAGGCGGCGACGGCGTACGCCGGAATGTGTTTGGCGTGTGGCAGTTCCCGCTTGTGCAGGATGATCTTGCCGTGCTCCTCGACCGCGGTCATCGCGGCGCTGCTGCCGCTCGCCTCGGTGACCGGCGCGGCGACCACGACCTCGTGGCCCTCCCGGGCCGCGGCCCGGGCGAGGTGCCGCAGGCCGGGCGCGTCGATGCCGTCGTCGTTGGTGACCAGGATTCTCGTCATCACGCCTTCTTGATCGGGGTGAGCTTGACCCGCTCGGTGAGCACCTGGACCGCGTCCAGATGGCCGGTGCCGAGTCCGTGCCGGGTGACGTTGAGCGCACCGGCGGCCGCCCCGGTACGGACCGCGTCGTGCATGTCGCCGCCCTTGGCCAGCACGGCGGCCACGCCCGCGGTCATCGAGTCGCCGGCGCCGCGATGGTCGGCGATCGACAGCTTGGGGATGCCGACCCGGTAGATCTCCTCGTTGAACATGGCCAGCGCGCCCGCGTCGGCCCGCGACACCAGCACCGACTCGGCGCCGTCGTCGTGCAGCTTGAGCAGGGCGTCGGTCAGCTGCTTCTCGGAGTTGTCCTTGGCCAGCCCGTCCTTGATCAGCTCCTCATGGCTGATCTTGACGACGGTGAGGCCGGCCTTCAGGACCGCCTTGAGGTGGTTGCCGCACAGGTCGGCGATCACCCGGCAGCCGTTGGCCCGCAGGTCCTTGGCGAGGCGGCCGTAGACGTCGGCCCGGATCACCGAGGGGTGCGCGGGGCCGCTGAGGATGGCGTTGCCGGCCCGCAGGCCCTCGGCCAGGGCCAGGTTGTAGAGCTCGTCGAGCTCGTGCCGGGTGAACGGGGCGCCGGGCTGTTCCGCGATCTCCTTGCGCTTGCCGTCGCGGCGGTCGTGCACGTACCAGCCGCTGCCGCTCTCGCGCGGGACGGTGCGCAGCTGGACGCCCTTGAAGTCGAGCAGGGGCTTGAGCACCCGGCCGACCTCGCCGCCCACGGCCGCGCAGAGTGTCACCTCGGCGCCGAGTGAGGTGATCATCCGGGTCTGCCAGATGCCCTGGCCGCCCGGGTGGACGTGAAGTTCCGGTACGTCGTGTTGCTGTTCGATCGTCACCGTCAGTTGCGGTGCCGGCGCGAAGACCATGACCCGAGCGTCGCCCATAAACGACATTTAAGCCGCAAGTCTCGCTATGGGTGCCGATTCCCGCAAAAGTAGCCGGCGGCACCCATCGCGCCGATTCAGATCTCGAGGGCCTCGTTGGTCAGGCCGACGATCTCGCCGGTCAGGTCGGGCCGGGTGCGGAGCAGGTCCTCCAGGCGTACCCGCCACTTGCCGGCCTCGACGTCGGCCGCGTAGCGGTCGCCGCCGGTCTCGACCAGGGCGGTGAGAAGCCGCTGGCGGGTGTCGGCGAAGTGGCCGTAGGTCTCGCTGCCGAGCCGGCGGAGCACCCGGGCGGCGAACGCCTCGGACTGCGGGCTGCCGGCGGCCCGGACGAAGGCCCGGGCGCCGTCCCACGCCACCCGCGGCTGGTGGATGACCATGGTCATGCTGGTGTCCTCCCGTGTTCGCATGGTCACCAAGCGTAGTTAGCAGGCCGGGTTCCGGACGGAGGTCGGCGGACGCGGTGACCGATGTGATCAGGGTGCACCTTGAGGTGTGATGATCGCCATACTCTTTGGATCACCAACCGGCGGGGGAGCACCGCCCGTTCGCGCCGACCGGCTCGACCTGGAGCGTGGCGTGCTCGATGTGGAAGTCGTCGTGCAGCGCGTCGCGGGCGGTGGAGAGCACGGTGCCGAGCTCGGCCGCCGGTTCCAGGCTCAGGTGGGCCGAGGCCACGTCCATGCCCGAGGTGAGGGTCCAGACGTGCAGGTCGTGCACGTCGCAGACGCCCGGGACGGCGGCCAGGCGGGCGCGGACCCGGGTGATGTCCAGATGTTGCGGCGCGGCCTGGACCAGGATGCGCACGGCCGAGCGGCCCAGCGCGAAGGTGCGGGGCAGGATCAGCAGGGCCACGATGACGGCGACGATCGGGTCGGCGTACGACCAGCCGGTCAGCCCGATGACCGCGGCGGCCAGGATGACGCCGACCGAGCCGAGCAGGTCGCCGATCACCTCGAGATAGGCGCCGCGGACGTTGATGCTCTCCTGCGCGCCCTCGCGGAGCAGCCCGAACGCGATCAGGTTGATGATCAGGCCGCCGGCCGCGACGATCAGCATCGAGCCGGCCGGCACGTCCGGCGGGTCGGTGAATCGGCGCACGGCCTGCACGACCACGAAGCCGGCGACGGCGGTGAGCAGCACGGCGTTGGCCAGCGCGGCCAGCACCTCGAGCCGGTAGAGGCCGAAGGTGCGCTGCGAGTCGGTGGCGGCGCGGCCGGCCGCGGTGATCGCGGCCAGGGCCATGGCGATGCCGAGGACGTCGGTGAACATGTGCCCGGCGTCGGAGAGCAGTGCCAGCGAGCCGGTGGCCCAGGCCGCGAGGGCCTCGACGACCATGAATCCCGCGAGCAGGCCGGCGGCCCACCACAGGCGGGAGCGATGCTTCGCTCCTGCCCTCAGCGCTTGCCCACCGTGGTCGTGCCCGGCTCCCATGCATCAACCTTCCGTCGGCCCCGTAAGCCTCCGCCAATGTATGCGGACATTGCTATGTGTGCAAGGTCGAACCATTGTCAGACCCGTGGGGTATGAACTCTTGGACAAGTCAAAAGCCCCGCCTGGAAAGGACCTATCTCCGTGTCCAGACGTACCCTCGCGATTGTCATGGCAACGGTGCTCGCCGTGGTCGGCGCCGCGTCGCCCGCGGCCGCTCATTCCCCCGCACGGGGGCCTTCCGTGCTCGCCCTGCCCGACGGGTTCCAGCCCGAGGGCATCGCCATCGGCGACAAGCCGTACGCCTACTTCGGCTCCCGGGTCGACGGCGACATCTACCGGGTCAGCCTCCGCACCGGCAAAGGTTCGGTGCTGAGCCAGGGACCGGGCACCCAGTCGCTCGGCATGAAGATCGACAAGTACGGCCGGCTGTTCGTGGCCGGCGGCAACGGCGGCAACGCCCGGGTGATCGACACCCGCAGCGGTGCGGTGCTGAAGTCGTACACCCTCCAGACCGTCCCGTCCTTCATCAACGACGTCGTGCTCACCGGCGGCGCCGCCTGGTACACCGACTCCACCAACCCCGTGCTGTTCAAGCTGCCGCTCGGCCGGCACGGCAAGCTGCCCGCGGCGCCGGTGGCGGTCCCGCTGACCGGTGACATCGCCTACACCACCGGGAACAACGCCAACGGCATCGCGCCGTCGCCGGACGGCAAGGCGCTCATCGTCGTCCAGAGCAACACCGGAAAGCTTTTCCGGGTGACGTACGACGGCAAGGCCACCCTGATCGACCTGGGCGCCGAGAACGTGGTCAACGGTGACGGCCTCTGGCTGCGCGGCCGCACCCTGTACGTGGTGCAGAACCGGCTCAACGTGATCACCAAGATCGAGCTGAACCGGTCCGGCACCGCGGGCACGGTCGTCTCGCGGACCGGCAACCCGAACTTCGACGTGCCGACCACCATCGCCGAGTACGGCAAGCGGTTCTACCTGCCGAACGCCCGGTTCACCACCCCGGCCACGCCGGAGACCACGTACACGGCAGTGCGGGTTCCTATCCCCTAGGAAGCCAATCGGCGACGGTTCCGACAGTGGTCAGGCGCTGGGTGGCCCGGGAGAGGGCGACGTAAAGGGTGCGGATGCCGGCCGCGTCCCCGGTGAGGGACGCCGGTTCGACGAGCACCACCGCGTCGTACTCCATGCCCTTGGCCTCCAGCGCCGTGACCACCTGGACCCGCTCCGGCAGACCGGCCACCCAGCCGGCCATCTCGTCGCGGCGCGGCACCGGCGTGATCAGGCCGATCGTCCCGTCGACGTCCGCCAGCTGCTTCTCGGTCACCTCACGCACCAGATCGGGCAGCGCGGCGGCGCCGGCGACCAGGTCGACCGGATCCACGCCGGTGCTGCGCACCGCCCGCGGCAGCGGCAGGTCGGGCATGATCGCGCGGATCACCTCGGCCGCCACCGCGAAGATCTCCGACGAGTTGCGGTAGTTCGTGGTGAGCGCGTAGCTGTTGCGCTTGCGGGAGCCGAGCGCACGGTCGCGGGACCGGTCGAGCTCGGCCGGGTCACCGGCCCAGGCCGTCTGCGCCGGATCGCCGACGACCGTCCACGACGCGTACGAGCCGCGGCGCCCGATCATCCGCCACTGCATCGGCGAGACGTCCTGCGACTCGTCGACGACCACGTGGGCGTACTCCCGGTAGTCCTCCTCGCGCTGCACCTGCTGGGCCCGCTGCGCGGCCTGGCGGTCGGCGTACGTGCTGACCTCCTGGATCCCGTCCCGTACATGGAAGGGATTCTTGGTCTTCTTGGCCGCCTGCCGGGGACGGCCCAGGATCTCGTCGAGCTCGTCCAGCAGCGCCACGTCGGCGATGGTCGGCCCCTCGGACGCCAGCGCGTCGAACGACCCCTGCAGCCGGGCGATCTCCTCTCGGGAGAGGACCCCATTGGCGTACGACTTCAGGCGCGGCGCGACCGCAAGCCACCGCAGCACCCGCATCGGCGTGAAACGCGGCCACCAGGCGCGCAGGAAGTCGCGGAAGTCGCCCCGGTCGGCCAGCTCGGACTCGAACTCGCGCTTCTCGGGCAGGCCGCTCACCTTGTGCTGACGGGCCTGCGCCCACAGCGCGTCGAAGAGCCGGTCGAAGCCCACGCCGCGGACCTCGTTGCGCCGCGCCCCACGGGGCAGGGCGGCCCGGCGGATCTTGTCGAGCTCGTCCTTGCCGAGGCGCAGCAGCGTCCCCCGGTAGAGCATGCGCAGCTCGGTCGGCCCGTCCGGCACGGCGTCGTGCGAGGCCCGCTCGAGCACCCGGCGCATCCGCAGGGAGCCCTTGATGGCGGCGATGTCGCTCGGGTCGACCCGGGTCGCGTCGAAGCCCGGCACGAGCGTGCCGAGAGAACGCAGGGTGGCGGTGTCCTCGCCGAGCGACGGAAGCACGGTGGCGATGTATTCGACGAAGACGCCCGAGGGCCCGACGACGAGGATGCCGCCACCGGCGAACCGGTTCCGGTCGGAGTAGAGCAGGTAGGCCGCACGGTGCAGGGCGACGGCGGTCTTGCCGGTGCCCGGCCCGCCGGTCACGATCGTCACCCCTCCAGCCGGGCTGCGGATCGCGTCGTCCTGCTCGCGCTGGATCGTGGCGACGATGTCCCGCATGCCCCGCCCGGTCGCCTTGGACAGGCTGGCCAGCAGCGCGCCGTCACCGACGACCCGCATGTCGGCCGGAGCAGCGTCCGGATCGAGCAGATCATCCTCGATCCCGGTGACCCGCTCCCGGCTCGACTGGATCATCCGCCGCCGCACGACCCCCAGCGGCTCGGCCGCGGTGGCCCGGTAGAAGGCGGCGGCCGCGGGCGCCCGCCAGTCGACGACGAGAGGCTGCGAGCTGTCGTCGCGAATACCCATGCGCCCGACGTAATGCGTGGCCCCGGTCTTGAGATCGAGGCGCCCGAAGACCAGCCCTTCGTACTCGGTGTCGAGAGCATGCCGGCGCCGGGCAGCGTGGAAGACCATGGCATCCCGCTCGACCAGGGCGCCGAAGTTACCGACGCCGGCGAGCTGGTAGCCCTCCTTCTCAGCGCGCGAGGCATCCCGGCGAAGCTCGGCGAGCCGGGAGTAAACCCGGTCCACATGCTCCTGCTCGACCGCGATCTCCTGTTGCAGGACGGTGGCGTCGCTCAACTCCGTGGATCTCCCTATGTCCGCGCCCCCACGTGCAGGGGGCAATCGAACTTACTCCCCCCACGCACCCCGCGTCTGCTCCGACCCCCGCATACGCGCCTCCAAGTCAAACCTTTCCCCAACCGCGGCCCTTCCCACATCCACCGACGGCACCCCGTCAAACGGCCTCTGCCGCCCGCTGGACCTCCGCGCGCCGCACCGCTGTGGCTGGCTTCCCCGGCCCGCTCACCTTCATGCGCCGGGCCCGCTGACGCCCTCGAGCTTCGCGTTCGAGCACCTCCGACGCGGCCTCCGCGCCACGCACCGTGCGGCCCGCACCTCCGCGCCACGCACCGTGCGGCCCGCACCTCCGCGCCACGCACCGTGCGGCCCGCACCTCCGCGCCGCACACCGTCCGGCCCCGCGCTTACGCGCCACCCCTCCGCGCACTTCCATGTGCCCTTCCACGCCGCGCACCTCCGGACCGGAATCTCCGCGCCGCAGACCTTCCACATGGCCTTCCGCGCCACGCGCGTTCCGGACCGGCACTTCCGGCGTGGCCTTCCGCGTCGTGCGGCCTTTCAGCGCCGCGTACCTCCCGCGCCATCGCCCGGGTCGCGCCGTTTCCACCGCGCCGCGCCGCCTCCCCGCGCCGCCTCCCCGCGCCGCCTCCCCGGCCGCGCCGCCTCCCGGGCCGCGCCGTCGCCCCGAGCTGCCTTCTGCGGGCCAACCCACACAGCCCGCCCTCCCATTGGGGGCCCCCGCCAGCTCCAGTTTATGGAAACCGCGCGATCACGTGGCGGGCCCTGTGGACAGCCGCCAGCCCTGTGGACAACCGGGCGCTATGCGGCCTCGTCGAGGCGCTGTGTGGGGCGGCGGCTCCGTCGGGGGCGGGTCGCGCGGCGCACGATCGTGGCCAGGGCGGCCGAGACGTCGTCCGGGCGTTCCAGCGTCAGCATGTGGCCGGCGCCCGGCAGGACGGTCAGGGTGGCGCCGGGCAGGGCCTCCGCGATCGACTCGGCGCAGGCGGGTGGGGTCAGGCGGTCACGCTCGCCGACCAGCACCGCGGCCGGGACCCCTCTGAGCGCCGCCAGCGTGTCCAGGCGCTGCTGGGCGCCTATCGACGCTCGGAAACCGCCTATCGAGCGCAGTGACGTACGGCCCACGCAGCGCATCGTCACCTGCAGTGCCTTGTCGTCCAGGTCGTCGCCGAACAGCAGCCAGCGCACGGCCGGGCGCAACGCCGGCAACAGGAGCCTGTGCGGCGCCCATGGGCCGGAGCGGGCCAGTACGCCTGCCCCGATCGTCTCGCCTGCTCTCATCAGGGCGGCCAGGCGGGGCGGCAGCCCGTACCGGGTGTGGGTGTGGCCCTCGGCGGTCGTCGAGACAAAAAGAAGGCCGGCCACGCGGCCGGCGAACTCCTCGGGGTACGCGTGGGCGTACTCCATGATGGTCATCCCGCCCATCGAGTGCCCCGCGAGAACGACGGGGCCGCTGGGGGCGTACGTCCTGATGACCTCGGCGAGATCCTCGCCGAGCCGGCCCAGAGTGGCGCCGCCGAGCTCGGTCGCGCCGGAGCGGCCGTGTCCCCGCGCGTCGTAGGTGATCACCCGTGGGCGGCGCCGCCCACGATGACGCAGGGCGGCGACCTGCTGTCGCCAGGTACGCCGGTCGAGGCACCAGCCGTGCACGAGCACGACGGTGACCGGGGCGTCGGCCTCACCGTGGATCTCGACGTGCAGGTTCACGCCGTCGCTGAGGGTGAGCTCAGGCATCGGGGCACCTCCGGGAACTTGCGCGCCCCGTAGATACCCACGGGTACAAATCATCACTCCTGATCGACCGAATTGCCAGATCCGGGACCTTCGGCCCTGGCGCTCTACGTGAGTTGCCTCGCACTCGCTGTTCACATCGCCGTGCGGGGAGAGAATCCTCGTATGACGACGGACCCGGCAGCCGCACCGAGCGCCCCGATCACTTCCGCAGCCGACGCCCTGGCCGAGCTGCTGGCCGGCAACAAGCGCTTCGTCTCGGGCCACCCCGAGCACGGCCATCAGGTGGCCGCCGCGGCCGCCGCCTCCGGTGGTCAGCAGCCGCACGCCGTCGTGATCGGCTGCATCGACTCCCGGGTGCCCCTCGAGGCGATCTTCGACCAGACCTTCGGCTCGATCTGCGTGGTCCGCTCCGGCGCCCACGTGGTCGACCGCGCGGTCCTGGGCTCGGTCGGCTTCGCGGTGTCGGCCCTGGGCGTCCCGCTGGTGGTGGTTCTGGGCCACAAGCGCTGCGGCGCCGTGGCGGCGACGGTGGATTCCCTGCGCGCGGGCGCTCACCCGGCCGGCGACATCGGCTACCTGGTGGATGAGATCACCCCGGCCGTACGCGCGGTGGGTGTCGACGACCCGGACGCCCCCGAGAAGGCGATGCGGGCTCACGTGAGCCGTACGGTCCGCCGCATGCAGGCGATCGACGTGGTGGCCGACGCCATCGCCGCCGGTCAGGCCGACGTGGTGGGCGCCGTCTACGACCTGGACACCGGCCTGGTCGAGATCCTGCCCTGACCAGCTCTCCGTGTGGGTGCCGCAGGCGGCGTCACAGAAAGTCGCCGCCCGCTTTGTCGGTATCATCCCCGGATGATCTCCGTGGGCTGATCTTCACCAAACGCAAAAAGGCGCCTCTCGGCCACAAGGCCAAGGGGCGCCAATTTCGTTGTACGGCTGAGGGCGAGCCCGCAGCAGAGCGAGCCCGCCCGCCCGGCGAGGGCGGAACGGGCTCAGCCGGCAAGCGTCACGTCCAGGTGACGGCTGACCGCGGTGCTGGAGGGGGCTCAGCCCTCGAAGACGCCGGCCTCGACCAGGCGCTTCTCGGTGGCGTCCCAGCCGTCCTGCGGGTGGGCGGTCCCGAGGGCCTCGAGCTCGGCGCGGATCTTGGCGCCGTGGCCCGCGGCGGCGAGGAGACGGATCTCCTCGACGAACGCCTCGGAGTCGGTCTTGAGGTGCGCGGTCTTGCCATTGGTCAGGTTGCGCACGTACGCGAAGCGGCCGTTGGCGAGCGGGATGAGGTACTTGTACTCGCCCAGCACGCTGAGGGCGCCGCCCGAACCCTGTCCGGCGCGGACTGATGCGCGGGCGGTCTTTGAGGTGTTGCTCGCCACGGCGGGACTCCTTGAGGAAAACAGAAAAAAGGCCGTTCCAACACTACACGATGCTCGGCCGACCGTGCCGTCCGAGCAGGTTGAGGCGTTGTAACGGGTGTGCCACTACGGCCGATCCGATGTCGATGTTGCCGATTCTCTGGCGCACCATCCGTACCAACCGGCATCATGGGACACGATCAACCGCGGTCGAGGTCGTAGGGGAAGACGCACCTCGGTCTCCGGGAGGTCACCGTGCCAACGTGTGGCGTCGTATACGTCCACTCGACTCCACTCGCCGTGTGCCAGCACGTCGAGTGGGCGATCGCGCGTGTGCTGACCGCGCCGGTCACCCTGCACTGGACCGCGCAGCCGGTTGATCCCGGCATGCGGCGGGCCGAGTGCAGCTGGACCGGGCGGGCCGGCACAGGCGCCGAGCTGGCTGCTGCCCTCAGGCAGTGGCCCATGATCCGTTTCGAGGTAACCGAGGAACCCAGCCCCGGCGTCGACGGCGAGCGCTTCATGCACGTCCCGGGCCGCGGCTTGTTCCACGGGGTCATGGGCGCTTCCGGGGACATCCAGATCGGCGAGGACAGGCTGCGCGCGATCATGGCCTCCGCGCGAGCGCCGGAGGCCCTTTCCCATGCCCTGGAAAAGGCGCTGGGCACCGCCTGGGACGCCGAGTTGGAGCCGTACCGCTACGCCGGCGACGGCGCTCCTGTCACACTTCTGACCCGCGTCGGCTGACCGCGGCCCGGCCACGCCCGGGTGCCCTCGAACGGGCGCCCGGGTCCGGGCCCCGGACGGGCGGGGCTCGACGGGTGCTGCTTCGATGGCTGGCGTGATGAGGAATGCTCGCGCCGCTCTGGTCGTACCCCTGCTCCTAGCCGCCGCGGCATGCAGCGACGAAGCGCCCACCGCCGCACCTCCGCAACAGAGCGTGTCCGCGGTTCCGTCACCCTCCGTCACGTCGAGTGATCCTGTCGCCGCCGCCTTGGCTCAGATGTCCGACATTGATCTGGCCGGGCAGGTTCTTATGCCGTACGCCTATGGCAGCTCCGCGACCAGCGTCGACAAGACATCGGCGGCCGGGAACCAGGGGCTGGCCGGTGTGAACACCCCCGCCGAGATGATCGCCAAGTTCCACCTGGGCGGCCTCATCCTGGTCAGCTTCACCGCGCAGGACCCGACCGGCGCCACCAACCCGACCACCAACGTCGAAAACCCGAAGCAGGTTCGCGCCTTCACCGACGGCCTACAGGCGGCGGCCGCGCAGACCCCCGGCGGCGCCCCGCTGATGATCGGAATTGATCAGGAGTACGGCGTGGTCACCCGCGTCACCAACGGCGTCACCATGCTTCCCTCGGCGATGGCGGCCGGCGCCGCCGCCAAGCCGCAGCTGACCGAGAACGCCTGGCGCGCCGCCGGCGACGAGCTCGCCGCCATGGGCGTGACCGCCGACTTCGCCCCCGTCGCCGACACCCTCGGCCCACCGGACAACACGGTGATCGGCTCCCGCTCGTTCGGCGCCGACGCCAAGGCCAACGCCACCCAGGTCGCCGCCGCCGTCCGCGGCCTCCAGAAGGCCGGCGTCGTAGCGGGCCTCAAGCACTTCCCCGGCCACGGCCACACCAGCGGCGACAGCCACGACAGCCTGCCGGTGGTCACCCAGAGTCGCGCCGCCTGGGACACCCAGGACCTGCCGCCTTTCCGCTCCGGCATCGACGCCGGCGCCGGCATCGTCATGTCCGGCCATCTGGACGTTCAAGCCCTGGACAAGGGCGTCCCCGCCACCTTCTCGCACAAGGTCATGACCGACGAGCTGCGCGGCCGCCTGAAGTTCACCGGCGTGGCCGTGACCGACGCCATGAACATGCCGCCGGCCATGACGTGGCCCCCCGGCGAGGCCGCCGTACGGGCTCTCAACGCCGGCAACGACATGCTCCTGATGCCCCCGAACATCACCGCCGCCCGCGACGGCATCGTCACGGCATTGAAGGACGGCACCCTCAAGCGCGAACGCCTGGTGGAGGCGGTGACCCGAATCCTCACCCTGAAGCTCCGCAAGCCCGCCGCCCCCCGCCCCGACATCACCACCGTCGGCTCCCCGGCCCACGCCACCGCCGTGGCCCCCTTGGCCGCCGCGGCAGTCACCGTCCTCCGAGGCCCTTGCGCAGGCCCCTTGGCCACCGGCCCGGTCTCGGTCTCAGCCGACGACGTCCGCCAGACCGCCAAGCTGACCCTCACCAAGGAACTACAGGCCGCCGGCCTGACAGTCCAGCCCACCGGCGGCACAGTGATCCGCCTTGTCGGCTACGGCGACAAGCCCGCCGACCTGGACCAGACAGCCACCATCACGATCGCCATGGACACTCCCCACATCCTGGCCGCCTCAACTTCCAAAACCTTGATCGCCACGTACTCCTCCAGCAGGCTCTCCTTGACCGCAGCCGCCCAGCTGATAGCCGGAAAATCAAAGCCCCAGGGCAAGTCCCCAGTCCCCATCCAGTCCCTGCCCACCTCAGCCTGCCCTGCCTAACCCAAGATCCCCCCAACGAAGGAGCCAGCAAGCACAGACCACCAGCGACCCCGACGCAGCCGCAGACGTGCCGCCCTGCACCAGGACCGAAGCGGCGGATGGGGTGGGCGTGCCGCTTCCCCGGAGAAGCGGATCGGCGGGGCGTGCCGCTCGCCCGGTGAAGCGGATAGGGAGTGCGTGCCGCCCGCCTCGAGTTGGCGGGTTCAGAGACCAGCGCCCGGCAGGAGTGTGGCTGGACGGCGTGCAGCCTGCCCGGCATCGAGGGCGCGCGGCCCGAGGACGCACAGCGCCCGCGGTCGGCCCGGCGGGTATGGACAGCGCGAGCCCCACCCCACTGGCGGGCGTGGGCGGCGAGCCCCACCCCACTGGCGGGCGTGGGCGGCGCGCCTCACCCGGCTGGCGGGCGTGGGCGGCGCGCCTCACCCGCGCGGCGGCGGGTGCGCGCGGTGTGCGCCTCGCCTGGGTGGCGGACGGCGCCTGCCCGACAGAGGCTCGGCTTCCACTGCCGCCGCCCGGTCGAGGTCATGGCCACGAGGGGGACGGCCCGCCCGTCGCGCACGGGCAGGCAAGCCGTCCACTCGACGCCGAGGCGGTCGAGAGCCGCGCCTTCCCTCCCCATGAGGCGACCGGCAGCGTGACCACCGAACCCGCGCGACCGGCCTGGAATTGCCGACCGACCCACCGCTCAGCCCGGCCTGCGTGACTTGCTCCCCTACCCGCACCCTGGCGCGGATGCGAACCCCACCCCACCACGACCGCAAGGTGACCGCCGCCCGGTCCCACCCCCAGCTGCCGGCGACCAACCACCTGGCAGCGACCTGCTCCCCGCCGAGGTTGGGGGGATGGGGTGACCACTCGAGGCATAAAACGCTCCCCAGTCAGCCCGAGTGGTCACCCCATCCCCCCAACCGTCGTGCGCAAGAAAGCCCACCCCACACAGCTGAAGCCGGCCCCGCGATCGGGACCGGCTCCAGGTGAAGCACCAGACTCAGGCTCGGGTGAACACCAGAGCCACGTTGTGCCCGCCAAAGCCGAACGAGTTGTTCATCGCAGCCGGGATGTCCAAAGGCCGCGCCTTGTGCGCCGCCACGTCGAGATCCAGGCGGTCGTCCGGGTCGTCCAGGTTGATCGTCGGGGGGACCACGCCGTCGCGGATCGCCAGGATCACGGCGATCGACTCCAGGGCTCCCGCCGCTCCCAGCAGGTGGCCCGACATCGACTTCGTCGACGTCAGCACCGGGTGGGTGCCGACCGCGGCCTTGATGCCCACGATCTCGCCCATGTCGCCGACCGGGGTCGACGTCGCATGCGCGTTCACGTGGACGATGTCCGCGCCGGTCAGGCCCGCGTCCCGGATCGCCCTCGTCATCGCCCGGGCGCCGCCCTTGCACTCCGGGTCCGGCTGGACGATGTCGAAGCCGTCCGACGTGATTCCCGCTCCCGCCAGACGGGCGTAGATGCGTGCGCCCCGTGCCCTCGCGTGGTCTTCACGCTCCAGCACCACCGCGCCCGCTCCCTCGCCGAACACGAACCCGTCCCGGCCCTTGTCCCACGGGCGGGACGCCTTCTCCGGGTCGTCGTTGCGTGTCGACATCGCCCGCATGTTCGCGAAGCCCGCGAACGGCAGCGGGTGGATGACCGCCTCCGTGCCACCGGCCAGGACCATGTCGGCCCGGCCGGAGCGGATGATGTCCAGGCCCAGCGCCATCGCTTCCGCGCCCGTCGCGCACGCGCTGGCCATCGCGTGGACGCCCGCCTGCGCGCCCAGCTCGATGCCGACCCACGCCGCCGGGCCGTTCGGCATCAGCATCGGCACCGTGTGCGGGCTGACCTTGCGCTGCCCGGACGCCTCGAGGATGTCGTCCTGGTTGAGGAGGGTGAGCGCGCCGCCTATGCCGCTGCCGAGGCTGACGGCGAGGCGCTCCTTGTCGATCTCCGCGCCTTCGAGGCCCGCGTCGGCCCAGGCCTGCTTCGCGGCGATCAGGGCGATCGCCTCGGAGCGGTCGAGCCGGCGCATCTTGACCCGGTCGATGACCTCGGAGGGCTCGACCTTCAGCTGCGCGGCGATCTTGACTGTGAGCTGGTCGGCCCACTCCGCGGTGATGCGACTCACCCCGGAGCGGCCGCCGAGCATGGCGTCCCAGGTGGACGCGACGTCCCCGCCCAACGGGGTGGTCGCGCCGAGCCCGGTGACGACGACGTCGACGTTGCTCATGTCAGTGGTTCGCCTCGATGTAGCTCACCGCGTCACCGACGGTCTTCAGGTTCTGGACCTCGTTGTCGGGGATCTTGACGCCGAACTTCTCCTCGGCGGCCACCACGACCTCGACCATGGACAGCGAGTCGACGTCCAGGTCGTCGGTGAAGGACTTACCCTCGGCGACGTCGTCCGGGTTCACCCCGGCGACCTCCTCGAGGATCTCGGCGAGGCCGGAGGTGATCTCTTCGCGTGAAGCCATTACAGGTGTTTCCTCTCAATGGTGGGGACTGCTCCGTACAGGACGGTCAACTGCTCAGGGGCAGCGGACGACCTGGCCGGCGTAGGTGAGGCCGCCGCCGAAGCCGAAGAGCAGGACGGGCGCGCCCGAGGGCACCTCCCGGCGCTCGACCAGCTTGGACAGGGCCAGCGGCACGCTCGCCGCGGAGGTGTTGCCGGAGTGGACCAGATCCTTGGCCACGACCACGTCGGGGCCGAGACCGAGCCGCTTGACGATACCGTCGATGATCCGGGTGTTCGCCTGGTGCGGCACGAAGGCCGCCAGCTCGGACGGTGCCACCCCGGCCCGTTCGCAGACCTGCAGCGCGAACGGCGCCAGCTCGGTGGTCGCCCAGCGGAAGACCGTCTGGCCTTCCTGCTTGATGTACGGCTGCCAGCCCTCGATGAGCAGGGCGTCGCCCTTCTCGGGGGCCGAGCCCCACAGGACCGGGCCGATGGCCGCCTCTTCGCCGTCGGCCACGCCGGTGACGACCGCGGCGCCCGCGCCGTCGCCGAACAGGACGGCCGTGGTGCGGTCGGTCCAGTCGGTGACGTCGGACAGCTTCTCGGCGCCGATGACGATGGCGTTGCGGGCGGCGCCGGCCCGGATGGCGTGATCGACGGTGCCGAGCGCGTAGCTGAAGCCGGAGCAGGCGGTGTTGAGGTCGTACGCGGCCGGGGCCTTGACGCCGAGGCGGGCCGCGACCCGGCTCGCCACGTTGGGGCAGCGGTCGATGGACGAGCAGGTGGCGACCGTGACGAGGTCGATGTCGGCCGCGGTCAGGCCGGAGGCGGCCAGCGCCTTCTCGGCCGCGAAGGTGGCCATGTCGGCCACGGTCTCGCCGTCGGCGATGCGCCGCTCGGCGATGCCGACCCGGCTCTTGATCCACTCATCGTTGGTGTCGATCGTCGCGGCCAGGTCGTCGTTGGTGACGATGCGCGAGGGCTGGTAGTGCCCCATCGCGACGATGCGGGAACCCGCGGTCATGGTCATGCTCCTTAGTGGCGAGCTGAGTGCCGGGCGACGAGGTCGCGGGCGGCGGGCAGGTCGTCGGGGGTGTTGAGGGTGACGATCTCGGGGGCCCCGTTGCCCTTGAGCTCGCGCTTGACCAGGCCGGCCAGGGTGCCGGCCGGCGGCAGCTCGATCACGCCGGTGACGCCGAGCTCGGCCAGCGACTTCATGCACAGGTCCCAGCGCACCGGCGCGGTGACCTGGCGGACGAGTCGCTGCACCATCTCGGCGCCGTCGGTGACGGCGGTGCCGTCGAGGTTGGAGAGCAGGGTGCGCGCCGGGTTCCCGGCGCTGATGCCACCGGCGACGGCGGCGAGGGCGGTTTCGGCCGTTTGCATGTACGGCGTGTGGAAGGCCCCGGCGACTTCGAGCGCCCGGACCCGCGCCTTCTCCGGCGGGTCGGCGGCCAGCGCGGCGAGCCCGTCGAGCGAGCCGGCCGCGACGACCTGGCCGGCCGCGTTGCGGTTGGCCGGGTGCAGGCCGTGTTTCTCGATGGCCGCGAGCACCTCGTCGGCGTCGCCGCCGAGGACGGCGCTCATGCCGGTCGGCTCGAGGGCGCAGGCGGCGGCCATCTCACGGCCGCGCAGGCCGGCCAGCGCGATCGAGGCCTCGGCCGGCAGCACACCGGCCAGGGCGGCCGCGCCGAGCTCGCCCACGCTGTGCCCGGCGACCAGGCCGACGCCGTCGAGGGGCAGCTCGGAGCCGGCCAGCAGGGCGGCGGCGACCAGGAGGGGTTGCGTACGAGCGGTGTCCTTGATCTCGTCGGCTCCGGCCGACGTGCCGAGGTGCACCAGGTCGACGCCGGCCAGCACCGACCACCAGCGCAGTTTGGTCTCGGCGCCGGGGAGGTCGAGCCACGGAGTCAGGAAGCCGGGCTTCTGGGAACCCTGGCCGGGGGAAAGTACGGCGAGCACGTCTTCGACTCTTCCGGATAGGTCGCCGTTGCGGGGTTGCTGACGGCGACGAAACCCTACGACGGCTGTTGTAGGAACTCTACAAGTCGGTGAGCTATGTCGCAGGGTCGAGGCGGCCGACGGCCAGCGCCAGCCGCAGGGCGAACGCGTCGCGTCCGTCCAGGGGCGACAGCCCGGTGACCTCGGCCACCCTTTTGAGGCGGTATCGGATCGTGTTCGGGTGTACGAACAACTCGCGGGCCGCACTCTCGAGTACCCCGCCCGCGGCGAAGAACGCATCCAGTGTGTCGAGCAGTCCGCCGCCGGCGCGCGACAGCGCCCCGTACGCGTCGTGCCGTAGTTTGCGCCGCGCCTCCATGTCGCCGGCCAGGGTCCGCTCGGGCAGCAGGTCGTCGGCCGACACCGGGTTGGGCGCGCCCGGCCAGGCCGGCGCCGCCCGGAAGCCGGCCAGCGCGGCCCGCGCCGACTCGGTGGCCTGGTCGAGCGACGGCACGGCCGGGCCGACCACAATCGGGCCCTCGCCGAAGCTGGCGGCCAGGGCGGTCGCGGTCGCCACCGGGTCGGCGGCCCCGCCCATCACCACGACCAGCCGGTCGCCGTGCACGCCGCCGATCACCTCGATGCGGGCGCGCCGGGCGGCCCGGTAGACCGCGTGCAGCACGGCGGTGATGTCGCCGCCGGGGGAGCGGCCGACCACGACCGCGACCGGCGGGGCGTCGGCCCAGCCGAGCGCGGCGGCCCGGCTGGCCAGCACGTCGGAGGAGTCGCCACGCAGCAGCGCGTCGACGAGCAGGGCCTGGAGGCGGGCGTCCCAGGCGCCGCGGGACTCGGCGGCGCGGGCGTACACCCGGGCCGCGGAGAAGGCGATCTCCCGGGAGAATTTGAGGATGGCCTGGAGCAGCGGCTCCTCCTCGCCGGGCGCGGCGAGCGCGGCCACCTCGGCCTCGGCGACGTCGATGGTCACCTTGATCAACTGGACGGTCTGTGTCAGCGTGATCGAACGGGCCAGGGCCCGCGGCGCGGCCGCGAAGACCTCGTCGGAGATCTCCTGCGTGCTGTCCTCGGTGGCGCCGCCGGAGCGCAACCATTCGACCAGCGACCGTACGCCGGCCTGGGCCACCAGCATGACCCAGGAGCGCTGGTCGGCCGGCAGGGCGCGGAACCAGGGCAGGGTCTCGTCCATGCGGGCGACGGCCGAGGTGGCGAGGGACCCGGCGTGCCGTTCGATCCGGCGCAGGGTCTCGGCCGGTGGGGGTTTCGCCGATGACACGCCCACAGCCTGCCACGTCCGCGCCCCGGTGGAAAAAGTGGCGATTTGGGTTATTTGTCCGGTGTAGCGGTGCGCCTCTCCCGCGATTTCGGTCGGTGACCTGGCAAGGTGTCGTCCTAGCGTCGCCAGATTCGCGTCCGCCCCCGGTAAAGCAGGGGCCGCGTGCTGCCGATGAAAGACCGCGAGAGGGTGAGGAGGCGAGATGACGGAACGGGAGAACTGGCCGCTCGGCGAGGGTGAGCCCGCGCCGGAGGGCTCGCTGCCGATGGCGACCGTGGACGAGACGGACGCCGAGATCGTGCCGGTGCCGAGCCGGGGCGGCTGCCGCACGGAGCTGCACGGCTGGGCCGGCGCCCACCTGCACGGCGCCGTGCGCCCTCGACGCCGCGCCGCCGGCCGGGGCCGCCCGCCCGGCCGCTGGTGCTGAGCGCTCGCGCCATTCGCTGAACCTCATAAATCGGGCAAGCAATGAGGGCGCAATCGCGGCAAGGTGCAAGCGCGGCGAGGTAACGAGGACGCAGCGCGGCAAGGCGCAAGGTGGCAAGGCGCAAGCGCGGCAAGGTGGCAAGGTGCAAGCGGGGCAAAGCGGCGGGGCGGAAGTGGTAAAGCGCGCCCCGACCGGGTGGCCGCGCGGCGCGTCTTGGTTGACTTAGGCGAAATGCCGGACACGGTTGTTTGGTGGACGACAAGAGACGGCTGATTCTCGACCAGGCCCTCGCTCTCGTCGACGAGCGCGGCCTGGCCGCGATGTCCATGCGGGCGGTGGCCGAGCGGGTCGGTTTGACCTCGATGGCGCTTTACCCGTATGTCGGTGGGAAAGACGCTCTGCTCGACGGTCTCGTCGACCTGCTCAACATCGAACTGGGCGCCGACGTCGGTGAGCCCGCCGAGCTCGACTGGCGACGGCGGCTCCGGGCGCTGGGGCGGGCCGTGCGGGCGCTGGCCGACAAGCATCCGGGCGCGTTTCCCCTGCTGCTCACCCGGCCGGTCGCGGCCGCCTCGGCCTCCTGGCTGGCCGCCGCCCTCCGTAGTGTTCTTCATGACGCCGGGGTGCCCGAGAAGTCCGTACCCCGAATGGCTCGAATGATCTTGGCTTTCCTGCTGGGTCATGCGACCGGCGCGGTCACGGGTGGCCTGCCGCCGGCGGCGGACCCCGACGAGTTCGATGAGGACCTGGACGATCTCGTACGCCTCGTGGAGGTCGCCGTTCAGGTCGCGTGATCGGCGTTCCGCGCCCCGACACCCCCTTCCGCGCCTATAAAGGGCATATGTCCGGAAACGAGGGTGAGGAAGACGCCGCCCTGCGCACGTTCGTCGCGGCCCGCCTGCCGCACCTGCGCCGGTCCGCCTTCCTGATGTGCGGCGACTGGCAGCTCGCCGCCGATCTGACCCGCGCCACCCTGGCGCGCCTGGTCGTCGACAGCCGGCGCGGGGCCGTGGCCGACGCCGACGTCTACGCGTACGCCGACCTGATGGAGTCGTGCCGCAAACGCAACCGCCGACGCGAGCACGTCTTCGTGGCGTCGGCCGGCGCCGAGGGTGTCGCCGCCGAGTCGATCCTGCTGCTGGACGCCCTGCACAAGCTCGCGCCGCGCTGCCGGGCGGTCCTCGTGCTGCGCTACTGGGACGGCTTCGACGTCGACGCCACCGGGGCGATGCTCGACCTGGACGACGAGCGGGTCGGCGCCTACGAGCGGGCCGGTCTGGCCGCGCTGGAGAGGCTGCTCACCGAGTCCGAGGCGGCGATGGCCGGATGAGCGCGCCGACCGGGCCACTGCGCGAGCTGCTGGAGCATGTCCTCGAGGGGGAGCCGTCGGTCGGCGAGGAGGTCGACGCGGTCTTCCGCCGGGCCGACCGGCTGCGCCGGCGCCGCACGCAGCTGCTGCTCGGCTCGGGTCTGCTGGCCGCGGCGGCCGTCGTGACGGCCGGCTACCTGATCACCACCACGCTGCTTCCGGGCACGCCGTCCGCGGTCGCCCCGGCCGTGTCGGCCCCGGCCACGGTCCGGCCCGCGCCCGCCGTCTCGGAGACCTCTGACGGCGTACGGGAAATGGTCGAGCCGTTGATCGCCGGTCGTGGCCTGGGGATCAAGTCGGTCGAGCGGGGTGACGGCTGGCGGCGATATCACGTGATCGACGGGGACGAGCCGCGCGGCGCCATCGATGTGGCCGTCTATGACAAACCGGATGATTACTGCTTCCCGGTGAAGGCCGACAAGAAAGCTTGCGCGCGGGTAGACAAGGCCGGTGGCCTCGAGTTCGTCCGCTACGACGACGACGGCGACGCGGACTGGCAGGTGCGCCAGACGATCGCGCGGCGCCTGAGCGACGGCCGCACGGTCGCCGTGATGGCCACCGGCAAGCGTGACGTCGGCGCCGCACGTGGCAAGCCGGGGCTCACCGGCGCCCAGGTCGAGCAGGTGGCGACCGACGAGCGGGTCCTCGACGCGTTCGGCGCCGAGACGTGTGAGAAGGGCTGCCCGCCGTTCCGTACGCCGGTCGGCTAGACCTTGCGGCGGATCAAGAAGGCGATGCCGGCCAGGCCCACGAGGATGGACGCGAGGACCGCGCCGTTGAGCAGGAACAGGCGGCGCACCTCGCCCACGTACTCCTTGACGCCGGCCGGCTCCTTGGCCGCGTCGACCTCGAGGCCCTGCCCGATGCCGCCGCCGATGCCGCCGGTGACCACGTCGGGCTTGGACTTGAGCGGCACGCCGGCCACCCGCAGCGCCTCGGGCATGGTGAGCCGGCCGTAGAACCAGCCCTCGGTCTTGGCGCCGGTCGGCTGCTTGGCCAGACGGTGGGCCCGGGGACCGCCGGCGGCCATCGGGAACAGGTCGTACGTCTGCAGGGTCTGCTTGTTGTTGAGCAGGGTGACCGTGTATTTGGCGCCGAGCTTGTCGGCCTTGAGCGCCGTGGTCTGCGACTTGGCCGACGCCATCCAGCTGACCTCGCTGAGCAGGCTGTCGAAGAGCCGCTTCTGGGTCTTCTGGTCGACGAGGATCTTGCCGTCCACGTCCTTGCCGGTGATCTGCACGACGTTCGGCTTGGCCGCCGCCTTGGGCGCCGCCTGCGCGGCCGCCGCGGGCGCGAGCCCGACGGCGAGCACCGCCGTCACAGCCAGCAACCTGGTGATCGTCTTACCAACCATCGTCCGGCCTCCCCGCCCCGTGGTGGACATGGCTTGTGCCTAAGCCTTCCCGGAACCGCGCCCGGGCGCATCTCGAGCCCGACGTATTTGGAGCCATCTGGGGATGACCGCGAGACGACGACAGCCGTTGATCAGCGGCCGAATAGTACCTAGTCCGTGCAACACGAAGGTGGCCCGGTCACTCGACTGGGCCACCTTTGAGATCAAACTGTGTTACAAGCGTGCGCGTGCCGCGCGCAGACGGGCCAGGGTGCGCTCGCGGCCCAGGACCTCGATCGACTCGAACAGGGGCAGACCGACCGAACGGCCGGTGACCGCGACCCGGACCGGGGCCTGGGTCTTGCCGAGCTTGAGCTCACGGGCCAGCCCGACCTCCTCGAGGGCGGCCTTGAGCGGCTCGGCCGCCCACTCCTCGAGGGCCTCGAAGGCGGTCGCGGTGGCGTCGAGGATGTCGGCCGCGCCCTCCTTCATGGCCTTGGCCCACGACGCCTCGTCGATGGCCGGCTCGGGCAGGAAGAAGAAGTCGACGTAGTCCACGATCTCGGACAGCACCGCGATGCGGGTCTGCGCGAGCGGGGCGACGGCGGTGAAGACCTCGGCGTCGAAGGCCGACGGCTCCCACGGCGGGGCCGCGATGGTGTCGGTGCCGCTGAGCCACGGCGTGCAGCACTGGATGAACTCCTGCACGTCCAGGGCCCGGATGTAGTCGCCGTTGAACGCCCGCAGCTTCTTGACGTCGAAGAACGCGGGGGCGTGGTTGACCTCCTCGAGGCGGTACTCGTCCTCGACGACCTGCCACGGCACGATCTCGCGGTCGCCCGAGGGCGCCCAGCCCAGCAGCATCAGGTAGTTCTTCATGGCGGCGGCCAGGTAGCCCTCGTCGCGGTAGCTTTCCAGGGCCACCTTGTCGCGGCGCTTGGACAGCTTCTGCCGCTTCTCGTTGACGATGACCGGCACGTGGCCCCAGATCGGCGGGGTGTGCCCGAGCGCCTCCCACAGCAGCTGCTGCTTGGGGGTGTTGGGCAGGTGCTCCTCGGCCCGGATCACGTGGGTGATCCCCATGGTCATGTCGTCCACGACGTTGGCCAGCAGGAAGACCGCCGAGCCGTCGCTGCGGGCGATGACGAAGTCTTCCATCAGCTTGTTCTCGAAGGTGGGCTTGCCCCGGACGATGTCCTCGACCACGGTCTCGCCCTCGTCGGGCGTGCGGAAGCGCAGCGCGCGGCCCTCGCCCGGCCCGAGACCCCGGTCGCGGCAGAAGCCGTCGTAGCCGGTGTGCTGGTTGCCGGTGCGGGCGATGACGTCCTCACGCTTGCAGTCGCAGTAGTACGCCTTGGCCTCGCCGTAGAGGCGGGTGGCGGCGGCGGTGTGGTCCTGCGCGTAGGAGGACTGGAAGTACGGGCCTTCGTACGTGCCGCGCTCGATGCCGATCCAGTCGAGCGCCGAGATGATGCCCTCGGTCCACTCGGGACGGTTGCGGGCGGCGTCGGTGTCCTCGATCCGCAGCACGAAGACACCGTCGTGCTGCTTGGCGTAGATCCAGTTCTGCAGCGCGGAGCGCGCGCCGCCGACGTGGAACATGCCGGTCGGAGAGGGGGCGAAGCGTACTCGTACAGTCACGGGTCAAGGGTACCTAGGCGACCGAACGGATTTTCACCACCGCTACCGCTCCGGCGATCGTGACGAGCGCGGTCAGCGCGAACAGCGCCGGATATCCGCCGAGGTGGGTGACGATCGGGGCCGAGATGGCCGGGCCGATGGCCTGCGGCGCGGCGCTGGCGATGTTGATGACGCCCAGGTCCTTGGCGCGGTCGGTGGCGGCCGGCAGCACCTGGGTGATCAGGGCGGTGTCGACGGCCAGGTAGACGCCGTAGCCGGCCCCGAAGAGCAGGGCCGCGACCATCGAGACGGGCCAGGTCGGCCAGATGGCCAGCAGCGTGGCCGCGACGGCGATGAGCACGCCCGACCAGATCACGAAGATCTTGCGGCGGCCGAGCTTGTCGGAGAGGTGTCCGCCGACCATGGCCGTCGCGATCATGCCGACCGTGTAGAGCAGGATCATGATCAGCAGACCGGTGTCCGGATCGTCGAGCTTCACCGCGTCGGTCAGGAAGTACAGCAGGTAGAGCGTGCCGAGCGCGTTGCCCAGCTGGACCAGGAAGCGCGTGCCGAAGGCCCACATGAAGTCGGGGTTGCCGCGCAGGTCGAGCCGCCAGCTCGCCTTGACCCGGTGGCCGTCGGGCAGCGGCTCGTCCCGGGTGAGCAGCGCGAACGGGGCGGCCAGCAGGACCAGCCCGAACGCCAGCACGATGTAGCCGAGCCCGATGTCGGTGACCACCGCGGTGACCAGGATGGCCCCGAGCACCAGGCCGAGCGCCTGTGGCATGCCGATCCAGCCGGAGACCAGGCCGCGCTGGACCACCGGCACCCGGTCGGGCACGGAGGCGGTCAGCGAGGCCAGCATGACGTTGATGCCGACCTGCGCGGCCGCCCAGGCCAGCGTGACGGTCAGCAGGTTGGGCGCCTCGGCCAGCACGGACAGCGAGAGCACGGTGACGATCACGCCGCCGAGGGTCCAGACGTGCCGGCGGCCGTAGCGGCGGCCGAACAGCCGCAGGCGGGTGCGGTCGGACAGCGCGCCGGCCAGCGGGGCGATGATCACGGCGACCAGGGCGCCGATGCCGGTGACCAGGCCGAGCCACAGCTCCTTGTTGTCCTGGGTGAGCTCGGCGACCTGCTCCGGCAGCAGCACCTGGATGGGGGTGTAGCAGGCCATCCAGAGGCCGAGGTTGGCCGCGAAGAGCAGGCCGATCCAGGATCGGCGGACGGGGATCGTAGGCTCGGCGAGGGCCGTGGCTTCGTGCGCGACGGCCATCCGGCCTCCTCGAAAGGTGAAAGTTCCTCGGAGGTTAGAGGATCACCGATCCCCTGGGAAGAGAGCCTACGGAAAGTGGTCAACCGGTCGCAATACGAGATTGGGGTGTTCTGATGGGCAGGATCGTGGCAGTCGAATACACGACGCTCGACGGCGTCTTCGAGGAGCCGTCCTGGAGCGGGCCCTACTTCAACGACGAGCTGGGCGCCTGGCAGGACGCGAACCTGCACGAGGCGGGCGCGTTGCTGCTGGGCCGCAAGACCTACGAGGGCTTCAAGGCCGCCTGGCCCCAGATGGAGGAGGCGACCGGCCACTTCGGCAAGCGGATGAACTCGATGCCGAAGCACGTGGCGACGACGACCCTGCGCGAGCCCGAGTGGAACGCGACCTTCCTCCAGGGCGAGGTGGCCGACGCGGTGCGGGCGCTCAAGGCCGAGCCGGCCGACCTGCTGATCAACGGCAGCGCCGACCTGGTCAACTATCTGACCCGGCACAACCTGATCGACGAGTACCGGATCATGATCTACCCCGTGGTGCAGGGCGAGGGCCGCAAGCTGTGGGAGCCCGGTACCAAGATCGCGCTGTCGCTCACCGGAACGTGGCAGACCAAGACCGGGGTCGACGTGGTGACGTACGTGCCGGCCTAGACCGTGAAGCGGTCGACCAGGCCGGTCAGCTTGCGGGCGGTCGCGTCCAGCTCGTCGGCGGCCCGGTGTGAGACCGCCACCGAGGCCCGGGTGCCGTCGACCGCGCCGCTGACCACGCCGATGCCCTCGGCGATGTCCCGGCTGCCCGAGGCCACCTCGGAGATGTTGCGGGCCATCTCGGCGGTGGTCGCGGCCTGCTCCTCGACCGCCGCCGCGATCGCCGTCTGATAGTCGTTGACCTGCGCGATCCGGGCCGTGATGGCCTCGATCGCGTCGACCGCGCGGCTGGTGTCGCTCTCGATCGCCTGCACCCGCGAGGTGACGTCCTCGGTGGCCCGCGCGGTCTCCTGGGCCAGTTCCTTGACCTCGCCCGCGACCACCGCGAAGCCCTTGCCGGTCTCGCCGGCCCGGGCCGCCTCGATCGTCGCGTTCAGGGCCAGCAGGTTGGTCTGCTCGGCGATGCTGGCGATCAGCCGTACGACGTCGGCGATGGCCGCGGTCGAGGTGCGCAGCTCGCCGATGACGCCGGCCGCGGCCGCGGTCAGCCCGACGCCGTCCCGGCCGGCCTGGGCCGCGTCCTGGGCGTTGTTGGAGATCTCGGAGATCGAAGCGCCCATCTCCTCGGCGCCGGCCGCAACCGTCTGCACCACGTGCGAGACGCCCTCGGCGGCCACGTTGACGTGTCCGGCCCGGGTGGCCGCCTCGTCGGCCGATCCGGCCAGCTCGCCGCCGGTCGCGGCCACCTGCCGGGCCGTGCCGGCCACCTCGTGCGAGGCCGAGGTGACCTCCACCATCACGGTTCTCAGCTCACCGACCGCGCTGTTCAGCTCGGCCGAGGCGACCGCGATCTCGTCCTTGCCGTCGACCGGGACGACCACCGTCAGGTCCCGTTTGGCCAGCCGCGACAGGCCGCCGGTCAGGCCGGCCAGCCGGCCCGCGATGCGCCGGGCCAGCGTCGCCGCCACCAGGCCGCCGACCACGGCCAGCAGCACGGCCGCGATCACGAAGGCGACCAGCATGGCCTTGCGCCCGTCGCGGACCGCGTTGATCGGCCCGGCCGAGTCGGCGTCGTAGCCGCCGATCGCGATGGCCCACGAGTACGGCGCGTAGTAGGCGACCGTCGTGGTGGTCGAGCCGGCTTCGGCCCCCGACGAGCCCGGCAGCTTGTAGGTCGTGGTCCAGGTCGCGTCGTCCTCCAGGGTCGGCGCCTTGGCCACGATCTCCGAGACGTACTTGACGCCGTTGGCGTCGGCCGAGTCGATGTCGGTGGTGTCGGCGGTTCCCTCCATGCTCGACGCGACGACCCGGCCCGCGTCGGCCGAGGAGGTGCTGAATACCGTGGCCCAGCCGTTCTGCCCGAACGTGCCGGCCGAGACGGCCGCGGTCAGGTTCTCCAGCGCGGCCGACTGCGGAAGGCCGGCGAACAGCGAGCCGACCACGGCGCCGGAGGCGTCCTTGATCGGGTCGTAGGCCGTGATGTACCAGGTGTCGACCACCTTGGCCACGCCCCGGTAGGACTTGCCGGCCTTGATGGCGGCGGCCACGGCGTTCGCCTTGCCGTCCGAGGTGGCCGGGATGTACGTGCCGATCGCCCGGCTGCCGCTGGCCGCCTTGACGGTCGTGCCGACCCGCAGCAGGTCGCCGGCGGTGTTCATGCGCTGGAAGACGGTGACCACGGCACCCGAGACGGATGCCGCGTCGTCCACGAAGGGCGTGGTGACCTTGAGGTTCTTGTTCTGCCCGAGCCAGGTGCCGCCGACCAGCATCCGGGGCAGCGAGACCGTCGTCTTGGCGTTGGTGACCTGGTTGGTGGCGGTCCAGGACGCCGTACGGCTGGAGAAGGACACCCCGCCGCTGAGGGTCAGCAGCTTGTCGGCCGCGTTCATCGAGACGTCGACGCTGTTCTGCACCTCGTCGCCCACCGAGGACACCAGGGTGGTCACGTCGCTGGTGATCTGTTTGAGGTTCGCCTCGTTCTGGGCGACCACCTCGCGTTCGGTGCTCTCGGCGAAATCGCCGCTCTTCCAGGCTCCCACCAGCACGAGGACGCCGGCGGTGCCGATCACCCCGCCCAGGCCCAGAGCGAGGAGCTTGTGACTGATCTGCATGCCGCGTCCCACTCCGTACCCATCGGCACGTTCCGGAGACGACTGAGCCGGACCACCCCGTACGGGATGGTCCGGCTCGGAAATCGACCTTTAGCTGTCGCCGCCGGTCTCGCCGACAGGCGCCGCGGAGACGTCGTCGATCGCGTACTTCTTGGCCGCCTCGGCCGGAACGTGCGACGGCACCTTGCCGCGCAGCGCGAGCTGGCGCAGCGTGGCCACCGCGACCGACTCACCGTCCACGTGGAAGTGGCGGCGCAGAGCGTGCCGCGTGTCGCTCATGCCGAAGCCGTCGGTGCCCAGCGACGTGTAGTCGTTCGGCACCCACCGCGCGATCAGGTCGGGCACGGCCCGCATGTAGTCGCTGACCGCGACCACCGGGCCCTCGGTGCTCTCGAGCTTCTGCTCGATGTACGGCTTGCGCGGCTGGTCGCCCGGGTTGAGCAGGTTGTGCTCCTCGGTCTCGACCGCGTCGCGGCGCAGCTCGGTCCACGAGGTCACCGACCAGACGTCGGCCGCCACGCCCCAGTCCTGGGCCAGCAGCTGCTGGGCCTTGAGCGCCCAGGGCAGGCCGGTGCCGGAGGCCAGCAGCTGCGCCTTCGGGCCGGTCGTCCCCTCGGGCGCCGCCGAGTAGCGGTAGATGCCCTTGAGCAGGCCTTCCCGGTCGAGGTCGGCCGGCTCGGCCGGCTGGACGGCCGGCTCGTTGTAGACGGTGAGGTAGTAGAAGACGTTCTCCTGCTTCTCGCCGTACATGCGGTGCAGGCCGTCCTCGACGATGTGCGCGATCTCGAACGCGAACGCCGGGTCGTACGCCACGACGGCCGGGTTCGTGGCCGCGATCAGCAGCGAGTGGCCGTCCTCGTGCTGCAGGCCCTCACCGTTGAGCGTGGTCCGCCCGGCGGTGGCGCCGAGCAGGAAGCCGCGGGTCATCTGGTCGGCGGCCGCCCAGAACTCGTCGGCGGTCCGCTGGAAGCCGAACATCGAGTAGAAGATGTACAGCGGGATCATCGGCTCGTCGTGCGTCGCGTACGACGTGCCGGCGGCGATGAAGCTCGCGGTCGACCCGGCCTCGTTGATCCCCTCGTGCAGGATCTGGCCGTTCGTCGCCTCCTTGTACGACAGGAAGAGCTCACGGTCGACCGACGTGTAGGTCTGGCCGTGCGGGTTGTAGATCTTCTTGGTCGGGAAGAGCGAGTCCATGCCGAAGGTGCGGGCCTCGTCCGGGATGATCGGCACCCACCGGGCGCCGAACTCCTTGTCCTTCATGAGGTCCTTGAGCAGGCGTACGAAGGCCATGGTGGTGGCGATCTTCTGCTTGCCGCTGCCCCGCTTGACGTCGCCGAACGCCTTGGAGTCGGGGATCTGGAGGATCTTGCCCTTCGTCCGGCGGCTCGGGATCGAACCGCCGAGCTCGCGCCGGCGCTCCAGCATGTACTGCATCTCGTCGGACTTCTCGCCGGGGTGGTAGTACGGCGGGAGGTACGGGTTGTCCTCGAGCTGCTTGTCGCTGATGTCGAGGTAGAGCCGGTCCCGGAAGCCCTTGAGGTCGTCCAGGGTCAGCTTCTTCATCTGGTGGGTCGCGTTGCGCGCCTCGAAGTGCGAGCCCAGCGTCCAGCCCTTGATCGTCTTGGCGAGGATCACGGTCGGCTGGCCGGTGTGCTCCATGGCCGCCTTGTACGCCGCGTAGAGCTTGCGGTAGTCGTGCCCGCCGCGCTTGAGGTTCCAGATCTCGTCGTCCGAGAGGTGCTCGACCAGCTTGCGCGTGCGCGGGTCACGGCCGAAGAAGTGCTCACGGACGTACGCGCCGGACTCGCCCTTGTAGGTCTGGTAGTCACCGTCGGGCGTCACGTTCATGAGGTTGACCAGCGCGCCGTCGCTGTCGGCGGCGAGCAGCGGGTCCCACTCGCGGCCCCAGACGACCTTGATGACGTTCCATCCGGCGCCGCGGAAGAACGACTCCAGCTGCTGGATGATCTTGCCGTTGCCGCGGACCGGGCCGTCGAGGCGCTGCAGGTTGCAGTTGATGACGAAGGTGAGGTTGTCGAGCTCCTCACGCGCGGCCAGGCCGATCGCGCCCAGCGACTCGACCTCGTCCATCTCGCCGTCGCCCAGGAACGCCCAGGTGTGCTGCTGGCTGGTGTCCTTGATGCCGCGGTTTTGCAGGTAGCGGTTGTACCGCGCCTGGTAGATCGCGTTCAGCGGGCCGAGGCCCATGCTGACCGTGGGGAACTCCCAGAAGTTCGGCATCAGGCGCGGGTGCGGGTACGACGGCAGGCCGCCACCCGGGTGCGACAGCTCCTGCCGGAAACCGTCGAGGTCGTTCTCGGAGAGCCGGCCCTCCATGAAGGCCCGCGCGTACATGCCGGGGGAGGCGTGGCCCTGGAAGAAGATGTGGTCGCCGCCGCCCGGGTGGTCCTTGCCGCGGAAGAAGTGGTTCATGCCGACCTCGTAGAGGCTGGCGCTCGACGCGTACGTCGAGATGTGGCCGCCGACCCCGATCTCGGGGCGCTGCGCGCGGTGCACCAGCATCGCGGCGTTCCACCGGATGTAGGCGCGGATGCGGCGTTCGACGAACTCGTCACCGGGGAACCACGGCTCGCGCTCGGGCGTGATCGTGTTGACGTAGTCGGTGGAGGTCAGGGGCGGGATGCCCACCTGTCGCTCCCGCGCCCGCTCGAGCAGGCGCAACATAACGTAACGGGCTCTCTTGGCGCCCCGTTCGTCGATGACTCCGTCGAGGGACTCGACCCACTCGTTCGTCTCTTCGGGGTCGATGTCCGGAAGCTGGCTCGGCAGGCCGTCGCTGATCACCGGGCGCTTGCGCTCCGTGGCCACAGGCATTCCTCTTGGTCGGGTGTCGGACCGAGCGGCCCATTGTGTGAGTCGCGCGGTAATAACTCCATCCTGCCCCTTCGCAGTGTGCGTCGTCACGCCTACCGTGCGGGTACGCGATGCGCGACACACGTACTGACCAGTAACATCCTCTTAACGTCAGGCGGGCAGGAAACTGAACCGTACCTGGCGCTCCGGATTGTCTCCGTTGGTGTCCACCAGGCAGACCGACTGCCATGTTCCGAGTGCGATCCGGCCATTGATGACAGGCAATGAGGCGTACGGCGGGATCCAGGCCGGCAGAACGTGGTCGCGCCCGTGTCCCCGTGACCCGTGCCGGTGCCGCCACTTGTCCTGAGCAGGCAGAAGATCGTCGATCGCGGTCAGCAGATCGTCGTCCGAACCGGCGCCGGTCTCGATGATCGCGATGCCGGCCGTGGCATGCGGGACGAAGACGTTGAGAATCCCGTCTCCTTCGGACTCGGCGAACCGGGCCGCCTCGGCCGTGATGTCGCGGACGGTGGGCCGGTTGCCGGTGCGAACCGTGATCACTTCTGTGCGCATGGCGAAAGTCTGCCAGCCCCTCTACCAGGCCGCCCGCCGATGCATCAGCCCTATAAACCCGTTTCAGCCTTATTTACCCCCGAAATAGCTACCTTGTGGTGGTAGCAGTGGCCGGAACCGAGCACGGGGGTGTGAGGGCAGTGCAAGCAGAAGGGCCGCGCCGAAGGCGGCGAAACTCCAGGTGGGCGCTCGCAATCGCGAGCGCGCTGCTGTCGGTGGCGGGAATCGTGACGAATCCCGCCCCGGCGTCGGCGGCGCCGCCGTCGGATCCCGCCACCGTCACGGCCTCGCCGGGACGCCGGAGCATCCTCGTGAGCTGGACCATGCCGCCGAACCCGGGAACGGTGGGCGGCTATCGGGCGACCGCCAGCCCCGGTGGCCTGTCGTGCGACGCGACATCGCAGAACTACTGCACCATCACCGGGCTCACCGCTCTCACCTCCTACACGGTGACCGTCGTGGCCTGTACGGGCGCGCCCGGCACCGATTGTTCGAGCGGGGTGGCGGCCACGCCGGTGAAGCCCGGACCGCCGGCCGCGCCGACCGGGGTCACCGCGGCCTATCTGGACAACCCGAACAAGATGCAGGTGTCGTGGACGCCGGGCGACGCCGGCCCCGGCATCGCCTCCTACAAGGTGACGGCCAACACCACCGAGGCCCTGACCGGAACCTGCGCCACCCTGGTGGCGTCGACCAGCTCGTCCTGCGAATTCGAGGGCCTGGCCTCGGACACGTCCTACTCGTTCCGGGTGCAGGCCAACGGCGTCACGACCGACGCCGGCACCACCGGCAGCTCGCTGGTGAGCGCGGCCTCGCCGGCCAAGGTCGCCGGCCCGCCGCACAAGCCGGCCAAGCCCACCGTGGAGCGGCTGAGCGACAGCTCGGTGACGGTCACGTGGGACAAGCCCACCGGCGGTCAGTCGATCACCGGCTACTCGGTGGCCGGCACCCCGTCCGGAAGCTGCACCTCGGCCGACGCCGACGACACCACTTGCAACGTCACCGGCCTCACCGGAGCCACGAGCTACACGTTCAAGGTGACGGCGACCGGCGACGCCGGCGGCGCCTCGCCCGCGAGCGACGCCTCCGACGCGATCATCCCGGCCTATCCGGGCAAGCCCGATCCGCCGTCGGTGGAGCTGGGCGACGAGGCCGGCGAGGCGTTCGTCTACTGGGAGGCGCCCGCCGACGGCGGAACCGTCACCCAGTACATCGTGAAGAGCTTCTCGCCGGACGACCAGTCGACGGCCGATGTCTGCACCGAGAACGGGGGCACGTTCGAATGCACTGTCAACTCCCTCGCGAACGCCAAGTCGTACCAGTTCACGGTCACCGCGAAGAACACGGCCGGTGAGCAGACCTCGGGCCTGAGCACCCCGCCGATCATCTCGGAGCTGCCGGGTCAGCCGTCCACGCCCGAGGTGACGCTCGGCGACGCCAACGGCAAGGTCAAGCTGACCTGGGACGCGCCGGAGAGCGGCGGCACGCTCACCAGCTACGCGGTGACGGTCACCCCGGCCGGCGGCGTCAAGTCGGACGACTGCGGCGCCGACCTCGCCACCCCGACGTGTGAGATCACCGGCCTGGACCCGGCCACCGAGTACACCTTCCGGGTGGCCGCGGTCGGCGACCTGGGCGCGACGGCGTCCGGCGACAGCGCGGCGATCACCCCGTCCAAGCCGGGCGTGCCGCGGACCGTGGTCGCGGAGCTCGGTGACGCCGAGGGCGAGGCCACGGTGACCTGGGACCCGCCGAACACCGGCGGCACCGTCGTGACCTACGACGTGACCGCCAAGTCGGACGACGGCCCCGAGAGCTTCGGCTGCGCCGACCTCGCCGTCGGCGTGACCGAGTGCGAGATCGACGGCCTGGACCCGGAGACCGAGTACACCTTCACGGTGACCGCCACCAACGCGGCCGGCGACTCGGCCGGTGTGGACAGCAACGCCATCGTGGCCAGCGCGCCCGGCAAGCCGTCCACCCCCGAGGTGACCCTGGCCGGCAGCGGCGCGGTCGACCTGGCCTGGGACCCGCCGGCCGGCGGCGGCGCGGTCACGAGCTACACCGTGAACGTCATCCCGGCCACCGGCGACGACGTCGGCGACCTCGACCCGGCGTGTGCCGACGACCTCGACAACCCGGCCTGCTCGATCACCGGCCTGGACCCGGCGGTCTCGTACACCTTCACGGTGAGCGCGGTCGGCGGCCTGGACACGATCGTCTCCGACCCGAGCGACCCGATCATCCCGGCCGCGGCCGGCGTGCCCGCCGACGTGGAGGCGGAACTGGTCGCCGCGACGGCCGGCCGGATCAAGGTGTCCTGGACGGCGCCGACGGGCGGCACTCCGCTCGACTACACGGTGCGGGCCGTCAACCTGAACGGCGCCACGGCTCCCAGCAACGACGCGTGCGTCGTCGCGGGCGACGCCGCCGAACTGGCCTGCACCATGGTGGGCCTGGACCTGAGCGGCCAGTACCAGTTCACGGTCGAGGCCAGGAACGCGCTCGGCACGGGAACCCCCTCGGCACCGACCACCGCGGTCGTTCCCAACAAGCCGAACGCGCCCCAGACCGTCGACGCCACCCTGGTCGAGGACACACCGGCCGCGATCGAGGTGACCTGGACGGCGCCGTCCGCCGGCGGCGGCGCGCCGTCGAGCTACGTGGTGACCTCCGCGTCGACCGAGGACGGTGCCGAGACGTTCGGCTGCCCGGACGTCGCGGTCAACACCACCGAGTGCCTGATCACGGGTCTGAGCAAGACCAAGCACTACACCTTCACGGTGAGCGCGAAGAACGCGGTCGACAGCACGGCCGCCGGCGCCACCGCCGCGATCGTGGCTGACAAGCCGGGCGCGCCCACCGGCGCCGAGGCGGAGCTGGACACCATCGCCGGCGCCGGCAACGCGCTGGTGACCTGGGTCGAGCCGGTCACCGGGGGCGAGGTCGAGGGCTACAAGGTGACGGCCACGTCACCGGACGGCGGCACCCTGCCGGTCGTGTGCGAGGCCGACCCGGGCGAGGAAGAGTGCCTGGTGGCGGACCTGGACGAGGACAAGCAGTACGTCTTCACGGTCCAGGCGTGGAACCTGGCCGGTGGCACCGACTCGGCCGCGACCGACGCGATCGTTCCCGGTGTCCCGCTCGCGCCCACCGACGTGCGGGTCGGCATCAGCCTGACCCCCGGCACGGTCGTGGTCGACTGGGCGCAGCCGCCCGGCACGATCGTGAACAGGTGGACGGTCACGCCGGACTCGGCCGACGGTGGCAACGAGCCGGCCGCGTGCCAGATCACGCCACCCCAGCAGCTGCGGTGCGGGTTCGAGAACCTGAGCCTGGACAAGCACTACACGTTCTCCATCACCGCGGTGAACGACCTGGGCAGCCTGGCCCAGCCGTACGTGACCGACCCGCCCGTGGTCCCGAACCTGCCGAACGCCACGGGGGCGCCGACGGCCGAGATCGTCGCCGTCGACGAGATCGCGGAGACCGGCACCGTCACGGTGAGGTGGCGGCCGGCGCCGCGCGGGGCCACCCCGATCGTGAGCTACACGCTCAGCGCGTACGCCGAGAGCGACGCGGACACGCCGTACCGCATCGACACCTGCGTCGACCTTCCGGCCGACGGCCCGCTCACGTGCGACTTCCCGGGTCTGCCGGTCGAGGACACGTACACCTTCGTGGTGACCTCGACCGTGGACGGCGGCGCGACCGCCGACAGCGAGCCGAGCGAACCGGTCGACCTGCGCGGACCGGGTGAGCCTGGCGTGCCCACCGTCGAGCTCAGCGGGGCCAACGCCGTCCGCGTCAGCTGGACCGCACCGGTCGGCGGCGGGCCGATCGTCAGCTACGACGTGAAGTCGAGCCCGATCGTCATCACCCCGCAGAACTGCACCAACGTGGGTGACAAGATCCGGAGCTGCATCTTCACCGGCCTGACCAGCGGCAACCGGTACAGCTTCAACGTGCGGGCCAACGGCACCGGCGGCCGGTTCGTCGAGACCGGCTACTCCCTGCCGATCCTGGTCGGCGCGCCGGACATGCCGGAGCGGCCGTCGGTCGTGCCCGGAGCCACGACCAACCAGGTCACGGTCAGCTGGGCCCGGCCCGGGGACGGCGCCGGCATCGCCGGCTACACCGTGCAGCTCGACGGCTCGGCGGTCTGCACGGTGTCCGGCGAGGACAACACCTCCTGCTCGGTCAGCGGTCTCACCACGACGCGGTCCTACCGCTTCCGGGTGCAGGCCAACGGCGTGACCGGCGCCGGGGACTCGGCGTTCAGCCCGCTCTCGGACGCGATCGTGCCGGGCGCGCCCGGCCGCCCGCAGAACGTCGACGTGGTCGGCGGCGACCGCCAGATCGCGGTCTCCTGGTCGGCTCCGCTGTACGCGGCCGACCGGGTCGTCTCCTACCAGGTCGCCGCGACACCGGGCAACGGCACCTGCACCACGCTGGCCGCGGTCCGCGAATGTGTGATCAACACCGGGGTCGAGAACCTGACCTCGTACCGGGTCACCGTGGTCGCCATCGCGTCCACCGGCCTGCAGTCGCCGGCCAGCGCCCAGTCGGCGCGGGTGCGGCCCACGGCCGGCGCGCCGGGTGCGCCGACCGACGTCACGGCGACCAGCCTCAACGCCGGCACCAAGGTCAACTGGGTCGCTCCGGCGGTCGTGGGCGACGGGATCGCCGGATACACGGCCACCGCGGTCAACGCGGGCGGCAGCTCACGCAACTGCTCGACGACGCAGCTGACCTGCACCATCGCCGGCCTGGAGAACGGGCAGACGTACCGGGTCACCGTGGTGGCCCTGGGCCGGGGCGCGAGCGGATATTCGGCGCCCAGCGCGGCGGCGACGGTCGTGCCGAGCGTCGCGCCCAGCCCGCCGACCGGCGTGGGCGTGGTCGTCGGGGCCCGGACCTTCGCGGTCAGCTGGACGGCGCCGACCAGCGCGGCCGAGCTGCTGAAGGACTACACCGCCACCGCCACCAGTGGGAGCCAGTCGCTCACCTGCACCACGACGGCCACCACGTGCACGATCTCCGGGCTCAACCCGGGCAGCTCGTACGCGGTCTCGGTGGTGGCCAACGGCCAGCAGGCCGGGGTCGCCTCGGCGGCGGCCACGCCGGCCGGCGGTGAGATCGTGGCCCTGACCGCGATCGCGCCGGTGCTGCCCAGCACGGTGCCCGTCTCGGCCGGCCTGCTGACCAGTTCGGCGGTCTCGCCGCTGCGGGTCGGGCAGACCCTGACGATCAACGGCACCGGGTTCGCGCCGCACACCGGGGTCACCCTGGGCTTCTACCCGAACGCGGTGCGGCTGGGCACGGTGGTGACCGACGTCAACGGCGCGTTCTCCCAGTCGGTGACCCTCTCCGGGGTCTCGACCGGCACCAGCCGCACGATCGTCGCGGCCGGCATGTTCACCGCCGGCACGGTGCGCTACAAGACGCTCACCGTGACCGTCAACCCGTAGGACAGCTCGGCGGACGGGCCGGAGGGGACTTCCCCTCCGGCCCGTCTCACGTGTACAGGTCCAGGATCAGGAACGCGGCCGGGCACAGCGCGGCCAGCAGCAGCACTCTCAAGATCATTGAGCGAGTACAGCACCGGCCGCTCCGGGACGTGGCGAAATTCGCTCCACGTCATCCCGCACGTCACGGGCCTGATGCGGACCATCCGCCGGTTTCCGGCATGGCAGGGCTCGCGCGCCTGCGCGATGCTGGTCGTGTGACCACCCCGCAGAACCTCGACGAGCGTTTCCGCGACGCCGTGTCGGCCCTGCCGTTGCCCGGCGCCCGTCGCGCGCCCGGCGATCCCGTCCGCGACGGCTCCACCCTCACCGGCGCCCGAGCGATCGAGCTCTTCGACGCCCAGCTCGCCAGCCGCCATCTCGACCTCGCGGCCCGCTGGCTGCGCAGCTTCAACGAGGGCTTCTACACCATCGGGTCGTCCGGCCACGAGGGGAACGCGGCGGTCGCGGCCGCGCTCCTGCCGACCGACCCGGCCCTGCTGCACTACCGTTCCGCCGCGTTCTTCACCGCCCGGGCCAAGAGCCTGGCCGACGCCGCCCGTGACGTGCTGCGCGGCGTCGTCGCCTCGGCCCGCGAGCCGATCGCCGGCGGCCGGCACAAGGTCTTCGGCAGCGCCGAGCTGAACATCGTCCCGACCACCTCGACGGTCGCCTCCCACCTGCCCCGGGCCGTCGGCCTGGCGTTCTCGCTGGGCCGTTCCTCCCGCGACGCCATCGCGGCCGCCTCCTTCGGCGATGCCTCGATCAACCACGCGACGGCCACGGCCGCGCTGAACTCCGCCGGCTGGTTCGAGCGCACCGGCGTACCCCTGCCCCTGCTGTTGATCTGCGAGGACAACGGCCTGGGCATCAGCGTGCCGTCACCGGACGGCTGGGTCGCCGCCATGCTCGGCTCGCGGCCCGGCCTGCGCTACACCGCGGCCGACGGCGGCGACCTGGCCGCCACGTACGACGCCGCGACCGACGCCGCCGGCTATGTGCGCCGCGAGCGGCGGCCGGCGATCCTCCACCTGTCCACGGTGCGCCTGATGGGGCACGCCGGGGCCGACGCGGAGGTGGGCTACCGCCCGGCCGACGACATCAAACGCGACCTCGAGCGCGACCCGCTCGTCGCCACCGCCCGCACGCTCGTCGAGGCCGGCCTGATGACGCCCGACGAGGCCATCACCCGGTACGACGAGGTGGGCTGGCAGGTCCGCAAGCTGGCCGAAGAGGTGATCGGCGAGCCGAAACTGACCACCGTGGCCGAGGTCGTGGCGCCCCTCGCCCCGCGCCGGCCGCTGCGCTCGGCCCACGCGATCACCGAGACGGCCTCGCGGGCGCTCGGCCCCGGCGCGTCCGCCCGCTCCAAGGTGTTCGGCGGCAAGCTCCCCGAGAACGCGGGCCCGCTGACCCTCGCGCAGACCGTCAACGCCGCCCTCACCGACGCGCTGGCGGCCGATCCCGGCGTCCTGGTGTTCGGAGAGGACGTGGGCCGCAAAGGCGGCGTCTACGGCGTCACCAAGCACCTTCAGGAGCGTTTCGGGGCCGAGCGGGTCTTCGACACCCTGCTCGACGAGACGACGATCCTCGGGCTCGCGCTCGGCGCCGGGCTCGACGGCATGCTGCCGATCCCCGAGATCCAATATCTGGCCTATCTGCACAACGCCGAGGACCAACTGCGCGGCGAGGCGGCCACGATGTCGTTCTTCTCCTCCGGCGCTTATAAGAACCCCATGGTCGTACGGGTCGCCGGGCTGGCCTATCAGCAGGCGTTCGGCGGCCACTTCCACAACGACAACTCGGTCGCCGTGCTGCGCGACGTGCCCGGCCTCGTGCTGGCCGTGCCGGCCCGGGCCAGTGACGCCGCGCCGATGCTGCGCTCCTGCCTGGCCTCGGCCGCGGCCGACGGCAGCGTCTGCGTCTTCCTGGAGCCGATCGCGCTCTACCACACCCGCGACCTCCACGAGCAGGGCGACGGCGAGTGGCTGGCGCCGTACGCGGGCCCGCACGCCTGGTCGTCCGAGCATGTGCCGATCGGCCGCGCCCGCACCTATCCGGTGGGCGGCGCGTCCGATCTGACCATCATCACGTACGGCAACGGGCTGCGCATGTCACTGCGGGTCGCGGCCCGGCTCGCCGAGCAGGGTTACGGATCCCGAGTGGTGGACCTGCGCTGGATTTCCCCGCTGCCGGTGAACGACCTGGTGAGGGAGGCCGCCGCGACCGGCCGGGTGCTGATCGTGGACGAGACCCGCCGATCCGGCGGCATCGGCGAGGGAGTCCTCGCGGCCCTGGTCGACGGCGGTTTCGTAGGCTCGGCGAAGAGGATAGCGTCGGCGGATTCGCTGATTCCGCTGGGTCCGGCCGCGCAACAGGTGCTGGTGGGGGAGGATGCCATCACACAGGGTGCCCACACCCTGCTGGCACGGTAAATTGCCTCACACTCGGTGCGCCACTTGCGCCCGGGCGCGCAAGTGTGTGGACTACCCCCAGGTTCACGCACCGATTTCTTGGCTAGGAGGACTTAGACAGTGAGCGCGACCGCTGGTCAGGCCGACGGCGTACGCAGCCTGGCGGACCGGTTCGGCTTCGAGCCGAACATGGTGGTCATGGAGATGGGCTACGACGACGATGTCGACGAGGACCTCCGTGACGCCCTGACCGAACGCGTCGGCGATTTGGTCGACGAGGACACCGACGAGGTCGTCGATGCGGTGCTGTTGTGGTACCGCGATGGCGACGGAGACCTCTTCGAACTGCTGACCGACGCCCTGGGCCCCCTCGCCGACAACGGCGTGGTGTGGCTGCTGACCCCCAAGGCCGGCCGTGACGGCCACGTCGAGCCGAGCGAGATCAGCGAGTCCGCCCCCACGGCGGGCTTGCAGCAGACCTCGACGGTGAACGCCGGCAAGGACTGGACCGGGGCCCGCCTGGTCTCACCCAGGGGTGCGAAGAAGAAGTAGCTCACTGCCCCTTCCCGAGCCGACCGGCGTCCTCGTGACGCCGGTCCAGCTAGGGTTGTGCCCATGCCGCTTCCCGTCGGCGCCGAGGCGCCCGACTTCTCCCTGAAGGACCAGAACAACCAGGTGGTACGCCTGCGTGACTTCCGAGGTCGCAAGGCGGTCCTGCTGGTGTTCTACCCCTTCACGTTCACCGGCACGTGCCGGGGCGAGCTGGCCGCCGTCCGCGACCACCTGGACGACTTCCAGAACGACGAGGTCCAGGTCCTGGCGGTCAGCGTCGACTCGGTCTACAGCCACAAGGTCTGGGCCGGCCAGGAGGGCTTCGACTTTCCGCTCCTGGCCGACTTCTGGCCACACGGCGAGGTGGCCCAGGCGTACGACGTCTTCAACACCGACGGCGGCATGGCCAACCGGGGCACATTCCTCATCGACCGCGACGGCATCATCCAGTTCTCCGAGATGATCGGCCCCGGAGAGTCCCGCGACGTGAAAGCGTGGCTGGCCGCGGTCGGCCGCTGAAATCCGCTCAAGGTACGATGGCGCTTCCCGGTGATCCGGGCGCGTAGCTCAGTGGGAGAGCACTCGCCTTACAAGCGAGGGGTCGTAGGTTCGAAACCTACCGCGCCCACCACTCTGAACAGCAAGGCAGCAAAGCGTAAGATCGAATAGACTGGGTTTGACAGCAACGCTGACAGCAACAGTCGTCATGACAGTTGCCCGTCCAACTTGCCAAGCGCCTGGCGCATCGCGTCCAGGTTGGCATGGGAGTACACCTTCAGGGTGATTTTGACGTCGGCATGCCGGGCGATGGCCTGCACGACGTGCGGTGGTACCCCCAACTCCATCAGCATGGAGACCACGGTGTGACGCATGTCATGCAGCCGAATTGTGGGTAGGCCGGCCTTTTCTCGGGTGGTGGCGAAGTGCCGATTTAGGTTGCGTGGCTCCATGGGCGTGCCATACCCGGATGGAAACACGAGTCCATGTTCTTGCCATACGGCAGCCAATCGCTCGCGTTCGGCCTGTTGAGCGTCTTGATGTTCGAGGAGCACCAGCCAGGTCCACTCCGGGAGCGGTAACGGAGCTTCGGAGTCCTCCGTCTTGGTTCCGGTGAGGAGGAGTTCCCCGTTGACACGTTGCACAGTCTGTTCAACGGTCAGCGTGCCGTTGTCCAGGTCGAGATCCGACCAGCGCATACCGAGCAGCTCGCCCCGACGAAGTCCCATGGTGGCGGCAACCACATAGAGCGGATAAAGGCGATGTCCTTCCGTCGCCTTTAAAAGGGCCCGGACTTGATCTACTGAGAGACTCTTGCCGATTTTATATCGCGGTGACGGCACCCGAACCAACGTAGCAACATTCCGTGATATCAATTCTTCTCGAACTGCCTGCTGAAGTGCATTCCGAAGAACGTCACGAACGTACTGAATTTGTCGAGCGCTTGGATAGTGTGCACAACAGTTTCCTGCCGAACAGCACTGCTTCTCTGGTGGCCGTTTGGCATCAGCCTTACTGGCGCAGCAAAGACACTTGTTTCGGAAGCTGCTGAGAAAATCTCGAACATGCTTGATTTGAAGCGAATCCAGCCTCTTTGTTCCCAGTGCTGGAAGAAGGTGTAACCGGACCGCGCTCTCGTACCCGCGACCGGTAGTGGCTTTGAGCTCACTCACATACGTTGTCAACCAGTAGGGAAGGTACTCATTCAGCTTCCAGGCTCGATCGGGCAGCGGTATCCCGCGTTGGATCAGGGCCTTAAGCTGGACGAGCTTGGAGTGCGCGTCCTCCCAGTTCTCGCCGTAGACATACTTGCGCTTGCGGGTGCCGTCAGCGGTGACGGCGTAGGCCTGTCCCACCCAACGGCCGTCACTCTGGCGTTGGTAAATGGAGCCCTCGCCGTTAGCGTTCTTGCGTCCAACTGCTTTCCGGGAGCGCGGCGATTCTGCCACGGTCATTCCTCCCTGCTGAGATTTGCGATCGTCTCCTCGATCGCAGCAGCCGGGATTAGCCGCCGACTGCCCACCTTAAACGACCGGAGGCGCCCGGTGCGAATAAGGTCATAGACCAGAGAGCGCCCGATGCGAAGCTCGCGCGCTGCCTCCTCCACCCGCAAGACGCGCGGGGAGGTATCAGATCTGTTGCTCAAGACTGTGCCTTTCCGTGCGTCGACAAGTGATGAAGTCACGCCGCTGTTGGAAAGTCGAGCGGCAAGGCAGACCCAACCTGGTGGGCCATTTCTTCGTGTGCTGCCTCTTGTCGAGCACGGGCCATAGCGGCCGCAGTATTAGCAAGCAGGGCGTCGCCGTTGTTGTGCCAGCCGACTCCGGCGAAGGAGAGGGCGCCGACGATCAGCGTCGTGTCGTCGGGGTGGTCGATGGCGCAGACGGCACCGGACTCGGTGACGGCCTGGTCCTCGATGCGTCGGAAGGCGATGCGGGTGTCTCGCAGGGTCGCGAAGCGCACGACGCGGCGGCGGGTTTTGGTGAGGAAGTGGCCGGCGAAGCCAAAGCGGTGTGCCCATCGACGTAGCCGTGCATACGAGTTGGTGGGTGTTCCACCGTTGGCGCTTTTGGTGTCAAGGTTGGCTTGACGTTCGGCGACGCAGACAGGGCAGGCGCGGTAGCGGGTATGGGTACCGCAGGCCGGGCAGTCCCAGGCGGTGTCAAAGACGCGCCGGTCTGCGGGTTCAAGGGCACGCCGGGGACGGTCGATCAGCTTGCGCCTGACGTAGGTAGTGGATATCGAGTGCAGCAGAGCAAGGATTTCGGTGATCGGGGTGGTCTTGTCCGTGGCCCGCCGGGCGAACGTGCTGAGCAGTCGGCCGGTGATTGGTGCGGGGATGGTCGGACGGCCGATGCGCCAGCAGGCGGCGACGAGTCGGGAGATGTGGTCGCCATCGGGGTCGTACTGGCCGACGGTGTCCTCGGTGATGCGGGTGGAGGAGAAGCCGGTGGCGTCGGTGCTCTTGGTCGTGTACTTGGCGAGGTAGCCGGCCTTTTGTGAGGCGAGCTGTTCGCTGACCATGTCGTCGGTGATGCTGCCGTCCCCGGCGAGGGTGAGGGCCTGAATGTCGAAGCCCTTGTCTGGGTCCCCCCACCGGATGTCCCAGCCTTCAGGCCTGTCGGGGTGGGCCGGGGTGGTGAAGGAGATGGTGCGGACCGCGTGTTGGAAGGCGGCGATGATGTCGTCGACGTCCACGCCTGGTGGGGGGACGAGGACAGCGTCGGGGTCGTCGCGGTGGACGCCGTCGAGGCGGACCAGGGCGTGAAAGTGCACGACGGCGCGGCGTTGCATCTCGGCGGCTTTGCCATGGGTGAGCTGCGCTGGTGCGACCATGCGTATTTTGCCACTCGGGGTGCTCTTGGCGACCTGGGGTAAGCCGCGGGCTTTGCAGAGCTGGATGAGAAAACGATCGGCAGCTTGCTTGGTGCGGTGCCACAGTTCGGTGGAGAACAAGTTCCAGACAACGTGGTGGTCGTAGTCGTAGCAGTCGAGACACAGCGGCTGGCCCAGGATCGGGTCGTCGGCGGTGTGGCGTCGCCAGCAGATCACCGGTAGCCCGTGTTCGCAGGGACCGGGGGTGTCGCGGCGGGCGTGGCAGGGTTCGGCTTGGCAGGTACAGCGTTTGCGGTTCGTGCAGGTGTGTTTGCGCACGACGCGGGTGTGCACGATGCCAAAGCTGGGGGCGGTGAAGGTGGGAAATACGGCCGGGTGTTTGGCGACCGATGCGGGGATGCCTTTGCCGCCAACGAGGAAGCTACGCAAGATTTGGTAGGCGTCACGCTGGTAGGTGCGGGCGCAGGACGGGCAGACCGAGGCGAGCCGGGTGCCGCAAGCTTTGTAGATGGCGGCATCCGGGAGCTGGTCGGTGTGCCGAGAGTCCAGGAGCCGACCGGTGGCGGCTTCGATGGTGTCGAGGGTGCCGGACAGCCGGATCGGGCGGGTGCAGCCGGAGGCGGCGCGGACGTGCTCAAGCCAGTCGAAGTAGTCCGGGCTCGAGGCGCGGGCGAGGGCTTGTCCGGCGGTGTAGTGCGGGTCGGGGGCGTACCAGGTTTCGGCGTTCGAGCCCGTACCCCGGGCAGGGTGCTCCCGGGGTACGAGGTCCAGCGTCGAAGTGCTCATGTCAGGCAGCGGTCCCGTTGCGGGGGCGCTGAGGGCAGGTGTCGCGCCGGTATTCGGTGGTTAGGTGCCGTTCGATGACGGTGATACGGCAGGCCGCACATTGACGTTCGGCGGGTAGGCGTCGGCCGCAGGCGACCTTGACGGTCATGTTGTTGAGCCGGACCGTGATCGGCTGGCGGCAGGGGCCGCCGGGTATCACGGCGACGATGCTGCGTCGGGTGTCGACGACGTGCGGTTGTGGGTCAGCGGGGCAGGTGTGGGTGATCCGGTGAATATCGACATGGACGAAGGTCATCGGATGCCTCCGGCCAGTGTCGGGGTGTGCCCGTTGATGCGTCCCGGGATCGGTTGGGTGGAGCGGATGGCGTCCAGAAGCTGTCCGGCCGTTGCCAAGGTGACGCTCATGCGGACGGCGAGTTCGTCGGCGGTGATGGGCTGTCCGGTGGTTTGTTCGTGCTGGACGACCGAGAACCGGGCGACGGGCAGTAGGTGTTGTGGCACGCCGGCGGATGCCGCGTTGTCTTCGTGGATTTGCGGATCGGGCACGGCGGTGGCCGACCGTACGGTTGCGGCGGCAGGAGGAGCCAGCATGCGTGAGGTCGTCTTGCTCGGGGCAGCCGAGATGGTCGTCGGGTTGGTGCTGGCCATCTGGTTTTCATGGGTTTCGATGGCTTTGAAATCGGGCCGAATTTTGCCGGAGACCCATTCGACTCCGGCGACCAGGGCGACGACGACGGCGAAGATGATGCGCATGATCAGTTCGCCGGGGGCGAGGAAATTGACAGTGCCGGAGATGAGCACCACGACGATGAGGATTTTGAGTGCGGCTTTTTTGGCTTCCTCGGCCATGCCGACGGTTTGGGTGACGGTGAGCATGGAGACGATGCCGAGGTCGAAGACGCCCGGCACAATCCAGGAAAAGATTCCCGCGCCGAGGGTTTCGAGGAAATGTGCCTGGTGAAGGTAGCTGGCGGCGATTGCGCCGATGAGGATTCCTTTGTTGGCGAGCTTGTTGATGCGGATGGCGCGGAGCACGCCGGGGACGACCTTTTTGGCGTACTCGGTGGCGAATTGCTGGGTCAGTGAGGTAGTCATCGGATGCCTCCGTCGTTGGTGACGGGGACGACCGCGGTGATGCCCATGCAGTGTTTGCACCAGACGGCGACGTAGCCGTCTTCGAAAAGTTCGTTGATGCGGTCGTCGAGGGTTTCGTATTCGGCAGGGAACAGCGACAGGTCGTTGCATTCCTCGCACCAGTGCTGGGTGGGGCACAGCCGCAGAACCGGTCCGAGGTCGTCGTGGATGCCGGCGGGGGTCATGCCGCCGATGCAGTAAAGACAGTTGTCGGTGGCCAGATGCGGGCCGAGGTCGTTGAGGCTCATCGCGAGCCTCCCGAGATGAAGCTGTGTCGGGTGACGTGAGTGTCGAGGCCGAGGCGTCGTCGTGAGTCGGCGATGACGTAGACGCTGCGTCCGGTTCGTAGGGCGATATCCGTGTCGGACAGGCCCAGCCGCCACAGGTGGTGGACAGTCGCGTCGAGTTCGGCGCGTTGAGCTGCGTGCCGGTGGCGGGCGTTGGGCACGGATTCGGGGTGGTCGGTCGGTAGCAGGGCACGGATGCGGCCGGTGCCCCACTGGAAGTGCCGGGCGAGAAAGGTGATCGTCATGCCACGGGCCAGGCCGGTGAGGATTACCTCTCGCTGTTCTTGGCGTTCCAGTCCGCCGATGCGATTGGGTTGGTCGGTCAGAGCACGGTCGACGGCGACGTGGTCGTAGGGGTAGTTGTCCGGCAGTTCTTGAAGACAGGCCGGGCAGAGGGTGATGTGGTTCATCGGGGTCCTCCCGGCTCGCAGATGAGGCATGCGCCGGTCAACCGGGGGATGTAATAGGGCTGAGTGATGCCGCAGTGCCGACAGGTACGGCGGGCGGTCAGCATTTTCGCCACGGTGGCGAGCTGGGCCGGGCTTGGTACACGCTTGGGCACGGCGAGATCACCTCGGTAGAGGTGGGCTGTGCGGATTTGCTTGCGGTGTCGCCACAGGATCTGTGCGACGGGGTCGTGTCCGCCGGGGCATAGGCCTTGACGGCGAAGCTGTCGGCGGGTGGCCAGCGGGGATGGCGCTTGCCGGTAGGGGAAGGTGGGGAATCCGTAGCGGCTGCCGGTGGGGTCGTAGAATTCGACCTTGATCCCTCGATTGGCCAGGGCGTCCAGCATCGGATTGGTCAGGGCGGTAGCGGTGGTCATTTGTCGGCTCCCCAGCGTTGCTGGGCGGCTTGGCGGCTGATGCCGAGCCGATCGCCGATTTCGGCCCAGGAATAGCCGTGGGCGCGAAGGCCGATGACGGCGTCGTTGATGGCTTCGTCGAGCAGGCCGGATAGGCCGACCATGTCGCGGAGGGCTTCCACGTCGCCGGTGGCGACACGACGAGCGAAGGCACGAATGATGCGTCGGACGAAGGCGGCGTATTCGTCGTTCTCGACGACGTCACGGCGGCGCGGGGTGTTTGGCCGGCTGTCGCCGGAGGGCTGGAGTGTCAAGACCTGGTTGACGTACGACATGCTCACCGGGGACCTCCGATGTGGTGGATGGCGTCCCAGTCGTTGGCCGCATCGGTGAGGGTTTCGATGACCTCAGCGACGGTGCGGTCGTCGTAGTCGTTCCAGTCGCCGATGACGTCAATCGCGCTGTTCTCTAACGCCATCGGCGTGTATTCGAGGTCGACCCAAGCGGCGAGTACGCGCAGGGCGAGCAGAGCTGCGATGGTTTCCTCGTCGCCGCCAAGGCAGGAGGAGCCGGAGGGCAGGCATTGGCCGGTAGCGACGGTCATGATGGCGCCGGAGGTGCAGGCAGGCGGGAACGGCCCGTCGGTGTCGGCGAGCAGGTCGTAGAACTGGTGCTGGGTCCAGCCGTGGGTGTCGAGGTAGGTGGCGGCTCCGCGTAGCAGGGCGGAGGGCCGCATCGGGTCGGGGAGGAGTGTGGTGGTCGGTTGGCGGGTAGGCTTCACAGCAGCCACGTCCTTTCGAAAGGGCTGGTGGGGGTCGGCAGAACCCGCTGCTTGCAGGCGTGTGGGGTTCTGTCGACCGTTTTCTTTTTGGGATGGGTTGAGGCCGGGCCGGTTAACGGCCGAGGCGAGAAGCCCGGGTGCGGGCGATGCTGACGAGTAGCGCGGCTACGGCGAGGCGTACCGGATGCCGGTAGGCGTATTCGGCCGCGATGCCGGTGAGGTAGGCCGCGACGCTGCCGATTCCGGCGGCGGTAGCGGCGGTGGTCTCGATTGGCCAGCGGTTCATGCGGCCATCTCCCACTCGATGGGGGTGAGGTCCCTCGGCGGTGCCTTGGGTGTCTTGTTGCCGGGCCGTCGAGTCCAGGCGACGTAGTCCGAGATGGCGTAGATCTGGTCGTCGGACAACCAGGAGACTTTGATCCGGCGAGGGTTACCTTTGTTGGCGAGTAGGAAGGCTTCGCCGGGGTTATCGGGGTTGATGTCCATGGCGTTGTAGCCGCGTTCTTCCCAGCCGGTGCCGAGGATGACCTCGGAGGATCCGGGGGTGGTGCAGTAGAAGGCGCACCGATAGCCGAACAGGTCGCGAAGGTTGGGGTCGATGACCTTGGCTGAGGTTCGCTGGGATGCTCCGACGACGGGCATGGCGCAGGCACGGCCGAGGGCGACAAGTCCCGTAAGTAGGGTTTCGAATTCTTCGCGTTTTTCCTTGGTGTCAAGGATGCGGGTGAACATGGCGAGTTCGTCGACGACTGTCAGGATGGTTGACAGGCCGTCGGTGCGGACGACTTTGCGTCGGCGCTGGGAGAGCAGCCACCGGTAGCGATTGCGGGCGACGGTGAGCAGCCGTCGCATGACGCGGATGCCTTGGTCAATGTCGTCGCCGATGAAGGCATCGCAAATGGGTTCCCAGGGGCCGAGTTCGACCCATTTGGCGTCCAGGCAGACAAGCCGGGTGTTGTCGCATAGGGCGGCGGTGCCGGTGACGGTGTTGACCAGGCCGGACTTGCCACCGCCGGGTAGTCCTCCGATGAGCAGGTTGTGGTAGACGACGTCGAGCGTGACGTGTTCGCCGAACTCGTTGATGCCGATGAACATCGGGTCGAACATCGACAGGCCGGGACCGACAGGGACCCGGTCGTTGCCCGCTGTGTCGTGGGCGATGGTGGACATGCGCTATCGCCTCCTCCAGGGGCGGTAGGTGGCCCGGAACGCCCCAGAAAAAGGCATTCCGGGGCCGGTAGAAGGATCAGGCCGATTACGGCGCGATCAGCGGGTCATAGCCGCTGGACCGGAGCGCACTGCGGCGTTGAGCTTCCTGAAGGAAGAGGCCGGCGTTGTGTGCGCAGGTGGAGGCGGCGGCCAGAACCGAGGCACGGTCCGGGCCAAGGCCCGCTTGGTGCGCCGTGGTGCTGTCGTAGCTGTCCTCGGCATAGGCCTGGGCGAGCTTGCACGACATGGCCGTCAGGTTGACGGCGGCTTCCAGCAGATACGCCAGCACGGCGCGTTCGGTGTCGGTCTTGGCGACCGTCTGCGCCTTGGCGTAGACCTGCCGGGGAGTGAAGCAACGTACGACCGCTTCACGGTCGAGAGCGTTCAGATCGATCAGCAGAGGCATGACAGGTCGCCTCAGATCCACTGACTGACGTCATCGTCCGCCGCATCGTCGGCGCGGTCGGCTGTCTTCTTCTTGTTGTTGGAGCTGTTGCCGTTCGGCTTGGCCGTGGCCGCCGTGGCCGCAGGTTCATCGTTGGGAATGTCAGTCAGGTCGAGACCACCGATGACGGTGGCCGACCTTTTATCGGCGACCTCGAAATCGAGCTCGGGACCGAGAAAGTCGATCAGCGGGGAGTCCACCTGAGCGGAGAGCACCTCGCGGCGTTTGATGTCGAACCGCACGAAGGCGGCGCTGCCGGAACCGGCCTTGTCCACCACGACGCCACCGGGCAGGGCGTGACAGGCCACGGCGATCTTGTCGAGTTGCTTGGTCAGCAGCTCCAGCGACAGGCCGGGACGCAGGACGACCCAGACGCGTTCACCGACGCGCGTTGGTATCGCGGCAAGGATCAGCGGCAGGCTGCCGGACTTGTTGGCGATGATGAACTGCGAGAAACACACCCGCAGGCGGTGCCGCACGATCACACACCAGGCCAGCGCCACGAACCATCGGCGAGTAACCGGAACGGCAGCCGGGAGACCGACGGACACGGCCAGGATGGCCAGCGTGACCAGAGCCGGCGTAGCGGTGGCGATGGCCGTCCACAGCCACGCGGTGGTGACTGTGGCGAAGATTTCCGGGGTCCACCACCAGATCAGCCGCAGAACCGGCCAGATCCGGACCAGGAGCCACACCAGAGCGCCGCAGAAGGCGGCGATGGGGGCCGCAACGAAGACGGCCAGAAGCGGGTGCATGTGATCGGAGGCCACGGTCAGGGCGACCAGGCTGACCACGATGGCGGTGAGGATGAACGCGAAGCGCGCGTTCTCGGCAGCCGAGCGATGTACCCGCTGCTCGATGACAGTGACGGTTCCGGACCCTCGCCCGAAACCACGTCGTCCGCTAGATTTGGACATGACACGTCCTCCCTTTCGGGTGGATGGGTTGGAAGGCGCGGGGTCGGCAGGTGTAGGAGCCAGTACCGACCCCTCGCTGTTCTTCTATTTCACATACGGATACGGGTACTTGTCGCGGTCAGGGAACATCCCGGCGGTCTTGATCGCCGTGTGGAGATCAACCTGTAGCAGCCATCTGCGGTATCCGGGTCCCGCGAGTTTCTCGATCAGGTCCAGCATCTCGATCGCTCGCAACGGCTGCTCGTTGCTGATGGCGTCATCGAGGCTCTCCAGCAGTTGGCGGAGAACTTTTTGACCTACGGTGCGTTCCATAGCAGTCAGAACCCTTCTTCTCATAAGGGATGCGGCTATCCACAGGCGGCATTCAGGTGAGACCTGGTCCGCGCGGCGCGTATGCCCAGCGACATATCAAGGACGGCGGCCTTTACGGCGAGCATGATCAACGCTGTCGCGCGAGGTGTCGGCCTTGCGGCCATAGAGGGAAAAGGCGAGAATCGTGACCTTGAAATATCCCTGCGCGGTCAGGTATTGCGTGGCAGCGACGAGGTCGTCGACATCGGTGATGCGCTCAGGGATCTGCCAGTCCATGGCGCCGATGCCAAATCTGCTGGTTTCTTGGTGTGAGAAGCTGATGTAGTAGCGAAACACGTCGATGTCCCTCCTTCAGGCATCTGCCTTGATTTCGGCATTCGCGGCCATCTGCCAGATGGCGATGAGGACAGTGGCGGCCTCTAGGGCGGAGGCGGACACCAATACGGCATTCGCGGGGCCGCTAGCCCAGTACCAAACGAGGCCAGTAGCAGCCGGGACAATGAAAACCGTAAGATCGACGGCGAGTTGAATGCTTTTTCGTTGGCAACGACGGTGATCGTGACGATGGATGTTCTCCCACCGCAATACGTCAGCGCCGACAAGGGCGCTGAGCCTGGGGCCGAGGTCAGTACGAAGGTAACGGCCGATGGCGGATACCTTGTGGTCGTTAACCAGATAGGTCCAGCCCAACGCAAGTGCGACAGGCGGCAGGATCAACGCGACAGCCGGTCCACCGAATTTGGTGCCACCGGCAACAGCGGCAATCGCGACGATCAGGGAATAGACCAGATTGTCACGGGCGCGAATACGGTCGCGTTGTTCGTCCTTGAGAAACTTGAGTTCGTCACGGAGAACATCGAGTTGTCCACCGCAGTCGGTGACAGGAGTTCGGATGTTGTCGGTCGACATGGTGACTGATTCCTTCGGTCGTAAGGACTTCAGACAGCGGCGATGAGGATTGCGGCGATCCACAGGCAGAAGTAGTGGAGTGCCTGGTCGGCGAGGTACATGCCGCAGATGGGCGTCTGCCTGTCGGCGAACGCGGCGGATCCGGTGTGGTTCAGAATCCAGCGGATCGGCCAGCGCCGATCGAGGAAGGCATGGGTAACCGCGGAGAAGCTCAGTCCCGCGATAATGCCGCTGACGCTCAGCGATATATCGAGAGCGACAGCCGTGATGACGAGCATGACCAGCGCGGTCAGGTGGTAGGTGCCGATGTGCACCAGTAGGTGACGCCAGCCGTGCCAGCCAGGCGCAGCCTTAGTGCTGGCGTCTGTGTCGGTCTGGATGATGTGGTCGGCGAGCTGGTGCGCCGCGATGAGGGTCGCCATCGAAACGGCGAACACGAGAGCAGAAGTGGACATGGTCAAGCGCCCCTTTCCGGGGTGCAGGGTTGGAAGGCGACGAGGCCGGCAGGTGTAGGAGCCAGTACCGACCCCGTGCCACACTTCGAGAGAGATCACTCAACGGTGATCGGTTGAACCGGTGAAACAGGAGCCAGAATCCTCACCGGGTTGAACAGGAGCAGAGCAAACGCTGCTCAGTGTTGGAACTGCTTGACTGTCATGGCCTTACAGGACGGCCTACCAGCCGAAGCGCCTACTTCGCCGAGCTACCAGCGAGCGGCTTCAGCGACACCGCGCGGAACGCGACGCCGTTACGCCCGTTGGTCGCCCACGGAATGGCCTCGAGCTGCTCGATGGCGACGAGCTGTCCCACCGTCACGTCCGGCTTCTCTCCTGCCGTAGTGATGGCGATGACCTCACCGCCGGTCTCGTCGAGCACGATGACCTGGGTGGACCACATGGGCCGGCCAGTGTTCTTCTCGGAACGCTGGTTGCCGCTCTGGTCGTTCTTCGGCTCAGTCTGCCTCGACACCGTGACCTGCTTACCGGTCGTGTCCACGTACAGCTTCACGAGGAACCTCCTCTGCCTTGAGCGCGTCCCCTGATGGACGACTGCTCGCACAAGAAATTCAACTCGCTAATGCGAAATACGTAGAGGTCCCGGCGGGTAGTCCCTCGTCGAGTGCCTTGTAGTCCCGTATGTAGTCCCGAGACTTTTCATGCGAGCGCCACACGACTACATTGGTACCTGTCAAACTGACTCACCTGGGGGACTGATGAAGCGATCCGGGTTCGGCCCGCTTTTAGGTCAGGCTCGCACACGCTTGGGCCTCACGCAGCAGCAGGTCGCAGACGAACTCATCAAGATCGCATGGGCGCACAGGAAACTTCGTGTCGGCGTCGACCGTCAAATGGTGTCGAAGTGGGAACGAGAAAAGAAGCATCCTGACGCTACCTATCGAGAGCTCCTGTGCCTCCTCTACGGAGCAAGCGAGGAGTCACTAGGTTTTAGGATCCCTGCTCAACAAGCAGTCATGCTTAGTGCAGGGCTTCTGCTGCCAACCGACATGCAGCAGCTCGAGTCCCCCATTGAGATTGTCGAACGCATCCAAGACATCTTATCAACCAAAGTCAGTGATGAATCGATCGACCGCTTGGACGAGATACTCAACATCGTCGTGCAAAGCTACGAGTCGTCTGGGCCGGATTTCCTGGCAGCACGCGTAGTTAAACAGAGAAAGATGGTCGCCGATCTTCTGTCTGGCCCGGTCCTTCCTCGCCAGAGAGATCGGCTCTACGTTATAGCATCGAAGCTTTCAGCACTGCTCGGCTACATGGCGGTAAATCTTGGAAAATTTCCAATCGCAGAGGCCTACAATGAGGAAGCATTCGCTCTCGCCGAGATAACAGGTGCGACCGACATGCAGGCTTGGGTTCGAGGAACGGAAAGCTTCTGCGCCTACTACAAGCAGGACTATCAACGAGCAGTAGATCTCGCCCGCGATGGGATGCGCTACGCCGACAATGGACCCCAGGCTGTCCGACTAGCCATCAACGGCGAAGCACGAGCGCTTGGCAAGCTAGGAGACGAGGCCGGCGTCAGTCGGGCTGTTGACTTGGCCTACCAAATCACGGACCGGTTCGATACCGTTCCCGGGGTGTCATCCTGTATCTCGCTGGGGATCTACAGCCAAGCACGGACAGCGGCCAACGCTGCAACAGCGTTCGTTTCACTTGGGATGCCAGATAGAGTTACGGAGTTCTCCCAGCAGGTGACCCCAGCTATGGAAGCTTCTGACTCATGCTGGACGCAGTCACTGGTCCGGCTTGACATCGCAACAGCGATGATCATGGCAAAGGCTCCTGAGCCCGAACAGGCCGCTCAGCTTGTACAGGAGGCTCTCACGATCTCCGCAGAGCGGCCGATCACGTCCGTCCTAGCGCGTAGCCAAGAGTTCCTTGTAGCCGCCGACCGATGGCGCAAGCTGCCGGCCATGATCGAAACAGTCCAAACACTACGGATGGCGACCACAAGGTGAGTCATGAGGCTGGCACACACCTAGAGGTGCACGAAGACTGGCGACGGTTTCAAGCGGTTCCTTCGATGGTTGACCACTGGGACCGTCCAGGCTGGTCGGCAAACCGAGAGGCCTACTACTGGTACCTGACGTTCGATCAGCCAGACCTGGTCCAACTCGCTGCGGCGTGCCAAGACCAGTTACGTCTTCCGTACCTCGACCCTGTACCCCTGAACGCGTTGCATCTGACCCTTCCGAGGGTCGGATGGACAGACCAGATAACCGAGGAACAGGTTGACCGCGTTGTCGAGACGGCCAAGAACCAATGCGCCGACCTTAGCGAGTTCCGCTTAACGATCGGACCGCTCTCTGGCTCTCCTGGCGCTGTCCGTTTCAGTGTCTCGCCGTGGGATCCTGTCTTAGCGCTTTACGAGCGGCTTCGTTCATCCGTTACTGCTGCTCTTAGTGAAGAGTACCTCGAACCCGCGTTCGAGTTCAGGCCCCATATTGGAATCGCATATTGCAACACCCCGATACCGCCTATGTATCTCGTTAGCGCCGTTTCGAAACTGCGTGTCCTGCCACCGATCAGCGTGATGGTCAAACAAGTTGAGTTGGTGCGGCTGCGTAGGGAGAACAAGAGCTACCTCTGGTCGACCGTAGAAGCGATCGCGCTCGGCTAGAACGCCCGGTCGGCCACCGGGATCTTGTTCAAACTTTCTGTACGTCTTCAAGGCGGCCCGAAACGGGCCGCTCACGCCGCCGCCAGGGCGCGTGCCCGCGCCGCCGCTGGCGCTTTGGCCCGGACACGCAAGCAGCCCGTCGGCTGGCGTGGAACCGCGGAGTCGGGCCGCGTCGACGACAGGTACAGCGGTGGGGTTAAGGGGTTGGGAGGTTTGGCCGGCGGCCGACCGACACGGCCTGGGCGACGCGGACCAGCTGCCCGCGCCCGGCCCACAGGGCGAGTTGCGGCCGCCGGGCTTCGGGTGCGGCGGCGCGCATGGTGTCCGGGCCGCCCCTCCACCGTCAAGGGCGCTTCGCGTCGCAAGCGACGGCCACAAACCGGGCCGCCCTGGACGGCGGAGCCTCTGCGACCCTGAGCGGTCAGGGGTCAAGCGGCAGGCCGGTGGCCTGCCCGCACAGAGGCGCGCGCCGCCGCACCCAAGGCGTTGAAATGACTTTTCACACCTGGGGATGTCAAGTCTGGATTGACGATGAACGTCGGCGTTACTGGGATTCTTCCAAGGTCTCCAACTCGGCCTTCCAACCCATGAGGAGGCCACGAATGTCGGCCATGCTGAGGCACGCCTCCCGGATGGTTCGCAACGGGATATTAAGACGCTTGGAAAGTCCGAGTACTCCGCCAATCGCCGTATCTAGCTCCTCGACAGAGGCAAGTGACTCTACACCCGCCGTCGCCAAGTCGCCTACCGTAGCTAGGAACTCTACATTCGACTCCGTATCATAGAAATGCGGATCGGCCTTAGCTTGACCAATAACATAGTTAACGACCTGGTCCCAGTCGCCGTAGTTATCAACCAGCCGTTCCGCAGTCTCGCGCATCTTGTTTGCGATGGGGGTCAAGGTTGACGCCAGGCTGTTCGTTACGGCCAGTCTCTGACTGAAAGATGTGGCTTTGTTAAGACCGGGTGTTGCTTTGTTGGTGACCTCGCTAAGTTCTTGCAGGGATTGCGTAAAACTATTCATGTCTTCAAGAACTTGCGGAGCCCGGTCTTCGACCTCCGCAAATCGTTCAAGCATGCCGTCGCTGACTTCATCTGAAGGGATCGAAGTTATCATTTCTTGATCGGTGCCTTCGATAGATGAAAAGTCCGCAAGCCTATCCTCGATTAGCTCCGCAATCTTGGTTGTCTCGCGTACCCATTCTGCCGATCCGATGTCGACAAAGCGAAGGTGGGAAATGTCCGTGGCTTGGCGTTGAGTGATCTTTGACCATAGGGGATCGCTTGCAAACATCTTCTCAATGCGTTCGCGATCGGCGTACAAGAGTGGCATGACTAGCCTTGCGCTGGAGTTTGCGTCTAGGAATCCAAAGAACTCATTTAGTTCCTCTCGGCATTGAGCGCTTCTAAGGAATGCTGGAGAGACGAAAGCAAGGAAAATCGACGACGATGAAAGCCCGAGTCGAATTCGATCGCGCCAATTTTCTCCTAGCGAGATCGATTGAATATCAAAAAATACACCGACTAAGTGGCCCGTCATGCTTTGGTACGCATTGCCGATGTCCTTGACAAGTTGCGAGACGCGCCCGTGTGTGGCTTCGTCGTCAACGCGTGCATATGAAACGAAGACCGACACGTCTGACCCCGGCCCGGCCGACGCCGGCGTGTCGTCAGGGTTCTCCCGCGTCTCGATCCACAACCTTTGGAACTCCGGGAGGTCCCCTCCGAGCTCTTCGATGATCCTAGCCAAGACGGGCCAGGATGGGATCTTCGTGCCCTTAAGGGCAGAGTTGACCGTTGTGTGGCTCATTCCGCCAATCGCGGTTGCAATGGCTCGACTGCTCGGCTCACCGGCGCGCCGATGCGCTTGCCGAAGAGCTTTCAGGAGCGCTCGCTCTGCATCGGAAACCTCGTACGCCCCCACGGTGCTCCTCCCTCTGGACACCGCCGTACTCTCGTGTACTCTGATGGACGCGAACGGCAAGTTGCCGAACGCGTACGGGCAATCCACGGCGGAGCCGGGTGCCCACTGAGGCGCGGCTTTGCCGCGGAGAGGCGGTGTACAGAAATGTACTTTACCGTAAAGTTGGTATGGATCGTGTTCATGGTGATCGTCTTCGGGCTGGCGACGATTGCCTGGAAGTGGCCCAAGAGCGCCGTGCCGATTGGAGTGGGGATCGCGGCAGCCTCGGCCCTTGCCATGATCCTTAGCTTGTAGGTGAGTCTGGAGTTCGCGGCAGTCGCCCGGGCGGAGCTCTGCTTCCGTCCCGGGGCGGCGCCGATCGACCCGAAGGACTACCTCCTCCGTGACAGCAACGCTGACAGCAACCGTCCCAGATGACCTAGCATGAGCGCGGGACGCGGCAAACACCGTTCCGAGGTCACAACCTCGTGCGGACGACGCCGGACGCCTCGCCCAGGACTTACAAGCGAGGGGTCGTAGGTTCGAAACCTACCGCGCCCACGAGTCGGAGGATCCCCCTGTCCGCGGAACGCGCGGACCACTCCGACCCGTCATATCTTCTCCGGGGCCGAGCCCCGGAGACCCCACGTTCCGTCCGGCTGCGGCTGGGTGGGTGGCGGTGGTGGGGTCCTGTGCCCTGCTCGTCGCGTGGGCTGGCGTTTTCCCCCCATGGTGCCGGTTGGGTCAATGGTGTCCGGGGTTGGGGGAATTGTGCGCGCTCGGCATGAGCTTGGGCTTGACGGGGAGCGGCGGTACTCGGTGATTCTGCCGGTCCGGCGGTGGCTTCTGGTCGAAAAGGTGCTGGACGACTACGAGAGCGTCGAAGGTGACCTGGTGGTCGACCGGAGCGCGGCGATGGCCGTTCGGGAGAGTGTGTACGGGGACGATCTGCGGGCGCTTCCGGGGGACCGGGTGACGACCGTCGAGCTGTCGGGGGTCGAGTGTCAGCTGGTGGCTGACTCGTTGGCTCATCGGGCGGCGGCGGCCGACATCGAGAGCCACGATCACGGCATCGATGTCAGCGGGTCGGAGATCTGGGATCTGCTCCGGGTGCTGGATGCCCAGCTCACCCGTCAGTGACGGCTTGTCGGATCACGGACGGTAAGGGTCTTGGAACCATGCGGGGCTGGGAGTCTGGCCTTCGCATCACCACCCAACGTGCGCGGGCGGTCATATGTCTGATCTCTCTCCGGATCTTTATCAGCGCTGGTACCACTCCTTCGAGGAGGACACCGACGAGGAGGCCGTCTACCGGCCCGCGGATTTCCCGTTCCCGCCGCGGCGGGCGCCCCGGGAAAGCCTCGAGTTCCGGCCCGGCGGTGGCTACATCGAGTACGGCCCCGGACCGGCCGACCGGTCGGCGCCGAGCCGGGGGAGCTGGGAGGCGGAGCAGGCGGACGCGGTTCGGGTGCGGGCCGGCGCGGGTTCGCGCCTGCTGCACATCACGGCGCACGACGGGCAGGTGCTGAAGATCCGCAAGTGACCGACAGGAGATGAGTTCAGTGGACTCCGACGAGATCATCGAAGCTCCCGCACGACGCCGCTGCGCTACCGAGGACGTCCACCGACGGCTGCTGAACGACAGCATCAGTTACCGCGTGGCCCGCACCGACATAGAGAACCTCGCCTTCGCCTACGCGAGCGGCGAGAAGCGTGACGACCGCACCGAGGTCGTGAACATCCCGGTCGTGATCCACGTCGTCTACAGCACCGAGGAGCAGAACGTCTCCCGGGAGCAGATCGACAGCCAGATCGCGGTCCTCAACGAGGACTTCCGGGCGGTGAACCCGGACGTCAAGGACGTGCCCCCGATCTGGCAGGGCCTGGTGGCCGACCTGAAGATCGAGTTCCGTCTGGCCACGGTGGACCCGCAGGGCAACCCGACCGACGGCGTGACCCGGCGGCAGACGACCCGCACCTCCTTCGGCGGCAACGACACGGTCAAGTTCGCCGCGACCGGCGGCACCGACGCCTGGCCCAGCGACCGGTACCTGAACATGTGGGTCTGCCAGCTCAGCGCCGGTCTGCTCGGCTACGCCCAGTTCCCCGGCGGCCCGGCCGAGACGGACGGCGTGGTGATCACCCACACCGGCTTCGGCAAGACCGGCACGGCGCGGGAGCCGTTCGACCTGGGCCGCACGGCCACCCACGAGATCGGCCACTGGCTCAACCTCTTCCACATCGGCGGCGACGACGGCACCGGCTGCGGCGGCACCGACCTGGTGGCCGACACCCCCAACCAGTCCGACCAGAACGTCGGCCGCCCCAGGTTCCCCCGGATCACCTGCGGCAACGGCCCCAACGGCGACATGTTCATGAACTACATGGACTACGTCGACGACGCCGCGATGTTCATGTTCACCAAGGGCCAGCTCGAACGCATCGACGCTTGCCTGGCCGGCCCACGCCAGAGCCTGAAGGGCACCGCACCCACCTCCTGACGGACCCCGGCCGCCGAGCCGGCCGCCGCTCTCGGCACGGCTGCCACGCTCGACACCGGCGGCCATCGGGGAGGGCCGGGCGCAACGGCGCGCCCGGCCCGCGACCCCGTCACATCCCGGCCTCCCCGCCCACCACACCGCGGACGCCACGCCCGCCGCACCCGCGAACGATGCGGGCGGTGTACCGGCGGAGGACGCGCCCGCCGCACCCGCGGACGCCACGCCGCGCCCGCGCACGCCACGCCGCGCCCGCCGCGCCCACCACGCCTGCCGCGCCCGCGGACGATGCGCCCGCCGCGCCCGCGGACGATGTGGGCGGTGTGCCGGTGGAGGGCGCGGCCGCCGCACCTGCGACGACACGCCCGCCGCACCTGCGACGACACGGCCGCCGTACCTGCGGACGCCACGCCCGCCGTACCTGCGACGCCACGGCCGCCGTACCTGCGACGCCACGGCCGCCGTACCTGCGACGCCACGGCCGCCGTACCTGCGGACGCCACGCCCGCCGTACCTGCGGACGCCACGGCCGCCGTACCTGCGGACGCCACGGCCGCCGTACCTGCGGACGCCACGCCCGCCGTACCTGCGGACGCCACGCCCGCCGTACCTGCGGACGCCACGCCCGCCGTACCTGCGGACGCCACGCCCGCCGCACCTGCGGACGCCACGCCCGCCGCACCTGCGGACGCCACGCCTGCCGCACCCGCGGACGATGTGGGCGGTGTGCCGGTGGAGGGCGCGGCCGCCGCACCTGCGACGCCACGCCCGCCGCACCTGCGACGACACGCCCGCCGCACCTGGGGACGCCACGCTCGCCCGCATCCGCGAACGATGCGGCGATGTTCCAACGGAGGCCGCGCCCGGTGTGCCCGTGGATGATGCGGGCGGTGTGCCGGTGTGCGAAGCGCCCGGTGTGCCTGCGAACGATGCGGGCAGGGCGCTGGTGGGCGGCGCGGCCGGTGGCCCGGCAGACGACGCACCGGCGTGCCGGTGGGCGACACGCCCGGCGCGTCCGCGAGCTATGCGGGTGGGGCGTCGTCGGGTGACGTGACCGGTGTGCTGGTGGGCGGTGCGGGCCTGGTGGTGGGGGAGTGCCAGCGTGCGCCCGGGGCCAGCTCGCCCAGGTATTCCAGGCGGGACCTGATGCCGCCGTTGCTGCGGCCGAACTCGGACATCAGGTCTCGGGGGCGGGCGCCCTCGCGGTAGCGGGTCAGGAGGCGGTCGTCGTCGTCCGGGGTCCAGCGGGCGCCCTGGTTGGGGTGGCGGCGCTCGGGAGGTGGCGCGTCGCGGGCCGAGGAGGACGGCTGGGTCATGGCCAGCAGGCCGGCCAGGGTGGAGGTGAGCACGTCGGTCAGGCCGGGCAGGTCGGACGGCTCTATGCCGGCGCTGATCTCGCTCAGCACGTGGCCCTCGGCGTCGCTGCTGACGATGCAGAGGTCGAAGCGGTCGTCCTCGGCGGGGAACGAGGTCACCTGATATGCCGTGCCGTCCAGCACGAGGCGGCGGTCGAGGGTGATCGGTGCGGTTCGGAACGCGGTGTCATTCATGGCCGGGAAGTTAGACCCACCCCCCGACAGTTTCGGGTGATCACTCCAGGCGGGACGCCAGCAGCCGTACCCCGGGACCGTCCAACTCGCCCAGGACCGTCCGCCGGCCGGTCATCGCCATCATCAGGGCCTCCGCCGGAGCGGTCACCGGCTGGCCCTCGCCGAAGCTCCAGTCCAGGTCGGACGCCTCGAAGCGCAGGCCGGCCAGCCACGCCTTCTTCGTGAAGCCGACCGGGCGGCCCGTGGTCAGGAAGTCCAGGGCGATCCGCAGCGAGTCGAGCGGCAGGTGGTGGGGCAGGCCCAGCGGCCGCCGGATGTCCTGCCCGTGCACCAGCAGGTCGGTGAGCTGGCCGGGATAGCCGACCACCGGTGGCTTGAAGTCGTTCTCGGCGTTGCGGCGCAGGCCCTCGGCGATTTCCTCGACCGGCAGCCGGCCCAGCGACTGTGCCAGCAGCGCGTTCGCCCGGTGCAGCCGGAAGCCCGAGCGCATCATGGCCGACAGGGTCGCCCCGCGCGGCGCCTCGACCGCGGCCAGCAGGTGGGCCGCCACCTCGCGGACCGTCCAGTCGCCGCAGAGGCTGCGGACCGCCAGCTGCGACGGCGTCAACGATTCGAGAAGGTCGGCGATGGCTCGCCGCTGTTCGGCGATGGCTTGGCGGACGAAGCTCATCCGTAGAGCTCCTCCAGCGCCGCCGCGGACGGCGCCCACGAGGCCGGCTCCCACAGCGCGGAGCGCAGGAACGCCTTCGAGCAGTGGTAGAAGACCTCTTCGATCTCCACGAGCAGGGCCAGCTCGGGCCGATGGCCGTGTACCACCATGCGGTCGAAGAGGTCGTCATCGCGTACGAGGGAAGCCTGGCCGTTGATCCTCAAGGTGTCGCCCCGGCCGGGGATCATGAAGATGAGGCCGACGTGCGGGTTGTCGATGATGTTGTGGAATCCGTCGGCGCGCCGGTTGCCGGTCCGCTCGGGGATCGCGATCGTCGTGGGGCCGAGCACGACCGCGAAACCGGGCGGATCGCCTTTAGGGGAGATGTCCGTGTTGCCCTCTCCGTCCGACGTGGCCACCAGGCAGAACGGGGACGCCGCGAGCCAGTCGCGGTCGAGGTCGTGCAGCTCGGGTCGCACCTTGGACGCCACTCGGGGGATCGGTGTTCCGATGATGTCGCGAAGCTCGTCGTGCGTCGTGATCCGCTGCATGCCGACCACTCTAGGTAGGCGACCCAAGCCATTTGCGATAGTGCGACGCGAACGGCTCCCGATCGAGCTCGAGGGCCTCGTGCAGGGCCGCCGCGCCGGCCAGCGCGCCCGCCACGATCTCCGGTGGATAGCCGAGCTCGCGACGGTGCTGTTCGAACTCGTCCTCGTCCTCCACCTCGACCCGCTTGCCCTTGCGGTAGCGGACCAGGTCGATGTCGAGGTCGATCACGGTGATCTCGGCCGGGCCGGTCCAGCGGGCCGGGGTGATGATGTCGCAGTAGAGCTCGCGCCTGTCCGGCTCGGCCAGGAACATGGCCATCCACCAGCCCTCGGCCGGGATCAGCCGGACGGCGTCGACCCTGGTCACGCCGGTCGGGCGGCGGCCGTAGTGATAGGTGACGACGGTGCCGCGCGGCGTGGACAGCCACGTGCCGAACTCGTCCTCGCCGAGCAGCCGCGCGGTCACCTGCCGGTGCGGTCGCCCGTCGAACTTGCGCAGCACCAGATCGACCGCATCCACCCGGCGAGGCTACATCGATCACCATCGGGGGACATGTCCGGCCGCCCCGATCCGGCGCGCCGCCGTGATTCGTTTCAAAGGCCGTGAAGGTCGTCATCGACGGCAGATTTGTGCTGGACGAGGCTGACCTGCAGGCGCGACTGGCCGGGGCGTTCGGCTACGGCCCCTTCTACCGGCGCGATCTCGCGGGCCTGCGGGACCGCCTGTGCGCCGGCGACCCGCGTCCGCTCGAGCTCACCTGGATCCACGCCGGCGCCGTCCGGCTGGCCCTGGGCGGCGCCCTCTTCCGGGACTACCTGGCGGTCTTCGAGGCGATCGAGGTCGCCGACGAGCGCAAGCACTGGGCCGAGCGTTTCATCTTCCGGCTGTACGAGTAACCGACTCGCACCCGATCGCCTCCTCAACCCGCCACCGTCGCCACCGATTGCTGAGGGTGCCGGCAGGGAGAACCTGCCGGCGGGCGGGCCCCGACCGGTTTCCCCCTGGCGATCGGGCCCGCCCGGACACCCGAAGCGAACGAGCGAAGGAGCGTCGATGGACCGCGACCTGCACGTCGGCATCGACGCCACGAAGATCGTCGTCAGCGCACAGCCGATCAAGGCCCGCGCGGGCCGGGCCACCCGGCACCGCGCCGGATCGCTGACCGAGATGATGCCGGTGGCGCCCAGCGGCGCCACCCGCGAGGAGCGCACCGCCTTCGCCTGCCGCCTCAGTCTCCCGCTGGCCTTCCTGACCGCCCTGGCCGCCGCGGCCGGCGCGCCGTGGTGGCTGCCGGCCCTGGCCTCCGTCGCGACCGTCGCCGCCGTCTGGCGCCGCCAGGCCCGCGCCGCCGCCGAGACCGACTTCGAGCTGCCCCGCGACCCGGAGGGCCGGGTGCTGGTCGCGGCCGAGGAGCGGGCCGTCTTCCAGCGGGCCGTCCGCGTGGCCCGCCGCGTCCGCCGCGCCTGGCCGGCGCTCCCCGGCATGATCGACTCCACCGCCGACCACTCGCTCACCCGTGCCCTGGACGATCTGGCCACCCTGCTCGTACGCCGTCAGGAGCTCCGTCGCCTCCGGGCCGGGCTCGCGGCCGTACCCGATCAGAACGTCCCCGCCGACAGCCCGGCCGTTTCCGCCCTGTCCGAGCAGCGTGACCAGGCCGAGCGGCTCTGGCGCGAGGCCGGCCGGGAGGTCAACCGGATCCTGCGCGGCCTCGACCGGACCGCGCTGGCCCAGGAGTCGCTGCTGCGTGAGCGGCACATCGGCGAGACCGCCCGGCACGCCGAGCTGGCGCTGGCCGGCCTCACCCCGGCCCTCCCGGCGGCCGACCCGGACCTGGAGCTGGCCGAGCGTACGGACGCCGTGATCACGGCGTATCGGCAGCTGGCAGCAGGTCGAAATTGATCATCGCGCCCGCGGTCAGCCCGGCCGCGGCCGAGGTGATCACCTGGGCCATGGGGTCGGCCACGTTGCCGGCGACCCAGACCCCCGGGACCTCGGTACGCCCGGACGGGTCGACCGCGGGGATGTAGGTGCCGATGCCCATCGGGTGCTCCACCGGCTTCAGCCCGATCTCGTCCAGAAATCCGCCACGCGCCTCCATACGGGTGGTCACGACCAGATAGTCGCGTTCCACGAAACGGCCGTCCTTCAGCCGTACGCCTCCGTCCTCCACCGCGGCCACGTCGTCCTCCGCCAGCGGGATGACGTCGGAGCTCCACTGCTTCCACAGGCGTACCTTCTCCGCGTCCCCGAAGACGCCGATCGCCCTGCCCCGGACCTCGTAGCCGTGGCAGTAGGGGCAGTGCAGGACCATCGAGCCCCAGCGCTCGGCCAGGCCCGGAATGTCCGGTAGCCGGTCGGCAAGCCCGGTGGTGATCAACAGCCGTTTCGCCCGGAACGTCCCGCCGTCGGAGAGCTGGACCTCGAAGCCCGGGCGAACCGAGACCACCGAACCCTCGATCACCTCACCGCCGTACTTCAGCACCTCGGCCCGGCCCGCCGCGTGGAACTCGGCCGGGGTCATCCCGTCCCGGGTGAGGAAGTTGTGGATGCCGTCGGCCGGCGCGTTCCGCGGCGCCCCCGAGTCGATCACCAGCACCGAGCGCAGCGCCCGGCCCAGGGCCACCGCGCCGCTGAGGCCGGCCGGTCCGCCCCCGATCACCATCACGTCGTAAGTCATGACCCGATGGTGGACGCTCCGTGCCGAAATGCGGAAACATCTTTGCCATGACGGCAAAAGAAGACGATGTCCTGGCCGAGGTCGGCCCCCGGCTGCGGCAGCTGCGCAAGAAGGCCGGGATCACGCTGACCGCGCTCTCCGAGACCACCGGCGTCTCGGTCAGCACCCTGTCGCGCCTCGAGTCGGGACAGCGCAAGGCCACCCTCGAGCTGCTCCTGCCGCTGGCCCGGGCCTATCGGGTGCCCCTGGACGAGCTGGTGGGGGCGCCGCCCACCGGCGATCCCCGGGTCTACTCGCGGCCGATCAGCGCGTTCGGCCAGACGATCATCCCGCTCTCCCGGCAGCCCGGCGGCCCGCAGGCGTTCAAGCACCTGATCCCGGCCGGCCAGCGGCAGGTGCCCGAGCCCAAGACCCACGAGGGGTACGAGTGGCTCTACATCCTCAGCGGCCGGCTGCGGCTGATCCTCGGCGAGCACGACCTGGTGCTCCCACCGGGCGAGGCGGCCGAGTTCGACACCCGGGTGCCGCACTGGTTCGGCAGCGCCGACGGGCAGGCCGTCGAGTTCCTGACGATCTTCGATCGGCAGGGCGCCCGGATCCACGTTCGTGCCAAATCCAGAAAGCACTCCGACGAGTGACTTCACCCGCCCTTGTTACGGGACTAGGGTTGTTACCCATCATGTGCCTCTTCGTGTGGTCGACAGTTGCCTGGGGACAGTGACGTGCCGCTCCGGGAGCGTGCCGAGCGCGTCCACCAGAAGGCTCTGCACGACCTCGGCGTCGGGCAGCCACCACTGTGCCCGCTCCGGGGGCACGGCCCAGCGCACCGGCCCCTCGATCATCCGGCTCGGCGCGGCCGGCACCCACGAGCCGGTCCCGTGACGCACCACGTCCAGCCGATGGTCCAGTTCGGGCCGCAGCGGCACGCCGGCCCGCACGAGGAACATCCACCGCCCGGCCGCCGTCACCGCGACCGGGCCGCGGGCGTCGGCCCGCTGAACTCCCAGCACTCCGGTGTGCAACCGGGCCGTGCCCAGCACCCGCAGCCCGAGCGCCGCCGGCACCTCCAGCGCGTCGAAAAGCCGCCCGGTCGCCAGCAGCACGCTGTGCGGCCGATGCCGCCACCACGCCTGCACCTGTGCGGGATCGGCGCTCGCGCTGTCCTCCCACGACTCCAGCGCGGGATGGCAGGCCATGATCGGGCATCCGGGCCGTCCACAGACGAGCCGGTGCCCGGCGAGCCAGGCGCCGGGGGTGACCGCCCAGCCATGCGCGGCGTACCGCAGAGCGGCCCGCCGCAGGCGCCGCCGTTCGGCGATCTCCATGATCGCGGGTGGTACGAACGGCCGACTCACGGTCCACTGCATGGCTCGATAACCCCCGATCTGGGTGGGCCGGTGCCATATCAGCTCCGAGTGCCGTATCCAAGCGCGACACGCATCGTTGTTTCCGGCAGATCCACCCTTTGCAAGTTGCAACAAAAACTACGAGCATCGGTGAGCAGGCGATCACACACGCTGTGCGACGTGAGCACACGTGGAGGGTCCAGACTGCAGATGACACAAGGGCTCGCCGGCGGGGGTCGCCGGGCGAGTCGGGGGAGGCACCGTGGACGAGCTGCCGATCGGCCGCCGCGTCGCCTATTGGCGCGGCCGGCGCAAGATGTCCCAACAGGTCTTCGCTGACCGGTTGGGCAAGTCCAAGAGCTGGGTCGACAAGGTGGAACGAGGCGTCCGCCGGCTCGACAAGTTCTCCGTCGTCTACGAGATCGCCGACGTCCTGCAGGTGGACGTCCAGCTGCTGCTGGGCAAGGACGTGGAACGGCGTCCGGAGACCCAGAACTGCATCGACCAGGTCGAGGTGGAGGAGATCCGCGCCGCCCTGGAGCGCTACGACCAGATGAGCGCGTTCTTCCAGGCGGTGCCACACTCGCCGCCGCTGGTCGAGATGCGCAAGGCGGTGAGCCACGCCTGGCTGACCTATCAGCACGCGAAGTACGGCGTCCTGGCGAGGATGCTGCCCAAGCTGCTGCGCGACGCCCAGGCGGCGGACAGCGCCTACGCCACCGGCTCGGAGGCCAAGGACGCGGCCCACCTGCTCGGGCAGGTCTACCAGATCGCCTCGTCGGCGCTGCGCAAGGTGGGCGAGCACGAGCTCTCCTGGCTCGCGGCCGACCGTTCGATCGCGGTGTCCCAGCGGGCCGGCGACCAGCTCCTGGCCGGGCTGGCGTCCTATCGCGTGGGCAGCGCGCTGCTGGCGCTCGGCCGGGTCCGCCCGGCGCTCGAGGTCAACGTCAACATCGCGAACCGGCTCGCGCCGAGCTTCGATCGACCCCAGGGCCAGGGCGAGAGGCTTTCGGTGTACGGCATGTTGCTGCTCAACGGGGCGATGGCGGCCGCGCGTATCGGCGACAGCGCGACCGTGCGCGATCTGCTCTGCGGCGCCGATCAGGCGTCGAAGGAGCTGGGTGGCGACTTCAACCACTACTGGACGAGCTTCGGCCCGACCAACGTGCAGCTGCACCGCTGCGCCACGGCGGTCGAGCTGGGCGACGGCCGCACCGCGGTCGAGGCACACGAGAGCCTCGACATCGTCGGCTTCAACGCCATGCTGCCGGAACGCCGGGCGCACCACTTCCTCGACATCGCGCGCGGCTACACGCAGATCGGCAACATCGACAAGGCCAGCGAGATGCTCCTCGAGGGCGACCGGCTCGCTCCGTCGGAGATCCGTTGCCGCCCGCTCGCCCACGAGGTCCTTTCCGACGTGCTCCGCCGTACGCGGGGCGCGCCACCGGCTCCGATCGCGGAGCTGGCCGAGCAGATGGGAGTCGGCGTATGAGGGCGGTCCGCAGGTGACGATCGGCAACCCCGCACCCGGCGTGCTGTACGTCCTGGTCTGTGGTTCTCCCATGGCGCGCGACGTCGGCATTCTGGTCACCCTGGCCCAGTCGGAAGGCTGGGAGGTCTGCGTGATCACCACGCCCGACGGCCGCAAGTTCGTCGACGTGGAGGCGCTACAGGCGCAGACCGGCCATCCGGTGCGTACCTACTACAAGAGTCCCGGCGACCCCGACGTTCTGCCCGACGCGGACGCGATGATCGTCGCGCCCGCGACGGTGAACACCGTGAACAAGTGGGCCGTCGGCATCACGGACACGCTTGTCCTCGGCCTGCTCGTCGAGGGCTATGGATACGGCGTGCCGACGGCCGTGGTGCCGTACACCAATAAGGTCATGGCCTTGCATCCCGCCCTGCACGAGAGTCTGGCGAAACTCCGGGACTGGGGCGTGCACGTGCTGTACGGCGAGGACGTGTGCCGGCTGGGCGGTCCCGGCCAGACCGATCGTTACCGGGGGCAGTTCCCGTGGCGGCGGGCCCTCCAGGCGGTGAGCAACCCGGTGACCATGAGCGGCAGCCGGGCCGAGCCCGGCGCGGTGGGCTGAGCTACTGACCACCTCCACCCCTTCGGCCCGATAGAGTTGTCGGCCGTGACCGACACTGCCGCCGTACCCACCGTCCGGGACGTCATCGACGCGCTCGACCGGCGTTATCCCCGCGAGTGGGCGGAGTCCTGGGACCGGGTCGGCATGGTGCTGGGCGACTTCGACCACCCCGTCCGGCGGGTCCTGTGCGTGGTCGACTGCGTGCCCGAGACGGCCGAGGAAGCGATCTCCGTGGGCGCCGACCTGATCGTCGCCCACCACCCGCTGCTGCTCAAGCCGGTGTCGTCGATCGCGCCGGACACGTACAAGGGGCGCATCATCCACCGGCTGATCCGGTCGGACGTCGCTCTTTACGTCGCGCACACGAACGCCGACGTGGCCAATCCCGGCGTTTCGGACGCGCTGGCTGTTCTCCTTGGCCTGCGAGATCTCCGACCGTTGGTTCCTGGGGATGACGGCCGCGGTCTGGGGCGCATCGGCGTGCTCGACCCTCCGATGGATTTGTCGGAATTAACGGGATTTGTCGCATCGCGGCTCCCGGCCACCTCGGCCGGGGTGCGGTCGGCGGGAGATCCTTCATTGGTCGTACGGACCCTGGCCGTCTGCGGTGGCGCCGGTGACACCTTCCTGGCCGACGCCGCGCGGGCCGGCGTGGACGCGTACCTTTGCGCTGATCTTCGTCACCACCCGGCGAGCGAACACGTCGCCGGCGAAGGCCCGGCGCTGATCGACGTCGCCCACTGGGCGACGGAACGTCCCTGGCTCGACGACGTCGCGGCGTGGCTGCGCGGCGAGTTCGGCTTCGACGTCGTCGTGTCCGACCTGGACACCGACCCCTGGACCCTTTTTCGAAAGAAGGAGCCCCTGCCGTGAAGGCCTCCCCGGAAGCCCAGCGCCGCCTGCTCGACCTTCAGGCCGTCGACACCGCCCTGGCCCAGCTCGCGCACCGGCGTAAGACGCTGCCCGAGCTCGCCGAGATCGACACGGTGTCGCGGGAGCTCTCCGCGCTGGAGGACGAGCGGGTCCGCGCCCAGGTCGCCGTCGACGACCTCGAGCGCGACATCAGCCGCTTCGAGAAGGACATCGAGCAGGTACGCATCCGCAAGGACCGCGACCAGAAAAGGCTCGACGCCGGTGGCGCCCTCAAGGAGATCGAGGGCCTCCAGCACGAACTGGCCACCCTCAACCGGCGCCAGTCCGAGCTCGAGGACGCCGAGCTCGAGCTGATGGAGCAGAAGGAGTCGGCCGAGTCGGCGCTGGCCTCGGTCCGGGAACGCCTCGACGCCGCCCTGGCCCGCCGGTCCGAGGCGGAGGCCCGCCGCGACGAGACCCTGGCCGACATCACCAAGGAGCAGGAGTTCAAGCAGTCGTCGCGGGCCCCGCTGGCCGCCGACCTGCCGGCCGACCTGGTCACCCTCTACGACAAGATCCGCCTCGACTCGGGTCTCGGCGCCGCCCTGTTCCAGTCGGGCCGCTGCGGCGGCTGCCGCATCGAGCTGTACGGCGCCGACCTGGCCCGCGTGAAGGCGGCCGCCGCCGACGACGTGGTGCGCTGCGAGGAGTGCCGCCGCATCATGGTCCGCACCAAGGAGTCCGGCCTGTGAGCCTGCGCGTCGCGATCGAGGCCGACGGCGGCTCCCGGGGCAACCCCGGCCCGGCCGGCTACGGCTCGGTGGTCCGCGCCCACCCGACGGGCGAGGTGCTGGTCGAGCGGTACGGCGCCCTGGGCGTGACCACGAACAACGTGGCCGAGTACACGGGTCTCATCGAGGGCCTTCGCGCCGCTCGCGAGCTCAACGCGACCGAGGTCGACGTCCGGATGGACTCCAAGCTGGTCGTCGAGCAGATGTCCGGCCGCTGGCAGATCAAGAACGCCGGCCTGCGCCCGCTTGCCGCCGCCGCGGCCGCCCTGGTCAGCGAGTTCGAGCGGGTCTCGTTCGAGTGGATCCCCCGCGAGCGCAACAAGGCGGCCGACGCCCTGGCCAACCGGGCCATGGACGAGGCCGCGGGCAAGCCGGTGCGCGAGGTCGTGGTGGAAGATCTGGTCGCCTCCTCCGCTGTTCCGGCCCCGCGCTCCTGGGCGCCCCCGTCCCTGGACAACGCCACCCGCCTCATCCTGGTCCGCCACGGCGAGACGGCCCTGACGAAGGAGGGCCGCTATTCCGGCCGGGGCGACGTGCCCCTCTCCGACGAGGGCGAGGCCCAGGCCATGGCGGCCGGCGGCCGGGTGGCCGGCATCTCAAGGGACGTCACGGCCATCGTCAGCTCACCGCTGAGCCGGTGCGTGCGCACGGCCGAGCTCATCTCGGCCGAGGTCGGCGGTGTTCCCGTGACGGTGATCCCCGACCTGATCGAGTGCGACTTCGGCGACTGGGAGGGCCTGACCTTCGCCGAGGTGAACGACCGCTGGCCGGCCGAGATGGCAGCGTGGCTGGAGAAGACGAGCGTGGCCCCGCCGGGCGGCGAGTCCTTCCAGGCCGTGGCCAAGAGGGTGCGGGGAGCCTTGCAGGCGGTCCTGGACTCCTACCCGAGCGGCGTGGTCGTCCTGGTCTCCCACGTGACCCCGATCAAGCTGATCCTGCGAGACGCCTTGGCGGCCTCCGACGCCTTCCTCCACCGCCTGTTCCTGGACGCGGCCGGCGTCTCCACCATGGACATCTGGCCCGACGGAAACATCGCGGTCCGCACGGTCAACGAAACGGCCCACCTGCGCTGAGCCCTCTGGAGCGATTGTGCTTGGAGAGATACAAGGGGCCGACATAGGGTCCGAGCTCGATTTTCACCGCGCGGTGGCCGGTGCCCTCGACCTCGGGCCCTATCACGGGCGCAACCTCAGCGCCCTGTGGGACGCGCTTTCCGCGAATGTCGAGCGGCCCGTGTGCCTGATCTGGCGGGACGCGGACATCAGCCGGCGGCGATTGGGCGACGATCTCTTCGATCGGATCCGGGACATTCTCGACCGGGTGGTCGAGCAGGATCGATCTTCCGGCTGGGTCGAGCGTTTCGAATACGAGCTTCGGTGAGCCGTTTCAGGAAGGCTTTCGTCCGGAACTGGGGCTAGCGTGCGGGCATGGCTGACTTCGAGGGAGATCTGAGTGGCTCCCGCTTCCAGCACGTCAATCTCAAGGGCGCCGAGCTGCGGGACGTCGATCTGGCCGGCAGCCGGTTCCGGGAGGTCAACTTCTACGACGTGACCATGCGGGGCGTGTACATCGGAAGGGTCGACATCAACGGCGAGGTCGAATCGCTGGTGATCAACGGCGTGGACGTCGCTCCGTTCGTACAGGCGGAAATGGATCGCCGGGAACCCGAACGGGTGAAGATGCGGCCCACGGAGCCGGACGGCTTTCGTGAGGCCTGGGATCTGGTCGAGACGCGGTGGGCCGGGACCGTCGAGCGGGCGCGGCGGCTGCCGGAGGCCATGCTGCACGAGTCCGTGGACGGCGAATGGTCGTTCATCGAGACGTTGCGGCATCTGGCCTTCGCCGAGGAGTCATGGGTGTCGCGGGCGATGCTCGGCGAGCGGTCCCCGTGGCATCCGCTGTCGCTGCCGTGGGACGGCATGGAGGACACTCCGGGCGTTCCCCGCGATCGGGCGGCCCGGCCTTCGCTCGACGAGGCGCTCGCGCTCCGGCTCGACCGCATGGCCACCGTGCGGCGGGTCATCGACGGGCTCACCGAGGAGCTGCTGGCGTCCGACACCAAGCCGGCCGAGGGTCTGGGCTGGCCTCCGCCCAACGAGACTTTTCCCGTACGGGAGTGCCTGCTGACCGTGCTCAACGAGGAGTGGGAGCATCGTCGCTACGCCGAGCGCGACCTGGCCGTACTGGAGTCACGGCACGCCTGAAGCCCTTTCATTCACGTCGTACGGCCGGACGCCCTCGCGCGATCGGCCTAGGCTGAACAGCCATGACGGATTCTGAGCTGTCGGAGTTGCGTGAGCGGGCCGCCACCGGGGACCGGGACGCGGTCGATCAGCTGGTCGAGTTGGCGGGGGAACGCGGCGACATGGCCGAGTTGCGCCGGCTCGCCGACGCGGGCAGCGGCGCCGCCGTGGACGAGCTCGTGCAACTGGCCAGCGAGCGCGGCGACACCGGCGAACTGCGCCGCCTGGCCGACGCCGGCAACAGCGACGCGGCCGAGCTGCTGGCCGAACTGACCGACGAGGACGACTGACCGACCGTGCCGGAGCCGGTGGCTGAGGTCGTCGCCACTGGTTCCGGGCTATGACGTCCAGCCCTTCAGGACATCGAGGGCGGGGCCGGACAGCCAGTTGACGATGAAGCCGAGCAGGAACGCCACGACCAGGAAGACGATCTGCTGGATGAAGCCGGAGCGGCGCTCGCCGACGAATCGGCGGGCCAGGCGGCGGTCCAGGGCCTCGACCTGGTCGGTGGTGAGGCCGGCCAGCTGTTGCTGCTCGTCCACCCGGGCGTTCAGGGTTTCCATGGCGGTCAGCCGGTCCACCAGGTAGCGCTCCAACTCCCGTGACACCTCCTGCGCCTCCCGCACCATGTGCTGCAGGGCCATGACGCGCTCGGCGAGGATGATCTGATGTCGCCGGCGCCGGTCGCGGCGGGTCTGCAGCCAGCGCGCGATTCCCCAATAGGCCCCGCCCAGGACGCCCAGGATCACGGGCGCCGCGAAGAACAACCACCAGAAGTAGCGTGTGACGAACTCCTTGGACTCCTCTTCCGAGAGCCCCATGAACGACGCCGTGATGGCCAGGATCACGGAGTTGGCCACGCACCATCCGAGGAGCCCGCCGATCATCCAGCCGATCCAGCTCTCGCCCTTCGGAGGCTGTGTGGCATCGGGTTCAGGCGTGACGCCTTCGCCTGGACCTGCTTGCTCCGCAGGTGTTGCCACACGTCCACGGTGGGACAGCCTCCGCGGCCGGGCAAGGCCTTGTCACTTATCCGGCTCAGGACCGTCGAGTCAGGCTCTGGCTCGGGCGATTCGGGGGCGGATCGACGATGGATACTGTTCCGCATGACGCAAGGGGATGACGACGTCAGTGCGGCCGAGGTCTATCGGGTCGCGCGGGAGCGCTATCTGGCGTACGCCCGGACGGCTCGTCGGTCTTATCAGGTTTCCGAGACTCTGCTGATCGTGTTCGCGGCGGCCATTCCGGCCAGTGTCGCCTTCACCGATGATGCCCGCGTGCCGGCTGTCCTGGGTGGACTCGTCGTGGTGCTGACCGGGCTCCGGACGCTTTTCCGGTGGCACGACAACTGGATCCGGTACATCGAGACACTCGTGCAGCTCGAAGCGGAATGGGCCCGTTTCCGGCACCGGCTCGGCGACTACGACAAGCCGGAGCGGGAAGCTGTTTTCGTTCAGGCGGCCAAGCAGCTCGAGCTTTCCGAGACGCAGGGGTGGGTGGGATTGCGGCGTACGGCTCAGGAAGCCCGCGAAATCTCCACGGCCGAGCAGTGAGCTTTCGGCGCAACATTGTCGAGAACTGGGGCGCGGAAGGCGAACGCTGGCTCGACGGGTTGCCGGCGCTGATCGACGAAGTGACCCGCGAATGGGGCGTCGACGTCGACGAGCTTCTGCCGATGACGTTCCATTGGGTCGCGACCGTGAAAGGCGGGGGCGTTCTCAAACTCGGCGTCCCGGACGGGCACCTCGACGGTGAGGCCGAAGCCCTGCGGATCTTCGATGGGCGCGGCGCCGTGCGGCTTCTGGCCGAGGACGCGGCTCGCGGTGCGTTGTTGATCGAGCAAGCCCTTCCGGGTACGCCTGTGGCCGCGCTCGACGACGACGCGGCCGCCACTTCGGTGCTTGTGGAGGCGGCGGAGCTGCTCCACGTCGTACCTCCGGAAAAATGCACCCTGCCGCACCTGCGCACCCTGCGTGGGGGTTTCGAGCGCTATGGCCCGGACGGGCCGATTCCTCAGCGGATGGTCGACAAGGCGGCCGAGCTCTTCGACGATCTCTGTGCGGACGCGCCGCGCGAGACCGTGCTGCACGGCGACCTGCACCACGGCAACGTTCTGCGGGCCGAGCGCGAACCGTGGCTCGCCATCGACCCGTCGCCGCTGATCGGCGACCCCGGCTTCGACTGCGGGGCGATGCTCTACAACCCCGATCCGGAGCGGCACGATCCGGCGCTGCTCGATCTGGTGCCGGCGCGGATCGAGCGGCTGTCCGCGCTCGAACCGGTGGACCGGGTCGTGGCCTGGGGATTCGTGATGGGCGTGCTGTCCGAGGTGTGGACGGTGGAGGCGTCCGGCCAGGCCCGCAGCCGCGCCATCGAGGTGGCCGCCCTACTGGAGCCGCGGCTCCGCTGAGCGCGCCCGGAGCACCTGCGCGCCCAGCGTCATGACGACCATCAGCGCCACGATGACGCCGAACGACACCGTCAGCGACGACACGTGGGCGATGCCGCCGATGATGCCCGGGGCGATGAGACCGCTGCCGTACGCGATGCCGGCCACCCCGGCGATGCCCTTGCCGGGGCTGCTCTCGGTGCGGGCGGCGGCCGCGAACACGAGCGGGACCACCACCGCGATGCCGATGCCGAGCAGGCCGAAACCGGCGATGACCAGCGCCACCGGTTCGGCCAGGACGATCGTCAGGGCGCCCACGGTGGCGCACACCCCCGAGATGCGGACCGTGGTCACCGGGCCCAGTTGACGTACGACCCAGTCGCCGCCGAAGCGGGCCGCGGCCATGCACACCGAGAAGATCGAGACGGTGGCGGCGGCGGTGGCGGCCGGGTGGTGCAGCAGGTCGCGGACGTACACGGCGGCCCAGTCGAGGCTGGCCCCCTCGGCGAAGACCGCGCACAGGCCGATCAGGCCGATCGTCAGCACCCGGCCGGTGGGCAGCGCGAACGCCGGCGGTTCCTCCAGCTCGGGCGCGGGCCGGTGCGGGATGAGCCACATCGACGCGGTCAGCACGATCACGAACAGCGCGGCCACGGTGATCAGGAAGTGGGTGGGCGCGGACAGGCCGGCCCGGGTCGCGAGCACGGCCACGGCCGAGCCGGCCAGGCCGCCGATGCTCCACCAGCCGTGGAAGCCCGACATGACCGATCGCCCGTAGCGCTCCTCGACCAGCACGGCGTGCGCGTTCATCGCCACGTCGGCCACACCGGCCGCCGCCCCGTAGACGATCAGGCACAGGCAGAGCGCCCACAGTGAGGTCGGCAGCGCCGGAAGCAGGAGCGCGGCACACCAGCAGAGCATGAGGAGACGTACGAGGGAACGCAGGTCGAACCGATGCACGAGCCGCCCCGACAGGGGCATCGCGATGAGCGCGCCCACCCCCGGCATGAGCAGGGCGAGCCCGAGCCCGCCCGGCCCGACCCCGACGTGGTCGGCCACCCACGGCACCCGCGCCGCGAACGTCCCGGTGACAGCCCCGTGCGCCGCGAAGATCGCCGATGTCGCGACCCGCGCCTTCCTCTCGATCATGACCCGACCGTAGGCGACGCCCCTGTAGCGCCCGCTATGGGGAGTGCGGAGCCGGATCGGCAGCAGACTCTTGCGGCTGTGGACCGTCCTGGGAAGAGATCGCCGTCGATACAAGTGCTGCGGCGACTGGCTCCGACTCGATCACCTCTTCGGGGGCGCGCAGCTTCGGGGGTGCGGCCATCCACGGTTTGAGGTTCTGAATGACCTGTTCATAGAAGTCGTCGATGGCCCCAAGCACTGAATCAATGAAGGATCCTCGCCCAGTTCCGCGCTTAGTGCCGGCCGCGGAGTTGGCAGCCACCCGGAAGGATTTCAGTTCCCTTGAAGGTTCGCCGACGAGGCGACCCGGTTCCTCACGGACGGTCTTGAGTAACTCAGCGCTGCCGGCGCCACGTGAGTATGCCGCGAAAGACTCCAAGCGGAGCGTCTCCGGTGCGTGCTTGAGTTGTCGCACCAACCAATTGACGCGCGTGGTCTGGCGGCCTTCTCGCGGCGCCTCGACATCAACGTGGCACGTGATCTTCGCTGCTCGTAGATCAGCAGTCACGAAAAGCGCGCCGACCGCGCCTGGTATACGAAGGGCGGCGGTCATCGTGCCGTTGGTCGCTAGTTGCGCGACAAGAGCCTGGGTCCGGATCGATGGGTCAGCCAGCTCTCTACGTGCAAGGGCCGGAACGATTTCCGTGCCCAACTGTCGGCCGAGCTTAAGGCCGGCGAAACGTACGAGGGCGTCGAACCTTCCCGCAACCTCTGCCACCGTTGGGTCGGCAGCTCGAAGGGTGCCCGCATTGACGGACTCTCTTACCGGAACCCAGCTGGAGCCCATGTCACTGAACTCCAGTGCACCCGACCGGGGATGTTCCAGGTAGCGGATCAGTTCACCCAGGACCCAGGCCTGATCGGGATCGGCGACGCCGCGATACTCCTTCTGCATGACGGCTGCCGTAAGCACCTCCGACCACGGCAGATGGTGGAGTGCAACCCTCTTCAGCTTCCGCTTGTCGACAGCGGTGGGATGTTGCCCCGGTACGGGCGGGATCTGATTGGAGATGGTGATGAGGGCATCGAAGCCCTGTTCTCGTGCGATGTCGAGATAGTGCTCGAGCTGGTCGACGCGGAGCTCATTGCTGCCCGTCTTTACCTCGACGAGTGCCGTCCACTGACGTTGCCCGCGAGTGATCCGAATGAGCCCGTCTGGGAAGAACTTGCCATCCCCGAGCTTGAAGGGAACCTCGATGTAGGTCTGCACGGTCCCGGCCGGGGCGCCGATCGGCTGGGTCAACGCTCGGCCGAACTCCCGCACGGCACTCATCACGGCTAGGAGAGCCGACGTAGCTCGCCGTTCCTGCTCATCGGCCCCATTGATTCCCGACGTGGGAATGAGGCGGGCAGCAAGCCAGACATCTTCGCTCATCAGTCACTCCTCGTAGTGCGGCCTTGACGCAGGTTACGCTCGGCAGACGGTAGCGAGCGGATCGATCGACACGTCGATCAGTTACGAGAAGTTGACCGGATGGCCTATCGCGAAGAGGAACTACATAGGACTTTGACATTCCTGCAAACAATTGATCTTAGTATCTGGCGTCCGGGTGAATGTACCGCCATCTCCGCCCTACCATTGATGATCTTGATTTGCAAGGGGAGTCCGCATATAGCTGATCCGGTCGCGCTGGGCCGGATCTATCGCTTGAATGGAGTGGGAGCAGAATCAGAGGGGAGTTGCTTGTGCCGCTCAGGAGCCGTAAGCAGTGGTGGGGTGTGACCCTGGACGCGCCGGACGGGGTGGAGTTGGGACGCTTCTACTCGCGGCTGCTCGGCTGGAATTTCTACCCGGCGGACAACGGTCTGGGCGGTGCGGTCGCGCCGTCCGACAACGCGGGATACAACCTCGGGTTCCAGACCGAGAAGCAATACGTACGGCCGGTGTGGCCGGCCGAAGCGGGCAAGCCGCAGATGTCGATGCACCTGGAGATCGAGGTCGACGACCTCGAGGAGGCCGTCGCGCACGCCATTTCGGTGGGCGCGGAGGAAGCCGGCTATCAACCCCAGGAGACGGTACGGGTGATGCTCGACCCGGCCGGGCATCCGTTCTGCCTCTACACGGACGATTGATTCAGGAACCGGAAGAGGCGCGTGCCGGGAATCGGTGGTGTCGGAGCCGCCGACAACCGGTGCGTGCCCACCCGGAAACGGGCGTCGGCGGGCTCGGTGAAGGCGACCTCGTCGAAGCCCGACTCGGCGAAACAGGCGCGCACGAATGCGCTCTCGTCGCCGGCCCGGGTCCAGACGACCCGGCCGCCGGGGGCCAGCAGCATCGGCAGGGCCTGAATGGTGCGGCGGACGTCGTCCGGGCTGATGTTCCCGAAGACACCGCAGGCGAGCACGAGGTCGGCCGGGCCGAAGGAAAGGTACGCGTCGATCGTGCCGGCGTCCTCAATCCGTACGGAAACGTTGGTTTGACCCATCGCCCGTCGTGCCAGCGAAGGGTCCAGCTCGACCAATAGGGCTCGGGCATCCGCCGGCAGCAGGGGAAGAACGTCGCGGCCGTCGCCGGCGCACATGCTGATCACGCGTTTGCCGAGAGCGTACCGAATGTGGTCCTGCACAACGGCCAAGCGGCGGGACAACGAGGAGCCGGGAATCCCGTACTCCTCGTGCCATTGAACCCAGTCCCTGGTCATTTTATGTGGACGACGGCGTCTCGACGGTCGTGAGGTCGCGGTCGACGCGCGGGTCGCCCTCGTCGGCGAAGTAGTCGTCCTTGGTGGTGCCGTCGACGCCGGCCGGGGTCTTGGCGGCCCGCAGGATCAGCGTGACGATGACCGCGATCAGCAGGTTGACGATCACCGTGACGAAGCCGACGTAGATGGTGCGCTTGGTGTCGAAGCCGAACTCGGACAGCGGGAACGCCGACCCGCCGAAGTGGGCGCGCTTCGTGGCCGGGTTCGGGATCTGCCACAACATCCACATCGACAGGCCCATGCCGGCCACCCAGCCGGCGATCAGCGCACCCCGGTGCAGCCACCGGGTGAACAGGCCGAGCGCCACCGCCGGAGCGGTCTGCAGGATGATCACACCGCCGATGAGCTGGAGGTCGATGGAGAACTGCGGATCGAGGAAGACGATGCAGGCGACCGCGCCGACCTTCACCACCAGCGAGGTGATCTTCGAGACGCGGGCCTCGTCGGCGTGTGACGCGTCCTTGCGCAGGTATTCCTTGTAGATGTTGCGGGTGAACAGGTTGGCCGCGGCGATCGACATGATGGCGGCCGGCACGAGCGCGCCGATGCCGATCGCGGCGAAGGCGACCCCGGCGAACCAGGCCGGGAACTGCATGTCGAACAGCAGCGGCACGACCGTGTTGCTGTCGACGGTGCCCGCGGTGGCGCCCGGCAGCGGCTTCACGCCGGACGCGATGGCCGCGTATCCGAGCAGCGCGAGCAGGCCGAGCAGGAAGCTGTAGGCCGGCAGGGCCGACATGTTCCGCTTGATCACGTTGCGGTTCTTGCTGGCCAGCACGCCGGTGATGCTGTGCGGGTAGAGGAACAGCGCCAGCGCCGAGCCGACCGCGAGGGTGATGTACTGCAGCTGGTTGTTGGCGTTGAGGGTGATGCCGTCGTTGGGGTTCGGGCTGGCCGTGAACTTGGCCTCGGCCGCGTCGAAGATGCTGCCCCACCCGCCCAGCTTCGTCGGCAGGTAGATCACCGCCACCAGGATGACGATGTAGATCAGCGCGTCCTTGACAAAGGCGATGAGGGCCGGGGCCCTCAGACCCGATTGATAGGTGTACGCCGCCAGGATGGCGAACGCGATGATGATGGGCGCATGCCGTGCGAGCACACTGTCGCCGGTCACGCCCATGGTCTTGAGGACCGCCTCGATGCCGATGAGCTGGAGGGCGATGTACGGCATGGTGGCGACGATGCCGGTGATCGCGACGACCAGGGCCAGCGTGGGGGAGTCGAACCGGCTGCGCACGAAGTCGGCCGGGGTCACGAAACCGTGCCGGTGCGACACCGACCAGAGCCTGATCAGGATCAGGAAGAACATCGGATAGATGATGATGGTGTACGGCACGGCGAAGAACCCGGCCGCGCCGGCGCCGAAGATCAGCGCGGGTACGGCGACGAAGGTGTACGCCGTGTAGAGGTCACCGCCGACGAGGAACCAGGTGATCCAGCCGCCGAAGTTGCGCCCGCCCAGGCCCCATTCGTCGAGGTGGGCCATGTCCTTGGGGGCGCGCCAGCGGGCGGCCACGAAGCCCATGCCGCTGACCAGCAGGAAGAGCAGCGTGAAGACGACGATCTCGGTGATGTGGTCGCTCATGGCCGGCGTCCCCGCTTCGTCATCTGGTACACGATCGTCGTCGTGCCGACGCCGAGCAGGATGAACAGGAACTGGATCCAGTAGAAGGCCGGGAAGCCGAACAGCCGCGGCTCGTCGTGGTTGTAGAGGAACGTCAGGACCGGCACCACGATCGGGATGAGAAGGAGCCAGTTCCAGGGACTGCTGTCGGTGCGGGGCTTGCTCTCGGGTTCTTTGGCTTCAGGTTCCGCCATGGCCCCTCCTCATCAGCGCTTGTGCTGTACGTCACGCTAACGAGGAGGGGTCAAATCGGGCGATCACCGTGCGCCGAGCGGTTTCGGTCGTGCGCCGAACGGCTTATCGCAGACCGGCGGAAACCGCCTTCGTGAGTGACGCGTTCGCGTCGTCACCGTCGAGTGACCACATCATCGCGCCGCCCAGGCCCTTGGCCCGGATGTAGAGAGCTTTCTGGATCATCTGGGCCGGGTCGTCGTACGTCCAGAAGGTCGTGCCGTCGAAGAGCCAGGCGTGCCCGCTTCGTAGATCCCGGTGGATCTTGAAATTGGGCAGCGTCTTGACCGTCTTGTAGTCCTCCGTGCCGGCCGCGAAGATTCCCGGGGCGGGACCAGTGGCCGGCTGGAAGAGGCCGTTGTTCTGGTTCGTGACGCCTGTCCAGCCCTGGCTGTAGTAGGGCAGGCCCAGGACCAGGTCTTGCCTCGGCGCGCCGGCCTTGATCCACGCGTTTATGGCGACATCCACTGAGAAGTCGGGATTGTCAGGTGCGTTGCGCGGGACAAATAGGGCGGATTGCTGGTTGGCGCGATTCTCCCAGGAGCCGTGGAAGTCGTACCCCTGCACGGTCCCGAAGTCCAGGTACTTGAAGATCTTGTCGCCCTCGAAGCCAGCCGTGATCTTGGCGGGTGCCGCGGGCAGGAAGGCCGTCAGGTCGTACTGGTGCCTCGTGGTCCTGGAAAGCTTGTCGAGCTGAGCCCGGAACTCGGCCGTGAGCAGGGTGAAGTTCCGCTTGTCCTCGGGACGGATGACATTGCCGGCGTTGCCCTCCGACCCGGGCCACTCCCAGTCGAGATCGACCCCGTCGAAGATCCCCGCGGCGACCCCCGCGGGCAGGCCGGGCAGGTTGCCCTTGATCCAGAGATCGAGGCAGGAGCTGACGAGCTTCTTGCGCGAGGCGTCGGTCAGGACGGCGTCGGAGAAGTACGCCGATCCGGTCCACCCGCCGAGCGAGATGAGCACGCGCAGCTTGGGGTTCTTCTTCTTGAGCTCGGCCAGCTGGTTGAGGTTGCCCGCGATGGGCTGCCCCGCCACATCCCCGACGCCGTCCACACTGTGCGCGTCGTCGAAGCTGGTCTGCCAGTCGGCCCAGGGGTCGGCGCTGGCACAGACCCCGTCCGCCGTCACCGGCCCGAACGCGTAGTTGAGGTGCGTGAGCTTCGCGGCGGCGCCGGAGCTCTGCACCTTGCTGAGCTGGAAATCGCGGCCATAGATACCCCACTGCGTGAAGTACCCGACCTTGACGTATGACTTGCCGCCCGCCTGAGCAGGCGTAGCCGCAACCGTGGCCCCCACCGCGGCCAGGGCGGCCACAGCAACGAGACGGCGTTTCAATCCGCGCATGAGTCCTCCAGGAAAGAAAGTTTCCTAATCGAGGAAGTTAGAGGTCTCACTGCGTTGAGGCAATGGTTGCGCGTTCATTCGTCAGGGATGAGGTGGGGAAACTGGGACGCGGGACGATGGGCCACTTACCGACTTCTCGCATCGGCAGGTGGGGACCATGTCCGGCGACCGTGAGATCCGTCCGTTCCGGCTCGACACCCCGGAGGAGTCGATCTCTGATCTGCACCGCCGGATCGCGTCGACGCGGTGGCCCGGCCGCGAGCTGGTGGACGACCGCTCGCAGGGGGTTCAGCTGGCGGCGCTCCAGGAGCTGGCCCGCTACTGGACGGCGGATCACGACTGGCGCGCCTTCGAGACCAGGCTGAACGCCCTTCCGCAGTTCACAACAGAGATTGATGGCGTACGGATCCACTTCGCTCACGTGCGTTCACCACACGAGGACGCCCTGCCGCTGATCATGACCCACGGCTGGCCGGGCTCCGTCGTAGAGCTGCTGGGCGCGGTCGGGCCTCTCACCGATCCGACCGCGTACGGCGGGCGGCCCGAGGACGCCTTCCACTTGGTGCTGCCGTCCCTGCCCGGCTACGGCTTCTCGGGCGAGCCGGCCGAGCTCGGCTGGGAGAACGGCCGGATAGCCCGCGCCTGGGCGGAGCTGATGAGCAGGCTCGGCTACCAGCGCTACGTGGCCCAGGGCGGTGACGTGGGCGCCGCCGTAACCGACTTCATGGGCCGGCAGGGCCCCAATGGCCTGCTCGGCATCCACGTCAACTTGCTGGCCCCGGCCCTGGACCTGGTGAACCACTTGCCGGCCGCGTCCGACCAGGAGCGCAAAGCTCGAGACGCGGTCATGACGTTCAGCACGGACGGCTTCGCCTACTTCCTGGAGCAGTCAACCCGCCCGCAGACCATCGGATACGCCCTGCTGGACTCGCCGGTGGCCCTGGCCGCCTGGATGCTCGACCACGACACCGACAGCTACTACAAGATGGCCCGCGCTTTCGTGGACAAGCAGCCCACAGGCGGCCTGACCCGAGACAGCATCCTCGACAACATCACCCTGTACTGGCTCACTGGCACTGGAGCCTCGGCTGCCCGCTGGTACTGGGAGTTCGGCCGTTTCCGCGCCGCCGCCGCGGGCCAGCCGCCCCCACCCCTCCAGGTCCCGGTAGCTTTCACGACGTTCCCCGGCGAGCTATGGGCAGCCCCACGCAGCTGGGCCGAAGCCGTCTACCCAGGCTTGGCCTACTTCAACGAGGCCGACCGCGGAGGCCACTTCGCCGCCTGGGAGGAGCCAGAGCTGTTCGCCGCCGAACTGCGGGCCGCCTTCCGCCCCGTACGACAGCCCTGATCGGCTTATTTCACCTAGTACACTTACGGCGTGAGTCAGGGTCCCGTGCGGATCACCGCACCCTTCCTGGATGTCCTTGAGGTCTTCATCGCGGCCGGCGGCGCCGAACTGCACGGATGGGCGATCATCAAAGCCAGCCACCGCGGAGGGCCGACCGTCTACAAGATTCTCGAGCGGCTCGATGGCATGGGCTGGGTTTCAGCGCGGTGGGACGACGAGCCGGCCGACCCCAACAAGCCGAGGCGACGCTATTACAAACTGACGGGCGAAGGCGTGACGCAAGCCCAGCTCCTTTTGGCCCGACATCGTCCTCAGCGAGTCCCGGGCTCGCTGCGGCCTGCCCTCGGCGGGGGACCCCTGTGACGGCCTTCTGGTTCGGCGTCCTCGTCTCCATCGCTACCGGCGCTCTGGTCAACGAGTTCTGCGACGTGTCTCCCTGGCTGGCCGACAAGATCGCACGTCGTGCCGCGCGTCTCTGGTCCGCGGGCGACTCGGCGCTCGAAGTGGAGTGGGCGGCGGTAATCCAGGACTGTCCCGGAAAGTTGACGAAACTCTTCATCGCACTTCGCTTCGGCGCCGGCGCGGCGAGCAAGGCTCAACGCCGCTGGCTCAAGCGGGCCCGAGCAAGAGCATCTCGCAAGCCGATTTCCCGCCCCGGAGCGACGCGGCCGATCGCTTTGGCCCGAAAACTGGTAGCGGCGGTGATGGCCATCATCGCGGTCTTCGCGCTGGTTCTCGGGATCGGTATGGCGAGTTTTTCAGTGGCCCTCTTCGGGCTCACCCTTCTGGTGCTTTCCGTGACGGTGGGTGTCGTCAGGTTCGTACCTCGACCACAAGATCGATCCCACTCATGACTCATGGGTGAGGAGGCGACGGACGAGTCGGCCTGTACGCCGGATTCTGTTCCAGCCGAGGCTGGTGGCGGCCATCCATCTCGGCCTGCCGTTGCCGGCAGGCTCTTGCGGCCTACCCGCAGGCTCGGGCGAGCAGCCCTCGAACGCCTGCGCCGGTCGCTCCCTTGCGGGGGCGGCCTTGCTTGGCCTTGCTCCGGGTGGGGTTTACCTAGCCACCCCGGTCGCCCGGGGTGCTGGTGAGCTCTTACCTCACCGTTTCACCCTTACCGGCCTGGTGGGGCCGGCGGTCTGTTCTCTGTGGCACTGTCCCGCGGGTCACCCCGGGTTGCCGTTAACAACCACCCTGCTCTGCGGAGTCCGGACGTTCCTCGGCGGCGCCCCTGAAGGCGCCGACGCGACCGCCCAGCCGACTCGTCCGTCGCCTGTTCATCCTACGGGGCCGCGGGTGGGGAATCAGGTGAGGGCCCGGTACAGCAGGAGCAGGCCGATCACCGTGCCGAAGGTGACGATCAGCGTGCGGAGCACGTGGGCCGGGAGGCGCCGGGCCAGCTTGGCGCCCAGATATCCGCCGACGACCGTGGCCGGGGCCAGGGCCAGCACGGCGGCCCAGTTGACCGGGGCGAAGAACGCGAAGACCAACAGGGTGATCAGGCCGACGACCGCCGACAGGACGTTCTTGAGGGCGTTGATGCGGTTCAGGGACTCGTCGAGGATCAGGGCCAGCGCCGCGACGTACATGACGCCCAGCGCCGCCCCGAAGTAGCCGCCGTAGACGGCGCCGATGAAGACGACCGCCTGCAAGGTCACGGCGGCGCGGCGGGGTGACAGGTGTCGCGGGTGGCCGACCAGATCGCGCAGGCGCTGCTGGAAGGCCAGGGTGGCGGCGGCGCCGAGGACCAGGAACGGGACGATCAGCTCGAACGCGCGGGCCGGGGTCAGCAGGAGCACGGCGCAGCCGGCCGCGGCGCCGAGCACGGCGGCCGGCACGATGGCGCGTAGTCGGCGCGACTGGCCGGCCAGGTCGGCGCGGCTGCCGGCGACGCTCGAGACGTACCCGGGAAAGACCGAGATCGAATTGGTGACGTTCGCGGCCACCGAGGGCAGGCCGGTGGCGATCAGCGCCGGGAACGTGATGAGGGAGCCGCCGCCGGCGATGGCGTTCACGGCTCCGGCGGCGAGGCCGGCGGCGACCAGCAGCAAAATGTGCGCGACATCCATGATGGGAGGAATCTACGCTCCGCCGATGGGGGATCTGCTGTTCGTGGTCGGACCGCCCGCGGTCGGCAAGATGACCGTGGCGAATGAGATCGCGGCGCGTACGGGGTGGCGCGTCTTCCACAACCATCTGGCCGTCGAGCCGGTGCTGCGTTTCTTCGAGTTCGGCACGCCGCCGTTCGCACGGTTGGTGGACGGTTTCCGCATGTCGGTGCTCGAGGAGGTGGCGGCGAGCTGGCGGCTTCCCAGGAGGAGCGTCTGCGGCGAAACACGGGTGAGTCGCGCCTGGCCGAGAAGCCGTCGAAGCGGAACGTCGAACGTTCGCGCGCCCTGCTGCTGCAGGCCGACCAGGACTATCGGCTCGGAGCCAGGGAAATCGCCGAGCTGGTGATCGAGCGGCTGGGCCTTTAGAAGCCGACACCGCCCCGCTCGTCCCAGGTGAGGGCGGGCACCGGCACGCGCAGCGGCGGTCGGCGCAACGTCTGGCGGTAGCCGGCCGCCCGTACCTCGAAAGCGAAGTTGTGCCCCTCGATGTGCCAGACCGGCTCCGGATGCTGGTCGGGGGAGGGGAGCCGGTGGATGTCGGCGATGTCGAGGGGTTCGGCGAGCGGGCCGAAACCGCCGCCGATGCCCCACGGCTGATCGAAGACAAGGGTGGCCGGGGCCACCAGGAAACCGTCCTCCGGGTCGCCGCCGATCACGTAGTCGATGTCGAGAAGCAGCCTGACCTGCGGCTCCCCGGCCAGGCTGATGGCGTGGACGCGGCTGTCATGCCATCCCATGCGGGGATAGTCCGCCTCGGTCCAGGTCATGAGGTCGGCAGGCGTGGCAACAGTCATCGCGCCAGTATCCGGCATCGTTCAACAAACCTACCGAAACGGAAATGTCGGATTTGCGCGCGAGAGGGGCGCTCGCGACGGCGAGGGGCGAGGGGCGGGGGTGGGGGTGAAGGACGAAGGGCAGCGGGCAAGGGACCAGAGACGAAGCGCAGCGGGCAAGGGGCCAGGGACGAAGGGCGGCGGGCAAGGGGCGAGGACCCGGCGGCGCAGGGGCGAGGGTGCGTAAGGGGCCGGGCGCGGCGAGGGTGCGTAAGGGGCCGGGCGCGGCGAGGGTGCGTAAGGGGCCGGGCGCGACGACTGGCGCCGAGGGCGGCAGGGACGGCGGGGGCGGCGGGGGCGGTCAGGCCAGGTCGGACGGGTCGGTGTTGGCGCCGCAGATCAGGACCACTACTCGCTCGCCGGGGGCCGGGACGTAGGCGCCCGATGTCAAGGCCGCGTAGGCGGCCGCTGTGCCGTGTTCCACGGCCAGGCGGTAGTCGTCCCACAGGGCGCGGCGGGCGTCGATGATGGACTGGTCGTCGACCAGCAGTGACGGGATCTTGAACGCTTGCGCCAGGTCGAAAGCTATCTGCCCGGCGCGCCGGGCGCCCAGCGAGTCGGCTGCCACTCCTGAGACCGGCACGTCGACCGGGGCTCCCGCCTCCAGGGCCGCGTGCAACGCGGCCGATGTCACCGGCTCCACCGCCACCACCTTCACGGCGGGGGAGAGGGCCGCCATCAAACCCGCGATCAGGCCGCCTCCTCCGGCCGCCACCAACACCGTGTCGAAGCCGGCTGGGAGCTGCTCGGACAGTTCCAGGGCGATCGTGCCGTTGCCCGCCACCATGTTCGGGTCGTCGTACGCGTGGCAGAACAGCGCCCCGGTGGCCTCCGCTTGTTCGACCGCCGCCGTGTAGGCCTCCGCGTACTCGTTGCCCACCTGCGTGACCTTGGCGCCCAGCTTGCCCAGCTTCGCCACCTTCACCGGCGGCGCCGTGACCGGCACGAAGACCGTGGCCGCGACGCCCAGCTCGCGGGCCGCGTACGCCGCCGCCAGGCCCGCGTTGCCGCCCGACGCGGCCACGATGCCGGCGGGGGGCAGCGTGCCCGCCGCCAGGATCTGGTTGACCATGCCCCGCGTCTTGAACGAGCCGGCGTGCTGTGTCTGCTCCAGCTTGAACCACGTCGTCGGCGCTACCTGGAGGATCGGCGTGCGCCGCACCCGTGCGCCGATCCGGGTGGCCGCCGCCCGTACGTCCTGAATGTCGATCACTGATGAACCCTAAGCGATGCTCCAGCTCACCCGCCGGGACGCGACGGGTGATCGTTCACCCACGAGGCGCGCTATGTCGAGTAATCGGTTGGAGAAGCCCCACTCGTTGTCGAACCAGCCGCGGACCTTCACCCCGCCGTCCGCCGTCGTCTGTGTGCCCGAGGGGTCGAACAGGCAGGAGGCCGGATTGTTCTTCACGTCGATCGAGACGGTGGGATCCGGGTCGTACGCCAGAACGCCCCTCAAAGGTCCCGCCGCGGCCTCGGCCATCGCCCGGTTGACCTCCTCGACGCTCACCGCGCGCCCGGTCTGCCCGGACAGCTCGGCCAGCGAGCCGATCGGCGTCGGCACCACGTAGTAGCTGTAGCGCATCTCGCCGATCTGCGGCAGCACCACCCGGACGAGGTCGCCGACCACGAAGTTGTGCGGGATGATGCTGTCGCCGGTGGACCGGCCCAGCCGCGGATCGTCACGCGACGTGCCCATCAGGGAGTCCTGCGGTTTCTGCCAGCCCTGGGTGGCGAGCACCACCGTCGAGTTCACCGCGCGTAACCCGAACCGGTCGAGCAGGACCTTCGCCATCACCGTCAGCGCGTTCACCCCGCACGAGCCGGGGGAGACCACATCGTGCTGATCCGAGTCGTACGTGTCGTGGTTGGCCCCGTAGACCAGGAACGCGTCCGGCTCGTCGGCCGAGGCGCTGATCACGACCTTGCGGGCGCCGCCGTGGGTGATGTGGGTGCGGGCCGTGGTGCCGGCCCGGAAGCGGCCGGTGGCCTCGATGACGACGTCGACTCCGGCGTCGGCCCACGGAATGCGCTCGGGCCGTTCGTGATGGAACGCGCGGATCGCATGGTCATTGACGACGAGGTGATCGGCGCGGGCGGTGACGGTGCCCGGAAATGCGCCACGAATGCTGTCCCGGCGCAGCCCATAGGCCAATTTCTCGGTCGAGGCAAGGTCATTTACCGCCGCAATTGATATTCCCGGATCGGGTGATGCCGCGACTATCCGGGTGATGCTGCGGCCGATACGACCGAATCCATTGATGCCGATCGTGACAGTCATCGAAGGCTCCTCGGCCGCTCTGAATCTCGTTGTGCCGTGCCGGCAGGGGCCCGTGAGTACCCGGTTTCCACCCGCCGTCACGCCCTCGACACTAAGAGTCGTGCAAGTTGCACGTCAACGGAGGACGCGTCACACGGTGTTCTTGATCCACATAAGACCTGGTGGGGCAGGGCCATAGCGCTGCGAACCTCCTAATGGTCACCGGCGATGCCCGGTGCGCCATCCGGATGAACGGTGCGCATTCCGGCCATCGGCGCCCGGCGGGCGCGGCTAATTCGTTTCCGAGAATTCCAACCCGGAGCGAGCCCCTACGGTATTCCGAAATCGATCAGCGAGTGGCCGCAATCACCCGCGTGAGTGCCGTGTGCAACGACTCGAGTTCCTCGATCGGCATCCCCAGACGGGCGACGATCGCGGGTGGGATTTTCTCCGCCTCGGCCCGCAGCGCGCGGCCCTGCTCGGTCAGGTCGACCGCGAGGCTGCGCTCGTCGGAGGGGTCCCGCTCGCGGGTGAGATAGCCGACCGCCTCGAGTCGCTTCAGCAGCGGCGAGAGCGTTCCCGGGTCGAGTTGCAGGAGCCGGCTGATGTCACGGACGGAGAGTGGCGCGTGCTGCCAGAGGGCGAGCATCACCAGATATTGCGGATGGGTGAGGTTCATCGGCTCGAGCAGCGGCCGGTAGAGCCCGATCACGCTGCGCGACGCCACCGCCAGGGCGAAGCAGACCTGGCGTTCCAGTTCCAGAGGGTCGTCGGACACCGTTGAAGCCTAACGCTTGGGGCGGCAATGATTTGTACCCCAAGCGTCAGCGGCGACTGAAGATCACGGCCGAGCCGGCCAGCAGGATGCCGGTGAACCACAGCATCGCGGTGGTGGAGGCGACGAACAGGGTCGCGACCCCGAGCCCGAGCACCGGCACGGTCAGCCCGGCGTACCCGACGAGGAAGAGCCCGGCCAGGGCGCCGCCCCGCTCGGCGGGCGGGGCCGCCGCGGCGATCCGGCCGACCGCCGACTTGAAGAGGATCCCGGCGCCCGCGCCGGCGATCGCCCCGCCGATCAGGAAGAGCCACAGCGAGGTGGCGAGCATCCCGGCCGCCAGCACGACCAGACCGGCGGCCTGCGCGGCCAGCCCGATCGTGAAGCGCCGGGCCGCCGGGAGCAGGCCCGCCGCCGACTGGGCGGCCGCGCCCGCGGCGAAGACCAGGAAGGCGACGAACCCGGCCAGCAGCCGGCTCGGGTGGTGCAGCCCGGACGCCACGAAGCTCGGCGCCAGCGAGGTGAACAGCCCGAAGACGGCGAACGCGGTGAACGCTCCGGCCGCTGCGACCAGGGACTTCCCGCTCATCCGGACCCGCTGCGGCCGGTACTTCGGCTTCACCGCGGGCGCGGTCACCGTCTCGGGCACGGCGACGACGGCGATCACGCTCAGGACCAGAAGGACCAGGAAGACGATGTACGGCGTACGGAGCGGCGCGGTGACGTACTGAGCCAGGAAACCGGCGATCAGCGTGCCGGTGCCCAGGCCGCCCAGGTTGGCCGCCGCCGAGACGACCTCGAAGCGGGTGCCGGCGGCCTGCGGCCGGTGAGCGGTGTGCAGTTCGAGCAGATAGGCGGTGGCGGTGGCGGTCAGCATGCCGACGCCGAGGCCGGTCAGAAGCCGGGCCACGATCAGGCCGGTCAGCGACGGCCAGGCCAGGAAGAGCACCCCGGCCGCGATCTCCAGGGCCAGGGCCGGCAGGAGCACGCGGCGCCGGCCGACCCAGTCCGAGATGTGCCCGGCCAGCAGGAGGGCGACGATCACGCCGACCGCGTACACGGCGAAGACGATGGTGACGGTGAACGAGGAGAACCCGTCGGCGGCCTGGTAGAGCGGATAGAGCGGCGCCGGGATCGTCGAGAAGGCGAGCGCCACGAGATAGACGACGGCGACCAGCCAGAAGGCGGCGCCGTGACGGGCCGACCCGGTGGGAGCACCGGTGGGGGCAGGCTTGGTCATCACGGTCATGAGCCGAGAGTGCGCCGCCCCAAGCATCGAGTCCAACGATGATCCATGCTGCGTAGCATCATCATCCGTGATGGAACTGCGGCACTTCGAGTACTTCGTGGCGGTGGCCGAGGAGCGCAACTTCACCCGGGCCGCGGCCCGGCTGCACGTCGTCCAGTCCGGCGTATCGGCGGTGATCAAGGCGCTCGAGCACGAACTGGGCGTCACGCTGCTGGAACGCACCTCGAAGCGGGTCGCGCTGACCGACGCCGGGCAGGCGTTGCTGCCCCGGGCCCGGGCCGCGCTTGAGGCCGCCCAGGCCGCCCGGGACGCGGTCGACGAGGTGCGCGGCGGCCTGCGCGGGACCATCCGTGTGGGCACCCTCACGTCCATCCCGCTGATCGACATGCCGGCGCTGTTCGGCGACTTCCACCGCGAGCACCCCGGCGTCACCCTGCGGCTCAGCGTCTCGCCGCGCGGCTCGCGCGGGCTCATGGAGATGCTCGCCGAAGGCGGACTCGACCTGGCGTTCGTCTCCTGGCCCGGCCGGCCGCCCGCCGGCGTACATCTGCGGCAGGTCGATCACCGCCCGCTGGACCTCGTCCTGCCGATCGGCCATCGGCTGGCCACGGCCGGCGAGGTGCACATCGACGACCTGCAGGGGGAGCCGTTCGTCGACTTCCCGGCCGGTTACGGCAACCGGATCGTGGTCGACCGGGCGTTCGCCGCGGCCGGGGTGCAGCGGCAGGTCACCATCGAGGTCACCGACATCAGCAGCGCGGCCGACTTCGTACGGGAAGGCCTCGGTGTGGCGATCGTTCCCCAGTTCGCCGTGCCCGACAAGAGCGGCCTGATCATCAAGCGGGTGCCCGGCGCCGACCTGGTCTGGCCGCTCGGCATCGCCATCCCGGCGCTGCGGCAGCCCAGCGCGGCCGCGCGGGCGCTGCTCGCCCTGATCGACCGAAACGGTCCCACGAAGGCGGTTCGTCCGTAAACATGAAGAAATGGCGGAAGAACCCCAAGCCGAGTCGGTGCTGCAGTTCCGGCGGTTCGCGCTGGCCGTCTGCGTCATCGGCGTGCTCGTCCAGCTCGGCCTGACCGCGTACTACCTCGGCATGGGCCACAAGGCCCAGCCCCACCACGTGCCGGTCGGGCTGGTCGCGCCCGCGAGCGAGCGGGCCTCGGTCGTCAGCCTGCTGACCGAGAACGGCTACTTCAAGGTCACCGACTACGCGACCGCGGACGACCTGGAGATCGCGATCAAGCGCCGGGACGTCTACGGCGGCGTCGACATCACCGGCAACGAGCCGCACCTCTACGTGGCCAGCGCGGCCGGGGTGTCCGCCTCCACCCTGCTCAAGACCACGTTCACCACCGTCGTGCAGCAGCAGACCGCCGCCGCCCTGGCCGAGTTGGCCACCAAGGGCGACACGATGCCGGTCGCGCAGGCGGAGGAGCTGAACTCGCCGCCGCCGGTCACCGACGTGGTGCCGCTGCCCGACGACGACGTCAACGGCGTGTCGCTGGGCTACCTCACCCAGGCCCTCGCGCTCGGCGGCACGGTGGCGTCGATGGGTCTCGGCCGCCTGATCCCCCGTACGAGAAGGTCATGGCGCCGTGGAATTGCTCACGTCAGCATCCTGGCCGTCTACGCCGTGGCGTCGGCCGCGGTGATCCTGTGGTCGATGGGCTGGTTCGGCGTCGGGACCACGGCCGACCGCGGCGAGATGCTGGCCATCTTCTCGCTCATCTCGCTGGCCATCACCGCCTCCACCGCCGGCGCGGTCGCGCTGCTCGGCCCGGCCGGCGCGCTGATCGGCGCGATGTACTTCACGCTCGGCACGGTGATCTCCGGCGCCAGCATCCTGCCCGAGTTCCTGCCCGCGTTCGGCCGCGTCCTCGGCGAGAACCTGCCGACCGGCGCCGGCGTACAGGCGGTCCGCGACAATCTCTACTTCCCGAACGCCGAGATCCGGTCGCACCTGATCGTTCTCGGTCTCTACGCGGGCATCGGCGCGCTGATCGTGCTGATCACCAACATGCTGCCGAACCGGCGGAACAGCACCTCCGAGGTCGAGCTCGAACTGGTCGAGCGCCTCGAAGGCTCCGAGCGCCGCGAGTCCGTCAACATCTAATCCGCCCGCCGCCGTGTCCGATCAAAGGCGGCATGTCCGTACGCACCCGGGTCCGCGTCCCGTTCCGCTTCCCCGACGGCTTCGCCGTCACCGCCGACGTGATCACCTTCACCGGCCTGGTCGACGGCAAGGAACACCTGGCGCTCTTCTTCGAAGGACCGTCGGAGATCCCGCTCGTACGCCTGCACTCCGAATGCCTCACCGGTGACGTCTTCGGCTCCGAACGCTGCGACTGCGGTCCCCAACTACGGGAATCCGTCGAGCGTCTCAGCGCCACCGGCGGCTACCTGCTCTACCTGCGCCAGGAAGGCCGAGGTATCGGGCTCTACGCCAAGCTCGACGCCTACGCCCTCCAGGACCAGGGCCTCGACACGTACGCCGCCAATCGCGCCCTGGGGCACGAGGACGACGAGCGCGACTACACGGCGGCGGCGCAGATGCTGGCCGACCTCGGCGTCCCGGTGATCGACCTGCTCACCAACAACCCCGACAAAGCCCGTCAACTGCGACTGCACGAGATTGCCGTACGCCGGGTGCTGCCCACCGGCGTACACGCGAACCCGGCCAATGTGCGCTACCTCCAGGCCAAGATCGACCACACGCGTCACACGATCCGACTTTAGATAGGGCCTCAGGTTTCGGTCCCGGTGCCGATCAGGAGTGCGTGGGGATCGAGAGAGTGAACTCGCGCATCGCCGACATCCAGAGCCGGATGATCGCGTTACAGACCCAGCAGGCCGGCAAGACCGCACAGGCCCAGCCGACGACGGTGCAGGGCGGCGGCTCCGGCAACGACTTCGCGGCCAAACTCCAGGAAGCCATGTCGGGCACCACCAACGCGGCCGCCCGCTCCTACACCCTCAACGCCAAGGGCATCCCGACCGAGCTGGCCGCCTACGGCAACGGCAAGATCCCGGCCAACGCCCTCGAGCAGGTCGGCAGCACCCGCCATAAACTGTGGGCGCCGGCCGCGCAGGGCCTCAACCAGATGATCGCCGACGCCAAGCGCGAAGGCGTGACGATCGGCATCACCGACTCCTACCGCCCGTACGAGGAACAGGTGGACCTGGCCCGCCGCAAGGGCCTCTACTCACAGGGCGGCCTGGCCGCCAAGCCCGGCACCAGCGAACACGGCTGGGGCATGGCCACCGACCTGGACCTCGACTCGAAGGCCCAGGCCTGGATGCGCAAGAACGCCGACAAGTACGGCTTCTCCGAGAACGTGCCGCGGGAGCCCTGGCACTGGGAGTTCAAGCCCAAAACCGCCTAGACCTTGGCTATCAGCTCCCCGTGGAGCAGGGACATCCAGCCGTCGGGGTCGGCCGCCCAGGTGCGCCACGCGGCGGACAGGCGTGACAGGTCGGCCTCGGTGGCGGCGCCGGTCTCAAGGGCGGTCGTGGCCATGGCCGACTGCAGGATGCGGTCGGCCCACATGCCACCCCACCAGTCGCGGTCGGGCTGGTCGGCGAAGCACCACGTGCTGGAGGTGGCCGTGACATCGGTCAGGCCGGCCGCGTGGGCCCAGGCCAGCAGCCGGCGGCCGGCGTCGGGCTCGCCGCCGTTGCCGCGGGCCACCCGCTGATAGAGCGTCATCCACTCGTCCAGCTCGGGCAGCTCCGGATACCAGGCGAAGGCCTGATAGTCGCTGTCACGAACGGCGATCACGCCGCCCGGCCTGGTGACGCGGCGCATCTCACGCAGCGCGGCCACCGGGTCGGTGACGTGCTGGAGCACCTGGTGGGCGTGCACCACGTCGAACGAATCGTCGGCGAAATCCAGGGCGTGCACGTCGCCGACCGCGAAGTCGACGTTGGTCAGGCCGCGCCGGGCGATCTCGGCGCGGGCCAGGTCGAGCGCCTCCTCCTTCACCTCCAGGGCGGTCACCCGGGCCGGGGTGACGAGGGCCGCGAAATCGGCCGTGATCGTGCCGGGGCCGCAACCGATGTCCAGGACCGTGACGCCGGAGGAAAGATGCGGCAACAGGTAGGCCGCCGAATTCTCTGCGGTGCGCCAGCGGTGTGAGCGCAAGACCGATTCATGATGACCGTGCGTGTACGTCGCCATGCCACCGACGGTAAGCCCGGCGTCCCCCGATGTGGGACAAAAATCTCGGCATGTGGAACAAGGGCAAAGAACTGATTTCTCCGTACGCACGTCAGGCCGTACTTTTGTCGCTATGAGGATCGGCATTGTGGGCGCGACGGGACAGGTGGGCGGCGTCATGCGGCGCATCCTGGCCGAGCGTGCCTTCCCCGTTGAGCAGCTTCGTCTTTTCGCGTCCGCGCGCAGCGCCGGCCGCACTCTCCCGTGGGGCGACGGCGAGGTGACCGTCGAGGACGCGGCAACGGCCGACTACCGCGGTCTCGACATCGTCCTGTTCTCGGCGGGCAAGGGCTCCTCCAAGGAGTACGCGCCGCGCGTGGCCGAGGCCGGCGCCGTGGTCGTCGACAACTCGTCGGCCTGGCGGATGGACCCCGACGTGCCGCTCGTCGTCTCCGAGGTCAACCCGGACGCGGCCCGCAACCGGCCCAAGGGCATCATCGCCAACCCGAACTGCACCACCATGGCCGCCATGCCGGTGCTGCGCCCGCTGCACGACGAGGCCGGGCTGGTCGCGCTGGTCGCCACCACCTATCAGGCCGTCGGCGGGGCCGGGCTGGCCGGCGTGGCCGAGCTCGACGAGCAGATCAAGAAGGTCGCCGACCGGGCCACCGAGCTGACCTTCGACGGGTCCGCGGTGGAGTTCCCGGCGCCGCGCTCGTTCGCCAAGCCGATCGCCTTCAACGTGCTGCCGCTGGCCGGCTCGCTCGTCGACGACGGCTCGGGCGAGACCGACGAGGAGCAGAAGCTCCGCAACGAGAGCCGCAAGATTCTCGGCCTCCCGTCGCTGCGGGTCTCCGGCACGTGTGTCCGCGTTCCGGTCTTCACCGGCCACTCCCTTCAGCTGAACGCCCGCTTCGACCGGCCGATCAGCCCCGCGCGGGCCCGCGAGCTGCTGGCGAACGCGCCCGGCGTCGAGCTGTCCGACGTGCCGACCCCGCTCGAGGCGGCCGGCCGCGACCCGTCGTACGTGGGCCGGATCCGCGCCGACGAGACGGTGGACAACGGCCTGGCCCTGTTCGTCTCGAACGACAACCTGCGCAAGGGCGCGGCCCTCAACGCCGTCCAGGTGGCCGAGCTGGTGGCCGCCGAGCTCTGAGCTCCGCTTTCACGACCGCCCCGGCCGGGTTACGGCCGGGGCGGTTTTTGTTGCGTACGCCTCATCCTCCATTGTGGAAATCTAGGACTTTTTGCCCGAATCGGTGGCGGATGGTCGGTTTGAGGTGCAGAGTGATTGCATGAACGACAGTGGGCCCGGCGGAGGCGGCTACTTCTGGTGCCTTCGCGACAGTCGGGTCGAGACCGGCGAGGACGTGTGTCCCGCCCAGTACCGGCTCGGCCCCTACGCCACGGCTGACGAAGCGACGCGGGCTCTCGAGACGGTCGAGAAGCGCAATGCCGATTGGGATGCCGAGGATGCCCGCTGGACCGGGGAGGTCAGCTGACAGCCGGCTCCGACGTCCCTGAGTCCAAGCCGGATCTTCGCAGTCTCCAGGCGGAGACGAGCCCGCAGTCATTCGCAAGGAGGAACACCCTGATGGCCGCTGCCAAAAAGGCCCCGACCAATCTCGCCACAAGAGCGGGCAAAAAACCCCTAACCACCACATCGGCCCGCTCCACCGGCACGCGCGCCACCGCCGCGTCGACGCCCCGCTCGGCCACCGGGAAGCCGTCCACGGCGAAGTCCACTCCGGCCCGGTCCGCCGCGGCCAAGCCGTCGGCCGCTCCGGCCCGGTCCGCCGCGGCCAAGCCGTCGGCCGCTCCGGCCCGGTCCGCCGCGGCCAAGCCGTCGGCTGTGAAGTCGGCTCCGGCCCGGTCTGCCGCGACCAAGGCATCCGCGGTGAAGGCCGTTCCCGCCCGGTCCGCTGCGGCTAAGTCGGCCTCCGCGAAGGGCGCCGCTTCGAAGAGCGCTGCCGTGAAGGCGACTGCCGGCGCGACCGCCGCCGCGACTGCCGGCGCGACTGCCGGCGCGAAGAAGAGTGCCGCTGTGAAGGCGACTGCCGCTGCGAAGGCCGGCGCCACGAAGATCGCCGCGGCGAAGGCGGGCGCGGCGAAGGCTGCTGCCGCGAAGACCTCCGCGGCGAAGACGGTGGCGCCGAAGCCGCGCAGCGCGGCGAAGAGCGCGGCCGCCAAGCCGGTCGCGGCGCGGGCGCTCGCCGCCAAGGGCGCCGGACCGAAGGTGACCACGGCCAAGGTGGCGCCCGCCGCGAAGTCGTCGAGGACGGCCGCCGCCAAGCCGGTCATGCCGAAGCCGACGGCCCCGAAGCCGGCCGCACCCAAGCCGGCCGCCGTGCGCGGCGCGGGCGCGAAGGCGGGCGCGGGCGCGTCGAAGGCGACCGCTTCCAAGGCGGGCGCGGGCGCGTCAAAGGCGACCGCTTCCAAGGCGGGCGCGGGCGCGTCGAAGGCGACCGGAGCCAAGTCGGGTGTGGGCGCGAAGGCAACCGTCTCCAAGGCGGCCACCTCCAAGGCGGGCGCGGCGAAGAACACCATGACGAAGGCGGCCGGTACGAAGGTGGCGGCCGTGAAGAACGCCAAGGCGGTCGCGCCGAAGCAGGCCGGGAAGTCGGCGACAGCCTCTAAATCGGCGGCGGTCAAGACCGGGGCGGTCAAGCCGGTCGGGAGCAAGGCGCCGGCGCGGGTTTCCGGGCGGACGGCGCTCACGGGCGCGGTGCGAGGGGCGGCGGCGGGTGAGGCCGTACGGCCGGCGCGTGCGGCCGGGGCCCGAGGCGGCAAGCGGCCGGTGACGCCGCGGCGGACGGCGGCGGCCCTGGGATCCGGGCCGAACATGACGACCGCGTCGATCGATGAGGGGTCGGCGCCGGCGGCGGACATGGAAGAGGATTTCGCCGCGGCGCCCGACATGGAAGTGGCTACCGAGTCCGGGGTTCGGCCGGCCAAGCGGGGTACGCCGAAGCGCGCGCGGACCACCGGCAAGGGCGCCGCCCCGGCCGGGTCGGCCCGGCCGAGCGCCCGCAAGGCGGCCGGCGGCACGGCGCCCGCGAACAAGGCCGCCGCCAACACGGCGCCCGCGAACAAGGCGGCGACGCCGGCGCGAAAGGCGGCCACCAAGGCGACGGCAGCCGCGGCGAAGAAGGCGGCGACGGCAAAGGCCACGACAGCCGCGGCGAACAAGGCGGCCGCGAAGGCAGCCACTGCTACCAAGGCGACCGGAGCGAAGGTGACCGCTAAGAAGGCAACGGCGACCAAGGCTGCTGCCACCAGGACGGCGGCGACGAAGGCAACGGCGGCCAAGGCCGCGGCGACGAAGGCCACGGCGGCCAAGGCCACGGCGGCGAAGGCAACGGCGACGAAGGCCACGGCGGCGAAGGCAACGGCGACGAAGGCGGCTGGCACGAAGGCTGCTGCTGCGACGGCTACTGCGGCGAAGGCCGCCGGTGCGCGGGCCACGGCGGCCAAGGCGAGCGGGGCCAAGGCGAGCGGGGTCAAGGCGACCGGGGCCAAGGCGGGCGCGGCGGCCAAGAAGGCGGCCACCGCCCAGACGGCGGCGGCGAACACCGCGGCGGCCAAGAGCGCGGCCAAGAAGGCGGCGGAGTCGGCGCGGAAGATGGCGGGGCGTTCGTCCGAGGTGGCCAAGACGGCCAGCGCCAACGTCGGTGCGGCCAAGAGCGCGGCGTCGCGGAGTGCCGGTACGGCGCGGAAGACGGCTGGGCGGGCGGCGGAGACGGCGAAGACGGCTGCGGCCAACGCGGCGGCGGCCAAGAGCGCGGCCGCTCGTTCTGCTCGGAAGGTCGCGGGGCGTGCGAGCGCGATCGGCGAGACGGCGATCGCGAACACGGCGGCGGCCAAGAGCGCGGCCTCGCGCCGGGCGGCGTCGGCCAACAAGGTCGCCGGCCTGTCCTCGTCGATGGAGGAGACCGCGGCCGCGAACACCGCCGCGGCCAGGAGCGCGCGCGCCGGAACCGCTTCGGCCCGCAAGGCCACGGCCGGCGCGGCCCGCGCCGGCGGCAAGGCGACCGGCAGCAAGGCGACCAGCAGCAAGGCGACCGGCAGCAAGGCGACCGGGGGCAAGGCGACCGGGGGAGTGGCGGCCGGAGGTAGGGCGACCGGAGCCAAGGCCACGGCCAAGGTCGCGACGGCGGCCAAGGCGGCAGCGGCCAGCACGGCGACAGCCACCCGCGCCACAAAGGCCGCAAAGGCGACAACCGCAAAGGCGGCGAAGGCCACAAAGGCGACAGCGACGAAGGCCGCCGCCACAAAGGCCGCCGCCACAAAGGCCGCCGCCACGAAGGCCGCCGCCACGAAGGCCGCCGGCGCGAAAGCGTCGGCCACCAAGGCCGCGGCCGCCAAGGCGGGTGCGACAAGGGCTACGGCGGCGGGTGGCCGGAGCATGGGCGTGGCCAAGAAGGCCACGACCACCCCGGCGCCCGCCAAGAAGGTCGTCGGGACCGCCGCGGTGGCGACGGCCAACAAGCGGGCGGCCGCGTCGGCGGCTCCGCGTTCGGCCGTGGCCAAGGTTGCCGGTCTCAGTCCGGTGGTGGCCAAGGGCGGCAACCGTCCGGCGGCCGCGCCCTCCGCGAAGCGGTCGGCGGCCAACGAGACGACCGCCGGGCGGACCCGGGCCGCCAAGGCTACGAACACCCGCCTTTCCGGTCCGACCGCGAAGAACTCGTCCACCAACGCGTCCAAGGTCGCCAAGGCGACGTCGAGCGCCGCCGCCCGCCGGGCCGCCGCCGGCAACACCCCGGCCGCGGACATGCTCGACGCCCGGCCGTCGACCGGCCGGAAGGTGGCCGCCAAGCGGGCGCGCTGACCGGAAACCGGCGGAAAGCAGGAGCAGAGGAGGGCCGTGCCGTATGGCGCGGTCCTCCTCTCGCGTCTGGGCTGGTAGGAATGAGCCGTGCCGATCAGACGGGTGTGGGCTCCGGAAATCGACTTCGCCGGGCTGCGGCGGGAGTTGAAGCTGCCGGGGGAGTTTCCGGCCGGGGCTCTGGCTGAGGCGGAAGCGGCGGCCGGGCGGTCCCTCGCGGACGCGGCCGACCTCACCGATGTTCCTTTTGTGACCATTGATCCGGCCTCGTCGCGGGATCTCGATCAGGCGATGCATCTGAGCCGCCGCGACGGCGGCTACCGGGTGCTCTACGCGATCGCTGACGTCGCCTCCTTCGTGCGGCCGGGTGGTCCGCTCGAAGCCGAGACCTGGAGCCGGGGGCAGACGATCTATCTGCCGGACGGGCGGATCCCGCTTCATCCTCCGGTGCTCAGCGAAGGGGCGGTGAGCCTGTTCGCCGATGTCGAGCGGCTCGCCGTGGTCTGGACCATCGACCTGGACGCCGACGGCGGCATGACCGGCGTCGAGGTCGGGCGGGCCCGGGTGCGGAGCCGGGCCAAGCTCGACTATGTGGGCGTGCAACGGGAAGTGGACGCCGGCACCGCCGCCGAGCCCTATGCGCTGTTGCCCGAGTTGGGGAGCCTGCTGGCCAAGCGGGCCGGTGAGCGTGGCGCCGTCAACCTGCCCCTGCCCGAGCAGGAAGTGGAGCGGGACGGCGACGGCTGGCGGCTGGTGCTGCGGGCTCCGCTGCCGGTCGAGGAGCACAACGCTCAGATCTCGCTGCTCACCGGCATGGCCGCGGCCGATCTGATGCTGCGCGGCGGTGTCGGGCTGCTGCGGACCATGCCGCCGCCGAAGGCCGAGGCGGTCGTGAAGCTTCAGGCCGCCGCGAAATCGCTCGGGGTGCTGTGGCCGGCCGGCGCGCCCGTGGGCGAGGTCGTGGCCACGGCCGATCCGGCCACCCCGCGCGGTGCCGCGTTCCTCGAGCAGGCGGCCGACCTGCTGCGGGGAGCGGCCTACACGGCCTTCGACGGTTCGGCGCCGGCTCTGACCGGGCACGGCGGGGTCGGTTCGCCGTACGCCCATGTCACCGCCCCGCTGCGACGGCTGGCCGACCGCTACGCCACCGAGGTCTGCCTGGCCCTCGCCGCCGGTCAGCCGGTGCCCGACTGGGCCCGGGAGGCCCTGCCCAAGCTGCCGAAGGTGATGGCCGACTCCGACCGGGTGGCCGGCGGCGCCGACCGGGGCGCCATCGACCTGGCCGAGGCCGTGCTGTTGCAGGGCCGGGTCGGTGAGGTCTTCTCGGCTGGTGTGCTCGACGCCGACGGGACCATCGCGATCGACGACCCGGCCGTGCGGGCCCGCTGCAAGGGCGGGCTGCCGGTGGGCACCCGGGCCCGGGTGCGCCTGACGTCGGCCGACCCCGCCACCCGCAAGGTCCAGTTCGAGCCGGCCTGACCTCAGCTCGTGCGCAGGCCCTCGATGAGGAAGCCGATCATCTGCCGGGCGTCGTAGCCGTCGTCGCGGCCGGCGCCGATGCACAGGTTGCCGACGCCGCGCAGCAGGCCGACCGGGCTGACGCCGGGCACGATCTGGCCGGCCGCGGTCGCGGCGTCCACGATCTCGGCGCAGACGGGCACGAGACGTTCCAGGAAGTACGCGTGCAGGTCGCCCGCGTTCAGCGCCTCGGGCAGCCCGTGCTTCGTGACGAGGAAGTCGGCGAACAGGTCGATCCAGCGGCCGAGCGCCTCGTGCGGCGACGCGCTGCTCTTCAGCAGTTCCGGCCCGGCCGCCGCGCACTCCTCGACCTGGTGCCGGAACACCGCGACGATCAGGTCGGAGCGCGCGGGAAAGTGGCGGTAGATCGTCCCGACGCCCACTCCGGCCTTCGCGGCGATGTCGCGCACGGGCGCGTCCACGCCTGATTCCACGAACGCGGCCGCGGCCGCGTCGAGCAGGGCCTTCTCATTCCGCCGGGCGTCGGCGCGCTTCGTCACAGTCACCCTCCTTGCTAACCGGAACCAGGTTCCGTATCGTGGCTAGCGGAACAAGGTTCCGCTTGTTCATGATGTCAGAGCAGGAGCCCCTATGAACACCATCGTTTCGGTCAAGCCGGTCGCCGTTGAAGGTGCTGACTTCGACGTACGGGTCACCGCGCCCACCGCCGGCGAGAACCTCCCGGTCGTCGTCTTCTCGCACGGCTTCGGCAGTTCCCTCGACGGGTACGCCCCGCTGGCCGACCACTGGGCCGCCAACGGCTTCGTCGTGGTCCAGCCCACCCACCTGGACTCCCGGACGCTGGCCCTTCCGCCGTCCGATCCCCGCACGCCGCTGATCTGGAAGATCCGGGTCCAGCAGCTGAGCCGGATCATCGACGAGCTCGACCTGATCGAGAGCGTCATCCCCGGCACGATCGACCGCGACCGCATCGCCGTCTCCGGCCACTCGTGGGGCGCACAGAGCGCCGGCATGCTGCTGGGCGCCCGGGTCGACGGCGACGACTTCGCCGTGCCCGACCCGCGCGTCAAGGCGGGCGTGCTGCTGGCCGCGGCCGGCAAAGGCGGCCTCGTGCCATTCGCCGAGGAGCACTTCGCCTTCATGAACCCGGACTTCTCCACGATGACCACACCGGCCCTGATCATCGCCGGCGACAACGACCAGTCGGCCCTGACCACGCGTGGCCCCGACTGGTTCACCGACGCGTACTTCCAGAGCCCGTCCCCGAAGTCCCTGCTCACCGTCGTCGGCGCCGAGCACTCCCTGGGCGGCGTCTCCGGCTACAACGCCGCCGAGACCACCGACGAGAGCCCGGATCGCGTGGCTTTGATCCAGCGGGTGAGTACGGCCTATCTGCGCTCCGCCCTGGGCCTCGCACCCGAGTCCTGGCCGCTCGAGGCCGGCGACCTGGGCAAGCTCGAGCTCAAGTGAGCCGATGCCGGCCGAGCCAGCCGGTGGCGAAGTCGACCAGGGCACGCTGGGACATCAGCCGGGACTCGGCGCCGCCGACACGTCCCAGCCGCACCGGGGCCGCCGTCGCCTCATAGGCGGCGCCCAGCTCGGCGAAGTCCGAGGCGTCGGCGTCGGGGGCCCGCCAGGTGACCCAGCGGCTGCCGCCGGACGGGTCGCGGACGGCGGCTCCGTGATCGGCCATCGCGGGTTCCGCTTGCCGGCATTCGCCCAGATGCAGGGACGTGTTGCGGTCGTGGCCGCAGCCGAGCAGCAGGACCTTGCCGTCGGCCCGGTAGACGGCGCCCAGCGGCGAGCCGTCGCCGAGCCCGTCCTCCAGTGGGTGGTCGTCGACGACGGCCGCGGCCCGGGCGCCGACCGCGGCGAACGACACCTGCGGATGAGAGCTGCGGCGGGCGCCGGGCCAGGCCCGGACCACCTCCGGGAAGGCTCCCATGCGGTGGCTGGGGGTGCGGGCCGGGTCGAAGCCGGGACCCTGCTCACGGATCACCGGCCACCACGCTGCCGGCACGGGCGGGTTCTCCCAGTCGGCGGGGTCGGAGTTGGCCGGTGTGTGGGTGGGCACCACGAGCGTTCCCTCAGGGCCGAGGACATCGAGCATTGCCTGTACGACGGCCTGGACGTCCCCGGCCACATAACCCACCGCCCGCATCGAGGAGTGCACGAGCACCGTGTCGCCGGCGGACAGGCCGAGCGCGCGAAGATCGGCGGCCAGGGTGCCGGTGGTGTGCGGAAGCGACTGCGTCATGCGGTCATTGTGGAGGGTGGAAAACCCCCGGGTGGAGTCGGGTGGTTTCCGGCTTCATCGATGCGGTGGCGGTGCCTAGCGTCGAAGAGGTGATCGAACTACGTGAGGTGAGCAAACGCTACGGCGGGCGGGTCGCCGTCGACGGGCTGAGCGTCCGGGTCGAGCCGGGGGTGGTGACCGGCTTCCTCGGGCCGAACGGGTCCGGCAAGTCGACGACGATGCGGATGATCCTGGGGCTCGACGCCCCGGATCGGGGTGAGGCTCTGGTGGGCGGTCATCCGTACACCCAATTGGACTGGCCTTTGAAGACCGTGGGGGCGCTGCTGGACGCCGGGGCCTTCCATCCGGGGCGCAGCGCGCGGGCGCATCTGGCCGCGCTGGCCGCGAGCAACGACATCGCGGGCTCGCGGGTCGAGGAGGTGCTGCGGATCGTCGGGTTGACCGGCGCGGCCGGGCGGCGGGCCGGGACGTACTCGCTCGGCATGCGGCAGCGGCTCGGCGTCGCGGTGGCGCTGCTCGGTGATCCGGCGGTCCTGCTGCTCGACGAGCCGGTCAACGGGCTCGACCCGGAGGGCATCCGCTGGATCCGGGAGCTGCTGCGCGGGCTCGCGGCCGAAGGGCGGACGGTCTTCGTGTCCAGCCACCTGATCGCCGAGATGGCGCTGACCGCGGACCGGCTGATCGTCATCGGGCGGGGCCGGCTGCTGGCCGAGACCACCGTGGCCGAGCTGGCCACGGGCGGTGACAGCCTGGAGGACGCGTTCTTCCGGCTCACGTCGCAGGTCACGGACTATCGAGGATCGGAGGCGGCATGAGCGGGTACGGAATTCGGCACGCGGCCCGGATGGAGCGGATCAAGCTGCGCAGCGTCCGGTCGACGTGGTGGCTGGCGATCGCGGCGGTGGTCTCGATGGCCGCGGCCGGCGCGGGGGTCGGGCTCGGCTATCGGTCGCACACCCCGGTCGCGACGGCCGCGCAGATCCTGAACAACAGCCTGGGCGGGGCGATCCTGGCCCAGCTGCTGCTGGGCGCGCTCGGCGTGCTGGTGATGACCGGCGAGTACGGCACCGGGATGATCCGCTCGACCCTGGCCGCCGTGCCGCGGCGGCGGACGCTGCTGGCCGCGAAGGCCGCCGTGTGCGGCGGGGTGGCGCTCGCCGTCGGGCTGGTCGCGAGCTTCGCCGGCTATCTGAGCGGGCAGCTGGCGATCCGCGGCACGGCCATTCCGTCCGCCTCCCTGAGCGACCCGTCGGTCCTGCGGCCGGTCGTGCTGACCGGCGTTTACCTGGGCGCCACGGCGCTGATCGGGGTCGGTGCGGGGACCATCATGCGGCACTCGGGGGCCGCCATCGGCACGTTGTCCGGGCTGATGTTCGTCCCGATGATCGTGATCGGGCTGTTCGGCGAGAGCGGCATCGCGGTCGGCCGCTTCGTGCCGCTGCTGATGCTGCTGAACTCGATCGCGGTGATCACGCCGACGCCGGGGCTGTTCTCCGGCGGGGTCAGCGTGCTGCTGATGTGCGGTTACGCGGCGGTGGTGATCGCGGCCGGCGGCCTGCTGCTGCGCCACCGGGACGCGTGAACGGCCACAATGGGGCGATGACGGCCCTGCGGCGAGTGGTGTTCTGCGTCGCCGGCGTGATCAGCGCGGCCGCGATCCTGGCCGTGCCGGCGGCGGTGCCGGCCCTGGCCGTGCTGATCCTCTGGGCCACCGGGGCCATGGACGAGCAGCCGGCGCCGGTGGTGGCGCCGGTGTTCCTGGTCCTGTTCCCGCTGACCCTCGTGCTCCTCGTCGCGACGGCCACCTCGTTCGGGCGCGCGACGGGAGCGGTGCATCGTGGGCTGGCCCACCGGCTGCTCGGCGAACACATCGACGCGCCGCCGCCCCGGCGGTCGAGGCGGATCTCCGACGGGCCGGGATGGCGCGCCCTCGGCTACGGCGTGCTGAAGGTGCCACTGGCCATCCCCGAGGGCTACGGCGCTTTCTGTTACGTGTTCGGCGTGGTCAATCTGAGCTATCCGTTGTGGTGGCCACTGTTCCGCAACCATCCGCCGGGCACGACCCTCGGGCCGGTGTGGGCGCTGACGCCGTTCGGCCCGATCGGCACGCGGACGTTCGCGGGGACGTTCCTGATCGCCGCCGCAGGGCTGGCCATGCTGCTGGTGGCGCCCTGGCTGACGCGGGCCGGCGTGAGCCTCGACCTGGCCGCGATGCGGCGGCTGCTCGGACCGGGCCGGCTCGCCGAGCTGAGGGTCAGCCGGGCCCGGGCCATCGACGACGCGGCCGCCATGATGCGCCGGCTGGAACGGGACCTGCACGACGGCGCCCAGATCCGGCTGGCCACCCTGGCCATGAACCTCGGCATGGCCAAGGAGAAGCTCGGCGCCGACGGGCCGCCACCCGACCTGGACCAGGCCCGTGAACTGGTGGCGCTGGCCCACCAGGGCGCCAAACAGGCCCTGGCCGACCTGCGCGACCTGGTGCGCGGCATCCATCCGCCGGTCCTCGACAACGGCCTCGGCGACGCGCTGGCCACCCTGGCCAGCGGCAGCGCCATCCCGGTCACGGTGCGCGTCGACCTGCCCGTGCGCCCGGCGCCGGCGATCGAGACCATCGCCTACTTCTGCGCGGCCGAGCTGCTGGCCAACGCGGCCAAACACAGCGGGGCGACCAGGATCGACCTGTACGCCGGCGGGGGTCTGAAGCTGACCGTGGAGGACGATGGTGCCGGCGGGGCCGACCCGGACGGCCCCGGACTGTCCGGCCTGGCCCGCCGTATCTCCGTCGTGGACGGCCGGATGAGCGTGACGAGCCCGCCCGGCGGCCCGACCCGGGTCGAGATCGAACTGCCCACACACGTATGAACGGGGACATGCCCATGCGGGTGGTGATCGCGGAGGACGCCGCGATGATGCGCGAGGGCCTGGTCCGGCTCCTGACCGACCGGGGCTTCGAGGTGTGCGCCGCGGTGGCCGACGCGGAGGCGCTGCGCGCGGCGATAGCCACCGACGTGCCCGACGTGGCCATCGTCGACATCCGCATGCCCCCGACCCACACCGACGAGGGCCTGCGCGCCGCCATCGACATCCGCCGCGACCATCCCACCGTCGGCGTGCTGGTCTTCTCCCAGTACGTCGAGACCCGCTACGCGACCCGCCTGCTGGCCGACCGCCCCACCGGCGTCGGATATCTGCTGAAGGACCGGGTCGCCGACGTGGCCGACTTCGTGGACGCCCTGACCCGCGTCGCTTCGGGCGGCACGGCCCTCGACCCGGAGGTGGTCGGCCACCTGATGCGGGCCGGCCGGGAGACCACCGGCATGGCCACCCTGACCCCACGCGAGCGCGAGGTGCTGGCCCTGATGGCCGAGGGCCGTTCCAACGCCGGCATCGCGGCCGCCCTGGTCATCACCCCCGGCGTCGTCGAGAAGCACGTCGCGAACATCTTCACCAAGCTCGGCCTGCCACCGTCCGACACCGACAACCGGCGCGTGCTGGCCGTCCTCCGTCATGTCGGCGGCTGAGCCCACCATTCGAGGTTGGCCGGAACGTGCGACAGGGGCTCGATCAGCTCCCAGCCCTCGGCGATCAGCCCGTCGGCCAGGCGCCAGATCTCGATGACGGCGATCTCGGCGCCTGTGGCGGGCAGGCGGCGCTGCGAATGGACGATGACGTGGTCGCCGTCGGCCAGCAGGTGGGTGATGGTGACGCGCATGCCCTCCAGCGGCGCCTGGGCCTTGCGGAGCGCGGCCAGCCACTCCCGCTTGGTCGAGGTGATCGAGCCGGGGCGGTGGTGGCGGAAGTCGTCGCTGAGGGCGTGGGCCACGACGTCGACGTCACCGGTCGCGACGAAGCCGGTGAGGGTGCGCTCGACGATGCTCTTGTTGGTCATGGTGGACAGTGTTTTCGCCTGGTTGCCGGCTTGTCGATGAAACGGCATTTCATGGCGTACGCCTGGAGAATGCGTACGCTCCATCGACGTGGACACGGTCGGGGAGCTCCTGCGGCAATGGCGGCAGCGCCGGGCGCTCAGCCAGCTCGACCTGGCGATCGCCGCCGACGTGTCGGCGCGGCACGTCAGCCTGGTCGAGACGGGAAAGTCGCGGCCGAGCGCCGACATGATCCTGCGCCTCGCCGAGCAGCTTCACGTGCCGCTGCGCGACCGCAACCGGCTGCTGCTCGCGGGCGGGTTCGCGCCCCGCTACCAGAGGCGCCCACTCGACGACGCGGCGCTGACAGCGGCCCGGGACGCGGTGCGGAGGGTGCTGCGCGCGCACGAGCCCTATCCGGCGCTGGTCTTCGACCGGGGCTGGAACATCGTCGAGACCAACCGGGCCGTCGACCCGTTCCTGGCCCGGGCCGACCCGGCGCTGCTGCGCCCGCCGGTCAACCTCGTGCGGCTGGCCCTGGACCCGCGCGGCTTCGCCCCCATGATCGTCAATCTGGGCGACGTCCGGGCGGTGTTCCGCACCCGCATCGGGCGCCAGCTCGCCACCGCGCCCGACCCCGAGCTGACCGCCCTCTACGAGGAGCTGCTGGCCGAGCCGGCCGGCCCCCGGGTCGACGCCGACGTCGTGATCCCGATGATCCTGCGCGTCGACGGCCGCGAGCTGCGGCTGTTCTCGACCATCACCACGTTCGGCACCCCGCTCGACATCACGCTGGACGAGGTCGCCATCGAGTCGTACTACCCGGCCGACGACCAGAGCGCCGCGTACTTCACCGAGCGGCGCGGGTAATAGATCTTCATCGCGTCAGGGGTTCGGGGTACGGAGCTTCAGCCCCGCAGAACAAGCCGCTCCGTCACTACGCGCGGGGGAAAGCGCGGCCAGGGTCGTAACCGAGCCGGCGGATGATGGCTTCGGCCTGCGCGGGCCTCAGAAGCCGTAACACCGCTGAGGCTGTTCCGATGGAGAACTTGTCGAGGACCGCGGCTGCCGTCGCGGGAGTGCTCCGATCCAGGATGGGGACCAGATCGCTGTCGGGGATGGCCCTCAGCAGCGGGGTCAGATATCCGAGCAGCATCGTGTCGCCCAGGAGCGCGTCGTCTCGCATGAGCCACTTCACGATCGTCAGCCGCTTGTCCGGGAGTAATCCGCGGAACATGAGATCGAACCAGTCGTAGCCGGGCCTGATGGCGAGGATCAGCGCGGCGACCTCCCGGGAGGGCAACTGTTCCAGCCGGATGCGGGCCAGATAGGGCGCCAGGTTGCCGATCGTGCGAGCCTCCTTGATCACGTCGCCCGGCGCCGATGGGGCCTGCTTCGGGGGCGCCGGGCGGTGCATCTGGCCGCGCACGGCGTCCGCGTCCGTGTGCCGGCCGGCCGCGTCGAGGAGGTCGGCGCCGATGGAGCGGGCGGTCAGGACCAGGCGGTCCCGGACGTCCGCGTACCGGGGCGCCCGGGCCATCTCGATCACCTCGTCCAGTGCGGCCAGGGCGGCGTCGGTCCGCGATCCGCCGTCGTGGCAGATGCGAGCGAACCTGATCTGCGCGTGCATGAGTTCGAGCCCGTGCCGTTCCGCGCTGATCCGCACGAGACGCCGGCGGATCGCGACCGTCTCGGCTTGCGCGTCGAGCGCTTCCCGCCATCGGCGCCGGCCGGCGTGGATGCTCGCCTCCACCTGGCGAGCTTGAGCCAGGTCGTCGTCGTAGAGGACGTTCACCTCGGCCAGCCGCCGGAACACCTCCACCGCGCCCGAGACGGCGAAAGCCGCCTCGTCCGTGCGGCCCAGCGATTGCAGCGTCTTCGCCCGCCCGAGAAGGGCCGCCGCGAAATCAAGCTCCAGCCCGGCGCCGGCGTTTCCGGCCACCGCCCTCAGCAGGTCCAGGGCTTCGTCGATCGCGTCCAGCGCGTCCTCGCGGCGGTCGCCGTGGCGCAGCTGATCGGCCTGCTGGACCAGCACGCGAATCAAGGTCAGCCGGTGCCGGCCGTCGACGGCGACCAGGCGCCGCAGCTGAGCGATCGCCCGGTGCCGGACGGAGAGGGAGGACGTGCCGCGGCCCTGGTGCCACAGGGCGAGGCTGAGATCGGCCAGGCAGGCGGCGACGTCCTCGGCCGACGGTGTGCATCGTGCCCGGCCGTCGGCCCACAGCCCGACCGCCTCGCCGAGCCGGTCGGCGGCCGGAGCCCAGTCCTTGGCGCGGGCGTGAGCCAGGCCGAGGCTGCGCACGGCGAACTCGAACTGGGCCGCGTGGGCGGCCCGGTCGTTGTCGATCAGCTGCCGTGCGATGGCCACCGCCTCGGTGAGCAGGGCGATGCCGTCCTTGACCCGGCCCGAGTCGAGCCTTCGCCAGCCGAGTTTCACCGCCAGGGCGATCGTGCGCACCGGATCGCCGGTATGGCCCGCCACCTCGGAGGCGAGCCGCTCGGTGATCGCCGCTATGCCCGCGTGGAGATCGGTGGTCGGCTCGGCCGGGAACGCGGACTCGATCGCCACCAGCACGTCCAGCGGCATCGTGGGGGCCGACGCGATCGCCGACAGTGCCGCCGCGCCGGCCCGGACCGCGAGTTCGGGATGCTTTCGCAGTACGGGCACGAGCTGTTCCGCCGACAGATGCGGCCACCGCCGGGCGGCCTCGATCAGGAGCGGCAAGGCGGTGCCGGCGCTCCGCGCGTCGTGGGCCAGCAGGGCGCCGAGCGCGCCACCGGCCCACGGATCGGGCCGGAATCCGCCGACCGGGTGGCCGGGGGTCTGCAACGCGACGAAGTCCTCGGCCAGCCGGTCGGGATAGAGCGGTTCCAGCACCGTGTCCGGGTCGTGCGGCGGATAACACATCGCGTGGTCGGCGAGGATCCGGCCGGCGACGTCGGCCCCTTCGGCCACGGTGACCGCCTTCAGCACCGGGACGGCCGACGCGTAGTCGAGCGACCGGGTCAGCGCGGCCACGTACACCGTCCGGCCCATCACCTGCGGGCTGGACTCGACCCGCCGGTCGTTGTCGTACATCGACTGCCAGTGGCTCCGCTCCCGCGACAGCAGATATGCCGACAACTGCCCAGGATCGGTCGGCGGCGTCTCACCGTGCGCGACGGCGAGGACGTGGGCCAGGGCCGCCATGTGCACGGTAAGGAACGAACCTTCGATCTCCGGCACGTGACCGCCGGGCTCGGCCACGGTCAATGCCCGCGCGAAGCACTCGCGCGCGACCTCGAACACCTCCCGGTAGCCGATCCGGGCCGTGTCCAGTGTCGTCAGCTCGGTGCTGTCAGCGTGCACCCCCAACGCCTCGGCGAGCCGGTAGGTGAGCGCGTCCCACCAGGCGCTGAGGGGCCGGGCCAGCAGGAGGATCCGCAGCGCCCGGCCGGCGTGCAGGCGCCGGTCCAGCAGGAGCGCCAGCAGATCGGACAGGGGCCACCGCTCGGCGTAGTCGACCACCACGAGCAGCGGCTTCACCGCGACCAGGGCGTTTCCGGCCGCCACCTCGACCGGCTGGATCACGGCGTCGCGGCTGTGCCGGGCCCGCACGGTGACCCACCCGGCGCCGTGCGAGAGCTCGGCGAACCGGTGGGCCAGCCGCGTCTTGCCCAGCCCGGCGCCGCCGTGCACCAGGCGGACCGCCATCGCGGCGCCGGCGTCACGCCAGGCGGTCAGCTCGGCCAGCTCCCGCTCCCGGCCGGTGAAGCGGACGACCCGGTTGCCCGCGTTGAGAAGCCGGCTCGGCTGCTGTCCGGACGGCATGGTGACGGCGCCGAACGACAGCTCGTCGATGAAATGGGTGCCGATCCGCTGATGCACGTGCAGGTCGCCGTTCTGGACGGCGAGCAACGTGGCGGCGTCACCGGCGATATTCACCTGCTGGGGCGCCACCTCACGTCTCATCGGGCCTCGCCGGCGCGCCAGTGTGCAGGTCGCCGTCCTGGACGTTGTACATCGTGGCGTTTCCGGAGGCCTGGTTGATCTGCACCTGACCCGCGTCCTGGCCGGAGGCGGGGCGCAGCGCGGCCCACAGCCCAGCGACACCCAGAGCGGCGGCGATGATGGCGCCGACCACGCTGGACAGTTGGTCGGCCCGGTCCAGGCCGTTGCGGGCGAGGAAGGCGATCCACCCGCCCAGGAGCAGCACACAACCGACGATCGTCATCGATGCCCACAGCCGGCGCCGCGTCATTCACCCAGTATGGCCCGTGATCGCTCGTGATCCGGACGTCGCGTCGCAGAACGGGTCGGGTGAACGGACCGTGGTGCGGTGCGGGATGGGGTCGCTAGCTTGCGGGGGTGGCGGCGGGGAATGTTGCCTGGACGGCGGCTCTGCTGGCGTGGGTGCTGGCCGTGCCGCTCTGGTTCCTGAGCCGGTTCTTCGTGGTCGTGGCCCATGAGGGCGGGCACGCCCTGCTGGCGGTTCTGCTCTTCCGGGCGGTCAAGGCCATCCGGTTCGAGCGCGGCGGTGGGGGCTCGACCGAGCCGAAAGAGGCGCTGCCGTGGCTGGTGGACATCTTTGTGACCATGGCCGGCTATCTCGGGCCCTCGTTGTTCGGGCTGGCCGGGGCCTGGATGCTGCTGCACGGGCACGTCGACGGGGTGCTGTGGGCCAGTCTGGCCTTTCTCGTGCTCATGCTGATCGCGGTGCGCGGCTTCCTCGGCTGGCTGCTCGTGCCGGGGCTGATCGTGCTGATCTGGATGATGGCGACCAAGGCCGACGGGCCGGTGCAGGCGCTCTACGCGCACGTCTGGGTGTGGCTGCTGCTGATCGGGGCCGTGCAGCGGATGCTCGTCTTCATGACGTGGCGGGACTACACCATCGAGGGCGGCGACGCCGACGTGCTGCGGCGGCGGACCCTGGTGCCCAGGGAGATCTGGGCCGTGGTCTTCCTGGCCGGCACCGTCGTCGCGCTCGTCTGGGGCGGTGGGCTGCTCCTGCGGAATGCTTGAAGCTTTCGTTGCAGGACAGCCCGGCAGCCGCGGCAGAGAGGCCGGGACGCGCGGACCCGGGCCCGTCGAAGCGGGCTCGGGTCCAGGATGCGTACCTCTAAGAGATGCAGGCGCAGACGATCAAAGCCGCACCAAAGTGCGAAGCGGCGCTGACCAGGGCGCCGCCGTGGCGCTCGGGGGTGCAGATGACCTCGCCGAGCTTGCCGGGAGTCATCCAGTCGAGGACCAGGAAGGCCAGGCCCATGATGCCGATGCCGATGATGCCGAACAGCACCGTCGAGGCCAGGCCCTGGCCGAAGTCCTCATAGCTGGTGAAGATCGCCGTGGTGACGATGGCGGCGATGCCGAGCTGGTTCGCCGCCAGCAGCAGCGAGGCGTTCGGGTTGCGCTCCACGAAGATCAGGTCGCGCAGTTTGCCCGGAGTGAGTACGTCGATGAGCAGATAGCCGACGGCCATGAGGCCGATGCCGACGATACCGAAAACGATGCTGCGGCCAGCACCTTCAAGCAGATCCTCGAGCACGGCCTCTCCTTCACGTGATGTCAGGAGAGACCGTACAAGAAGGCGTCTACATAACTACAGCGCGCCCAGGTAACGCTGCCGCTCGTAGGGGGTGACCTCGCGGCGGTACTGCTCCCACTCGGCCCGCTTGTTGCGCAGGAAGAAGTCGTAGACGTGCTCGCCGAGGACCTCGGCGATCAACTCGGACTTCTCCATCACGTCGATGGCCTCGGACAGGTTTTCCGGCAGCGCCTCGTATCCGGCGGCCTTGCGCTCGGCCGGCGACAGCGACCAGACGTCGTCCTCGGCGCCCGGGGGCAGCTCGTAGCCCTCCTCGATGCCCTTGAGGCCGGCGCCCAGCATGACGGCGAAGGCCAGGTAGGGGTTCGTGGCCGAGTCGATCGAGCGGACCTCGACGCGGGCCGAGCTGGGCTTGCCGAACGCGGGCACCCGGACCAGGGCCGAGCGGTTGAGGTGGCCCCAGCTGACGAAGGCGGGGGACTCGGTGATCGCGTTGGGCAGCTGGAGCGGGAAGAGCCGCTTGTACGAGTTCACCCACTGGTTGGTGACCGCGGTGTACTCACGGGCGTGCACCAGCAGGCCGGCGATGAACGAGCGGGCCGTCTTGGACAGCTTCATCGGGTCGTCGGCGTCGTAGAAGGCGTTGCGCTCGCCCTCCATCAGCGACAGGTGGGTGTGCATGCCGCTGCCGGGCTGGTCGGTGTACGGCTTCGGCATGAAGGTGGCCCGCACGCCCTGCGACAGCGCCACCTCCTTGACCACGTGGCGGAACGTCATGATGTTGTCGGCCGTGGTCAGCGCGTCGGCGTAGCGCAGGTCGATCTCCTGCTGGCCGGGCGCGACCTCGTGGTGGCTGAACTCGACCGAGATGCCGATGCGCTCCAGGGCCAGCACGGCCTGCCGGCGGAAGTCGCGGGCGATCGAGTGGGTGGTGTGGTCGAAGTAGCCGCCCGAGTCGACCGGGATGGGCAGCGAGCCGTCGAGCGGGCCGTCCTGCACCAGGAAGAACTCGACCTCGGGGTGGGTGTAGAAGGTGAAGCCCTTCTCGGCCGCCTTGGCCAGGCCCCGGCGCAGCACGTGGCGCGGGTCGGCCCAGGCCGCGCTGCCGTCGGGCAGCAGGATGTCGCAGAACATGCGGGCGGACTCGCCGCTGGCGCCGCCCTCGAAGGGGAAGACCTGGAAGGTCGTCGGGTCGGGCATGGCCACCATGTCCGACTCGTAGACCCGGGCGAAGCCCTCGATGGCCGAGCCGTCGATGCCCATGCCCTCCTCGAAGGCGGACTCGAGCTCGGCCGGGGCGACGGACACACTCTTCAAGGTGCCCAGCACGTCGGTGAACCAGAGCCGGACAAAACGGATGTCGCGCTCCTCGAGAGTGCGAAGCACGAACTCCTGCTGTCGGTCCAACGTTCACTCCATCGTCCGTGGTGGCCTAGCAGGCCAGTCTTCCCTGGTCCGGTTACGCCGACATTACGCTGACCGGGGGCTGTGAGGATGTCCCGGGTGGCGATAGGCGTGCGGCGTCTTGGGGAAGAATAAGGGTCATGCCCACGCTGCGGATCGCCCTGGCCCAGGTCAACTCCACGGTTGGCGACATTGCCGGAAATGCCGCTTCTGTGCGGTCGTGGACCCGGCGCGCCGCGGACGAGGGGGCGCAGCTGGTCGCCTTCCCCGAGATGATGCTGACCGGCTATCCCATCGAGGACCTGGTCTTCCGCAACTCGTTCGTCGACGCGTCACGCTCGGCCCTGTCCGCCCTCGCCGGTGATCTCGCCGCCGACGGCCTGGGAGATATGGCGGTCGTTGTCGGATATGTCGACTCGGACGGGCCGCCGCACACCAGCGCCGACGCGGTCCCCGGACGGGGCCGGCGGGACGCCTCGGCCCTGCTGCTGGGTGGCGAGGTCGTGGCCACGTACTACAAGCACCACCTGCCCAACTACGGCGTCTTCGACGAGGACCGCTACTTCGAGCCGGGCACGTCACTGACCGTGGTGCGCCTGGGCGGGGTCGATGTCGCACTCACCGTCTGTGAGGACATCTGGCAGGCCGGGGGGCCGTTCACGGCGGCCCGGGAGGCCGGCGTGGGGCTGGTGGTCAACATCAACGCCTCGCCGTACGAGCTGAACAAGGACGACGTGCGGCTGCCGCTGGTCAAGCGGCGGGCGGCCGAGGCCGGGGCCACGGTCGCGTACGTGAACATGGTCGGCGGGCAGGACGAGCTCGTCTTCGACGGTGATTCGCTGATCGTGACCGCCGGCGGGGAACTGCTGGCCCGGGCCGGGCAGTTCTCGTCGCAGCTCCTGGTGCACGATTTGTCCCTGCCGGCGGCGGATCCCACGCCGAACGTTTGCGGTAAAACCGATGAAACGGACGTTCCGCCCGGCGAACAGCACATCGATGACGACATGGTGATCAACCGGGTGGGCGCTTTGGGTGATCTGCGGCCGCACCCGGGCGACAAGCGGGACGGCGGGATCGCCGAGCGCGTGGTCGACGAAGAGGAGATCTGGTCGGCCCTGGTGCTCGGCCTGCGCGACTACGTCGACAAGAACGGGTTCCGCTCGGTGGCGCTCGGCCTGTCCGGCGGCATCGACTCGGCCGTGGTGGCCGCCATCGCCGTCGACGCGCTGGGCGCCGACCGCGTCACCGGCGTCTCGATGCCCAGCGGATACTCCTCCGAGCACTCCAAGGACGACGCCGCCGACCTGGCCAAGCGCACAGGCCTCGACTACCGCACCGAGCCCATCCAGCCGATGGTCGACGCGTTCCTGGCCAACATGTCGCTCTCCGGCCTGGCCGTGGAGAACCTCCAGGCCCGCGTCCGCGGTGTCATCCTGATGGCGCTGTCGAACCAGGACGGGCACCTCGTGCTCACCACGGGTAACAAGAGTGAGCTTGCTGTCGGTTACTCCACGCTCTACGGCGACTCGGTCGGCGGCTTCAATCCGCTCAAGGACGTGCCGAAGACGATGGTGTGGAAGCTGGCCCGCTGGCGCAACACGCGGCCGGGCACGCCGCCCATCCCGGACAGCTCGATCACCAAGCCGCCGAGCGCCGAGCTGCGGCCGGACCAGAAGGACTCCGACTCGCTGCCCGACTACGAGTTGCTCGATCCGATCCTGGCCGGCTACGTCGACCACGACATGGGCCGCGACGACCTCATCGCCGCCGGGCACGACCAGGCCCTGGTCGACCGGGTCCTGCGCCTGGTCGACCTGGCGGAGTACAAGCGGCGCCAGTCCGCTCCCGGCACCAAGATCTCGGGCAAGGCGTTCGGCCGCGACCGCCGCCTGCCGATCACCAACAGGTTCCGCGAAGGGCTGTGACAACCTCCACTGCCGCGCGGGCGCGCCAGGTGCGACGATTCGAACGTACCCGGGGACCGCATCACGGCGGCCTCGAGGGAAGGAGTCGGAAATGTCGGAAATTCCCACGCTGTACGGGGGGCCGGCCACTCGCCGGGTCCGGACCCGCGACCTCCAGGCCGCCAAGGCCAGGGGCGACCGCTGGCCCATGCTGACCTCGTACGACCAGTACACCGCCGCGATCTTCGACCAGAACGGCGTACCCGTCCTGCTCGTCGGCGACTCGGCCGCCAACAACGTCTACGGCTACGAGACCACCCTGCCGGTCACCGTCGACGAGCTGCTCCCGCTGGTCCGCGCCGTCGTCCGCGCCACCACCACCGCGCTGATCGTCGCCGACCTGCCCTTCGGCAGCTACGAGGAGGGCCCGACCCAGGCCCTGCGCACCGCCGTCCGCTTCATGAAGGAGGGCGGCGCCCACGCCGTCAAGCTCGAGGGCGGCCGCCGCGTCGCCGCCCAGATCGAGGCCCTGACCGGCGCCGGCATCCCGGTCATGGGCCACGTCGGCTTCACTCCGCAGAGCGAGCACACGCTCGGCGGCTATCGCGTGCAGGGCCGCGACGACTCGGCCGCCCAGGTGGTGGCCGACGCTCGCGCGGTGGCCGACGCGGGCGCCTTCGCCGTCGTGCTCGAGATGGTTCCGGGCGAGGTCGCCAAGACCATCACCAAGGAGCTCGACATCCCGACCGTGGGCATCGGCGCCGGCCCCGACACCGACGCCCAGGTGCTCGTCTGGCAGGACATGGTCGGTCTGCGTACCGGCAAGGCGCCGCGCTTCGTCAAGAAATACGCCGACATGTCGGGCATCTTGGCCGAGGCCACGCGCCAATACGCGGCGGAGGTCCGAGGCGGCGAATTCCCTTCGACCGAACACACCTTCTGACTCAGTGTCCTTCTTGGGCCGGGCCGTTCGTGGAACTAGTGTCCGGCCTGAACCGAGAGGGAGCGACCATGACCGAGTACCTGATCACCTTCAATGACGAGTGGGTGCAGGAGCACACCTCCGACGAACTGGCCGGCAAGGCCAAGGCGGCGCGGGTCGTGCTCGACGAGATGCGCGACCAGGGCGTTCTGATCTTCACCAACGGCGGGCTCGACCGGTCCACCGCGGTGTGCAGTGTCGAGGCGGTCGACGGGAAGCCGGTCTTCACCGACGGCCCGTACGTCGAGACGAAGGAGCACCTGGGCGGCTTCTGTGCCGTGGAGGTCCCCGACGACGAGACGGCCCGCTACTGGGCCGGCCGGCTCACCGTGGCGCTCGACTGGCCGCAGGAGGTGCACCGGTTCCGGGGCCCGGGCGTCACCGCGAAGTGATCGACGCCGAGCAGGCGATCATCCGTGCCCACCACGAGGAGTGGGCGCGGGTGGTCGCCGGCCTGGCCCGCCGCTTCGGCGACCTCGACCTGGCCGAGGAGTCGGCCGCCGACGCCTTCGCCGCCGCGGCCGAGCGGTGGCCGCGTGACGGCGTACCCCCTAATCCTGGGGGTTGGCTCGTCACCACCGCCACCCGCAAGGCGATCGACTGGCTCCGTCGCGAGTCGCAACGCGACGCCAAGCACGAGGCGGCCCGGATCATGCACCCCTTCGCCGAGCCGGCCGGGCCGATCGAGGACGACCGGCTCCGGCTGGTGTTCACCTGCTGCCATCCCGCGCTGGCCATGGAGGCCCGGGTGGCGCTGACCCTGCGCCTGCTCGGCGGCCTCACCGTGGCCGAGATCGCCCGCGCCTTCCTGGTGCCGGAGGCGACCATGGCGAAACGTCTCACCCGGGCCAAGACGAAGATCAAGGCGGCCCGCATCCCGTACCGGGTGCCGTCAGCGGCCGACATCCGCGACCGGCTGGCCGGCGTCCTGGCCGTGGTCTACCTGGTCTTCAACGAGGGCTACCTGGCCGGCGACGGCGACGATCCGATCCGCGCCGACCTCACCGACGAGGCGATCCGCCTGGGCCGGCTGCTGCGGAGTCTCCTGCCCGGCCGGGGCGAGGTGACCGGCCTGCTGGCCCTGATGCTGTTCATCGACGCCCGGCGCCCGGCCCGGATCTCCGCCACCGGCGAGCTGGTGACCCTGACCGAGCAGGACCGCGCCGCCTGGAACGGCGACCTCGTCGCCGAGGCCCAGGCCCTGATTCGCGAACGGATCGCGGCGGTCGCGGCCGGCGGCGACCCACCGGGCCGCTACCAGGTGCTGGCCGCGATCAACGCGGTCCACATGGAAACCGGGGGCACCGACTGGCCGGCGATCGTCGCCCTCTACGGCACCCTGGCCCGGCTCGACCCGTCACCGATCGTCCACCTCAACCGGGCGGTGGCGCTGTCCGAGGTGGACGGCCCGGCCGCCGGCCTGACCGAGATCGACCGCCTGGCCGGGCCGCTCGACGGCTACCACGCCTTCCACGCGGCCCGCGCCGACCTGCTCCGGCGCCTGGGCCGCGGCGGGGAGGCCCACGCCGCGTACGGCCGAGCCCTGGCCCTGACCGGCAACTCAGCCGAGCGGGCCTATCTCGGCCGCCGCCGCGATCAGCTCGATGTCGCTTCCCCAGCTGTCGATTAGGTCGCCGTGCCCTCCGCGACGGGCCAGATCGATCACCGCCGGGAACAGGCGCAGCGCGGTGTCGCCGCCCGAACAGCGCGAACACGGTACCGTCCCGGCGGCTCTTGGCACACCGACAAAGCTGATTGATGTACGAGTCCAGGTGGTCCCCGGCCATCGCCGGCGCCTCCTCGGCGGACAGCGTGGCCTTCCGCTCGACCAGCTCGGCGATGCCCCTGTCGAGGCGGTCGAGCAGCGCTTTCGCGCCCCGGTAGGAGTACCGGTTCCAGTGCGGCGAGAGGTTGGCGAGCGCCGCCACGGTCCCGACCACCTCGTCCAGCACGCTGGTGCGGGTGTCGTGTCGCCACGGTTGTTCCTGCTCGGCCACGACGATCGTCACGTCGTAGTCGGACCGGGCCGTCTCCACGCCCGGGCCCGCGACCCGGTGAGGATCACGCCGCGCACGTTGGGGTCCGAGGCCGCCCGCTCGAGCACCTGATCGAGGACGTCCACGCGCTGATTGGTACCAGACCGCGTCAGACGCCCCGCGGGTCACCAGGATCGACCACCGCTGATCGCCGTCGGGCGTGACCGAGAGCTTCACCGTGCCCCGGGGCATCGCCTCGTCCCGGCCGCGGTTCACCTCCGTCCCGCCGCAGCCCGTCGTGATCGAGGCCGACTTCCCGTACTCGACGGTCACGGAGCCGCCGCCGGCGCAGGTGACGACCACATCGAGCGCGCCGGTGTCCGTCGCGGCGCCGACGGTGGCCTGCCAGGGCCCGATCTGGTCCTCACGGCGAACGAGGGCGCGCCCACCCGGATCGCCGAGCGCCGCCGGCGCCGATGCCGAGTGGGCCGGCGCCGAGCCGGCCGACGGCGACGGCGCCGTGGTCGGGGCCGCGATCGGAGCCGGCTCGCCGGTGCACGCCCTCACCGACAAAAGCCCCAGAACTACCATGGCGAAGGCGCGGTGAGGTCGATGCACGCCAAGATCAACGGAAGGGCGGACATATGGTCACGCTGGAGACCGAGCGGCTGGTTCTGCGCGAATGGCGGGATGAGGATCTCGACGCGCTCGCCGCCATGAACGCCGATCCTGAGGTGATGCGCTACATCCTCGACGGGGCCGTGCTCGACCGGGAACAGAGCGCGGAGCGGCTGCGGCGGATGCGGGAGGTCTGGGCGCGGCACGGGTTCGGGCTTTTCGCGGTCGAGGGGCGGGACGAAGGCGTACTCCTGGGGTGGGCCGGCCTTTCCGTTCCTGAGTTCCTGCCCGAGGTCATGCCGGCCGTGGAGATCGGGTGGCGGCTGGCGCGGCCGCACTGGGGCAAGGGCTACGCGACCGAGGCGGCGGCCGAGGCTTTGCGGTTCGGCTTCGAGGATCGTGGGCTCGAGCGGGTCGTCAGCATTCGCCACGTCGGCAATGGACGGTCGGGGCGGGTCATGGAGAAGCTCGGGCTGCGGCACGAGTTCGACACTGTCGTGCCGGGGCACGGGCAGCCCGTCGCGGTTCACGCCCGGGACAGGTAGGGCTGGCACCACCATCGATCGGCCAGCTCACCGGATCGGTTGTGGGCAGCCTGCTGCCTAGCGTCATTGCCATGACGACGACACAGCTCGAAGCCCCGGTCATGGCCGTCCGCCCGTTCGCGCGGGTCGGCGCCGACACCCGTTACGTCCTCACCGGATTTCCGGTCGGGATCGCCGCCCTCACCGTCGGCGTGACCGCTTTCTCGCTCGGTCTCGGCCTCGCGGCGGTCTGGATCGGCGTGCCCATTCTCGTCGCCGCGCTGTTCGCGGCCCGCGGCTTCGCCGCCGTGGAGCGCCGCCGCATCGGCGCGGTTCTGGGTCAAAGGATCCAGGACCCGGTTTACCGTACGGGCTCGGCCCGGCACCGCCTGGCCGACCCGCAGGCGTGGCGCGACCTGGCACACGCCCTGATCCGCTTCATCCCGAACACGATCGGGTTCTCCTTCGTGGTGGCCTGGTGGTCGGGCCTGCTCGGCGGCCTCACCTGGTCGGCGTGGGGCTGGGCGCTGCCGGACGGCCCGGACGACCATGGCGTGCCGCACTGGCTGGGGCTCGGGGAGGCGTACAGCACCTCGGTCGTCTTCTATCTCGTCACCGCCCTGGCCTTCGCCGTCACCCTGCCGCTGGTGGTCCGCGCGGCCGCCCGTCTCGAGGCCCGCTTCGCCCAGGCCTTGCTGGCTCAGTAAACGGTGTGCTTGGTCACCTGGGGCCCGTGCCGGGGCCCGGACCAGGGAGTTTCCCTGGGTTGGCTGGAGTGGGCGGCATGTGAACGTGAGTTGCGCGTCCACAGTCGATCTCGCCAGGAGGCTCCTTCCATGGTCACCAACAACCCCCGACGTCAATTCCTGCAAGCGGCCGGCTCGGCCGCGCTGGCCGCGGGTGTCGCCCCGCTCGTCATGGGCGGCGCCGCCGAAGCGGCGGCCCCGGTCACCAGCAGCAGCACCCGGGCCGGGCACTTCGGCCCGGTGCGGCAGATCGACGCCGGCGTCCTCAACCAGGGCTACGTCGAGCTCGGCCCGGCCAAGGGCACCCCGGTCGTCCTGATGCACGGTTTCCCGTACGACATCCACAGCTATGTCGACGTGGCGCCGCTGCTCGCCGCGCGCGGCTACCGGGTGATCGTTCCCTACTTCCGCGGCCACGGCAGCACCACGTTCCGGTCCGCGTCGACGCCGCGCAACGTCGACCAGGCCGCGTTCGCCCTGGACATCCTCGCGCTGATGGACAAGCTGAAGATCCGTCGCGCGGTGCTGGCCGGCTACGACTGGGGTTCGCGGACCGCCGACATCATCGCCGCCCTGTGGCCGGAGCGGGTCAAGGCTCTCGTCTCGGTGACCGGATATCTGATCACCAACCTGGAGGCGAACCTGTCCCCGCTCGAGCCGGCGGCCGAGAACGACTGGTGGTACCAGTACTACTTCGCCACCGAGCGCGGCGTGAAGGGCCTGACCAAGTACACGTCGGAGATGGGCCAGTTCATCTGGAAGTTCAACTCGCCGACGTGGAAGTTCTCGCAGGCCGTCTACGACCGGACGGCCGCCGCGTTCAAGAACCCGGACTACGTGCCGATCGTCATCGGCAACTACCGGTGGCGGCAGAGCCTGGCCCCGGCCGAGCCCGAGTATGCCGCGATCGAGAAGAAGCTCCAGGTGCTGCCCCCGCCGCCGATCTCCGTACCGACCATCACGATCGACGGCAAGTACGACCCGTTCACGCCGGAGGGCAACGGCAGCTCGTACCGGACGCACTTCACCGGCAAGTACCGGCACCGCACATTCAACGTCGGTCACAACGTCCCGCAGGAGGCCCCGCGCGAGTTCGCGCAGGCCGTGGTGGACGCCGACCGCCTGTAGAGCCACATTGGGGGGAGGGTGGCCGCCCGGCGGGGCACACGCCGGGCGGCCATCGGCAACAATGTCCCGATGCCCATCGATCTTGAAGTTGAGCTGACGCCGGTAACCGCCGGAAACTGGCGCGACTGCGCAACCCTGACGGTGCACCCCGACCAGCAGCGCTTCGTCAACGCCGTCACGTACTACCTGTGCCTGTGCAACTACGGCAACTTGTGGAACCCGTTGGCCATCACCCGCGACGGCGAGGTGGTGGGCTTCGCCATGTGGGCAAAGGACGACGACGGCAGCGCCTGGATCGGCGGCCTGGTCATCGGTTCACAGCACCAGCGCCAGGGCATCGGCCACGCGGCCGTACGAAAGCTCCGCGAGCAGTTGATCGCCGAGCCGGGCACCCCGAACGTGGCCCTGAGCTACGAGGCCGACAACACCGCGGCCCGGCACCTTTACCGCACCCTGGGCTTCCACGAGACCGGCGAAACCGAGGACACGGAGCTCGTGGCCCGCTGGACCCCCTGACCCGGACAGTGCGTGGGCCGGTAACGGCAATGCCTCGAGGGTCGTGACCCGGGTCGATGTTCGGCTACTGAGACAAGATGCTGGTGTACGCGGGAGCAGTGGTCAGAGCACTCGTCGTCTTTCCGCCAGAACGCAGCGTGCGCCTGGCCCATGGCCGAGCGGATCGCGGCAGATGAGTGCAGACCTTGCCTGCATCCGACACTCTTACATAGTGGACGACTCCAACGAGAGTGCTGTAACTGCGCCGAAAGAGCGGTGCCCAAACTGTGGCACTCTGACGAACCAAGAAACCTGTCCCTGCTGCCAAAGATACATGTGGCCCTGTGATGATCTAGTCGACGACCCTCGGCCTCATTCAGGAGCTGCCCTGTGGGAGTCGGCTGCGGTATGGATCGCCGGGTCGATCGGCTCTGGCGTACTCGGCAATGCCGCATACGACGGCCTTCGTCAGTTGGTTGCGAAGATCCGTCGCGGAGGACCTCGGAAGCGGGACGACGCTGTTCTGCTTGCGACCCTTGCGGTGATCATTCGTTGCAAGCAGTCCGGAGAGACACCGCCGGCACAAGAGGACCTGAAAGTGCAGGACATTACCCAATATGTTCGGGGACTCTGGAAAATCACACTTTATGACGGGCGCAACACATTCTTGGCGACCGTCCCCTCAGGAGACCTGGCGAACATAAGCGTCACCGTTTCGAGGCCGATCACGATCAGCCCGCCTGCATCATTTTTGGCAGAAATCGACCCGGACGACATAATATAGGACAGGCAAGTTCGACTTGAATTAATGGAGTCGGTCGATACGCACTTAAGAGGCGTGAGCGGCACAATCTCATCGGCATGAGCGCGCAATCAGCGCTTACGGTTTCGCGGCGGTCTCGGTGGTCGACCGCGCACGGGGCGGTGGCATGAGCGGATGGCCCCTTGGCGCCCTCAGGAAGCGGGCTGCCGCAGGCGAAGCCCCGTACGGTACAGCTCGATGAGCAGCGGGCGCAGCTGGTGCCCGGAGTGGGTGAGCGAGTAGGTGACGCGGCTCGGGAAGCCGGTGGTGGACCGGCGCTCGACGAGGTGCTGCGAGCGGAGACGGCGGAGCCGCTCGTCCAGCACCTTGTCGCTGAGCTGCGGGAGTGCGGTGCTGAGGTCACTGAACGACAGCGGGCCGTGCATCAGTTCGCGTAACACCAGGGTGGTCCAGCGTCCGCTGATCGCGGCTAGGGCCACCTCCACGGGGCATTCCGCGTCGGGACGGTCGGTGCGGCCGGCGTCGTCGGGGACCAGGTCGCCGTCCCATCGGCGGCTCACCGTTTGGTGAGCCACGATGCCGTCCTCTTGGCTGTGGTCATGGCTGGACATGATGACATCGTGGCTCGGACCGCCGATGCGGCGCACCATCCGGCGGCCTTCGCCGCGGCGTTCGGCAGCGGCGATCCGGTTGCCGTCGAGGCGATGTACGAGCAGGGTGCGATTCTCGTGCCGGAGCCGGGTTCACCGGTGACCGGGGCGCACCGGGTCGCCGCGAACGAGCGGTTTCTGGCGCTGGGGCTGCCGATGCGGGTGCGTCCCCGGCACGTCTATGTCGTCGAGGACATCGCTTTGATGATCGTTGACTGGACGATCGAGGGCGCCGGACCGGATGGCGAACCCGTACGCATCGAGGGCACGGCCACCGATGTCGCCCGGCGCGGTGCGGACGGGACCTGGCGGTATGTGATCGACAACCCGTTCGGTGTGGCGTGAACGGGTGTCAGTCGTCGGCGGGGGTGCGGCCGAAGTCGCCTATGGCTGTGGAATGGGTTCGGCGCACCTCGGGGAGGTCTTCGATGATGGCGGCGGCGACCATGATGAGGACCACCGCTATCAGCTGGGCCAGGGCCAACGTGTGGCCCAGCGGGATAGTGGCCAGCGCGACCGCCGCCGCGGCCAGGCGGTGGTAGACGCCCCGCAGGCGTAGCAGGGCCAGGAAAGCGGCGTGGCCCACCAGATAGAGCGCCACCCCTCCGCCGAGGGCCAGGGCCGGGCCCCAGCCCAGGCCGTCGGAGGCGTGGCCGACCGTCTTCTTGACGCCGACCGCTGTCACCACGATGCCCAGCACCATCGGGTAGTGGGCGAAGCCCCAGCCGTTCAGGGCCAGCCTCGCCCGCCGCAGCGGGTCGGTCGTGGCCGCCAGGACTCGTTCGGCCCGGGAGTCGTCGCCGGCGAAGTAGAACCACCACAGGTAGTACGCCACGCAGAGGCCCAGCACCGCCACCAGGACCTCGCCCAGGCCCAGGTCGACGCCGTGGAAGCCGAGGCCGATGGACAGGATCGACTCGCCGATGGCCACGATGACCACCAGGCCGTGGCGTTCGACGAAGTGGCCGGCGGCGATCGGGAGGCGGTCGAGCCGGCGGAGGTAGCCGGTGCCGATCTGCACCAGCGGCGCGGCTATCCACAGGATGTGCCGCCACGGCTCCGGCGCCAGGCCGCCGCCCAGCACCAGCAGCGCCGACACGATGTTCAGTGGGGCCAGCAGCCGCATCGCGGGGCGGGTGGCCGGGCCCGTCGTGAGGAACAGCGCCGAGTGCACCAGGTTCACCACCAGGTACGCCACGCCGAACAGCCAGCCGTATCGGCCGAACGCCTCGGGGATGGCCAGCGCCATCACCAGGAAGCCGGCCATGCCGGTCAGCAGCAGCGTGCGTCTTGTCGTGCTGCTCGGCGCCACCGCGTTCGTCAGCCAGGCGTATCCGGAGTACATCCACCAGACCACGAACAGGATCAGCATGATGTCGCCGAACGTGGCCAGGCTGAGGTGGTCGGAGAGCGTCTCCGAGAGCTGGATGACCGTGAACACGAAGACCAGGTCGAAGAAGAGTTCCAGCGTCGAGACTCGTACACGCTGCGGCGCTGTCATGGGTGAACACGTTAGCCTCGTGGACGTGGCGACCGCACTTGTCATCGAGAACGATCCGAGCGACGACCCGCGCCGGCTGGGGGAGTGGCTGACCGAGGCCGGCCTGGAGCTGACCGTGCTGCGCCCGCATGCCGGGGACGAGCTGCCGGCCGACCTGGACGGCTTCCTGGCGCTGATCGTGCTGGGGGGCGACCAGAACGCGTACTCCGACGCCGAAGGCTCCCCCGGAGCGCCCTGGTTCCCGGCGCTCGAAGGGCTGCTGCGCAAGGCCGTACGTCACCGGGTGCCCACCCTCGGCGTCTGCCTCGGTGGCCAGCTGCTCGCCTCCGCGCACGGCGGACTGGTCGAGCGCAGCACCTCCGGCCCCGAGATCGGGCCCGGCCTGGTCGGCAAGCGTGACGCGGCCGACACCGATCCGCTGTTCAAGTGGGTGCCGCTGCTGCCCGACGTGATCCAGTGGCACCGCGACGAGATCACCGAGCTGCCGCTCAAGGCCGTCCTGCTCGCCGCCTCCAGCCGCTACCCGCATCAGGCGTTCCGCCTCGGCGACCGGGCCTGGGGCGTGCAGTTCCACATCGAGTGCGACGCCGTGATGATCGAGCAGTGGGCCGCGAGCGACCGCGAGAGCATCGACGAGCTGGGCTACGACGCCGAAGCGGTCGTGTACGCCACGGCCCAGATCCTGGCCGACGTCGAGGAGGTGTGGCAGCCGTTCGCGGCCCGGTTCGCCTCGCTCGCGCTGGGCACGCTGCCCGACGCCGACATACCGAACCCCGGCACCGGCCGCACGCTCCCGCTGCTGGGGCAGTAAGCCGTGACCAGGCCCAGCCGGCTCGCCCGGTACGGCTTCGCCGACGACGGCGTGCGCGCGGCCGACCTGGCCGGGCCGAGCGGCCTGCGGCTGTGGGACGTCGAGGCGCAGGCGCCCACCGGCGCCGAGGCGGCCGAGCTGCTCACCGCCCTGTCCCGCGCCGCCGACCCGACCCTGGCCCTGCGCCAGCTGCACCGGCTGGTCGACGCGGCCGGCCGGGCCGCCGCCCGGGTCAACGGGGGCCCGGTCACCGGGCCGGGCGGCGAGATCACCATGAACACCGCCACCGGCGAGGTGTTGAAAGCATTGGCCGAGGACACCGGCCTGCGCCGCCGCATGATCGCGGTGCTGGGCGCGTCGTCCGCGCTCGGCGACCACCTGGTGGCCAATCCGGACGACTGGCGGGTGCTGGCCACCGGCAAGACCGGCATGCCGCCGAACGCCGAGGGCGGCCTCGAGGTCGACGGCGTCCCGAGCATCCCCGACCTGCGCCGGGCCTACCGTGTCGCGTTGCTGCGGATCGCGGCGGCCGACCTGACCGGCGGGCGCGGGCTCGAGCCGACCATGGCCGCTCTGTCGCGGCTGGCCGACGAGACGCTCGGGGCCGCGTACGCGATCGCTGTCGCCGGGGTGAAGACAGAGCCCCGCCTGGCCGTGGTCGCGATGGGCAAGTGCGGCGGCAACGAGCTGAACTACGTGTCCGACGTGGACGTCATCTTCGTCGCCGACAGCGACGAGGACCTGAGCGCCGGCACGACGGTCGCGGCCCGGCTGATCGAGATCTGCGGGCAGGTCGCGTGGCCGGTCGACGCCGCGCTGCGTCCCGAGGGCAGCCGCGGCCCGCTGGTCCGCACGCTGGCCAGCCACCAGGCGTACTACCGGCGCTGGGCCCGCACGTGGGAGTTCCAGGCGCTGCTCAAGGCCCGTCCGGCCGCCGGCGACCTGGCCCTCGGGCAGCAGTGGATCGACGACCTGGCCCCGCTGGTCTGGCAGGCGGCCGAGCGGCCCGAGGCGGTGGCCGACGTCCGCGACATGCGCCGCAAGATCATCGAGAACGTGCCGGCCAACCAGGTCGACCGTGAGATCAAGCGCGGGCCGGGCGGGCTGCGCGACATCGAGTTCGCCGTCCAGTTGCTCCAGCTCGTGCACGGCCGCGTCGACGAGACGCTGCGCTCGGGCGGCACGTTGCCGGCGCTGCGCGCGCTGGTCGCCGGCGGCTACGTCGGCCGCGAGGACGGCGAGACCCTCCTGCGCGGCTACCGCTTCCTGCGCGGCGTCGAACACCGGCTTCAACTGCAACAACTCCGGCGTACGCACACCGTGCCCGACGATCCGGAAGGGGTGCGCTGGCTCGCGGCGGCCCTCGGATATACGGCCATGCCGGGCCGCGACGCGGTCGGCGCGTTCCGCTCGGACTGGGTCGGCCACGCCGCCCAGGTACGCCGCCTGCACATCAAGCTGCTCTACCAGCCGCTGCTCGAGGCGGTGGCCCGGGTGCCGGCCGAGGCGCTGCGGATGACCACCGAGTCGGCCGGCCGCCGGCTCAAGACGCTCGGCTTCGCCGACCCGGCCGGCGCCCTGCGGCACCTGCAGGCGCTCACCGGCGGCGTCACCCGCACCTCGGCCATCCAGCGCCACCTGCTGCCGATGCTGCTCCAGGAGTTCGCCGACGCCCCCGAGCCCGACCGCGGCCTGCTCAACTACCGGACCGTCTCCGACAAGCTCGGCAGCACCCCGTGGTATCTGCGCCTGCTGCGCGACGGCGGCCCGGTCGCGCTGCGGCTGGCCCGGGTCCTCGGCCTGTCCCGCTACGCGACCGACCTGCTCACCCGCGACCCCGAGGCGCTGCGGCTGCTGGCCGACGACGCCGAGCTCCAGCCCCGCCGCCGCGCGTCGCTGATCGACGGCTTCGCTGCGGCCGCCGAGCGGCACGCCGAAGATCCGGTCAAGGCGATCACCGCCATCCGGGCCCTGCGCCGGCGCGAGCTGTTCCGGCTGGCCTGCGCCGACATCCTGAGCCGGGCCGGCGAGCTGGCCCCGGCCCAGCCGCTCGACGTGGACGCGATCGGCATCGCGCTCTCCGACGTCACCGACGCCACGCTCAACGCGGCCCTGTCGGTGGCCCGCCGGGCCAAGCCGGGCCCGCCCGGCATGCGCTTCGCGATCATCGGGATGGGCCGGCTCGGCGGCTACGAGATGAGCTATCCGTCCGACGCCGACGTGCTGTTCGTCTACGACGGCGCCGACAACGGCGCGCCCGCCCTGGCCATGGCCGAGGAGCTGCGCCGGTCGCTGAGCGCGCCCGCGCCCGACCCCGAGCTGGGCATCGACGCCGACCTGAGACCGGAGGGAAGGCAAGGTCCGCTCGTCCGCAGCCTGGCCGCGTACCAGCAGTACTACGCCCGCTGGTCGAAGGTGTGGGAGGCGCAGGCGCTGCTGCGGGCCCGCTTCGTCTGCGGCGACGAGACGCTCGGCCGCGAGTTCGAGAAGCTGGCCGACCCGATCCGCTATCCCGACGGCGGTCTCACCCGCGAGCAGGTGGTGGAGATCCGCCGGATCAAGGCCCGGGTCGAGGTCGAGCGCCTGCCGCGCAACGCCGACCCGCATACGCACACCAAGCTCGGGCGCGGCGGTCTGTCCGACGTGGAATGGGCGGTGCAGTTACTGCAATTGCTTCACGGGTACGCCGTGACGGGGCTGAAGAAGACCCGCACGCTCGAAGCTCTCGACGCGGCGGTGAAGGCCAAACTGGTCGACAAGGTCGACGCGGCGGCCATGGCGGCCGGCTGGACCCTGGCCGCCCAGGTGCGCAACGCCCTGACGCTGGTGCGCGGCCGCCCGACCGACCAGCTGCCCCGGCACGGTGTCGAGCTGGCCGGCGCGGTGCAGCTGCTCGGCGGCGGCGACCCGGGCGAGTTCGTCGACCGCTATCTGCGCCTGACCCGCCGTTCCCGGGCCGCGATGGAACGGGTGCTCGACTCTTGACCCGTTCGCTGGTTCCCCGGCTGCCGGTCGCGCCCGGCGTCTACCGGTTCCGCGACGAGCGGGGCCGCGTGCTCTACATCGGACGGGCCACCGAGCTGCGCTATCGCGTCGGCTCGTACTGGACCGATCTCGGCAAGCGCCGCCACCTGGCCCGGATGGTCCCGCAGATCACCCGGATCGAGGCGTTGACCTGCGCCTCCGTCCACGAGGCGGCCTGGCTCGAGCGGAACCTCCTGGAACGTTCCAAGCCACGCTGGAACCGGATCCGCGGCGGCTTGGAGGTGCCGTTCTGCATTCGTCTCGCCGACGACACGCTGCAGGCGGTGCACTGGCCGCCGGTCGCTCCCGGCGGCCTGGTCTTCGGACCCTATCTCGGTGGTACGCAGGCACGGCTGGCCGTCTCGGCGCTGGAGCGGGTGCTGCCGCTGCGCTACACGAGTGACCGCCTCGGCGGATCGCAGCGCGACATGGCGGCGATCCTCGGCGTCGGCGCGGGCGATCGTGACCGCTTCGTCGCGCTGATCACCGCGGTCCTCCGGCGCGAGCCGCCGGCGGTGTCCACGCTGAGATCAGGGCTGCTCGAGCTGCGGGACCGGGCCTCGGAGCGGCTCGGCTTCGAGCTGGCGGCCCGGATCCAGCAGGAGATCGAGGCGGTCGACTGGATCCTGGCCGAACAGAAGGTCACGACGCTGACGCCGGGCGGCGACGCCGAGGCGTACGGATGGTCCGATGGGGTATTGGTTCGTTTCCAGATCCGAAGTGGTCGCTTGAGCGGCTGGGAGCAGCGCAAATGCTCCCGGGCGGCGGCGGAGCCGCACCTGGCGCGGACCGCGCCGCAGTGGCGGGACTTCGCGGACCGGAACGCGGAGCTGGCCACACAATTGGTCGCGGAGAGTGTTCGACCCGGTTCCTAGGGGTATGTACGTTCCATGATTTTCAGCCTGATTCGCCGTTTCGTCATCATGGCCGTCGCGATCCCCCTCGCCGCCGCCGGCTTCCGCAAGCTGAGCGACCGGCTGGAGGCCCGCAAGGGCCCGACCCGCACCACCCGCTACATGCGCCAGGGCGCCGACCTGCTGGCCGGTTTCGGCCGCCAGCCCCAGAAGAAGCGCCGCCGCTTCGCCTGGTGACCCGCGCCTTACTCCGCAGTCTCGGCTGGTGCCCGGGCCTTTGGCCGCCGCTTCGGCTGGTGCCCGGGCCTTTGGCCGCCGCTTCGGCTGGTGCCCGGGCTTGGCCGCCGCTTCGGCTGGTGCCCGGGCCTTTGGCCGCCGCTTCGGCTGGTGCCCGGGCCTTTGGCCGCCGCTTCGGCTGGTGCCCGGGCCTTTGGCCGCCGCTTCGGCTGGTGCCCGGGCTTTAGGCCGCCGTTCGGCTGGATCCGGGCTTCAGCCGCCGCTTGGCTTGTTTACTCGCGCTTTTCCGATGCCGGTTCGGCGTGCCGGCTGATCCGGCGCTCGGCTTCGGCGGCCGCGGCCGACGCCGGGGTGACGCCCTCGCGCTCGGCCGTGGCGAAGACGCCGGCCAAGGTGGTGGCTATGCCGTTCAGGCGGGCGGTCACCTGGGCCGGCGTCTCGTGGTGCAGTTCGACGGCCGTGGCGCGCAGGACGCCGCCGGCGCTGACGATGAAGTCGGGCGCCCACAGGATGCCCCGCTCGTGCAGCAGGCCGGCGGTGGACGGGGCGTCCAGCTGATTGTTGGCCGGGCCGGCGACGGCGGCGCAGCGCAGGGTGGGCACGACGGCCGGGGTCAGCAGGCCGCCCAGCGCGGCCGGGACCAGCACGTCGACCTCGGCCGTCAGGCACTCGTCCGGGGTGGCCCAGGTGGCGCCCAGCTCGGCGGCCACCTCGCGCCGCGCCGGGTCGATGTCGCTGACCACGAGCTTGGCCCCCGCCTCGGCCAGCAGACGGGCGACGCGCTCGCCCACATGCCCGAGCCCCAGCACAGCGAAGCTCCGCCCGGCCAGCGAGCTCCCGGCGGTGCTCCTGGCGGACAGCGAGCTCCCGGCGGTGCTCCTGGCGGACAGCGAGCTCCCGGCGGTGCTCCTGGCGGACAGCGTGTTCTCGGCGGCGCTTCGGGTGGCCAAGGTGGCGCAGACGGCTTCGAGGGCGGCCACTGTTCCCAGGGCGGTCGCGGGGGAGGAATCGCCGCTGCCGCCGGACTCGGCCGGGCGGCAGAAGACGTGGCCGGTGCGCTCGGCGATCGTGAGCATGTCGGCCGGGCCGGTGCCCACGTCGGGGCCCGTCGCGTACAGGCCGCCCAGCTCCTCGATCACCGTGCCGACGTCGTGCAGGGCGGCCGCCCGGTCGAAGGAACGCGGCGCCACGACCACGGTCTTGCCGCCGCCGTGGGGCATGCCGGCCAGGGCGCACTTCTCCGACATCGCCGCCGACAGGCGCAGGGCGTCCTCCAGGCCGTCCCGCCAATCGCCGTACTCCTTCATCCGGCATCCGCCCAGCGCCTGCCCCAGGACGGTCGAATGGACGGCGACGATGATCGGCAGGCCGGATTCGGGGCCACGGCGGATCACCACTCGTTCGTGCGGGAGCATTGCTTCCTCCGTACAAATAAATCGGTCTCTGCTGCGAAAGCTAGACGCCTGGCCGGACCCAGCGCAGACTTGCCGAACGAAGTTCGGCGAGAGCCGGAAAGTGGGGGACGGTGGACGACATTGATTCGGCGATCGTGCGGGAGTTGCAGCACAACGCGCGGCTGACCAACCGCGACCTGGCCCGGCTGGTTGGCGTGGCCCCCTCGACGTGCCTGGAGCGCGTGCGGCTGCTGCGTGACCGGGGCGTGCTGACCGGCTACCACGCCGAGGTCGACCTGGGCGCGCTCAACCGGCACGTCCAGGCCTTCCTCCACCTTCAGGTCCGGCCGATGAGCCGTGACGTGATCGAGGGAGTCAAGGCGTACGTCACCGGGTTGCCCGAGGTTTTGTCGGTCTTCGTGGTGGCGGGCGGCGACGATCTGCTGGTGCACGTGGCGGTGCCGAGCGTCGACGCCCTCCACTCCTTCCTGATGGACAAGTTCAGCCAGCGGCGCGAGATCGTGGGCTTCCGCAGCTCGGTGATCTACCAGCACACGCGCAACCGGGTTCTCGGGGCCTTATAGCTCCAGTCTCGGCCAGTCGGACAGATCGGACAGCAACCGCCGGTCGTGCGTCGCCACGATCACCGCCGCCGGCGTCGTGCGGATCGCCTGGGTCAACTCGTCCACCAGGGCCGCCGACAGGTGGTTGGTGGGCTCGTCGAAGATCAGCAGATCGGGCCGGGTGGCCAGATGGGCGGCGAGGTCGAGGCGGCGCCGCTGGCCCAGCGACAGCCGCTCGGCCGGGGTGCGCAGCGCCTCGGCGTCCAGCAGCCCGAAGTGCTCGCGCGGGACTGTGACCGCCGAGACCTCCTGCTCGACGAACGCGATCCGGTGGAACCGCCGCACGGTGCCGGCCGTCGGTTCGAGCCGCCCGGCCAGCAGGGCCAGCAGCGTCGACTTCCCGGCCCCGTTCGGCCCGGTCACCAGAAGCCGGTCACCCCCGTCGACACTCACGGTGAGTGGGTGGTCCAGGCGACCTTCCAGCTGTACGCCGTGAGCCCGCACCAAAGGCAGTCCAGGCCGGACCTGGAGCTCGGGGAACCGCAGCGCCGGCGGCGGCGCGGGCGCCGTGACACGGTGCGCGTCGAGGGCCTCCCGCTCCCGGTTGAGGGCCTGCACGACACCCGGCGCGCGGGTCTGGCGCTGATGCCGGCCGGTGCCCTTGGGCGGGCGCCAGCCGGTGCTGAGCCGATCGCGGGCCTTGCCGACCGCGGTGGTGAGCCGCTGGTGCTCGGCCTGCTGCTCCTCGAAGTCCTGTTCCCAGCGCCGCCGATCACGCCGGCGCCCTTCCTGCCAACCCTCGTAGCCACCGGCGTACACCCGGGGGAGCCCGTCCTCGGTGGGGTCGAGGTCGAGGAACTCCCCGGCCACGTCGCGCAGCAGTGCCCGGTCGTGGCTGACCAGCGCGAACCCGCTGCCGTGCTCACGTAGCCGCTGGGTGAGGAAGTCGAGCCCGCCGGCGTCGAGGTGGTTGGTCGGCTCATCGAGCAGGAGCAGGTCATAACGGGCGCCGAGCAGACAGGCGAGCCGCACCCGGTACCGCTGCCCGACGGAGAGGGTCCGCAACTCCCGCTCCCGGTCGGCGCAGGCCCCGAGAGCTTCGAGCGCGATGTCGACCCGCCGTTCGGCGTCCCAGGCGTCCAGCCGGGTGGCCAGCTCGAGCGCGGCGGCGTAGCGGTCCTCCGGGCTCGCACCATCGGCGCCGACGTTCGTGTCGGCGCCGACGGGGCCGTCACCGCGGGCGGCGTCGGCGTTGGTGGGGCCCTTGCCGCGGGCGGCGTTGGTGTTCGTGCCGGCCAGGTCGTGGGTGGCCTGGTCAAGGGCGGCCAAGGCGGCGTGGGCGTCGCGGAGGGCCTCGCCGGTGAGGGTGCCTACGGTCAGGCCCGGGGTGGCGGGGAGCGCCTGGTCGGCCAGGCCGAAGCTGCCGGCGCGGTGGACGCGGCCCTCGTCGGGAGCCAGGAGGCCGGCGAGGACACGCAGCAGTGTCGTCTTGCCGCGGCCGTTCTCGCCGACGATGGCCAGGCGGGACCGGGTCGAGACGGTGACGGAGACGTGGGTGAGGATCCGGCGGGCGCCGAGGGTGACGCTGACGTTCTCGGCGCGCAGATGCGCGTGGTCGCCGGTGAGGTGGTCGCCGGACGCGGCCGGCGTGAAGGTGCGAACAGACACAGGGAAGCTCCGCAGCTCGGAAAGGGAGCCGGGGCAGCGTCGAACGGCCGCTCCGGCGGGAACACCGAGAGACGGCGGCGACAGAAGAACGAGATGCGCCGCCGTCAGCGGCGGGTGCGCAACCTCATGAACGCCATGCCTGTGTACATGGCGGCAAGGTTATCGGGCCTCGCGAGCGACGGCATCCGAATTAATTCAGCTGGTCAAGGTGTACCGGCCGGGCGCGCGGAGGTGGACGCGGACCCAGTCGCCGTCGCGGTCGACACGGGCGCCGTTCGAGGCGGTGAGCCAGCGGGAGAAGCGGACGCGGAGAGCCACGTCGCCGGCGAAGGGGGCGTCGAAGGTGATCGAGCTCGCGGTCTGGGTGACCAGTGTCGCGGGCGCGCCGACGAGCGGGCGGGCGGGCGTGACGGCGTACAGGCGCCAATGCTCTCCGCTCCACACCTGCGTCAGGTAGGGGAGTCCGCCGGTGATGAGCTCCGCCTCGGGACGGCCCGACCAGGAGAGCTCGGCGTCGGGTACGGCCACGAACTGCACCGCCAGCTCGTCGAGCCAGGCACGGTACGTCTCGGCGGTGAGCGGAACGCCCGTGCCCGAGGTGCCGGGGATCTCGGTGAAGAAGAGCGGGTTGCGGTCGATGTCGGCCTGGCGCAGCCATCCGCGGGCCAGCGGGACGTCGCCCATGTGGGCGGCTTCCCAGTAGTCCCGCGTCGAGGGGATCTCGACCCGCCCGGTCAGCTTCTCCCGGGCGAGCCGGTCGAGAAGGGGAGTGAAGTAGCTCCGCTCGGCGGTTGGATTGCCCATGTCCCGGAGGTCGCCGGTCACGACGGGCGGCTGCCACCAGCAGGCCGCCACCAGGAGGAGCGCGACGGCCCACAGCGGCGCCGAGCGTTCGCGGGACCGCCAGGAGGGCCACGTCGCGTAGGCGGCCAGCACCGGCAGCGTGAACATCACCGCGAGGCGGGTCGCGTTGAGCCCCACCGGGGTGTGGATCAGCGCGGAGGCGAGCACGCCGGCCGCCGAGAGGAGAGCGGCCACCCGCACGGGCCGGCGCGGGACGAGAACGGCCACGGCCAGGCTCGCCACCACGGCCCGGACGGTGTCGGTCCGGCTGATGTTCATCCAGCCGCCGTCGCCGAAGAAGAGGGAGAGCGCCGCCAGCGGGATCGCGGCCGGCACCGCGATCAGAAGCCCCCGCCAGACCCGCCCGTGCCCCGGATCACCGGCCGTCGGCACCGCGCCGGCCGTCGGCACCGTGCCGGCCGTCGGCACCGCGCCGGCCGTCGGCACCGCGCCGGCCGTCGGCATCGTGCCGGCCGTCGGCACCGCGCCGGCCGTCGGCGCCAGGCGGCCGCTCGTGGCCAGGGCGACGCCAGCCAAGCCCAGGAACAAGCCGGCCACCGGGCTGGTGGCGCCGGCGAGCAGGGCCGGGATGGCGGCCAGTCCGGGGCGGCGGCCGGTCACCAGGACAAGGGCGGCAAGTCCGAAAAGTACCCCGAGTCCATACGTGACGCGGCCGCTGGCCAGGTTTCCGGCTATGCAGACGGTGCCGGCCAGGGCGCCCAGCCACGGGCGCGGGGCCGCGGTGGCGCGCAGCAACATCGCGAACAGGGCGGCGGCGCCTACGAGAGAAAGGGCGCCGGTCAGACGTACACCCAAAAATGCCATAAAAGGCTGGGAGATCAGGCTGTAGCCCAGCTGGTTGACGCCGGCGTACCACCGCAGGTCGATCGGGGTGTAGCCGTGGGCGGCGAAGAACTCGGCCCGGGCGACCTGGGCGGCCAGGTCGGAGCCCATCGGTGGCAGCAGGAGATAGACGGCACCCAGCACCGCCGCGACCACGGCGGTGACCCACTCCAGCCGGTGCCGAGCCCACACGCGCCCGACCCTACCCGGCGTTGCAGCGCGTCACGGTAGGGTGCTCGCCATGCCCCGCCCCACCGCCGTCCGATATGTGGGCCTGGCAGGAAGTCTGCTGCTCGCGGGGTCGGCCTGGCTCGGCGGCGCCAGCAGCCCGTGGGAGCCCACGGTGACGCCGCGCACCATTTTCGCCGGGGAGAACGGCGTCGCGCTTCCGCTCACCTGGCTGCTCGGCACCCTCCTGATCATCGGCGCGTGGGTGGCCGGCGTCCGCGCCGCGCCGACGGCCCGGTGGGCGTACGTCACCGCGGGTCTGTGGGCGGTTCCATTGCTGCCGTTTCTCCCGCTGGGGAGCTATGACGCGTTCTCGTACGCCTGTCAGGGCTGGCAGCAGTCGGCGGGCCTGGACCCGTACGCCGGTGGGGTGACCGACCTGGGCTGCCCGTGGGCCGACGCGGTGGCGCCGACGTGGTTGTCGTCGCCCGCGCCGTACGGCCCGGTCTTCCTGCTGCTGGCCGCCCTGGCGGTCAAGGTGGGCGGCTCCCTGACCGGCACCTTGGCCGCGTTGCGGGTGATCGCCCTGCTCGGCGTCGTGCTGATTGCCGTGTGCCTGCCGAGGCTGGCGCGCTGGTCGGGCGTACCCCTCGGTCGTGCTGTCTGGTTGACCCTGGCCTGCCCGCTCATCCCGATCCACCTGATCTCGGGCGCTCACAACGACGCCGTGATGGTCGGATTTGTGGTGGCCGGGCTGGCGGTGGCGATGGGCGGCCGGTGGACGTGGGCGGCGGGGCTGCTGTTCGGGCTGGCGATCGGGGTGAAGGCGACCGCGGTCGTGGTGGTGCCGTTCGCCTTCTGGGTGGCTTTGCGCTCGCGGAGAGCCGGTCCCCTGCGGGTCGGCGGTGAGCTGGTCGCCGGCGTGCTGGTGGCGCTGGCCGCGGCGTCCCTGATCTCCGGGCGGGGCTTCGGCTGGATCACCGGCCTGGCCGGGAGCGGAGCCTCCGTCCAGTGGACCTCGCCGGCCACCGCGATCGGCATGACCATCGACCTGTTCGGGCCCGATGCCGTGCCCGTCACCCGGGTCGCCGGCATCGTGCTGCTGTCCGTCCTGCTCGTGCTGCTCTGGTGGCGGGCCCGCGTCCGCGATCCGCTCCTCTACACCGGCTACGCGCTGGCCGCCACGGTTCTGCTCTCGCCGGTCTTTCATCCGTGGTACGCCGTCTGGGCGCTCCCCGTGCTGGCCGCCACCCTGCACGAGCACCTGCGCTGGCTGATCGCCCCGTGCGCGGTGGCGGCCGCCCTCTGCCTGCCGGACGGCTACAACCTGGCCCTCGCGGTGAAGGCCCAGGGCGCCATTCTCATGACGGCCTTCGTAATCTATTCAGCGTGGAAAGCACTACATGAAGCGAAAAATCGGAATCGTAGCGGTCCTGGCGCTGATCGCGCTGTTCATCGTCTACCTGGCTGAGACGCGCAACGGGTACTTCGACTCGAAGGTCTACTACGGCGCCATCCAGTACTGGTTCCGCGGCGACGGCGGCATGGTCTACGACTGGCTGCGCCCCGGCACGCCGTACGGCTTCACCTATCCGCCCTTCGCCGGACTGGTGATGGCGCCCATGGCGTTCCTGCCGTTCGGCGCCGTCGTCGTGATCGCCGTGATCGCCACGGTGCTGACCACCGCGCTGCTCACCTGGTGGTTCGTCTCTCCGCTGATCAAGCGCAAGGGCTGGACCGTCTGGTTCGCCTTCGCGATCGCGGTGTGCCTCGCGATCGCCTTCGAGCCGGTGCGCGAGACGATCACCTTCGGGCAGGTCAACACCCTCCTGCTGACGCTGGTCGCCGGTGACCTGCTGCTCGGCCTGGCCAAGGGGCGCAAATGGGCCGGCGTCGGCATCGGCCTGGCCACCGCGATCAAGCTCACCCCGGGCGTCTTCATCCTCTATCTGCTGGTCACCCGGCGCTGGCGGGCCGCGATCACCGCCTCCGGCACCGCCGCCGGTGTGACGCTCGTGGCGGCCGCCGTCTTCCCGGACGAGTCGCGCGAGTTCTGGACCTCCGCGCTGTGGGACACCAACCGGGTCGGCGTGCTCTCGTTCCTGTCCAACCAGTCCGAGCGCGGCTTCCTGGCCCGCCTCCCGATCGACCAGGCCGAGTCGAAGGTCTGGCTCGCCTGCGTCCTCCTGACCCTGGCCGGCTGGGCCTGGCGGGTCCGCAGGGAGCCGGACGACATCATGGGCGGGCTGGCCCTGACCGGCGTCCTCGGGTGCCTGATCAGCCCGGTCACCTGGATCCACCACTGCGTCTGGCTCATTCCGGCCATCGTGCGCTGCGTCGACGCGGGACTGTCCGGAACGGACAAGCGGCCTTTGTGGCTCGGCGGGGCCGCGTACGTCATCATGACCTCGCGTTTGACCTGGCTCTGGGAGAAGCGGCCGCGGCCGCCGCTGGAGCTGATCGGCGGGAACTTCTATGTCTGGTTCAGCCTGGCCCTGCTGATCTGGACACCCATCGGCACCCGTCGTTCGTCTGACGTCCATCAGGAGGACAAGATCCTTCTGTAGTCAAAACCCATGTCAAAGCGCCGTACCACCTCGGCGATCGCTCTCGCCGCTCTCGTCGGAGCCGCCGGCTTCTCCCCGCCGGCGTCCGCGCACCACAAAGACACCGCATTCCAGCGCCTCGCCACCTTCCCGGCCTACCTGAACTCGTCGATCGACGACACGGCGGCCGCCGAGATCTCCACGGTGACCGAGGACGGCCGTACGGTCGTCTACACCGACAGCCCCGGTGAGCGCCTCGGCTTCGTCGACATCACCAACCCGGGAAAGCCCCAGCCGAAGGGCACCCTGGCCGTCGGCGGCGAACCCACCTCGGTGGCGCACCTGGGCCGCCTGCTGCTGGCCGGCGTGAACACCAGCGCGAGCTTCACCGACCCGTCCGGCAAGCTCGTCGTCATCGACGACCGCACCCGCAAGGTGGTGCGCGAGCTCGACCTGGGCGGCCAGCCCGACTCGGTGGCCGTCGCCCCGAGCGGCCGCTACATCGCGGTGGCCATCGAGAACGAGCGCGACGAGGACGTCAACGACGGCGCGATCCCGCAGCTGCCGGCCGGCTACCTCGTGGTGATCGACACCAGGACGTGGAAGACCGCCCGGATCGATCTGGCCGGGATCGACCCCGAGCCCGAGTACGTCAGCATCAACTCCCGCGACGAGGCGGTGCTCTCGCTCCAGGAGAACAACCAGATCGCGATCATCTCGCTGGCCTCGAAGAAGGTCATCCGCCAGTTCGACGCCGGCCAGGTCACGGTGTCCGAGGTGGACACCAAGGACGACGACAACATCACGCTCGACGGCACGATCACCGCCAAGCGCGAGCCGGACGGCGTGGCCTGGATCTCCGACGACTACTTCGCCTCGGCCAACGAGGGCGACTACGAGGGCGGCAGCCGCGGCTGGACGATCTTCAACCGCGACGGCAAGGTCGTCTGGGACGCGGGCAACACGCTCGAGCACATCGCGGTCGAGCACGGCCTCTATCCGGACAAGCGCTCGGACGCCAAGGGCATCGAGCCGGAGAACGTGGCGTTCGCCCGTATCAACGGCACGCCGTACGTCTTCGTCAACGCCGAGCGCGGCAACTTCACCGCGGTGTACGACGTGTCGAACCCCCGCAAGCCGAAGTTCCAGCAGCTCCTGCCGACCACGAACGGCCCGGAGGGCGTGGTCGCGGTACCGTCCCGCGGCCTGGTGATCGTCTCCAGCGAGGAGGAGATCCCCGACGCGAACATCCGGGGCTCGCTCAACATCTACGGCCTGGGCAAGGCTCAGTTCCCGTCGATCGTCTCCGACCACGAGATCCCGTTCGGCACGCTGTCGGCCCTCTCCGCGGTTCCCGGCACCCGCGACAAGCTGGTCTCGGTGACCGACTCGGCGTACACCCCGACCCGGATCTTGACTGTCTCGGTTTCGCGCAGCCCGGCCGAGATCACCCGCCAGCTGACGGTCACGAAGGACGGCAAGCCGATCGGGTACGACGCGGAGGGCATCGCCGCGCGCAAGACCGGCGGTTATTGGCTGGGCGTCGAGGGTTCCGCTTCAACCCCCAACTTGCTCGTACGCCTGGACGCGCGTGGCGCCGTACAGCAGGAGATCCCGCTGCCGGCGGAGATCGCCGCCGCCGTGACCACAAACGGTTTCGAGGGCGTGGCCGAGACGAACGGCGCGGTGTGGGTGGCCATCCAGCGCCCGCTGAAGACGGACCCGGCCAACGTCGTGCGCATCGGCCGCTACGACATCGCCAAGGCCACGTGGTCGTGGCTGGCCTACCCGCTCGACACGGCCCCGCTGGGCTGGACCGGCCTGTCCGAGCTGGTGGCGGTCGACGGCAACACGTTCGCGGTGATCGAGCGCGACAACCAGAGGGGCCCGCAGGCCTCCATCAAGAAGGTCTACAAGTTCGACGTCCCCACCACGTGGACGGGCGTCCCCACGCTGAAGAAGAAGCTGGTCAGGGACTTGCTGCCGGCTTTGAAGGCCGACAACGGCTGGGTGCAGGACAAGGTCGAGGGCTTGGCCATCGCCGGCAACGGCCAGGCCTACGCGGTCACTGACAACGACGCCATCGACGACGCGACCGGCGAGACGGTCTTCCTCCGTCTGGGCCGCCTCTTCTGATCTCAGCGGCGGTCACGTCCGGCTCCCGGGCGTGGCCGCCGTTCAGGTCCTGGCGGCAGCGGTCAAGATCCTTATCGTCCCTGACCGTCGTCTGCTTCGGTCGGCCGGTCCGCCGCCAGGTAGGCGTAGACGAGGTTGTCCCGTGTGGCCAGCGTGGTCGGGTGTCCCTCGCCCAGCAGCCGCCGGCTGTCCGCGAACACGCTTTCGAGCTCGCGAACAGCCTCACCGAGCCGACCCGCCGCCCAATAGGCGCTGCCAAGGTTGTTCCGTGTGATCAGTGTGTATGGATGATCTTCGCCCAGCAGCCGCCGGAGATCGGCCAGCACGCCTTTGAACCCGCGGACCGCCTCATCGAGCCGCCCTGCCGCCTGGTAGGTGCCGGCGAGGTTGTTCCGTGTGGTCAACGTGTCCGGGTGATTGTCGCCCAGGAGTCGTCGCCGGTCGGCGAGCACACTTTCGAACCCGCGGATCGCCTCGTCCAACCGTCCCGCCGACTGATAGACGCCGGCAAGACTGCTCCGCGAATTCATCGTGTTCGGGTGTTCGTCGCCCAGCAGTCGCTGCCGGTCGGCGAGCACACTTTCGAATTCGCGGATCGCCTCGTCCAAGCGCCCCGCCGCCTGATAGGTGATGGCGAGGTTGTTCCGTGTGGTCAGCGTCTCCAGATGTTTGTCGCCCAGGAGCCGTCGCCGGTCGGCGAGCACACTTTCGAGTTCGCGGATCGCCTCGTCCAAGCGGCCTGCCGCCTGGTAGGCGCTGGCGAGGTTGTTCCGTGTGATCAGCGTGTTCGGGTGTTCCTCGCCCAGCAGCCGCTGCCGGTCGGCAAGCACTCCTTTCAGCTCACGGATCGCCTCATCGAGTCGTCCCGCCGCCTGGTAGGTGTTGGCGAGGCCTTGCCGCGAGGTCAGCGTGTCCGGGTGTTCGTCGCCCAGGAGTCGTCGCCGGTCGGCGAGCACACTTTCGAATCCGCGGACCGCCTCATCGAGTCGTCCCGCCGTCAGGTAGCTGTCGGCGAGGCCTTGCCGCGAGGCCAGCGTGTCCGGGTGTTCGTCGCCCAGGAGTCGTCGCCGGTCGGCGAGCACGGTTTCGAATCCGCGGATCGCCTCGTCCAAGCGCCCAGCCGCCCGGTAGGTGTCGGCGAGGTTGTGCAGGGAGGCCAGCGTGTTCGGATGTTCCGCGCCCAGCAGCCGTCGCTGGTCGGCTGTCACGTTCCCGTACTCGCGGATCGCCTCGCCCAGCCGCCCCGCCGAATCGTAGGCGCTGGCGAGGTTGTGCCGGGAGGTCAGTGTGCTCAGGTGCTCGTCGCCCAGCAGCCGCCGGCTTTCGGCCAGTACCAGCTCGAATTGATCGATCGCTGCCTTGGTCTGGCCTTGGAACTGCCGATAGGTGGCGGCCCGATCCCCGAGTGGAATAGAGGTTCCGATCAGGTGATCATCAGGGAGGCCGGCGATGAGCGCGTCAATGTGAGGCAGCAGGGCACTCCAGCGGGGCCATCCCCGGGCGTTGTTGATCGGATCGTCGGGAATCGCCGCGGCAAGCAGCTCGGCGGTGTCCTGCTGCGCGGCTTCGGCGGTGGCGTTCTCCTGCTGGCTGTGCCGTGTCACGGCCTGGACGAGCCGGTGCACACTGACCAACTCGCCGACCTGGTTGATCATGCTGTAGGACGCCAGGAGGGCCAAGGCGTCGTAAACGTCCGCGGGATCGTCGGCCAGAGGAGTCAGGACCTCGTCGGGCAGGTCGTCGGGAGCCAGCCAGGCCAGCACGTCCATCACCTGTCCGGCCAGGGGACTGCTCTCGGCGATGGTGGACATGGTCAGCGTCCACACCAGGGAGACGGCGCGGTCGTCCTTCCCGCCGAAGCCGGCGGCCGAGGCCACGCGCGCGAACTGGCTGTTCAGGAGGGTGCGGTAGTCGTCGAAGCTCATCCGGGCGTGCTGGCTGACGTACGCGGCGGCCTGCTCCAGCGCCAGCGGCAGATCACCCAGGTCGTCCGCCAGCCGGTCGGCGCCCTCTCGATCGCCGGCGCGGCCGGTCAGGCGGGTCAGCAGGTCGATCGAGGCCGGCCGGGCCAGCACGCCCAGCCGGAACGGGGTCAGGCCCAGCGTCGCCCAGCGGGCCGCGCCCAGGTCACGGCGGGTGGTCACCAGGATCTGGCCGTTGCCGCCGACTATGCCCAGCAGGTCGGCGATGTCGTTGACGTCCTCGACGTTGTCGAGCACCAGCAGCCAGCCCGTGTTCCCCTGCAGCCAGCCGAGCGCCCACGCCTGCGCGTCGGCCAAAGTCGCCACCGGGTGCAGTCGGCGGGTCAGTGCGGCCAGCCCCAGATTCAGGTTCTCGACGTTGTCGGCGGTGATCCACCAGACCAGCGAATAGCGCGACAGATATTCGCGGGCGTAGTGGTTCACCAGCTCGCTTTTGCCGATGCCGCCCAGTCCGTGTACCGCCCCGGCTTGGCCGACCACCACGCCGACGTCGTCGCCGCCGAGCTGGTCGGCGAGCACGCGCAGGTCGCGGCCGAGGAACACCGCCGACTGCCGCGGCAGGTTGTGCACCACCGCGCCGGCCGCGGCCGACTGCGGTGGCGGCAACCCGCCCGCGTCCACACCGATGTTGGTCTGGGTGTTCCCCGAACCGACCTGCACACCTTGGCCGCCGGTGACGTCGACTGTGAAGTCGCCGGTGCTCACGCCGGCGACGTGAAGGTGTTCGTCTGGGTGTTGTGAGAGCCGATCTGCACGCCCTGACTATCGGAGACGGTCACCTTGTACCGGTCCGCGCCGACCCCGGCCTCACCCAGAATCTGCGACAGGTCCTGCCTCAGCTGCGGATCCTGCGACAGGGCCTTCAGCAGCTGGGCCCGCAACACCGCCGCTGACGCCTCGTCGTCGGGGGACTCGCCGACCTCGACCACCGCGGCCTCGATCTGGTCGCGGCGGCCGGAGGTGAACAGCCGGCGCAACAACCGCCGTCCTATCCCCACTGTCGCGTCCGCTCCCGCGTCGGCGGCCGCGTCGGTGACCTTCTGCACCACGGCGCCTCCGTACACCCCGGCCGCGGCCGTGACGTACGGGACAACGTCCTGAACCAGCACTCCAAGATCAGCCACAGGTGATCAGCTCCTCGCGCAATGTCACCATCCGGTCTATCAGCATGTTGCAACGCATGCGGCACCCCATCCACCGAGCGGATGACCGATTCCAGGAAGGCCGCCGTTCAAGCAGTGTCCAACTGCGGTGGCTCCGGCGCGAACCAGGCACGCACGCTCGGCCTTGTCAGCAGGAAGGGATAGACCGCCGGACCCACGATCTGCGCGACGGCGCGCAGCCCGAACAGCCCGATGAGCAGCGCGCCGAGCAGTGCCGACACCGTGCAGATCACCACCATGACGCGCCACGTCCAGCGCTGTCCCAGGTGCAGCGCCACCGCCAGCCCGATGAGGACCACGGCGTACAAGCCCCGGCCCCACACGGGCCGCCGCTCTTCGCTGAGGTCAGTCGGAGTTGGGCCAGATGAGGATGCCGGGGCCGTCCGGGGTCTCGACCGGGATCCAGGCCTCGTCGACGTCGGCCAAGCGGGACTCGTCGAGGTTCAAAGGCTTCGGTTCCTCGCTGCGGCCGTCGTCGGAAGCCCAGTACGAGACCTCGCCGATGACGCGGCGCAGATGGTCGAGCTCGTCTTCCGGCCAGTGGTAGTTCCACGTGCCGACGCTGTCCAGGTGGACCTCGAAGATTTCGCGGAGCTCGTCGAGGGCGCTGAACGCCGCCAGCGGGACCAGGAAGCCCTCCTGCTGGCCCTGGCGGCAGGCCGTGCCGCCGTACTGATGGTGGTAGACGACTCCGGTCGGGGCGGCGACGAGGACGCACAGGCCGGCTAGGCCGTCCGGGTCGAGGGAGACGTGCCGGGGGGCGCGGATCACCGGAGGATTCTCGTCCTTGATCGTCGTGTAGCGCCACCCCACCAGGGAAGAATCGGGGGATGCAGACATTCCTGCCTTACCCGGATTTCGTCGCTTCGGCGGAGGCGCTCGATCAGAAGCGGCTGGGCAAGCAGCGGGTGGAGACCATTCAGGTGCTGCGGGGGCTGGTGGTCGAGGGGTACGGCTGGCGCCACCACCCGGCCGTGAAGATGTGGCGGGGATACGCCGAAGGGCTGGTCCGCTACGGCCTCGACATGTGCGCCGTCTGGACCGCTACCGGGCGCTCCGACACCTGCGCGGCGACCCTGGTGGCCGATCTTGGCTTGGGGCATCCCATCCGTACGCAGAAGGAATTGGCGGTTGTGAACGAACTTCCCCCGTGGCTCGGAGACCCGGACGTCCATCGGAGCCACCAGTCGGCGCTGCTGCGCAAGGATCCGGATTTCTATCGCCCGCTGTTCGGCCCGGACGTGCCGGACGATCTCCCCTATGTGTGGCCGGTAAGTTGAAGGCGTGACCGAGCGGGAGATCCTGACCTGGGACGACTTCGGGCGGGCGGGGCGCGCCCTGGCCCAGCAGATCGCCGGCGACGGCTGGCGGCCGAGCCTCATCCTCGCGGTCGCGCGGGGTGGCCTGTTCGCGGCGGGCTCGATCAGCTACGCCCTCGAGATCAAGAACCTGCACGTGATCAACGTCGAGTTCTACACGGGTGTCGACGAGCGCCTGGACACCCCGGTCATGCTCGGCCCGGAGCCCAGCGTGGCCGACATGACGGGCGCCGACGTGCTGATCGTGGACGACGTCGCCGACACCGGCGAGACCATCAAACTGGTCCGCGATTTCTGCGCGGCCCACGCGGCCGAGGTGCGCACCGCCGTCATCTACGAAAAGCCACACACCATCACCCCTTGCGAGTACGTCTGGAAGCGCACCGACAAGTGGATCAACTTCCCCTGGTCCAGCCTCACCTGAGAACAACCGATTTGCCAGAGCGGGCAGAATCGTACGGGTGGAGATCGCGGTTCTCGGGCCGGTGGAGCTGCGCGCCGACGGTGGTGAGACCGTGCCGGTGGCGGGCGTGCGACTCCGTACCCTCCTGCTGCTCCTCGCCCTCGACGCCGGCCGGGTGGTCTCGGCCGACCGGCTGATCGACGGGGTCTGGGCCGACGATCCGCCCGCGGCGGCCGGCAACGCGCTCCAGGCCCTGGTGTCGCGGCTCCGTAAAGCCGGGCTCGTCATCGAGAGCGGACCGGGCGGATATCGGCTGGTCGTCGAGGCCGACCGGGTCGACGCCCACCTGTTCACCCGGCTCGCGCCGGCCGACCCGGCGGCCGCGCTGCGGCTGTGGCGGGGCGAGCTCGACTTCCCGGATGTGGCGCGGGCCGAAGCCGTACGGCTGGAGCAGTTGCGGGACACCGCGCGGCGGCAGAGCCTCGCCGCCGAGATCGGCACGCGCGACACCGTACCCGAGCTGGAGGGTCTTTTCGCCGCTCATCCGCTGGACGAGCGACTGGCGGCGGTGCTCATGCGGGCGCTGCGGGCCGGCGGCAACCCGGGCCGCGCGCTCGAGGTCTTCGCACAGATCCGGCGCGGACTGGCCGACGCGCTCGGCGCCGATCCGTCGGCCGAGCTCACGGCGCTCCATCGGGAAACGCTCCGCGAGGAGCCGGCGAAGGGGCGCGGCAACCTGCCGGCCGAGGTGAGCAGCTTCGTCGGCCGGGAGCAGGAGATCACGTACCTCCAATCCGAAATTCGGGCGAATCGTCTCGTCACCCTTCTCGGTCCGGGTGGCAGTGGAAAGACTCGCCTTTCGGTCGAAGTGGGCGCCAGGGTGCCGGGCGAGGTGTGGCGGGTGGAGCTGGCCCCGGTCACCGATCCGGCCGAGGTGCCGCAGGCCGTGCTGAACACGCTGGTGCCGCGCGGCCAGCCCGTCCTCGACGTGCCGGGCCGGGTGCCGCTCGGCGAGACCCTCGGCCGCCTGATCAGCGCGGTCGCCGGCCGCGAGATGCTGATCATCCTGGACAACTGCGAGCATCTGATCGCCGCCGCCGCGCAGGTGGCCGACGCCCTGCTGCGCGCGGCGCCGGGCGTCCGCCTGCTCACCACGAGCCGCGAGCCGCTGGGCATTCCGGGCGAACGGCTCTGCCCGGTCGAGCCCCTGGCCCTCCCGCCGGTGGGTGCGGGAGCTGCCGTCGCTTCCGCTTTCCCGGCCGTACGCCTCCTGCTCGACCGCGCCGCGGGCTTCACGCTGACCGAGGAGAACGCCGAGGCGGTCGTACGGATCTGCCGCGCCCTGGACGGCATGCCGCTCGCCATCGAATTGGCCGCGGCCCGGCTGCGTACCCTCCCGGTCTCGGTCCTGGCCGACCGCCTGGCCGACCGTTTCCGCCTGCTGACCGGCGGAAGCCTGGTGTTGCCCCGGCACCAGACGCTGCGGGCGGTGGTCGACTGGAGCTGGGACCTGATCGACGAGCCGTCGCGCCGTCTGTGGCGCCGGTTCGCGTTGTTCTCCGGGGGCGCCGACGCCGACGCGGTCGAGCGGGTCTGCGGCACCGGCCTGGACGTGCTGGGCGGTTTGGTGGACAAGTCGCTGCTGGTGCTGGGCCCGGACGGCCGCTATCGCATGCTGGAGACGATTCGGGAGTACGGCTTGGAACAGCTGGCCCAGGCCGGCGAGACCGAGTCGCAGCGGCTCGCCCTGGCCGCCTGGCTGATCGAACTGGCCGGCGAGGCCGACCCGCAACTGCGCGGGGCCGACCAGCTGGTGTGGCTGCGCCGCCTGGCCGCGGAACACGACAACCTGCACGCGGCGGTCCGGGCGGCGATCGACGCCGGCGACACGGTGACCGGGGCCGCGCTGGTGGCCCGGCTCGGCTGGTACTGGTGGCTGAGCGGCCACCGCTCGGAGGGCGCGGTGCTGGCGGCCGGCGTCTCCACGATGCCACCGGGCGAGGCCGACATCGACGAGCTGGCGCTGGTGCACACGTACGCGGCGATCAACGGTCTGGAGGGGGCGCTGGGGCTGGAGGAGGTCGAGCGCGAGTTCCGCCTGGCCCGCGACACGGGCGCCCACAGCCAATCGGCCCATCCGGCCCTCCGCATGATCGGCCCGCTGTCGGTGATGTTCGACGACCGCAACGACCCCGAGGCCGGCTTCCGCATGACGGAGCCGCTGTTCGACGACCCGGACCCGTGGCTGCGCGCGGTGGCCAAGATGATGGTGTCGCAGCTGCGCCTGAACTTCGGCCAGAGCCCCGAGGTCGCCGAGCGCGAAATGCGCGAGGCCCTGGCCGGCTTCCGGGCGATCGGCGAACGCTGGGGCATCGGTTTCACGCTGAGCTCCCTGGGCGACATGGCCGCGTCCCGGGGCGACTTCGCCCAGGCGGTGACCTGGCAGCGTGAGGCGATAGCCCTGGTCCGCGAGGTGGGCGTACGCGAGGACCTGCCCCAGATGGAAGTCAAACTGGCCCACCAGCTGTGGCTGGCGGGCGAGGCGATAGAGGCCCGAACGGTCCTGAAGAAGGCCCGAGCGGCCGCCGAGGAGATCAACCTCCCCGAGGTGAACGCGTCGGTGGCCTACGGAAGCGCCACGTTCGCCCGCATGGAGGGCGACCTGGAAGAAGCCAGAAGAAGCATGGAGGCCGCCGTACGCCTGATGCGCCACCCGGCAGCGGTACCCCAGTTCCGGGCCATCACGATGAGCACGCAGGGCCTGGTGGACGCGGCATCAGGCGACTTGGCGGCGGCCCGAACGTGCCACGAGGAGGCGATGGAGGCGGCCATGTCCTCCCGGGACTCCCCGGTGATCGCGGTGGTCCTGGTCGGAATAGCCGACCTGGTACTCCGAGAGGGCAACCCGTCAAAGGCGGCGTTCCTGCTGGGCGCGGCCGACGCCGTACGAGGATCAGAGGACAGGGCAGTCCCCGACGTGGACCGCATAACCGCCGAGGCCCGAGCCGCCTTGGGCGATGTCGCCTTCGACGAGGCTTACGCCCGAGCCGCCGGCGTCACAGCGGCAACCGCCGCCGAGGCGGCCGGCCTGTCCTGACCCTCCTCGGGCATCACAGTGTGACCATCGTGGGTGCGCACAGCCGGCCCGTCCGGCCGGAGCGCGCCGAGAATCCGGACGGCATGAACGGCGTCCATCCGCCCGCTGACAGTTTCCGGGGCCCACCACTCGGCCCGGGCCGTCTCACGCCGGACGCCGTCCAGGATGGACTCGTCAAGCTCCAGCACACCACCGGGCGGCTCCCAGCGCCCGTTGTCGCGGCGCTGGATGACAAGCACCCACCCGCGCTCGTCGACCACCGTGGCAGCGACGCTGACCGAGTGACGAGGGCCCCGGCAGTGACCGGGCGGTCTACCGGCAGATCGCGGACGCGCTCCGAGCGTCGATCGAGTCGCGGGATCTGCCGCCCGGCGCGCAACTGCCGCCGGAGAGCAGGCTGGTCGCCGACTACGGCGTCAGCCGGGTGACCGCCCGGCGAGCCCTGTCCGTGCTCGTGACCGAAGGCCTGGTCACGGCCGAACACGGTCGAGGCTGGTTCGTGCGGCGTCAGCCACCGGTCCGGCGCCTGTCCTCGGACCGTTTCGCCCATCGGAGCGAGGGCAAGGCCGCCTTCACGGTCGACATGGAGGCCGGCAACCGCGCGTTCACGGTCGACGTGCTGTTCGTCGGCCGGGGAAGCGTCCCACCCGGAGTAGCGGAACGCCTGTTACTGGAACCCGAAGCCGACGCCATCATCCGGCGCTGCCGATATCTGGCGGAGGGCCAGCCGATCGAGCTCGCGACGTCGTACATCCCGCTCGACATAGCCGAGGACACGCCGATAGCGGAAGCCAATCCCGGCCCCGGTGGCATCTACGCGCGCATGGAGGACAAGGGCTTCGTCTTCGAGCGTTACGACGAGGAGGTGACCGCCCGGATGCCGTCCGGCGAAGAGAGCCGGGCCTTGTCACTGTCGCCCGGTTCCCCCGTGATCCATCTGGTCCGCACCGCCGTGGCGTCCGGACGAGCGGTGGAGGTCTGCGACACCGTCATGGACGCGGCCGCGTTCGTCCTGCACTACAGGCTGCCCGTCAGCTGAGCGCACGCTTTGCCCCATAACGCCGTTCTGTCGAGCAGCACGCAGGTTCCCACTTGCTGATCCGCAAGAGACAAAACGGCGGCCACGCCGGCGGGAAGCCGGACGTGACCGCCGTTTTCGACGTCAGTGTGGGTCAGACGTTGTAGTACATCTCGAACTCGTGCGGGGTCGGGCGGAGGCGCACCGGGTCGATCTCGTTGGAGCGCTTCCAGTCGATCCACGTGCTGATCAGGTCGTCGGTGAAGACGCCGCCGGCCGTCAGGAACTCGTGGTCGTTCTCGAGGCTGTTCAGGACCGCGTCCAGGGAGCCCGGGACCTGCTTGACGGTGCCCCACTCCTCCGGCGGGAGGTCGTAGAGGTCCTTGTCGATCGGGGCCGGGGGCTCGATCTTGTTCTTGATGCCGTCGAGGCCGGCCATCATCTGGGCCGAGAAGCTCAGGTACGGGTTGCCCGACGGGTCCGGTACGCGGAACTCGACGCGCTTGGCCTTCGGGTTGCTTCCCGTCACCGGGATGCGGGTGCAGGCCGAGCGGTTGCGCTGCGAGTACACCAGGTTGACCGGGGCCTCGTAGCCGGGGACCAGGCGACGGTACGAGTTGACCGTCGGGTTGGTGAACGCCAGCAGCGAGGGCGCGTGGGCGAGCAGGCCGCCGATGTACCAGCGGGCCGTGTCGGACAGGCCGGCGTAGCCGGTCTCGTCGTAGAACAGCGGCTCGCCGTTCAGCCACAGGCTCTGGTGGGTGTGCATGCCCGAGCCGTTGTCGCCGAACAGGGGCTTCGGCATGAACGTCGCCGTCTTGCCGTGCTCCCAGGCCGTGTTCTTGATGATGTACTTGAACATCTGCATCTGGTCGCCGGCGTGCAGCAGGGTCGAGAACTTGTAGTTGATCTCGGCCTGGCCGGCGGTGCCGACCTCGTGGTGGGAGCGCTCGACGGTGAAGCCGACGTCGATCAGGCGGCGGACCATGGAGTCGCGCAGGTCGCTGTAGTGGTCGACCGGGGCCACCGGGAAGTAGCCGCCCTTGTACGCGGTCTTGTAGCCGCGGTTGCCGCCCTCCTCCTGCTTGCCGGAGTTCCAGGCGCCCTCGATCGAGTCGATGTAGTAGAAGGCCTGGTGGGCGCTGGTCTCGTGGCGGATCGAGTCGAAGATGTAGAACTCGGCCTCGGCGCCGAAGTACGCGGTGTCGGCGATGCCGCTGGAGGCCAGGTAGGTCTCGGCCTTCTTCGCCACGTTGCGCGGGTCACGCGAGTACGCCTCGCGGGTGAACGGGTCGTGGATGAAGAAGTTCAGCGCCAGCGTCTTCTGGATGCGGAACGGGTCGATGAAGGCCGTCGTGACGTCCGGCAGCAGCATCATGTCGGACTCGTGGATGGCCTGGAACCCGCGGATCGACGATCCGTCGAAGGCGAGGCCGTCGGTCACGACGCTGTCGTCGAACGACTCGACCGGCATGTTGAAGTGCTGCATCACGCCGGGCAGGTCACAGAACCGCACGTCGACGAATTTGACGTCCTCGTCCTTGAGGTATCGCAGGAGTTCCTCGGGATTGGCGAACAACACGTCCTCCTGGCGCGAAAAATCGATACCGGGGCGGCGTGGTTCCGCCGCGTGGCTAGGCTGGCAGCGACGCTATGGGGTGGGAGTTGCCCCGGCGTATCCCAAATGTTTCTGCCGTGTTACGAACACTGTGGGTGAGGCTATCGCGTGTCGGCCGAGGCGTGTGCCGGGTCACCGAAACCGCCCCGCGTACCCTTTCACGCATGGCGGAAGCGATCGACCTCAGACAGGTGCAGCTCGCGGGCTTCGGCCGCCGGCTCGTCGCCCTGGCGATCGACTGGGCACTGGCCACCCTCGTCGCCACCTTCTTCGTCGACGACCTGCGGACCAACCCCTGGGCCCAGCTGGGCGTCTTCGTCGTGGTGCACGCCTTCTTCGTGGGCCTTTTCGGACAGACGCTCGGCATGATGCTGGCGAAGATCCGCATCGTGTCGGTCACCGACGGCGGCGCCATCGGCATCGTCCGCGCGCTGATCCGGGCCGTGCTGCTCGCCCTGGTCATCCCCGCTCTGATCAATGACGGTGACGGGCGCGGCCTGCACGACCGCGCCGCCAAGTCCGTGGTGATCAGAACAGAGAAGTGATCAGAACAGAGAAGCAGTAAGAGGAGACACCACCGCAAGAGCGTCCCGCAGCCGAGGCTCGGCTGAGGGCGGAGCGCCGAGCGCATCCATGGCCAACAGCGCCGCCCCCGTGATCGGCGGCACGGAAGGCACGGAGATCTCCACGTGCGGGGCCTGCCGCCGCGCCCCGGCCACCACCTCGTCGTGCAGTTGCGGATGCCGAGCCCTCAGCACGGCGCCACCCAGCACCAGCGCGTGCGGCCGCCACAGCAGGTCGAGCCGTCCCGCCGCCACCCGATGCTGGGCCAGGATCTCGGTCGCCTGCCGGCTGACCAGCCCGGCCGCCACCACATCGCCGGCCGCCGCCACCTCGAAGAGCAGCTCGCTCAGCGACGGCACCTCGTCCCGGTCGATCTCTCCGAGGTGCAGGGCGATCGACACCGCCTCGACCGTGGGCCGGCCGAAGTGGGCGGCCACGGCCGCGCTCAGCGCCGTCGGCCGGCCCCGGCCGTCCTCGCCCCGGGCGGCCAGCCGCAGCGTGTGCTCGGCCAGGTCATGACCGCCGCCCCAATCGCCGGAGATCGGTCCCAGGGCGACGAACCGGGCCGTACGGCCGTCGGCCGCCCGCCCCACGCAGTTGGTGCCGGCGCCGCAGACGACGGTGACCGCGTCGGGCATCGACGTGCCCGAGCGCAGCAGCGCGAAGCAGTCGTTGTCGACCAGCGCCCGCGAGGCCCAGCCCGCCGCCGCGACCGCCTCGTGCAGGCGGCTCACCTCGATCGGGAGGTCGGCCCCGGCCATGTAGGCCGCGACCACGTCGACCGCCGTCCCGGACGGGACCACCGACCGGACGAGCTCGTCCAGGACGGCGATCGCCCCGTCGAGGCCGACGTTGTGCGGTGACGACGTGCCGCCGCGGGCCACGCCCAGCACCTCGCCGGAGGCCGTGCCGAGCACCACGTCCGTCTTCGAGTTGCCGCCGTCGATCGCCAGGTAGAGCCCGCTCATCGCGCCCACGCGAGGTGGTCGCGCCCGCTCGCGATCAGCCGGTCGGCCAGCGACAGGGCCACCGAGTGCTGTCCGACCAGCGGATGGGCGAGAAGCGCCCGGTACACCCGCTCGCGGCCGCCCCGCAACGCCGCGTCGAGCGCGAGTTCCTCGTACCCCCAAACGTGCGTGACCAGACCGCTCAGATCGGGCGGCAGGGGGTTGATCGGCAGGATCGAGGGGCCGGAGACGCCGGCGCGGGCCGAGACCTCGATGACCGCGTCGTCCGGCAGGAACGGCAGTGTGCCCTCGTTGCGCACATTGACCGAATGGACGGCATTGTCGTCATAGCCGTGCAGCGAGGCGATCAGCCCGACCGCCGCCTCCGAGTAGTAGGCGCCGCCGCGCTGGCCCAGCAGCTCCGGCTTCTCGGTGAGGCCGGCGTCGCGGTACATCTCCAGCAGCGTCGCCTCGATCTCCGCGACCCGCTGACCGCGGGTCGGCGCGTCGAGCGATTCCCGCACGTGACGGTCGTGCTCGTAGAAGTACGACAGGTAGTACGACGGAACATTGCCGAGGGTCGTCAGCACGTGCGGCGGCAGGTCTACCTCAGCCGCCAATTCCGGCAGAAAGGACGCCAGTAGATCGGGAAGCCGATCGACGCCGTCCACATAGGCCGCCCGTTCCCACGTCAGGTGGTTGAGGCCAACGTGCTCCAGCGTGACCTGCGACGGCTCGACGCCGAGATGCCCGGCGAACCGTCGCTGGAAGCCGATCGCCACGTTGCAGAGCCCGACCGCGCGGTGGCCCTCGTCGAGCAGCGCGCGGGTGACGATGCCGACCGGGTTGGTGAAGTCGATGATCCACGCATGCGGCGCCGCGCGACGCCGGACGCGGCCGGCGACATCGAGGACGACCGGCACCGTGCGCAACGCCTTGGCCAGCCCGCCGGCGCCCGTCGTCTCCTGCCCGACGCAACCGCAATCGAGCGGAAAGGTCTCGTCCGCGATCCGGGCATTCTGGCCGCCGACTCGCAACTGAATGAGCACGACATCGGCGTCGGTCACTCCCGCGTCCAGATCGGAGGTCCACCAGATCTTCGCCGCATGACCGTGGTGGGAAAGGATCCGGGCCGCGAACGAGCCCACGATCTCGAGCCGTTCGGCGGCCGGATCGACCAGGACCAGCTCGGTCACCATCGGTCCCAGACGGGCAAAACCATCGATCAATTCCGGTGTGTACGTCGACCCGCCGCCGACGACCGCGATTTTCATCCCTTGAAGCCTGTCAGTGTGATGCCCTGCACAAAGGCGCGCTGAGCGAAGAAGAAGATGACGATGAGCGGGGCCATGGCCAGCACGGTGGCCGCCGTGACCAGATTCCAGTCGACGTGATGGACGCTGTGGAACGACGCCAGCCCGAGCGACAGCGTCCACGAGCTCTCGTTCTCGCTGGTGTAGAGAAGCGGCCCGTAATAGTCGTTCCAGCAGTAGAAGAACTGGAACAGACCGGCCGCCGCGATGCCCGGCCGGGCCATCGGCAGCACCACCCGCAGCAGGGTCCGCCACTCACCGCAGCCGTCGACCCGGGCCGCGTCCAGATATTCGGTGGGGATGGTGAGCAGGAACTGCCGCAGCAGGAAGATGCAGAACGCGTCGCCGAACAGCGCCGGAATGATGAGCGGCCACAGCGAGCCGGTGAGGCCGTACCGGGCCCACATCAAATAGAGCGGCACGGTGACGACCTGCGGCGGCAGCATCATCACGCAGATGACGAGCAGGAACAGCGCGTTGCTCCCACGGAACTTCAACTTCGCCAGGGCGTACGCGGCGGGAACGCTCGACAGGAGCACGAGAGCCGTCGACGTCACCGCGTAGATGACGGTGTTGAGCAGATAGCGGGGGAGTGGCGTGACCTCGAAGACCCGGATGTAGTTCTCCGGATGCCACGTGTTCGGCCAGTAGTCGCTCGTCAATGCCTGGTCGCTGGTCATCAGCGAGAGCAGTACCAGATAGACGACGGGGGTCACGAACATGACGCCGATCGCGATGGCGATGCTGTGCTTGGCGATCCAGGCGAGCCTTTTTTGCCGGCGGACGCGCCGATCGGGCGCCGGCTCGATTTTCAAGGGCGCTTCGAGAACGGCCGTCACGATTCCTCCCCGGAGAAGGCCTTGGCCCGGCGCAGCAGGATCAGGGTGACCGCGAGGGCCACCACGAACAGGCCGATGGCCAGCGCGTTCGCATAGCCGAGGGCGCTGTAACGGAAGCCCACGGTGTAGAGCCACAGCGGATAGGTGAAGGTCGAGCCCTCAGGGAAGCCGAAGTTCGACGAGATCCCGCCGCCGACGGTGGCCTGCCCGCTGGCGATCGAGCCGGCCACCGCCGCCTGGTCGAAGTACTGCAACGTGTAGATCACGCCGGTGACCGCGGCGAACAGGACCACCGGGCGGATCGTCGGCAGCGTGATCGACCGGAAACGCTGCCAGGCGTTGGCGCCGTCCAGCGACGCGGCCTCGTAGAGGCTGGACGGCACGCCGAGCACGGCGGCCAGGAAGATCACCATCAGGTCGCCGATCGCCCACAGGCCGAGCAGGACGAGCGACGGCTTGGCCCACGCCGGCGAGTTGAACCAGAGCGGGCCGTCGATGCCGATCTTCTCCAGGAAGTGGTTGACCGGGCCGGTGCCCGGCTTGAGCAGATAGACGAACGCGATGGTGGCGGCCACCGGCGGCACCAGGGCCGGCAGATAGAACAGCGTCCGGAAGAAGCCGGCGCCGCGCTTGAGCTGGGTGAGCAGCATGGACAGGCCGATCGCCCCGACGATCCGCGCCGGGACGAAGACGGCCACCATCCACAGGGTGTTGCGGATCGACTGGAGCAGGAACGGGTCGTCCGCCATCCGCCGGTAGTTGTCCAGTCCGACCCATTCCGGCACCGAGAGCAGGTCGAATTTGGTGAACGAGAAGTAGACCGCCGAGCCCAGGGGATAGAGGAAGAAGACGGCGATGCCGATCAGGGCCGGGGCCAGGAAGGAGAAGGTCGTCAGGCCTCTCCGCACTTTGGCGGACATCGGCTATCCGCCCAGGGTCATGACGCTGTTGACCTGCTTGTCGGCGTCGGCCAGACCGGCATCGAGGTCCTTGATCTTGCCGGACTGGTAATTGTTGAGGAACTGCCCGAAGGTCTCCTGATAGGCCGGTCCCGAAGCGGACGGCGGGGTGGTCGACGAGTTCGGGTTGCTGAAGATGTCGATGAACGTCTTGAAATCGGCGTCCGACTGCAGGCCCGGATCGGCGATGGCGGCGGTCGTGGTCGGGATGTTCTTCAGCAGCCCGGCCAGCTTGATGACGGCCTGGTCGTCGGTGGTGAGATATTTGATGAGCTCCCACGCGGCCTCGGGATTCTTGGCGTTCTTGCTGATGCCGAGAATGTTGCCGGTGACGTAGCCGCCGCCGTACTTGGCGGGATCGCCGGCCGGGATGGGCGCCACGCCGTACTTGAGGTTCGGCGCCTGGTCCTTGACGAAGGCGAGGCGGTACTCGGCGTCGATGTTGATCGCGACCTGGCCTTTCTGGAAGGCGTTGTCGGCGCTGTACTCGTCGCCCAGGCCGGCCCGGAACTTCGTGAGGTTCTCGTAGCCGTACCAGTCGACAAGGTTTTTCTGCCAGGTCAGCAGCGTCTTCCAGGCCGGGTCGGCGCCGATCGCGGATTTGCCGTCGTCGGTCAGCCATTTCGCGCCGACGGCCGGGGCGAGATGGGCGGCCGCGTTCTCGTAGAAGTCGTACAACGGCAGGAACCCGACCGTCTTCAGTGACCCATCGGCGTTCTTGACGGTCAGTTTCTTGGCGTACGCCGTGAGTTCGTCCAGCGTCTTGGGAGGCGCGGTGAGCCCGGCCTTGGCGAACAGGTCCTTGTTGTAGAACATGCCGTAGGCGTCGGCCAGGAACGGCATCGCGCAGCGCTTGCCCTGGAATTCGGTGTACGAGCGGGTGGTCGCGTTCAGCTTGCCCAGGTCCACTTTGTCGCGGTCGATGTACTGCTTCAGGTCGACCCAGGCGCCGGAGGAGCAGAACTTGCCGACGGTGTCGGTGGAATAGGACAGGCCGACGTCCGGGCCGTTGCCGGCGCCGATGGCCTGGGTGACCTTGGAGTCGTCCTGGCCCGCCTTGATCGTCACCTTGATCTTGGGGTGCGTGTTCTCGAAGTCCTTGACCACCTGGGCGACCGCGTCGGCCTCCCGCTCGGTGAAGAAGTGCCAGAGCTCGACGGTGCCGGACACCTCCGTACCGGGATCGGCGATCTTGTTCTCCTTGGGCGCGGGCGTGCAGGCCGCCGTGACCATAAGCGCGGTTGTCAGGGCAAAAAGGGCATGGGGGAGCCGTTTGTTCACAATGGCCTTCCTTGGGGTGAGGGTCAGCTATCGCGGATGGTGGCCAACAGGGCGTTGTGCACCGCGGTGAGACCGGCGTCGAGCGCGCCGAGCAGCACCGCGTCGTCGTCGATGGCGGTCACGGCGATCTCGCTCTCCAGAGGGGCGGCCTTCTTGAGGGCCGCCCGGACCGCGGAGAGGAGCGTGACGCCGCCGGCCTGAGCGATCGGGCCGGCCAGTACTACCAGGTGGGGGTCGAGCACCGCGATCACCGCGGCCACGCCGACCGCGATCCGGTCGGCGATCTCAGCCAGAAGCCCGCCTTCGGCGTCCCGGGCGACGTCAGAGGCGGTCCGGCCTTTGTGCCCGGCCGGCTGTTCCTGGACTGTCTTGTCACCGTCCGGCCGGGCGTCGGCCGGCCTTCGACCGGCCAGCCGTTCTGTGCCAGCCGGCCGTTCTGTGCCGGGCAGATGTTCCGTGCCGGGCAGTCGTTGCGTGCCGGGTGGTTGTTCCGCGCCGGCCCGTCCTTCCGTGCCCGACAGTTTCTCTGTGCCGGGCGGGCCTTTCTCGTCGGCCAGTTTGAGGAGGGCGGGGCCGGCGATCAGGTCGTGCAGGTCGTGCTTCTCGCCCGGCGCGTAGAGGGGCATGTAGCCGATCTCGCCGGCGCCGCCCCGGGCGCCGCGCATCAGCGTGCCGCCCAGGTCGATGGCCAGGCCGAGGCCGTCCTCGCCCAGCCAGAGCAGGGCGAAGCTCTCGGTGTCGCGGCCCACGCCGCGCCGCCGTTCGGCGATCGCGGCCAGGTTGACATCGTTGTCGACGCCGATCTCGGTCTTGAGCGCCGCGGCGAGGTCGGCCACCAGGCCGGTGCGGCCGAGGCCGGGAACGTCGACGTGGTGGATGGTGTCGGTGCGCGGGTCGTAGGACCCGGGCACCCCGAGCTGCACGTGCCGGACCCGGTCGGCCGGGACGCCGGCCGCGACGCAGAGCTTCTCGAAGACGCCGGACAAAGCGGCCAGAGGCCCGGCGCTCTCGCCTTGCCCGGCGCCGCCGTCTTGCCCGGTGCTGTCGCCTTGCCCAGCGCTTCCGTCCTGCCCGGCGCTTCCGTCCTGCCCGGCGCTTCCGTCCTGCCCCGCGCTCTCGCCGTGCTCGGCGCCGCCGTCGTGCCTGGCGCTCACGCCGTGCTGCCTGGCGTTCTCGGCTGCGAAGTCGATGGCGCACTCGAGGCGTGCCCGCACCTTGCCGGTCAGGTCGCAGAGGGCGGCTACCACCGACGGGGCGGCGCCGGGGGCTACGTCGCGGATGGAGAGTGCGGCGGCGTACGCCGCGTCGGGGTTGGCGTTGTAGATCTCGGCCGAAGGGCCTGGGCGGCCGCTGTCGTGGCCGGCCACGACCACCAGGCCGGACTCGGTGAGGCGGCGCAGCACCTCGGAGATCGTGGGGGTGGAGAGCGCGGTCAGCTTGCGCAGGTCGGCGCGGGTGAGCATGCCGGGGTCCAGCAGGTGGGCCAGCGCCGCGCTCTCGTTCATGGTGCGCAGCAGCTTGGACGAGCCGGCCGGACGGGTCACGTCGCCCCCCAACGTTGATTGGCAAACTCTTTAACAGTTGGGCCGGACGTTAGGCCGTACGATCGACGGGTGTCAAGGTTTTCGGTCCTTGCACGCGAAAAAGGCCGGCGCCGCACGAGCGGCACCGGCCTTTGTCAGCTTTGTCAGCGTGGACGCTGCTGCCTGAACGCTCCCTTGCTGGGGCGCATGTTCTTGGGGATGGCGCCCTTCGGCATCTGCGGGCGGGCCATCAGCGCGCCGAGGCGCTTGTCGAGCGAGTTGACGTCCTTGCCGGTCAGATTTCGCGGCATGCGCATGAGCGTGGTGCGCAGCTTCTTGATCGGGAGCTCGCCCTCACCGTTACCGATGATGTAGTCGTACAGCGGCGCGTTTCCGATGACCTTGGACAGGCGCTTCTTCTCCTGGCCGAGCAGGCCGCGCACGCGCTGCGCCTGGCCCTCGGCCAGCAGGATCACGCCGGGCTTGCCGATCACGATGTGCACCATGTCGAACTGCGTCGTCGACGAGGCGGCGGGACGCACCCGCCAGTCGCCGCGCATGTTCTCGACCAGGGAGGCCGCGGCGCCGGGCTGGCCCTCGGCCGCGTTCATCATCGCGGTGTTCGACCGCAGGTTGAGCACGATCACGGCGGCCAGCAGGGTGACCAGGATGCCGACCGGGATGTAGATCCAGCCGGCGCCCAGGAGCACGACGAGCACGGTGAGCGCGAGCGGGATGACCACGGCCGCGATCAGCAGCGGGACGAACCACTTGTCCTGCTTCGCGGTGAACGAGAACACCTGCCCGATCTGCTTCAGGCGCGTGCCGAACGACACCTTCTCCTGGGGTTTTGCCATAACACGGAAGTGTAGTGGTGTGCGTACGCCTTACGTGGGGTGGGCGGTCTTACGTCTCCCGGAGCCGGTGGGACGGGTGTAAATAAGGCTCCTGCCTCATGCCCGCGGGGTGCCTTCGGGCGAACAGTTATCGGTGTTCCCGCTGAAGGAGGCACCGATGTTCCCGTACAACGACCCGCACATCCAGCTCGACCTGCACCACCAGCGCGTCGCCACGCTGATCGACCAGGCCGCGGCGCGGCGGATGGTCCGCACCGCCCGCCCTCGCCGCTCTCGTCGCCGCGACCGGGCGGCCACTCCGTGAGAAACGGGGGAGCGGAGTTGTCGTACCCCCATGGGATGCTCGACCTCGTGACGGCTTACAGCGAGGTTCTGGTCGGGCGCGAGCCCGACCTGACAGCGCTGCGCGACGCGCTGAAACGCACCCGTTCCGCCGAGCCGTCGACCATGCTGGTCGGCGGCGAGGCCGGGGTGGGCAAGACCCGCCTGATCGAGGAGTTCCGCCGCGGGCTGGCCGGCGAGCCGGTCCGCGTGCTCACCGGCCAGTGCCTCGAGCTCGGCGAGGAGGGCCTGCCGTTCGCGCCCTTCGCCGGCGCGGTCCGCGACCTGGTCCGGGCCGAGGGCACGGCGGTGCTCGACGGGCACGAGCGCGAGCTCGCCCTGCTGCTGCCCGAGCTCGGCCCGCCACCGCAACAGCGCGGCATCCTGTTCGAGGCGGTCGGTGCCCTGCTCGGCCGGCTCACCGCCGAGCAGCCCCTGGTGCTGGTCATCGAGGATCTGCACTGGGCCGACCGGTCCACCCGCGACCTGATCGGCTTCCTGGTCCGCGCGCTGCGGCTGCCGCGGCTGCTGCTGATCGCCACCTACCGCACCGACGAGCTGCACCGCGGCCATCCGCTGCGCCCGTTCCTGGCCGAGCTCGACCGGGTCCGGGGTGTGCAGCGGCACGAGGTCGACCGCCTCGACCGCGACGGCACGGCCGAGATGCTGGCCCACCTGCTCGGCGCCGAGCCCGACCCCGGCGTCGTCGACACGGTCAACGAGCGCGCGCAGGGCATCCCGTTCTTCATCGAGCAGTTCGCCGCCTCGGCCGACCCGGCCTGCGGCGACATCCCGGGGAGCCTGCGCGACCTGCTGCTCGCCCGGGTCGACCAGCTGCCCGAGCCCGCCCAGCGGGTGCTGCGGGTCGCGGCGGTGGGCGGCACCCGGTTCGGCCACGAGCTGCTGTCCCGCGTCGCCGGCATGGCCGAGTCCGACCTCGAGTCGTCGCTGCGCGCGGTGGTGGCCGCCCAGCTCGTGGTGGTGCTCGACGACGACGGTGGCTACGAGTTCCGGCACGCGCTGGTCCGCGAGGCGGTGCACGACGACCTGCTGCCCGGCGAGCACGCGCGGCTGCACGCCCGCTTCGCGCGCGCGGTCGAGGCCGAGCCCCACCTGGCCGGCATCGGCCGGGCCGCGGCCGAGATCGCCCACCACTGGCACGCGGCCCGTGACCACCCCCGGGCGCTGGTCACCGCCAAGGTCGCGGCCGACGAGGCCGGGCGCCGCTTCGCCTACGCGGAGCAGGCCCGCCTGCTCGACCGGGTCCTCGAGCTGTGGGAGGACGTGCCCGACGCCGAGACCCAGCTCGGCATCGACCACCTCGACCTGCTCGAGGAGGCGGCGCTGGCCGCCATCGAGTCGGGCGACCACATGCGCTCCCTCAGCCTCACCCGGGCCGCCCTGAGCGACCTCGACGCCGAGGCCGAGCCGCTGCGCGCCGGCCGCCTGCTGGTCCGCCGGGCCAAACTGCTGCGCACCGCGGGCAAGGCCGACGGCGCCGCCGAGTGTGAAAAGGCCTTCCAGCTGCTGCGCGTGGCGCCACACGGCGCCGACCGCATCCGGTTGCTGGCCGATCTCGCCCACGTCTTCGCCGGCATCGACCGTGATCGCGCCGTCGAGGTGGCCGAGGTCGCCAAGTCCGACGCCACCGACCTCGGCGACCTCAGCTCCCTGGTGCGGGCCGAGATGGCGTACGGGCTGGCCTGCGCCGGCCGCATCCCACCGGCCGAGGCCCGGCCCACCATCCTCGCCGCGATCGACCGCGCCCGCGAGGCCGGCGACGTGCCCAGCCTGGCCCGCGGCCTGGTCAACCTCTCCGACCAGCTGTACGAGACCGGCGACTACGAGGAGTCGGCCGAGGCGGCCGCCGAGGGCCTGCCCAACGCCCACCGGGTCGGCGTCAGCCGCACCATCGGCGTCTACCTGCTGGCCAACTACGCCGAAGCCCTGATCGCGCTGGGCCGCTGGGACGAGGCCGACGCCCGCCTGGCCGAGGCGGCCCGCCTCGACCCGCCCAACACCCTCGCCCTGCACTGGCTGCGCCTGCGCGCCCGCATCCGTCTGGCCCGCGGCGGCGACGGCGCCGAGGCCCTGGTGAGCCGCTCGCTCGGCTTCCTGTCCCGGCCGTTCCTGGTCACCGAGGTCCGCCTGGCCATCCATGAGCTACGCGTCCTGGCCGCCCTGGCCGCGGGCGACCCCCAGGCCGCGGCCGAGGTCGCGCGCTCCTCCCTGGCCGAGCCGGCCACCGGCAGCCTCCCGCGCTACACGTGGCCCATCCTGGCCGGCGCGGCCCGGGCCGCCCAGGCCGCGGACGACACCGCCCTGGCCGGCGAGGTGAGGGAGAAGGCGGCCGCGCTGCCCCGCCGGTTCCCGGCCGAACGGGCCTACGCCGCACAGACCGAAGCCCTCCTGCACGGCGGCGAGCCGGCTTGGCGGGCCACGGTCGACGCCTGGCGCGCCGACGGACACCCCTACGAGCTGGCCGTGTCGCTGCTCGCCCTGGCCGAGACCCTCGCCGCCGACCGCTCGACATCCCGAGCCCACGCCGCTGACCGCTCCCAGGCCGCTGACCGCTCCCAGGCCGCTGACCGCTCCCAGGCCGCTGACCGCTCCCAGGCCGCTGACCGCTCCCAGGCCGCCGACGGGGCCGCCGCCGGCGTCGGCGCCGCGGAGCCCGGGCTGGCCGAGGTGATCGCTGAAACGGCCGCGATTGCCACTGGCCTGGGTGCCACGCCCTTGATCGACGCGGCCGACACCCTTGCCCGCCGGCTGGGTCTCCGCGCCGCGGCCGCTACGCCGGGCACCGAGATTCTGACCGCGCGGGAGCGGGAGGTCCTCCGCCTCGTGGCCGAGGGCCACAGCAACAGCCAGATCGCCGCCGGGCTCTACATCTCACCCAAGACGGCCAGCGTCCATGTCTCCCGCATCATCGCCAAGCTCGAGGTCGCCAACCGGGTCGAGGCCGCGGCCGTGGCCCACCGCCTCGGGCTCTACTGACGCGGCGCCGAGACGCCGGGCGATCTTCGCTAAGGCCGCCCGCAGTTCGGCCGGGTGGATCTCGCTCAGCTCGGTGTCGAAGGTGATGAACAGGCCCGCTATGCCCACCCAGGACCAGCCGCCGATGGTCAGGCGACAGCGACGTTCGCCGATCGCCTCGACCACCGACCCGCCGGGCGCCCAGCGGGCGACGATGTCGGCGGGCACCTCCAGGACCGCGGCGCCCACGCACTGCCACCGGCCCGGCGTGTCGCCCCGGCGGGGATTCTGGACGACGAGGCGGGTGAGGTCGTCGGCGGTGAGCGGCAACGGGTCGAAGGCGGCGCCCACGGGACTGCGGGGGTGGATCCGGTCGACACGGTAGGTCTGCCACCTCGGATGGCGGTGGTCGCGGGCCAGGAGGTACCAGCGGCCGGCCCAGACGACGAGATGATGAGGCTCGACCTGGCGGGGAGGCCGGTCCGGGACGCGGCCGTCGGGGCCGGCGTAATCGAAGCGCAGCACGCGGCTGGTGCGGATCGCGGAACCCACGGCCCGCAGGGTGGCGACGTCGACCGGTGGGGCCGAGAACTCCCAGTAGTTGCGCAGGCTGGTGACCTGCAAGGCCTCGCTGGCGGCCCGGAGCCGGGCCGGCATGACCTGGCGCAGGGTGGTCAAGGCCCGGGTCACGGCGTCGTCGATGCCGGTCACGGTGGCCGGCGCCGTCTGCAGCGCCAGGGCGATGGCGATGGCCTGGTCGTCGTCCAGCACCAGCGGCGGCAGCTTGCCCCCGCGCCCGAGCCGGTAACCGCCGCCCGGGCCCTTGACGGCATCGACCGGATAGCCGAGCTCGCGCAAGGTGTCGATGTCACGGCGCAAGGTCCGGGCCGAGACGTCGAGGCGCTCGGCGAGCTCACCGCCGGCCCACTCGACGCGTGCCTCGAGAAGGGACAGCAGGCGCAGGATGCGTGCGGAGGTGTCGGCCACGCCGCCACCCTGGCAGAGGTAGCGGCCATTCGATGTCCGCTACCTCTGTGACGGTGTTCGGCATGACCACTTCCACCACGGTTTCCCCGTCCCCGGGCGCGGCGTCCGTCACGGGCCGGCGCGCCTCGCTGGTCCTGATCGTCGTCCTGCTCGCGTCGTTCATGGATCTGCTCGACGTCACCATCGTCACCGTCGCCGCCCCGGACATCGCCGCCGATCTGGGCGCCGGTCAGGCCCAGCTGCAGTGGACGGTCGCCGCGTACACCCTGGCCCTGGGGTCGGGCCTGATCACCGGCGGCCGGATCGGCGACGGCTACGGCCGCCGCAAGGTCTTCCTCATCTCGCTCGCGTGTTTCGCGGCGGCGTCGGCGGCCTGCGCCCTGGCACCGAGCGCCGGCGTCCTGATCGCGGTCCGTGCCCTGCAGGGGCTGGCCGCCGGGTTCATGGTCCCGCAGGTCTTCGGGATCATCCGTTCCTCGTTCCCGCCGGCCGCGATGGCCAAGGCGTTCGGCGCCTACGGGGCGGTGCAGGGTCTGGCCGCGGTCGCCGGCCCGCTGCTCGGCGGCGCGCTCGTCGAGGCGGATCTGCGGGGTCTGGGATGGCGCACGATCTTCTGGATCAACCTGCCGGTCGCCATGGTCGCCCTGGTGCTGGCGGTCCGGGTGCTGCCGGAGTCGGCCACCCCGGCGCGGGCGCGGCTGGACGTGGCCGGAGCGGTCCTGGCCGCGGCCGCGGTGGTGCTGATCCTGCTGCCGCTGGTGCAGGGCCGTGACTGGGGCTGGCCGGTGTGGGGCTGGGTCATGCTCGCCGTGGGCCTCGGTCTGCTGGCCCTGTTCCTCGCCTACGAGCGGAGCGTGGCGCGCCGGGGCGGGCAGCCGGTCCTGGACCCCGCTCTGCTGGCCGTCCGGCCGTTCACCGCCGGCCTGCTCGTCTCGGTGTTGTTCTTCGGCGCGCTGGCCTCGTTCTTCCTGGTCCTCTCGATCTATCTGCAGGCCGGGACCGGGCGTACGGCGTGGGAGACCGGCCTGGTGATCCTGCCGTACGCGATCGGGTCGCTGGTCACCTCCGGCGTCGGGGTCGCGCTGGCCGCTAAGGCCGGCCGCGCCCTGGTCATCACGGGGGCCCTGAGCCTCGCCGCGTCACAGGGGCTGCTGTGGCTCCTCGTCCGCGACGGTTCCTCGCCGGGGTACTGGGCTCTGGCCGGCGTCATGTTCCTCGGCGGTCTCGGCCTCGGGCTCGGCGCTCCCATCCTGGTGAACGTCGTCCTCGCCGGCGTGCCCGGTCGTCAGGCCGGCGCCGCGGGCGGGGTCCTGTCGACGGTCAACCAGATCGGTGGCGCCCTGGGGATCGCCATCCTGGGCACGGTCTTCTTCAACGCCCTCGACGCGGGCCCGGCCACTGGGGAGTCCGCTCTGGCCTCCGCTCTGGCCGAGGTGATGCTCTGGCAGTTCGGCGCCTACGTCGTGGCCGCCGTCGCGATGCTCGCGCTACCGAAGACCGCCACCCACGAGCGTTGACGGCGCCGGGTCAGTGGAAGACCTTCAGGCCGATGATGCCGGCGATCACCAGCAGGAGGGAGAGCACCCGGGGGAGGCTGGCGCTCTCGCCCAGGGCGACGATGCCGACCACGGCGGTGAGTACGGCGCCGATGCCGACCCAGACGGCGTAGCCGGTGCCCACCGGGATGGTGCGCAGGGCGTAGCCGAGGCCGGCCATGCTGAGGAGCAGGCTCACGGCGAAGACGACGCTCGGCAGCGGGCGGCTGAAACCGGCACTGCGGTCGAGGGCGATCGCCCAGACGGATTCGAGCATGCCGGAGACGACAAGAACGAGCCAGGCCATGGCGGACACACCTTCCTCGGTGGTCGTCTTGTCAGGCCGGGTACGACTCACACTCGTCCGGGATGTCCGCGAGGCGGCATCGCCTCCAGCATGTCACCTCAGGGCTCCTCGCGGAGGGTTCGGAGGACCCGGACCAGCAGGAAGCCGCCGCCGACCATCAGGAGCAGGCCCAGGGCGATGGCCAGGACACTGCCGGTGCTCATGGTGGAACTCGACGTGGAGGCGGTGGCGGCGGCCGGCGTGGTCGGAGTTGCCGGGTACCAGGCGCCGGCGTCGGTGAGGTCGGCGGTGGTGGTCGTGGCGGAAGGGGCGGAAGCGGCCGGAGAAGCGGGGGTGGAGACGGGGGTACCCGCGCCCTCGCCGCCGGTGGTGGTCGTGGGAGTCGGGGTGGAGGTGGCCGGTGGGGGCGTGGTGGCGCATGTCGTGGGGCGGCGCCAGGAACCGGCGTACGTGGTGAAGGTGTTGGTCCGGACGGTCATCGTGGTGCCGGCCTTGGCGGTGAGCTTGCGGGACTCGCCGGGGGACAGGCGCAGCAGGCGGTCGCCGGTCAGGAAGACGGCGTCGGTGGCGGCCTGGTCGCCGTTGGCGAGGGTGCCGGTGAACGAGCCGTCGCAGTCGTTGTCGAAGGTGACGGTGGGTGCGGGGGAGCACTGCCTGGTGCCGCCGCTGTAGGTGGCGGCGGGGAGGAGCGCGGCGGGGGCGTTCGTGCCCTCGTACGCCAAGGCGGTGCCCCGGATGGCCTCGACCTGGGTGTAGCAGGCGGGGACGGTGACCTTCAGGGACAGGGTGCGCTTCGCTGACGTGATCGACCCGCGGTCGGTGGAGTAGACGAACGGGCGGGCGTTCGAGGACGGGGCGCCGGCCGTGTACGAGGCCAGGGCGAACGTCTGGGTCTGGCCGGAGCAGAGCGGCTTCGTGGCCGTCACCGTGGCGGAACCGGATGGGCCGTCGAAAGTGTGGCTGTAGGTGGCGGCGGCCGCTGAGACGCAGGCCTGGTCGGTGATCGGTGTGGCGGCGTACGCGGCGCCGGGCGCGAGCACGGCGGATGAAGCGGCCAGCAAGATGACGAAACGACGCAGCACGGCCGAGCCCCCCAGTTCGGTCATGGCGAAATCCCCGAAAAATGAGATTAGGGGGATTTGTGCCAGGGAGCCATAGCTGACGGCGGCGGGAAACAACACACGCGGTTTCCCTCAGGAACGCAGCAAGGCGGGCGAGGAAGCGGCACGGCTCGCGCGATGGGGAGGGGGCGAGGGCGCGCGACGCGAGGGGGCGAGGGCGCGCGGCGCGAGGGCGTGAGGGGGCGAGGGCGTGAGGGGCCGAGGGCGTGAGGGGCCGAGGGCGTGAGGGGGCGAGGGCGTGAGGGGGCGAGGGCGTGAGGGGCCGAGGGCGTGAGGGGGCGAGGGCGTGAGGGGGCGAGGGCGTGAGGGGGCGAGAAACGACGATGCCCCGGCCGTTGAGGGCCGGGGCATCGTGGGAGCCGGTTACTTGCGGGCGTCGAGAGCCTGCTGGTAGAGGCGGCCCGCGCGGTACGACGAGCGGACCAGGGGGCCGCTCATCACGCCGGAGAAGCCGATCTGCTCAGCCTCCTCGCGGAGCTCGATGAACTCCTCGGGCTTCACCCAGCGCTCCACGGGGTGGTGGCGCGGGGTCGGCCGGAGGTACTGCGTGATGGTGATCAGCTCGCAGCCGGCCTCGTGCAGGTCGCGCAGGGCCTGGGAGATCTCCGCGCGGTCCTCGCCCATGCCCAGGATCAGGTTGCTCTTCGTCACCAGGCCGGCCGCTCGGGCCTGGGTGATGACGTTCAGCGAGCGCTCGTAGCGGAAACCGGGGCGGATGCGCTTGAAGATGCGCGGGACCGTCTCGACGTTGTGCGCCAGCACCTCGGGGGTGGCGCCGAAGACCTCGGCCAGCTGGGCCGGGTCGGCGTTGAAGTCGGGGATGAGCAGCTCGACGCCGCAGCCGGGCTGAAGCTTGTGGATCTGGCGGACGGTCTCGGCGTAGAGCCACGCTCCGCCGTCGGGCAGGTCGTCGCGGGCGACGCCGGTGACGGTGGCGTAGCGCAGGCCCATGGTGGCGACCGACTCGCCGACACGACGGGGCTCGTCGGCGTCGAACTCCGCCGGCTTGCCCGTGTCGATCTGGCAGAAGTCGCACCGGCGGGTGCACTGGTCGCCGCCGATCAGGAAGGTCGCCTCACGATCTTCCCAGCACTCGTAGATGTTCGGGCAGCCCGCCTCCTGGCAGACCGTGTGCAGGCCTTCTTTCTGCACCAGGCCGCGCATCTGCGTGTACTCCGGGCCCATCTTGGCCTTGACCTTGATCCACGGCGGCTTCCGCTCGATGGGAGTTTCGGCGTTGCGCGCTTCGATGCGCAGCATGCGGCGGCCCTCGGGAGCAATAGTCACAGCCCCGAGATTACGCCTGTGGAGACCTCTGCCTAGACAGGGGCGACGAGGCTCACTAGGCGGCTCATGTGACTGCGCTCACATAACACGTGTAAATGCGCTTTCGCACGCTGGTCGCCTGCTGTTAACGTCCGGCCGACGGCGAAGACGGAACCGAGTACCACCCCGATCCGACGGTCGAGAGAGCCACCGGCAGCTGTGAAGGTGGCCCGTTCGCCGGGGTGCGAAGACACTCCCGAGCCGTTGCACGACCAAGAGGCGCCTCCAAAAGAGGCGCGAAGGTGTGGTGGCACCGCGAGGATCCCGCTCGCCCACACCTCCCTGGGGCCGCGTTGCAGTCACCAGAGGAGGTCCCCGCCATGCAACGCATCCTCTCCACCCAGTTGGCGTCCCACGTGCACGAGACCGTGACGATCGCCGGCTGGGTCCACCGCCGCCGCCTGCTCAAGTCGGTGGCGTTCCTGATCGTCCGCGACGCCGAAGGGCTCAGCCAGGTCGTCGTCACCGACCAGAAGATCCTCGAAGGGCTCACCGAGGAGAGCGTCGTCGAGGTGACCGCCACGGTCACTCCCAACGAGCAGGCACCGGGCAAAGTGGAGCTGACCGGCCCGGAGATCCGGGTGCTCAGCGCCGTCTCCGCGCCGCTGCCCTTCGAACTGCACCGGCCCGAGCTCGGCGCGAGCCTGCCCACCCAGCTCGACCACGCGGCGCTGGCGCTGCGTCATCCGGCCCGCCGGGCCGCGCTGAAGGTCGCGGCCGCGGCCACCGAGGGTTTCCGGGCGGCGCTGACCGAGCAGCGGTTCGTCGAGATCCAGACGCCGAAGATCGTGGCGTCGGCGACCGAGTCGGGGGCGAACGTGTTCCAGCTCGACTACTTCGGACGGCCGGCCTACCTGGCGCAGTCGCCGCAGTTCTACAAACAGCTGATGGTCGGCGTCTTCGAGCGGGTCTTCGAGGTGGGGCCGGTGTTCCGGGCCGAGCCGAGCGACACCGTGCGGCACCTGTCGCAGTACACGTCGCTCGACGCCGAGATGGGTTTCATCGAGGACCATCGGGACGTGATGGCGGCCCTGACCCGGACGCTGACCGTGATGATGGAGACCATCACGATGCGTGCCGGCCTTCCCATAAAACCGGTGCCCAGTGAGATCCCGGCCGTGCACTTCCGCGAGGCACTGAAGATCGCTGGGGCGCCGGAGGGCGAACCCGACCTGGCGCCGGCGCACGAGCGGGCGCTGGGGGAGTGGGCGCTGAAGGAGCACGGGTCGGAGTTCGTCTACGTGACGGGTTATCCGATGCGAAAGCGGCCGTTCTACACGCACCCGGACCCGGTCGACCCGGCGTACTCAAACGGCTTTGACCTGCTCTTCAAAGGTTTGGAGATCGTCACCGGGGGTCAGCGGCTGCATCGATATGAGGACTATGCCCGGGTTTTGAAAGGACAGACCGAACCGTACGAGGGCTATCTGGACGGCTTCCGCTACGGGATGCCGCCGCATGGGGGCTGGGCGATCGGCCTGGAACGGTTCGTGTCCCGGCTGATGAACATCAAGAACGTCCGGGAGGTCACCGCGTTCCCGCGGGACCTGCAGCGGATCACTCCCTAGACGAAGTAGGCGATCGTCACGGCGGCGACGATCACGAGAGGGACGATCGTCATGCAGACGAGGATCGTCCAGGCGATGGGGTGGCCGAAGTTCAGGACCACCCCGCCGCCCTTCTTGGGCACGAAGACCCGCTTGTCCTGCGGATTGCGGTAGAGCGGCATCAGAGCAGGGTACGCAGGTGCCTCTCGACCACCGGCAGCACCTCCGCGACTCCCACGTCACGGCCCAGCTCGGCGCTGAGCGAGGTGACGCCCGCGTCGCGGATGCCGCACGGGGTGAAGCGGTCGAAGTTGGCCAGGTCGCAGTCGCAGTTGATGGCGAAGCCGTGCTGGGTGACGCCGCGGGCCACCCGGATGCCGATCGCGGCGATCTTGCGGTCGGGCCCGCGGTCGTCGGCCAGCACCCAGGCGCCGCTGCGGCCGGCGATCTCGGATCGGGCGGCGACGACGCCGAACTCGGCGCAGACGTCGATCAGGAGCTGTTCCGTACGGCGGACGTACGCCACCACGTCGATCGGGTCGGGCAGCTTGAGGATCGGGTAGCCGACCAGCTGACCCGGCCCGTGCCAGGTGATCTTGCCGCCGCGGTCGACCTCGACCACGGGCGTGCCGTCGATCGGCAGGTCGGCGGGCTCGGTGCGCTTGCCGGCGGTGAGGACGCTGGGGTGCTCCAGCAGCAGTACGGTGTCGGGCTTGTCGCCCTCCACCACGGCCTCGTGCAGGCGGCGCTGCTCGTCCCAGGCCTCGCGGTAGTCGACGAGGCCCCGGCGCAGCACGGTGAGCGTGGGTGTTGTCACGCCCCAACCGTACTGCTGCCACTACCTATCGATCGGATCCACTCCTGGCCGAATGCGCCACACCAGGGCGTCCTCCACGTGTTCCGGCTTGCCCAGCAGGTCGGTCGCGGTGGTCTCCACGGCCTGGCGGAAGAGCGGGCCCTCGGGGCCCGTGATCTCGCCGTCGGGCAGGTAGACCGCGGTGACGCCCCAGCGCTGGAAGTCGGCGCGGGCCGAGGCGCGGTCCCAGTTGTCCAGGTCGGCGATGTATCCGTACAGCGCCGCCCGCAGGAACAACCAGTCGGTGGCGCGAGGGATCGCGCCGATCCGGCCCTTGCCCTCCTTGCCCTGCACGTCGGGGCCGAGGAAGTAGCCGTCGGGGATCCGGAACTCCTCGCCGCCGCGGGCCATCGTGTACGCCTGCCAGCGCTGGCCGTCGGCGGCCACGTTGATCGCGAACGGCAGCGCGCTGATCACGCCGCCGTCGGTCGTGTAGTCCTTCCACGCGCCGCTGCTGATGAACTTCGGCTCGGCCGCCCGCTCCCGGTAGAGCAGCGGCAGCGGGTAGATCGGCAGGAGCGCCAGCACCAGGGCCGCCACCAGCGTCTTCCGGTGCGCCGAGGCGTACAGGCGGTCGATGATCAGCGCCAGCACCACCGCGAACACGCCGACCAGCACCAGCGCGAACCGCAACGGCAGGGCCGCGTCGAACAGCGGGAGCTTCTGGAGCAGCGCGTACGGCAGCGGGATCGGCGTCTCCGTGTCGAGGACCCGCAGCCTCGGGCCGAGCGCCACCACGAAGAAGACCACGCCGACCACGATCAGGGCCCGCAGGGTCGCGCGCCGGGCCACGTCGGCCCGGCGCCACAGGACGATCAGGGCGCCGGCCATCAGGACCATCAGGGGCACGCCGAAGAAGGACGTCTCCTCCGTCGGGTTCGGGGCCAGATCACTGCCGAGGCCCAGACCGGCCGCGATGCTCCGGTCGGCGAACGCGAAGAACGAGATGATGTCCTCGGAGTAGTGCCGCTGGTTGAACCCGGTGCCCTTGAACGTCTGCGGACCGGCGAAATGCATATAGAGGGGGTACGCCAGCAGCGCGCCGGCCACCACGGCGGTGAGACCCAGCGCGCCCAGGAACCTCGGCAGCAGCTTGCGCGCCTCGGCCCGGTTCGGCTCGGCCAGCGCCCACGCGATCACGAAGACGCCACCGGCCAGCGCGGTGAAGAACAGGCCCTCGGCGGCGATCGAGAAGCTCACCGCGAGCACCACGCCCAGGATCAGGCCGCCGCGCACCCAGTGGCGCTGGTCGCGCATGCGCAGCAGCTGCCAGAGCACGAGCGGGGCGATCCAGCCCGAGGTCCAGTTGAGGTGGCCGTTGGCGTGCGAAATGAAGCCGGGCGCGAACCCGGCGAACAGCCCGCCGACCGCCGCCGCGACCCGGTTCGGGGTCACCCAGCGGCACAGGAACAGGTACCAGGCGAAGGCCGAGCCGGCCAGGTTGAGCGTGAGGATCGTGACGAAGGTGACCTGTGGCCCGGCCAGCATGGTGAGCGGGGCGAACAGGATCGCGTACACCGTGATCGACGTGTTGGCGGCCAGGTTGACGCCGTCCGGCGCGTTCAGCAGGTCGGTGAAGAACGGATCACCGCCGTGCTGGAGCAGGTGCACGCCGTACGACAGGACCCACTCGAAGAAGGCCTGGTCGCCGACGTTGTCGGCGACCGCGTGCCGGTAAGGGTTGCTCCACAGTCCGGAGGTGACGTAGAGCGCGAGAGCGAGGGCGGCGAGGGCGACCAGCAGATGAGCGCGGAGGCGCCTCGTCGCCGCTCGGGCGTCGGGCGCGGCCGGCCGGTCTGCTGCGGCTGGGGTGGTGGGGGCGGCGACGGACATCAGCCGCAGGTTAGCAAGGGCTCGCCGTCTATCAGTGCGATGCCGCCGGTTCCTGACCCAGGGCCGCGTGCAGGGCCGAGGCAACTGTCGGATATGTCCATTGGAATCCGGCCCTTTCCAGCACGGCCGGCACGACCCGCTGATTGCGGCGGGCCTCGCCGCCCAGCTCGCCGACCGCGAGGTCCATGGCCGGGCCGGGCACGAAGAACAACGCCGGTCGATGCAGGATGCCGGCCAGGGTGCGGGTGAACTCGGCGTTGGTGACCAGCTCGGGGCCGACCAGGTTGACCGGGCCGGCGATGTCGTCGCGCTCCATGAGGAACTCGACCGCGCCGAACCAGTCGGCCAGCGCGATCCACGGCATCCACTGCTTGCCGCTGCCGAGCTTGGCCCCGGCGCCGAGCTTGAAGAGCGGCAGCAGCGGCTTGAGGATGCTGCCCTCCTTGTCGAGCGAGGGCGCGGTGCGCAGCAGCACGAGCCTGGTGCCGGCGTCCTCGGCCGGGCGGGCGGCGGCCTCCCAGACCCGGCACAGATCGGCCAGGAAGGTGGTGCCGGCCGGCGCCTCCTCGGTGACCGGAGTGTCGCCGGTGTCGCCGTACCATCCGGCGCCGGACGCCTGGAGCAGGGTGCGCGGCCGGTCGGCCTCGGGCAGCAGGCGGATCACGCGGGCGATCGTGCCGGTGGTGTCGACCCGGCTCGAGCGCAGCACGCTCTTGTAGCGGGCGGTCCAGCGCTTGTCGCCGATGTTGGCGCCGGCCAGGTTGATCACCACGTCGTGGCCGGCCACCACCGCGGGGTCGAGCTGACCCTGCGAGGGCTGCCAGGTCGCCTCGCCGGGCTTCTCGGCGGGCCGGCGGACCAGCCGGGTGACGTCGTGCCCGGCGTCGCGCAGGCGCTGCGCGAGAGGCGTGCCGAGATAACCGGACGCACCGGCCATGAGGATCCGCATGCCTTCGATTGTGCCCCGTCTCGAACCCGTTCAAAACGCGAAAAGGCCCGCTCGATCACGAGCGGGCCTTTTCGGTGACTAATTACGCGAGACCGAGGTCTCCCTCGAAGTGGCCGCCTTCCAGGCGCTCCTTCAGCGTGACCAGGAAGCGGGCGGCGTCGGCGCCGTCCACGATCCGGTGGTCGTAGCTCAGGGCCAGGTAGACCATCGAGCGCGGGACGATGATCTCGCCGAGCTCGGGGTCGCTGACGACCACGGCCCGCTTGACCACCGAGCCGGTGCCGAGGATGCCGACCTGCGGCTGGTTGATGATCGGCGTGTCGAAGAGCGCGCCCCGGCTGCCCGTGTTGGTCAGCGTGAACGTGCCGCCCGAGATCTCGTCCGGGCCGATCTTGTTGTTCCGGGTGCGGTCGGCGACGTCGGCGATCCGCTTGGCCAGGCCGGCCAGGTTGAGGTCGCCGGCGTCCTTGATCACCGGAACGATCAGGCCCTTGGGGGTGTCGACCGCGATGCCGAGGTGCTCGGTGTCGTGGTACGTGACGGTGCCCGCCTCGAGGTCGATCGAGGAGTTGACCACCGGGTGCTGGCGGAGCGCCTCGACCGCGGCCAGGGCGAAGAAGGGCAGGAAGCTGAGCTTGACACCGTTCTTGGCCAGGAAGTCGGCCTTGGCCTTGTTCCGCAGCTGGGCGATCTTGGTGACGTCCACCTCGACCACGGTGGTGAGCTGGGCCGAGATCTGCAGCGACTCGACCATGCGCCGGGCGATCGTGGCGCGGGTGCGGGTCAGCTTCTCGGTGCGGCCACGCAGCGGGCTCGGCGCGGGAGTGGCCGGCTTCGCGGCCGGGGCCTTCGCCGCGGGAGCAGCCTGAGCCGGAGCCGCCTTGGCGGCGGCGGCCTTCTCGGCGGCGTCGATGACGTCCTGCTTGCGGATGCGGCCGCCGACGCCGGTGCCGGTCAGGCTCGACAGGTCGACGCCCTTCTCGGCGGCCAGCTTGCGGACCAGCGGGGTGACGTAACCGGCGTCGCCGGCGCCGTTGGCCTGCACCGACTCGCGGGACGGGCTCGACGTCGGCGCCGGGGGCTCGGCGTTGCGCTCGGCCGCGGACGGGTCCTTGGCCACCTCGGCCTCGGGGGCCGGGTCGGCGTACGACTCGCCGCCGGAACCGAAGTCGGGAGCCGGCTTCGACTCGATCTTCGGAGCGGCCGGCTGCTGCGGGGCCGGCTTGGGGGCCTCGGGAGCCGGGGCCGGCTTGGAGTCCGCCGAGCCGATGATCGCGAGGTCGGCGCCGACGTCGGCGGTCTCGTCCTCCTGGACCTTGATCTCGAGGACCGTGCCGGCGACCGGCGACGGGATCTCGGTGTCGACCTTGTCGGTGGAGACCTCGAGCAGCGGCTCGTCGACCTCGATGGTCTCGCCGACCTGCTTGAGCCAGCGGGTGACGGTGCCCTCGGTGACGCTCTCGCCCAGCGCGGGCATCTTGACCGCGGTGCCACCGGACGACGAGGAGGCCGTCTGGGGCGCGGGCTGCTCCTGCTCGACCGGCTTCTCGGTCGAGGGGGTGGCCGGCGCGGCGGGCTCCGGCTCGGGCTCCTGCTCTTGCTGCTTCTGCTCCGGCGCGGGGGCCGAGCCCGCGTCCTCGCCGTCACCGGCGATGACGGCGAGCTCGCTGCCGACGTCGGCCGTCTCGTCCTCACCCACGACGATCCGGGTCAGGACCCCGGCCGCCGGCGAGGGGATCTCGGTGTCGACCTTGTCGGTCGAGACCTCGAGGAGGGGCTCGTCCGCCTCGACGCGCTCACCCTCCTGCTTGAGCCAGCGCGTGACGGTGCCCTCGGTGACACTCTCACCCAGCCGCGGCATGGTGACCGATACCGGCATGTCTCAGTACTCCTTAACCACGTCTTTGACGACGATCAGCTGTGTGCGTGCAGGGGCTTGCCGGCGAGCGCGAGGAACGCCTCACCCAGCGCCTCGTTCTGCGTCGGGTGGGCGTGGACCAGCTGCGCGACCTCCTCGGGGAAGGCCTCCCAGTTGTAGATCAGCTGGGCTTCGCCGACCAGCTCGCCCATGCGGGCGCCGACCATGTGCACGCCGAGCACCGGGCCGTCGTTGAGACGGACCAGCTTGACGAAGCCCGCGGTCTTGAGGATCTGGCTCTTGCCGTTGCCGCCGAGGTTGTAGTTGTACGACGTGATCTTGTCAGCGCCGTACTTCTCCTTGGCCTTGGCCTCGGTGATGCCCATCGAGGCGACCTCGGGGTCGCAGTAGGTCACGCGCGGGATGCCGGCCTCGTCGATCGGGGCCGGGTTGAGCCCGGCGATCTCCTCGGCGACGAAGATGCCCTGCTGGAAGCCGCGGTGCGCGAGCTGGAGGCCGGGGACGATGTCGCCGACGGCGTAGATGTTGCCGACGCCGGTGTGCAGGCGCTCGTTGGTAATCACGAAGCCCCGGTCGAGCGTGATGCCCTGCTGCTCGTAGCCCAGGTTGGCCGTCGACGGGCCACGGCCGACGGCGACCAGCAGCACCTCGGCCTCGACGGTCTCGCCGCCGGCGATGGTGGCGCGCACGCCGTTCTCGGTGTGCTCGACCTTCTCGAACGGCTTGCCGACCTTGAAATTGATCTTGCGCTTGCGGAACGCGCGCTCGACCGTCTTCGAGATGTCCTCGTCCTCGGCCGCGACCAGGCGGGGCAGCGCCTCGATGATGGTGACGTCGGCGCCGAACGACTTCCACACGCTGGCGAACTCGACGCCGATGACGCCGCCGCCGAGCACGATCGCGGAGGAGGGCACGCGGTCGAGCTTGAGGGCGTGCTCGCTGGCGATGACCCGCTTGCCGTCGATCTCGAGACCCGGGATGGAGCGCGAGTAGGAGCCGGTGGCCAGGATGACGTTGCGGCCGGTGTAGCGCTTGCCGCCGACCTCGACGGTGTCCTTGCCGACGAGCTTGCCCTCGCCCGACACGATCGTGATCTTGTCCTGCTTCAGCAGGCCGGTCAGGCCCTTGTACAGGCGGGAGACGACACCGTCCTTGTACGCGTTCACGCCGGCCATGTCGATGCCGACCAGGTCGGCCTTGACGCCGAACTGCTCGCTCTCGCGGGTCTGGTCGGCGATCTCGGCCGCGTGCAGCAGGGCCTTGGTCGGGATGCAGCCGCGGTGCAGGCACGTGCCGCCCAGCTCGGCCTTGTCGATCAGCGCGACGGAAAGATTGAGCTCGGCCGCGCGCAGGGCGGCAGCATAGCCGCCGCTACCGGCGCCGAGAATGACGATGTCGAAGTTTCCGCCGTTCGGCTGGCTCACGTTGACTCCAGTGTTCGCGTCGTTGCCATGCGGGTCACACAATGGAAACGGTCACAGTATGTCCAGGCCATCTTGTCACTTGTGGAACCGGTCGATGCAGCCAGGTTCCCCACAGTCATGCCCCTTCGACGTACTCTTGCGGCACACGAGAGCGTGAGGAGCGGGTGTTGGCCTGGTTTCGGCGGAGCCGGGAGCCGCGTCGGGCGGCCGGCCGGCCGGTTGACCGTGCCGATCTTGAGTATCTCGCGGAGTTCGTCCGCAGTCGTCGCGGGGTCGAGGCGTTCATCGAGCCTCGCACCACGGTGACCGAAACCACCGTATTGCTTGTGGCACACGACGGCGAGTGGACCCGCCGACGGATCGAATCGCCGGAGATTGCCCGGCGATGGGCACACCAGCTCAGCGTACCGATCTACGACATCCGCCTGCTCGGTTATCCGCAGCGGATGCGCGATTACATGGCACGGCAGAAAAAGCTCGGCCGTGATCCCGGGGGCTCCGGGGCGTACCGCCCCGAAACCCCCGCCTGAGCCTTAAGCGAGGCTGTCGATCGCGGCCAGGAAGGTGCGAACCGGCACGCCCGTGCCGCCCTTCGCCCAGTACCCGGTGGCCTCACCGGTGTGGTAGCTCGGGCCGGCGATGTCGATGTGCGCCCACTCGACGCCGTCCTCGACGAACTCGCGCAGGAAGACGCCGCCCTGGAGCATGTGCCCGGCCCGGTCGAGGTTCGCGTTCGTCTGGCAGATGTCGGCGATGTCGGACTCCATGCCCTTGCGGACCTCCTCCGGCAGCGGCATCGGCCACACCGGCTCGCCGACCGCGTCGCCGGCCGCCTTCACCAGGTCGATCGCGCCCTCCGAGCCCATCAGGCCGGAGATCCGCTTGCCCAGCGAGATCACCTGGCCGCCGGTGAGCGTGGACGCCTCGAGCACGTAGTCGGTGCCGTCGGCGCAGGCCCGGGCGATCGCGTCGGCCAGCACCAGGCGGCCCTCGGCGTCGGTGTTGAAGATCTCGACCCGCTTGCCGTTGAACATGGTGAGCACGTCGCCCGGCCGGTAGGCCGAACCCGACGGCATGTTCTCGGCGATGGCCAGATAGCCACTGACCGCGACGCCCGGCTTGAGCGCGGCGATGGCCAGCATGGTGGCGCCGACCGCGGCCGCGCCGGCCATGTCCGACTTCATCTCCCACATGCCGGCGGCCGGCTTGATGCTGATGCCGCCGGTGTCGAACGTGATGCCCTTGCCGACCAGGGCCACCCGCGTCGGGTCCTCGACGCCCTCGGGCACGTAGGTCAGCTTGACCAGGCGCGGCTTGGCCTCGGAACCCTGGCCCACGGCCACGATGCCGCCGTAGCCACCGGCCTTGAGCTCGTCGAAGTCGAGCACCTCGACCTCGAGGCCGGTGCCCTTGGCGGCGGCCACGACGGCGTCGGCGAACTCCGGCGGGCGCAGCGCGTTCGGCGGGGTGTTGACCCAGTCGCGGGTCAGGCGCACGGCCTTGGCCACAGTCTCGGCCCGGGCCACCTCGGCCGCGGCCGCCGCGTCGGAGGCGTCCGGCACGTGGATCTGCAGGGCGGCGACGGGCTCGCGGCGGTTCGGCTGCGGCTTGGTCTTGTAGCCGGCGAACTTGTACGACCCGAGCAGCGCACCCTCGAGGATCGCGCGCAGCACGCCAGGGGCGTCCGCGTCGTCGGGCAGCGGCAGGGCGAGCGCGACGGTGCCGCTGCCGGCCAGCGCGCGCACGGCGGCGCCGGTGCCCCGGCGCAGGGTCTCGAGGTTGGGCGCGGAGCCGGACGGCTCGTCGCCGAGGCCGACGGCCACGATCAGCGGCGCGCTGACCGTGCCGAGGGTGGCGAGCTTGGTCACCTCGCCGGGGGCGCCGCTCGCGCCCAGCAGGGCCAGCGTCGAGGTCAGCTTGCCGTCGAAGGCGGCGGCGATGCTCTCGGCGCCGGCGGCCGGAAGCAGGGCGCCGCCTTCGTCGGGCTGACTGTGCAGGCCGATGACGATGGCGTCGACGGCCAATTCGGCCGGGTCGGTGTCGACCAGGCTGAGGCTGGGCTGGCTCACTCGGGCTCTCCGCGGACGTTCAGGGCCGGGCGCCTCTTGGGCGCGCGCCGGCTGGTTCGATGTGGGGTGTCCCCGCGACTCTAACCACATGCAAGGTCACGGGTAAGTTGACTCTCATGTCTGCCGAGGTCACCGATGCCCTTTTCCGGTCTCCCCTGCACGAGCGCCACATCGCGCTGGGTGCCAAGTTCGCCGCCTTCGGCGGATGGGAGATGCCTTTGGAGTACGCCGGCGGCGGTGTCCTGAAAGAGCACGCGGCGGTCCGCGAGGCGGTCGGTGTCTTCGACGTCTCCCACCTGGGCAAGGCCCGGGTCCGCGGAGCGGGCGCGGCGGCCTTTGTGAACTCCTGCCTCACGAACGACCTGGGGCGTATCGAGCCGGGCAAGGCGCAGTACACGCTGTGCTGCGACGACAACGGCGGCGTGGTGGACGACCTGATCGCGTACCTCATCTCGGAGGACGAGGTCTTCCTGATCCCGAACGCGGCGAACACGGCCGAGGTGGTGCGCCGGCTCGCGGCGGCGGCGCCGGCCGGCGTCGAGGTCGTGGACGAGCACCAGGCGTACGCCGTCCTGGCCGTGCAGGGACCGCAGTCGGCCTCGGTCCTGGCGAAGCTGGGCCTGCCGACCGACCACGGATACATGTCGTTCGCCACGGCCACGCTGGACGGCGTCACGCTGATCGACTGCCGCACGGGGTACACGGGCGAGCACGGCTACGAGCTGGTGGTGCCCTGGAACGACGCGGCCGCGGTGTGGGACGCGCTGATCTCGGCCGGAGTGCGGCCGTGCGGTCTCGGCGCCCGTGACACGCTGCGCACCGAGATGGGCTATCCGCTGCACGGGCAGGAGCTGTCGCTGGACATCTCGCCGGTGCAGGCGCGCTCGGGGTGGGCGGTCGGCTGGAACAAGCCGGCGTTCTGGGGGCGCGAGGCGCTGACGGCGGAGAAGGCCGAGGGGGCACGGCGGACGCTGCGCGGGCTCGAGCTGACCGGGCGCGGCATTCCGCGGGGGCACATGGAGGTGTACGCCGGCGAGCAGCGCATCGGCGAGACCACGAGCGGCACGTTCTCGCCGACCAAGAAGGTGGGGATCGCGCTGGCCCTCGTCGACACCGCGGCGGGTGTGGCCGACGGCGACCTGGTTCAGATCGACATCCGGGGCAAGCGTGTCGAGGCCCGCGTGGTGAAGCCGCCGTTCGTGCAGCCGTCGGTGCGCTAACGGAGCGACAGGACGACTAGTGCGGCCGCCGTCGACAGTTCGACGGCGGCGCCCAGGACGTCGCCGGTGATGCCACCGAAGCGGCGGACGCAGTGCCGGACCAGCAGCGTCGTCACCGCGAGGGAGAGGGCGACGGCGAGCGGTCCGTGCCACGGGTGGACGGCCGCGGCGGCGCCGGCGATCACGACGGCCGCGGCGGCGACGACGGGCAGCGGGACGGTGCCGGCCACCAGCGCGCCCAGGCCCTCGGGGCGCGCCGCCGGGACTCCGCGGCGGCAGGCGAGCGGGATGGCCAGGCGGCCGGCGGCCCACGCCACGATCAGCGCGGCCGGGGTGAGAGCGTTGATCGTCGCCGTCTGGATCAGCATCGTCGCGGCGATCGCGGCCACCCCGAACGGGCCGATGTCGGACTTTTTCATGATTTCCAGGGCCGCGTCGCCTCGGCGGTAGGAACCCAGGGCGTCGATGGTGTCGGCCAGGCCGTCCAGGTGCATGCCGCGGGTCAGCAGGGCGGCGGCGGTGACGGTCACCGCGGCGGCGACCAGGGACGGAGCGTGCGCCTCCCGGAGCAGCCACAGCACGGCGGCCAGGATCGCGCCGAGCAGGGCGCCCACCGCGGGGGCCGCGCTCATGGCCACGGCGGCGGTCGCGCGGTCCACGCGGCCGCCGCGTACGGGCAGGACCGTCAAGGTGGTGAGGCTGAGCCTCAGGCCGTCGAGCAGGGTCACTCGGTGGTCGAGGCGGGGCCGGGGCCGCCGGGTTCCGGCTCGGCGAAGTCGACGTCCTCGTCGTCGTTCGGGACGATCAGGTCGGACGCGCCGCCGTCGCCGAGCTCCGCCAGCATGGCCGGGTGGACGGCCACGGTTCCGGCCAATCCGATTGCCGTACGCAGCAGGGGCAGCGTGGCAAGCGCATTGGCGCCCTCACCGAGGCCGAGCCCCAGGTCGAGCACCGGGGTGAGGCCCAGGAAGTCGCCGCCCTCCTTGACCAGCTGCAGGCCGCCCGAGTCGGCCAGCAGGGACCAGTGCTTGGCCTGGCTGCCCAGGTCGCGGGCGATCAGGCCGGCGGCGACGCCGAGCGGGCCGTCGACCAGCACCGGGAGCTTGCGGGCGGTGGCGCCGAGCAGGGCGCCGACGGCGATGGCCATGTCGGCCCCGCCCAGCTCGCGGAGCAGGTCCTTGGCGCCGCGGGGCTCGCGGCGGATGCGGTGCAGGGCGTCACGGACGGCGCCGGCGCGGCGCATCCAGGACTCGTCGTCGTACGTGCCGCCGGGCAGCAGCACGCGCGGCAGGATGGCGACGGCCTCGGCGCCGGTGGTGGCGGCGGTGACGGCGGCGGCCACGGCGTCGGTGCCGACGCCGATCGCGGCGAGCACGAGCAGGTCCTTGCCGGCGTCGGCGGCGGCCTCGGCCAGCTGCCAGCCGGTCTGCAGGTTGTTCTCCACCTCGTCGGCGGACAGGACGGGGCCGTCCTCCATGGCGGTCGACTCGCCGGTGCGCAGGATGGCGATGTCGGCACCGGCCGCGCCGGCCAGGCGGCTGAGGACGCCCTCGCCGTTCTCGACCTGGGCCACGCGGCGCTCGACGTCCACGACGTCGTCGCCGGCCCCGGCGCCGCCGGCGTGGCGGCCCGAGAGCAGCAGCACGCGCAGGGACGACCAGGGCTGCGGAGTGACGGTGCCCTGGGTGGCGGCGGCGAACTCGACGGCGCCGACGAGGGCGCCCAGGCCGGAGCCGGGGAAGTCGACGGTGGCCAGGCGGTCGCGGGCCTCGGGGCCGGTCTCGGTGTCGGGCAGGGGCAGGTCCATGCCGGGCTCGAAGACCGGGCGGGCGCCGATCGCCGGGAGGCTCATGGTGGGCTCGTCGAGCACGCGGGCCAGCGGGGTCGCGGCGGGCGCCGCGACTGTCGCGGCCGGGGCGGCGAGAGGGGCCGCGGCTGGGGTGGCGACCGGGGCGGGCTGGACGACGGGGGGCTCGACCGGCGGCGGGGGCTGGATCGGCTCGGTCGGCGGCTCAGCCGGCGATGAAGCCGGCGGCGAGGCGACCGGCGTCGCCGCGACCGGGGACGCGGTGGGGGCCGGCGCGGCCGGTGCGGCGGTCACGCGGTCGTGGACTGTCGAGGCCGTCGGCTGCGGTTGGGTGGTTGTGTAATTCCGTACATCTGCCGTTTTAAGCCAGACGGCCTGGCCCGCGATGATCAGCGCGACCCCGTCGCAAGCTTGCGCCAAGGCCTGGTTGGTCGTGCCGAGAGCGTCGGCGAAAGCCCGGCCCACCGGCGTCGTCGGCACCAGCGTGAGGCCCACCTCGGGGCTGACCAGCACGACACGCGCCTCGCAGTCGCGGACCGCCGCGGCCAGAGCGGCCACGTCGGCCTCGTCGTCGTTGGGCTGGCGGGCCGGGTCGAGCAGCGCCGCCACCCAGCCGCCCAGATCGTCGATCAGCAGCGTGTCGTCCGGCTTGGCCCCGGTCAGCAACTCGGTCAGCCGGGCCGGATCGGCGCCGGTCTCCTCGGTCGACCAGGCCTGCGGGCGGCGCCGCTGATGCGACTCGATCCGCTCCAGCCACTCCGGATCGTCCTCACCGCCCACGGCCGTGGCGACATATCGGACTGCGGGGGCGTCCGCCACGAGCGATTCCGCGAACTCGGACTTGCCGGAGCGGATGCCGCCGAGCACCAGGACGCTGTGCCACCGATCATCGGACATGCCCCGTACCTTAAGGCCGGGGCGCACAGCGTGACGCCGTAGGGTGGAGACGCACCGACCGAGGACGTGAGGGGGCGGCGAATGCCGTGGAGTTGGCGGTACGAGAACGTCGACGGGCAACCGGTTGCCGGTCCGCCGGAGACGTTCAGCAGCCAGTCCGACGCCGAGTCGTGGATCGGCCAGGAGTGGCGGCAGCTGGCCGAGTCCGGCGTGGCGGGTGTCGTGCTGGTCGAGGACGACCGGGTGGACTACCGGATGAGCCTCTTGCCGGCGGAGTGACGTGACTTACGAACCGGTCTACACGCGGACGCCGCGCAACGCCTTCATCCCGAGCCCGGTCTTCGTCGGCATCGTCGCGATCTTCGCGGTCAGCGGCTGGATGACCTGGACGGGCTTCGGCAACGTACGCGTCGACGTCTTCCTATTCATCGTCTCCGGCTGGCTCGTGTCGCTCTGCCTGCACGAGTACGCGCACGCGCTGATCGGATACTTCTCCGGCGACCACACCGTGGCCGAGCGCGGATATCTGCGGCTCAACCCGCTGAAATACACGAGCCCGCTGCTCTCCATCGTGCTGCCGGTCGTCGTGGTCATCCTCGGCGGCATCGGCCTGCCCGGCGGCGCGGTCTGGGTCGACCACCGGTACATCCGCAGCAAGGTCAAGGATTCGCTGATCAGCTTCGCGGGCCCGTTCACCAACGTGATCCTGGCGCTGGTGGTGTCGATCCCGTTCCTGATCGGCGCGGGTCCCAAGCTGGTGCCGTCGCTCGGGGGGTACGCCCTGACCGGCTCGACCGACCACCTGGAGTTCTGGGCCGCGCTGGCCGCGCTGGCGTTCCTGCAGATCACCGCGAGCGTGCTGAACTTCCTGCCGATCCCGGGCCTCGACGGCGGCGGCATCATCGCGCCGTGGATGAGCCCGGCCTATCAGCGGGCGTGGAACCTCTTCGCGCCGTACGGCTTCATCCTGCTCTTCCTGCTGCTGTGGCAGACGAAGGTCGGGCAGTACTTCTACGACGTGGTGTTCTGGCTCGGCGAGAAGATCGGCCTGTCCGAGGCCCTGATCCAGGTCGGGCTCGAGCTCATGCGCTTCTGGAGCTGAGCTGGCTGGCTCCGCTTCGCTCCGCGGGCGATCGCCTTGTAACCGGTGAGATGGCAGGCGGTTCTCCGCCACCCGCAAACCCCGCGGGCGTCGAAGAACCGACTGCCATCTCACCGGCGGCGATCGCGGGTGAGGGGCTCGACTGGGATCAGGGCCGGCGGGCCGGTGAGCGGGTCTGGGCGGGGTCGCGTTCGACGACCTCGTCCAGGGCCGCGTCGATCGCCTTCATGAGGTCGGCGTCGAGCTTCACGCCGGAGGCGGCCGCGTTGTCACGCACCTGCTCCGGGCGGGACGCGCCGATGATGGCGGCCGAGACGTTCGAGTTCTGCAGCACCCACGCCACGGCCAGCTGGGCCAGCGACAGGCCGGCCTGCTCGGCGAGCGGCTGGAGCTTGGCCACCGCGCCCAGCACCTCGTCGTTCAGGTAGCGCTGGATGAAACCGGCGCCGCCCGACTGGTCGGTGGCCCGGGAACCCTCCGGCGGCTGCTGGCCCACCTTGTACTTGCCCGTGAGCACGCCCTGCGCGATCGGCGAGAACACGACCTGGCCGAGACCCAGCTCGATCGAGGTGGGCACCACCTCGGCCTCGATGACCCGCCACAACGCCGAGTACTGCGGCTGGTTCGACACCAGCGGGATCTTCAGATCCTGGGCGAGCTCCCACCCGGCGCGGATCTCCGAGGCGGTCCACTCGGAGACGCCGATGTAGAGCGCCTTGCCCGAGCGCACCACGTCGGCGAACGCCTGCATGGTCTCCTCGAGCGGCGTCGAGTAGTCGTACCGATGGGCCTGGTAGAGGTCGACGTAGTCGGTCTGGAGCCGGCCCAGCGACGCGTCGATCGACTCCATGATGTGCTTGCGGGACAGGCTGCGGTCGTTCGGCCCCGGCCCGGTCGGCCAGAACACCTTGGTGAAGATCTCCAGCCCGGCGCGGCGCTCACCCTTCAGCGCGCGGCCGAGCACCTCCTCGGCGCGCCCGCCCGCGTACGCGTCGGCGGTGTCGAACGTGGTGATGCCGACGTCGAGCGCGGCCCGCACGCAGTCACGCGCGGCGTCCTCCTCGACCTGCGAACCGTGAGTGATCCAGTTGCCGTAGGCGATCTCGCTGATGAGCAGGCCGGAACGGCCCAGATGACGAAACTCCATGCCCTGACACTATTGCCTTCTCACAGAACCGGCCGGGTGGCCGGCACACGCCGTTCGATCTCCTCGATCACGTCGGCCCGCTCGGAGTGCGTCAGCTCGACCATCGGCGCGCCGTCCCGCCCGAGAGCCCCCCACAGCCCGAACCGGTCGGCGACCAGGAACGCGGCCGGGTGGATGCGCACCTCGGCGTGCTCCAGGGGAAGAACGACCTGCCCGGTGCGGTCGATGACGCCCTGCCGGCCGTCGCTCTCGACCACGGCCAGCCCTTCGGCGGTGAAGCCGTCGATCGTCCCGCCCCCGGCGAGCACGGTGGCGAACCGGTCGTACCGGGCCTCGACCACGACCTGCCCCTGCTCGTCGACGGCGCCCCAGCCGTTCTCGTCCTGGAAGAGAGTGGGTCCCACGGCCGGCCGAAGGCCGCCGATCTCTTCTTCGGTACGCGGGTAGGGCCCCCACCCCTCGGTGGTCAACCCGGTGATCGTGTCGAGGGCCAGCTCGATCCGCTCGACCAGATCGGGGTCGGTGCCCTTCCGCAGGTCGAGCGCGGTCTCGAAGTGGTTGACGGCCTCGAGATAGCGCCCCTGCTCGAACGCCGACCGCCCGGCCAGCTCATGAAGCTCGGCCAACAGCCGGGTAGGCAGCTCGGGCGAGGAGGCCTCGGCATAGAGCCGGTCGGCCTCGGCGTACTCACCCCGCCAGTGCCGCACATGGGCGAGCCGCCCGAGGACGGTCGCCTCGAGAACAGGATCAGCGGCCCGGCGCGCGTGCTCAAGCCCGGCTTCGGCGTCTTCGAGGGCGGGATCGAGCTCGTCGAGGAGCCGCTCGGCGACGGCGCGAAGGCTCAGGAGGCGGGCCCGGACGGAGTCGCGCTCGGCGTACTCCAACTTGTCGGTGAGGCGGTCGATGACAACCCCCATGGGGTCGGTCTCCTCGATACGCTCACGCAGGGTCGCCGGATCAAAGACCCAGGGGTACGCCGAGAGCACCTGCTCGGGATCGGCACGGCGATCCTGCGGCCCGACCTTGTCCCCACGCTGCCGAATGGGCACGGCCGGCACGCGGGGCACCGCCACGAGACTGGGCGCCGTCGTCGTCGTGGGCATTTCGGGCGTTTCCGGCTCGGAGTCCGCTGCCGGCTCGGGCTCGGCTTCCGCGGCGTCCTCCGGCGCGGCGTCCTCCGGCGCTTCGTCCTCCGGCGTTTCGTCGTCCTGCTTTTCGGGCTCGGCGTCCGTCGGCTCGGGATCCGGGCCCTCTACCGCGGCGGCAAGCTCCGGCCGCGACTCATCGACCAGCTCGGCGTCGACGATCTCGTCCGCGGGCTCCTCGGCCGGCGGCTCCGGCGTAGGCTCCAGAAGCTCGACATCGACGGCTTCCCCATCGGCCGACTCCGCCGAACCGAACTCAGCCGAAGGCGCCTCAGCCACCTCCAGCAGCTCGTCGACCGTGGGCTCGGCCTCCGGCGCCACTTCATCGTCCTGAGCCCATTCGGGCCCCAGCTCGAACTCGATGTGCGGCGCCTCGTGATCCTCAACGACCGCCGAGTCGTCGTCATCCACCGGCTGCTCGTCCGCGTCCGATGCCACAGCCCCAGCGGCTGAATGGTCGTCGGCCTGTTCGGCGTCTTGAACCTCGACCGCGGGTCGTTCGTCTTGCCGCTCGACGTCCAGAACTTCGACGTGCTCATCCTGCGGCTCAGCGACCTGATGATCAACGGCTGGCTGGTGATCGGAGGCGGCCGGTGTCTCCGTAGCCGGGTGTTCGAAGGAGGGCTGCTCGTCCCACAGCTCCGCAGCCGGTTGATCCACAGCGGGCTGGTCAGCTTCGGGCTCGGCAACCGGGTTGGTGTCGAGGTCCTCCGCAGCCTGATCGTGCGTGTAGGGCTCCGGCTCGACCGCATAGTCGGCGGCGGCCTCGTCCGCTTGCGGTTCCGAGTCCAGGTGGTCGGCGGCGGCCTCGGGGGCCTGCGGTTCCGAGTCCAGGTGGTCGGTGGTGGGCTCGTCGGCTTGCGGTTCCGAGTCCAGGTGGTCGGTGGTGGGCTCGTCGGCTTGCGGTTCCGAGTCCAGGTGGTCGGTGGTGGGCTCGCCGGCTTGCGGTTCCACGTCCAGGTTGTCGATGGCGGGCTCGTGGGCCTGCGGTTCCGGGTCCGGGTGGTCAGCGGCGGGCTCGGGGGCCGGGTGTTCGGCGGGTGACAGGTCGACGTCGAGTTCTTCCAGTGGGAACTCGAGGACGGCAGGTTCTTCCGCCGGGATCTGCTCAGTCCGGGACGGAGCGGCCGCGTACTGGTCGGCTTCCGGCTGCTCGGTAATGACCGCGTGGTCATCGTCGGCCACGGTGTCGAGCTCGTCGTCGGCGGGCGGGACGAACCAGTTCTGCTTCTCCGGGGCGCCGCTTACCGGCTGGATCTCTTCGGGCTCGGGCTCGGGGACCGGCTGCTCGATCATCGCCAGCAGAGGCTCCGGCGGCGGCAGCGGCGTGATGGCGCCGAGGCCACTCTGCGACAGCAGCCAGCCGAGCCCGCGGGGCTGCTCGGCCGCCGGCGATCCAGCATCGGGAGCCTCGACGGCGAGCCCTTCAGTAGCGGACCTCGATGCCCCTGCGGCGGGGAGATCGACGGCTTCGGGAGCGGCGACCGGCTCGGTTCTGGGGCCGGCGACCGGGCCGGTCGGCAGCGGGTGATCCGTGGGTAGCGAGGAGACAGGGCTGACCGACGGGTCGTACTGCTCGAGGCCGATGGCTCCGGCGTCGGCAACCAGGTAGGGCGGTGCGGTGACAGGCTCCGGGCGGTCGTACTCGGCCGCGTCACGGTCGGGCGTGGTCGTCTGGTCCGGGCGCGGCTCGTAGTACTCGCCCTGCCGGAACTCGCCGACTACCGGTCCGTGCTGCGAAGCGTTCGCGTCGAAGTCCCCGGGAGCGGACACCGGGTGGACCGGCGAACCATGCGCTCCCGCGCTCGGCTGCACGACCCCGGAGACCGGCCGCGCCGAGTCTTCCGACCGGACAGGAGCCTGAGCGTGCGACTGCCCGGCGTGCGGGTGATCGCCCCAGGCCGACCCGGACTGCACAGCGCCCGAAGCCGGCCACACCGATTCCCCCGGCTGCGCAGGCCCGAAAGCAGGCTGCGCGGATCCGGAGATTGGGTGCGTCGGCTGGACCGGTCCGGAGACGGGCGGCACGGGCCCGGAGCCAGGCTGGGCGGCTCCAGAGACCGGTGGCACCGGCCCGGAGCCGGGCTGGGCGGCTCCGTAGGTGGGTGGCACGGGTCCGGAGCCGGGCTGGGCGGCTCCGTGGACGGGATCTGCGGGGCCGGAGACAGGCTGCGCAGATCTGAAGTCGGGCTGTATAGGTCCTGAGATGGGCCGTGCGGGTCCGGAAACCGGGTTGGCGGGGCCGGAGACGGGAGGGGTGGGGCCTGAGCTTGGGAAGGCCGGCTCGGGTGCGGGATATGCCGGACCGGAGGTGGGGCGGATTGGTCCGGAAGGGCCGGATTGTCCGGGAATCGCCGCGGGGTGGGCTGTGCCTGCTGAAGGCCAGGAAGGTTCGCCCGCTGGGACCGGTGCGGCGTGAGGCGGTGAAGACGCGGGGTTGGCCGAGGCAGCGGGCTGCATGGGAACGACGGGCGGCTGGGCCGGGGCCGATACCGGATAGGCCGGGGCTGAGTGGATCGGTCCCGGGCCGGAGACCGGGTGAGCCGGCGCTTGAACGGCGGACGGCTGGATCGGCGCTTGGGCGGCGGACGGCTGGATCGGCGCCGGGGCGGAAGCCGGGTAGGCCGGGGTAGGGGCCGAGACCGGGCGGACGGGGGCGGAGGTCGGCTGGACCGGAGTGGGGGCCGAGACCGGGCGGACTGGAGCAGAGGCCGAGTGGGTCGGAGTGGGGGCCGAGACCGGGCGGACTGGAGCAGAGGCCGGGTGGGTCGGAGTGGGGGCAGAGGCCGGGCGGACTGGAGCAGAGGCCGGGTGGGCCGGGGCCGACGCCGGGTGGGTCGGGGCCGGGGCCGAGACCGGGCGGACCGGGGTCGGGGAAGGGATGGCGGAGCCGGGGGCGGTGGGGTACAGCGGGGCGGGGTCCGCCGGGCGCTGTGGAGTGACGCGGGTCGGCTGTGGGGCCGGGCGGGACTGGGCGGGGGCGCCCCGGTCCTGTGGGGCCGGGCGCAGGTCGAAGGGTGTGTCGGAGTCGCGGCCGTCGCGCTGGCCGGGGGCCGGGCGCTGGCCGGGGCGGGACGGGAAAGCGTCGGCCGGGGCCGGGCGGGCGTTGCCGTAGGCGCCGGAGGAGACCGGGCGCGGAGTGTCCTGTTGTTCCTCGTCGGTGGTGTGGCGGCGGCCGTAGTAGGCGCCGTCAGGTGTGGCAGCTGCCGGAGGGCGGGCGGCGCCGTAGACGCCGCGGCCGGGGGCGGCGGGGGACTCCGGGGTTGGTGAAGGGGACGCGTACGGGTTGGCGGCCCGCGGGCCGGCCGAGGAATAGGGGGCGCCGGGTGGGTAGGGAGGCTGCGGCACGACGGCGGCGCGGAACGCATCACGTGGGGGGAGGTCGCGCTGCTGGGCCGCGGGCTCCGAGGCGCCGCGCTGCGCGGGGCCGCCTTGAGGCTGGTTGCGCTGGGGGTAGCCGCCCTGGGACTGCTGGGGGTAGCCGCCCTGGGGTTGCTGGGGAAGGCCACCCTGGGACTGCTGGGAGTAGCCGCCCTGGGGTTGCTGGGGGAGGCCGCCCTGGGGCTGGTTGCGCTGCGGGAGGTCGGTCTGCGGGCGCTGCGCGTGACGCTGGGGCAGCTCGGCCGGTGACTGGCCCCGGGGATCGCGCGGGGGCGCGTCCTTCCAGCCTTCGCCGCCGGCGGGGGACTGCGGGCGGGGCTCGGAAGCGGATCGGCCGTAGACGGGGGCCGCGCCCCGGCGCTGGTCGGCTCGGTAGGCGTCGGGGGCCTGCTCGCGTGGCGGCATGGCGTGGCTCTGGGCGGGGCGGTTCCACAGGGGCTGGGTGTGCTCCGGTGAACCCTGCGGTGGGGCGCCCTCCCAAGCGCGGCCGGGCGAATCGGCGTACCTCGGCGGGGGTTGATCCTCAGGGCTGGACCACGACGCGGGGGAGGCGCCGTCCGAAGCCTCGTAGACCGGCGTGTGTACGGCCTTTCGGCGGCCCGGGTCGCCCGGGTAGCGCTGGCCCGGCACCGGCTCCCACTCCCAGGTGATCTCGTAGACCCATGCCGGCTCGTCGGCCCAGGCGCCCCAGCTGCTGGCGCCGCCGCCCGAGGAGGAGTCCGAAGAAGAGCCCCAGCCCTTCATTGGCGACGCTCCGTCACGGCGAGATCCACTTCTGGTCGTAATTCTGAGGCAGCCGTCCGGGGATCCGGGTAAGGTCGCCCGGCTTTCGTAAGGGAAAAGGGCACTAGGAGGTTAACGGCGTGAGCGGGACTGACGCCAGGGTGCTGACGATCTCTCCCGGCACAAGGTCGCGGGCCTCCATCGCTACTTTCGGTGCGCTCGTCTGGTCAGGTTTCCGGCGGTACGCGACCTATCGTCAGGCCACCGCCGCCGGAGCGTTCACCAACATAGTCTTTGGCTTTCTCCGCTGCTACGTGCTCCTGGCCGTTGCCGCGGGGGCGCCGGGCGGCCGGCCCGGTGGTTACGACACCGAGCAGCTCGCCACGTTCGTCTGGGTGGGCCAGGGGTTACTGGCCGTGGTGGGCATCTGGGGATGGACCGACCTTTCCGACCGGATCCGCTCGGGTGATGTCGCGGCCGACTTGTTACGACCGATCTCTCCGGTGACCGCCTATCTGGCCGCCGATCTGGGCCGTGGCCTGCATGCCGTGCTCACCCGGTTCATCCCGCCGGTGATCGCCGGGGCGATCTTCTTCGATCTCCGGGAGCCCGAGCGCTGGCAGACCGTGCCGCTGTTCGCGGTCTCGGTCGTGCTCGCGGTGGTCGGCTGTTTCGGGTGCCGCTATCTGGTCAACGCGACCGCGTACTGGCTGCATGACGCCCGTGGTCCGCTGATCCTCTGGACCTTGGCCAGTGGGGTGCTGGCCGGCCTCTACTTCCCGTTGCGTCTGCTTCCCGACTGGCTGACGGTCACCCTCTGGGTGTCCACCCCGTTGCCCGGACTGCTCCAGACGCCTCTGGACGTGCTGGTCGAGCGGGACGGCCCGGGCGTACAGGCTGGTCTGGTCGTGTTGCAGGCGGTCTGGGCCGTGATCATGATCATGGCCGCCCATGTCGTCCAGAAGAGGGCGGAACGCAAGCTGGTGATCCAGGGTGGCTGATCTCCAGAACCCCTATCTGGCCCTGCTCGGCGGCAAGCTGCGGTCGATGGCCAGCTACCGGGTCAGCTTCGCGGTCGAGCTGTTCACCAACGCGTGCGCCACGGTCATCGACGTGGCCACGGTCTTCGTGCTGTTCGGGGCGGCGGCCACGATCGGCGATTTCTCCCTGGCCGAGGCGCTGATGATGACCGGCATCACCAGCGCCGGATTCGTCCTGGCCGACATGACGGTCGGCAACATCGACGATCTGAGGACGTACGTCCGGACGGGCGCCCTCGACGCCGTGCTGGTCCGCCCACTCGGCGTGCTGCCGCAGCTGGTGTGCATGGATCTGCCCCTCCGCAAGCTGATGCGCATGCTCGTGGGCATCGGGGTGCTGGTCACCGCGGTCGCCATGAACGACATCGACTGGACGCCGGGCCGGGCCCTGCTGCTGGTCGTCTCGCCGGTGTCGGCCGGGGTCTTCTTCGGATCGCTCTTCGTGATCGCCGGGAGCCTGTCGTTCTGGTGGGTCGAGTCGGGCCAGGTCGGCAACGGTTTCACCTACGGCGGCCGCGACTTCGCCTCCTATCCGATCACGGTCTACGGCGGGTGGTTCCGGGCGGTTTTCGCGTACGCCCTGGGCTTCGCCTTCGTCGCCTATCAACCGGCCCTCGTGATCCTGGGCCGTACCGACCCGCTGGGCCTGCCGGCCTGGGCGGGATACACCGCGCCGTTGGTCGCGCTGGCCGCGGCGGGCATCGCCGGGCTGGTGTGGCGCACCGGCGTCCGTCACTACCGGAGCACCGGCTCATGATTCACATGCGGGACCTTCGCAAAGATTTCACCGTACGTCTGAAGACCGGCCGCCTGAGACGCGAGAAGCGCACGGTGAGCGCGGTCGACGGGGTGGACCTGGCCATCGAGCGGGGCGAGATGGTCGGGTACATCGGCCCGAACGGCGCCGGCAAGTCGACCACGCTGAAGATGCTCACCGGCGTCCTGACCCCGACCAGCGGAGAGGTGCGCGTGTGCGGGCTGGAGCCCGTACCCCGGAGAACGAAGTTGGCCCTTCAGATCGGTGTCGTCTTCGGCCAGCGGTCGCAGCTGTGGTGGGACCTGCCCCTGGCCGAGTCGTTCCGGCTGCTCCGGCACATCTACCGGGTCGATCCGGCGGCCCACCGGGAGCGGCTGGACCGGTGCCGTGAGCTGCTCGACCTCGACGCGTTCATGGACACCCCGGTGCGGCAGCTCTCGCTCGGCCAGCGCATGCGCGGCGAGCTCACCGCCGCCCTCCTGCACGGCCCGAAGGTCCTGTTCCTGGACGAGCCGACGATCGGCCTCGACGTGGTCAGCAAGCAGGCGGTCCGCTCGTTCCTGGGTGAGCTCGGCCGGAGCGGCGACGTGACGCTGGTGCTGACCACGCACGACCTGGCCGACATCGAGCGGCTGTGCCGCCGCCTGGTCGTGATCGACCACGGCCGCGTGGTCCACGACGGCACGATCGAGGAGCTGCATTCCCGGTACGGCTCCCGGCGGCGCCTGGTGGTCGACCTGGACACGCCGCTGCCGCCGAACTTCACCCTGCCCGGCGCCACGATGACCGGCACCGAGGCGGACGGCCACCGGGTGACCTTCACCCTCGACTCGATCGCCGCCGGCGCCGCGGTGGCCGGCCTGGTCGGAGCGGCCGCGGTGCGCGACCTCTCGGTGGTCGAGCCGGACATCGAGGACGTCGTAGCGAAGCTCTACACCTCGTCTTGACGGAGTTAGGCCGGCGGCATAGATTACCAATCGGTTATGAACACTGATCTAGACGCCACCTTCGCCGCGCTGGCCGATCCCACGCGGCGTGCCATCCTGGCCCGGCTCGCCCAAGGCTCGGCAACCGTCACCGAGCTGGCTTCGCCGTTCGCGATGACGCAGCCGGCGATCACCAAGCACCTCAAGGTCCTCGAACGGGCCGGTCTGGTCTCGCGCGGGCCGGGCAACCGGCGCGCGCCCTGCCGCCTGGAAGCGCGGCCGCTCCGCGAGGCGGTCGGCTGGTTGCAGGACTACCGCGAGTACTGGGAGGAGTCGTTCCAGCGCCTCGACGAGGTGCTGGCCTCCCTCGAGGAGGAGCCGTGACCCTCGACGTCTCCGCGCCCGGCGACCGCGACATCGTGCTGACCCGTGCCTTCGCCGCCCCGCCGTCGCGGGTGTTCGCCGCGTGGACCGAGCCCGCCCTGCTGACCCGCTGGTACGGCGCCCGCGGCTGGCACCTGGTCGAGTGTGAGATCGACCTGCGGGTCGGCGGCGCCTACCGGTTCGTCAGCGAGGGCCCGGGCGGCGACCGGATGACCCAGCGCGGCGCCTACCGCGTCGTCGAGCCGCCGCACCGGCTGCTGCACACCGAGCGCTTCGACGACCAGTCCTACCCCGGCGACACCCTGATCAGCCACGAGTTCCGCGCCGAGGGGGCCGGAACCGTGCTGACCACCGTCGTCCGCTACGCCACGCCTCTCGGCCGTGAGCGTGCGCTGTCGTATCCGATGGCGCGCGGGATCGGCGAGGGATTCGTACGACTCGACGCTTTGCTCTCTGGAGGAACATCGTGAACTGGACCCTGGAAGTCGTCGTCGTCCCCGTCACCGACCTGGACCGCGCGAAGGAGTTCTACGCCGACCGGCTCGGCTTCACCGTCGACCACGACACCCGGGTCGGTGACGACGTGCGCATCATCCAGCTCACCCCGCCCGGCTCCGGCTGCTCGGTGGTGATCGGCAAGGGCGCCGTGCCCGAGATGCCGCCAGGCTCGCTGAAGGGCCTGCAACTGGTCGTCCCCGACATCCGCAAGGCGCACGCCGAGCTGGTCGAGCGCGGCGTCGAGTGCACCGAGGTGCAGGTCCTCGGCGAGAACCCGCGCCCGATGCCCGACCCGCTGGACAACGTCGGCTTCGTCTTCTTCAACGACCCCGACGGCAACAGCTGGGGCGTGCAGCAGATCTCCAGCCGCGCCTAGCGATGCTCCATGACGAGCACGGCCCAGGCCGGCTCCAGCGCCTCGTAGTAGTGCGGCACGTCGCCCGGGAATGACACGTAGTCGCCGGGCCCCAGCTCCACCTGCTCGCCGGCCGGGCCCGCGAGGATCCGGCCGGCCGCCACCACCAGGTGCTCGACGCTGTCCGGGATGTGCGCGGCCGCCTCACGCGCCTCACCCGGCTCCAGCTCCATGACGTAGAGGTCGCGCCGGACATGGGCCGACCCCGCCGCGAGCAGCGTGGCCACGAAGTCGGCCCGGTCCGACTGCACCCGGGGCCCCTCGCCGGCCCTGATCACCCGCACCCGCGTGGGCGGCGGCTCGACCAGCCGGCTGAACGGCACGCCCAGCGCCACCCCGAGCGACCACAGCGTCTCGATGCTCGGGTTGCCGGTCCCCGCCTCCAGCTGCGACAACGTCGACTTGGCCAGCCCCGCCCGCCGGGCCAGCTCGGCCAGCGAGATCCCCGCGCGTTCGCGCTCCCGCCTCAACGCGGCGGCGATGGTCGCGAGCGGCGGCGCCGATTCGTGCATGTTCGCTCCATCGATCGAGTCGTTCGGTTTGACGAACGCGGCCGTAGCGTTCACTATTCTGAACCATGCGTACGTTACAGCGAACGCCCGACTCGCTGCTCCGCGACGCCGCCGCCATCGGAGCCGCCATGATCGCCGTGGGAGCCTCCTTCGGGGCCATCACCATCGCGTACGGCCTGCCGACCTGGCTTCCGTTCCTGATGTCCACGGTCGTCTTCGCGGGCGGCTCCCAGTTCCTGGCCGTGGGCCTGTTCGCCGCCGGCAACCCGATAGCCGCCGTACTGGCCGGCCTGCTCCTGAACGCCCGCCACCTCCCTTTCGGCATGGCGGTGGGCACAGCCATGGGCACCAGCCTGCGGGACCGCCTCCTGGGCAGCCACGTGATGACCGACGAGGTGGTCGCCTTCACCCTGGCCGAGCCGGCCCCGGCCCGCCGCCGCCACACGTACTGGCTGATCGGCATAACCCTCTTCACGTCGTGGAACATCGGCACGGCCCTGGGCGTGCTCCTGGGCGGCGCCGTCTCCGACACGGACGCCCTGGGCCTGGACGCCGCCTTCCCGGCCGCGCTGATCGCCCTGATCCTGCCGTCCCTGAAAGACCGCCGGACCCGCCTGGTCGCCCTGACCGGCGCGGTCATAGCCGTGGCCCTGACCCCGCTGCTCCCCGCCGGCCTGCCCATCCTGTGCGCCTTGCTGGGCCTGCTGACCCTGCTCCGTCGCCCCACGAAGGAGTCCTGATGCTGATCGCCGCGGTCGTCATCCTGGGCATCGGCACCTACACCATGCGCCTGGGCGGCGTTCTGCTGCGAGAACGCCTGCACCTCTCCGACGCCATGCAGCGCCTGCTACCGATGGCCGCCGCCGCACTGCTGGCAGCCCTGGCCGCCACCTCCACCATCATGGCCGGAAGCGACTTCGCCGGCGTGGCCCGCCCCGCCGGCGTAGCCGTAGGCGCCCTCCTGGCCTGGCGCCGGGCCCCGTTCGTCGTTGTCGTAGTGGCCGCCGCCGCTTCCGCCGCCCTCCTGCGCCTGGCCGGCCTGCCCTGACGCGGCCGGCAGCGACGCGAGGAGCTGGAGCCGCTCGGCGTCGCCGCTGCCGGGTTCGGCCGTGAAGACCAGCAGGACCGGCCCCGGGCTGCCCGGCAGCGGATAGGTGTCCCAGGCCAGGTCGATGTCGCCGACCTCCGGCACCCGGAACGTCTTGGTGCCGGACACCCGCTCGCGGACGTCATGGCGGCCCCAGAGCCGGCGGAACTCGGCGCTGCGGATGCTCAGCTCGCCGACGATCGCGGTCGCCCTCGGATGGGTCGGGTCGGTCGCCACGGCGGCGCGCATCATGCCGATGTAGTCCAGCGCCTGTCGTTCCCAGTCCGGGCAGCTGCGCCGGCTGGTCAGCGTGTCGTCGAACATCAGCAGGAGCATGTTGAGCCGGTCGGCCGGGTAGCCGTCGGGGTCACCGAGCAGCGCCTCGGCCATCCGGTTCCAGTCGAGCAGGTCCAGGTGGCGGCCGAGCACGACGGCCGGGGTGTCGAGCACCCGCAGCAGTCGCCGGGTGCTGTCGGGCACACGCTCGGGCATGGCCTCGGCCCGGGCCGGCATCGGCCGGCGGGCGGCGCGGGCCAGGGTGAACAGATGCCGGCGTTCCTGGTCGTCGAGGGCGAGCGCGCCGGCAATGGCGTCCAGGGCGCCGTCGGACGGGTGCACCTCCCGGCCCTGTTCCATCCGCTGGTAGTAATCGGTGCTCAACCCGGCCAGCAGGGCCAGTTCCTCGCGGCGCAGCCCGGCCACCTTGCGCCGGCCGCCCGGCTCGAGGCCGACGTCGCGGGGGCTGAGGCGGTTGCGCCGGGCGCGCAGGAAATCGCCGAGCTCACGGGCGTACGGATGGGTCATGCCGCAAGTGTCCCGCCCGGCGTGACCACCAAGGTAGGTCTCCCGGAACGACCGAACTCCTCCCCGGCACGCCTAGCGTCGCCGTGACCGCACCGACCCGAGGAGCAGCAGATGACCGGATGGACCGCCGACCGCATCCCCGACCAGCACGGCCGGACCGCCGTGGTGACCGGCGCGAACTCGGGGCTCGGCCTGATCACCGCGACCGAGCTGGCCCGGCACGGCGCCCACGTCGTGCTGGCCGTCCGCAACACCACCGCCGGCCGGGAGGCGGCCCGCCGGATCGGCGGTGACGTCGAGGTCCGCGAGCTGGACCTGGCCTCCCTGGCCTCGGTGCGCGCCTTCGCCGCCGGGCTGGCCACCGACCACCCCGTGCTCGACCTGCTGGTCAACAACGCCGGCGTGGTGCTGCTCGGCCCGCGCCGCACCACCGCCGACGGCTTCGAGCTCCATCTCGGCACCAACATGCTCGGCCACTTCGCCCTGACCGGCCTGCTGCTCGGCCCACTGGCCGCGGCCCCGGCGGCCCGGGTGGTCAGCCTCAGCTCGATCACCCACAAGAACGCCCACCTGGACTTCGACGACCTGATGTACGAGCGGAACTACCGCGCCGCCCCCGCCTACGGCCGTTCCAAGTTGGCCACCACGATCTTCGGCTTCGAACTGGACCGCCGCCTGCGCGCCACCGCTTCACCGATCGCCAGCACCCTGGCCCATCCCGGCCTGACCCGCACCAACCTCACCCCGCGGGCCTGGGAGCACCGCCCCCGCCTGGGCCGCCTCATGGCCTGGGCCGGCCTCCTAGCCACCCAGCCCCTGAACCAGGGCACCCGGCCCCAGCTGCGAGCCGCCACCGACCCCAACGCCCACAGCGGCCAGTTCTTCGGCCCAGCGCACTGGGCCGAGACCAGAGGCCCCGTAACCGAGGCCCGAGCAAGCCGCGACGCCCGAGACCCGGCCACAGGCGAACGCCTCTGGAAAGCAGCCGCAAACCTGACCGGAGTCACTTACTTGGATCGCGTCCACCGAAGTGGTGCATGACCTGCGCTTCCCCCGCATGCGGTCTGTTCGGCGAGACCACGCCGACGAGGCGGATGATCACGCCCTGCCGCAGTTTCGGGATGGCGAGCTCGACGGTGGCGGTGCGGGTGTCCCCATCGCGGTGTCGGTAGCCGTTGCGGGAGTTGATCCGCTCGTCGCACCCGCCCAACCCGCGCAACCGGCCTGGAATTGCCGATGGACCCACCACCCAGCGTGCCTGCGTGACCGTCCCCGCCGCCCAAACCACAGCGCGGCAGCGAACAGCACCCATAGGCGCCACCGCGAGGTGACCACAGACCCCGGCCCCGCGCTCAGAGACCAGCAACCAAGTTCCTGGCAGCTACAAAGCGACCATGCAAGGTTGGGGGGAGGGGGTGCCCCAACAGAGCATCAAGCCTGACGGGTCTGTTGGGGCACCCCCTCCCCCCAACCGTCCCAGCGCAGGAGAGTCAGACAGCCTGACCGAGATCAACCTTAGGCTTGGGCACCCGCATCCGCCGGAACGTGAGACCACGCATCACGCCGTAAAGCTGAAGCGACCCCATCCGCTGCGTGTGCTTCGGGAAGCGCTCATTGACGAGCCGCTTCACCTTGCGCGAGATCAGAACGCTGTCCACGATCACACCGAGCGCCAACAGCAGCCACAGCACATTGCTCGCCAGCTGCACCGCCGCGATCTGCACGGTCGACCCGATCAGCACGATCAGCGCCCCACCGAAGAACCACGTGCCCACCGTGCGGCGCGCGTCGACGATGTCGCGGACCAGCGACCGCTCCGGCCCCCGGTCGCGGGCCAGCAGGTAGCGTTCGTCCCCCGCCTTCATGCCCGCCGAGGCCTCCGCGCGCTCTTCGCGCTGGCGCTCACGCATCTGCTTGAGCTGCTCTTTGCGGTTCGTCGGCGTCGGCTCGGACACGCGGCGGCCCGTGCTCGTCCGCTTGGGCGTGGCCACACCCAGCTCTTTCTTGCTGGGGGTGTAGCTCTTGGGGCGCGCAACCTCGGGCGTCACCTCCTCCACGACCTCGGTGGTGGGGGCGTCGTCTTGCTTGCGGCGGAAAAGCGAGGGCACGCTCAGAGAGTAGCCAAGCGGCGCGGTGTCTTTCACACCGCGCCGCTGATAGTGATGAAACCGGAGCCTGTTACAGCCTCTCGACGTGTGCGCCGAGGGCGGCCAGCTTGCCTTCGAAGTCCTCGTAGCCCCGGTTGATCAGGTCCACCCCGTACACCCGGGAGGTTCCTTCCGCCGCCAGCGCCGCGATCAGGTGGGCGAAGCCCGCCCGCAGGTCGGGGATGACCAGGTCGGCCGCGTGGAGCTTGGACGGGCCGGCGATGACCGCCGAGTGCATGAAGTTGCGCCGGCCGAAGCGGCACGGGGTGCCGCCCAGGCAGTCGCGGTAGACCTGGATGGTCGCGCCCATCTGGTTCAGCGCGTCCGTGTAGCCGAGGCGCTGCTCGTACACCGTCTCGTGCATGATCGAGATGCCGCGGGCCTGGGTGAGCGCCACCACGAGCGGCTGCTGCCAGTCGGTCATGAAGCCCGGGTGGACGTCCGTCTCGAGGGCCACCGCCTGGAGCTCGTGGCCCGGGTGCCAGAACTTGATGCCACCTTCGACCGCGGTCACGCCGTCGCGGGCCACCCGGTCGTCGGTGATCTCGCATTCGCCGCCGATGGAGCGGAAGACGTTCAGGAACGTCATCATGTCGGCCTGGCGGGCGCCCAGGACCTCGATCTCGCCCTTGGTCGCCAGCGCGGCCGCGGCCCAGCTCGCCGCCTCGATCCGGTCGGGGATCGGCTTGTGCTTGTAGCCGTGGAGCTTGCGGACGCCCTGGATCTCGATGACCCGGTCGGTGTGCACCGTGATGATCGCGCCCATCTTCTGCAGGACGCAGATGAGATCGATGATCTCGGGCTCGATGGCGGCGTTGCGGAGTTCGGTCACCCCTTCCGCCCGTACGGCGGTGAGCAGCACCTGCTCGGTCGCGCCGACGCTCGGGTAGGGCAGTTCCAGCTTGGCCCCGTGCAGGCCGTTGGGCGCGCTCAGGTGCATGCCCTCGGGCGCCTTGTCGACGACCGCGCCGAACTCGCGCAGCGCCTGGATGTGGAAGTCGATGGGCCGGGGGCCGATGTGGCAGCCGCCGAGGTCCGGGATGAACGCGTGCCCGAGGCGGTGCAGCAGGGGACCGCAGAGCAGGATCGGGATGCGGCTGGAGCCCGCGTGCACGTTGATCTCGTCGGTGCTGGCGCTCTCGACGTTCGTGGGGTCCATGACGATCTCGCCGTCGTCGGCGCCGTCGCTGACCTTCACCCCGTGCAGCGCGAGCAGGCCGCGGACGACCTCGACGTCGCGGATGGCCGGCACGTCGTACAGGTGGCTCGGTGACTCACCCAGCAGGGCGGCGACCATCGCCTTGGAGACGAGGTTCTTGGCGCCACGGACCCGGATCTGACCTTGCAGCGGCGTACCGCCGTGCACGACCAGGACGTCGTCGGTCAACGTAACCTCCAGCTGGCGGGCGTTGGGGCGCCCGAGATGATCGAGGGGGCGGAAGCCGGATGGGGGTACCCGCTTCTGCAACCGAGGAAGCATAGCGCTGAGTGACAAATTAGGAAGCCATCACAACGCCCAGCGGGCGGTAAATAGGACAGAGTTAAGAATCCCGGACGCGCTGCGGATCTTGATGACTACCCAGAGTCACTACGGCAATGCGAGCATCTGGTCCAGCGCGACACGCGCGTTGTGCGCCGTGTCCTCGTCCACCGTGATCACGTTCGGCACCCGGCCGGCGACGAGCTCCTCGAGCGCCCACACCAGGTGGGGCAGGTCGATGCGGTTCATCGTCGAGCAGTAGCAGACCGTCCGGTCGAGGAACATGATCTGCTTGTCCGGGTGGGCCAGGGCCAGGCGGCGTACGAGATTGAGCTCCGTACCGACCGCCCAGGCCGACCCCGACGGCGCCGCGTCCAGGGCCTTGATGATGTATTCGGTCGAGCCGACGTAGTCGGCCGCGCGCACCACGTCGTGCCGGCACTCGGGGTGGACCAGGACGTTGACGCCCGGCACCCGCTCGCGGACCTCGCGCACGCTGTCGATGGTGAAGCGCCCGTGCACCGAGCAGTGCCCGCGCCACAGGATCATGCGCGCGTTCCGCAGCTGCTCGTCGGTCAGGCCGCCGCCGGGCTTGTGCGGGTCGTACAGGACGCAATCATCAAGATCGAAGCCCATTTCCAGTACGGCTGTGTTGCGCCCCAGGTGCTGGTCAGGGAGGAAGAACACCTTGCTGCCCTGCTCGAACGACCAGTCCAGGGCCCGCTTGGCGTTCGACGACGTGCAGACGACGCCCTTGCTGCGGCCGACGAAGCCCTTGATGTCGGCCGACGAGTTCATGTACGTGACCGGGACGATGTCGCCCGCGATGCCCAGGTCCTCGAAGCGCTCCCACGCCGTCTCGACCTGGCCCAGCACGGCCATGTCGGCCATCGAGCAGCCGGCCGCGAGGTCGGGCAGGATCACCTTCTGGTCCGGCTTCGTCAGGATGTCGGCGCTCTCGGCCATGAAGTGCACGCCGCAGAAGACGATGAACTCGGCGTCGGGGCGGGCCGCGGCCTGCTGGGCGAGCTTGAACGAGTCGCCGGTGACATCGGCGAACTGGATGACCTCGTCGCGCTGGTAGTGGTGGCCGAGCACGAAGACGCGGTCGCCGAGGGCGGCCTTGGCCGCGGTGGCGCGGGCGACCAGGTCGGGGTCGCTGGGTGCGGGCAGGTCGCCCGGGCAGTCGACGCCCCGCTCGGAGGCGGGGTCGGTGCCCCGGCCGAGCAGCAGCAGTGCGGTAGCGGTGTTCGAGGGTTCGGTCCAGGTCGACGTCACGTTGGTCATCGTCGCACAGCGCGAGATGGTCATCGCTTCCTGAAGGAGTGGGCTGTCACACTCATCGCGTGCGCGTATTGATCTGCCCCGACAAATTCGCCGGCACGCTGTCCGCCCCCGAGGTCGCCGAGGCGGTGACCGAGGGATGGACCGGCTCGGGCGACGAGCTGATCAGCCGCCCGATCGCCGATGGCGGGCCGGGCTTCATCGAGGTTCTGGCCGGATCGCTCGGCGGACGCCGCATTCCCGTCGACACCGTCGACCCGCTGGGCCGGCCGACCTCGGGTGAGGTACTTCTGGTGGGTTCCACGGCTTATGTCGAGAGCGCCCAAGCCTGTGGGCTGCACCTGTTGACCCGCGAGGAGCGGGACCCCAACACCACCAGCTCGTACGGGCTGGGCCTGCTGCTCCTGGCGGCCGTGGAGGCGGGTGCGGCCGAGGTCGTGATCGGGCTGGGCGGCTCGGCCACCAACGACGCCGGGGCCGGGATGCTGGCCGCGCTCGGCGCCCCACCGGTAGACGTAGCCGGGTACGCGCTCCCGTACGGGGGCGCTTATCTGAACGCGGCCGCCTCGCTCGGTGGGACGCCCATGCTGCGCCAGGTGAGCCTGATCGCCGCCACTGACGTCGACAACCCGCTGACCGGCCTGCATGGGGCCAGCAAGATTTTCGGGCCGCAAAAGGGCGCGAGCGAGGAAGACGTCTACCGCCTCGACGCCGCGCTCGAACAGTTTTCCGGCGTCCTCGAAAGAACGTTCGGTCTCACAGATCTGGAGGTCGCTCCCGGTGGGGGAGCGGCCGGTGGGATCGGAGCCGCGTTGATCGCCCTCGGCGGACGGGTCGTGTCCGGGATCGGCCTGGTCTCGACCGCGATCGGCCTGGAGAAGGAGCTGGACGCGGCCGATCTGGTGATCACGGGAGAGGGATCTTTCGACCACCAGTCGCTGCGGGGAAAGGTCGTGGCGGGCATCGCCGGAGGCGCCCGGGACCGCGGTCTGCCCTGCGTCGTGCTCTGCGGCCGGAACGAGACCGGCTTCCGGGAGGCCGCCTCAGCAGGCGTCACCGAGACTTATTCCCTGACCGAGCACTTCGGCAGCGAAGAGACCGCCATGCGGGAACCCGCCCGTGGCCTGCGAGAACTCTCGGCCCGCCTGGCGAATCAGTGGAGCCGGTGAAGTAAGCCACCCCAATTGGGAATCTCAGGGAATGGGGTTAGCGTTGGCAAGTACTGCACCTGACCGCACCCTGCAGGGAGATACGCAGTGACTGCTGAAGCGCACACCCCGTCGACCGAGGCGACTGCCGCCCCGACCGGCGTCCTCTTGACCGACGTCGCCGCGGTGAAGGTCAAGGCCCTGATCGAGCAGGAAGGCCGCGACGACCTGCGCCTGCGTATCGCCGTGCAGCCCGGTGGCTGCTCCGGCCTGCGCTACCAGCTCTTCTTCGACGAGCGCTCGCTCGACGGCGACGTCGTCAGCGACTTCGGCGGAGTCGAGGTCGTCGTCGACCGCATGAGCTCGCCCTACCTGGCCGGTGCCACGATCGACTTCGCCGACCGCATCGACGCGCAGGGCTTCACGATCGACAACCCGAACGCGCAGAACTCCTGCGCCTGTGGTGACTCGTTCCACTGACAGCGCGTCAAAAACAGAACCACCCAGCAGGCCGCTCCGTTAACGGGGCGGCCTGCTGTGCGTTACCCAGCCGGTAGGCTGCGTACGTAAGCCCCCCGTTTCCCGACCCAAGGGCCCATCATGAAGATCGCCGTGACCGGCTCGATCGCCACCGACCACCTGATGCACTTCCCGGGACGGTTCGCCGACCAGCTCATCGCCGACCAGCTGCACAAGGTGTCGCTCAGCTTCCTCGTCGACGACCTGGTGGTCCGGCGCGGCGGCGTGGCCCCCAACATCGCGTACGGGATGGGCAAGCTCGGTCTGCACCCGATCCTGGTGGGCGCGGTCGGCGCCGACTTCGCCGACTACCGCTCGTGGCTCGAGCGGCACGGCGTCGACTGCGACTCGGTGCACATCAGCGACGTCGCGCACACCGCCCGCTTCGTCTGCACCACCGACGAGGACCTCAACCAGATCGCCTCGTTCTACGCGGGCGCGATGGCCGAGGCCCGCAACATCGAGCTGGCCCCGGTCGACGCCCGGGCCGGCGGCCTCGACCTGGTGATCATCGCCGCCAACGACCCGGCGGCCATGGTGCGCCACTCCCAGGAGTGCCGCGCGCGGGGCTTCAAGTTCGCGGCCGACCCGTCGCAGCAGCTCGCCCGCATGGACGGCAGCGACGTGCTGACGCTGATCAGCGGCGCCGAATACCTGCTGACCAACGAGTACGAGCGCTCGCTCCTGGAGACCAAGGCCGGCCTGACCGCGGAAGAGGTGCTCGACCAGGTCAAGATCCGGGTGACCACGCTCGGCAAGGACGGCGTCGAGATCACCGGCCGCGGCATCGAGCGGATCCACGTGCCGGTCGCCCGCGACGTCATCCCGGCCGACCCGACCGGCGTCGGCGACGGCTTCCGCGGCGGCTTCTTCGCCGCGATCTCGTGGGGCCTCGGCCTGGAGCGGGCGGCCCAGGTCGGCTCGCTGGTGGCCGCGCTGGTGCTCGAGTCGGACGGCGCTCAGGAGTACGACGTGCGCCCCGGCGACTTCGTCAAGCGTTTCGCCGACTCGTACGGTGACGATGCCGCCGCCGAGATCAAGTCGTTCCTGCCGGTCGTGTAAGGAAGAACCATGGTGTTGGCGGTCTTTGCCGGTCTGCCCGGCGTGGGGAAGAGCACGCTCGCCGCGAAGGTGGCCACCGAGCTGCCGGCGTGCGTGCTCGCCGTCGACACCGTCGACTTCACCCTTCAGCGGTACGAGGTCACGGAGCCGCGGCCGGGCTATGCGGCCTACGGCGTCGTGGCCGCCCTGGCCGAGGTGCAGCTGGCCAACGGCCAGCACGTGATCATCGACGCCGTGAACCCGGTGAAGGCGGCCCGGCAGCTCTGGGTCGACCTGGCCGAGCGCCTGGGCGTGCCGCTGCGGGTGGTCGAGGTGGTCTGCGGCGACGACGCCGAGCATCGCCGCCGGGTCGAGAAGCGCTACGAGGCCCGCGACCACGACGGCGTCCCCGACTGGGTGCGTGTCCTGGAGCGGCAGAAGGAGTACGAGCCCTATCTGGGGCGGCGCCTGGTCGTCGACACCTTCTTCGCGAAGGACCCGGTCGGCCCGGTCCTCGAATATCTCAGCTGATACGTCTGACCTCGAATGCCTCCGGTGAAGGGGAGCCCAGGTACTCCTGTTCCTTCATGCGGCACCAGGCCGGGATGTCGTTGGCCGCGGCCGGGTCGTCGGCCAGAACCCGTACGGTCTGGCCGATCTCGACGTCTTTGATCTTCTTGGCCAGATGGATCACCGGCAGGGGGCATTTCTCGCCCCGGCAGTCGAGCTCGATCACATCCCCGCCTCCTTCCGGATCTTTTCCACCAGCCCGGGGAGTACGCCGAGGAACCGCTCCACCTCGTCCCCGGTCGTCCCACGGTGCAGCGAGATCCGCACGTTGCCGTGGCTCAGCACGCCCATCGCCTCCAGCACGTGGCTGGGCCGCAGCGTGGACGCTGTGCACGACGAGCCGGACGAGACCGCGAACCCGGCCCGGTCCAGCGCGTGCAGCAGCGCCTCGCCGTCCACATAGAGACAGGAGAAGGTGACCAGGTGCGGCAGCCGGTCGACCGGGTCGCCGACCACCTCGACGTCGGGCACCGTTGCCGCCACCCGCTCGCGGATCCGGTCGACGAGGGCCGACAGCCGTACGGCCTCGGTCCGCTCCTCGGACAGGACGGCCCGCAGGCTCGCCGCCGCGGCCACCACCGCCGGTAGATCGACGGCGCCCGACACGCCCGGGCGATAAAGATCATCCTGGGGAAACGGCGAGATCCAGCGCACACCTTTACGTACGATGAGGACGCCGACCCCGGGCGGGCCGCCCCACTTGTGCGCGCTCGCGCTGAGCAGCGACCAGCCCGGCGCCACCGGCGCGCGCCCGATCGACTGGGCCGCGTCCACGTACAACGGAACGCCGGCCTCGTCGCAGTAGCCCGCGGCCGCCGCGACCGGCTGCTCCGTGCCCACCTCATGGCTCGCGCTGATCAGCGCGGCCAGCGCGACGCCCGGAGTGGACACCGCGCTGTCCCAGGCGCCCAGGTCGAGCCGGCCGAGACGGTCCACTCCCACCTCGACCGCTTTGCCGCGGCGGGCCGCGTGCAGCACGGCCGAATGTTCGATCGCCGAATGCACCAGCGTGTCGCCCTGCCGGGCCCGTCCACCCAGGGCGCCCAGCACCGCCGCCTGCGCCGCCGCGGTGCCCGAAGGCCACAGGGACACCTCGTCGTGGCGTACCCCCAATGCCTCGGCGAACGCGGCCGTCGCCGCCTCGGAAAGCTGTTGGGCCCGCCGGCCCGCGGCATAGAGGCGGGCCGGGTCGGCCCATCCGTCGTCGAGCGCGGCCAGCAGCGCCTCGCGGGCCACCGGATGCAGCGGAGCGGCGGTCGCAGCGTCCATGTATGCCGCCGGACCACCGGGAACGCCCATGTATTCCACTCGGGAACGGTATCGTCCGGTTGTTGAGGGGTAACCGTGCACCGTCGAAGATCCGACCCCCCGGCCCGGAGGTTAGGGCCAGGTCGAGTAATCTGCGACCGACGGTGACGCCTTGCCGCTCGGTGTCCGGTTTCGGGCGGGGCGGCGCTGCTAAGGGAGGCAAAAGCAGGTGGGCGCAAAGAGTTCGGCCGCACGGCCGCGATCGGCAGTCCGGTTCGCCGGGCTCGGCCTCGGCGGGGCGACCCTGCTGTTGCTGCTCTCGGGCTGTTCGGTGAACGGCATCGGCGACGCGTTCAGCCACTTCGGATGGCCGAGCAACGGCATCAGCCTGCAGGCACACCGGATGTACGACCTGTGGATCGCCTCGGTGATCGCGGCCCTCGTCGTCGGCATCTTCGTGTGGGGCCTGATCTTCTGGTGCATCATCCGGTACCGCAAGCGCGGCGACGAGCTGCCCGTGCAGACCCGGTTCAACATGCCGATGGAGGTGCTCTACACGGTCACCCCGGTGCTGATCGTGGCGGTGCTCTTCTACTACACGGCCATCATCCAGACCGACGTGGACAAGCTGTCGAAGAACCCCGACCAGGTGGTCGAGGTCGTCGCGTTCAAGTGGAACTGGCAGTTCAACTACCGCGACGGGCTGGGCGAGGACGCGAACACGGTGGCCTCGACGGTCGGCTCGTCCGACGTCATCCCGCTGCTGGTCCTGCCGACCGGTGAGAAGATCCGGTTCGAGGAGACGAGCAAGGACGTCATCCACTCGTTCTGGGTTCCCGAGATGCTGTTCAAGCGCGACGTCTTCCCGGGCAACGTGCGCAACCAGTTCGAGGTGACCCTCGACCGCGAGGGCCGGTACGTCGGACGGTGCGCCGAGCTCTGTGGCACGTACCACGCGTTCATGCAGTTCGAGCTGGTCGTGGTCTCGCCCGAGAAGTTCGACCAGTACCTCGCGGCCCGCAAGAACGGCGCCACCACCCAGGAGGGCATGGCGGCGATCGGCTACACCGGCGACCAGCAGTACGCGGTGACCACCGAGCCGTTCGACACGCGCCGCCAGCAGCACAGCTGGAACCAGACCAACTCCGTCGCCGCCGGCACCACAGCGGGGAAGTGAGCTAGACCGTGAAGACCGAATACAAGATCTTCGTCGGGGTCGCCGCCTTCCTCTTCGGCGCGGCGATCGTCTACGGGTTCTACTCGCAGAGCTACGAGGGCCACGTCGAGTGGATCGGCACGGTCGCGCTGATCCTCTCCGGACTGCTCTGCTCGATGTGCGGCGGCTTCTTCTGGTTCGTCTCGCGGCGCATCGACCTGCGCCCCGAGGACCGGGAGGACGGCGAGATCGCCGAGGGCGCCGGCGAGATCGGCTTCTTCAGCCCTGGCAGCTACTGGCCGTTCGGCATCGCGCTGTCGGCCACGATCGCCGGCATCGGCCTGGCGTTCTGGATGTGGTGGCTGGTTGTGGTCGGCCTGATCCTCGTGATCGTCGCCTCGAGCGCCATGATCTTCGAGTACTACTCGGGAACCCGGCACCCCGCCGAGCACTGAGCTGGCTTTGGAGAAGGGCCCGCGGTCATCGACCGCGGGCCCTTCTTTCATGCTGCTTGGCGTTGCCTCGGGGCTATCTTGCGGGGCCTGGTGGCGCCGTACCAGTGGACGACTATCGGTGCGACGACCTCGGCCGCGCCACAGCGGGTGCAGACCATCTCGGGGCAGTCGTCGTGGCCGTCCGAGCAGGGCGGCACCTCGAACATCATGTCGCCGTCACAAATGACGCAGCGCATCTCGCGATCCGACACGGGTGGGCTCCTCTCTTCGCCGTCTCTTCGCCGGAAGGTGGATATACCCGAATTCGATTCTGACGCTGCCACGGAAATGGGGCATCGTGGTGTATTAGCGACGGCGTGTTACCTGTGAATCTGCCTTACTCGGCAGCTTTGGCCGCCTGCGCCACGGCCACCCAGCGCTCCAGGAGGGCCGTGGCGGCCCCGGAGTCGATCGTCTCCTGGGCCCGCGCTATTCCGGCCCGCAGCGTGTCTCTGAGATCGCCGGGGAAGCCACCCTGTGCGGCCAGGGCGGCCGCCACGTTGACCACCACAGCGTCGCGGACCGGGCCAGGCTCGCCGGCGAAGGTGCGGTGGGCCACGTCGGCGTTGTACGCCGAGTCGCCACCGCGCAGGGCGGCCGGCTCCGAGCGGGGGAGACCGAGCTCGACGGCGTCGATCACCAGTTCCTCGACCTTGCCGCCGCTCGCCTGCCAGACGCGGGTGGGCGCCGCCGTGGTGAACTCGTCGAGGCCGTCCTCGCCGCGCATCACGATGACCGAGTCGCCGCGCCGGGCGAAGACCTCGGCCATCACCGGCGCCATGCGGACGTCGAAGCAGCCCACGGCGCCCGCGGTCGGGCGGGCCGGGTTGGTCAGCGGGCCGAGCACGTTGAAGAACGTGGGCACGCCCAGCTCACGCCGCGGCACGGACGCGTGGCGCATGCCGGGGTGATAGCGGGCGGCGAAGCAGAAGCCGATGCCGGCCTCGGACACCGTGCGGCCCACGCCGGCCGGGCCCAGGTCGAGCGGGATGCCGAAACGCTCGAGCAGGTCGGCCGTGCCGGTCGTGGACGACGCGGAGCGGTTGCCGTGTTTGACCACCGTCACACCCGAAGCGGCCGTGATTATCGCCGCCATGGTGGAGATGTTCACGGTGTTGGCCCGGTCGCCGCCGGTGCCGACGACGTCGACCGCCGACGTGCGGACGTCCTCGGGCAGCGGGACCAGGGTGGCGTTGTCGAGCATGGCCTCGACCAGGCCGGCCAGCTCGCCCGGCGTCTCGCCCTTGGCCCGCAGGGCGATGGCGAAGCCCGCGATCTGGGCCGGTGTGACGTTGCCCGCCATGATCTCGCCCATCGCCCAGGCGGTGTCGGCCGAGGCGAGCTCCTCACCGCGGAGCAGGGCCATGGTCAGGTTGGGCCAGGTGCGTACGCCCATGTCTCAGGCGAGCTTGCCGAGCGTGCCCAGCGGGATCGCGCCGTCACGGCGGGCCCGGAGCATCGCGGCCACGGTCTGACCGGTGGTGACCGGGTCGAGCGGGGCGACGAGGGTCTGGTCGACCTGCGAGTACGCCGCCAGCCAGCGGTCGGCCGCGCGGGCGATGACCACGCAGACCGGCGGGGGAGTGGCGTATTCGTCCTTGGTCTGCCGGGCGATGCCCAGGCCGCCGGCGGGCGCGGCCTCGCCGTCGAGGACCATCAGGTCGATCTCGTACTTGTCGAGCAGATTGCGGCAGTCTTCCCAGGTGGCGGCGTCCGCGAACTCGACCTTGAGGTCGGCCGCCGGACGCTCGCCGATGGCGAGCCGGATCCGGTCGCGCACCGCGGGATCGTCGCTGTAGAGCAATACCGTGTACTCGTCGCTCATGATCGACTGCCTTCAGTCCGGTTAAGGGTGGTGGCGGGGTGGTTGGAAGGGGGCCCCGGTTCACGTCGTAGGTGCCGACAGATCGTAACGGACCCGCTTACTCGGTGGCGGACCCCGGTCGTCCGGCGCTCTCCACATTTGTGATCTTGGCGGCAGCTTTGAGCTCCTCCGCCTCCTGGCGGTCCAGGGCGCGGTCGATCCGGCGGGCCTCACGCTCGGACTGGCGGATCCACTGGAGGACCAGGATGCCCAGCATCGTGACGCTGACGATCTCGCCGCCGGCCCAGAGGATGCCGCCCGCCGTGACCTGGTCGCTCTTCGGATCGGCCCAGCTCAGGCCCAGACTCGGGTAGTAGTCGCCGGCCAGCAGCGTGCTGGCCTGCATGATCGTCAGACCGAGCACGGTGTGGAACGGCACCGACAGCACCATCAGCAGGGCGCGGCCCGGATAGGGCCAGCGGTTGGGCAGCGGGTCGAGGCCCAGCAGCGGCCAGAAGAACAGGCAGCCGGTGATGATGAAGTGGATGTGGATGAACTCGTGCAGCCACGGGTGCAGCAGCGTCTGCCGGTAGAGGTCGGTGAAGTAGAGGACGAACGGGTTGGCCACGAAGATGCCGAACGCGACCAGCGGGAACGTCAGGACCCGGGCCACCCGGCTGTGCACCACGGCCAGCAGAGTCTTGCGCGGACTCGTGGGCAGCACCCGCAGGGCCAGCGTCACCGGGGCGCCCAGGGCCAGGAAGATCGGGCCGACCATGGACAGCGTCATGTGCTGGATCATGTGCACCGAGAGCAGCGCCGTGTCGTACTTCTCGATGCCGGTCACCGTGACGGCCGCGATGGAACCCAGTCCACCAGCGACGAAGGCCACCGTGCGGCCCGCCGGCCAGTGGTCGCCGCGCAGCCGTAACCGGTAGACGCCGTAGCCGTACAGCGCCGCCGCCACCACCAGGAACAGGGCGACCAGGCTACCGATGTGGATCTCGGTGAAGATCGCGGCCGGCGTGAACGGCGGAAGAACAGTATCCCCGCTGGACGCGGCGAGTGTGGGCGTTTCGGCTAGGTGCACCATTCGAGGCTAGGCCCATCCGGTCGGGACCACTTCTTCCGGGCTGGAATCTCATGACGGATTCGACCCCCCGCATCACCTTGGACTGATCGCGGGGCAATAATGAGCCTCGTGACAGCGGCCTCAGCCATCGACAAGAGCAGGATCCACTCGCTGACGCGACCGAACATGGTGAGCGTCGGCACGATCGTGTGGCTCTCCAGCGAACTCATGTTCTTCGCGGCGTTGTTCGCCATGTACTTCTCGATCCGTGCGGCAGCGCCCGAGTTGTGGGAAGAGCACACGCAGCACCTCGAGATCCCGTACGCGACGACGTTCACGGTGATCCTGGTTCTCTCCTCGGTCACCTGCCAGCTCGGCGTGTTCGCCGCGGAGAAGGGCGATGTGTTCGCGCTCCGTCGCTGGTTCACCATCACCTTCGTGATGGGCCTGATCTTCGTGCTCGGGCAGGCGAACGAGTACCGCAACCTCGTCCACGAGGGCATCAAGCTCAACGGCGACGGCTACGGCTCGATGTTCTATCTGACCACCGGCTTCCACGGCCTGCACGTGACCGGCGGTCTGATCGCGTTCATCGTCTACATGATCCGTACGACCATGGGTAGGTTCACCCCGGCGCAGGCCACCTCGGCGATCGTCGTGTCGTACTACTGGCACTTCGTGGACATCGTGTGGATCGCGCTGTTCGCCATGATCTATTGGCTTCAGTAGCCCGCATCCGTCCATGAGCTTCAGGTCAAAACCCAGAGGGACTCAGCCCATGACTTCAGACACCCCCGCCAAGCGGCGTCTCAGGGTGTTCTCCCGGGGGCGCAAGGCGCCGAGCCGGGCGCGCCGGCGGTTCGGCGCGGCGGTGCGCATGCTCGCCGCCCTCGCGCTCGCCGGCGGCATCTACACCGCCTTCGCCCCGGGAGCCTTCGCCGAGGACAACCGGCAACTCTCCGCGGCCGCGCTCGAGGGCAAGCAGCTGTTCGACAACAGCTGCATCAGCTGCCACGGCCGCGACGCCGAGGGTGTCGACGACAAGGGACCGAGCCTGATCGGCGTCGGCGCCGCGTCCGTCGAGTTCCAGGTGGGCACCGGCCGCATGCCGATGACCCGGCAGGAGGCTCAGGCCGAGGAGAAGAAGCCGCAGTTCGACGAGACGCAGACCAAGCAGCTCGCGCAGTACATCCAGGAGCTGGGTGGAGGCCCGCAGCTCCCGCAGGGTGAGCTGACCGAGGATCTCAAGTCGAACCCCGAGGCGCTGGCCCGCGGTGGCGAGCTCTTCCGGGTCAACTGCACCTCGTGCCACGGCTTCGGCGGTGGCGGTGGCGCCCTGTCGTCCGGCAAGTTCGCGCCGGCCCTGCACGACGCCACGCCCGAGACGATCTACGCGGCCATGCTGACCGGCCCGCAGAACATGCCGGTGTTCGGCGACAACCAGCTCACGCCGGACGAGAAGCGCGAGATCATCACCTACATCACGGTGCAGCTCCAGCAGGACCGTGACCCGGGTGGCCTGTTCAACCTCGGCCGTTACGGCCCGTCGACGGAGGGCGTGGCCGTCTTCCTGGTCGGCATCACGCTGCTGGTCTTCACGGCGCTGTGGATTGCGGGGAAGTCATGACGACTGTGCACCACGACACCGAGCCGGCCCAGCCGGTCGATGTCCACGACCCCAAGATGACGCGTTTCGACATCGTCAAAGAGGGTCTGCGCCGCGACGAGATCGAGATCATCACCTACGAGTCGCAGTTCCAGGGCCGCGACTCCAAGGCGGAGAAGCGGGTCGTCCGCAACATCGCGCTGCTGTTCATCGTCTCGGGCCTGGCCGCCCTCGTCTTCCTGGTCGCCTACATCTGGTGGCCGTGGCGGTTCGAGCTCGGCGAGACCACGAGCGACTTCTACACGCCGATCCTCGGCATCAGCCTCGGCATCTCGCTGTTCGCCCTGGGCTTCGCGATCCTGGCCTGGGCCAAGAAGCTGCTGCCGCACGAGGTCTCGATCCAGAAGCGGCACGACGGCGCGTCGCCCAGCGACGAGCAGCTGATCACCGGGCAGACCGCGCTGTTCGTGGGCGACGAGCTCGCCGGCGGCGTCCAGCGCCGCCCGCTGCTCAAGGGCGCGATCGGCCTCGCCGCCGCGCCGCTGGGCATCGTGGCCGCGGCCCCGCTGATCGGTGGCCTGATCGAGAACCCGCACAAGGGCTCGCCCCCGCCGCTGTTCTCGACCGGCTTCAACCCGGTGCACAACAACGGCCAGCCGGTCCGGCTGGCCCGCGAGGACGGCACCCCGATCCGGCCCGAGGACGTCAGCGCCGGCGGCCAGGCGACGGTCTTCCCGGGCATTCCGCACGGAGCGACAAATGAGTACGCCGACTCGCCCACCCTGCTGATCCACCTGCGTCCCGACGACGCCGAGGAGACGCGGCGCAACGCGGAGGGCGACCGGCGCAACGCCGGTTCGATGTACGGCGACTACGTGGCGTACTCGAAGATCTGCACGCACGCCGGTTGCCCGGCGAGCCTGTACGAGCAGCAGACCAACCGGCTGCTCTGCCCGTGCCACCAGTCGCAGTTCCTCATCACGCGGAACGCGCAGCCGGTCTTCGGCCCGGCCAGCCGCCGTCTGCCGATGTTGCCGCTGGGCGTGGACGACGAGGGCTACTTCGTGGCAAAGTCCGACTTCAAGGACACTGTCGGACCTGACTTCTGGGAGCGGCCGTGAAGCGGCGCAAAGTAGACCTCGCGCAGGCCCCGGTGGCCGTCGCGCGAGGCACCGATGAGCGGTTCCAGGCGGCGACCCCGCTACGAGCCCTGCTCAACAAGGTGTTCCCCGACCACTGGTCGTTCCTGCTCGGCGAGATCGCGCTCTTCTCGTTCATCGTCCTGCTGCTGACCGGTGTCTTCCTGACCCTCTTCTTCGACCCGTCGATGAAGGAGGTCGCGTACGACGGCCCGTACTCGGCCCTGCGCGGCACCGAGATGTCGGCCGCCTACGAGTCGTCGCTGCGGCTGTCGTTCGAGGTCCGCGGTGGTCTGTTCATGCGGCAGATGCACCACTGGGCGGCGCTGCTGTTCATGGCGTCGATCGTCGTGCACATGGCCCGCATCTTCTTCACCGGCGCCTACCGCAAGCCGCGCGAGATCAACTGGTTGATCGGCATCATCCTGTTCCTCCTCGGCTTCTTCGCCGGCTTCACCGGCTACTCGCTGCCGGACGACGGCCTGTCGGGCACCGGTCTCCGCATCGCGTCGGCGATCATGCTGTCCTTCCCGATCATCGGCACCTGGCTCTCCGCCGCCGTCTTCGGCGGCGAGTTCCCGGGCCACCTGATCATCGGCCGGTTCTACATCGCCCACGTGCTGCTCATCCCGGGCGGTCTGCTGGCGCTGATCAGCATCCACCTGGCCCTGGTGTTCAAGCAGAAGCACACCCAGTGGCCCGGCCCGATGCGGACCAACACCAACGTGGTCGGCGAGCGCATGTTCCCGCGCTACGCGCTCAAGCAGGGCGGCTTCTTCATGGCCTGCTTCGGGACGATCGCGCTGCTGGCCGGTCTCTTCCAGATCAACCCGATCTGGCTGTTCGGCCCGTACCGCGCGTCCGAGGTCTCCTCGGCCTCGCAGCCCGACTGGTACGTCATGTTCATGGACGGCCTGGTCCGTCTCATGCCGAACTGGCAGATCTACATCGGCGACTACAGCATCCCGCCGCTGTTCTGGCCGGCCGGCGTCGGCCTCGGCGTGATCTTCACGCTGCCGATGCTCTGGCCGTGGCTCGAGGCGCGCAAGTCCGGCGACAAGCGGATCCACAACCTGCTCGAGCGTCCCCGCGACAACCCGGAGCGGGTCGGCATCGGCGCCATGGCGTTCACGTTCTTCCTGGTCGCCACGCTCTCCGGCGCCAACGACGTGATCGCCGACAAGTTCCACATCAGCCTCAACGCGATGACCTGGGCCGGACGTATCGGCCTGATCGTCGGGCCGCCGCTGATGTACTGGCTGGCCGTCCGCATCTGCCTGGGCCTCCAGCAGCACGACCGCGAGGTGCTGGCGCACGGCGTGGAGACGGGCATCATCCGCCGCCTGCCGAACGGCCAGTTCATCGAGGTCCACCAGCCGCTCGGCCCGGTGGACGACCACGGACACCCGGTGCCGCTGGAGTACGGCGGCTGGGTCGTCCCGAAGAAGATGAACCGGGTCGGCGCTCTCGCGCCGGCGATCAAGGGCTTCTTCTTCCCGGTCGAGAAGCCGGCCGAGGCCCCGGTCTCGCCCGGCATGCCGCCGGTCTCCGGAGAGGACCGCGAGGAGATCACCTCCGGCCGCTGATCCGGCACGCTGTCACAAGAAAGGGGCCCGCTTCGGCGGGCCCCTTTCTCTCTCTAAGATTGATCGGTCCACTCCCTCAGAGGCGAGGAGCCCGCTGGTGAACACCGCGATCGTGCACATCGACTGCGCCACCGACTCGATTCCCGAGGTCGCCGAGGCGCTGGCGGCTCTGGACGGCGTCAGCGAGGTCTACTCGGTGGCCGGCAACGTCGACCTGATCGCCATCGTGCGGGTGCCCCGCTTCGACGACATCGCCGAGGTCATCGCCGGCAAGATCTCCAAGACCCCCGGCGTGATCAACACGGAGTCGCACATCGCGTTCCGCGCCTACTCCAAGCACGACCTCGAGGACGCCTTCGCCATCGGCCTCCCCGACGCCGACTAACTCACCCCGGGGACTCTCACCGTTATCGGGCCGGGGGCGCGGATGACGTCGACCAGCTTCTCGCCGGCGGCGACCACGGCGCCCGGCCACACCACGCAGCGGGTGATCTCGCCGTGGACGGTGGCGCCCGCGCCCACCACGGCGTCGGTGACGGTTCCGGTGATCGTGGCCGAGGGGTCGATGAGGGCGCGGGCCTTCGCGGCGTGCAGATTGGCCGTGAGGTAGTCGCCGGGCGTCCCGGTGTCGATGTAGGAACCCTCGTAGTTGATCAGCTCGAGCGCGCCTTCGGCCTCGGCCGGGCGCCACACCGTACGGACGAGGTTGCTCATCTCGGTCGACAGCTCGCGGACGTAGCGCCACGGCAGCAGTGAGAAGCCCGCGAACCGGCGCCCGCTGAACCCGCCGGTCGCGCCGGGCGGATTGGTCTTGGTGAGCATCCGGACGGTCTCGCCCGACCAGCCGTCGAGCAGCGCCGCGATGTCCTTACCCGGCTCACGACCGGGATCCGAGAGGTACGCGTCGGCGTTGCCGACAAGCGCACCCCGCCCGTCGATCCAGCCCTTGAGCCGCCCCACCCCACCCGAGGTGCCGACCGGCCCGTCCGGCTCCACGGACAGGTGAGCCCGATCGCCGACGTGGGCCACGACCTGCTCACCGAGGTAGGCCGCGTTCACCGCGGCCGTCCTGGTGCCGGCCAGCCCCAGCGCGGCCAGCCGGGCCAGCGCGCGATCGAGCAGCGCGACATTGCCGACCGGGCACAGCGCCTTGGGCAGGATCTCGGTCAACGGCCGCAGCCGCTGCCCTTCGCCCGCGGCCAGCACCACACCGCAGACCTCGGTCACTTGTCCTTGGCCTCTTCGCCGGCCTCAGCCCCAGCCCCGGCCGTGCCGGCTGCGCCGTCCTCAGCCTCGGTGCGGGTCTCGGCGGTCTGCGCGAGCGCGGCCTCAGCCTCGACCTTCCTGGCGGCCAGCGCCGCGGTCTTCTGGCCGCCGATGCCGTACTGGCTCAGCAGGTGGGCGGTGTTGACCGTCACGCGGGGGAGGTCGTCGACCGGGAACCACGCCGCCTCGAGGATCTCGCCGCCGTCGACCTTGAGGGACGTCGTGGAGGCCGGGACCGCGCCGAAGAAGACCGTGTCGACCACGCCGACCGGGTGGATGATCGCGTTCGGGTTGCCGGGCGTCAGGTCGGCCGGAGCGATGCGGACGCCGGTCTCCTCGAACAACTCGCGGGCCGCGCCCACGTCGGCCCGCTCGTGCTTCTTCAGCAGGCCGGCCGGCAGGCTCCAGCCGCGGTTCGGCGGCTGGCGCAGCAGCAGGATGCGGTCGGGGCCGCTCGACTCGGCGTCGCGGATCACGGCGACGGCGCCGACCAGATATCTCGGGGCCACCAGTCCGGCGATGCGACGGCGGGCGGCGCTCGGCAGCCGATAGAAGGCTTGATATGCGTACGCCCGTACGACCCGAGAGAAGCTCACACCGGCAAGGCTACTGGGACGTCAGTCCGGGTGGTCGACGAGGGCGATGAGCTGCTCGACGACCGCGTCCGGCTCGAGGTTGCGCTCGCAGACCGCGACCAGCATGGTCTCGAGGTCGGGGTAGCCCAGCTCCTCGGCCAGGCGGCGCAGCGGCACCTCGCTGGCCAGGCCCCGGTCGTGTTTGCGCAGGGTCAGGCCGATCGTCGCCCGGCCCAGCCGCACCTTGTCGGCGATGCTGATGCCGGGCTCGTTCTTCTCGTCGAAGTAGCGGTTGATCTGCATCTGGGCCTGGCTGGACTTGACGAAGCCGAGCCATTCCTTGCGCGGGCCCCGGGGAGCGTTCGGCTCGAGTTCGACCTGTCCGTCGGTCTCGGAGAAGATCTCGACCACGTCGCCGTCCCGGAGCTGGGAGCTCAACGGGGCCAGCCGGCCGTTGATCGTCGCCGCCAGGCACTGGTCGCCCTTTTGCGGGCCGAGCTCGTAGGCCAGGTCGACCGGGGTGGAGCCGCTCGGCAGCTCGAACGCGTGCCCGTGGGCGAAGACCGTGATCTGGGCCTCGGCGAGATCACACCGCAGCGAGGCGAGGAACTGGGCGGCGTCCGTCGTGTCCTGCTGCCAGTCGAGGACCCGCTTGAGCCAGGTGAGCTGGTCGGCGCCGGAGGCCTCGGCGTCCTGCGCGTACTTGGGATAGCGATAGGTGGTCGCTACGCCGTACTCCGAATAGTCGTGCATCGTCTCGGTGCGGATCAGCACCTCGACCAGGCGGCCGTCCGGGCCGGTCACGGTCGTGTGGAGCGAGCGGTACAGGTTGTTCTTCGGTGAGGCGATGAAGTCTTTGAACCGGCCGGCCACCGGCCGCCACTGCCCGTGGATGGCGCCGAGCGCCGCGTAACAGTCCGTCTCGGGGCCGTCCACGATGACCGCGATGCGGGGCAGGTCGAACGGCACCTTGTGGTTGCCGGCGACCGTGTCCTTCCAGATCGAGTAGTAGTGCCGGGGCCGGACCATGACCTCGGCCGACACTCGCTGGCGGCGCAGCGCCGTGCGGGCCTTCGCGCTCACCTCGGACAGGTATTCGTCCCAGCCCGGGCGGTTGCGCACGTGCTCGTCGATCCGCGCGTACGAGTCGGGCTCGAGGTGGTAGAGCACCACGTCGTCGAGGTCGCGCTTGAGGGCCTGGATGCCGAGGCGGTCACAGAGCGGCACCAGTACGTCGAGGGTGGCCGTCGCGATGCGGGCCCGGCTGGCCGGGGAGCGCGCGTCGAGCGTGCGCATGTTGTGCAGCCGGTCGGCCAGCTTGATGACCAGGACCCGGACGTCCTTGCCGGCCGCCACGATCATCTTGCGGATCGTCTCGGCCTCGGCCGCCTTGCCGTAGAAGGCCTTGTCGAACTTGGTCACACCGTCGACGAGATGGGCCACCTCGGGGCCGAAGTCGCCGTGCAGCGCCTCCAGCGTGTAGCTCGTGTCCTCGACCGTGTCGTGCAGCAGCGCGGCGACCAGAGTGGTCGTGTCCATGCCGAGGTCGGCGCAGATCTGCGCGACGGCGAGCGGATGCGTGATGTACGGATCGCCGGACTTGCGCATCTGACCGCGGTGCATGTTTTCCGCGATCGCGTAGCTGCGGCGCAGCACGCCGGCGTCGGCCGAGGGGTGGATCGCGCGGTGAGTGCGCGTGAGGACGGTCACCGGGTCGTCGTCGTTGCCCTGAAAGCTCAGGAAGGACCGCAGGCGACGACCGATCGTCAACTCGGGGGCAGGCTTCGGGAGGGCACGTCCAAGGGCGGCGCCGTGGCCGGCGTCGACGTCCACCTGGACACCCCCTCACCGCAAGAGGCTCGCGCGACCGCAAGCCAAATCACCGTGAAGCCCCGCGAACCAGACTCGCGGATTTCACTTGCCTTACAGCCTAAGCGAGCGAGCGTCATCCGAACGGTCAGTTACGGATGAGCGAACGGACGAGTCTTTGCCCGAAGCTGCCGCTTCTGCCCGGTTGAGCAGGTCAGTGAAGCGCGCGGCGCCACGAACCGGTGACACCCAGTCGCCGGAAGTTTCCACCAGTCGGGTGTCGGGCCGTTCGAGCCAGGCGAGGATCCGCTCGGTCTCCTCGGCCGACGCGGCGGGCACCGGGCCCGGTCCGGGTAGGACCGTCTCGGCCGTCATCCGGGCCGCGTCGAGCGTCGGGCGAGGATGTTCGTACGGCGGGGAGGTGGCCGCGGCGGCGAGCCGGCCGTGGCGCACGACGACGATCTCCCAGCCGCCGACGTCGTTGCGCCGGGCCGCGACCATCTCGGCGATCCTGGTCACACCGGACAGCCGCTGCATGCGGACGGTCGCTCTGAGTAGCGCGATCAGGCGCGATCGGAGGGTGGCCGCCTCCTCGTACCGCCGGCGCTCGGACAGCGCCTCCATCCGGTCGACCAGGGCGCGGATCACCGGCTCGGGATCACCGTAGGTGGCCGTCCGAAAGGGCAGGGCGGCGCTCGCCGCGTACTCCTCCGGGGTGATCTTGTGTTCGCACGGCGCCGGGCATTTGCCCAGCTCGGCCAGGGCGCAGGCGGGGATCGGCGTGCGCAGCGAGAGCTTGTGGGTGCACTGGCGCAGCGGCACGGCGTCGTAGACACCGGCCGCGGCCAGCTCGGCCGTGCGCCGCGACGAGAACGGGCCCAGATAGGCCGCGTTGTCGTCGGCCAGCGACCGGACCACGGACAGCCGGGGATAGGGCTCATCGGTCAATTTGAGCCAGACCACACGATCGGGATATTTGGATCGGCGGTTGTACGGCGGCGCGTGCGCCGCGATCAACCGCAACTCCCTGACCTCGGCTTCCAGTGAATGAGCGCACTCCACCGCTTCGATCCGGGTCGCGGCGCCGATCATCTCGGACATCCGGGCGCGTTTCTCGCTGGCGGTGAAGTAACTCCGTACGCGGGTCGCAATATCTTTTGACGTGCCCACATAGAGCGGGCGGTCGTCGGCGGCCCGGAAGACGTAGACCCCCGGCACGTGCGGCAGGCCGTCGGCGAGATGGCGCTGGCGGCGCTGGGTGGGTGTGACCGCGCGGGCGAAGTCGATCGCGTCGCCCAGCGTGTGTACCCGGAAGCTGCCCATCCGCTCGATCAGCCCGTGCAGCACGTCGACCGTGGCCCGGGCGTCGTCGAGGGCGCGGTGGTTGGGCTGGACCGCCGAGCGGAAGAACTGGGCCAGCGTGCCGAGCTTGCGGTTGGGCACCTCGTCGCGGGTCAGCGCCCGGCGGGCGATCGCGGCGGTGTCGAGCACCCGGGGGTTGGGCCAGGCGTAGCCGTGGCGGGCACAGGCGGCCTTGAGGAACCCCACGTCATAGGGCGCGTTGTGCGCCACCAGGACGGCGCCGCGCAGGAACTCGAGCAGGCTGGGGAGCACCGACTCGATCGGCGGGGCCGGGGCCAGCATGGCCTCGGTGATGCCGGTCAGCACGGTGATGAAGGGCGGGAGCTTCTCACCCGGGTTGACCAGGGTCTGGAACTCGCCGATCTCGGCGCCGCCACGCACCTTGACCGCGCCGATCTCGGTGATGCCGGCGCCGTCGGCCGCGCCGCCGGTCGTCTCGAGGTCGAGCACGACGAAGGTCGTGTCGGCGAGGGAGAGCGCCGCCGGCTCGACCGAGCCGTCGGCGCTGAGAAGCGTGTCCAGAGTGCCCTGGACATATGCCGGTTGTGCCACGCCGGGGACTTTAAAGAGGGGGTACGACATGTTCCGGCCCGGGCCTTATAAAAGATCACTTGCTTCGACAAGCTTTTCCGCAGCCCGCGGTGTGAGAATAGGTAGATGTCCGCACCACTGCCCTCGAACGACCGCCCCGACACGGAGGCGGTCGCTCAGGATGCGGACTTCGCTCCGGAGCCGACCCTGCCCGAGCCGGTCCGCCAGCGGATCATGACGCTGGCCGCGGCCGCGCTGCCCGCGCTGCCCGGCGACGAGATCCCCGTGCCGATGCGCAAGGTGGCCCGTTTCGCCCCCAACCGCCGGGCCCGGCTCGGCGGCCGGGAGATCGCCGCCCAGCTCGCGGCCGACCCGCTGTTCCGCCAGCGGATCAGCACCCGGGTGGTCGCCGACGCCGGTGACCTGGGCGCCGCCGTCGCGAGCGGCATGGCCCCGGCCGCCGCCGACCCGGTCGAGGTGGCCGCCCTGGCCTATCTGGCCCGGCCCGAGGGCTGGCGTGAGCTGATCGAGGAGGCCGGCCACGCGGTGATCGCCGAGGCCGACAGCGCCGCCATCGCCACCCAGGTGCGCGAGGCCGAGAAGCGGGCCGTCCGGGCCGAGCACGACCGTACGGTGGCCAAGGTCGAGGCCGACAAGCTCCGCGACGAGCTGGCCCGGGTCCGCGAGGAGATGGGCCAGCTGCGCGAGGAGGCCCGGTCGTCGGCCAAGGCCCTGCGCGAGGCCCAGGCGGCCACCAAGCGCGCCACCGACCTGCTCGCCACCGAGAAGGGCCGCATCGCCCGCACGGCGGCCGACCACGACGCCGAGCTGCGCCGCCTCAAGACCCGCCTGGCCGAGGCCGAGGCGGCCGCGGCCACCGGCAAGCAGAGCGCCAAGGACGCCCGGGCGGTCGACGACGCCCGGCTGTGGCTGCTGCTCGAGACCATCGGGCAGGCCGCGTCCGGCCTGCGCCGTGAGCTGGCGCTCAACCCGGCCGACAAGCTTCCGGCCGACTTCGTGGCCGACACCGCGGCCGAGCTGCCCGGCTCGCCCGAACGCTCGCGTGCCCGCGCCCAGGACACCGACGATCCGGGCCGGCTCGACCAGCTGCTCGCCCTGCCCCGGGCCCACCTGATCGTCGACGGCTACAACGTGACCAAGCGCGGCTTCGCCGAGATGTCGCTCGAGCAGCAGCGCAAGCGCCTGATCACCGGCCTCGGCGGCATCGCGGCCCAGACCGGTGACGAGGTGACGGTCGTCTTCGACGGCGCCGAGCGGGTGCACGGGCTGCCGCCGTCGCCGCGCGGTGTGCGGGTGCTGTTCTCCCGCAAGGGCGACACCGCCGACGAGCTGATCCGCCAGCTGGTGCGGGCCGAGCCGTCCGGGCGCCCGATAGTGGTCATCTCGTCCGACCGTGAGGTGGCCGACGGCGTGCGCCGCCACGGGGCGTACCCGATGGGCGCGGACTCTCTGCTACGGCGCCTTTCCCGCTCCTGACCTGCGGTTTCCCGTTTTTGTCATACCCCCCTCGTACCGTGATGGTCACTGATGGTGGTCGTCATTTCCCCCGGCCACCACAGGGGAGGAGGAGTGATGATCATCGACTGCGGTCGCTGCGACCGGGCCCCCGGCGAGTGTTCCGGCTGTCTGGTCTCCGCGCTGGCCAACACCCCCGACGGCATCGAGGACCTGACGCCCGGCGAGCTGCGCGCGATCGAGGTGTTCGAGCTCGCCGGCTTCGAGGTCGAGCTGATCGAGACACCGGAGCCGCCGGTGGTCGTCCCGCTCTACCCGCGAGGCCGTCACGTGGCGTGATCGTTCGTCTCTCTAAGATGGGCTTTTCTTTCGTCAGGGAGGTCACGCGATGCGGCTCTGGGCTTTCCTCGCCCTTCTGGCGCTGCTCGCCGGCCTGGCCGTCGTCGCCGCCCTGACGATCCCGTGGCACCGGGCGCCGGCGCCCAGGGCCGATCAGCTTTCCGCGCTCGATTCGTTCCCCTCCGGCCAGGTCGTGCGGTCCCGCGCGTTCCATTCGGCGCTTCGCCCGGGCTCGTACGGGTCGATGGCGATCGGCCTGATCGTCGCGCTGGTGCTCGGCCTCACGCCGCTCGGCGCGTGGATCGTGACCCAGGCCGGCCGGCCGTTCGGCGGCCACTGGCTGGCCCAGGCCGTGCTCGGCGGCTTCGCGGTGGTGCTGGTGGCCGAGATCGTCACGCTGCCGTTCGCCGCCTGGCGGCGTTCCGTCCTGGTGGAATATGGCATCTCGACCCAGACCTGGGGCGCGTGGACGGTCGACCTGCTCAAGTCGTGGGCGGTCGGCGCGGTGATCGGCGGGCTGGCGCTGGCCGGGTTCTTCGCGGTGACCCACTTCGCGCCGCGCTGGTGGTGGGCGATCGGGGCGGTCGGCGCGGCCGGGCTGGTCGTGCTGCTGTCGTTCGTCCTGCCGGTGCTGGTCGAGCCGGTCTTCAACAAGTTCACCCCGATGGCCGACGGCCCGCTGCGTACGTCCCTGATGCAGTTGGCCGAGCGCGACGGCGTGCCGGTGAAGGACGTGCTGGTGGCCGACGCGTCGCGGCGGACGAAAGCGGTGAACGCGTACGTCTCCGGCATCGGCCCGACCCGCCGGATCGTCGTCTACGACACGATGCTGACCGAGGCCACGCCGGACGAGGTCGTCTCGGTGACCGCGCACGAGCTCGGCCACGCCAAGGACGGCGACGTGCTCATGGGAACGATCCTGGGCGCGCTGGGCGCGGCCGTGGCGGTGATCGCGCTCTACCTGCTCGGCTCCTGGCAGTGGCTGCTCGACCGGGCCGGCGTCGACTCGATCGGCGAGCCGCGCGCCATCGCCCTGCTGCTCGCCATGGTCACGCTGGCCGGCCTCGTCTCCGGCCCGGCCCAGGCGTTCGTCAGCCGCCGGGTCGAGGCCCGGGCCGACACCCACGCGCTCGACCTGACCGCCGACGCGGCCACCTTCGAGGCCATGCAGCGCCGCCTCGGCACGGTCAACCTGTCCGACCCCGACCCGCCCGCCTGGGAGCACACCTTGTTCGCCTCACATCCGTCCACCGTGGAGCGCATGGCCGCGGCCCGCGCGTACGCCCGGGGTGAGCGCTGATGTCCCGCACCCTGCTGATCACGAACGACTTCCCGCCCCGCCCCGGCGGCATCCAGCAGTTCGTGCACAACCTGGCCGTCCGCCAGCCGGCCGGCTCCCTGGTTGTCTACGCCTCATCGTGGCGGGGCGCCGAGAAGTTCGACGCCGAGCAGCCGTTCGAGGTGATCCGCGAGAAGACCACCGTCCTGCTGCCGACCCGCGCCGTCGCCAAGCGCGCGGCCGAGATCGCCCGCGCCCACGACTGCGACCGCGTCTGGTTCGGCGCCGCGGCCCCGCTGGGCCTGCTCGCCGACGGCCTGCGCCGCACCGCCGGCATCGAACGGGCGGTGGCCCTCACCCACGGCCACGAGACCGGCTGGGCCGCCCTGCCCGGCGCCCGCCAGCTGCTGCGCCGCATAGCCCGGGGCAACGACGTGATCACCTACCTGGGCGAATACCAGCGCGGCCGCCTCGACAAGGCCCTGCACGGCCTGACCGACCTGGAGCGCCTGGCCCCCGGTGTCGACGTCGACACGTTCCACCCCGGCGTCGACGGCAGCGAGGTCCGGGCCCGCCACGGCCTGACTGGCCGCCCCGTGATCGTCTGCGTGTCCCGCCTGGTCCCCCGCAAGGGCCAGGACAGCCTGATCAAGGCCCTCCCGGCGGTCCGCCGCCGGGTCCCCGACGCGGCGCTGCTGCTGGTGAGCGGCGGCCCGTCCCGCCCGAGGCTGGAACGCCTGGCCCGCGACCTCGGCGTGGCCGACAGCGTCGTCTTCACCGGCTCGGTCCCGTGGCCCGAGCTGCCGGCCCACTACGCGGCCGGCGACGTGTACTCGATGCCGTGCCGCACCCGGGCCGCCGGCCTGGACGTGGAGGGCCTGGGCATCGTCTACCTGGAGGCCTCGGCCATGGGCCTCCCGGTGGTGGGTGGCGACTCGGGAGGCGCCCCCGACGCCGTACGGGAGGGCGAAACCGGCTATGTGGTCGGCGGCCGTGATGTGCCGGCCCTGGCCGCCCGCTTGACCGAGCTCCTGACCGACGAGCCCCTGGCCCGCAAGATGGGCCAGGCGGGCCGGGCGTGGGTCGAGCAGGAGTGGCGCTGGGAGTCGCAGTCGGCCCGCTTGACCCACCTCCTCGGCCAGGCCTGACCACCACGGTGGTCAGCCGGGCAGCTCGGCGGTGTTCGGCCCGGTGACGAAGGGGGTGTCCTTGAAGAGGCGACGAACCTGGGCGCCGTCGTCGAAGCCGTTGCCCACACAGCCGGAGTAGCGCAGAAAGATTCCGGACCGGCCGGCCGCGCTCTGTGCGATGAGGACGATCGCCTCGTCTCCGTAGGCGACCTCCGGCGCGCACTCCTCGGGATGATCGGGGCCGCCGCCGATGGAGGAGTGGGCGATCTGCTGGATGGCCTGGGAGGCGGCGTCGCCCTCCAGGCGGAGGCTCGAGATCAGCCCCGCTCCGGTCGCGGTGGCGGCTCGGGGACCGAGGCCGGAGCCGGGGTGCGGGTCGAGGCCGGGCTGCGGGCTGGAGTTGGGCTGCGGGCTGGAGTCGGGCTGCGGGCTGGAGTCGGGCTGTGAGCGGGAAGTGTCGTTGAGATCGTGGAGCTCGTAGCGGCAGGCGGCGATCGCGGTGACGGTGCGCAGTGCGGTGACGGCGGTGGGTGGGTGCGGGCGTAGGGGCGGGTGGCGGCTGATCGGGTGGCTGGTGGGGCAGCCGGAGCTGTCGATCGTGACGCGATGGATGGTGGCGACGATGCGGTCTCGTAGAGGGCGCGGGGCCTGCACGATGATCTCGACGCCGGCCTGGCGGACCGTGGTTCGGTCGTCCTTCTGGTCGATGCCGTCGGGGGACAGGGCGTGGGCCAGGCCGACCACCTCGCCGGTGTTCTTGAGCAGCTTTCCGCCGTCCGGGCAACCGATCGCGGGGACCGCGCCGCCGGGGCGGGCCACGGCCGGTGGGTGGCCGGGGCCGGGGTCGATGCACCAGGCGTCCAGGCGCAGGCCGCTGTCGGCCCAGCCCCAGGTGGCGGGGACGCCGACCTCGATGCCGCCGTACGACTCCCAGCGCCACCCGGACGGCAGTGCCGGAACCGCCGCCTGAGCGATCCCCGCCGGCGAGGGCGGCGGCGTTGAAAGCGGCGAGGTCGGCGGCGTTGAAAGCGGCGAGGTCGGCGGCGTTGAAAGCAGCGATAAGCGCGGTGGCTGCGACGGCGACAACCGCGGCGGGGAATCGGATGGCGAGGGCTGTGAGCCGCCTGCTGTGAGCAGCAAGGCTGCGATGGTGGCGGCCAACGGGCGTACACCCGGCATGGTTCCCCCGCTCCTCGAGATGATCAAGTGGGAGTGGGACGGGGGAGAGCGACCTGGGGTTCCCGTTCACGGGAGCGTGAGTGAACTGATCACTGTCCGTGATCGTACAGACGTGGATCGGGGGAGCGGCGTAGGAAAGGCGGAGGGCTTCCGGTGCGTCGCGGCGTGCCGTCCGTGCGTTGCGCGTGCCCGGTCGCGGACGCGGAGCCTGTGCTGAGGGACGTCCGAGATGGAGCTTCTATGCGGGACGCCGACTCCGGCCAGGAACACGGCAACGCGACCAAGGGTACCGCCGACGCTGATGTGCAGACCGAGTTCGAAGATGGTGAGCTCTCGCTGCCCTACTGGCTGACCAGCACCGAAGAGGCGGCCAACACCTCGTTCTGGCAGATGCTCAAACGACTGCCGAGGCTGCTGCGGGAAGCCTGGCTTCTGGCGTGGCGGGCCGATCGGCGCACCACCACGGCGCTCGTCGTCCTGCAGCTCGCGGCCGGTGTGGCCAGCGCGGTCGGGCTGATCAGCGTGGTCGGCGTCTTCGACGGGCTGCTGCAGGACGTGCCCACCCCGGACCGGGTGCGCGCCGCCGTGCCCTCGTTGCTCCTGGTCGTCGGGGCGGCGGCCGCCCGCGGCGCGCTGACCTCGGCGGCGGCCGCCGCCAACGGGCGGCTGTCGCCGAAGGTCTATGAGGCGGCCGAGATGCGGCTGCTGACGCTCACCACGCGGGTCGATCTGTCCACCTTCGACGATGCTGACTGGCGTGACGCCATGGAACGGGCCCGCGACCGCGGCATCTCGGCCGCCGAGCAGCTCGTCGACCGGGCCATCGAGCTCGCCACCAACGTGATCGCGCTGACCGCCGCGGCCGGCGTGCTGGCTGTGCTGCACCCGATCCTGCTGCCGCTGCTCGTGCTGGCCGTGGTGCCGATCGGGTGGGCGGCGGTGCGGTCGGCCCGGCTCGGCTACCGGCGGGTGCTGCGGCTCATCGCGGTGTGGCGCCGGCAGCGCATGCTGGCCGAACTGCTCGCCGCGCGGGAGCCGGCGCCCGAGCTCAGGGCCTTCACGCTGCGGTCGTTCCTGCTGGACGAGGTGCGGCGGCTGCTGTCGATCTCGACCAACGAGGAGATCAGGATCTCGTCGCGGCAGGTGCGGACCACGCTTGTCGGCACTGTCCTGAGCGCGATCGCGACCGCCTTCGCGTACGTCGTCCTGCTGTGGTTGCTGTGGACCGGGCGCATGGAGCTGGCCGCGGGCGGCGCGGCGGCGTACGCCATCAATATGGGCATCGGCAAGCTCAGCGAGATCGCCTTCTCGGCCAACCGGGTCTTCGACCAAGGCCTCTACTTCGCCGACTTCCAGGGCTTCTGCGAGTTGTCGCGCTCGCGGGCCGAACCCTCGCCGGGCGGGGTGGCGCCGCCGTCGTTCCAGGAGATCGCCCTGGAGAAGGTCACCTTCCGCTATCCGGACGCGGACCATCCGGCCGTACGGGATGTCAGCCTGACCCTGCGCCGCGGCGAGGTGGTCGCCCTGGTGGGCGAGAACGGGTCGGGCAAGTCGACGCTGGCCACGCTGCTGGCCGGGCTGCACCGGCCGCAGCAGGGCCGGATCCTGTGGGACGGCGTCGACGCCGAGCGCCTCGATCCGGACTCGGTGCGCGAACAGGTGGCCGTGGTCATGCAGGAGCCGACCAGGTGGCCGCTGTCGGCCCGGGCCAACATCACGATCGGGCGGCACGACCGGGTCGTCTCGATGCCCGAGGTGCGCGCGGCCGCCGGCGCCGGCAACGCCCACGACTTCGTGATGGAGCTTTCCCGGCAGTACGAGACGTTGCTGTCCCGCCATTTCATCGACGGCGCCGATCTCTCGGGCGGCCAGTGGCAGCGGCTCGCGGTCAGCCGGGCCTTCTTCCGCGACGCGCCCCTGCTGATCTGCGACGAGCCCACGGCCAACCTCGACGCCCGCGCCGAGCACGACGTCTACCAGCGCCTGCGGGAGCTGGCCGAGGGCCGCACGGTCGTCCTGATCACCCACCGCATGGCGAGCGTGCGGGAGGCCGACCGCATCTACGTCCTCGATCACGGCACGGTCGTCGAACAGGGCGACCACGAGGAGCTGATGGCGGCCGACGGCATCTACGCCCAGATGTTCACGTTGCAGGCCAGCGCGTACCAGATGGCCTGATCGCTTTCGAGGCGCCCGCCGTGGCACGCTAGTCCTATGGATTCGATAGGCCTGGTAGCCGTAGCGGCCGTGCTGCTGATCGGCGTCGCGGTCGGGTTGTGGCGCCGGCGCACCGAGGGCCGCTTCCGCGACGTCGCCCCGGCCGGGCTTCTTGTGGAGACTGGTGCGGTGAACGGCGGGACGGAACGGCGAGTGGTGCCGGATGCGCGGGAGGAACCGGGCGTGATCGAGGAGGCGGGTGCCGACCTGAGCGCGGAAGGCGCCCGGCTGGAGCCGGAGCTGCTGCGCGCGCTGGGCGTGGAGGCCGCGGCGAAGGCGACGCTGTTGCAGTTCTCGTCGGCGTTCTGCGCCCCCTGCCGGGCCGTGCGGCGGGTGAGCTCCGAGGTCGCCGCCATGGTTCCGGGGGTACGCCACGTCGAGGTCGACGCGGAGAGCCATCTGGACGCCGTGCGGGCGCTCGGCATCTGGCGCACCCCGACCCTCCTCGTGCTCGATGCGGAGGGCCGGGTCGCCAAGCGTGCTACAGGCGTACCGGGAAAGCCGCAGTTGATCGCCGCCCTGGGCGCCGTGCTCTGATCAGTTGCCGGTGGCCTCGGCCAGCTCCGGCGTCGTGGCGGCCGGAGCGGGCTCGGCGCGAGGCCGGGTCAGCCGGCGGGTGCCGGGCACCAGGAACTGGGCCGCGGCCGACAGGAAGAGGACGGCCGCGCAGGCGGTCAGGACGGGCGAGGTGCCGTACTTGGCCGAGAGCGGGCCGGCCAGGACGTTGCCGATCGGCATGGCGATGAACGACGTCAGGTAGTCCCACGAGGAGACGCGGCCCAGCATGCGCTGCGGCACCTGGTCCTGGATGGCGGTCTCCCAGGCGACGTCGAAGAAGATCAGGCCGGCGTAGCCCACGATCGCGCCGGCGATCACGGCGATCAGTTCGGCCGGCCAGACGTACGCCAGGGCCCAGAGCGGCATGAGCAGCAGCGTCAGCCAGCCCGCGCGGAGCAGGCGCCGGGGCTTGAAGCGCAACGCGACGGCGGCGCCGATGACGCCGCCCAGTCCTTCGGCGGCGGCGATGAAGCCGGCGGCGGAGGGGCCGCCCAGGCGTTCGATGGCGACCACCTGCACGAGGACCAGGATGACGCCGTTGGCGATGTGGTAGACGGTCGCGCCGAACAGGCCGAACATCAGCCAGTCGCGCTTGCGGATCTCGCGCCAGCCGTCGCCCAGCTCGCTGATCATCGAGGCGCGGGGGCCGCGCTCGGCCCGGACCCGCAGCAGCAGGGCGGCGATGGTCGAGGCGAGGAAGCTGAGCGCGTTGACGGTGAAGCCGGCCGAGGCGCCGAAAGCGGCCACGGTGACGCCACCGAGAGCGGGCCCGGCCACCTGGCTGCCGGTCTGGAGCATGCTGATGGTGGCGTTGGCCGACTGGCGTTTCTCGACCGGGACGAGCAGCGGCCGCAGCGCGCCGAAGGCCGGATCGAAGAAGCTGGCGGCGCCCGTGGAGATCGCGGCGAGCGCGCAGAGCAGGGCGAGGTGGTAGCCGCCGCTGAAGAACATGACGGCCATCGCGCCCGCCGCGGCCATGCGGACCAGGTCGGAGACGACCATGACCCGCTGCGGCTGGAGCCGGTCGGCCCACACGCCGCCGAAAAGCGTGCAGGCGAGCCGGGCCACGATCGAGGCGGCCATCACCATGCCGAGGTCGCCGGGGCCACCGCCGGCTTTGACCACGGCGACGGCGAGCGCCACCGTCTGAAAGCCGTTGCCGACCCAGGAGAGCGTCAGCCCGCTCACCAGCAGCCGAAAATCACTGATCCGTCGCATGGGACGAAACAGTAGTTCACCGTCTAACTATTCACAATCAAAAAATTAGACGTACGATGGTGAAGTGGAACCGGCGGCGGGTGGGTGAAGAGCGGGGCGGCAGAATGGCCGGCATGGCGGAGGAGCGGGACAGCGTGGACCAGCACGTGGCTCGGTGGGCGGCCTTCTGGAAGGACGAGCCGGCGTTCGCGCCCGAGATCGAGGGGGCGCTGGTGCGGATGAACTACATCCAGCGCGAGGCCCGGCGGGCCGACTCGGCGGCCTTCGCGGAGTCCAAGGAGCTCACCTTCGAGGACTACAAGACCCTGCACGTGCTGATGATCCAGCCGTGGCCGGTGGAGGCCACCCCGGCCCAGCTGGCCGAGGCCGCCGCCGTCACCCGGGCCGCCATGACCAGCCGGCTCGACCGGCTCGTGGCGGCCGAGCTGGTCACCCGGCAGCACGACGACATGGACCGGCGGCGGGTGATCATCCGGCCCACGGCGGCCGGGCGGGCCGCCTGGAGCAAGTACATCTTCGAGGGCATGAAACGCGATCGAAAGCTGCTCGGCGCGCTCTCGCACGAGGAGTTGATCCAGCTCAACGGCCTGCTGCGGAAGGTGCTGCTCGACCTCGAAAGTTGATCGGAACAGTGGGTGATGAGCCTCACGCAGCCCACCCGGCCCCCGGGGTGCGAAGCTTCCGGGCATGGAGCTCGATCCCCGCGGCCAGCGTTTCGCGGCCACGCTGACCAGCGTTGTCCTCGTTCTCGTGCTGGCCACCGGATGGGGATGGCTGGCGCTCGTCCAGACGGTGATCTTCGCGGTCACCGCCGCCGATCCGCGGCGCGGCCCTTACTCGTACGTCTATCGCGCCCTGGTTCTGCCCCGCATCGGGCCGCCGAGGGAGCGGGAGCCGGTCGCTCCCGTGCGGTTTGCCCAGTTAGTCGGATTTAGCTTTTTGGCTGTCGCGAGTGTCGGCTACCTCACCGGGGTGACCGCGCTCGGCGTCGTCTTCACGGCGTTCGGGCTGCTCGCGGCCTTCCTCAACGCGGCCTTCGGCCTCTGCCTGGGCTGCGAGGCCTACCTGGCGATCCGCCGCGTCACGGCCAGAAACGCATAAAGCCCGGCGGGGAGCCGGGCTGCATGCGAAACGACCAGATGATCAGAACTTGGGCGCGTCCGGAGCCTCGAGCAGGCCCAGCCGCAGCGCCGTCATCAGCGCCTGCGCCCGGTTGGCCGCGCCCAGCTTCTCGTACAGCTTCGAGATGTGGGTCTTGGCGGTCGACTCGGAGACGAACAGCTGCTTGGCGATGCCGGCGACGCTCATGCCGTCGGCCAGCAGGCGCAGCACCTGACCCTCACGCGGGGACAGCTGCGGGCCGGACGGGGCGAGGCGGCGCTTCATGGCCTCGGCCAGGTCGGCCGCGGTGAACGCGCTCGGCGCCGAGGCGGCGTGCCGGGCGGCCGCCACGACCTCGTCGGCCGGCGCGGTCTTGGGGACGAACGCGCTCGCGCCCGCCTCGAGAGCGCCGAAGAGCTGGTCGTCACCCGCGTACATGGTGAGGACGACGATGCCCATGTTGGCGTTGTTCTTGCGGAGGGCCTTGGTGGCCTCGAGGCCGCTGCCGTCGGGCAGGCGGAGGTCCATGATCACGACGTCCGGCTGCAGAGCACCGGCCTGACGGACCGCCTCGGCGGCCGTGGCCGCCTCACCCACGACCTCGAACTGACGGTCGCGCTCGAATGCGTGTCGCAGCCCCTTACGAATCAAGTCATGATCGTCAACAAGGAGGACCTTGGTGCGCGTCGTCGGCGCCGGACTGGTCGACATGCTCGGGTTACTCCCCTTCTGGAGCGGAAACGCTATCCCGCACGCTATCGCGCCTGGCCGGAGAACCGAGCACTACGGCAACGGTTGTCCCGCTGGGGTGTCGCGGCGTGATCTTGAGTCGGCCCCGGATCCGTTCCGCCCGCTCGGCCATGATGGTCAGACCATAACGACCGTCCGGGCGGTCGTCCGCGAAGCCCCGTCCGTCGTCGGATACCTCAATCTCGGCGTACGGGGGGTCGACGGTGCAGGTAACCCACAGATTAGAGGCTCCGGCGTGCTTGCGCGCGTTGGTGATCGCCTCCTGGGCGATCCGCAGCAACTCGGCCTCGGTCGCGGCGGGCAGCCGGGCCGTCGATTCGTCAAAAGTGAAGTGCACCCGCAGACCGGCCGAGGTGCCGAGCGTACGGGCGTACTCGGCGATCGCGGCCGCCAGGCCGCCGTTGCGGTCCACCTCGGAACGCAGCTCGAACAGGCTCAGCCGCAGCTCGGTGATCACGCGGGTCACCTCGCTGCGCAGCGAGCGCAGCTCCTCGGCCGTCTCGTCGGCGCCCTCGGGCAGGGTGGCCTGCGCGTTGTCGATGCCGTAGCCGACCATGACGAGCTCCTGCGCGACCCCGTCGTGGATCTCACGGGCGAGCCGCTGACGCTCCTCATTGGTGGCCAGCGACCGCACGTCGTCGAAGAGAAGGGCGGCTTCCAGCCGCAGGGCGGCGGGGTCGGTCACCCAGGTGACTTCACCGACGACGCTTGAGGGGTACGCATTCGCGACATCCGTCTCGAGGATGACGAGCCCGATCGTCCGCACCCCGGCGACCAGCGGCACGACCAGCGACGAGGTGTCGCCACGCCGGCCGGAGCGGGCCTGCGACCGGTTGGCGGTCATCGGCTGCTGGGTGGCCCACGCGTCGGCGATGGCCGAGTCGGCGTCGAGCGTCGTCTCCCAGTCGACCCGCTCGGCGCCGGTCTGCGCGAGCACCACGAGCCGGCCGCCGCCGCTGGCCGACAGCACGGCCGACCGGTCGGACGGGGTGACCAGGCGGAGCTCCTCGAGCAGGTGCTCGGAGATGCCGCCCGGGTCGAGGGTCGCGCCGGGAAGGGACCGGGCCACGCTGCGCAGCTGAGTGAGCAGGCGGGTGGCCTCGGCGTACGGCTGCGGTGTCGGCTCTGTGGGCTGCATCAGCTGGCGCATGGTGTCGGCCGCGAACGTGATGATCGCGCCGAGCACCAGCCACTGACCGCCGGCCGCGAGGAAGCCCGGCTGGGTGATCGGGCTGACCTCGCCGATCAGGGTGCCGCCGACCACCAGCGAGACGGCCGCGACGCCGAGCAGCGCGGCGCCCTCGGTGGGGCGGCGGCGAAGGGCCGCGGTCAAGAGCGGGACAGTGAGGTACGGCAGTACGACCTCGGCGCCGAAGCCGGCGTCCAAAGTGCCGTGCACGTCGGCCGCGGCGGCGATCGAGCCCGCGGCCAGTCCCGTGATCGTGACCTCGGCGAACCGCCCGAGAGGAGCGAACAACCGGTGATCGGGGGAGAGGAAGGCGGGCAGGGCGGCCACGGCGAGCAGGGCTATCCAGCCGAGCTGGCGCACCTCGCCGGTGGCGATCAGGGTGAGCGCCGCGACCAGCGCGAGCATGACGATGCGCGCGGCCACCGCAAGCGGTTGGACGCGCGCGGAGACGCTGGCTAGGACCGGCACCTGACGGATGGTAGTCGCCCCGGCCCGAAGCGGCTCGTGGCGCGGGTGCGTCGCCGTTCGTGGCGCGGGTGCGTCGCCGTTCGTGGCGCGGGCCCGTCGCCGTTCGTGGCGCGGGCCCGTCGCCGGGAATGTCGTACCGAGCGGGTAGCCTCCCGTGCATGGCGGACACCTCGACGCAGTCGATCCAGGTCCATGCGCCCCTCGACCGCGTGGCCGCGGTGATCAGCGACTTCCCGCGCTACCCCGAGTGGGCCGAGGCGATGAAGACGGTGGAGGTCCTCGAGGAGTACGAGGACGGCTACGCGGCCACGGTCCGGTTCGTGATAGACGCCGGGGTGATGGCCGACGACTACACGCTGGAGTACGCGTACTCCGACGACCTCTCCCACATCGAGTGGCATCTGGTCCAGCCCTCGAAGACGCAGAAATCCCAGCGCGGCTCCTATGACCTTGCCGACGGTGGCGACGGCACCACCAAGGTGACGTACACACTTGAGGTGGAGCTCTCCATCGGCATGCTCGGCATGTTCCGCCGCAAGGCCGAAAAGATGATCATGGACACGGCGCTGAAGCAGCTCAAGCGCCGCGTCGAGAGCCTCCCGCCGAGCTGAGAGCACCACCCGAGGAGCGCCACATGTCCGGTTCCGCCCGAGAGGAGGCCGAGCGCCTGATCGCCACGGCCCTGGCCGCCCTGTCCAACGCAGTCGGCTCGCCCGGCGGCACCGCGTCCCCGCAAGAATCCGCCTCGGGTGTGACCGGCGACTCAGGCGGCGACGCGCCCGGCAATTCAGGCGGCGGCTCCGGTAGCGGCGGCGACTCGCCCGGCTCCGGCAGCGGCGGGTCGGCGGGCGGCTCTGGCAGCGGCGGGTCGGCGGGCGGCTCTGGCAGCGGCTCGGCCGGCGATCCCGGCGATGGCTCAGGTGGTCTCGGCGGCGAGCGGGCCGGTGGCTCGGGCGGTGGGCCTGACTGGGGCCGGCTCGGCAGTGGACTGGCCTCGGCGATCCGAACGGCGGGCGACCGCCTCGGAGACCTGGGCGGTCTCGCCGAAGGTTCGCAAACCCGGACGAAGCCGGCTTCCGGTGGAGGACGTTGGGCGACCGGAAGCCCGGAATGCTGTGTATGTCCGGTGTGTCAGGCGATCGCGGCGACGCGCGACCCGAGCCCGGTGACAGCGGCCCGCCTGGCGAGCCGGGCCGGGGACATCGCCACCGGCATGGCCCATCTGATGCGCGCGGTCTCCGCGATGACGGGGGAGAGGAGCCGTCCCCCGGCGCGCCCGGCCCCGAAGGAGACCCGCCCCGGCAACGCCGACCAGACGTGGTCGTCGGCCACCCGTTCGGCGAACGCCCGGAACACCGCGGACCAGGCATGGACCGCCGCAACGAACACACAGCCGACGGCCGGAACCAGCGGTGCCACCGCGACCAGCGATGCGGCCGCGACCAGCGGTGCCACCGCGACGGGCGGTGCCACCGCGACGGGCGGTGCCACCGCGACGGGCGGTGCCACCGCGACGGGCGGTGCTGCCGCGACTGGCGGTGCTGCCGCGACTGGCGGTGCGGCCGATGCAGCCGCGACGGCGGGTGACGCCTGGGCGGCCGCCTCGACGGACAATGCTGCCGCGACGAGCGGTGATGCTTGGGCGGCGGCCACGACGGCCAGTGCGGCCGCGGCGGCGGCCGAACACGCGGCCGAGCTCAAGGCCCGCCGCGAAGCGGCCCAGCAGGCGGCGGCCGAGGCGGCCCGCCGTGTCGCCGAGGCCGCCGAGCAGGCGCGGGCCCGCCGAGACGCCGAGGCCGCGCGGGAAGCAGCAGCCGCGCGGGAGGCCGCAGGCGCGGGGCAGAGCGCGAACGCGGGATCTGGCGATTTCGGGAATGCGGGTACAAAGCCGGGCGGCTCGGAACCGAGCGCGGGCGCGCCGGCCGGCGGTTCCCCGTCAAGTGCGAGCGCGGCAGCCGGTGGGGGCGGTGAGCGCGGTCCCAACGAGACCGGCGACACTGCGCGTGGGGTGGGGCGGGAAAGCCGTACACCCCGAAGGTTTGATGTGTGGGCCGCGGCCACCGCGGATGCGGGTGTTGCCGACGTGGCGCCGAGTGCGACGGTGGATCATGATGTGGCGGGCGCGGAGGCGCCCTCGGACAGTGAGGCCCGTGACGCCCTCGACGGTGGCGCGGAGTGATGGGACAGAGGGGACGGGCAGCGTGACGCTGACCATCGGAGTCGACGTCGGCGGCACCAAGGTTGCCGGTGGGGTGGTCGACGAGCACGGGACCGTGTTGGCTTCGAACCGCCGGGACACGCCCGCCGAGGACCCGGCCGGCACCCGGGACACGATCGTCGAGGTCGCCGCCGAGCTTGCCGCCGCCTATCCGGACGCCACCGCCATCGGCATCGGCGCCGCCGCCTGGATCGACGCCGCCGGATCGACCGTGCTCTTCGCGCCGAACCTGGCCTGGCGTGACGAGCCGCTGCGCGACTACGTGAGCAAGGCCGTCGGCCTGCCCACCGTGCTCGAGAACGACGCCAACGTGGCCGCCTGGGCCGAGTTCCGCTTCGGCGTCGCCCGGCACGCCGACGACTCCATGGTGATGATCACCGTGGGGACCGGGATCGGTGGCGGCATCGTCCTCAACGGCAAGCTGTGGCGCGGCGCCAACGGCATCGCGGCCGAGCTCGGCCACATCCAGTCCGTGCCCGACGGTCACCCTTGCGGTTGCGGGCGGCTGGGCTGCCTCGAGCAGTACGCCAGCGGCAACGCCCTCGTCCGGTTCGCCCGAGCCGGCGCCCGGCAGGAGCCCGAGCGGGCCGCCCAGCTGCTCGAACTGGCCGGCGGCGATCCCCTCGCGATCACCGGGCGGCAGATCACCGAGGCCGCGCGGGCCGGCGACGGTGTCGCCCGTGACGCGTTCGGCCAGATCGGCTACTGGCTCGGCGTCGCCATGGCCGACCTCGCGCAGAGCTTCGACCCGCAGATCCTCGTCGTCGGCGGCGGTGTCGTCGACGCCGGCGACCTGCTCATGACGCCCACCCAGACGACCTATCGCGACCAGCTCAAACAGCGCGGCCGCTTCCCGGTCGCCGAGCTGCACGCCGCCGAGAGCGGCAACACCGCCGGCATCCTCGGCGCCGCCGACCTGGCCCGGCGTCCCTGATTTCATGACCGGGCCCGCGCTGCGCGTCATCAGCTACAACGTTCACGGCCTGAAGGACGACCGGGGCGCCCTCGTCGATCTGATCCGCGAGCTCGCCCCGGACGTCCTGGTCGTGCAGGAGGCGCCGCGGCGCTTCCGCTGGCGGCACCGCTGCGCCGCCCTGGCCGACGACCTCGGCATGGTGGTGGCCGCCGGCGGCCTGCCCGCCCTGGGCAATTTGCTGCTGGTCAACCTGCGGGTGCGGGTGCTCGACACGTGGGTGATGCGCTATCCGCTCACCCCGGGCCGTCATCTGCGCGGCGCCGTCTTCGCCCGCGGGTCGGTGCGCGGCGGCACCTTCACCGTGGCCGGCTCCCATCTGGCCACCGACCCGGCCGAGCGGCCCGCCCAGGCCGCCCTCTGGAAAGAGGCGCTCACCGCCGTCGACGGCCCGCTGATCGCCGCGGCCGATCTCAACGAGGGCCCGGGCGGCGGCGCCTGGCGTACGGTCGAAGACGGTTTTGTCACCTCGGCCGACAACCGGCCCACCTTTCCGGCCACCGTGCCCGCCCGGCGCATCGACGGGCTGTTCGTCAGCCCCGACATAGCCATCGACAAGTACGAGATCGTCGAGAACGACCGGGCCCGTCGCGGGAGTGATCATCTTCCGGTCGTCGCGGACCTGGTTCTGCCTTCCGAGTAGGCCCATCGGTCTGGCAATATCTCGGCCGTGCCCGACACCGAGATCGCCGACCGTCGAGACGCCATCTGCGTCGTGGGCGCCGGCGCCAGCGGCCTGGCCGCCGTCAAAAGCCTGCGTGAGCAGGGCTTCGAGGTCGACTGCTACGAGCGCGAGACCGCCGTGGGCGGCGCCTGGAACTGGCGTCACGACCGCAGCCCGGTCTCTTCCGGAACCCATCTGATCTCGTCGCGGCCGCTCACCGAGTTCCCCGACTTCCCGATGCCCGACACATGGCCCGACTATCCCCACCACAGCCAGGTGCTGTCCTATCTGGAGCGTTACGCCGAGCACTTCGGGATCACCGGCGACGTCTGGTTCGGCACCGAGGTGGTCGAGGCCGTGCCGGTGGGGGACGGGCGCTGGGACGTGACGACCAGGTCGACCGGCGGCGGGTCCGAGGAGAGGATTCAGCGGTACGCCGGGCTGGTCGTGGCCAACGGCCACAACTGGTCTCCCGCCCGGCCCGCGATCCCGGGCGACTTCCGAGGTCAGGTGATCCATGCGGCGGCGTACAAGGACCCGGCCCAGATCCGCGGCAAACGGGTGCTGGTGATCGGCGGCGGCAACACCGGTTGCGACATCGCGGTGGAGGCGGCCCAGCAGGCCACGGCGGTCTGGCATTCCACCCGGCGCGGTTATTGGCTGGCGCCGAAATACGTCCTGGGGCGCCCGGCCGACCAGGTCAACGACCGTCTGTCGAGATTCAAATTCCCATTGCGTGTACGCCAGTGGCTGTACCGCCGCATCCTGACCCTCACGGTCGGCGACCTGACGAGATACGGCCTGCCCACACCGGACCACAAGCCGTACGAGAGCCACCCGGTCGTCAACAGCCAGCTCCCGTACTACCTGGGCCACGGCCGGATCACCCCGGTGCCGGACGTGACAGCGTTCGACGAGAAGAAGGTCGAGCTGGCCGACGGCTCCCACATCGAACCCGACCTGGTGATCACGGCGACCGGCTACCGCCCGCGCTTCGACTTCCTAGCCCCGGAACTGCTCGACACCGACCCCGCCGGCCGCCCCGACCTGCATCTGCACGCCTTCGCCCGCAAGCACCCGACCCTGGCGGTGATCGGCCTGCTCCAGACCGACGCGGGCTTGTTCCCCCTGGCACATTGGCAGAGCGTGGCAGTCGCCCGCTGGCTGCGCCTGCGCCTCGACGCCCCGGCCCTCGCGGCGGCCGTGCAGCAGAAGGAGTCGGCCCGCCCCTTGGCATCGTGGTCCCGCCGCCGCATGGTGCCGTCCCGCCGCCATTGGTTCGAGGTCGACCACATCGACTACCTCAGGGCCGTCGACGGCCTCCTGCGCGAGATGGAGCCCGCCTGATGCTCGAAATGGGCCCGATCCGCCTGAAGGACTGGACATCACCCGTACCCCCACACGCCCGCGAGGTCCTCTCCCGCTTCCCCGACGACACTGACCGCCTCGCCGATGGCACCGACCGCCTCGCCGATGGCGCTGGCCGCCTCGCCGATGGCGCTGGCCGCCTCGCCGGTGGCCCGGGCCACCTCGTCGACGGCGCTGGTCGCTTTATCGACAGCGCTGGACGCGTCTCTGGCAGCGCTGGACATCTCTCCGGCGGCACTTATAGCGACAAATCCGTAAATATCCTTTTCGTGCCTGGGAGTGAGGGCGGACGCGGACTTTGGGGTATGCGCGGACCTTGGAGCCGAGGCAGGCTTGGGGGCCGCGCGACCGGGCGCAGCGGCGAAGGGCGCGGCGGCGAGGGCGTGGCTGGGCGTGGCGGCGAGGGCGTGGCCGGGCGCGGTGACGCGGGCGTGGCCGGGCGTGGCGACGCGGGCGTAGCCGGGCGTGGCAGCGAGGCCGTGGATGAGCCACGCGGCGAGACGCGCGACGGCGCGGGTGCGGCTGGGCATGACGGCGCTGGGCGTGGTGGCGCGGGTGGGCGTGGCGGCGCTCGGCGTGGTGGCGCGGGTGGGCGTGGCGGCGCTGGGCGTGGTGGCGCGGGTGGGCGTGGCGGCGCTGGGCGTGGTGGCGCGGGTGGGCGTGGCGGCGCTGGGCGTGGTGGTGTCGGGGCTGAGGCGTTTGCTGAGCACTGGCTGCCTCGGGCTGCGGCTCGGGGGTATGCGGCGCATGTTCTTGTGCCGCGGCCCGGTGGAGGGCTGCGCGAGCATGTGCATGATGTTGTTCAGGTGGCGGCCTCGCTGCCGGCCCGTGTGGTGTTGGTGGGGCACGATGAAGGGGCTCGCGTCGTGGCGTACGCGATGGGGCGTTATCCGGCGAAAGCTGGGGTTTTGATCTGTCCGGTCGTCAAGGACAAAGTGGTTCCCCGGGTTGTCGGGCGGGCCTCTGTGCTCGTGGCGGGGAGCCCTGATGATCGTGTTGTGGGGCGGAAAGGGCTTGACCGTGTGGCCGCTCTCTACGGGGTGGCGCCGTTGCTCTTTCCGGGCATGGGCCATGACCTGATGCTCGGTGATGACGCGGCCGAGCCGATCGAAGCTGTTCTCGATTGGCTCGAGAAGGAGAGTGTCGTCAGGTAGTCCTGGGCCCACGCGTGGATGTCGTGGACCGTCAAGTAGTGGCGCATCGCGGCCATCCGGCGGGCCAGGTCGGACGGGGTGGCGCTCATCGCCTGCAGCAGTGTCTCCTTCAGGCCGTCCACGTCGTGCGGGTTGACCTGGAAGGCGTCCTCCAGCTCGGCCGCCGCGCCGGCGAACTCGCTCAGCACCAAGGCTCCGCTGTCGTCGCGGCGGGCCGCCACGAACTCCTTGGCGACCAGGTTCATGCCGTCGCGCAGCGGTGTCACCACCATGACGTCGGCCGTCTGGTAGAGGGCGGCCAGGTCGGCCCGGTCGAACGGCTGGTTCAGATAGTGAATGGCCGGCTCGCCCACTCGTCCGTACTCGCCGTTGATCCGGCCGACCTCGCGTTCGATGCGGTCGCGCAGGCCCCGGTACGTCTCCACGCGCTCCCGGCTCGGCACCGCCACCTGCACCATCACCGTGTCGCGGACCTTCACCCAGCCGTCGCGCAGCAACTCCGAATAGGCCGTCAGGCGATGTTCGATGCCCTTCGTGTAGTCGAGGCGGTCGACGCTGAGCAGGACCTTCTTCGGTGACCCGAGGTCGTGCCGCAACTGCTTGGCCTGATTGATGACGTACGGACGGGCCGACAGCGACCGCATCTCGGTCACATCGATCGACACGGGGAACGCTCCCGTGCGTACCACCCGGTCCTCGAGAACTATCGCGTCGTCCGCGCCCTCCGCGCCCAGCAGCTTCGCCGCCAGCTGGGCCACGTTGTGGGCCGCCTGTGGGCGCTGGAAGCCGACCAGGTCGGCCCCGAGCATGCCGCGCAGCAGCTCCACCCGGCGGGGGAGCTGCATGAACAGCTCCGGAGGCGGGAACGGCACGTGCATGAAGAAGCCGATCAGCAGGTCGGGCCGCAGCTCCCGCAGCATCTGCGGCACCAGCTGCAGGTGATAGTCCTGCACCCAGACCGTCGCCCCGGGCTCGGCCACCTCGGCCGCCGCCTCGGCGAACCGGCGGTTGACCGCCCGGTACGTCTCCCACCAGCCGCGGTCGAAGACCGGCGGCTCGACCGCGTCGTGGTAGAGCGGCCACAACGTCGAGTTGGCGAACCCCTCGTAGTAGCCGCGGGTCTCGTCCTCGTCGAGGGCCATCGGGCGCAGGCGCAGGGTGCCCAGATCGGCCAGGGGGCGGGCCTCACCGACCGTCCCGTCCCAGCCCACCCAGGTCGCCGACGTCTGCTGGAGGATCGCGTGCAACGCTCCGGCCAGGCCGCCGGGACTTCGGCGCCACTCGCACGCCCCGTCCGGGGCCGCGCTGTCATCGAGCGGAAGACGGTTGGCGACGACGACCAGCGAGCTCTGGCGCATCACCGAAGGTTACCGGACGACTACCGACGATCTATAGGGACGGTGGTCTATACAACAGCGCCGTCGTCGTAGTCGTCGTCCTCGTCGTCACCGGACCGCAGCCGCCAGACCAACATCACCGCGCCCGAGACGATCGCGGCGAAGCCCAGCACCGTCACGTAGTCGCGGTCGATCGGCAGCAGGCGCGGAAAGAGGAAGAGCACGAAGCCGACGACCACGCCGAGGATGCCGAACACCGCGTATTTCGAGATCTTCGGCAGCGGCGGGGGAGGAGGCGGTGTGTACCGCTCGTCCTCGTCATCGTCGTCCGGGTTGTCGGGCAGGTCGTCGAGACCCTCGAGCACCGACGGGTCGGGCTTGTCGGTGCGCCGCCGGTTGAGCGAGACGCCGGAGAAGTCGGCCGCCGACTGGAGCCCGCCCAGGCGCGGCGGCTCCTTGTCCTTGGGCGGCGCGTCCATGCCCTCGGCCTCGGGCCACGGCGCCGCGGTCGGATCGACCGTCGTGTGGAAGCCGGCCACGATCTTGGCCCACTCGGCCTCGATGTCGGGCTCGGCCGTCGGGTCGTCGGGCGGGGTGGGCAGCGCGCCGCCGGTCACCTTGTGCAGATGTTCGCGGGCCGTGTCGAGGTGGGCCCGGTCGACGAAGAGCCGGTCGGTCGGCCGCGCGGGCAGCGTGGTGGCGCGAAGAATCGGATTGAGATCGGCCGTCGGCTGCAGGTAAGCAGCGATGCCGCCGGCGGCCAGCACATCCAAGAGGTGCTCACCGACGCGCGGATCCACGTCGCCCGCGGCCGCATAGTCGGCCGCGTCGAGACCGTTGTCCCGCCGCCCGCGGCGAGCCCCACCCGCTGTCACCCTGCAACACTCCCTCGCCCCGACCGTGCCTTGAATGGTGACACGACATGGACCGGTTGCGGGAGTGCGTTGTGGCGCGCCGTCCCGCTTCGTACGCTTCCTCTGCGCCCGGATGTCCCGGTCGTCCGAGAAAGGACCCCCGTGTTCTACTCGCTGCTCAAGTACGTGGTTCTCGGGCCGCTTCTCAAGTTGCTCTTCCGTCCCGACGTACGCGGCCTGTCCCACCTGCCCCGTAACGGCCCGGTGATCCTGGCCTGCAACCACCTGTCGTTCTCCGACTCGATCTTCACACCACTGGTCGTCGATCGCAGGGTGACCTTCGTCGCCAAAGCCGAATACTTCACCGGCAAGGGGATCAAGGGCTGGCTCATGCGGCAGTTCTTCGCGGGCACGGGGACGATCCCGGTCGACCGTTCCGGTGGCAAGGCCGCCCAGGCGGCCCTGGAAACCCTGCTGAGAGTGCTGCGTGAGGGCGGAATCGCGGGCATCTATCCCGAGGGCACCCGGTCACCCGACGGGCGGCTCTACCGCGGCAAGACGGGTGTGGCCCGGCTCGCCCTCGAGAGCGGCGCCCTGGTGGTGCCGGTCGCGCTGCTGAACACCGACGAGATCCAGCCCACCGGCACCCTCATTCCGAAGATCCAGCGGGTACGCATGCGCTTCGGCGCCCCGCTCGACTTCTCCCGCTACGCCCAGTCGAAGGGCGACCGCTTCGTCGAGCGAGCCATCACCGACGAGATCATGTACGAGCTGATGGCCCTCTCCGGCCGCGAGTACGTAGACGTATATGCGGCAAGCCTGAAGACTTCAATCGAGTCACCGATGAAGCGCGACCAAAGTCGCACTGCGCCCGTCGGTGTCGAGGGCTCCGAAAAAGGCTAGGCGCAGCCGAGGTCTTCTTCGGCGCCCTCGACACCGACCTCGTGGGGCGCAGTGCCCGCCGAGCGGAGCGAGGCCAGCCAGCTCAGCTAACTCAACATTCCGGCGCGACGGCGTAGGGCCGGGAGGTCGGTGACGACGATGCGGCGGCCCTCGGTGCGCAGCCAGCCGCGGCTCGCGAACGAGCCGATGGCCTGGTTGACGCTCTGGCGCGAGCCGCCCGCCATCTCGGCCAGCTGACTCTGGTTGAGCTCGATGGTGATCATCGGGGCCTGGCTCTCGCCGGCCAGCCGGACCAGGGTCTTGGCGACCCGGCCGGGCAGGTCGAGGAAGACATGGTCGGTGTTCTGCTCGGTGAGCCGGCGGATCAGCGCGCCCACCGACCGCATGACCGCGTCGAGGATGCGCGGGTTGGAGTGCACGAGGTCCATGAAGGCGGCCCGCGACAGGGTCAGCGCCTGGCAGTCCTCGATCGCCTCGGCCGAGGTGCTGCGGGTCGAGGCGTCCAGAAGAGACACTTCCCCGAGTACGCCCGGAGGCCGCACCACGGTCAGGACGGCCCGCTCGCCGGTCGGCGCCGTGCGGAAGATGGCCACCGCGCCGCGCCTCAGGATGATCAGCGATTCGCCCGGATCGTTCTCGACGAAGAGGATCTGTCCTTTGCGGTACGTCCGTGGCACAGCGGCCGCGATCACTCGCTGACGGACGTCCGGCTCGAGTCCGGCGAACATGTCGACGCCGGTCAGCGCGTCGCCGTTGTCCGGCATGCGATTGTCCACGGCGTCATCCCTCCCCCGGTGGGACCGCGTGTGTTGCGAGCGGCCGAATCGCGCCGCCCCCCGGCGCGAACGATCACTCTTAGCACAGAGCCACCCACCGGCGCCATTTCTGCGCACGTGTGCCCGCGAGCGCCTCATAGGATCATGTCGCGCCGGTCGCTATCTGTAAACCTCTCAATTGCGAACGGTGAGCGTAGTCGGGGCGTCACCCTGGTTGTCCGTTGTTTTTTACAGATCTGCGCCGATAATCCCGCCGTGCCGGATGACGAGCTTCTTGAATCGACGCTGCGGGCCCAGTGGCATCTGGTCCCCGCCGAGATCACCGCCCTCCCGGACGTGCTCATGTCATACGGATGGGAGGTGACGGCCGGGTCCGAGCGGTACGTCGTGCGGCTCTCCGAGACCGGCTGCCGCCAGCCGGTCGAGGCCGGCCTGGCCGCGGCCGAGCACCTGCGCGGCCGCGACATCGCGGCCGGCGAGCCGGTGCGCACGCTGTCCGGCGGCCTCACCGCGCAGACCCCGGACGGCGCCTTCGCCGTGCTGCGCCGGGTGCCCGGCCGCCGCCTGGACGGGGCCGACCCGATCGACCAGCAGTTCTGGGGCGACCGGCTCGGCGCCGCCCACCGGGCCCTGCAGGGCTTCCACCATCCGGGCCTGCGGCCGTGGCAGCTGCTCGACCCGGACGCCCCGCATCTGGCCGCCGAGCCCTGGCTGCGCGGCGTGGTCCTCGACGCGGTCACGGCGGCCACGCGGGTCACGGTCACCGACCGGCTGACGTACGGGGTGCTGCACGGCGACCCGGCCCCGGACGTCTTCGTGGTCGATCCCGGCACCGGCCGGGCCGGCCTGCTCGACTGCGGCGCCAGCGGCCTGGGCCCGCTGGTCTACGACGTGGCCGCCGCCGTCGCGTACGCCGGAGGCCTCAGCCAGGCCGCCGAGCTGATCGACGGCTACGCCGCGGCTGGGCCGGTCGGAGCGGACGAGCTGTACGCCGTACTGCCAGTGCTTCTGAAGTTGCGCTGGGCCGTCCAGGCCGACCGGGCCGTACGTCTGGGCCTGCCGGAGACCCTGCGGAGTGCAAAAGCGGCCCTCGACGCCATGCCGAGCTGATCGTGGTGGAGGATGTCCCCCGATGCCATACCGCTATTTCTATGACTGCGAGTTCATCGAGGACGGGGTCACCATCGACCTGGTCTCGATCGGCGTGGTCGACGAGTTCGGTCGCGAGTTCTACGCGATCAGCACGGAGTTCGACGACAGCAAGGCCATCCCCTGGGTGCGCCGCAACGTCCTCGACAAGCTCCCCTCGCCCTCCGACAAGGCGTGGCGCTCGCGCGAGCGGATCCGCGACGACCTGTACGCCTTCCTGACGGAGCCGGTCGAGGGCCGCAGCGAGCAGATCGAGCTGTGGGCGTGGTTCGCCGCCTACGACCACGTGGCTCTGGCCCAGCTCTGGGGCGCGATGCCGGCCCTGCCGCGGGACATCCCGCGCTTCACCAAGGACCTGCGCCAGCTCTGGGACGACCAGGGCCGCCCGCACCTGCCCTCGATGTCGGGCCGGCACGACGCCCTGGTCGACGCGAAGCACAATCTGGCCCGCTGGCGGGCGATGGGCGGTTGAGCCGCCCCCGGCGGGGAACTGCCGGAATCATGACGAACACCGAGCAGGAACAGCGCGACAAGGTCAAGCAGATGATCGCGGACGCCCGCATCTGCATGGTGACCACCATGACCGCCGACGGCAAGCACGTGAGCCGCCCGATGGCGCTCCAGGAGGTCGAGTTCGACGGCGACCTCTGGTTCTTCACCTACACGACATCCGACCTGGTCGAGCAGATCGGACTGCATCCGCAGGTGAACGTCGCCTTCAGTGACCAGAAGCAGAACAACTGGATCTCCCTGTCCGGCACGGCAACCCGCGCCGACGACCCGGAGAAGGCGCGCGAACTGTGGAATCCGGCGCTCAAAGCCTGGTTCCCGGACGGACTCGAGACGCCGGAGCTTACGCTGGTCAAGGTGCATGCGGAGACCGCTGAGTACTGGGCGGCGGCACACAGTTCCAAGGTCGTCACTCTGCTGGGCTACGCCAAGGCGGCCGTAACCGGAAAGACCCCGGACGCGGGGGAGAACGAAACCGTCAGGCTGTAGCGGGGCGCTTCGGGGCGGTGTGAGCCGGACCGCTAAAGTTCGGCTTGCGGCCCGCCCCGGGCCCGGCAACGCTGCCGATCACTCGCTCCCTGGGGCTCGACGGGCCTGTGCAACTCGCACCTGAAATCAGGGAGGACGAGCAATCATGCGTATCGGCGTGCTCACCGGCGGCGGCGACTGCCCCGGTCTCAACGCGGTGATCCGGGCGGTGGTCCGCAAGGGCGTCGCCGCTTACGGTCACGAGTTCGTCGGGTTCCGCGACGGCTGGAAGGGCCCGCTCGAGGGTCTGACGAAGCCGCTCGGCATCGCCGAGGTCCGCGGCATCCTGCCGCGCGGCGGCACCATCCTGGGCTCCTCGCGCACCAACCCCTTCAAGATCGAGGGCGGCGTCGAGAAGATCAAGGCGAACCTGGCCGAGCAGGGCGTGGACGCCCTGGTGGCGATCGGCGGCGAGGACACCCTCGGCGTCGCCACCAAGCTGAACGACCTGGGCGTCAACGTCGTGGGTGTGCCCAAGACGATCGACAACGACCTCAACGCCACCGACTTCACCTTCGGCTTCGACACCGCGGTCAACATCGCGATGGAGGCCATCGACCGGCTGCACACCACGGCCGAGTCGCACCACCGCACGCTGGTCGTCGAGGTCATGGGCCGCCACGCGGGCTGGATCGCGCTGCACGCCGGTCTCGCCGGTGGCGCCAACGTGATCCTGCTGCCCGAGCGCCCGTTCGACGTGGAGCAGGTCGCGACGTACGTGACCAAGCGCTTCCAGGTCGAGTACGCGCCGATCGTCGTCGTCTCCGAGGGCGCCCAGCCGCTCGACGGCCAGATGTCGCTGCAGAGCAAGGAGCTCGACTCCTTCGGCCACGTCCGCCTCGGCGGCATCGGCCAGTGGCTGGCCGAGCAGCTCGAGGAGAAGACCGGCAAGGAGGCCCGTACGGTCGTCCTCGGTCACATCCAGCGCGGCGGCACCCCGTCCGCGTTCGACCGGGTGCTCGCGACCCGCTTCGGCCTGCAGGCGATCGACGCCGTCCACGAGGGCGACTTCGGTAAGATGATGGCGCTGCGGGGCACCGACATCGTCCGCGTGCCGCTGATCGAGGGCACCGGCGAGCTCAAGACCGTTCCGCTGTCGCGGTACGAAGAGGCCGAGGTCTTCTTCGGCAGCTGATCCACGGCTTTCAAAGGGCGGCCGAGAGGCCGCCCTTTGTCTTTCTTCGAGTTGTCTTTCTTCGAGGGGCGCGGGAATGACCAAGCAAACTGTGGCCGTGATCGGTGCGGGCAAGCTCGGCGAGCTGGTCCTCTCCGGACTGCTGCGCTCCGGCTGGCCGGCGCAGCAGCTGCTGGCCACCACCCGCCGCCCGGAGCGGGCGGCCGAGCTGGCCGACCGTTACGGCATCCGCCCGGTGCTCAACCTGACCGCGGTGACCCAGGCCGACGTGCTGCTGATCGCGGTGAAGCCGCAGGACGCGGGCAAGCTGCTCGACGACTTCGGCTCCAAGGTGCCGCCGGAGACGCTTGTCGTGTCGCTCTGCGCGGGCCTGCCCACGAGCTTCTTCGCCGAGCGCCTGCCCGGTGGCATCCCGATCGTGCGGGTCATGACCAACACGCCGGCCCTGGTCGACCAGGCGATGACGGTGATCTCCCCGGGCCCGTACGCGACGGTCGAGCACCTGACAGTGGTCGAGGAGATCTTCAAGCCGCTCGGCCGCACGCTGCGGGTGCCCGAGTCGCAGCAGGACGCGGTGACCGCGCTCTCCGGCTCCGGCCCGGCCTACTTCTACCTGCTGGTCGAGGCGATGATCGACGCCGGCATCCTGCTCGGACTGCCCCGTCAGGTGGCACACGAGCTGGTCGTGCAAACCGCCATCGGCTCGGCCACCATGCTGCGCGACTCGGGGGAGCACCCGGTCAAGTTGCGCGAGGCGGTCACCTCGCCCGCCGGCACGACCATCGCGGCCATCCGCGAGCTCGAGATCCACGGCGTCCGCGCCGCGTTCCTGACCGCCCTTGAGGCCGCGCGGGACCGCGCCCGCGCGATCGCGGGCGAGATGTCCTCTTAATACCAGATGGCGATCTTGGAACCGTTGTTCTCCTCGGGTGGTGAGGGATGGCTCAGGGCCGTCCCGGACGCCATCCGATGGGCCGACCAGGCGACGGCGGCCGCGTCCAGGATGTCGTCCGGCGGGGCCTGACCGGCCGGGCCGATCCCGTCGGGCAGCACGATCCCGTTGCGGGCGAGCAGCTCACGGCGGCGGGCCTGCCCGGTCCACGTCTTCTTGGCGTACTGGAGGGGCTCGCCCGCCATCGTGCGGAACGAGACCTCGGGGTGCGCCTCGAAGAGCAGGCCGGGGTGGCGTTCCCAGATCGCGTTGGCCTCGAGCAGCTTGGGCCGCAGGGCCCAGGACTGCCGGCTGAGCCCGGCCCCGGTCAGCTCCCGGCAGAGCCGGTTGGCCGCGGCGAAGTCGGACTCCTGCCAGACGGCCCGGGGAGGCACGCGGAAGACGCTGCCGCGCCGGGGGCCGAGCTGGTCGGCGGCGAGGGTGTCGGCCGCGCGCCAGGTGTCGGGGAGCATGCCGAGCGGGATGTCCACGCCGATCACCGACGCGCCGGAGCTGCCGGCGACTATCTCGTAGAGCGTGGAGGCCAGGACGGCCCGCCCGAAGGCCCCGTCGCGGAGCTCGACCCCGACCCAGCCGAGAGCGTAGGCATCGACTCCGATAACTCGGATGGTCATCGGCGGCGCGCGGGCTCGAGGGCTACGACGTCGAGGATGGTCATGACCGAAGACTACGCGTTGTGTCCGTGGATGTGCACCCCGTAGCGGTCCGCTCCGCAAAGTTAAGCCTTTGCGTAATCCCTTCACGCCATCTTGACGACTGTGAATATCTGTGACTACCGTCTCCCTCACTGAACTTTCAGGAAAGTTTCCTAAACGTTCGACGAGGAGTCAGAAGTGCAGAAATCCCTCCGCCGCGCCACCCTGGTGTCGGCGATCGTGGTGGTCGCGGCGACCGCCACGGTCCCGGCGACCCAGGCGTCGGCTGCTGCGGCCTGTGCCCCCGCCTGGTCCTCCACCGCCACGTACGTCAAGGACAACGTCGCCTCGCAGAGCGGCCACAACTACACCGCCAAGTGGTGGACTCAGAACGAGTCGCCGGCCACGCACAGCGGACAGTGGGACGTCTGGATCGACAACGGTGTCTGTGGCGGCACGACGCCCCCGACCACGCCCCCCACCACCCCGCCGACCACTCCGCCCACGACGCCGCCGACCACGCCTCCGACCACCACGCCTCCGGGAACGAGCGGCAAGAACGTCGTCGGCTACTTCGCGCAGTGGGGCGTCTACCAGCGCCAGTACTTCGTCAAGAACCTGGTCACCTCGGGCTCGGCCTCGAAGCTGACGCACATTCTGTACGCGTTCGGCAACACCACCGGCGGCCAGTGCACGATCGGTGACTCCTACGCCGACTACGACATGGCGTACACCGCGGCCAACAGCGTCGACGGCGTAGCCGACACGTGGGACGCCGGCGCGCTGCGCGGTTCGTTCAACCAGCTGCGCAAGCTCAAGAAGCAGTACCCGAACATCAAGATCATCTGGTCGTTCGGCGGCTGGACCTGGTCGGGCGGCTTCACCCAGGCCGCGGCCAACCCCACCGCGTTCGCCAACTCCTGCTACAACCTGGTCAAGGACTCCCGCTGGGCCGACGTCTTCGACGGCATCGACATCGACTGGGAGTACCCGAACGCCTGCGGCCTGAGCTGCGACGCGAGCGGACCGGCGGCGTACAACAACGTCATCACCGCGCTGCGCAACAAGTTCGGCTCGAGCTTCCTGATCACCTCGGCCATCACCGCCGACGGCTCGAACGGCGGCAAGCTGGACGTGGCCGACTACGCGTCGGGCATCTCGAAGCTGAACCTGGTCTTCCCGATGACCTACGACTACTTCGGCGCCTTCGCCGCGCAGGGCCCGACCGCCCCGCACTCGCCGCTCACCTCCTACACCGGCATCCCGCAGGCCGGGTTCTACTCGGACGCGGCGATCCAGAAGCTCAAGAGCAAGGGCGTGCCGGCCAACAAGATCCTGCTCGGCATCGGCTTCTACGGCCGCGGCTGGACCGGGGTCAGCCAGGCCGCGCCGGGCGGCACGGCGACCGGGGCCGCGCCGGGCACGTACGAGGCCGGCATCGAGGACTACAAGGTCCTCAAGAACAGCTGCCCGCCCACCGGAACGGTGGCCGGCACGTCGTACGCCAAGTGCGGCAGCAACTGGTGGAGCTACGACACCCCGTCGACCATCGCCGGAAAGATGACCTACGCGAAGAACCAGGGTCTCGCCGGGGCGTTCTTCTGGGAGTTCTCGGGCGACACCAGCAACGGTGAGCTGATCTCCGCCATCAAGAACAACCTCTGACCAGCAACACAACTCCCCATCCAACCGCCCCACCACCGCCCTTGACCTGACTGAAGGCTCATCTCCTCAGGTGAGAAGAGGGGCACCGCCCGCAAGGTCGGTGCCCCTCACTCGTAGGCTTTCCGTCATGCGCCGTGAGTGGCATCAGCTTTCGTATCCGGGGGTCGGCAACCCCGCTCTGCAGACCTCCCGCCCCTCGACCGACTCCGCCGAGGACGAGGCCCTCGGCCTCGACGTCTGGCGAGGCCTGCCCCGCGTGCAGGTGCCGCCGTGGGAGGACCCGGCCGAGGTCGCCTCCGTCTGCGAGGTGCTCGACGTCGTCCCGTCGATCGTCGCCCCGTACGAGGTCGACCAGCTGCGGGTCAAGCTGGCCGAGGTCTGCGAGGGCCGCGCCTTCCTCCTGCAGGGCGGTGACTGCGCCGAGACGTTCGCCGACAACACCGAGAGCCACTTGCTGGCCAACGCACGCACCCTGCTGCAGATGGCGGTCGTGTTGACGTACGGCGCCTCCATGCCGGTCGTCAAGGTCGCGCGGGTCGCCGGGCAGTACACCAAGCCCCGCTCGTCGGCCACCGACTCGCTCGGCCTGCCCGCCTACCGCGGCGATCTGATCAACTCGCTGGACGCCAACGAGGCCGCCCGCCGGGCCGATCCGCAGCGGATGATCCGGGCGTACGCCAACTCGGCCGCCGCCATGAACATGCTCCGCGCCTATCTGGCCGGTGGCCTGGCCGACCTGCACGGCCTGCACGACTGGAACAAGGACTTCGTCCGGGCGTCGCCGGCGGGTGAGCGGTACGAGGCGATCGCCCGCGAGATCGACCGGGCCCTCGACTTCATCCGGGCCTGCGGCATGACCGACAACGAGGCCCTGCGCACGGTCAGCCTGTACTGCTCGCATGAAGCCCTGGCTTTGGAGTACGACCGCGCGCTGACCCGGGTGAGCGACGGCAAGGCGTACGGCCTCAGTGGTCATTTCCTCTGGATCGGTGAGCGGACCCGTCAGCTCGACCACGCGCACATCGACTTCATCAGCCGGATCGCCAACCCGATCGGCGTCAAGCTCGGGCCCGGCACCTCGCCCGAGACCGCGCTCGAGCTGTGCGAGAAGCTCAACCCGGAGAACATCCCGGGCCGGCTCACGCTGATCAGCCGGATGGGCAACGGCAAGGTCCGCGACGCGCTGCCGCCGATCGTCGAGAAGGTCACCGCGGCCGGGGCCAAGGTCGTGTGGCAGTGCGACCCGATGCACGGCAACACGCACGAGTCGTCGAACGGCTACAAGACCCGGCACTTCGACCGCATCGTCGACGAGGTGCTCGGCTATTTCGAGGTCCACCGCGGCCTGAGCACCCACCCGGGCGGCATCCACATCGAGCTGACCGGCGAGGACGTGACCGAGTGCCTGGGCGGCGCCCAGGGCATCGAGGACCTCGACCTGCCGGACCGCTACGAGACCGCCTGCGACCCCCGCCTCAACACCCAGCAGAGCCTCGAGCTCGCGTTCCTCGTTGCGGAGATGCTTCGTGGTTGATCTTCGATCCGACACCGTCACCCGGCCGACCCGCGAGATGCGGGAGGCCATGTTCAGTGCTGAGGTCGGCGACGACGTCTTCGGGGACGACCCGACCGTCAACGCGCTCGAGGCCCATGTGGCCGGGCTTTTCGGGCACGAGGCGGCGCTGTTCGCCCCGTCGGGGTCGATGGCCAATCAGATCGCGCTCCAGCTGCACGTTCCTCCGGGTGGTGAGCTGCTGGCCGGTGCGGACGCGCACGTCGTCACGTACGAGGTGGGGGCGGCGGCCGCCATCGGGGGCATCTCGTCGCGTACGTGGCCGTCGGTCGGCGCCGATCTCGACGTCGACCAGATCGCTTCGATGATCCGCCCCGCCGGTTACCCCTCGGTGCCGACGCGGGCCATCGCCGTCGAGCAGACGCACAACCTGGGTGGCGGCTCGGTGGTGCCGCTTTCGACGCTGACTGCTTTGCGTGATTTGTCGAAAAAATCGGGCATCGGACTGCACTGTGACGGCGCTCGGATCTGGCACGCGCACGTCGCCGACGGGGTGTCGCTGTCTTCCTACGGTGCCTGCTTCGACACGCTGTCGGTGTGCCTCTCCAAGGGCCTCGGTGCGCCTGTCGGCTCGCTGATCGTCGGCAGCCGCGAGCGCATCGCCCAGGCCCGCGTGATCCGCAAGCGGATGGGCGGCGGCATGCGCCAGGTGGGCATCCTGGCCGCGGCCGGCCGGTACGCCCTCGACAACCACATCGAGCGGCTCGCCGACGACCACGCGCGGGCCTCGCGCATCGCCGAGGCGCTGGCCCCGCTCGGCGTGGTCGACCCGTCCCGGGTGCGCACGAACCTCGTACTGCTGGACCTGTCGAAGTCCTCGCTGGACGCGCCCACCCTGGCCGCCCGCGCCGCCGAGCGCGACGTCCTGATCGCGCCCATGCTGCCGAAGATCGCCCGGGTGATCACCCACCTGGACGTCGACGACGACGGCGTCGACCAGGCCATCGAGGTGCTGAGCGACATCCTGTCGCACTGACCGTTCGGCCGGCGCCGAACGATCGGCACGGTCTCATGGGGCCATGACCGACCTCCCCGAGACCGACGACCGCCACCCGGCCGACGTGGTCACCACGATGATCGGCGCGTGTCTCGCGCGGGCCGCCACCTGGCCCGCGTGGGACGGCGTCCCCCGCCCGGACGGCGACCGCGTCTACACGCCGCACAAGGCCGTCCGGCGGATCACCGACCACCTGATCGACCACCTGGCCGAGATCGAGGCACGCCTGGCCGGCGTGCCCACGATCCCCGACCACTGGCACGCCTCGGCGATCACCACCGCCGCCGACCTGGCCCCGTTCACCACCGACGACCTCGACGAGGCCCGCAGCCGCCTGACCCGCCTGGCCCAGATCTACGACCTGCGCCTGCGCGCGGCCACCCCGGCCGCCCTGGACCACCGAGACGGCGACGCCTGGTCACCGAGGCAGATCGCCTTCCACCTGGAGGGCTCCCTCTACTACGCCGAGGCCCTGGGCTTCCCGCGCTGATCGCGGGAAAGGCTCAAGCTCGCGGTCGTGTGGCCGAAGGTGGGGCATGCGTGAAGTCGCCGTTCGCCGCCCGGCCCGGAGCGATTTCGAGGCTGAGCTGACTGCGCTGGTCGGGGCGGTCTACGCGAGCCACGACGGGCTGGCCGATCGGGCTCGTGAGCTCGAACGGGTGGCGCTCGCGGCCGGGGACCGGCAGTACGCGGCGCTGGCCCGGCTCGTCGTGGCTGACCTGGACAACCGGGGTGGGCGGCAGAATCAAGGGATCCGGGCCGCGCACGCCGAGCTGGGTGCGGCCGGTGACCGGCTCGTGGTGGCCAAGGCGCACGCGGTCATCGCCGGTGGGCTGTGGCGGCTCGGTGACAACGCCGAGGCGGTCAAGCACGCGTACGAGGCGGACCGGCTCCTCGCCGAGGAGGATCCGCTCGTTCTGCGGGTCGACCATGCGGTCATCCTGGCCGCGCAGGTCAACGACCAGCGGCTGGGCCGGGTCTCGCACGAGGAGTACCGGGTCGCCCAGCGGCTGGCCGACCTTCTCGGGCAGCCCGACCTGATCATCGCCAACCTGAACAACTGGGCCTGGTCCTGCTATCGCGAGAACGACCAGCCGATGGCCCGGCGGCTGGCCCGGCGCATGGAGGAGCACTCGGCCCGGGCCGGCCACCCGATGAACACCTCCTGCGCCGACACCGTGGCCCGGGTTCTGATGGCCGATGGGCAGACCGGGCGGGCCACCCGGATCCTCCAGGACGCTCTGGCCCACGCCCCGTCCACCGACGTCGACGCGGTGCCGGCCTGTCTGATCACGTTCGCCGAGATCAAGCGGGCCGAGGGGGACGTGCCGGGCGCGCTGGCCCTGCTCGAGCAGTGCCGCGAGCTGACCCGGCGCGACGAAGTGCCCGAGATGGACGCGATCGCCCTGCAACTGCTGGCGACCTGCCACGCCGACCTCGGCAACTTCGAGAGGGCGTACCGGGAAATGGTCGAATTCCACCAGGCCTGGACCGCCCGCCGCACCGAGCAGAGCGAGGCGCTGGCCTCGGTCACCCAGGCCCGCTTCGCGATCGACGAGGCCCGCCGCGACCGGGAACGCTTCCGTGAGCTGGCCGAACGGGACGCGCTGACCGGCCTGTGGAACCGGCGCCGCTCCGACGAGCACCTGGCCACCGTGCTGGCGGCCGACCACGCCCCGATGAGCGTGGCCATCCTCGACCTCGACCACTTCAAGCGGGTCAACGACACCTTCTCGCACGAGGCCGGCGACAGCGTGCTGCGCCGGGTCGGCGACCTGCTGCGCGGCATCGTCGAGCCGAGCGGCCACGCGGCCCGGCACGGCGGCGAGGAGTTCGTGCTCTACCTGGACACCGGCCCGGCCCGCGCCCTGGAGATCTGCGAACGCCTGCGAGCCGCCGTCGAGTGCCACGACTGGTCCGAGATCGCCCCCGGCCTGCGGGTCACCACCAGCATCGGCCTGACCCCGCTGCGACCCGGCGACGACGCCCGCACGGTCCTGGCCCGGGCCGACGCCCACCTCTACGCGGCCAAGGAAGGCGGCCGCAATCAGGTGCGCGCGGGCTGACGTGCGGCCAGGGCGAAGCCGCGGATGACCGGGTGCGGATCGGCGCCGTCGCCCGCCAGCTCGGGCTGGAAGAGCGTGGCCAGATAGAAGGGATGCCCGGGCAGCTCGGCCACCCGGACGTCGCCCTCGTCGTCGGTGCCGGAGAAGCGCATGCCGTGCTCCCGCAGCATGGCGATGTAGCCGGGAGCGATGCCGTAGGCGCAGTGGTAGCGCTCGACGGTCCGGCCGCCGCCCAGCAGCGACTCGATCAGCGAGCCTGGCGCCAGGTCGACCGCACCCTCGTGCCCGGCCAGCGAGCAGGACAACTCGGTGATGAGCTCGTCGCCGCCCGCCGCGTCCTCGTACTCCGCGTGCCGGGCGCCGGGCAGCGCGCAGACGTTGCGGGCGAACTCGAGCATGGCGTGCTGGAAGCCCCCGCACGTCCCCAGGAACGGAATGCCCTCCTCGCGGGCGGTCCGGGCGGCGGTGACAGCGCCGGCTTCGCTGCGGTACGGGCTGCCGGGCGTCAGCCAGATGCCGGCGTACCCGCGCAGCACCTCGGGATCGGCCGCCTCCGGGGTCGGCACCCAGTAGACGTCGAGGTCGATCTGTTCCCGTTCGCGAAGCGCGTCGATGATCCGCGGAATGCGCGAGTGCGCCCGCACGGCCGGCGACCGGTCTCCCACCAGGGCAATCGAAATCATGCACCCATCGTGGGCCCGCCGGCGGCATCAGGTCCAACGATGGCTGCTGACCGTGGCATTAGCATCCCTGATGTGGACCCCCACCTGCTGCGCACCTTCCTGGCCGTCGCCGAGACCGGTTCGTTCAGCGCCGCCGCCGAGCGCCTCCGCTACACCCAGTCGGCCGTGTCGCAGCAGATCGCCGCCCTCGAGGCCGACCTGCGCACCCCACTGCTGACCCGGCGCCCGGTCGCGCTCACCCCGGCGGGGGAGCGGCTCCGCCATCACGCTTCGCTTCTTCTCGTACGCCTGGAGGCCGCCCGCGCCGACGTGACGAGGGTGGTCGCCCCGCCGGGCCGGCTCATCGTCGCCCTCACGCCCCTCGCCTGGCACCCGGAGCTGGCCGGGGCGCTGGCCCGGCTGCGTACGGAATCGGCCCGTCTCTCGGCCCGGCTCCGGATCGCCGGCCGTGACCAGGTCGTCGCGGGCGTCGCCACCGGCGAGGCCGACCTGGGCCTGGCCGACGGCTTCACCGCGCCCAGCGACCCCCTGCGCCTGCCCGACGCCGGCGCCGCCCGGGTGATCGGTGTGGCCGAGAGCCCGGCCGTGGTGGCCGTTCCCGTGGACCATCCGGTCGCCCGCCGCCGCGCGGTCGAGCTGAGCGACCTGGCCGACGCGTACTGGATCGACGCTCCGGACGTCACTCCCTTCACCCGGCTGCCGGTCGACGGGCTCCGCCCGGGGCTGCGCTACGACGGCGCCGACGTGACCGTGCTGACCGGGCTGGTCGCCGCCGGCCACGGCCTGGCCGTCCTGCCCGAGCCGGCGGTGGCGGCCCACCCGGGCCTGGCCGCGGTGCCGGTCGTCGCGCCCCGGCTCGTGCACCGGATCGAGCTCCTGCGCATTCCGGAGCAGCTCACGGGCGGTGAGCCGGCCGCGCGCCTGGCCGCGATGTTAAACGGCGGTAACGAATCACAGTGATCTTTTCAACACCGCCCACGGTGGCCACAGCTACTGAACAGGTGGAATAGCGGAGAGCGGTCCCCGCGTCACCCGCGGTGATCTTCGCGGGGTGGGGGCGGCCCCACGGCCCTACTATCGTGCGCTGGGCCATGTCTGAGATCTTGAGCGCGCCGGTCGGCGCCGCACCCGCCAGCGCACCCAAAGTCCAGCGTATGGCCTGGCTGGACGCGCTCCGCGGCTTCGCCGCGGCCACCGTGGCCCTGTTCCATCTCAGCCCGTTCGTCATCGGGCGCGAACGGCACCTCCAGATCTACGACTTCTTCGACTTCGGCAAGTACGGGGTCCTGCTCTTCTTCCTGGTCAGCGGATATGTCATCCCGATGTCCCTGGAACGGCACGGCTCCCTGCGCAAGTTCTGGATCGGCCGGCTGTTCCGGATCTACCCGACCTATCTGTTCGCCGTCGTCACGGTCGGGCTCTTCATGGCCCTCGGGTTCATGCCGCTCAACAAGACCATGGGCGCCGAGACCATCACCGCGGTCCTCGGCCAGGCCACGATGCTCCAGGACTTCGTCGGCGTCGGCGGCCTGATCACGCCGTTCTGGACCCTCTCCTTCGAGATGGCCTTCTATCTGATCGTGGCCGGCCTCTTCGTCTGGGGCCTGCACAAGCTCAGCGCCTGGTGGGCGGCCGGTCTGGCGCTGCTCGCGGTGGTGGCCGGCACGCGCCTGCCGGACGATCTGCTGGGCGGGGCCTTCGCCCACCGGCGGGCGCTGGCGGCGCTGCTGGTCCTGATGCTCGCGGCCAGCCTGTACGCCTATCTGCAGGGCCGCCGCGTCTTCGTGCTGGCCGCCGGCGCGGCCGGCATCGGCCTGGTGCTGCTGCCGATGGTCAACGGCCATGCCACGAAGACGGTCGTCGCCACCTCGTCCTGGCAGGCCGTGCTCATGCTGTCGGTGATGTTCGCGGGCACGGTCATCTACCGGCTCCAGCACGGGCAGACCGGGCGCCGGGCGGCCGTCGCGGCCCTGAGCGTCGTCTTCGTGTGCTGCGTCTTCACCAACTGGCTGCACACCGGCCAGCGCACCGAGCTGGTCCGCTGGACCCTCGTCTCGATCGCCGTGGCCGGCAGCTTCGGGCTCGCCTTCGCGCTGCGCGGCAGGCCCATGCCGGCCGTGCTGACCTGGCTCGGCGCGATCAGCTTCTCGGTCTACCTGACCCACATCGCCGTGATGAACGTCGTCCTGCACATCACCCCCGACGTGGTGATCGACTCGGCGTTCGGGTGGATCGTGGTCGGCGGCGCCTTCATCGCCGGCACCCTGGCCCTGAGCTCGTTCGCCTACCGCTTCGTCGAACAGCCGGGACAGAAGCTCGGCCGCCGTGCCCAGAAGCGCGTCGACGCCGCCTTCGGCCTGGAGGAGCCGCTGCGGGCCGCCCCGTGGTCGCAGCAGCCGGAACCGACCCCGGTGCCCGGCACGTGGCTCTCGTCGGCCGCGGCCCGGCTCCGGCGATCCGGGCCAGTCCAGGGCGGCTCAGTCCAGGGTGTCTCAGTTCAGGGCGGCTCAGTTCAGGGCGGCTCGGTTCGGGGCGGCTCAGCTCAGGGCGCGCCTGACGGCCGCGGCCAGCTGTACGGCGCCCACCACGGCCAGCAGCAGCCAGACGGCGGTGGCCACGGTGGACACGACTGGCAGGGCCGCCGCGCCTATCAGGCCGAAGATCGCTATCAGGACGCGGGTGGGGCGTTCGGCGACCGTCACGGCGCCGATCTCGGACATCCCCGCGGCTGAGGCGCGCGCCCGGGCGTACTCGTGCAGCCAGCTCAGACCGCCCGCGGCGACCACCAGCCAGCCGGGGGCGCCGGCCAGCCAGAACGCGGTCAGCCAGGCCGCCTCGCCCAAGCGGTCGGCCAATGAGTCGTAGACGTAGCCGAGCTTGGTCGTACGGCCGCTGATCACGGCGACCGCGCCGTCCATGCTGTCGGCCAGCGCGGCCAGCAGCGCCAGGGCGGCCGCCAGGACCAGTCCGGGACGGCCCAGCCGGACGGCGGCCGGCACCAGCAGGCACAGCACCAGCCCGGCGGTGGTCACGGCCATCGGGCCGATACGGCGGCGGGTCAGCCAGGACCCGCAGGTGTACGCCAGGCGCACCCACCCGCGTACGAGAAAAGACGCCCGGCGCGGGTCGAAACCGCCGTGCAGGCCGGACCAGGTGGCGGCGTACTCCTCCCAGAGCACTTTCAGACGGCCGCGGCCGTGGGGGCGAGCAGCTGCCAGACCTCGCGGGTCGCGGTGGAGCGGTTCAGGGTGATGAAGTGGACGCCGGGCACGCCCTCGGCCAGCAGGCGGGCACACATCTCGGCGCACACCTCGACCCCGAGGGCCCGCACGGCGGCCTCGTCGTGCGCCACCCGCTCGAAACGGGCCAGCAGGGCCGGCGGGAACGGCGCGCCGGACAGCTGCGAGGAACGCTCGATCGTCGCCATCCGGGTCACCGGCATGACACCGGGGACGATCGGGACGGCGCACCCGGCCGCGGCCACCCGGTCGCGCAGGCGCAGGTAGTCGTCGGCCTCGAAGAACATCTGGGTGATCGCGAAGTCGGCGCCGGCCCGGCACTTGCGGATGAAGTGGGCGGTGTCGGTGTCGACGTCGGCCGAGCGGGGGTGCTTGTACGGGAACGCGGCCACCCCGACGCTGAAGTCGCCGGACTCCTTGACCAGCCGGACCAGGTCCTCCGCGTAGAGCACGCCGTCGGGATGCCGCACCCACTCGCCCATCGGATCGCCGGGCGGGTCGCCGCGCACGGCCAGCACGTTGCGGATGCCGGCGCCGGCCAGCCGGCCGACGACGTTGCGCAGCTCGGCCACCGAATGGTTCACCGCGGTCAGATGCGCCATCGGCAGCAGGGTGGTCTCGGTGGCCACCCGCTCGGTGACGGCGACGGTCGTGTCGCGGGTGGTGCCCCCGGCCCCGTACGTGATCGAGACGAAGTCGGGTCTGAGGGGCTCGAGCTCCCGGATCGCCTGCCACAGCAGGCGCTCGCCCTCCGGGGTCTTGGGCGGGAAGAACTCGAAGGAGAAGGTGGGTTCGGGCCCGGCGATCAGGTCACCGATCGCGGGGGTGCCGGGCAGGCGCGAAGGCAGTCCGAGAGCCACACACCGACTCTACCGTCAGCAGCTCACAGCGATTGGGCTAGCGTCGTGGCGTGCTTGCCACCGATGCCTCCGACCTGCGTGCCCGGGTCGACAAGGCGCTCGCCGCGTTCCTTGCCGCGCAGCGCGACCGCCTGACGACGATCGACCCGGCCCTGGCCGACGTGTCGGCCGCGCTCGAGGACTTCGTGCTCGGTGGCGGCAAGAGGCTCCGGCCGGCCTTCGCGTACTGGGGTTACCGGGGCGCCGGCGGGGCCGACTCCGACCAGATCGTGGCCGCGGTGGCGGCGCTGGAGCTGGTGCAGGCCAGCGCGCTGATCCACGACGACCTGATGGACCGCTCGGACACCCGGCGCGGCGAGCCGTCGGTGCACCGCCGCTTCGAGAAGCTGCACACGTCGGCCGGCTGGCGGGGCGGCTCGGCCGCGTTCGGCGACAGCGCGGCCGTGCTCCTGGGCGATCTGGCCCTGGTCTGGTCGGACGAGATGCTGCAGAGCTCCGGCGCCGGCGTGGCCGAGATCACCCGGGCCCGCCCGATCTTCGACGAGATGCGTACGGAGGTTACGGTCGGCCAATATCTGGACGTGCTGACGCAGGCCACGGCGGACACGTCGGTGGAGCGGGCCGGCAAGGTGGCCCGCTTCAAGTCGGCGAAATACACGGTGGAACGCCCCCTGCTGCTGGGCGCGTCCCTGGCCGGCGCGGGCGAGGAGGTGTTCGCCGCGTATACGGCGTTCGGCCTGCCCCTGGGCGAGGCGTTCCAGTTCCGCGACGACGTGCTGGGCGTCTTCGGCGACCCGGCCGAGACCGGAAAGCCGGCCGGCGACGACCTCCGCGAGGGCAAGCGCACCTATCTGGTGGCGGCCGCGTTCGCCGCCCTGGGCGAGAAGGAACAGGCCGAGCTGGACGAGGGCCTGGGCAACCAGGGCCTGGACGACGCCGGCGTCGAACGCCTCCGCGACCTGATCCGCGACTCGGGCGCCCTGGCCGCGACCGAACAGCGCATCGGCGAGCTCATGACGGCGTCGCTGGCCGCCCTGGACGCGGCCCCGCTGGACGACGAGGCCCGCCAGGTCCTGCACCGCCTCGCCGACGCGGCGACGCGGCGAACGGTCTGAGGCCGGGACGGCACAGGGCTTTGCGGGCAGTCTGAAGCGCACGCCGCGCTCAGCTCGGCCCCACGATGAAGCGGGGCAGCGCCAGTTCGGCGTGCGCTGCCGGATGCGTACCTCTTAGAAACCCACGGCCTGGGCCCGGCGCTTGACCTCGCGCGCGCGGTGACCGCCCAGGCCCTTCGCGGCGTTGCCGTCCAGGGTGTCGTCGGGCTCGTAGAGCCACCGCAGAGCCTCTTCGTCGTTATACCCGGCGTCGCGCAGCAAGGTCAGTACGCCGGGGAGGTGCTTGAGCACGGTGTCGTTGGCAACGAGATCGGCGGGGACCACGCGGACGTTGTCGCGCCTCACCGCGAGCAGGTGCCCGTCGCGGATCATCTGGTGCACCTTGCTGATCGACACGTCGAGCTTCGCGGACACGTCCGGCAGGTTGATCCACTCGGTCGGTCCGGCGGTTACGGAATCGCTCACTCCTACAGCGTGCCAGAAGAGCGGAGAGACAACCCCATGAGCCTGCTGCGCAGGACCCGTACGGAGATGGCCGGGGCGTGGCGTTCGCTGCGTTACGACATGGGCCGGGCGCCCGCCGAGCCGCCTGCGGGCGGGCCCGACGTGACGTCCACGGGTATGAGCACCTTCGGCGGCCTGGTGCCGCCGGAGAGCTCGACGGCGCCGGACACCAAGCCGCGGCGGCCTCGGCGGGCGCTGGCGGTCACGGCCTTCGGGACGCTGACGGTGGTCGGGGCGGCGGGGGCCTATCTGGGTGTGGTGAACGGCCTGGGGTCGCTCATCTCCGAGCGGCCGGCCTCGGCCGACACCGTGGCGATCTCCGAGGCCCGGGCGGGTGCCGGGCCGGCCGCGGCCTCCTCGCCGGGGGCACAGGGCGTCGCGCGGGCGCCCGTCTCGACCGGAGCGCCTCGAGCCGGCGCTGTCAGCGGTGCCGCCACCGGCGTCGTCGCCGGGGCCGGTGTCGCCGCGGCCGCGGGAACAGCCACCGGCGCCGGCGTCAGCGAGGGCGGGCCGATCGCCGCGCCGCCGCCCGCTTCCGTTCCGCGTCCTGCGACAAATCCGACAAGTCCGTCGAGGCCGGTGAAGCCGACGAAGACGGAATGCCATTGCGAGCAGCCTCCGGCGCCGACGCCGACCGCTCCGGCCTCGTCACCCTCGCCCACGCCGTCGGCATCGAGCAGCGCCGAACCCTCGCCCGGTGAGACAAGCGCCACTCCGGGCGAATCGGTGGAGCCGAGCCCGAGCTGGCAGGGCCGGCGACACCGCCGACATAACCATTAAATCCGGTTTTGTCGTGGTGAATGTCCCGCTTGGAGTCCACGCGCGTACCCGTTTGGACTCAGCTATGACATCCTGGACCGCCCCCACGCGAAAGACACATACACTTCACGCCGATGGACACCACAGTCGCCGACACGTTGATCGGCACGACGATTGACGGCCGCTACCGGATCACCGGTCGCGTGGCCCGTGGTGGCATGGCGACCGTCTACACGGCCACCGACGAACGACTCGAGCGCACCGTCGCTCTGAAGATCATTCACCCGTCGCAGGCGACCAACGTCCACTTCGTGGACCGGTTCACCGACGAGGCCAAGACGATCGCCCGGCTCACCCACCCCAACATCGTCGCCGTTTACGATCAGGGCCGCCACCAGGGCCTGCCCTATCTGGTCATGGAATACGTGCAGGGCCGCACCCTTCGCGACCTGCTCACGCAGCGGCGCCGGCTCAACCCGGTGGAGGCGCTGGCGATCCTCGAGCAGATGCTCGCCGCGATCGCCGCCGCCCACCGGGCGGGCCTCGTGCACCGCGACGTGAAGCCGGAGAACGTGCTGGTCGCCGAGGCGCCGAGCGGCGGTGCCGGCAACCTCGTCGACTCCGTCGTCAAGGTGGCCGACTTCGGCCTGGCCCGCGCCGTCGAGGCGAGCACGGCCGACGACTCCGGCCAGCTCATGGCCACGGTCGCCTACGTGGCGCCCGAGCTCGTCACCGACGGGCACGCCGACGCGCGCACCGACGTCTACTCGGCCGGCATCGTGCTCTTCGAGATGCTCACCGGGCGGGTGCCGTTCGACGGCGACGATCCGGTCGCGGTCGCCTGGGAGCATGTCGACAACGACGTGCCCGCCCCGTCGAGCGTGGTCAAGGGCCTGCCCTCGGTGCTCGACGACCTGACCGCCCGGGCCACCCGGCGCGATCCGGGCGCGCGGCCGACCGACGCCGGCGCGCTGCTGGCCGAGGTGCAGACCGTCCGCGACGACCTCGGCGCGGCCAATGTCGAGACCGCGCTGCTGCGCCAGGTGCCCGCCTCGCGCGCCGCCATGGCCGACGCGACGACCGTGGTGCCCGCCGTGGCCGACCGGCCCCCGTGGGCCCGCCTGCCCGGGCAGAACGGGCCGAGCGGGCCGGGTGGCCCGCCGCCGCGCGGCCAGGAATACACGGCCGGCCGCGTTCCCCGCTCGCGCTCGCAGAAGAGCGGTCCCGACCGGCGCAAGATCTTCCTGTCGGCGGCCATCGCCGTCATGGTGCTCGTCGTCGTCGGCAGCACGTGGTGGGTCTTCCTGGGCCGCTACAGCGACGCGCCGGCCATGGTCAACATGACCAAGGCCCAGGCCGAGTTGTTCGCCGACCAGAACGGCTTCGAGCTGTTCTACGCCGAGGGGCAGTTCAACGAGAACATCCCCAAGGACACGGTGGTCAACCAGGACCCGGCCGCCGGTGAGCGGATCGTCCGGGGCGGCGCCATCACGCTGACCCTGTCGCTGGGCAAGGAGCGCTTCGGCGTGCCCGATCTGGCCGGTCTGGAGCTGACCGCCGCGCAGGGCGAGCTCGAGCAGCTCGGCTTGAAGATCAAAAAGGGCAACCACCAGTACAGCGACACGATCCCCGAGGGCGCGGTCATCTCGTCCGACCCCAAGGCCGGCACGGAGCTCAAGCGCGGCGACACGGTCACCGTGGTGACCAGCGACGGCAAGGCGCCGATCCAGGTGCCCGACCTCGTGGGCAAGAACATCAACGACGTCCGCAACGAGCTCGCCGGTCTGGGCCTGCAGGCGCAGGAGCGCTACAAGGACAGCGACCAGCCGGCCGACACGGTGATCGCGCAGACGCCCAAGCCGGGCACCGGCGCCGCCCGCGACGACGTGGTGACCCTCGACGTGAGCAAGGGCCCGCCGCTGGTGACCGTGCCCGACCTCACCAACCAGCCCTGCCGGCAGGCCGAGGCGACGCTGAAGGGCATGGGCCTCAACGTCCATATCGACTTCAACGCCGACGCTTTCGTACGGAGTCAGCAGCCGGCCGGCAACACGCAGGTCGCGCCGGGCAGTGAAGTAAGGATCCAGTGCTTCTAAACCGCCGTATCGGTTCACACACCAAGACGTCGGGAGGGCTGGCCAAGGCCGCCCTCCCGTATGTCGACGCCGCGGGGTCCGAGACCTTGCAGGTGTACGTCTCCAACTCGCGCGGCTGGGCTCTCCCGTCGGGCGACCCCAAGCAGGACGTCCTGTTCCGCGACGGCTGCGGTGAGCGCGGCGTCCCGGCGTACATCCACGCCTCTCTGCTCGTGAATCTGGGCTCGCCGACCGAGCTGACGGTCGAGCGCTCGGTGGGTGTGCTCGCGCACGCCCTGGAGCGCGGCCAGGCGATCGGCGCGACCGCCGTCGTCTTCCACGCCGGCAGCTCGGTCGACGAGTCCCACGACGACAAGGCGTTCCACCAGCTCCGCGAGGCCCTGCTGCCGCTGCTCGACACGGCCGCGGCCAAGGGGATGCCCCGCCTGCTGGTCGAGCCGAGCGCCGGCGGCGGCCGCAGCCTCGCCTCCAAGGTGCAGGACCTGGGCCGCTACCTCGACGCGGTCGACCGGCACGAGTGGCTGGGCGTCTGCTTCGACACCTGCCACGCCTGGGCGGCCGGGCACGACCTGGCCACGCCGGGCGGCATGACCGAGACGCTGGACGCGCTGGTGGCCACGGTCGGCCGCGAACGCCTCCAGCTGATCCACGCGAACGACTCGAAGGACGAGTGCGGCTCGACCCGCGACCGTCACGAGACGATCGGCGCCGGCCGCATCGGCACGGCCGCCTTCGCCGAGCTGATGGCCCACCCGGCGACCGAGAACGTCCCGGTGATCGTGGAGACCCCGTCGGTCGAGCACGTGGGCCACGCGGCCGACATCGCCCTGCTCAAGTCGCTGCGCCCTTAATCGGTTGTCGAGGCGCCGGGCCCCCTCGTAGGTTGTCCACATCGGAGCCGCCGGGTCGGACGGCGGGCCGACACGGGGGCAGGCCCGCCGACCGTCCCGGCCCCGGATCATCCCGTTGCAGATGATCCGGGATATGCTGCGTGCATGCCCGCCCCCGAACGCACCGAGCGCGACATCGCCGGCCTGCTCAACGTCGCCGGTCACGCGCTCTCCAATCGGCTGGCTGCCGCCCTGTCCGAGATTGATCTGACGCCGCGGATGCAGTGCGTGCTCGTGCACGCCCTGGAGGAGGAGCGCACCCAGATCCAGCTGGCCGCCCTGGCCGACCTCGACAAGACCACCATGGTCAGTACGGTCGACGACCTCGAGAAGCGTGGCCTGGCCGAACGCAGGCCCTCGGCCGTCGACCGCCGCGCCCGGATCATCTCGGTCACCGAGAAGGGCCGCCTCAAGGCCGAAGAGGGTCAGCGGATCGTCGACCGGGTGCACCGCGACGCCCTCGGCGGGCTCCCGGCCGAGACGCGCACCGCCTTCGTCGAGGCCCTCGGCCTGCTTGCCGACTCTCCCCGCGATCCCGGCCCGCAGCCGGTGCGGCGAGCACGAGGAAGGTAAGTCGCTACGGGATAGTCCGCAAGCAGACTATCTGTTACGGTCGGACCATGAGTCCTTCCGTGCCCCGGCGCGCGGCCGCGTTGGCGGTCCTGTGCGCGATGTCGTTGATGATCGTTCTCGACAGCACGATCGTGGCTGTCGCCCTGCCCGACATTCAGCGCGAGCTCGGCTTCTCGGCGGCCGGCGTCTCCTGGGTGGTGAACGCGTACCTGCTGGCCTTCGCCGGCCTGCTCCTGCTGGCGGGCCGGCTCGGCGACCTGCTGGGCGCCTGGCGGGTGTTCCTGGCCGGGCTCGGCATCTTCGTGGCGGCCAGCCTGCTGTGCGGCCTGGCGACCAGCGCCGGCCTGCTCATAGCGGGCCGCTTCCTCCAGGGCGCGGGCGGCGCGTTCGCGGCGGCGGTCGTGCTCGGCATGATCGTGCGGCTCTACCCGTCGCCGCGCTCACAGGCCCGGGCGCTGGGCATCTACAGCTTCACGCAGGCCGGCGGGGCGGCCCTGGGCTTCGTGGTCGGAGGCGTGCTGACCGACGCCCTCGGCTGGCCGGTGATCTTCCTGATCAACGTCCCGATCGGCGTGGCGGTCTGGTTCTCCGCCCGCGGCGTGCTGCCCCGCGAGCAGGGCCAGGGCCTGGGCGCGGGCCTGGACGTGCCCGGCGCGGCGCTGATCACGCTGGGCCTGGCCCTGGGCGTGTACGCGATCACCCGCACCGGCTCACCCGAAGCCCTGATCCCGGCAACCGCGAGCGGAGCGGCGGCCCTGCTGCTCATTTCAGGTTTCCTCGTACGTCAACACGCCGCACCCCGCCCATTGATCCCACTCCGCCTGCTGGCCCGCCCGTGGCTGCTCCGCGCGAACGCGGTGGTGGTGCTGGTGTTCGCAACCGGCATGGGCTTCCAGTTCGTGAACGCGCTGTTCGTACAGCAGGTCATGGGCTACGACGCCCTAGGCACCGGCCTGGCCTTCGTGCCCACCCCGATCGTGATCGGCGTGGTGTCGCTGTTCGTGGCGGCGAGGCTGACCGCCCGCTTCGGCCCACGCCCGGTCCTGATCGCCGGCCTGGCCACTTTGCTGGCCGGCCTGCTCCTGCTGGCCAGGGTGCCGACCCAGCCGTCGTACGTGCTCGACATGCTCCCCCCGCTGATCGTGATGGGCCTGGGCATAGGCGTCACGATCCCGTCGATAGTCATGCTGGCCATGGCCGGCGCGGCCCCATCAGAGACAGGCATGGTGTCCGGCTTCAGCAACACGGCCCAGCAGGCAGGCGGAGCAGTGGGCTTGTCATTGCTGGCCGCCGTGGCCGCCGCCCGAGCCGACTCGGCCGCCCTTTCCTCCCCGGTGGCCGCCTTGCACGCCGGCTACACCTTCGCCTTCCTGGTAGCGGCCGGTTTCGTGCTGGCCGCCCTGATCTTGACCGTGCTCCTGCTACGCCACCCACCCCAGCAGTCCACCCCGGCATCGGAGCCCCTCCCGGCCACCGCAGCCTGACCGCTTCCACTCTCGCCTTCGTCGCGCCGTCGCCCTGAATTCCTCTCGCCCCTCCCGCCGCTCATTCCCCCTCCCTAGTGCCTCCTGCCCCTCGCCCTCACGCTTCGCGCCTCGCGTTCCCGTCGCTCGCCCTCGCGCCCTCGCTCCTCGCGCCCTCGCCCCTCGCGCCCTCGCCCCTTCAGCCCTCTCGCGCCGTCGCCCCTCGCCCCTCCCGCCGCTCGGGCCCCTTCCGCCACTAGCGCCCCTTGGGCCGCAAACGCCACTCGCGCCACTAGCGCCCCTCGGTTCACGACGCCACTCCCGCCACTCGCGCCCCTCGGGCCACTCGCCCCTCGCCGCTCGCGCCACCCCGGCCCTTTCCGCGACCCGTGCCGGACCGGCAACCCATGCGCCACTCCCACCCCTCGCCCTTCGCCCCTCCCGTCACTCGCCCCTCGCCCTTCCCCCCGTGGTCCCTGCCAGCTCATGTGCCCGAGCGTTGGAAAGGCGCCCCGCATGCGGCTTGCGCAGCTTGCCAAAAAAGACAAAACGACGCTGTCGTTGTCGCCTGGCCTCGCCTCGCGCCTGAGAGCGGACCCGCAGGGAGCGCGGAGGCACCGGAGGAACGGGCGGGCGAGGGAGACGGCCGGGAGGCGCGGAAACGGAGGGCGAGGGGCACGAGGAGTGGAGAGGCGAGGGACGCGAGGGACGGGGGCGAGGGGCGGGGGCGAGGGACGGAGGGCAAGGGGCGGGAGGAGTGGAGCGGCGAGGGGCGGAGGGTCGAGGACGGGAGGGGCGAGGGCGGGACCCTGCCTTCGGTTGTCAATGATTCATTGACAACCGAGGTAAGCTCTTGGCGTGGATGGACTTGAAGGACTGCGGGCGATTCCCGAAGCTCGGGCGCGCCTCGATGCCGAAGAGCTTGAGCTGATCGACCAAGCGCGGCGGGGTGGCGCCACCTGGTCGGATATTGCGGGTGCGCTTGGGCTGAGCAGTCGGCAGGCCGCTGAGCAGCGGCGACTTCGGCTGGCGGCGGCCGCTGGGCGGCCGGCTGGGCCGGAAGAGTTCGGCGATCGGGTCGCCGCGCTTCGGGCGGCAGCCGTTGAAGTTCACCGCCGGATCGGGGCCGACCGCCGGTGGGATCGTCGCTTCACCCGGGCCGCCCTTGTTCGCGACACCCTCTCCACGGCGGCTGATGCGCCCGCCGGTGCTCTCTTCTCCCTGGCTGCGGCCTCGGTCGATGACCTCTCGCAGGCCGCCGGCTCCATGCCTGGGCCCACCCGGGCTGCCATCGAGCGGCTCCGTCGCGCCCTGGAGGATGCCACGCCTCAGACTTGACACATTGACACTCAACTCCCGAGGATGTGAAACCAACCTCGGGGAGCCTCCATGCGCCGTAACGCGTTCCTGCTCGTCCTGATCTCGATCCTGTCCGGGTTCGGCAGCACCACGATGAGCATCGCCGCCGGACTCTGGGTTCTCGATCTCACCGGCTCGGTGAGCTTTGCCGCGCTGACCGCCGTCTGCCTCTACCTGCCGACCTTCGCCGGGCCGTGGCTCGGTGCTCTGGCCGACCGCCTTCCGCGCCGTCCGCTGCTGATCGGGACCGACCTTCTTCTCGGCGCGGTTCTGCTGACCCTGCTCGCCGTCCACTCGGCCGCCGGCGTCTGGCTGATCTTCGCCGTTCTGCTGGTTCGCGGGGTCAGCTACGTGGTGAGCGACGCCGGCGAGACCGCCATCCTCCCGTCCGCCCTTCCCCGGGAGCGGCTGGGTGACGTCAACGGCTGGCGCTCCAGCGCCCAGGAAGGCATGAAACTCGTCGCCCCGCTGGCCGGCGCCGCCCTCTACGCCTGGCGTGGCGCCACGCCGGTGATCCTGCTGAGCGCTGCGATGCCCCTGCTCACCGCCGTTTGCTACGCCCTCCTACGGGTGAGCGCCGCCGCGCCCGTGGAGCGCCACCGGCGTGGCCTGACGGATGGGCTCCGGGCGCTCTTCGGGATTCCCGCCGTCCGTACGCCCGTGGTGGCCGCCGGGATCGCCATCGGAATGTCCGGCCTTTGCAATGCCGCGGTGCTCGCTCACCTCGTACGGGACCTCGATCTGCCCTCGACGCACCTGGGTTTTCTCGCGACCGCCCAGGGCGCCGGATCCATCGCCGGTGGCCTGATCGTCGGCCGTCTGCTCGCCCACAGCAGCCCGGTGGCCGTCGCGGCGCTCGGCTCCGCCTTCTTCGCCGCCGGGTGCCTCTCGTCCTCGCTGCCCTGGTGGCCCGCGATGATCACCGGAAGCGTCCTGATCGGGGTCGGCCTGCCCTGGACGCTGATCGCCGGCATCACCGCCGTGCAGACCCGGACCCCCGACCACCTGCTCGGCCGGGTCGCCGCGACCGCCACCACCGTCATGTTCGGCCCGGTCGCCCTCGGCATCCTGGCCGGCTCGGCCCTGATCCACCTCGGCACCGTGCTGCCGTTGTGGATCGCGGCCGCCGTCACCGTCACGACCGCTGTCCTCATCCGGCGCCACCACGCGGCCCGGCCGATGGCTCAGCGGGGCGCGTGAGCCGCCAGGAACGCCTTCGCTATGGCCGACGACAGATCGGCCGGGTTCGTCGCGGCGAAAGCCTTGCCACCCGTCGCGGCCGACATGTCGTTCAGGGCCTTCATGTCGACGTCCGGGCCATAGCCGACCGCGAGGACCGGGACCGGCCGGTTCGGGTCCTGCTGGGCGGTGAGCTTCTGCATGAACTGGGCTTGCGTCATCTTGTACGTCGACTCGCCGTCCACGCCGTCGGTCAGCACCACGACGAGCGTGACCGCGCCCTGCTGCACCTTCGGCCGCATCTCGGCGACACCGTCGAGGACCGACTGGTAGAGCGGCGTGCCCGAGTTGTCGGCCGCCTTGTACCCGGCCATCGCCGCGCCCAGCGCCTCACGCCGCGTCGCGCCCTCGACCTGGCTGGTGATCGGCCCGAACGGGACCGCCTCGACGTGCGGCGGGCTGGACGGCGTCGGCTGGCCGAAGAACCACATGCCGACGCTGGTGTCCTCGGCGAACAGCTCGGCCGCGATGCCACCGGACTGCCGCAGCAGCGCGGCCCGGGTGGTGCTGCGGCCGCCGGGCGCGGTGATCTTCTGGTTCATCGAGCCGGAGGCGTCTATCAACAACAGCACCTGCGTGGTCAGCGACTTGTATCCGGACCACATCGCGGCCGAGGCGAGCAACTGCTGCGGATCGCCGACCAGCGGCATCGCCTTCGGGTTGGCCGTGGTGCGGAAGCCGGCGCGGGTCAGGGACGCCTTGGTGATGGCCGCGCGCAGCCGCTCGGTCAGGTCGGCGTCCCGGTTGTTGTGCGCGATCGCGAACGGATATTCGGCCTCGACCAGCCCGTCGACCGGAACGGCCCCCTTGAGGGCCACCGTGTGCTTGCCGGCCTGGTACGCCTTGAGCTGCTGCTCGGTCGTCGCGAAGACGCCGACTGAGGACGTGACGCTGCTCGTGTTCCACTCCCCGGCGAGTCGCGTCATGAGCTGAGCGGGGTTCGCCGCCGCCTCCGTGAGCCGGCTGCGCAGGGTGAGCGCGCGCAGTTGCGCGATGCCCGCGTCCGGCGTCGTGCGAGCCATGGCCTTGTTGACGGCGTACACCGAAAGCATGCCGATGGTGTTGTTCTGCGGGTCCGGCATGGTCACCGCCGGGATCTGACCGCTGGCGGCGGCCGCGGTCAGCTTGGCCCAGGACGTCTGCCCGTTCGGCGCGAGCTGGTTGGTGAGGGCGGCGGGTGCGGCGAGGATCACGGGCGTACGGGCGATCGGCTCACCCTCGATCTTGTAAGCGGCGCCCCGTATGCCCGCGAGGGTCACCCAGGCGCTGCTGGAGGGGATCCACACGTCGTACTTGACGGAGGCGGCCGCCGTGGCCGCCGGCTCCTCGGCGATGACCTCGATCGGCCCGCACTTGTCGGACGGGTCCTCGTTGAAGGTGCGCGCGGCGGCCTGGATCACCGGAGCGATGTCGGGCGCGGCGGCGACGGTGAGATCGGCGTCCGGGCACTGGGAGGCGGACGCGGCCGGGGCGGGCACGGCCGTGGGGTCGGCCGGCTCGCGGCTGTACATCCACCAGGTGGTGGCGCCGGCGACGGCGACGAGCATGAGGACGATCGCCGCCGCGAGCAGGAAGCGGCCGACGCCGCCGCTCTCCGGCGACCGGTGCGAGCTCGGTTCGTCCATGGGCGGCTGGTTACGCCGCGCTATATCCGACATCGCACCCACCTCTCCATCACAAGGTCCACAACTGTTACCGATTCCTCGGACGAGAGCGAATAGTAGTCACATATTCATCGTTGACAACGCCCGGCCCCGGATTGGCAGGTTCCCGACAGTGCGCCGGGCGCCTAGGCCGTACCCTGCGGCCGCACCACCGCAACGATGATCAATTCGCCGTCTTCGCCCAGGCCAACGGGCTCGCGGGCCCATCCTCCATAGACACGGTCGACGTCGAAACCGGCCGCTTCGACATCAGCACGAAGTTCCTCTTCGGACCGAAAGCGGAGCGTGGCCTCGCTGATCAACTCATCACTCTCCGTGAATGCGAAGTGATGCGTGAAGGAGACCGTTCCCTCGTTTCGGCCATTTACCTCCGTCCATGCCTCAACCGAGCCGCCGTCCGGCAGCACGATGACCCGTCGCGAGTCGGTGGGGTTCCACCTCTCCCACTCCCGATATACGGGGTCGCGGCTCTCAAAGATCAATCGCCCGCCCGGAAGCAGCGACCGCCGCAGCGCGCGCAGGGCACTCGACCACTCGTCGTCACTGATGAGGAACTGCGCCACGTGACTGGTGAGGAGGGCGGCGTCGAACGACCGCTCCGGCAGCACCTCGGCCGACCCCTCGATCCACCGCACCCGATCGGCCCCCGGCTTCCGCCGCGCCGCGTCGAGTGAGGGCCGCGCCGGGTCGACGCCGGTCACCTCATGACCGGCGGCCGCCATGGCGATGGCGAGCCGCCCCGTCCCACATCCGAAGTCCAGTACGCGGGGCGCCGTCCTCTCGGCCAGCACGGCCATGAAGAAGTCGTCGTCCCACCCCCACACGTTCTCGGCGTCGTACACCGCCACGAGCCGAGGATCCCGGAACTCACCGTGCCACACAGCGACGATGCTAAATCTTCGGCGGCCCACACTCCCATCGCTCGTGAAGGTAAGGTCCGGCCATGAGCTGGCTGCCGCCCGAGCGATACGCCGAGGAGCTGAAGGCCGAGACTGCCCGCTTCGCCGAGGCGACGGGCAAGGAGCCGCCGGCCCGGGTGGTGCCGAACTGCCCCGAGTGGACGGTCCGCGACCTGGTGACCCACGTCGGCACGGGCCACCGCTACGCCTCGCTGATCATCAAGACGGATCAGGCGCAGCCGTACGAGCTGATCGCAGCACCCGAGAACCAGAAGTCGTGGCCGTCATGGCTGTCGGCCGGCGCGGAAGAACTGCTCGCGACGGTGGAGGAGCGGGGCTTCCACCAGCAGGTGTGGACGTGGCAGCCGAAGCACCTGATCGCCGGGTTCTGGTTGCGGCGGATGGTGCACGACCTGGTCGTACACCGAATTGACGCCTCCGCCCCGGACGACCTGGCCACTGACCTGGCCGCCGACGGGGTGGCCGACCTCCTGGGTTCGTTCGAGATCTTCGACCGTCTGGCCGGGAGAGGCGAGACGCTGCAGTTCGTGGCGTCAGACATCGAGCGCGCCTGGCACGTGACCCGAGCGGAGGAGGGCATCGAGTGGAGTGAGGCCGTGGCCCCCGCTGACGTGAGGGTGGTCGCTCCGGCGCGCGACTTGGTGCTGATCCTGAACCGGCGATCGCCTGCGCCCGAGGTCGAGGGTGATCAAGCCGTGTGGGAGTCGTGGCGGGAGGCGTCCCGGTTCTGACCTCTTCGGCCGAGGGCTCCCGCGAGCCTGAGTGCCCGGGTTGCGGCATTGGGGCGATTTGCCAGGGGCGGTGATGCCGGTCGGGCTTGGGTGGTCGGGTTGAGGTTGCTCGCCACGGGCTGTGGGCGCGGGGTTGCGATCTGGTGGGTAGTTGCTTTCGCGTCATTGTTGTTCTGGTCGTTTCCGAGCTTATTTAAAAGCGTGATGTTGTGGCTCGGTCATTGTGATGATCTTGTCGAAGTTTGGCACGATCAACATCGGGCGCGGATGGAATTGGTGGGCCGGGCGCGGGATAATTGGTCATGCGATACCAACAGCTTGGACTGTTCTCCCGGAAGCAGATGGAAGCCATGCGTGACCGCACTCTGGCGCGTAATTGGTCACCCGAGAACGATGCGTTCCGTCGTGAGCACGAGCGTCACCGTGCGTGGGGACTCGCTCAGCGCCATGGCTTCAAGCTGCTCTGGCTTCGACGTCAGCGCGACGGGCCGGCACAACAGGAGACCCCGCCTCGGCCGCAGGCGGGAATGGCGCCGGAACTGCTGCCCCAGCCCCAGCCCCAGCCCCAGCCGTTGACGCAGCCGTTGACGCAGGCGCAGGCGCGGTCTATTGAGGACTCGCCCGCGCCCGCGCCCGCGCCCGCGCCCGCGCCCGCGCCCGCGCCCGCGCCCGCGCCCGCGCCCGCGCCCGCGCCCGCGCCCGCGCCCGCGCCCGCGCCGGCGCCCGCGCCGGAGTCTGAGGTCGGCGTGTCGGTGCCGGAAAGTCACTCGCCGTCGCGGGAGCGGCTGGTCGTGCCTAAATACCTGCGCCTGGGTGAGCGTTTCTTCTAAGGCCTTGGCCCGGTGGTCGAGTGCGTCGAGAATGGCGCTCTATTGCGGTGCTGTGATTTTGGGAAAATGCCCGAGTTTGGAAATGGGGTCGGTCGGGCTTCATTGGAATAGGGAGGGGATTGGATCGGCTATAGGGGGCGCACTCCTGCGGGTAACTGCTGGGTGGCTACGTGTTTGAGGAGGGTTGTTCGTAAGGCCTCGGCGGCGTGCGGGAGCACCGACCTTTTTCGGTGGGCCAAGGCGATCGTTCTGCGCATGCCGGGTGGGGCCAGGGGAGTGGCTCGCAGCAACGGGCGGTTGGCCAGCACCATGCTGGGGACCAGGGCTACGCCCAAGCCTGCCTCCACGAAGGCCAGTACGGCGTCCATCTCGCCGCCCTCCACGGCGAACTTCGGGGTGAAGCCTGCCTTTCGGCAGGCGTCCAGGGTTACGCCTCTGATGTCGTAGCCGGCTCTGAACATGACCAACGGGGTGTGTTCCAGCTCGGACAAGGCGATCTGGGCGTGGATCGTGGGTGGTGGGCCATCGGCCACCGAGGCCACGACCAGGCTCTCGCGGAGTACGGGGGTGGCCGTCAAGGCCTCGTCCACGCCCTCCTCGGGCTGCACGATCAAAGCCAGGTCCAGCGTGTGCGCGTGCAGGTTTTCGATGAGGTCCTGTGAGCCGCCCTCGTTGACGTACAGCTGGATCTCGGGGTGTTCGGCTCTGAAGGTGCGCAGCACCTCGGGGACCAGGGACGAGCAGAGGCTGGGGGTGGCTCCCAGGCGCACCTCGCCTCGCCGTAGGCCGACGATGTCGGAGACGGCCTCCTGGGCGGCGTCGGCGTCGGCGACCATGCGCTGGGCTATCGGCAGCAAGGTGTGGCCGGCCGCTGTGAGGGTCACCGCGCCTCGGATGCGTTCGAACAGCGGGGCGCCGAGGGTCTGTTCGAGGGTGTGAATTTGCTTACTGAGAGTCGGCTGGGAGACGCCCAGATTGTCCGCTGCTTGGGTGAAATGCCGGGTTTGTTCGACTGCGAGAAAGTAGCGAAGCTGCTGGAGCTGCACCTTCATAGCCTATCTCTATGATGACTGCTTGGATCATGCATTAGACGAATCGCGCAGGGGTTCCTACCGTCCAGGGTGTGGCGGTAGATACGACTACGACCCGGAAGGCGGCGGCCTCGAAGGCCCCGGCCCCGGCTGAAAAGGCGCGGCGGCGCTCCTCGGTCGCCCTCAAGTTCCTCATGGCCGGCACCGGCATCCTGCTGGTGCTGTTCCTGTTCGCGCACATGATCGGCAACCTGAAGATCTTCTTTGGCGAGGAGACCTTCGATCACTACGCGCACTGGCTGCGGACCATCGGCACGCCCCTGCTGCCGGACGAGTGGTACCTGTGGATCCAGCGCGGCGGGCTCACCCTCGCCGTTGTCGGGCACATCTACGCGGCCACCGTGCTCGCCATCCGTGCCCGCAAGGCGCGGCCGGTGAAGTACGCGCACCGGCCCAAGGTGCAGGGCAGCTATGCCGCCCGCACCATGCGCTGGGGTGGCGTGATCGTCCTGCTCTTCGTGATCTACCACATTCTCGACCTCACGACGCTCACCCTGAACCCGCACGGGGTGCACGGCGAGGCGTACCGGAACGTGGCCGAGGACTTCGCGCCCGGCCGTTGGTACGTGACCTTGTTCTACGTGGTGTCGATCGTGGCCGTCGGCTTCCACCTGCGCCACGGCATCTGGAGCGCCGTGCGCACCCTGGGCCAGCAGACCCAGCGGGGTGAGCGGATCGCGCGCGTCAGCGCCCTCGCCCTGTCCCTGGTGCTGGTCGTCGGCTACCTCTCGGTGCCGTTCGCGGTGACGATCGGATTGGTGGATTGATCATGAGTGACTTCTGGACCGAGGGCGACCCGATCGCCGACACCGCCGCGCCGGACGGGCCCATCGAGACCCGCTGGGAGCGCCGCCAGTTCTCCGCCAAGCTGGTCAACCCGGCCAACCGCCGCAAGCTGACCGTGATCGTGGTCGGCACCGGCCTGGCCGGTGGCTCCGCCGCCGCGACCCTGGCCGAGGCCGGGTATCACGTCAAGTCGTACTGCTATCAGGACAGCCCGCGCCGGGCCCACTCGATCGCCGCCCAGGGTGGCATCAACGCCGCCAAGAACTACCGCAACGACGGCGACTCGATCTACCGGCTCTTTTACGACACGGTCAAGGGCGGCGACTTCCGCGCCCGCGAGTCGAACGTGTACCGGCTGGCCAGCGTCTCCGTGAACATCATCGACCAGTGCGTCGCGCAGGGCGTCCCCTTTGCCCGCGAGTACGGCGGCCTGCTCGACAACCGCTCGTTCGGCGGCACCCAGGTGTCCCGCACGTTCTACGCCCGGGGGCAAACCGGCCAGCAGCTGCTGCTCGGCGCCTACCAGGCCATGGAGCGGCAGATCGGCCTCGGCAACATCGAGATGAACGCCCGGCACGAGATGCTCGAGCTGATCATCGTCGAGGGCAAGGCGCGCGGCATCGTGGTCCGCGACATGGTCACCGGCGAGATCACCACCGAGATGGCCGACGCCGTCGTGCTCGCCTCCGGCGGCTACGGGAACGTCTTCTTCCTCTCCACCAACGCCAAGGGCTGCAACGTCACCGCGTCGTGGCGCGCGCACCGCAAGGGCGCGCTGTTCGCGAACCCCTGCTACACGCAGATCCACCCGACGTGCATCCCCGAGTCGGGCACGCACCAGAGCAAGCTCACCCTGATGAGCGAGTCGCTGCGCAACGACGGCCGGGTGTGGGTGCCGAAGCGGGCCGAGGACTGCCAGAAGCCGGCCGGCCAGATCGCCGAGGAGGACCGCGACTACTACCTGGAGCGGATCTACCCGTCGTTCGGCAACCTGGTCCCGCGTGACATCGCGTCCCGCGCCGCCAAGAACGTCTGCGACGAGGGCCGCGGCGTCGGCCCCGGCGGTCTCGGCGTCTACCTCGACTTCGCCGACGCGATCAAGCGGCTCGGCAAGAAGGCGGTCGAGGCCAAGTACGGCAACCTCTTCGAGATGTACGCCCGGATCACCGGCGAGGACCCGTACGAGACCCCGATGCGCATCTACCCGGCCGTGCACTACACGATGGGCGGCCTGTGGGTCGACTACGACCTGCAGTCGACCATCCCCGGCCTGTTCGTCGTCGGTGAGGCCAACTTCTCCGACCACGGCGCCAACCGCCTCGGCGCGTCGGCGTTGATGCAGGGCCTGGGCGACGGCTACTTCGTGCTGCCGACGACGCTCGGGAACTATCTGGCCGCGGGGCCGTTCGCCCCCGTAAAAGCCGATCATGAAGAGGTCGTCAAAGCCCGCAAGGCCGTCGAGGACCGTATCGAGAAGTTCCTGACGATCAACGGCGACCGCACCGTGGACTCGTTCCACCGCGAACTCGGCCACATCATGTGGGAGTACTGCGGCATGGAGCGTACGGAGGAGGGCCTGACCAAGGCCATCGGCCTCATCCGCAGCCTGCGCGAGGAGTTCTGGACCCGGGTGAAGGTGCCCGGCACCGGCGAGCAGCTCAACCAGAACCTGGAGAAGGCCGGCCGGGTGGCCGACTTCTTCGAGCTGGCCGAGCTGATGTGCATCGACGCGCTGCACCGCCGCGAGTCGTGCGGCGGCCACTTCCGCGCCGAGAGCCAGACCCCCGACGGCGAGGCGCTGCGCCACGACGACCAGTTCAGCTACGTCGCGGCCTGGGAGTACGCGGCCGGTGACGCCGGCAAGCCGACCCTCCACAAGGAACAACTCGAGTTCGAGTACGTCCACCCGAGCACGCGGAGCTACAAGTAATGGACATCAAGGTCAGGGTGTGGCGTCAGCCGTCTTCCGACGAAGCCGGGCAGATGGTGACGTACGACGTCAAGGACATCTCGCCCGACGCCAGCTTCCTCGAGATGCTGGACGTCCTCAACGAGACGCTGATCCTGAGCGGCGACGACCCGATCGCGTTCGACCACGACTGCCGCGAGGGCATCTGCGGCATGTGCAGCATGGTCATCGACGGCACGGCGCACGGTCCCGAGAAGGCGACCACGACCTGCCAGCTGCACATGCGGCACTTCTCCGACGGCGACGTGATCGACGTCGAGCCGTGGCGGGCCGCCGCGTTCCCCGTCATCAAGGACCTGGTCGTCGACCGCACGGCCTTCGACAAGATCATCCAGGCCGGTGGCTACATCACCGCGCCGACCGGCACGGCGCCCGACGCGCACGCCACCCCGGTGCCCAAGAAGGACGCCGATCTGGCGTTCGAGGCGGCCACCTGCATCGGCTGCGGCGCCTGCGTGGCGGCGTGCCCGAACGGCTCGTCGATGCTGTTCACCGCGGCCAAGGTGGCCCACCTGGGCCTCATGCCGCAGGGCCAGCCCGAGCGTGACTCCCGCGTCGTCGACATGCTCCAAGCCCAGGACGACGCCGGCTTCGGCGGCTGCACGAACATGGGCGAGTGCGCCCAGGTCTGCCCCAAGGGCATCCCGCTGCACCTCATCGGCCGCCTGAACAGCGACTACCGCAAGGCCCTGCGCAACAGCAACTGAGCGCAGCGTTCTCCGAGGCCGGGCACAACGGCGTGCCCGGCCTTCGGCTTTCCCGGATCCTTGGGGTGTACGCCGTGACGACCGGCCCAGCCTCAGCGGCCGACGGCAGCGCCCGCGCTCCTCTCGGCACGGGAACGCCGGTGAGTGAGGTTGCCTAGGCGCCGCCGATTCCGCGGTGGATGAAGGTGGTCAGCGTCTCGATCGCTTCCTCGTCCGGGATCTTGCCGAACCACGTGGCCGCGAAGCCCTGTGCCAGGGTCCCGAACATCGAGGCCACCACGAGGGGCCGGCCCGGCAGGGTGAGTCCCTCCAGGTGTTCGGCCAGGTGGTGCTGGTCGGGCTCCATCATCTCGTCGACGATGCGGGCGAACGACTCGTCGACGATCGCCGCCTGCTGGAGGGCGCCCAGCACTGTGCGGTGCCGCCGGTAGAAATCCCAGTACTCCGCCACGTGGAAGCGGACCGCCTCCCGGTCGGCGAAGTCGCTCTTGTGCTCGGGCCGCATGGCGGCCACGTCGCTCTCGGCCAGCAGGTCGGTCAGCAGCGCCTGCAGCAGCTGCTCCTTGCTCGCGAAGTGCTTGTAGAACGAGCCCGTGGCCCGCCCGGCCTCGGCCGTGATGTCGGTGATCTTGGTGTTCAGATAGCCGGCCCGCTCGAAGACCCTGATCGCGGCCGCCTTGAGCTCGGCGCCCGTCTGCGCCGCCTGCTGCTGCCGAACTCCCGTCACTTGACGCAGGTTATCAGTCCGCTCTACGGTGAATACATGTTCACTGAATCCAAGTTCACTCTAATCGTGGGTGCCGGGCCGACCGGTCTCACCCTCGCCCGCGTCCTCCAGCGCCACGGCGTCCCGTTCCGGATCGTCGAGCGGGCGCCCAAGCTCTTCGACGGCTCCCGGGCCAAGGGCCTCCAGCCCCGCACCCTCGAGATCCTCGACGACCTCGGCCTGATCGACCGGTTCCTCGCGACCGGCGGCGACTATCCGGAGCTGCTGGTCCACCTGCCCGGCGGCGGCACGACGACGCGGCGGATGGCCGAGCCGCAGGAGCCGACCCCGGCCGTGCCCTATCCGAACGGGCTCATGCAGCCGCAATGGCGCACCTCGGAGCTGCTCGCCGACGGCATCCCGGTCGAGCTCGGCGTCGGCGTCACCGGTCTCTCGCAGGCCGAGGACCGGGTTCACGTCACCCTCGATACCGGCGAAACGGTCACGGCCCGCTATGTCGTCGGAGCGGACGGCGGTCGTAGCACCGTACGGAAAGCCCTGGGTGTGGCCTTTGAAGGTGAGACCTTCGAGACCGAGCAGATGATCATCGCGGACGTCCGCGTGGAGGGCCTGGACCGCGGCAACTGGCACGTCTGGCCGGGCGACGACGGCAAGTCGCTGAAGCTGGGCCTGTGCCCGCTGCCCGGCACCGAGGACTTCCAGCTCACCGCGTCCCCTTCGGACAAATCGGTGGAGGAGCTCGTCGAGGAGGCCGGCCTCAAACTCACCCATATCGGCTGGCGGTCGCTCTACCGCGCCAACATGCGCATGGTCTCGCGCTATCGCGTCGGCGACGTCTTCCTGGCCGGCGACGCCGCGCACGTGCACTCGCCGGCCGGCGGCCAGGGCCTCAACACCGGCATCCAGGATGCCTACAACCTCGGCTGGAAACTCGCGCTGGGTTCGCCTGAGCTTATTGAGTCGTACGAGTCGGAGCGGCTCCCGGTGGCGGCGGACGTCCTGGGCATCACCACGCGCCTGCACCGGCAGGCCACCATGCGCCGCGACGACCCGGCCCTGCGCCAGCTGACCCTGAACTACCGGGACAGCCCCCTGTCCCGCGACCACCGTCCCCGTCCGGGCCGGGTCCAGGCCGGCGACCGGGCCCCCGGCCCGATCTTCGACCTGCTGCGCGGCCCCCGGTTCACCCTGCTGGCCTTCGCCTGGACCGGCGACCTGCCGGACGGCGCCCACCGCGTCGACGACCCCGGGGTCCTGGATGTCTACGACGTCCACGAGCCGACCCTGTTCCTGGTCCGTCCCGACAACTACATCGGCTGCGTCTCGCACTCGCCGGACGACATCCGCCGTTACCGTTCGCTGCTCGGCGTCTGAAGAGCGTCGCCGGCGGCCCGCACGAAGGCGCGGACCAGGGAGGTCTCGCCGGCTGTGCGCCACACGGGCGCGTACCGCAGGAGCGGCGCGTCGGCGAGCGGCAGGAAGGTGACGTCGTCACGCCGCCGGGAGACGGCCGCGAACGACCCGATGGGGCTGATCACGGCGCCGGTGCTGATCGCCGAGAAGGCCTCGGCCAGGGTGGTCACGGTCATCCCGGCGCGGACCGGCCGGCCCGACGGCGTCACCGGCGGGGTGTGCGCCGCCCACACGTAGTCCGGGATCGGTCCTTCGGGGTGGACGACCGGATAGTCGCCGAGGTCCTCCAGCACGGCGTGGTCCCGCCGGGCCAGCGGATGATCGGGGGCGACGGCCAGCACCCGGGACTCGGTGAACAGTTCCGGCCCGACGGCGAGGTCGGGCTCGCGGACCGGCAGCCAGAGGACCCCGACATCGATGCGGCCGGCGCGGAGGCCGTTGAACGGGTCGGTCGGCAGGATCTCCCGCATCCGCAGCTCACACTGCGGATGCCGCTGCCGGAACAGGTCGAGGGCGGCCGCGATCTGCTGCGACTGGGTGTCGAAGGTGCCGACGGTCAGCGTGCCGGACTGCCCGCGCGCGGCCGCGGTGGCCTCCTCGACACCGGCCATGATCTCGCCGTAGCCGGCGGCGAGCCGCTCCCGGAGCCGCTCGCCGAGCGGGGTGAGACGCACGCTGCGGCTGGTCCGCTCGAACAGGGCGCCGCCGATCCGGCGTTCCTGCTGCTTGATCGACTGGCTGACCCGGGCCTGTGAGACCCGCAGGCGTTCGGCCGTACGCCCGAAGTGGAGCTCCTCGGCCAGCGCCAGGAAGATCTCGATGTCGCGCATCTCCACCGACCGGCCTCCTTCCCCCGGACGAGTCTGGTCGCCGGAACGATAACCGACGGCTTATCCGGCGGTGCGATCTCTCCCGTTGTTCGACGGCGGCGGCCCCGCGAGGGTTGGTCGCATGAACGAACTCGTGGTCGACATCCCGCGGGCCGGGATGACGCGATGGCTGGCCGTGGCGCCGCACGGCTTCGTGGCCGGGAGAGCCGGCCTGTGGTCCCTGCCGCCGCCGGCGTCGCCGGGCGCGGCCCGGCTGAGCCTGTCGGTCGAGCCGAGGTGGCGCCGCCGAGGCATCGGATCCCGGCTGCTGGCCGCCGTCCGGGACGCCGCGGCCGGCCGCCGCCTGCTGGCCGACGTGGGCGCGGGCTCCCCCGGGGAGGCGTTCTGCCGGCGGCACGGCTTCCGCCGCACCGGTTCCCGCCGCCACGACCTGCTCACCTACTGCGACGTCCACCAGGCGTGGCTGGCCGAACTGGTCGACGCCGACCACCCCGGCTACCGCCTGACCTCCTGGACCGGCGACTTGCCGGCCCGCCCGGGCGCGGCTCTGCTGACCGGGGCCGAGGTCGAGGCTGAGGCGGGCGGCGGCGCCCTGGCGGCCTATGTCCTGGCCGTCACGGGGCCGGGGGAACGGGCCCGGCAGTACGGGCCGACGGTGCTTCCCGGGCACGGCGAACAGCAGATCGGCCTCTGGGTCAACGCCGCCCTGATCCAGCGCCTGCGAACGCTCCACCCGTACGTCACCGAGATCGAGGCCGCCGGCCCCGGCCACGACGCCGGGCTGCTGGCCGTACGCCGCCACCTCGGCTTCCGCCCGGTCCGGCGGACCCGCCTCTACGAGCTCGAGACCAGCCCATGAAAACGAGAAGTCCCTGCCTGCTGGCCGCGGGCGCCCTCATCACCCCGAAACCGAGGAGAAGTTCCCATGCCCACACTCGCCATCGCCGCGAAAGCCCTCCGCAAGTCCTATGGCGACAAGGTCGTGCTCGACGGTGTCGATCTGGCCGTGCCCGAAGGTTCCATCTTTTCGCTGCTCGGCCCGAACGGGGCCGGCAAAACCACCGCCGTGCAGATCCTGTCGACCCTCATCTCCGCCGGCGGCGGCGACGTGCGGGTCGGCGGGCACGACCTGAACGCCGACCCGCAGGCCGTGCGGGCCGCGATCGGCGTGACCGGGCAGTTCTCGGCCGTCGACGGCCTGATCACCGGCGAGGAGAACATGCTGCTGATGGCCGACCTGCACCACCTGCCCCGCGAGGAAGGCCGCCGCCGGGCGGCCGAGCTGCTGTCCCGCTTCGACCTCGGCGACGCCGCCGGCAAACCCGCCTCCACCTATTCCGGTGGGATGAAACGGCGCCTGGACATCGCCATGACCCTCCTCGGCCGCCCGCGGATCATCTTCCTCGACGAACCCACCACCGGCCTGGACCCACGCAGCCGGCACAACATGTGGCAGATCATCCGCGAACTGGTCACCGACGGCGTCACCGTCTTGCTCACCACCCAATACCTGGAAGAAGCCGACCAACTCGCCGACCGCATCGCCGTGCTCAACAACGGCACGATCGTCGCCGAGGGCACCGCCGCCGAACTCAAACGCCTCATCCCCGGCGGCCACGTCCTGCTGCGCTTCACCGACCCGGCGACCTACCAGAACGCGGCCGCGGCGCTGCCGGAGGCCGGCCGTGATGACGAGGCGCTGGCCTTGCAGATCTCCAGCGGTGGCACCCAACGCGAACTGCGCACGGTGCTCGACCGTCTCGACACCGCCGGGGTCGAAGCCGACGAGTTGACCGTGCACACCCCCGACCTGGACGACGTGTTCTTCGCCCTGACCAAGCCCGTGGAGGTTCCCCGATGACCACGTTCGCCGTTCGTGATTCCTCGACCATGCTGCGCCGCAACCTGCTGCACGCGCGCCGCTACCCGTCGCTGACACTGAACCTGCTGCTCACCCCGATCATGCTGCTGCTGTTGTTCGTCTACATATTCGGCGACGCGCTCAGCGCCGGGATAACCGGCGGCGAACCCGACCGCGCCAGATACATCGCCTACCTGGTCCCCGGCCTGCTACTGATGACCATCGGCAGCACCGTGATCGGCACCGCGGTATCGGTGTCGAACGACATGACCGAGGGCATCATCGCCCGGTTCCGCACCATGGCCATCCACCGCGGCTCGGTGCTCGTCGGGCATGTGATCGGCAGCGTGCTGCAGTCGGTGGCCAGCGTCATCCTGGTCGGGGCGGTGGCGGTGGCGATCGGGTTCCGCTCGACCGACGCGACCGTGCTGGAATGGCTGGCCGCGTTCGGGCTGCTGGTCCTGTTCGCTCTGGCCCTGACCTGGATCGCGGTCGGGATGGGCCTGGTCAGCCCGAACGCTGAGGCGGCCAGCAACAACGCGATGCCGCTGATCCTGCTCCCGCTGCTGTCCAGCGCCTTCGTCCCGGTCGACTCCATGCCGGGCTGGTTCCAGCCCATCGCCGAATACCAGCCGTTCACCCCGGCCATCGAAACCCTGCGCGGCCTGCTGCTCGGCACCGGCATCGGCCACAACGGCTGGCTCGCCGTCGCCTGGTGCGTGGGCCTCGCGATCCTCGGCTACCGCTGGTCCACCGCCCGCTTCAGCGGCGACCGGCGTCGCTGACGAGCTGCTCCGCGACGCGGCGGGCCGCTTTCTGGCCCGCCCGTTGGCGGATCAGGCCCTCCTTGGCCACGCCACGAACCGTGGCGACGACCGTCCCGTCCTGTTCCCGGAGCGTCACCGTGACGACGGCCGGGTTCATGTTCATCGCGCCCGAGCCCATCACGGCCTGCGATTCGGCCGTTCTCGTGCCCAGGGCGTCCAGCGTCCGGCCCGTCAGCTCCCCGGCGTCCGGCAACGACAGCGGAAGCTCCACCGTGGTCTCGAAGATGTCGGCCCGCATCCTCCGGGCCGCGAATCGGGCCCCCGCCGCCGCGCCCGGTTCAGTGCGTTTTCCCACCGCTTCGAGTCCCGCGACCAGCAGCTCGTTCTCCTCGGGAGTCAGTTCCATGACCGGCAGTAGATCATGCTGAGCCGATCTCGCCGGCCACCATCTGGGCCGAGAGGGTGACCATGGGAAGGCCGCCGCCCGGGTGGACCGAGCCGCCGACCAGGTACAAGCCCTTGACCGGGCCGTGGTTGACCGGGCGCATCAGGCTGCCGGCGGTGCCGTAGATGGCGCCGCCGGGAGCGGCCGTGGACGCCGCCAGGTCGGCCGGGGTGCGGGTCTCGGTGAACACCAGCCGGTCGCGGACGTCCAGGCCGCGGCGGGCCAGAAGGTCAAGGACGTGTTCGCCGTACGCCTCGGCCAGCCCCGTCCGCCGCCAGTCTGTCGACTGCCAGCCGGTGCCGTGCGGGGGAGCGTTGACCAGCACGAACCAGGCCTCCGAGCCGGGTGGCGCCACCGACGGGTCGGCGGCGCGGGTCACGAAGACGGTCGGGTCGGAGGCGGGACGGGCCCGGCGCGAGGCGGAGCCGAAGATGGCGTCGAACTCGGCGTCGTAGTGGCTGGGGAAGAAGACGTTGTGGTGGGCGAGCGACGGCGTCGCGTCCCGCACGCCGAGCAGCATCACGAAGCCGGCCAGGCTGCGGTCGGTGAGCCCGGCCAGCCGGCCGGGGCTCGGCAGCAGGTCGCGGTAGACCGTCAAGGCGTCCACGTTGGACACGACGATGTCGGCCGGAAGGAAGTCGCCGGTGATCTCCGCGGAAGGGCCGGCGGTGGTGGGGCCGACCCGCACGCCGCAGACCCGGCCGTCGGCGGTGTCGATCGCGGACACCGGGGCGTTCAGGATGATCCGGGCCCCGGCGGCGGTGCATCGGTCGGCCAGCGCGGTCGCGATCGTCCCGAGGCCGCCGGGGAGATACCAGCCGCCGAAGGCGAGCTCCGCGTACGGGACCGCGGCGTGTGCGGCCGGGGCCCGGCGTGGATCGGCCCCGGTGTAGGTGGCGTACCGGTCGAGCATCATCCGCAGCCGCGGGTCGCGCAGATAGCGGTAGCCCAGCCCGCGCAGCGTCATCCCCGGTGCGATCGCGGCCAGGTCACCGACCCGCCACGTCAGGCCCAGCAGCGAGGCCGGGGTGACCGGTTTGCGCAGCACCGAGCGCCACGACGCGTTCCAGATGCGGGCCGCCCGCTTCCAGAAACGATCCCAGTCCCCGGCGGCGTCCCGGCCCAGGACGTCGGCGATCCGGGTGAGGAAGACCTCGTGGTCCGAGGACGAGTCGAGGACCGTGCCGTCGGCGAACACGTGCCGTACCACCGGGTCGAGCTTCACCGGGTCGAGGTCGAGCTCGGTGAAGACCTGCGGCAGGGTCAGCAGACTGGGGCCGGTGTCGAAGCGGAAACCGTCCCGCTCGAAGACGCCCAGCTTGCCGCCGAGCGAGCCCGAGCGCTCGAGGACGGTGACGTCGTGGCCGGCGGAAGCCAGGCGGGCCGCCGCGGTCAGCCCGCCGACGCCGGCGCCGATGACGACGATCCTGCTCATACCGGTCTTCCTCGCCAACTCAGCCCGCCCCTCCGGCGCAGCCGGAACGACCTCGCCACCAGCCACGCGAAAACCACGATCGAGATCGGCTGGGCCAGGGCGTCGGGCCAGCTTCGGCCGCCGGTCACGCTTGCGGAGATCACCCTTCCCCCCACACCGAGGACGTACGCCGCCAGGGCGACCCCCGCCACGCCCCACGAGCCCGTGAGGGCGAGGACTGCGGTTGCGAGCGGCGGGGACGCGTACAGCAAAAGAAGAAGGACCACGACGGCGCCGGCGCCGAAAGGCGTGCCGAACGATTTCCAGAGCGACTTGGCGTATCCGCCGGTGAGCTCGCGCCACGAGTCGTACATGCGGCAGGTGGCCAGCGCCGCCCCGGCGGCGAGGGCGATGCGGCCGCCGGAGCGTTTGACCGCGCGGGCCAGCTCGATGTCCTCGAGGATCTCGCCGCCGACCGCCGCGTGCCCGCCCGCCTTCCGGTACGCCTCGTTGTCGATGACCAGCCATTGACCGCCGGCCGCGGCGAGCGACGTCCGCGGTGACCGTTCCATGGCCCGCAGCGGCAGGAACGTCAGCCACGACCACTGCAGCAGCGGCTGGACCAGGCGGCCGGCCCCGACGATCTTGGGGTAGGGGGAGAGCAGATCGACCCGGGCCTGCCGCATCAACGTGACGGCTCCGGCCACGGCGTCGGGCGCGAGCACCACGTCGGCGTCCACAAAAGACAGCACGTCGGCGTCGCTCGCGGCATCGGCCAGCTGCTGGCAGGCGTGCGGCTTGCCCAGGCGGCCCGGCGGCGGGGGAGCACCGGTGAGCAGCACGACCTTGTCGCCCGCGATCGAGCGGACGATCTCGGCCGTGCCGTCGGTCGAGCCGTCGTCGAGCACATAGATGGTCAGGTCGGCGGCGCCGCGCTGGGCCAGCAGCGACTCGAGGCAGGCGGTGACGCGCAGGGCCTCGTCGCGGACGGGAAGGAGCAGCGCCACCTTTTCCTCGGTGACCGCGTCGCGGGGCGGGCGGCGCAGGAGCATCGCGTTCACGGCGGTGTGCGCGGTCAGCGCGACCAGGGGGAGGAGCGCGAGCCAGATCATCGGCGGGGCCGTAGCCGCCACGCCACCGGCAGGACGGCGGCGCCCATCACCACGCCGCCCCAGACGGCGGAGCCGGGGAGATCCAGGAAGACCGCGTGGGCGAGCACTGACGAAGCGTACGTCCAGAACCAGAGGGCCAGCATGGGCGTGTCCTCCGGTTGGGGCCCTTTCACTCCGGCCGTCTTCCACAGGACTGTCATGAGGACCAGAGCGAAGCCCAGCCAGCCCAGATAGTTGCCGATCGGGATGCCCGGGACGCCGGGCAGGGCCGGGGTGGGCGACTCCCACACCCAGTAGCCCTCGGCGACCATCTGCGGATCGAGGAACAGATCCCAGGCGGCCAGCCCGACCGCGGCCGCGGCTATTTTGAAGCGCGGCAGGCGCTGCGCCGCGAGCCACGCCGGCCAGGCCATCCAGGTCCAGGCGAGCGGGATGATCAGCGGGACGCCGAGCAGCTTCGGGCCGAGCTGGCCCGAGTAGACGTACGTGCCGAACGGGAAGCCGGTGGCGACGCCGAGCGCCTCGACCGCGAAACCGCCCAGGGTGGCCGTGCCGACCAGGGCCAGGGCCGCCCGCGGCCCCCGGCTGAGGTAGGCGTGCGACACCGAGAGCACATAGCCGATGAGCACGGTGGCCACGGTGAAGCCGGCCCGGGTGTCACCTTCGGTGAGCGGGTAGCAGATCTGGAGCAGGACGAGCGCGCCGAGCAGGAGCCAGGGGATTCGCATTCAGATGCCGACGATGCCCGGTGCTTCCTCGGCCGGGCGCTCGACCAGCGGCAGACCCCGGCCCAGGATGGCGAACTGGCGCTCGTCGCCCGGGAACAGGAAGTCGCGCAGCACGTCTTCGAAGCCGAACCGGCGGTAGAGCCGCCAGGCCCGCGACTTGCGCTCGTCGGCCTCGGGGGTGGAGAGCAGCACGGTCTCGCCCTCGGCCATGGCCAGCAGGGCGCGCAGTTGCCGCGCGCCGACGCCGTGGCCCTGGGCGACCGGCCGCACGTGCAGCTCGACGACCTCGAAGCAGTCGGCCAGCCAGCGCCGCCGGGCCCCGTCGTCGAGGGCCGAGCGCACCTGGTCGTGCCACCACTGGCCGGGACCGGAGGTATATCCGTAGCCGAAGCCGGCCAGCCGCCCGTCGGTGGTCAGCGTGGCCACGGCCCGGAAGCCGGCCCGGCGGACGTGGGCGCCGATGTAGCCCCGGCGGGTCTGCAGAAGCTCCCGGCGGTAGCCCATCGCCTCGCCGTAGACGCCGACCACGTCGTCGAGACGACGCAGCAGGTCGTCCGGCTGCCACGCAACGAGCCTCATCGTCCGGTCCCGCCCCCTGCTCCGACATCTTCCGAAAGCCAGCCCAGCACCGCCCGGTCGCCGCTGATCTCCTGAACGGCGAACCGGGCGAACAGCTCCTCCGCATACCACCGATCGGTGGGCGTACGAGCGATCACCGCGCGATGCTCCGGCTGACGGTACGCGAATCGGGCCAGGTCCGCCGCATCACTCCAAAGGCTGACGGTCCCTTGCCAGCCGATCGGAGCCTCACCCATCCCGAAGTAGGCGAGCAGCCCAGGAGCCCGATCGAGCTCCTTCACCACAGGCGGAATGGCCCGCCAGAACGTCAGAGCCCGCGCCGGCCGCAGCCTCGCCCGGGTGAGAGAGAGAACCATGCCACCCCGCTCGCGCCCCACCTCGCCGGCCCCGCGCCCTTCCGCGCCGCCGGTCCCGCGCCCTTCCGCGCCGCCGGTCCCGCGCCCTTCCGCGCCGCCGGCCTCGCGCCCTTCCGCGCCGCCGGCCCCGCGCCCTTCCGCGCCGCCGGCCTCGCGCCCCTCCGCGCCGCCGGCCCCGCGCTCCTCCGCGTCGCCCGGCCCGCGAGCCTTCTTGCCGCCTTCCATATCCGATTTTTCGCCTTTGTCGGGCGAGGAGAGTGGTGTAGCGGATGACGCGAACGGGGCGTGAGGTGGTGCGATCGCCGTGTGGTGTTCCGCGGACGGCGTGCGAGGTGATGCGAACGGTGTGCGGCCTGACCATGTGCCTCGGCTGTGCAGGGGGATCAGGTCCACTCTGGCCGCGGCGCTCGCCAGGCGGTCCCACTCCGGGAAGCGGACCGGCTCGGCGCTGACGGTTACCGCCGCGTACCGGGTCAAATCGGCATCTCCCGGGCGGAACCCGTCGGCCGTACCCAGGAATTTGGCGAAGGAGACGCCGGCCGGAACCCTTCGACGGGCCAAGCGGAGCAGGGCGAGGCCGGTCCGCCGCGGCGGCACCCGCCAGACGTGCAGGGTGACCGGCATCAGGCCACGTCGGCCGGTGTGCCGGCGGTTACCCGCACCAGCTCGTCGTAGGTGATCGGGAAGACCGCCTGCGGGACGCCGCCCGCGGCCCAGATGACCTCGTACTGCCGCAACGCCGTGTCGATCAGCGTGCGCACCGGCTTCGGATGGCCCAGTGGGGCCACGCCCCCGATCGCCTGGCCCGTGTGCTGGCGGACGAACTCGGGAGTCGCGCGCTTCAGGCGTCCGATCTGGAGGCTTTCTGCGACTTTATCGGTATCCACCCGGTGGGCGCCGGATGTCAGCACCAGGAGCGGCTCGCCGTCGGCGTCGAAGATCAGCGAGTTGGCGATCTGGCCCACCTCGATGCACAGGGCCTCGGCCGCCGCGGCCGCCGTGTGCACGGCCTCGTCCAGGATGATCACCTGGGAGTCGGTGGCGCCGGCGGAGTCCAGCGCGTCCTGCACGGCGATGACGTTCGGGTGTGCCCGCATCCCGCTATTCTCACCACCCGAACCGCTCCCGGTGCAGGCGGGCCGGTGGCACCCCCACCCGGCGGGCGGCCCGGAAGACCGCTTCGGCCCACGGGTCGGGCCCGCAGACATAGACGTCGTGGCCCGCGATGTCCGGGGCCAGCGCCCGCAGCGCCTGCGCGTCGTCGTACTCCGCGTAGCCGGCCGGCAGCCAGCTCGCCGCCGACGCGCGCGGGCCCACCAGCGGCACGAGCCGCACCCCGCGATCGGCGGCCAGCCACTCCAGCTCCTCCAGGAACGCCACCTCGTGCGGATGCCGGGTGCGGTAGACCAGCGTGGCCTTGCCCCTTCCGTACGGCAGATCCCACAGCAGCGCCAGCAGCGGCGTGACCCCCACGCCGCAGGCCAGCATGGTCACCGGGCCGCCGGCGTACGTCGCCGCGGTCATCCGCCCGAACGGGCCCTCGATCAGCACGCGGGTGCCCGGCCGCAGCGTCGCCACGCGGGCGCTGCCGTCGCCGACCGCCTTCACCGTGATCCGCAGGGAGTCGCGGCGGGGCGGGCCGGACAGTGAGAACGGGTTGCCGCGCAGCCCGGCCCGCCCGTCCAGGAAGCGCCACACGAAATATTGCCCGGCGCGGGCCGGGAGCCGCTCGAGCCGTCGCCCGCGCAGATGGACCGAGACCAGGCCGGGCGCTTCGGTCTTGATTCCCTGTACGACCAGACGGTGCCTCAGCGTGCGCCAGATCGGCAGGCCGACGCGGAAGATCACCACCGAGGCGGCGGCGATCAGGTAGAGGCCCCAGAAGTAGGCTTTCGCCGCTTCATGCTGGAAATCGCTGCCGAGGATCAGCATGTGCGGCAGGGCCAGGGCGATGCCCGCATAGGCGTACAAATGAAGCAAATGCCATGACTCATAGCGCAACCGACGCCGACGGTGCCTCGTCGAAGTGATCACCACGAGCGTCAGGGCGGCCAGGGCCGCCACGGCCAGGACCATGCTTTCCAGGGCCAGGGTTTCCAGGAGACGGCCCATTCGGGTGTACGCCACGACGGCCAGCGCCGCGTGCGCGAGCAGCAGGACGAACGACGCGAAGCCGGTCCAGCGGTGCCAGCGGGCCAGGGCGTCCTGGCCGTACGCCCGCTCGACCCACGGAATCCGGGCCATGAGCAGCACCTGGATCAGCAGCAGGTCGGCCGACCAGAGCGCGGCCAGACGGCCCGCGGCCGCGATCCCGCCCGGCGCCTCGCCGAGGTTGGACGTCCACAGTGCCGTGACGACGATCAGGCTGAACGCGGCGATGAGCTTCGGCACGAGGCCTTTGTACGGTCTGCCTCGCGCGCGCGGGAGGGTCTCGTGAAGAACCTAACGACTTATCAGATTTCGGTTATTCGCCCAGGCCAGTGGCCTCCGCGCTGGCCTCCCAGAGATCGTGGGCGCGCTGCGGGTCGGCGGCGTGCCGCGACGGCCGGCGCGGCTGGTGGCCGACGTAGTAGGCGCCGTTGACGACCGGGTTGTCGGCCAGCCAGACCAGAAGCTCGCCGGCCGTCTCCGGAGTCGTCAGGAAAGGGGCGAAGCGGTAGAAGAAGCGGGTCAGCTTGCCCGAGCCGAAGTCGCTGCGCACCACGCCGGGGTGGAACGAGACGCTGGTGATGCCCGGCCAGCGGCGGGCGGCCTCGGCCGCGAACAGGATGTTGGCCGCCTTCGCCTTGCTGTAGGCCTGCCAGGAGGTGTTCTTGCGGGTGAGGTCGCCGGGGTCGGGCCGGCCGCGCATGTGGGCCCGGGAGGCGGTGACCACCAGCCGCCCGATCCGGTCGTGCAGCAGGCCGGCCAGCAGGAACCCGGCGAGGTGGTTGCTCTGCATGGTGGCCTCGTAGCCGTCCCGGGTGATCCGGTGCTCGGCCACCATGCCGCCGGCGTTGCCGGCCAGGACGTCGATCCGCGGGTAGGTCCGTTCCAGGTGCGCGGCGAGTTTGCGTACCTGGTCGAGGTCTTCGAAGTCGGCCCGCTGGACGTCGGGCTCCTTGTAGGGGTCGGGCGCGTAGATCCGGACCGCGGCGTTCACGCGCTTCGCGGCCTCGGCGAGCTTGGCGGGGTTGCGCCCCACGAGAACGAGCTGGTCACCCTGGCGGGCGAACTGCTCGGCGGCGGCCAGGCCGATGCCGGAGCTCGCTCCGGTGACCACGACGATCCGGTCCATCTCCGGATCCTCCCTGTCGATCCTTTGTCGTGCAATCTCTGACTCAGGTCTTAGGTTGTACGGGTGGACGACATCGACCTGGTGCGCGACTTCAACCGGTACTACACGCGGCGCATCGGCGTGCTGAATGACGAGTATCTGGGTCAGGGGCGGCCGCTGGGCGAAGCCCGGCTGCTGTTCGAGATCGGGGCCGGGGCCGACCTGCGCGACCTGCGGCGCCGGCTGGGGCTCGACTCGGGCTATCTGAGCCGGATGCTGCGCTCGCTGGGCGATCAGGGCCTGGTCGCGGTGGCGCCCCGGCCGGGCGACGCGCGGGTCCGGACGGCGACACTGACCGAGGCGGGCCGGCGCGAGCTGGCCGACCTGGAGGACCGTTCCCGGGCCGGCGTGGCCGGGCTGCTGGGGCCGTTGAGCCCGGAGCAGCGGTCCCGGCTGGTGGGCGCGCAGGCCGAGGTCCGGCGCCTGCTGCGGCTGGCCGCGATCACCCTGACCCCGGTACCCGACTCTTCGCCGGAGGCCCGTTCCTGCCTGAAGGCGTACGCGGGGGAACTGGCTCTTCGCTTTCCGGAGGGTTACGACGCCGAGGGTGCCCTGCTGCCGCCCGGCAGCCTGAGCGACGGCACCTTCCTGCTGGCCGCCGAGGAGGGCAACCCGATCGGCTGTGGCCTGTGGCAGCTCTTCTCGCCGGGCTCAGCGGAGATTCGCCACCTTTGGGTGAGTCCTGCGGCGCGGGGCCTGGGGTTGGCTCGGCGGTTGCTCGCGGCGCTGGAGTCCGATGCCGCGGCCCACGGCGTCGCGACGGTCCGCCTGGGCACCCACTCCACGCTCGTGGAGGCGATCGCTCTCTACCGGAGTGCCGGTTATCGGGAGATTCCGCCGTACGACGAGTCGCCGTACAACCAACTCGCCTTTGAGAAGCCCATTTGATCCTTTTCTTCTTGTGTGACGCGCCAGGCCCGCGGGGTTGCTTTTTTGTCGTACACAAGTGCTAGTCTCTTCCTTAGTTAGAACGGATGTTCGAACGAGCGTCCGCTCTGGCGCCGGGAGCTGAGTTTCGCGGCTCGGCCCCCGGTGCGCGGCACCCGCGAAGTGCCGCGCGTGAGGCTCCGGGCATTCGCGGGTCCGGCGCCTTCAGACAAGGCAGGACCGTCGTCCGCTGCCCCCGACCCCCGGGTGGCGGGCGACGGACCCGCCGGTGAGTCCGGCCGGGTGTGGTGTGGGGAAGCTTCACGCCCGGCCGGCTGCCCTCCGGGGCATGCAAGCTGCTGCGTCTTCCTCCGCAGCTGATCGGTTCGACCAGTTCGTCGGATGCGACACACGCGAGGAGAAACACCATGGCGAGCAACACGGCGCCGGCCCTCACCCAGGTGCCCGGTCTGGCCCATGCGCCGACCGCGGCCGCCCGGGCCGAGGCGCCCACGGTTCCGGCGCACATGCTGCCGCAGCGCACCCCTGCCCAGCTGCTGACGATCGCCCGACAGGGCCTCGACGAGGCGGCACGCACCCGCCCCGACGGCTTGCGCTACGCCGCGGCTCACCTGGCCGCCCTGCGCGCCGCCGCGGCGGTCCTCGCCGCCCGCGCGCGCCCGGCCACCTCCACGAGACGCAGCCGCGTGACCAGTGTCTGGTCTCTGCTGGTCCTGGTGGCGCCCGAGTTCGGCGAGTGGGCCAACTACTTCGCCCTGGGCGCCGGCAAACGGGCCGCCGCCGAGGCCGGCATCCCCCGCGTGGTGAGCCCCCGAGAGGCCGACGACCTCCTGCGAGCCGCCGAGCAGTTCGTGGCCGTCGTCGAGTCCGCCTTGGGCCTGACCTACCAGCCGCCCTTGGCCGCCTGACCCGCCGCCGGCCCCACGGGCTCCACGCCGATCCGACAAGCCTGGTCCACGGCCTGGCTCTGATCCGCGTGCCCGGGGTTCGGCGGCGCGACAAGTGATGCAGCCGGTGGGAGCGACCGGCGGACAGTGAGCTGCGGGTTTTCGCGATCGTGCGGAGACGCGGGCTCGGGGCGGGAGCCGCCATGGAGGGCGGCCCGTTCGAAGCGCCGGTTCGTGCGCCGGGACGAGAGCAACAGAGCGAGGCACCATATGGCGGGACGCATGAGCAGCGGTGCGGCCGCCCTTGCCGAGCTGGTTCGGGCGGCCGGGGAGACCGAGACCAGCGGTGTGCAGCGGATGCTGCCGGTGGCGCCCGAGCTGAGCGGCCTGCTGCCCGGGCGCGGTCTCCGGCGCGGCAGCACCGTCGCCGTCACCACCGGCCGCGAGGCCACCGCCGGCGGCGGAACGTCACTGCTGCTGGCCCTGCTCGCCGAGGCTTCCCGGGCCGGCTCGTGGTGCGCGGTGGTCGGCGTACCCTCACTCGGCGCGATCGCCGCCGCCGAGAGCGGCATAGCCCTGGACCGCCTGGCCCTGGTGCCCGACCCAGGCCCGGAGTGGCCCACGGTCGTGGCCGCCCTGATCGACGGCGTGGACGTGGTCGTCACGGCAGTGCCCGGCGGCGTCTCCGGCTCGACAGCCTCCCGTTTGGTGGCCCGGGCCCGCCAGCGAGGAAGCGTCCTGGTCCCCTTCGGCGACTGGTCAGGAGCCGACGTCACGTTGAGCGTGACCGCCGCCCGCTGGGAGGGCTTGGGCACAGGCCACGGCCGCCTACGCCGCCGCGAACTGACAGTCAGAGCCCACGGCCGGGGAGCAGCCGCCCGCCCCAAACAGGCCACCATGTGGATGCCAGGCATCACCATCCGCCCGATCACCCTGCCTCCGGCCCCCTCCACCCTCGACCCTCACCCCACCCGCACCCAGCCGCAGGCCCCTCAACCCACCCGGCCTTCCGCAGTCGCGCCCGCTCGGCCTTCCGCGGTCCCGTCCACCCGGCCTTCCGCAGTCGCGCCCACCCGGCCTTCCGCGGTTTCGACCGTTCGGCCTTTCGCGGTTGCGCCTTTGCGGCCTTCTGGGGTCTCGTCCGCCCAGCCTTTAGCGGCTTTGCCTGTCCGGTCTTCTGGGGTTGCGCCTGCCCGGCCTTCCGCAGCTCTGCCTGCTCGGCTCTTGGCGGTTGCGCCCGCCCAGCTTTCCGCGGTTGCGCCTGCTCGGCCCTCTGCGGCTTCGTCCGCTCTGCACTCCGCGATCGCGTCCGTTTTGTCTTCTGTGGTTGGGGCCACTATGGATGACTCCTCGGTCCTGCCGGTGGGGTCGTCCACCTCGGGGGCGGGGCGGCGGCTGGTCGCTGTCGGATCGCCGTCCCGGGTTCTCTCCGTCGACGCCGACCGGGCCGTCATGGTGGGGCGGCCGGCGGCTTCGTCGGTTGTCGCCAGTGAGGAGCGGAAGTCCTCTGTAGATGATCGGCCGATGGAGGGACCGTGGAAGGCCCGGTCGAAGGACGTCTCGTCGGTGGCGGTGGGCTGAAGTGGCTGTTGCGGGGACTACCGGGGTGGCGGGGGCCCGGACGATGTTGCTCTGGTGTCCGGACTGGGCTGTGGTGGCGGCCGAGATCGTGGAAGGAGTGCCGGCGGCGGGTGCGGTTGTCGTGTTGCGGGGGAATCGGGTGGTGGCCTGTTCCGAAGGGGCGCGGCGTGAAGGCGTACGGAAAGGACTGCGGCGCCGGGAAGCGCAGAGCCGATGCCCTCAGCTTGTTGTCGTCGAAGACGACCCTGGGCGTGATGCCCGGGCCTTTGAAGCTGTGGTGGCGGCGGTGGAGGAAGCCGCGGTCGGGGTCGAGGTGATTCGGCCGGGGGCCTGTGCGTTCGCGGCGCGGGGGCCGGCCCGGTACTTCGGTGGGGAAGAGGCCGCGGCCGAGCGGATTGTGGAGCAGGTCGCGCAGCAGTGTGAGGTGGAAAGTCAGGTCGGTGTGGCCGAAGGGGTCTTCGCGGCGGGGCTCGCGGCGCGGAAAGGGCTGCTGATCCCGCCGGGGGAGACGGCGGCCTTTCTGGCGGGGGAGCCGGTCGAGGCGCTGGAGCGGCCCGAGTTGGTCGATCTGCTGAAGCGGCTCGGGATCAAGACGCTGGGGGACTTCGCGCGGCTGCCGGCGGGGGACGTGCTGAGCCGGTTCGGGTTCGACGGGGCGCTCGCGCACCGGCTCGCGGGTGGGCTCGACCATCGGCCGCTCGCTGTGCGGAAGCCTCCTCCGGATCTGGAGGTCGAGGAGACGTACGACGAACCGCTGGAAAGAGTCGATGTGGCGGCCTTCGCGGGAAGGGCTCTCGCCGAGCGGTTGCATGACGGGCTTTCGGCGTACGGCCTGGCCTGCACCCGCCTCGGCATCGAGGCGATCACCGCCGACGGCCAGGAACTGCACCGGGTCTGGCGCCACGACGGCACCCTGACCGCCGCCGCCATCGCCGAACGTGTCCGCTGGCAACTCGACGGCTGGCTGACCGGCGCCCGGCGAGGCGCCCCGGCCCGCCCCACGGCCGGCCTCGTACGCCTGCGGCTGATCCCCGACGGCGTCCTGGTCCACTTGGGACTGCAGCCCGGTCTGTGGGGCGACACCGGCGCCGAACGGGAACGGGCCCACCGGGCCTTCAGCCGTGTGCAGGGCCTGCTGGGCCCCCATGCCGTGGTCACACCGGTCCTGGGCGGAGGCCGCTCCACCGACGACCAGATCCGCCTGGTCCCCTGGGGCGACGAACGCGACCCGGCCCGCCCGTCCACCACCCACGACGACCCGATCCCGGGCGTCCGGACGGCCCCGCTGCTGCCCCGTTCGACGGCGCCGGCCCTGACTCCCGACCTGCCCGATTACGAACCCCCGACCCCCGACCCCCTTCCGGATGTACGCCCGGAGCCCTCCGCCGACGGCACCGTGATCCCTTTGTCCTCGCGGCGAAAGATCCCCGCCCCGGTCCCATCCTGGGATGATGTGGAGCAATTTCCCGAGACCTCACCACCGGACTTTTCGGGCAGGGGTCGAGGATTGGCGTCGGTTTCCCGCCTTTCCGATCATCGCCCGGTGCCGCCACCCACCGACGAGACCTCCGCGGCCCCTCCTGGTCATCTCCCGGCGCAGGCCGCGTCTGCCGGCGAGTCCGCCGCGCCCGTCAGTGAATCCCCGGCGCCCGCCGTGCCTGTGGGCCGCCTTCTGGCGCCTGCGGCGTTGCCGGTGTCTGACGCGGCTGCCGGCGCGGCTTCGGCCTCCGCGGTGGGCTCGGAGCGGCGGGACACGGAGGGCTCAGGGTGGCAGGACGCGGGGGGCTCGGAGCAGCGGGACACGGAGGGCTCGGGGCGGCACGGCGCGGGGGGCTTGGAGCGGCGGGACGAGGTCACTCTGCTTGCGGTGCGGGCCTGGGGTAAGCGGGTCGGGCGCAAACCTCCCAAACCGCCCGTTCTGCCGCCTTGGCCGGGGCGGCTTCCGAAGCCGGCGCCGGCTCTTGTGCTGCCGCAGCCGGTCGGGGCCGTGGTGATCGATGAGGCGGGGACGCCCGTGGGGGTCAGCGCGCGGCTCGAGCTCACCGGGGATCCCGCCGCGCTCGTGGTTGATCGGGGGCGGCCGGTGGAGATCACCGGATGGGCCGGGCCGTGGCCGATCGACGAGCGGTGGTGGGCGGCCGGCGAAGGGCGGCGGCGGGCGCGCTTCCAGGTGGTTCTTGTCGATGAGCGGGCGTTTCTGCTGGTGCTCGCTTCGGGGCACTGGGCTGTCGAGGCCGTCTATGACTGAGCTCGGAGGGTCTCGTGGGCTTCAATAACCCTGGTATTCCCTGGTCCGAGTTGGAAGGGAAGCTTTCGGGGCGGAAGACGGCGTACGTCGTCGATCCGCTGGCCGTGGACGGGGACGGTGGGGACTCGCCGGCCTGGTCGCGGAAACGGCAGCCCTACGAGGCGCCCGCCCTTGTCGCCTCCGAGAGCCGCACCCCGTACGCCGAACTGCACTGTCATACGAACTTCAGCTTTCTCGACGGGGCCAGCCATCCGGAGGAGCTGGCCGAGGAGGCGGCCCGGCTCGGGTTGAAAGGGCTGGCCGTCACCGACCACGACGGGTTCTACGGGGTTGTCCGGTTCTCGCAGGCCGCTCGGGAGCTGGGGCTTCCCACGATCTTCGGTGCCGAGCTCTCCCTCGATCTCTCCCGGCCGCAGAACGGGGAGCCCGACCCCGAAGGGCGTCATCTGCTCGCTCTCGCGCACGGGCATGAGGGTTATGCCCGGCTGGCCCGGGTGATCTCCCGGGGGCAGCTCGCCGGTGGGGAAAAGGGGCGGCCCGCGTACGGCGATCTCGAGGATGTCGCGGCGGAGCTGCGTGACCACGTGCTCGTGCTGACCGGGTGCCGCAAAGGCAGTGTGCCTCTGGCTCTGGCCACCGAGGGGGTGGAGGCGGCGGCGTACGAGCTGGACCGGCTTGTCGCTCTTTTCGGCAAGCCCAATGTCGCGGTTGAGTTGATATCGCACGGTGACCCGTACGACGACGACCGTAACGATGTGCTTTTCGCGCTGGCCGAGAGCCGGCATCTGGAGGTCGTGGCCACCAACAACGTGCACTACGCCGTTCCGGCCCGGCGGCGGCTCGCCACCGCTCTCGCCGCCGTGCGGGCCCGGCGCAGCCTGGACGAGATCGACGGCTGGCTGCCCGCGGCCGGCACCGCGCATCTGCGGAGCGGGGATGAGATGGCCCGCCGGTTCGCCGCCTATCCGGGTGCCGTCGCCAACGCGGCCATGTTCGGTGAGGATCTCGCCTTCGACCTCAACCTGGTCGCGCCCAAGCTTCCCGACTTCCCGATTCCCGAGGCCGGGCACACCGAGATGAGCTGGCTGCGCGAGCTCACCATGCGCGGCGCCCGTGACCGCTACGGGCCGCCCGAGGCGCATCCGCGGGCGTACGAGCAGATCGAGTACGAGCTGCGCATGATCGAGGAGCTCGGCTTCCCGGGGTACTTCCTGGTCGTCTACGACATCGTCGAGTTCTGCCGGGACAACCGGATCTACGCGCAGGGGCGCGGGTCGGCCGCCAACTCCGCCGTCTGCTACGCGCTGCGCATCACCAATGTGGACGCCGTCGCCCACAACCTGCTCTTCGAGCGCTTCCTCGCCCCGGAGCGGGACGGGCCGCCTGACATCGACGTGGACATCGAATCGGACCGGCGCGAGGAGGTCATCCAGCACGTCTACCGCAAGCACGGCCGCGAGCACACCGCGCAGGTCGCCAACGTCATCTCCTACCGGCCACGCTCCGCCGTGCGGGACATGGCGAAGGCCTTCGGCTTCTCGCCGGGCCAGCAGGACGCGTGGAGCAAGCAGATCGACCGCTGGGGCAGCGTGGCCACGGTCGACGTCGAGGACATTCCGGAGCAGGTCGTGTCGTACGCCAATCAGGTCCAGGATTTTCCGCGGCACCTGGGCATCCACTCGGGCGGCATGGTGATCTGCGACCGGCCGATCATCGAGGTGTGCCCGGTCGAATGGGGCCGGATGCCGGGACGGACCGTGCTCCAGTGGGACAAGGACGACTGCGCGGCGATCGAGCTGGTCAAGTTCGACCTGCTCGGTCTGGGCATGCTGTCGGCGCTGCGCTACGCCCACGAGATGATCGAGTCCGAGTTGGACATCGGGTCGATGGATCTGACCGATTCCGAGGTGTACGACATGTTGTGCCGGGCCGATTCGGTCGGCGTTTTCCAAGTGGAGAGCCGCGCGCAGATGGCGACCCTTCCCCGGCTCAAGCCCCGCGAGTTCTACGACCTGGTGGTGGAGGTCGCGCTCATCCGGCCGGGTCCCATTCAAGGGGGCTCCGTCCACCCGTACATCCGAAGGAAGAACGGCCTGGAGGAAATCGCCTATCCGCATCCCCTCATGCGTAATGCCCTGGAGAAGACGCTCGGCGTGCCGCTCTTTCAGGAGCAGTTGATGCAGCTCGCGATCGACGTCGCCGGCTTCGATCCGGCCGAGGCCGATCAGCTGCGGCGGGCCATGGGCTCGAAACGGTCGGCCGAGAAGATGGACCGCATCAAGGACCGCCTCTACCAGGGCATGGCCGAGCGGGGCATCACCGGCGAGCTCGCCGACGACCTCTTTCTCAAACTCTCCGCTTTCGCCAGCTATGGCTTTCCGGAGAGCCACGCGATGAGTTTCGCTTATTTGGTGTACGCCAGCGCGTGGCTCAAGCGCTATCACCCCGCCGCCTTCTGCGCGGCCCTGCTGAACGCGCAGCCGATGGGCTTCTATTCACCGCAGTCACTGGTCGACGACGCCCGCCGGCACGGTGTGGAGGTCCGCCGCCCCGACATCAATCTCAGCGACGCCGCGGCCGTTCTCGAATCGACACCGCAGACCCGATGGGGGTCGATGCGCGGTGAGCCGCCGCACGCCTGGGGATTGGGTGGCCCGGCTGTGCGTCAGGGTCTTTCCTCCGTCCGTACGCTCGGTGAGGAGCTGGCCAAGCGCATCGAGGAGGAACGCCGGGAGCGCGGGCCCTTCACGAGCATGACGGATCTGTCCCGCCGGACCGGATGCACGACGGCCCATCTGGAGGCGCTCGCCACGGCCGACGCGTTCGCGGGCTTCGGGCTGACCCGTCGCGAGGCCCTGTGGGCGGCCGGCGCCGCCGCCCAGGACCGGCCCGACCGCCTCCCGGGCACGGTGACCGGCACCGACGCCCCGATGCTGCCCGGCATGAGCGAGGTCGACGAACTGGTGGCCGACGTCTGGGCCACCGGGCTGTCCCCGGACTCGCATCCGGCCCAGTTCATCCGGGCCGACCTGGACAGGGCGGGCGCCCTGCCCATCTCCCGGCTGGGCGCGGTCGAGGCGGGCACCCGGATCCGCGTGGGCGGCATCGTCACCCACCGGCAGCGGCCGGCGACCGCGGGCGGGGTGACCTTCGTCAACCTCGAGGACGAGACCGGGATGCTCAACGTGACCTGCTCGCCGGGGCTGTGGCAGCGCTACCGGCGGGTGGCCCGCACCAGCTCGGCGCTGATCGTCCGGGGCCGGCTGGAGAAGGCCGAGGGCGTGCTCAACCTGGTCGCCGACCGTCTGGAGGCGGTGACCCCGCCGGTGACGCCGGCCTCCCGCGACTTCCGGTAACCACCGCCCCCGGTCCTCGTTACTCTTGAGGATGATTTGTCGGTTTTAGGGGGCTTTTGTGTTCACGACTCTGCTTACTTCCGTCGCTGCTCTGGCCGCTCTCCTTCCCGGGCCGGTGGCCGACCCCAAGCCCTACGGTTCGCCGCCGCGCCCTCAGGAGCCGAAGGTGGCGCTCAAGCTGCAGTACACGTCGGAGTCCGGTTTCGCGATGGCCGTCACGCTGGACTGCGAGCCCGCCGGTGGCGGCCACCCGAAGCCCGAGGCGGCCTGCGAGACGCTGAGCGCGGTCGGCGCCGATCCCGGCCGGATCGAACCGAAGACCACCGCCTGCGTGATGATCTACGCCCCGGTGACGGCCGAGGTCACCGGCGTGTGGCGCCGCATGCCGGTGAAGTGGACGCACAAGTTCGGCAACACCTGCGAGATGCGCCGCGCCACGGGCGTCCTGTTCGAGTTCTGACCGGGCCTCCACGAGCGCGGCACCGGCGAACGGCCGTTACGCTGCGCGTGTGGAAATCGCATCGACGCGTACCGCCCGACCGCTCGTGACCACCCGGACCGCCGCCGTCTGGGCGGTGCTGCGGCGGGAGCTGGAGCGGAACGCCGGCCGCGAGCTGACCGTGATCGACGTCGGCGGCGGCACGGGCGGTTTCGCCGTGCCGCTGGCCGAGGCCGGCCACACCGTCACCGTCGTCGACGCCAGCCCCGACGCGCTGGCCGCCCTGACCCGCCGGGCCGCCGACGCCGGCGTGGCCGACCGGGTCCGGGCCGTGCAGGGCGACGGCGACGCGCTCGCCGGCCTGGTCGAGCCGGCCAGCGCCGACCTGGTCCTCTGCCACGCGGTCCTCGAGGTCGTCGACGACCCGGCCTCGGTGGTCGAGGCGATCGCGGCCGCGCTGCGCCCGGGCGGTGCGGTGAGCCTGCTGGTGGCGAGCAAGGCCGCGGCCATCCTGGGCCGCGCGATAAACGGTCACCTCGGCTCGGCCGCGGCCGTGGCCGCCGATCCCGAGGGCCGGGCCGGCGCGCGCGACACCCTGCGCCGTCGCTTCGACGCCGAGAGCGCCACGGCTCTCCTGCGCTCGGCGGGTCTCGAGCCGGAGGAGACCCATGGCGTACGGGTTCTGGCCGACCTCCTGCCGGCCGCGGTGGTCGAGGAGGACCCGCAGGCCCTGCTGGCGCTGGAGCTCGAGCTGGCCGCACGGCCGCCGTTCCGCGACATCGCCTCCCAGCTGCACGTCTTCGCCCGCCACTCCTGACTGTCGCCGCCCCCGATCGCCGCCGCCCTTGGCCGCCGCCACTTCTGGCCCTCGCCGTCCCGAGCGTCGTCGCCCCTGAGTCCGGGAGCTGCTGATGTCTGAGATCAACGCCGAGTCCTCGGCCCGGCCCGCGCCCACGTCTTCTCCTTCTCGGCGCTCGGCGGCGTCGCTGTCCGAGGAGGAGGCGCTGACCGGGCGGATCCCGCCCGACACTCAGCCCTCGATGAGCGGGCCGCTCGTGGTGCCGGACGATCGGTTGCCGGACGCTGCTTTCGTGGCGGTTCGTCCGGCGTACGGCAAGGGAAGCCTTTCCGATGTTCTTCCCAGCGCGAGCGCGGTGCTCGGGGTTCCGGGCGCGGCCGACACGCTGGGCCTGCGGGAGCAGCTGGACGGGGTGGACCGGATCGCGGTGCTGCTCGTGGACGGGCTCGGCGCGCATCAGCTGCCGGTCGCCGAGCCGTACACGCCGATCTTGAACGAACTGGCCACCGGCGCACGCACCTTGACCACCGGGTTTCCCTCGACGACACCGGTCAGCCTGGTCACGGTGGGCACGGGAGTGCCGCCGGGCGCGCACGGGGTGCTCGGCTTCACCACGAGGCGCCCGGACGGGCGGGTGCTCAACCACGTCCACTGGAACGACGACCCGGACCCGGCGGGCTGGCAGCCGGTGCCGACCCGCTTCGAGACGGCGGCGGCCGCGGGGGTGAAGGTCACCCAGGTGGTACGCCCGGAGTTCGAGGGCAGCGGCCTGACGGTGGCGGCCTATCGGGGCGCGTCCTTCCGGAGCGCCTCGGAGGGGGCCGAGCTGGCCGAACGGATGCTGGAGGCGCTGGCGGCCGGTCCGGCCCTGGTGTACGGCTATCACGCCGATCTGGACAAGACCGGTCACTTGTACGGGGTCGACTCGCGCTACTGGCGGATGGCCGCTCAGGGAGTGGACGACCTGCTGGACCGCCTGGTACACGGCCTGCCGCCCCGCTCGGCGCTGCTGGTGATCGCCGACCACGGCCAGCTGAACGTGCCGGTCGCGTCCCGCTACGACATGGCCGGCAATCCGGGCCTGTCGGACGGGGTGACGACGGTGGCGGGGGAGCCGCGGGTCCGCTACCTGCACACGGAGCCGGGAGCGACGCCCGACCTGATAGCGGCCTGGCAGGAGGTCATGGGCGACGACGCGTGGGTCGCGACCCGCGAGGAGATCATCGACGACGGCTGGTTCGGCCCGGTGCCGTCCGGCCACCGCTCCCGCATCGGCGACGTGGTGATCGTCTGCCGCAACCGGGCGGTAGCCCTGGCCAGCGGCTGGGAGCCGCCACCGGTGGGCCGGTTGATCGCCTACCACGGCTCAGTGACCGCGGCCGAGATGACAGTGCCGCTGTTGATCGCCCGAGCCTGACCCCGCGCCGACTCTTTGTCCTCGCCCAACCCCCTTGCGCTAAATGTACGTTTTATTCCTCGATGTTTTTGTCAGGGGGTGCCGCTAGTGCGGTGTCCATGAACGTTGACCGGGTTCGACGTCCGTGGCATCCTTGCTCCATGCCTAGACGTCGCAGCGCTAGTGCTGGTCCGGTGGTACACCGCACCGCCTGGGTCGGCCTGCGCCTGACCCGCGCCCAGCGGCAGCGTTGTTTCGGTTTGCTGCGCTCCGCCGGGGACGTGTGGGCGTGTGTGCTGGAGGTCAACGGCTGGCGGCGCCGGCGTGGGGACGCCCCGGCGGCGGGCTATCAGGAGCTGTGCCGCCTGCTGGCCCAGTCCGGGCCCGGCACGTTCAGTGAACTCGACAGCACAGGTGCCCGGTCGGTGTTACGGCGTTACTCCGATGCCTGGTTCTCCGCCGCCGCCCGCCGCAAAGCCGGCGCCCTCGAGGTGCGGTTCCCGCGCCGCCGGCGCTCGTTGATGCCGATCCGCTGGTACCACGGCACCTTCGGCCTTGACGGACACCGCCTGCGGCTACCGGTCGCCCGGGGCTGCCGGGCGTTGCTGCTGCGGCTGGATCGGCTGGTGCCGTATCCGGCCGAGACCCTGCGGTCGGTGACCCTGCTGTTCGCTGACGGCCGACTGTGCCTCGACGTCACCGCCGAACTCCCGATCGCCACGTATCCGGCCGGCAAGCAACCTGACCCGGGCCGCGTCGCGGGGGTGGATTGCGGGATCATTCACCCGTTCGCGGTCGCCACCCGCGACGGTGCGGCGCTGCTGGTCTCCGGCCGCGCGATTCGGGCCGAGCACCGCCTGCATCTGGCCGACACCAAAGCCCGCCGCCGCGCCACCGCCACCCGGGCACCCAGCAAACGGCAACGCGGATCGCGGCGCTGGCGCAAGACCCGCCGCCGGGCCCGGCTGATCGAAGGCCGGCACCGCCGCCGCGTGCGGCAGGCCTTGCACGAGGCCGCCACAACAGTGGTCGGCTGGGCGGTCGAGCACCGGATCGGCACGCTGACCGTCGGGGACCCGCGTGGTGTGCTCGATCTGCCGGCCGGGCGGCGGCACAACCTGCGGCTCCGGCATTGGCAGATCGGCCGCACCCTTAGGATCCTGCAAGACAAAGCCGCCCTGGCCGGAATCCAAGTCCATCTGGTCGACGAACGCGGCACCTCCTCAACCTGCCCACACTGCGGCAAGAAGATCACCAAACCACGCGGCAGGACCATGACCTGCCGGCATTGTCAGTTCGCCGGGCATCGCGACCTCGCCGCGGCGTTCACCATCGCCGCCCGAACCCCGGGCAGCGCTCTCACCACCTGCACCCCTGTCATGGGTCAGATGGTCACGCACCGTCGAGCCGGACGGCACCTTCCCGGTGCCGGACCAGCACGGCGTGACCCCCGCCGCCACCCACGGGCGGCGGCCGGCGGGTCAGTTGGCCGGCGGAGGCCCGCCCCACCCACACCGGTGGGGAGTCGCTCGTCCACACTCATGGGCGAGGATCCACAACACCACCGGAACCCACCCGGCAAACGTTCGTGGACACCGCACTAGCCTTCCTGACGTGGGACGAAGCCAGGCTGTGCCGAGGGAGCGTGACCCGCGTTTCGGGCCCGGCGCCGACGACGCGGGGTGCACGATCCTGCATGTCGACATGGACGCCTTCTTCGCGTCCGTCGCCGTGCGGTCCGACCCCTCGCTGCGGGGCAAGCCGGTGGTCGTCGGCGGCGTCGGGCCGCGTGGTGTGGTCAGCTCGGCCAGTTATGAGGCGCGGAGATTCGGCGTACGCAGCGCCATGCCCACCGCCCGGGCCCGGCTCCTCTGTCCTCGGGCGATCTTCCTGCCGGTCGACGGTCCCGCCATCGGTGAGGCCTCCCGGGCCGTCATGGCGATCTTCCGGGACGTGACGCCGCTGGTCGAGCCGCTCTCCTCCGACGAAGCCTTCCTCGACGTGGCCGGCGCCCAGCGGCTCCTGGGGCGGCCGGTCGAGATCGCCCAGCTGATCCGCCGCCGCATGCTCGAGGAGCAGCGGCTGACCTGCTCGGTCGGTGTCGCCTCGACCAAGTTCGTGGCCAAGCTCGGTTCCACCCGGGCCAAGCCCGACGGCGTGGTCGTCGTCCCGCACGGGCTCGTGCTCGACTTCCTCCATCCGCTGCCGGTCGACGCGCTCTGGGGCGTGGGGGAGCGGGCGGCCGAGACGCTGCGCCGGCTCGGGCTCACCACGGTCGGCGAGATCGCCCACGCTCCGGTGAACATGCTCCGGGGCGCGCTCGGTGACGCCGCGGCCACCCATCTGCACGAGCTGGCGTGGGGGCGCGACCCGCGGCGGGTGACGCCCGAGCGTGAGGAGAAATCGATCGGCGCCGAGATGACGTTCGATACCGACGTCGCCGATCCGCTCCTGATCCGGCGCAGCCTGCTCGCCCTCTCCGAGAAGGTCGGGGCCCGGCTGCGCGCGAGCGGGTACGTCGGCCGCACGATCGCGATCAAGGTCCGGCTGGCCGACTTCCGGACGGTCAACCGATCTCGTACGGTGCCCACGAGCACCGATGTGGCACGTGAGATTTTCGAGACGGTTTGGAATTTGTTCACGGCGCTGGGCGCGCGCGACCACATTCGTCTGGTCGGCGTCCGGGTCGAGGGCCTCACCGACGCGGCGACCACGTCACGGCAGCTCAGCCTGGGTGAGCCGGAGCGCGGCTGGCGCGAGGCGGAGGCCGCCACCGACGCGGTGATCGCCCGGTTCGGCCGGGCGAGCGTCGGTCCGGCCAGTCTTTTGGGACAAAGCGATCTACGCCGAACCGAAAATCACCCGCACTCGACGGTCGTCCCGCTTTCCGACCCGCCAACCCCCTCGTAGACTTGCTCGGTAAGGCAGCCGACGGCTGTCCCGAGCCACTTACCTTAGTGACACCCCGGTCCCAACCCGAGGGACCGGTTACCGCGCCCGGGGAGGAATGCCGTGCCGCTCTCGGAGCACGAGCAGCGGCTGTTCGATCAGATCGAGCGGTCGCTTGCCGAGGACCCCAAATTCGCCTCGGCTGTGCGGGCCAGCGACCCGCGTTTCCACGCACGGCGCCGGCTCCTCATCGCCGCGTTCGTGATCATCCTTGGCCTCGCCCTGGTCGTCTACGGGACGGTCAGCAGCAACACGCCGCTCGGCGTGGCCGGCTTCGTCGTCATGCTCGGCTCGGCCGCCCTGGCGATGCAGTCCCGTCGCAAGGGTTCGGCCCCCGACCTCCACGCGGTGGGCGGCACAGCCACGCGCCGCACCCGCCAGACCCGCAAGTCAGGCTTCCTCGACCGCCTGGAGGACCGCTGGCGCCAGCGGCCCGAGGGTCACCGCTGACGACCACAACCACATAGCGAGCCTGCCGGCCCAGCCGGCCGGCACCAAAGGCCAGCTGCCCCGCCTCGGCGTCCAGCAGGCCCCGAGCCGATGCCGACAGCACCGGCCAGAGCAGGATGGCGGCCTCAGGCCGCCATCTGCCGTTTCCCCACGCCTGGCCCCCCGGCCCCACCGCCCGTACGCCCGGCTGCCTCGCACCCGCCCGGCGGGCCGACGCCGAGCCACACGCCCGGATGCGGGCCGACGCCAACCCGCCCGCCCGGCTGTCTCGCGCCTGGCCTCCGGGCCTGCCGCCGCCCGCACGCCGCCTCTCTCGCGCCCAGCAGTCGAACCCGGCGCCGGGCCGGCCGCTGCTTGCGTGATGGGTTGTCTCGCGCCCAGCCGTTGAATCTGTGTCCGGGAAACCGCCGCCCGCATGCTTGGCTATCTGCGCCCCGCCGTTGGGCCTGCGCCCAGGAACCTCCCCACCCGCATGCTCGGCTGTCCTTGCGCCCGTAGCCGCCAGCGCCGCGTCAAGCCGTCCGCCGCCCCGCACGGTCGCCGTCGTCGCCGCTGCCGCTGCCGTCGCTGCCGTCGCCGTCGTCGCCGCCGGGGTTCGCGCCGGGCGCCAGTCGCCCCTGGCCCCTGCCCGCGCCTGTCTGCGGTTGGAGGCCGGCGGTGTCGAGTGGGCTGGTGCCGGCCAGAAGTTCTCGCAGTTCCGATCGGGCGGCCATCCTGTGGTCGTCGGTGGGCATGGGCTCGTATGTCGACGCCTGAGGGACGTGACCTCGCCCGAACAGCGGAACCGCCTTCTGGGCGCGGGCGGCTACCGTTTAGTTGATCTAGGTGAGGGTGCGATGGGTGACTATCTGGGCTGGCTGGCGTGGCTGGTGATCATCGGCGCCTTCTACCCGGTGAATCAGCTGCTTGTTCGTCGTAAATGTCTGGATCATCGGCCGTACTTTGTTCCCAGCCTGTGGGGTCCGCTGGGAACCCTGATCATCGTCCTGGCTCGGCCGGTGGGGTGGCGCAGGTTCCCGTCGTAGCCCGTGGCGTGTCAAGATCCGGGCGTGCTGGAAGCCGTGCTTTTTGATCTGGATGACACGTTGGTCGATCAGGAGACGGCGTTTCGTGCCGCCGCTGTCGAGTGGGCCTCAGGGTTCGGTGACGACCGGGCCGATGTTCCCGCTCGGTGGGCTCTGGTGTCGGAACGGCACTACGAGCGGTATCAGCGGCGGGAGATCGCTTTCGAGGAGCAGCGGCGGGAGCGTGTCCGGGACTTTCTCGGGGTGGCTCTCAGCGACGCCGAGGCGGATGGGCTCTTCGCGGGCTATCTGGAGCGGTACGAGGCCGGGTGGGCCCTTTTCGACGATGCTGTTCCGGCGCTTCGGCGGGCCCGCGCGGCGGGGCTGACGGTTGCCGTGTTCACCAACGGGGAGGACGCGCAGCAGCGCCGCAAGCTTGAGCGGCTCGGGCTGGTGCCTGAGGTTGATCTTCTGGTGTCCTCGTCGACTCTGCCGGCCGGGAAGCCTGATCCTCGTGCTTTCCGGCATGCCGTTGAGCGGGTGGGCGTCGACGCCTCCCGGGCGCTGATGGTGGGGGACTCGCTCCACAAGGATGTGCTCGGCGCTCGGGCGGCCGGTCTGGCCGCGGTCCTCCTCGATCGGGCGGACGTCCACGCCGGCGTCGACGGGCCCCGGATCATGTCGCTGGACGATCTGAGCTACGCGGCCTGAAAAGAGGATGCCGCCGCCCGGGGTGGGCGGCGGCATCTTCGGCGTCAGCGGCTCCTGTTGGCCAGCAGGCGGCGCGGGCTGAAGCGGGACAGGACGTCGCGGGCGCGGCTCCCGGCCCCGACCAGCTTGGCCGAGGTGTCGGCCAGGCCCAGGCGCCAGCGCATCAGGACCGACGGGGGCAGCAGGGCCGCGGTCAGGCGGGTGCGCCTGGTGGCCGAGCGGGACAGGCCCCGCCGTACGTGGTTGAGCGCCGCGGTCAGCTCGCCGCCCTGCAGGGGCTTGCGGGCGTACCGTGCCCTCTCCTCGGCCGTGCCCAGCAACGTGGCCGAGGTGGCCGACTCGTCGATCAGGACGGCGTCCTTGATGAGGCGCTGGGCCGTGACGCGCGGGGTCTCCGACGGGTCCAGCGGGACCCGGTAGTCGACCATCGTGTCCAGCAGTTCGTCCCAGGCCGCGTGGGCGTCCTCTCTGGCCTTTGTGGTCTCCGCCGTCACCACCACGTCGGGGCGGCCCGCCTGGGCCTCCGACAGCGCCGTCACCTTGGGGACCGTCGCCGCGTAGCGGTGGCGGCGGACCAGGACGCGGCGCAGGGCCGGCACCAGCAGCAGGGCCAGCACCAGGGCGATCAGCGCGACGATGAGCAGCGTGCCGCCCAGGTTGCTCGACTCCGTGGTGGTGGTCGAGCCGGCCACGCCCGGGTCGTTCAGGTCGGGACGGTCGGGGCGGTCGATGGTGCCGGGCGCGCCCGAGGCCTCGGCGCCGGGGTCGGCCGTGGTCGCCGCGGACGGGGCCGTCGACGGCGGGAGCTCGGTGTCGGGCGCCCAGTCGGAGCGGGCCGCTCCGCGGACTCCGGCCGACGGGGTCGCGTCGAACGGGATCCAGCCGAAGCCCTGCAGGTAGACCTCGGTCCAGGCGTGGGCGTTCTTGTTCGTGATGACGTACGTGTTGCCCTCGCGGCTGTCGCCCCGGGTGAAACCGAACGCCACCCGGGCCGGGATGCCGGCCTGGCGGGACATCCAGGCCAGCGCCGCCGCGTACTGCTGGCAGTAGCCGACCTTGTTCTGCAGGAACGCCGCGATCTCCGTGCTGTTGTTCGCCGCCTGCGTCGACAGGCTGTACGTGAAGCCGTTCTTCGACGAGAAGTAGTCGTACAGCGCCCGGACCTTGTCGTAGTCGTTGGTCTTGCCGGCGGTGAGCCGGGTGACCAGCGCCGCCACCGTCGCGTCCTCGGGGTGGGCCGTGTTCAGCCGCACGATCGGGTCGTCCGGGGCCAGCGGCTCGGCCTGGCGCAGGTCGACCGGCTGATAGCGGGCCCGCACGTAGTCGAACTTGTACTCCAGCTCCTTTGTGGAGTTGCGGTTGGAGTACACCACCTGCTGGTTGTTGTCGTAGAACCAGCCGCGCTGCAGGCCGTCGACCGACACCGTGTTCTGGTAGACCGGCAGCATGCCCTGGTTGAGCTTGTTGCTGACCTTCACGTCGGCCGTGTACTCCTGGTAGTTGCCGCCCGCCGTGGCCGTACGCGGGTCGGGCATGCCCGCCGCGACCGCCTGGCCGCTGGGGGAGCGGCTGCCGAAGCCCAGGTTGGTGAGCTGGTCGGCCACGCCGAAGCGCAGGTAGAACGGCGTCGTCTCGTTGGTGGTGAGCCGGACCAGCTCGACCGTCTCGCTCTGGGTGAGGTTGCCGCTCAGCGAGGCGAACAGGTTGATCCGCCCGCCGTTGCCGCCGCCGCCCACGCCGTTGCCGGCGCCGGCGCCGGTCTGGGTGAGCTGGGAGAGCAGGCCGCCGGTGATGGTCGGCACGGCCAGCGGCAGCAGCACCGCGGCGGCCACACCGATCACGCCGAGGCGGCGGCCGGCCGCGGCCAGCGGGGACGGCTCCCACACGTCGACGTCGCGGCCGTCGCCGGTGAAGCGGCGCCCGAACCGGCGTACCCGGTCGATGTTGTCCGAGACCAGCAACCAGAGGAAACCGATCGCGCCGATGATGAACGGCAGCACCGGGACGCTGTCGATGTAGACCGCGACCGGCACCGAGTAGATCGCCAGCATCGGCAGGCCGGCCAGGGCCGGGCGGCGCACCACCACGGTCAGCAGGTCGACCGCGATCGCCACCGACCCGATGCCGAGCACCGTGACGAAGAGCAGGCCGTCACGGTCGGGGACCGGCACGGCGTACGACCGGGTGTCCTGACCGGCCTGGGTGAACAGATCGGCGAAGTGGCCGAAGGTGGACGGGGTCGGCACCAGGAACTCGTGACCGCTGGGGAACATCCAGGTCAGCATGAGCAGCAGTACGACGATCATGCTGAGCGCCTGTGCCCACGTGGGGAACCGCAGCGACCGCGCGGCGAACGCCGCGCCGGCGATGAAGCCCACCACGAGCAGGCACATCATCAGCCATTTCCAGGTGTCGAAGATCGACGAGATCGGCGCGGCGGCGAGCAATGTCGCCGCGGCCGCGACGAGCCCCAGTCGGCGGGGGCCGGTCATCGGATGACTCCTCCCACTGTCTCGGCCATCGCGGCCCGCCAGGCGAAGCCGCTGGAGCCGCGGGCGGCGGCCGGCCAGAGCTGCGGCAGCGTCGACCCGTGGACGACCGGCACCGAACGCCAGCCGTTCTGCACCAGGGCCAGCGCCGCCGCCGCGTGCTCGCTGTCGGACTCCTGCCGCTCGCCCGGGGTCAGGTTGACCCAGGTCGAGCTGTCGATGGCGAAGCCGATGCAGGTCGCGCCGTTGCCGCGCAGGCCGGCCAGCAGCTCGGCCTCGGGCACGGTGAGCGAGCCGAAGATGCCGATCACCAGCCCGCCGTCGGAGCGGCGGCGGACCTGCTCGACCAGGATCGAGATGTCGCCGTTCTGCGCGGTCTTGACGTCGGCCAGGGTGTCGAGGATCACGCCCTCGCCGGCCACCTCGGACGCGTCGATGTCGATGCCGGTGCCGGTCACCAGGCGCAGCTTGTATCCCTGCTGGCGCAGGTGCATGGCGATGCTGGCGGCGGCCGACACGGCCCACTCGAAGCTGGCCGTCGGTCCCTCGCCCCGGTGGGCGAAGACCCGGGTGTCGAGCACGACCGTGGCCCGGCTCTCCCAGGGCTGTTCCTCGCGGCGGACCATCAATTCGCCCGTACGGGCCGTGGAGCGCCAGTGCACACGGCGCAGGTCGTCGCCGCGGCGGTACTCACGGGTGGCCGCGTCGTCCTCGCCGTGCACGGCGACCGAGCGGGCGCGGCTGTCGCCCGTGCCCGCGTACTCCCCGGCCAGCCGGACCGTCGGAAGTGTGACCACCTGGGGGATCACGACGAGCTTGTCGACGCTCGGGAACGAGCGGGTCAGCTCGCACAGACCGAACGGATCGGTGAGCCGGATGACCAGGGGTCCGATGGGGTAGCGGCCGCGCACGTCGGCGCGGACCGTATAGGCCACCGAGCTGGCCTGGTGGGCGCCGAGGCGCTCCAGCACCACGCGCGGCCGGCTGCCCAGGGCGTACGGCAGCCTGTCCTCCAGCAGAAGCGTGCCGGTGGGCAGGCGGGACATGTTCTGCAGGCGCAGGATCACCCGGGCGCTGGAGCCGACCGGGGTGCGGCCGGGGTCGAGCGACCGGGTGCAGGCCAGCTTGTAGCGGCTGCGGCCCACGTACGCGGCGGCGAGCAGCGGCAGCGCCGCGAGCAGCACGGCCACCCGCAGCAGGTCGCGCTCGCCGAGGATGATCGCGGAGATGCCCGCCGCGGCGGCCGCCGCGAGGAACGAGCGGCCGCGCGTCGTGAGCCCGCGGAGGGCCTCCCGCATGGTCAGCGCCCCCGCGGCTCGTACTGGGTGCCCGCGCCGCCGGTGTTACGGGTGTCGTACGGCGAACGGTTGCGGTCGTGCGGCAGCGGCAGCCGGTGCACGATCTCGGCCACGATGGCGTCGGTGGTGCGGCGGTTGAGCTGCGCGTCCGCGGTCGGGATGAGCCGGTGCGCGAGGACCGGCACGGCCAGCGCCTGCAGGTCGTCGGGGAGCACGTAGTCGCGGCCCTCGAGGCAGGCGAACGCCTTGGCCGTGCGCAGCAGCTGCAGCGTGGACCGCGGGGAGGCGCCGAGGCGGATCTCCGGGGCCTCACGGGTCGCGGTGACCAGGGCGATCGCGTACTGCTGAACGGCGTCGGCCGCGTGCACGTCGCGCACGGTGGCGATCAGCCGGCGGACCAGGGCGGCGTCGGCGACGGCGCGCAGGTCGCTCAGCGGGTCGTGGGCGCCGTGGCCGCCCAGCATGGCCAGCTCGGCCCGCGGATCGGGATATCCCATCGCGATGCGGGCGGTGAACCGGTCACGCTGCGCCTCGGGAAGGGGGTAGGTGCCCTCCATCTCGATCGGGTTCTGCGTGGCGATCACCATGAACGGCGACTGGAGCTCGTACGTCGTGCCGTCGACCGTGACCTGCCGCTCCTCCATGCACTCGAGGAGAGCGGACTGGGTCTTGGGCGAGGCGCGGTTGATCTCGTCGCCGACCACCAGGTTGGCGAAGACGGCGCCCGGCTTGAACTCGAAGTCGCGCGTCTCCTGGTTGTAGACGCTGACGCCGGTCACATCGCTGGGCAGCAGGTCGGGGGTGAACTGGATGCGGCGAACCGAACAGTCGATGGAGCGGGCGAGCGCCTTGGCAAGCTTGGTCTTGCCGACGCCCGGCACGTCCTCGATCAACAGGTGGCCCTCGGCCAGCAGAACCGCCAGTGCGAGCCGCACCGTCGCGCTCTTGCCCTCGATGACCTGCTCGATGTTGGCCATGATGGCTGTCGTCGCGGCGCGGAAGTCCTCGCTCGGCAGTGGTCCGCCGGGCTCGTCCCAGGTCGGGGTTGTCACGGGCCTCCTCCATGGTGATATGCGCAGCCCGCCTGATGGTGCCGGGGCCCGCTCACACAGGTTAGCCCGATCACAGCAACTCGCCGAGGACGGCCACTGGCGTAATTCGACAACCGTCAACCGGACATGCATATCGGATAGGTAAAGAATCAGACATCGCTCTAGTTATATTTGCCGATCGGCAAGAGCATCAGCCATCGATGGGCCAGTATCTGGCCCGGTCGAGAGGGGCTGAATTGAGAGCGTTATCCGTGCCGTCCGCAACCAAGCGGGTGGGAGCGGCCGCCGCCGGAGTCGCCCTGCTGGCAGCACTGCTGCCGGCACAGGCACAAGCAGCGCCGCTACCCGGCGCCGTCTCCGGGGCCACCGACAGCAAGCAGCAGCGGCGAGCCGACTACGACAGCCGCGCCAACCTGGCCGCCGCGGCGGCCGCCGCGCCCAGCGCCGCCCTGAGCCGCGCGCTCGTCGCGACGCCGTCCGCCACGACGGTGAACACCCTGCGCAACTCCCTGGGCGTCCAGGGCATCGTCGACATCGACCGCGCGACCGGCACCCCGCGCCGGGTCGCCAAGCTCGACGGTTTCCTGACCGGCCCGAGCAAGAAGAAGCCGGCGAAGATCGCGCTGGACTACATCGCCGCCCACACCGACGTCTTCGGCCTCACCGCCGCCGACCTGGCCACGCTCGTACTGCGCCAGGACTACGTCGACATCGAGGGCACTCACCACCTGAGCTGGATCCAGGTCGCCGACGGGGTGCCGGTGTTCGGCAACGGCCTCAAGGCGCACGTGACCAAGGACGGCCGCCTGGTGCAGGTCGACGGCTCGCCGCTCAAGGCGCTGCCGCCGTCCGCCGGCGCCGCCAAGCTGACCCCGGCCGGCGCCCGCGCCGCCGCCGTCAAGGACGTCTTCGGCACGTCCACCGCCAAGGCCACCAAGTCGGCCGCGGGCGTCACCACCTTCAGCGACAACGGCAACGCCAAGCTGGTGTGGTTCCAGACCGCCAGTGGGGTACGTCTCGCGTACCAGACGATCGTCGTCGACGAGGGCTACGTGCACGTCGTCGACGCCGCCAGCGGCGAGGTTCTCTACCGCCACAGCACGATCGCCAACGACACCGCGGGCGAGGTGTGGAAGAACTACCCGGGCGCCCCCAAGGGCGGCACGCCCGAGAAGGTCGACCTGACCGCCAAGGGCTGGCTGCCGAACAACGCGCGGCAGCTCTCCGGCAACGTGGCCCACGTCTGGTCCGACGTGAACGACAACGACCTGGCCGACCCGAGCGAGGAGGTCGGCCCGTCCGGCATCAAGCGCTGGGACTACCCGTTCGTCGACTTCAACGACGAGGTGGGCGGCCTCTGCTCGGACGCGTACCCGTGCTCGTGGGACCCGGAGACGGCGAACTCGTGGCAGGTCAACCGCAAGCAGAACGCGGTGCAGCTGTTCACCTTCCTCGGCACCTTCCACGACCACCTCAAGTCGTCGCCGATCGGCTTCACCCGGGCCGCCGGCAACTTCGAGGCGCAGGACGGCGACGCGGTGCAGGGCCAGGCCATGGACGGCGCGAACACCGCGAACGGCCTGCCCGACGCCAACCACACCGACAACGCCAACATGAACACCCCGCCGGACGGCATCCCGCCGGTCATGCAGATGTACCTGCTGACCCCGGGGCCGGGCTCGGTCGCCGCCAACACCGGTGACGAGGCCGACGTGGTCTACCACGAGTACACCCACGGCCTGTCGAACCGCCTCGTGGTCGACGCGGCCGGCAACTCGACGCTCAGCCAGGTCCAGGGCGGCTCGATGGGCGAGGCCTGGAGCGACTGGTACGCCTCGGACTACATCTTCAGCAAGGGCCTGGAGAAGGACGTCCCGAACAAGCCGGGCGACGTGCTCATCGGCAAGTACTGGACGGCCGGCGGCACGATCCGCACCGAGGCGCTCGACTGCACCGTCGGCGCGTCCGCCACGGTCTGCCCCGGCACCGCCGGCGCCGGCCCCGGCGGCTACACCTACGGCGACTTCGGCAAGATCTACGCCGGTGGTCCCGAGGTGCACGCGGACGGCGAGATCTGGGCGCAGACCCTGTGGGACCTGCGCACCGCGATCGGCAGCAAGGCCTCGCAGTCGATCGTGACGCGGGCCATGGAGCTCAGCCCGTCGAACCCGTCCTTCCTGGACATGCGCAACTCGATCCTCGCCGCCGACCTGGTCGTCAACAAGGGCAAGAACGCCAAGACGATCTGGAAGGTCTTCGCCAAGCGGGGCATGGGCTACTTCGCCGCCGCCATCGACGGCGACGACGCGCAGCCGGTCGAGGACTTCTCGACGCCGCCGTCGGCCAACACCCCGCGGGGCACGCTGACCGGCAAGGTGACCGACTCGGACACCAGCGCCGCAGTGGGCGGCCTGACCGTCGCCTTCGGCGGGCACGCCTCCGGCTTCGCCGGTGACTACCGGGCCACCACGGCCGCGGACGGCACCTACAAGATCACCGGCATCATCCCGGGCACGTACGCCAAGGTGTTCGCGCGCGGCGCCGGCTACGACATCGTCGTGAAGACGCTGTCGATCAACTCGGGCACGAAGACCGAGAACTGGTCGGTCCGCAAGGACTGGGCGGCCTCCTCGGGCGGCGGCTCGATCGTCAGCGCCACCGGACCGGACTACACGCCGTACGGCTGTGGCCCGGCCCAGCTGATCGACCAGTCGCAGATCTCCGGCTGGGGCTCGGACGTCGCTGAGGGTGGCCAGAACGCGGTCATCCGCCTCTCCGGCGCCGTCGACATCTCCGAACTGGTGATCAACCCGTCGGCCACCTGCGGCGACGACATCACCGCCTCGACCGGTGGCTACCGCGTCGAGACCTCCACCGACGGCACGACCTGGGCGGTCGCCGCGAGCGGCACCTTCCCGGGCGGCACCGTCACGCCCACCACGGTCGCGCTGACCGCGGGCACGGGCAACGACGTCGAGTACATCCGGTACACGATGCTGACCACGCAGGGCCAGGACGCCGGCCTCTGCCCGGCCGGCCAGCCGCCCGCGTACAGCGGCTGCGTGTTCCAGGACTCGACCGAGCTGGCGGTCTACGGACCCGCCGCGTAAGGCACCTCTGACACCGGTCGTCGCCATCCGGCGGCGACCGGTGTTTTTTTGTGCCCGGCGTCAAGGACAACCTGGGCCAGCACCTGGGCGTATTGGTGGTATGAGGGTGGAGACGAGAGCGGAAGCCGGTGCCACGTTCACCGACTTCTTCCACGACAGCGGGACCCAGTTGGTCCGTCTCGCCTACCTGCTCCTGGGCGAGCGGGGCGACGCCGAGGACGTGGCGCAGGACGTTTTGGAGCAGTTGTACCGCCGATGGGCGGATGTGCGGCCGGACACCGCCATGTCCTACGCCCGGGCCGCGGTGGTGAACCGGTCGCGCAGCCTCCTCCGCCGTCGTGCCGTGGCCCGCAGGTTCGCGCCACGTCTGGCCCGGCCCGAGGAGGCCGGCTTCGTTCCCGTCGAGGACGGGTGGCTCTGGGATCTGGTTCAGGCCCTGCCTCGCCGGCAGCGTGAGGTGGTGGTGCTGCGGTACTGGTGTGATCTCGGCGAGGCGGAGATCGCGAGGGCGCTGAACATCAGCGCCGGAACAGTCAAGTCCAGCGCGCACCGCGCCCACGCCCGGCTCGCGGCCGCGCTGGCGGAGCAGACGCCGAAGGGGGAGCGGTGATGGACGAGCTCGATCAGCGCCTGACGACCATGCTGACCCAGGTGAGTGAGCGGATCGACCCGGCCGGCACCCGCCTGCGGAACCCGGCCGGCGAGCCACGGCGCGCGCAGGCCCGGCTCCGGTTCGCGGCCTGGCCGGTGGCGATGACGGCCGCCGTCGCGGTCGCGGCCGTGGTGGTGGGCCTGACCGTGGGGATCCGGTCGAACGACGGTGGCGGGCAGGCGGTCGCTCCGGTCGCGACCACACGAGGCCAGGCGGACGGCTCGCATCCCCTGTGGACTCTCGGCGTCTCGGACAAGTACGCCCAGACGTTCGACCAGCTGGCCCCCGGCGGCCCGATCACCGCGCCGGTGCCGCGCACTGTGGATCCCGAGCTGGTGCCGGAGGTCGTGAAGCAGCCGACGCTGGTGACCGAGGCCGGCCCGGTCCGGTTCGCCGGATCGTCGGCGGTGCACCTGCTCGCACGCCGCGACAACGGCGTCTTCGTGGCGGTGACCGGCGCCAAGGGTGGCGACGGGCTGTTCGACGTCGATTTCGTGCTGGTCGGCGCCGGCAACTCCCGCCGCACGATCCTGCACGCCGCCGAGGCGAGCAGCGTCGCGGTCTCCCCGAACGGAACGATGCTCGCCTTCACCACCGGCGGCGGCCGGGCGGTCAAGCTGGCCGACGTATCGTCCGGCCGGGTCGTCCACCAGCTCGCGGGTCGCCTCACGCAGATGGCGTGGGCGTCCGACACCGCCCTTCTCCTCGTCGGCGAGGCCGGCACCGTGGCGTGGCGTGCTCCCTGGACCGGCGGCGGCGAACGGATCCCGGTTCGTGTGAGCTCGGCGATGAGCGTCGCCGGGGGGATCGTGACTCTGGACGACACCACCGGTTGCCTGCTCAAGCTGGACGGCGACGCGAGGGTGACCATGGCCAACTGCAACGGCTGGAAGTCGGCCGGGCCGGTCTCCCCGGACGGCCGGCTCGTCTCGCTCGATTGGGCCAACGGGAGCACGACGCAGCACGGCGTTCTCGACCTCGGCCGGAACCAGGTCCGGTCCTGGCCCGTACCCGGCCTCAACCCCTCCTGGCTGGGGCCCACCGACGTGCTGCTCACCGAGGACACCGTGGAGGACAACCCGCGCACGGCCCGCTGCGATGTGACCGCCGGCGCCTGCGTGCTGGCGGGGGACGAGGGCGTCTTGAGCGGCGCGGACTGGATCGGCCGCTAGCCGTCTGTATACCGGTCGCCGCTCCTGGGCGGCGACCGGTATCATGCAAGGCATGGCTCGGCACTTCCTGCTTCTTAGCCAGCCGTGCGGCCTTCTCTGAGACAGCCTTTCTCCGAGACCGGCCAGCACGGCGACCCCTCCTGCGTGAGGGGTTTTTTTGTGCCCTGCTTCATAAACCACGAAGAAGACGGATGCCGACGATGAGCGAGCCAGAGACCCCGCCGTTCCGATACACCGCCGCCCTGGCCAACGAGATCGAGCCGCGCTGGCAGGCCTACTGGGCCGAGAACGGGACCTTCCACGCGCCGAACCCGGCCGGCGAGCTGGCCGACCCCGGCCACCCGCGGCACGGCGCGCCGAAGCTGCACGTCCAGGACATGTTCCCGTACCCGTCGGGTGCGGGCCTGCACGTCGGTCACCCGCTCGGCTACATCGGCACCGACAGCTACACCCGGTACAAGCGGCAGGCCGGCTTCAACGTGCTGCACCCGATGGGCTTCGACGCGTTCGGCCTGCCCGCCGAGCAGTACGCGGTGCAGACCGGCACCCACCCGGCGGTCACCACCGCGGCCAACATCGAGCGCTATCGCGGCCAGCTGCGCCGCCTGGGCCTGGCCTACGACGACCGGCGGAGCTTCGCCACCACCGACCCCGAGTACTACCGGTGGACGCAGTGGATCTTCCTGCAGGTCTTCAACTCGTGGTTCGACCCCGAGCTGCGCAAGGCCCGCCCGATCTCGGCTCTGATCGCCGAGTTCGAGGCCGGAACGCGACCCACGCCGGGGGCCGAATGGTCCGATATGACGCCGGTCGAGCGCCGCAAGCTGATCGACGACCACCGGCTGGCCTACGTCAGCGAGGCCCCGGTCAACTGGTGCCCCGGGCTGGGCACGGTGCTGGCCAACGAGGAGGTCACGCCGGACGGGCGCAGCGAGCGCGGCAACTTCCCGGTCTTCCAGCGCAGCCTGAAGCAGTGGATGATGCGGATCACCGCCTACGGCGACCGGCTGGTGGAAGACCTGGACACGCTGGACTGGCCCGAGCCGGTCAAGCTGATGCAGCGCAACTGGATCGGCCGTTCGCGGGGCGCGCACGTCGACTTCCCGGTCGGCGACGACACCATCACCGTCTTCACGACCCGTCCCGACACGCTGTTCGGCGCGACTTACATGGTCCTGGCGCCCGAGCACGAGCTGGTCGACAAGATCACACCGGCAAGCTGGCCAAATCCGACAAATCCGAAATGGACCGGAGGTCACGCCACTCCGGCCGCGGCCATCGGCGCATATCGGGCACAGGCGGCGGCGAAAACCGACGAAGAGCGCACCGAATCCAAGGACAAAACGGGCGTCTTCACGGGAGCGTTCGCGACCAACCCGGTGAATGGCGCCAAGGTGCCGGTATTCATCGCCGACTACGTCCTGGCCGGCTACGGAACCGGCGCGATCATGGCGGTGCCCGGACAGGACGAGCGCGACTGGCAGTTCGCCGAGGTCTTCGAGCTGCCCATCATCCGTACGGTGAAAGCTCCTGAAGGTTTTGAAGGCGCCTTCACCGGCGACGGCCCGGCCGTCAACAGCGACTGGCTGGACGGCAAGGGCGTCGTCGAGGCCAAGGCCGAGATGATCGCGTGGCTGGAGCAGCACGGACACGGCCGCGGCGCCACCACCTATCGTCTGCGCGACTGGCTGTTCAGCCGGCAGCGGTACTGGGGCGAGCCGTTCCCGATCGTCTACGACGAGACCGGCCTGCCGGTCGCGCTGCCCGACTCGATGCTGCCGGTGGTGCTGCCCGACGTCGACGACTTCTCGCCGCGCACCTTCGACCCGGACGACGCCGACAGCGAGCCCGAGACCCCGCTGTCCCGCAAGAAGGACTGGGTGAACGTCGAGCTGGACCTGGGCGACGGCCTGAAGACGTACACCCGGGAGACCAACACCATGCCGCAGTGGGCCGGCTCGTGCTGGTACGAGCTGCGCTACCTGGACCCGGAGAACGAGAAGGCGCTGGTCGACCCGGACAACGAGGCGTACTGGATGGGCCCGCGGCGAGATGGCGACTCGGGCGGCGTCGACCTGTACGTGGGCGGCGTCGAGCACGCGGTGCTGCACCTGCTGTACGCCCGCTTCTGGCACAAGGTGCTGTACGACCTGGGCCACGTCTCGTCTTTCGAGCCGTTCCGCAAGCTGTTCAACCAGGGCTACATCCAGGCGTACGCGTTCCAGGACGAGCGCGGGTTCTACGTGCCGGCCGAGGAGGTCGCCGAGCGCGACGGCAAGTGGTTCTACGGCGATCAGGAGGTGAGGCGCAGCTACGGCAAGATGGGCAAGTCGCTGAAGAACGTCGTCACCCCCGACGAGATGTGCGACCAGTACGGCGCCGACACGTTCCGGGTCTACGAGATGGCGATGGGCCCCCTGGATGTCTCCCGGCCGTGGGAGACGAGGGCGGTGGTAGGTTCCCAGCGCTTCCTGCAGCGAGTGTGGCGCCTGGTCGTCGACGAGGAGACCGGCGCCGTCCGCAGCACCGACGCCCCGCTGGACGAGAAGACCCGCAAGCATCTGCACCGCACGATCGCCGGCGTCCGCGACGACATGGACGAGTTGCGCTTCAACACGGCGATCGCGAAGCTGATCGAGCTGACGAACACGCTGACCCCGCTGCCCGTCGCGTCCCGCGAGGCGGTGGAGCCGCTGGTGCTGATGCTGTCCCCGTTCGCCCCGCACATGGCCGAGGAGCTGTGGGCAAAGCTGGGCCACGAGGGCACGCTGGCCTACACCGAGTTCCCGGTGGCCGACCCGGCCCAGCTGGTAGCCGAGTCGATCACCTACCCGGTCCAGGTGAACGGCAAGGTCAAGGCCCGGGTCTCGGTCACCCCGGACACTCCGGAGGCCGACATCCGAGCCGAGGCCCTGGCTTCGGTGGCCGAGTTCCTGAACGGCCGAGACCCGAAGAAGGTCATCGTGGTCAGCGGCCGCCTGGTGAGCGTGGTCGTCTAAGACCAACACCGAGGGGGTACGCGTCCACGGGCACCCCACCGCAAGAGGACAGCCCCGGGAAGCTCAGCGCGACCTCAGCGCAACGAAGGGCCGCAGCGCGCCTCTCGCGCGAAGCCGTGGTCAAGAAGGCCCACCGCCGAAAGCGGTGGGCCTTCGCCGTACCCCCACCCAAAACGCCCCACTCCGAAGCGCCCCACTCCGAAGCGCCCCGCTCCGAAGCGCCCCGCTCCGAAGCGCCCCACTCCGAAGCGCCCCGCTCCGGACCGCCCGGCTCCGGACCGCCCGGCTCCGGACCGCCCGGCTCCGGACCGCCCGGCTCCGGACCGCCCCGCTCCGGACCGCCCCGCTCCGGACCGCCCCGCTCCGGACCGCCCCGCTCCGGACCGCCCCGCTCCGGACCGCCCCGCTCCGGACCGCCCCGCTCTGAAACGCCGCATCCCGAAGCGCTCTGCCCGAAGTATCTGGCTAGAACGCTTCGCCCGAAACACTCCGCCAGAATCACCCACCCGAATGCCGGGCCCAGAGTGCCGCCGCCGGAGAGCCTCAACGGGAGCGCCCTGCCCGAGAGGCTCGGCCGGCGGCCCCCGAAACGCCCGACCCGAGCGTCTGGAGCGGAGCGCCCCCGCCCGGAACGCCCCACCCAGGTCGTCTGCCGAAACGCCCGCACGGTGCGTCTGCCCGAGACGTTCGGTCTGGGGCTTTTCGCCCGAAGTGCCCACCCGAACGCCTGGCCCGAAACGCCTACCCGCGAGCGCAACGATCTGTGCCGGCCTAGCGATGCTGAGCCGCAGCGCGGGGGAGCGCGCGGTCGGCCCGAGAGCGCGGGGTCGGGATGGTGTCAGAAGAGTGGTGGGCGGCGGCTCAGTCGAGGGCTCGGTCGGGCGCGGCTCGACCGGAAGCGCGGGTGCGGCGGTGCGGGAGTGGTGGTGGCGACGGCCCGGGAGCGTGGGGCGGAGCGGGAGCGGTGGTGGCGACGGCCCGGGAGCGTGGGGCGGAGCGGGAGCGGTGGTGGCGACGGGCCGGGAGCGTGGGGCGGTGCGGGAGCGCGGGGGTGCGGCGGTGCGGGAGCGGTGGTGGCGACGGGCCGGGAGCGTGGGGCGGTGCGGGAGCGCGGGGGTGCGGCGGTGCGGGAGCGGTGGTGGCGACGAGTCGGGAGCGTGGGGCGGTGCGGGAGCGCGGGGCGGGTCAGACCGGGAGTGGCCGTCCGGGTGCGGTGTGAGGAAGCGCCGCCGGCCGTGGGTGACGGTTTCAGGGTGACCACGGCTTTTGAGGCCGAGACGCGCTGCGGCCCGGAGAAACGCGAAGGCCGCGCCCGTCGTAGCGGGAGCGGCCCTCTTGTGGTTGGAGCAGTGGAGAATTCGTACCTATGCCGTGGCGATCTTCGGCTCCAAGGCCGCCGCCTTCTTCGAGGAGCGCTTCCACCACAGGACGATGCCGGTGGTCAGCAGGAAGCCGATCGCGGCGGGGGCGAAGGACAGCACGCTCATCTCGCCCGGGCGGGTGACGGCGGCGCCGATCGTCGCGTATGAGATGGCGGACGGGATGGCGGCCAGCGTGGTGCCGAGCAGGTAGCGCTTGCGGCAGACGCTGGTCGTGCCGTAGGCGTAGCCGACCAGGCCGAACGGGGCCAGCGGCAGGAAGCGGACCAGCAGGACCGCCGAGAGGCCGCGCTTGTTGAGCCAACCGTCGAGACGCTGAAGCTTACCGCCGGCCCGGGCCTGGAGGGCGCCCCGGCCGACCCAGCGGCCCGCGTAGTACGTGACCGCGGCGGCGATCACCGCGGCGGCCAGAGCCGTCGCCGCGCCCGTGGCCGCGCCCAGGAGGGCGCCGCACGCGACCGTGATGGCCGTGCGGGGGACGAGAACCGAGAGGAGCAGGCCGCCGACGACGGCGATGATGGCCGCGGCGGCCGGGCCGAGCTTGGCGATGCCGCCGGCGATCTCGTGGATCGGCAGGACGGCGGCGGCGACCGCGATGGCCGCGATGACGACGCCGAGGATGCCGAACCGGACGAGCCGGCGCCGCCAGCCCAAGGACTGAGGAGCAGCAACCTGAGGGTCCGCGAGGGTGGCGCCCCGCGGGGCGATCAGGAGGTCAGTCATGCAGTCGTCCGTCCCAGTGTCTCGTCGTCGTCGTTAACGTCGTCAGGCTCCGGCTGCGGCCAGTCGCTCGGCCCTGAGGCGCTCGGCCCAGGTGTCGTCGACGGGGGCAAGACTATCCGCGCCGATCGCCCAACGCAGTAGCAGATCGGCTATAGCTGGGTTGCGAGCCAAAGCCGGGCCGTGCGAGTAGGTGCCCAGAATCTTCCCTGCCCAGGCTCCCTCGGTTTGGCCGTCATTGCCAATGCCGGCCGTCACCCGGGCCAGCGGGAAGGCGTTCGGGCCCAGGTGGGTGCGGCCGCCGTGATTTTCGAAACCACTCAGCGGGGGCAGCCCCAGCCGGGGGTCGATGTCGCCGCGGAGCTCGCCCACGGCGCGGGTCTCGCCCCGGTCGGAGTGCAGGTCGAGCAGCCCGAGGCCCGGGCATTTAGCACCCTTTGCGAAGAACGAGTGACCGAACAGCTGGTAACCGGCGCAGATGGCCAGGACCGCGGCGCCCTGGTTCACGGCCCGGTGGATGCCGCCGTCGTTGATCAGCCGCTGGGCGGCCAGGGCCTGCGGGCCGTCCTCGCCGCCGCCGATCAGGTAGATGTCGGCCGACGCGGGCATCGGCTGGTCGGAGCGGACCGAGTACGTCTCCACCGGGATGCCGCGCATGGCGGCCCGGCGGGCCAGGATCAGCAGGTTGCCCCGGTCGCCGTACGTCGACAGCAGGTCCGGATAGATCCAGACGATGCGCAAGGCCTCAGTTGACACGGTCAAGCTCCGCTCGGATGTCCTGGAACGCGGTGTAGTTGGCGATCACCTCGAGGCGGCCCGGCGGCACGGTCTGCAGCGCCTCCTCGAAGGTTCTAACGTGCTGGAACGGGATCCCGTTCACCTCGAGGCGCACCGCGAGGTCGTAGGCCCGCTCACCGGTGATCAGCACCGGCCGGCCGTACAGCGGGGCGAAGTCGACGTCGTACAGCCACGAGGTGTCGAAGCCGTCGGGGTCGCGGGCGTTGATGGAGAGCAGTGTCGGCGCCTGCTCGGCCATGTCGAACGCCTCGAGCCAGCTGGCCGGGTTCTTGGCCAGGAGCAGCCGGATGTTGCGGCCGTCCCGGTCGACCTGCGCGTAGCGGCCCGCGATCGAGGTGACCGTGGAGAGCCGGGGGAGGGCCTCGATCGGGCGTACCCCGAACTCGGCCGCCACGGCCAGGGCGGTCGCCGCGTTACCGAGGTTGACCGTGCCCGGCAGCTGGAGCTTGACCAGGTGCCAGTCGCCGCGCGGGTCGATCACGCCCTCGTCCTCGACGCGCCACTGCGGTATCGGCCGCCGCAGCGGGCAACCGGTGCACCACCAGTCGCCGTTCTCCCGCTCGATCGGGTCGCCGCTCTCGGGGCACACCCACGAGTCGTCCTGCCAGCGCTGGCCGGCGCTGAACCAGGTCACCTTCTGCGATCCGTAGGCGGCCCACACGACCATCGGGTCGTCGGCGTTGGCGACCACGTTCACATCCGGGTGGCCGGCGAGGGCGGTGCGCCACAGCTGCGCCATCATCGCCACCTCCTTGGCCCGGTCGAGCTGGTCGCGGGAGAGGTTGAGCAGGGCCACCACCCGCGGCTTGGTCTCGCCGATGACCCGGGGGAGGTAGTGCTCGTCGACCTCCAGCACCGCGAACGGCGTCTGACCGGCCTTGGCCAGCGCCGACGTGTGCCCGGTGGGCATGTTGGCGCCGAAGGAGTTGGTGGCGACCGGGCCGAGGACGCCGAGCGCGGCGGCCGCCAGCCGGGTCGTCGTGGTCTTGCCGTTGGTGCCCGAGACGAGCGCGATCGCGCGTCCGGTCGCCAAGTGGCTCAGCAGCTCAGGATCGATCTTGAGACCGATCCAGCCGCCGATGACCGAGCCGTCGCCGCGTCCCGCGGCCCTGGAGAGCGCCGCCGCGGTCTTCGACACGGAGGTCGCGACCTTGGCACGCAGGGGCATCTTCCCGTCCGTCACGGCGACGAGGGTACCGGAACGGGACGTTACGTCGAGTTGTCGCCGCTGCCGGCTGTTCGGGGGAGCGGATTTCGCCCGGTAGGAAGGGTTTAGACGGCGGAAGAGTGAATATCAGGTGGCCGCCACCCTGCGGGTGACGAGCAATTATGTGTTCTGATTCACCCGTAACCTTCGACAAATCGTATTTGGCTGATCACGAGGCGTGCTGGCAAAAGTTACGGGGCGATCACAAATCGGACACCCTCTCATGTGCCAACTACTCTCGGTTACTGAACCGATTCCGCCGCTTCAGCCGGATCTCAGGTACCAAGGTTGGGCCGACAGCAATCCGCTGGAGGCTTGCGCCGCCCGGTTCACGCCGAGCCCTGCCCCGGGCCAGGCAGCGCGATCATGAGCACCACGTACGACCACAAAGGCATACGGGGGCAGGGACGGGGGACCCAAATAGCGGTCTCCTCCGCGCCACCCGCTCCGGTGGCGGCCAACGGAGAGACCTTGGGGTGAAGCCGCCTCCCAGCGGCCGGGCAAGCCTTCCCGCCCGAACCCGACAGCTAACCTCGCAGGCGTGCCGGAGGGATATCTCTACCGTGCACGAACAACGTTCGAGCCGGGGCCGCCGCGTGTCCGCCGGTGCCGGCAAGATCGCGCTGTCTCTGGGTCTCTGCCTCTGCGCCGGCCAGCTGGTCTCCACGCCGGCCGCGCACGCCGCAACCCCCGCCCCCGTAGTGGCGCAGGTCGCCACCGCGAAGGCCGCGGCGAAGGTCAAGCCCACGGTCCGCACCAGCGTCAGCACCCGGACGCTCGCGTGGGGAGCCAAGGTCAAGGTGACCGCCCGCTACCTCAACCCCACCAACGGCAAGGCCGTCACTTCCGGATACGTACGCCTCCAGGCGCTGCGTAACGGCAAGTGGCAGAACTGGGCCTCCGGCAAGGTGAACAAGAACGGCGCCGTCGCCCTGTACGGCCAGCCCAAGGTCAGCGGCTCGCTCCGCATGGTCTACCTGGGCACCTCGACGTTCGCCCCGCAGGTGGGCGGCCGTCTCTCGGTGAAGGTCGTGGCCAGCGGCGCCAAGGTCCTCGCCGAGGCTCAGAAGCACACCGGCGCGCTGTACCTGTTCGGCGCTTCGGGTCCGAGCCGCTTCGACTGCTCGGGCTTCACGAAGTACGTCTACAAGAAGGCCGCCGGCAAGAACCTGGCCCACAAGGCCAACACGCAGCAGAAGGTCGGCCGCTCGGTCTCGAAGAGCGCCAAGAAGGCCGGCGACCTGATCATCTTCCGCAACGGCTCGTACGGCTACCACGCGGCCATCTACGCCGGCAACGGCTACATGTACGACTCGCCGCACACGGGCGCCCGCGTCTCGAAGCGCAAAATGATCAGCACGAACTACGTGGTCCGCCGCCTCGTCTAACGGCCCACGACAGTAACTCAGAGGGGGGGGGCCCGGGGGGGGGGGGCCCCCCGGGGGGGGGGGTAGGGGGGGGGGGGGGGCCGGTTAGGAGTGTGGGGGTTGGGGGGGGCCCCCCCCCCAGGGGCGGGCCGCGGGGGTGAGGGAGCCCCCAGGC
>NZ_JBIAZI010000011.1:0-383242 GCF_042899005.1 Actinoplanes sp. NPDC000266
GGCATCGGCGAGGGCATCATCGCCGCCACCACGGTCGCCACGGTCGCCCGCGTCCGCCCCGATCTCGTCTACGCCCTGCGGCGCTTCCGCAAGCCCGTGGAGGCCGAGGCATGAGAAAGCGACTCTTCCTGGCTACCGGCCTCCTGGTTGCCCTGCTGCTCGCCGGCGTGGCCAGCAGCTTCGCCTCCGGCAGCCCCGACGGCCTCGACCACACCGCCCGCGAGGGCTGCACCTTCGACGCCGACGGCGAGATCACCGGCGGCACCTGCATGGCCCAGCAGGAAGGACAGCACCAGCTCGCCGACAGCCCGTTGGCCGACTACGGCATCGAAGGCATCGACAACGAATATCTGTCGACCGGCTTTTCGGGCGTGCTGGGCGTCCTGATCACCTTCGCGATCGGCGGCGGTGTGTTCTTCCGCATGTCACCTGGCCGCTATCGCCAGAGTGTTGCAACTGAAGATCAACGGACATAGCGTCACGGCTGGCGGTCCACCTGAAAGAAGAACCACATGAGCACCAACACCAGCGGGTTCGCCCGCTTCCGGCAGAGCCTCACGGCGCGGGACCGGCGTTCCCTGTACGGCATGGCCGGCTTCATCGTCCTGCTGCACGTCGCCGGCTTCGGCATCCTGTTCGGCCTGGTCGTCCCGAAACACTTCCACCTCGGCGGGGTCCATCCGGTCTTCACCGTCGGTGTCGGCGTCCTCGCCTACACGTTCGGGCTGCGCCACGCCTTCGACGCCGACCACATCGCCGCGGTCGACAACACCACCCGCAAGCTCATGCAGGAGAACACCGGCCGCAAGCCCCTGTCCGTGGGCTTCTGGTTCTCCCTCGGGCACTCCACGATCGTCTTCGGGCTCGCGTTCCTGCTCTCGGCCGGCGTGAAGGCCCTGGCCGGGCAGGTCGAGGACGACGGCAGCGCCCTGCACTCGGTCACCGGCGTCATCGGCGCGTCCGTGTCCGGCGTGTTCCTGTGGATCCTCGGCATCCTCAACCTGGTCGTCCTGTTCGGCGTGATCAAGGTCTTCCGCGAGCTCAAGCAGGGCCGTTACGACGAGCAGGCCCTCGAGGACCAGCTCAACAAGCGCGGCTTCATGAACAGGTTCCTCGGCGGCCTGACCAAGTCGGTGCGCAAGCCGTGGCACATCTACCCGATCGGCGTGCTGTTCGGCCTCGGCTTCGACACCGCCACCGAGGTCGGCCTGCTCGTGCTGGCCGGCGGCGCGGCGGCGTTCAACCTGCCGTTCTACTCGATCCTGGTCCTGCCGATCCTGTTCGCGGCGGCCATGTGCCTGATGGACACCATCGACGGCGTCTTCATGAACGCCGCCTACGGCTGGGCCTTCGCCAAGCCGGTCCGCAAGGTCTTCTACAACATCACCATCACGTCGATCTCCGTGGCGGTGGCCCTGATCATCGGCACCATCGAGCTGATCGGCGTCCTCGACGACCAGGCGCACATCACCACCGGCCCGCTGGCCGCGATCGGCTCCATCCCGCTCGACTACGCCGGCTACGGCATCGTCGGCCTGTTCGTCGTGTCGTGGATCGCCGCCATCGCGATCTGGCGCTTCGGCCGCATCGAGGAACGCTGGTCGGCGAACATCAAGCCCGCCGAATAAGCCAGACCGGTCACGACCCTCACCTCACCGCACCGGGCGCAGTGACCGGACACCACCATCGGCTCCGCGTCGAATCCGGCCGCCGCCGCCTCGCCCACCAGGACGGCGGCCGCCCGGTCGGACAGCACCACCGTGCGGCCGCACCGCCGGCAGAGCAGGCGCCCGATGCACGGTGGTCAGGTCGATGCGTACGCCCTCGCCCTCCAGACGCCGATGCACCTCGGCCGCGGTCGGACAGTCCGCAAGCACCACGCGGCGTACGTCAAAGGCAGCAACGACACCCTCGACCAGCTCGCCGAGGCCCGCGACAAGGGCGACTACTCGGCGCTGGTCGGCCTGGAGAAGACCCTCGCGTTCAACCTCTCCGGGCACGTCCTGCACTCGATGTTCTGGAACAACCTGCGACCGGGCAGCAGCGCCGACCGTCCCGAAGGCGACCTCGAGGCCGCCATCACCGAGCGTTTCGACGCCGCCCGCGCCGCCGGAAACCCGATCATCGTCGCACCGTGACCGCATTCCTGCTCGCGCTCGAGGAGCTCCAGCCGATCTACCGGCAATGCTTCTCGGCGCGAACTGATGGTCGCACCCACCCACCGGCGCCACGGCTTGGGCCGCGCACTGCTCGAACGCTTCGTCGCGGGCCACCCCCGCGCCTGGCTGGCCCACCCACCCCGAGGCGGAGGCCGTCGCGTCCTGGCGCGATCGTGGCCTCAGACGTAGGTGCGCTTGGCGACTGCCTGGCCGGCCTTGGCGGCGGCGGTGTAGAAGCCTTGCAGATCCTCCAGATGCTGCCGGATCCCGGCCAGGAGCGCGTCGGGCAGGGCGCCGCCGGCCCGCTCCGTCAACTGGGGGCGGTGCTGCTCGATCAGGGCCTCAGGATCGATGTCGCCCAGGTAAGCGGCGGCGACCGCGGTTTTCTCCACGTCGAGCACGATGATCATGTCCTGGTCGGCCGGGCCGACCCGGGCGAGCGGGTCGCCGCCCAGCACCACCAGGCCGGCCAGGGCGCCGGACGTGTGCCGGTCGCCGGTGAGCGCCAGGTCGACGAACGCCCACTCCCGGCCGAGGCGGCACAGCAGACCGGCTTCGGCCTCGTTGTCCGTCGCCGCGCCGAACCCGGACTCCAAGTGCTCCGGCCCGCGGGCGACGTCCTCGGGCGACACCCGCCTCATCAGCACGGCAATGGCCACGTGGTCTCCTCCTGAAGTGAACGCGGCCACAAACGGTAGGAGGCCTCACCGCGGTAATCAACGGTGAGCAATATCAAACGCCCGTACGAGGTTTTGGAGTAACAAAAACAGCGGCTGGAACGCTTTTACTTGTTCCTTCCTGGATGCGGGCTCGGTGACGCCTCGGCTACGCCGGCGCAGTAGTCCGCCACGTTCTCCTTGCCGCCGGCCGCGGCGATCAGGTCCCGCCGGTCCCGACCGTTCATCGGGTGCCCGCCGTCGGCGTCGATCTGCCAGGCCGTACACCAGGCAACCCGGTCCGCCGCCACGGCCGAAGCGGAAGGCGAACTGGAAGGCGAAGAAGTGGAAGGCGAAGGCGAAGGGGACGGCGAAGGGGATGGCGTCGGCTGGGGACTGGACGTTGCCGGCGGTGACGTGGGAGCCGACGCCGGACGGGTGGAAGCCGTAGGGGCCGAGGTCGGGATCTCAACCGGAGTCCCGATCGGCGGCGGCACGCCCAAGCCCGAGAACAGGCGGTGCGCCTGCCGTTGCGCGTCGCCCGGCAGGCTGCCGGTGCGGGCCGCCACCGCGGTGCCCCCGGCGCCCAGCACGAGCACTGCCGTCGCGACACCGACGATGACTGCTCGTGGCCGGCCGGTGCGTTTGCGGGCGGCCACGGCGCGGCGGCGTTCGGCGGCCATGGCGGCCGCCATCTGCTGCTCGCCGCTCATCTCGGCCCTGGTGGCCGGGGCCCGGACGGCGTCGAGCAGGTGGTCCAGTCCCGGGTTCCCGGTCCGGCCGCCCTGGGCGACCCGGTCCGCCTCGTCGGGTCCGCGCATCGGCATCACACCTCCTCGGCCGCGGTTGGCCGCGGGATCTCGGCCGCGGTTGGCCGCAGGGCCTCAGTGGCGGTGGGCCGCGGGGCCTCAGTGGCGGTGGGCCGCGGGGTTTCAGTGGCGGTGGGCCGCGGGGTTTCGGTCGCGCGGTCGCGGACCTCTGGGTCGGCGGCCAGCCGGCGCAGCCCGCGCATGGTCGCGACCCGTACCGCGCCGCGGCGTTTGCCCAGCACCTTGGCGGTGGCGGCGACGTCGAGACCGGCGACCACCCGCAGCATCACGGCCTCGGCCTGATCGCCGGGAAGCGACGCGATCCGCTCGACGGCCCAGTCGATCTCCGCGCCTTCGATCATCTCGGTGGCGGCGTCGCGCGACAGCGAGCCGTCGTCGACCGTCGCGGCCGGCTCCTCGCGGCGGCGGCCGGCCCGGCGCCTCTCGTCGATGCCGCGGTGCCGGGCGATGCGGAACAGCCAGGCCCGGAACTCGTCCGGGACGCCGGAGAACCGGTCGAGGTCGCGGGCCGCCTGCAGCCAGGTCTCGGACGCCACGTCCTCGGCCGCGTCGCCGGCCACCACCCGCAGATAACGCAGGACGGCAGGGTTCAGCGCGCGCCAGAGCACGGCGAAACCCCGTTCGTCACCGGCCCGCGCCGCGATGAGCGCGCCGGCCAGCTCGTCGTCCATCAGTCGATCCCCCAGCAGAACAGACGAGCAGGTTACCGGGGACGGCCGACGTACACCAACCTGGACAGCGTCTGCGGCCTTCTTCCGATAATTCTCATCGCAGACGCGTGGACACATCGCCGCTATCGGTTGCAGATGCCAGGCGATAAGGTGATCGCCGTGACGACATTCCGTATCGGTGAAGCGGCTGAACTGCTCGGTGTCAGCGTGGACACCGTGCGCCGGTGGGTCGACGGCGGACGGCTCGTCGCGGAGCGCGACGAGCACGGCCACCGGCAGATCGACGGGGTCGAGCTGGCCGCCTTCGTGCGTGATCAGGCCGGCGCGCCCGACGCGATCGGGGAGTCGTCGGCCCGCAACCGGCTGCGCGGCATCGTGACCGCGGTCGTCAAGGACACCGTGATGGCTCAGGTGGACATTCAGGCCGGGCCGTTCCGGGTCGTGTCGCTGATGAGCCGCGAGGCGGCCGACGAGCTCGACCTGCGGGTCGGGTCCGTGGCCGTGGCCGTGATCAAGTCGACCACGGTGGTGGTGGAAGCCGTGGCACACAAGGGGAGGACCAGTTGAGGGCACTTCGCGTCGCGGCGGCCGGGCTTGCCGCGATCATCTCTTTCGGTGTCGCCGGCTGCGGTGACGACAGCAGCGGCAACAGCTCCGGCAGCGCCGCGCCCGCCAGCTCCGGCGCGTCGAATGTGACCGGCGCCGTCACCGTTTTCGCGGCGGCGTCGCTGACCGAGTCGTTCACGACGCTCGGCAAGCAGTTCGAGGCGGCGCACCCGAACACGACCGTGACGTTCAACTTCGCGGGCAGCTCGGCGCTGGCCACCCAGATCAACCAGGGCGCGCCGGCCGACGTGTTCGCCTCGGCCGCGCCGAAGAACATGACCACGGTCACCGATGCCGGCAACTCGTCGGGATCGCCGACCACCTTCGTGAAGAATCAGCTGGTGATCGCGGTCGGCAAGGGCAACCCCAAGAAGATCGGCGGTCTGGCCGATCTCGCGGACAAGGCCAACAAGGTCGCCCTGTGCGCCGAGGAGGTCCCGTGCGGCGCCGCGGCCACGAAGGCCCTCGAGGCAGCCGGGGTCAAGGTCACGCCGGTCACCTACGAGCAGGACGTCAAGGCCGCCCTGGCCAAGGTGAAGCTGGGTGAGGTCGACGCGTCGCTGGTCTACCGCACCGACGCCAAGGCCGCCGCGGCCGATGTCGACGCGGTGGAGTTCCCCGAGTCGGCCAAGGCCGTCAACGACTATCCGATCGTCCTTCTCAAGGGCGCCAGGAACGCGCCCGGCGGTCAGGCCTTCATCGACTACGTACTGTCCGCCGACGGCACCAAGGTGCTCGAGGAAGCCGGCTTCCAGGCTCCCTGATCACCATGACCGCAACCGGCGTCCGCCGCTCCTCCCGCGTGCCCCTTCCCCTGCTCCTGCCCGCCGTGCTCGGCCTGGTCTTCCTGATCCTGCCGGTGATCGGGCTGCTGGCGCGGGTGCCCTGGGCCACGCTGCCGCAACGGCTGACCGAGCCCGAGGTTCTCGAGGCGCTGCGCCTGTCGGTGGTCACCGCGACCCTGGCCACGCTGTTCTGCCTGCTGCTGGGGGTTCCGCTGGCCTGGCTGCTGGCCCGGGTCACCTTCCCGGGCCGGCGCCTGGTGCGGGCGCTCGTCACCGTGCCGCTGGTCCTGCCACCGGTCGTGGGCGGCATCGCCCTGCTGCTCGCCCTGGGCCGCCGCGGGCTGGTCGGGCAGTGGCTCGACAGCACGTTCGGCTTCTCCCTGCCCTTCACCACCGCCGGCGTGGTGGTCGCCGAGTCGTTCGTGGCGCTGCCGTTCCTGGTCATTTCCGTCGAGGGCGCGCTGCGCGGCGCCGACGTGCGTTACGAGGAGGCCGCCGCCACGCTGGGCGCGACCCGCTGGACCACCTTCACCCACGTCACCCTGCCGCTCGTGGGCCCGGGCGTCGCGGCCGGCGCCGTGCTCTGCTGGGCCCGCGCGCTCGGCGAGTTCGGCGCCACGATCACCTTCGCCGGCAACTATCCGGGCATCACGCAGACCATGCCCCTCGCGGTCTACCAGACGATGGAGAGCGGCGACCTGGAAGGCGCTGTCGTGCTCAGCCTGATCCTGCTCGCGGTCTCGGTCACCGTCCTCGCCGCGCTCCGCGACCGCTGGCTGACCGCGCCATGACCGACCGGCTTCTCGACGCGCGCCTCGTCGCCCAGCGCGGCCCGTTCCGCCTCGACATCGAGCTGGGCATCCGCTCCGGTGAGACGGTCGCCCTGCTCGGTCCCAACGGCGCCGGAAAGACCACGGCGTTGCGGACGCTCGCGGGACTGACCCCGCTCGCCGGTGGGCACCTCACGCTCGACGGCCGCGATCTGTCCCGGACGCCGCCGGAGCGGCGCCCGATCGGCGTCGTCTTCCAGGACTACCTGCTGTTCCCACATCTGACCGCCCGCGACAACGTCGCCTTCGGGCCCCGCCGGCACGGCGCCGACCGCCGCGCCGCGCACGAGATCGCCGACCGCTGGCTGGAGCGGGTCGGGCTGGCCGACTTCGCCCGCCGCAAGCCGCGGCAGCTCTCCGGCGGCCAGGCCCAGCGCGTCGCCCTGGCCCGGGCCCTGGCCGTCGACCCGCAGCTGTTGCTGCTCGACGAGCCCCTCGCCGCGCTCGACGCGCGGACCCGGCTGGAGACCCGCTCCGAGCTGCACCGTCACCTGTCCGCCCACCCGGGCGCGACGTTGCTGGTGACCCACGACCCGCTGGACGCGCTGGTGCTGGCCGACCGCCTGGTCATCGTCGAGGGCGGCCACGTCGTGCAGGAGGGCGACGCGGCGACCATCACGGCCCGGCCCCGCACCGACTACGTCGCCCAGCTCGTCGGCCTCAACCTCTACCGGGGCCACGGCTCGGGCACCACCGTCGAGCTCTCCGGCGGCTTCACCCTCACGGCCAACGAAACCGTGCACGGCCCGGCCTTCGTGGCGTTCCCGCCGGCCGCGGTGGCCCTGTTCCCCGAGCGCCCGGAGGGCAGCCCCCGCAACACCTGGCCCGCGACCTTGGCCGACATGCAACGCAACGGCGACAACCTTCGCGTACGCCTGGACGGCCCGATCAGCGTCGCCGCCGACATCACTCCCGCCGCCGCCGCCCAGCTCGGCCTCGCCCCCGGCCGGCCGCTATGGGCCGCGGTGAAAGCCACCGAGACCCGCGCCTACCCCGCCTGAGGCGAGGAGTTCGAGCCGGTCCTCGGACGCGGTGCCGGGCTCGGCGGTGTAGATGATCAGGTTGTGCACGGCCCGGCCGGACAGGGGCAGGTCGAGGTCCTGGAAGGTCAGCTCCAGGTGGCCGGCCCCGGGATGCCGTAGTCGTTTGACGCCGTCGTGGCGGATCAGCACGTCGTGCGCGGCCCACAGGCCGCGGAACTCGAGGCTTCGGGTGGACAGCTCCCCGATGAGGTCACGCAAGGCCCGGTCGCGCGGCTCGCGCGCGGCTTCGGCGCGCAGCAGGGCGGCGGTGGCACTTCCGGCGGCGTCCCAGTCGACGTAGAAGTCGCGCGCGCCCGGATCAAGGAAGACATAGCGGGCGAGGTTGGGGCCGCTGTCGAACATCGGCGCGAACAGGGCCCGGGCCAGCGGATTGGCGGCGATGACGTCCGTACGGCCGTTGCGGACGAACGCCGCGGACATCCTCATGGAGTCGAGCAGCCACTGGATACGGGGCGGGATCGCGACGTCTCCGCGACGCGACGGCCGTGACGGCCGCGAGGACCGGGCCAGGTCGAACAGGTACGTGCGCTCGTCGTCGTCCAGCCGCAGGGCGCGGGCGACCGCGTTCAGGACATCGTCGGAGACGCCGCCGATGTGACCCTTCTCCAGCCTCGTGTACCACTCCGTGCTCACGCCGGCCAGGACCGCGACCTCCTCGCGCCGCAGGCCGGCGACCCGCCGCCGGGCGCTGGTCGGCAGCCCGGCCTGCGCCGGGGTGATCCGGGCGCGCCGGCTGATGAGGAAATCCCGGATCTCGCCGCGCATGCTCCTCACCGTATCCGCTGGTCACAGCACAGAGGGGGTCGAGGTTGTACCCCCTATGAACGCGACCTTCTCCCCCTGCCGCGACCGCGGTCCTCTGGGAGGCATGACGAACAAGAAACTGGCGCTGGGCACATGGGCCTGGGGAGACAACGGCGAGGCGGGCGACGGCCAGTTCGGCAGCCGGCTCACCCCGAGCGGCCTTCGAGAGGTCGTCGAGAAGGCACAGGCCGGCGGGTTCACGCTCTGGGACACCGCGGTGGTGTACGGCATGGGCCGCGCGGAGACGGTTCTCGCCCAGGCGCTGAGGGGGTACGACCGCGGCGAGTACCAGCTGTCGACCAAGTTCACCCCGCAGGCCGCCGGCGACGGCGACAACCCGGTCGCCGACATGCTGGAACAGAGCCTCGACCGACTGCGTACGGACTACGTCGATCTGTACTGGATCCACAACCCGGCCGACGTGGCCCGCTGGACGCCGCTCCTGATCCCGCTGCTGCGGAGCGGCCGGATCCGGCATGTCGGCGTCTCCAACCACAACCTCAAGGAGATCGCTCTCGCCGATCAGATCCTCGGCGAGGCCGGATATCGGGTGGAGGCGGTCCAGAACCACTACAGCCTCCTGCACCGCGACTCCGAGCGCGCGGGCACTCTCGATCACTGCCGCGAGCACGACGTACGGTTCTTCGCCTACATGGTCCTCGAACAGGGCGCCTTGACCGGCCGGGCCCATCCGTTGCCGGAGGGCAGCACCCGGGCGGCCGCGTACAACGCCATCCTGCCCCGGTTGACGGCGCTGACGGACCGGATGGCGGCGATCGGCGAGGTCCGGGGCGCGTCCACCGCCGACGTCGCCATCGCCTGGGCCCTCGCCAAGGGAACCACCCCGATCGTCGGCGTCACCAGGGCGAGCTACATCGACGGCTTGGTCCGCGCCGGCGGCCTCGAGCTCGCCGGCGAGGAGATCGCCGAGCTCGAGGCTCTCGCCGACGCCGCGGACGTCGACACACGTGGCTGGTGGGAGCACGAGATGTAGCACCCGCGAGGTTGGACAAGGACATAGAGCGACAGCGATACTCCGTTGCCGTGAAAGAACCGAGATCGCCGTGGTGGCGCGAGGTCGACGACGCCGTCGCGCTGTTGTCCTCCATGCTGAACAGCGCCGCCGGGCGGGCCGAGCGCGACGGGCGGTACGTGCCGCCGCCGGGAGCGCCGGTCCCCCGCCGGCGCCGGCGGCCGGCCTCGCTGCGGCATATCGCCGAGGTGATCAGGACGCACCGGTTCGCGGTCGGCGTCGCCGTCGACAAGGACGACGTGGCCCGGGTGCTGGCCGCCGAGCCGCGCGCCCTCGCCGATCCCGTGCTGGTGGTGGCCGTCGTGCGGGCCTGCCATCAGATCTCGGGTCAGGAGTTCGGGCTGCCCGACGCCGCCCGGTTCGCCGCGGCGGCGGCCCGCATCACGGCGCTGACCGAGGCCGCGCGGGCCGCCGACGAGCGCGCGCCCTTCCTGGTGCCGGCGATGCGCCGCGGCGCCGAGCTCGCCGGGCCGCCCGCTCCGGGCGAGGAGGCCGATGGCCCGCGGGTGATCGACGGGCAGTTCGTCTCGCGGCGGTGGCGCTGGCCGCGCGGCTTCGGGCAGTTGGCCACCACCGCCGCCGTCGCGCTGGTGGCCGGCCTGATCGGCGCCGTGGTCGCCCTCACGTTCGCGCAGCGCGCCGACCCGGCCCCGGTCGCGGTCGCCGATCTGCCCTGCCGCGACGGCGCGAGCGGCGAGGACCTGGTCGAGTCGAGCGTGGTCAGCCCGGACGAGCAGGCCCAGGTGATCGAGCCGTTCCTGGACTTCGACGAGATGAACGGCTCGGCCCGCTACAACCGCTACGCCGGGCGCACCTACTACTGGGGGCGGGCCGGCTCCGACGACAACGTGCCCCGCTCGGGCGGCGCCCGGATCCGCTGGCAGCCCGGCGACGGGCGCTGGCGCAGCTGCCCGGTGACGCTGGCCCGCTCCGAACGTGACTACGTGCGGACGATGGCGGTGGCGACCACGATCGACGGGCGCGCCGTGCGGGTTCAGGTGTGCCTGTGGCGCGACGAGCCGTACCGGGAGAACTGCACCCAGGTCTTCTCCTGAGCCCGCCTATCTGTCTCCGGGGACAGATGAGCGCAGGCCAGGGACAGGTGACAGTTGTCAGCGAAAGCGCTCTTTCCGACCATCGATGCGAGGTCCGGTCGTACGGGATGAAAGGGTTTGACAGCCATGAGAATGCACCTGGGACGCCGCGTGGGGGCCGTGCTGGCCGCCGCCGTCGCGGTCGTCGGGCTCGCCGCCGCACCGGCCGCGGCCGAGACGAAGGCGAACTTCGGGCCGTTCAATTCGAGCACGGACTGCGGGCGTTCGGTCTATCTGAGCACGTTCGAGGTGAAGCTGTGGGCCTGCGCCCGGAAGGCCAGCGGAGCCACCAAAACCGGCATCGCCGTGCAGAACTACAGCGACAGCAGCGTCTACGTCGAGGTGTACTTCACCCGGTTCTGGAACTTCCAGAGCAGCCAGGCGAGCACGATGATCGACCAGTGGACCGGCGATCCGCTGATTTTCGGCCCGATCGGCATGCAGCTGCCGGCGAACCAGACGAAGGTGATCTACGACGACCGGTACTGGCAGGGCCTGGAGCATCTGTGCAACGAAAATGAGGGCTGCCGCTACGACGGCGCCAAGGGCTACGCCAACATCTTCACCAGTTCGGCCAACGGCGCCCGGTCGGAGCACAGCGCCTCGGCGTACTCCCCGTTGCAGTCGTCGAAGGTCCAGTGCACGGACGGGCCGACGATCACCAACTGGCCGAACACCGGAAAATGCGACCAGTACCGATGATCTAACCGGGCGGAACGACTGATACCCGGTAGTTGATCAAGGACGTACCGTGGGCTCAGTGAAGTGGTCTGGAAGTGCGAAACTCCTGGTTTCGGCCGTTCTCGTGCTCGTTGTCGTGGCAGTGGTCGTGTGGGTGCGGCGTGACACGCCGGACGACGAGCAGGGGAACGCCGGTCCGGCCGTGGCCGCGCCGGTCGACCCGAAAACCCCCTGGACCGGCACCTGGGCGACGGTCATGCAGGACGGCAAGGGCGCCGGCTTCCAAGCCGAGACGCTCCGGCAGGTGGTCCGGGCGAGCATCGGCGGCGACTCCGTCCGCGTCCGGCTCTCCAACGAGTTCAGCACCGCCCCGCTCACCGTCAGCACCGTCTATCTGGCCAAGCATCTGGGCACCGGCGAGGTCGACCCGGGCACCAATGCCCGGGTGACCTTCGGTGGCGCCGACTCGGTGACCGTCAAGGCCGGGGGGACCGCCGTGAGCGACCCGGTGGCGTACCGGCTGCCGGCCGGCAGCGACCTGGCGGTCAGCGCCTTCGTGCCGCAGCGCGTCGCGTCGGTGACCCAGCACGAGTCCGCGAACCGCGACAACTACGTGGCGGCGGGCAACCAGAGCACGAAGGCCACGCTGGCCGGCATGCGCTCGTTCTACAACTACTCCTTCCTCGCCGGCGTCGACGTCCAGAACGAGGAGGCCGAGGGCTCGGTCGTCGCCCTCGGGGCCTCGATCACCGACGGGTACGACTCGACGTGGAACGAGAATCGCGGCTGGCACGACCTGCTGGCCCGGCGGCTGGGCGGCGAGGGGCGAACCGTCGGGGTGCTCAACGCCGGCATCAGCGGCAACTCGCTCCTGCAGGACGGTGTCGGCCAGAGCGCCCTCAACCGGCTCCAGCGCGACGCGCTCGGCCAGACCGGCGTCAAGTGGGTGATCGTCGCCGATCTCGGGATCAACGACCTCGGCGGCGCCGACGCGTCCACCGGCAACCGGCTGGTCGCCGGGCTGCGGCAGATGATCCAGCGCAGCCACGCCAAGAAGATCAAGGTCGTGTGCGCGACCCTGGTGCCGTTCGCGGGCTCCGAGGGCTACAGCGGCCAGGGTGAGGCGGGCCGGAAGGTCTACAACAGCTTCGTCCGGAGCAGCGGCAGCGGCTGCGACGGGGTGGTGGACTTCGACGCCGCCGTCCGCGACCCCGCCGATCCGACCCGGTGGAACGGCAGCTTCGACCAGGGCGACCACATGCACCCCAACAACGCCGGCATGGAGGCGATCGCCAACGCGGTCGACCTCAAGGTCTTCGATCCGGCGTGAGGCGCGCGCTCGACTCGCGCGGCACCAGCCGCGGGTGGATGACCTGCCGCGCGACGCGTTCGCCGGTCGTGATGCGCTCGACGAGCATCCGGAAGCCGGCCCGTCCCAGCTCCACGAAGTCCATCCAGACGGACGTCAGGGGCGGCGCGAAATGGCGCGCGTCGGGCATGTCGTCCACCCCGGCGATCGAGTAGTCGTCCGGCGCGACCAGGCCGCGGCCTCTGAGCGCGTTCATGAAGCCCAGCGCCATCTGGTCGTTGCCGCTGAAGACGGCCGTGAAATCGCGGACGTCGGCGCCGAGGCCGACGTCGTAGCCCGACTGGGCCGACCAGTCCCCGCGCAGCACTCCAAGCGGCTCGGCGCCCGCCTCGGCCAGGGCGTCGCGATATCCGCGCTCCCGGTCCTCCGTCTCGTTGATCTCGACCGGCCCGGCGATGTGCAGGATCCGCCGGTGCCCGAGCTCGATGAGGTGCCGCGTGGCCAGGAGCGCGGCCTCGTACGAATCGACCGTCGCCGAGTCCGCGTTCGGCCAGGCGTGCCCGGACAGGATGACGACCGGCACGGTCTCCCAGACCCGCTCGAGGGTGTCCTCGATGCCCGGGTGGGGTGACGAGATGAGGATGCCGTCCACCCGGGCCGAGAGGAACCGGTCCAGGGCCTCGTGGACCTCGCCGGGCGCGCTCGCGTCGGCCGGGTCGAACTCCACCCAGCTCGTGAACAGCGCGTACCCGGCGTCGTGGGCCGCTTCGTTGAGCCCCTGAAGGATCGTCCAGGTGCCATAGACCGAAGGACCGGTCGTGAGTACGCCTATCGTCCGGGTCGCGTTCACCCGCAGGTTCCGGGCCGAGCCGTTGAACTGGTAGTTGAGCTGCGTGATGGCCGCTTCGATGCGCTCGCGCGTAGCGGCGCCGACGTACCCCTTGCCGGTGTAGTACCGGCTGACCGTCTGGGCCGACACGCCGGCCAGCCGTCCGACGTCCACCATCTTGGGACGCGGTTGTGACTCTGCCATTCAGCTCCTCCCCCGCACCGGACGAGTATCGCAAGACCAACTTCTTGTTACCGACGTGTTACACGGCGGGCCCTGGGTTATCGATAACCTACGCCAGAGGTTATCGATAACCCTCACCGCCCCGACGCCGCTAACTGAATAGATATGCCGTCCTGCATCGAAATAGCGAAGGGAGATCAGGTGGCCCTCGCATCCCGTCGCCGGGTCGTCATCAACACCGACGCCAAGAACGAGGCCGACGATCAGTTCGCGATCGTGCACGCGCTGCTCTCGCCGTCGCTCGACGTGCGCGGGCTGATCGCGGCCCACTTCGGGCGTCATCGCAGCGAGCGCAGCATGGAGGAGTCGCGCGAGGAGATCGATCTGCTCCTGCGGCTGATGGATCTCGACGGCGAGGTCACCGTGGCCGACGGCGCGGCCGGGCCGATTCCGGACGAGGCGACCCCGCGGGACAGCCCGGGCGCGCGGCTGATCATCGAGGAGAGCCGGCGGGAGGGCCCGCTCTTCGTCGCCCTCCTCGGCCCGCTCACCGACATGGCCTCGGCCATCCTGCTCGAACCGGAGATCGTGCACCGCGACGTCGTGGTGATCTGGATCGGCGGGCCCGGCTACGGCGGCGTCGAGACGTACCCCGGCCCGGAATTCAATCTCGGCAACGACATCGCCGGGGCCAACGTGGTCTTCGGCTCGGGCATCACCGTCTGGCAGGTGCCCTCGAATGTGTACTCCCAGGTCTCGGTGGGCTACGCCGAGCTCGAGGAGAAGATCGGCGGCACCTCCGGGCTCGCCGACTACCTGATCCGGCAGATGGCCGAGTGGAACGCGGCCCACCACCCGGAACCCATCGAGTCCCGTTCCCTCGGCGACTCCCCCGCGATCTCCCTGATGCTCTACCCCCGCGGTGGCCAGTTCCGCACGGTCCCCGCTCCCCGGTTCGGCCGTGAGGGCCACTACCTGCCCGGCACCGGCAACCCCATCCGGGTCGTCGAGACCGTCGACGTCCGGTTCCTGCTCGAGGACATGTTCGCCAAGATCCGCCGCTTCGGCCGGTCGGCCGAACCCCCGACAAGGAGATGACCATGAACCGACGCGGATTCCTCGGTCTGAGCGGCGCCGCCGCCCTCGCGACCGGCCTGGCCGCCTGCACGGGAACCAGCTCTTCGGACAGCGGAAGCGGAACGGGCACGGGCTCGAAGACGCTGCGGCTGTTCACCTACGAGGACAACTCGACCGTCGACCTGCTCAAGGCCCAGGTCAAGGCGTTCGACCAGAAGAACGGGACGACCACCACCGTCGACTCGCTCCCCGGCTCGGGGGCCGCGGTCTATCCGGACAAGCTGCGCACCGAACTGCTGGGCGGCAAGGGGCCGGACGTGTGGCGCATCTGGGGCGGCCAGATCGGCGCTCCCTTCGTCACCGCCAAGCAGGCCGCGGACCTCAGCGCCTACTACACGAAGTTCGGCTGGGACTCGAAGCTGAGCCCGGCCGCCATCGAGGGCATGACCTTCGACGGGGTCAAGGGCGGCGTGCCGTTCATCGGCGCCGGCATCGGCGGCTGGTACAGCAAGGCCGCGTTCACCAAGGCCGGCATCAGCGCCCCGCCCACGACGTACGCGGAACTCGAGGCGGCCAACGCCCGGCTGGTCGCGGCCGGCATCACCCCGGCCAGCCTCGGCGGCAAATACGGCTGGGACATCATGCGCCTGTTCGAATATCTGCTGGAGGTCTCGGCCGGCCCCGACCTGCACGACAAGCTGCTGACCGGCGCCGAGAGCTGGGACCGGCCCGAGGTGGTCACCGCGTTCACGAACTTCAAGAAGTGGCAGGACCAGAAGTGGCTGCCCGAGGGCGCGGTCGGCCTCGACCCGGCCGACGTGGAGAACTGGTACGTGCAGGGCAAGGCCGCCTATACGCTGACCGGCGCCTGGACCGAGGCGCAGGGCATTCAGGCCGCCGGCAAGGATTCGGCCGACTTCGGCGTCTTCCCGCTGCCGACCGGCCAGAACCCGGCGCGGCACTCCGGCTTCGTCGAGGGCTACATGGTGAACGCGAAGAGCGGGAACCCGGACATGGCGGCCGCCCTCATCGACTTCCTCGTCCAGGCCGGCACCATCGCGGCGCTGAAGATCACCAACTCGGTCGTGATCGGCGCCGAGCCCGACAAGGCGACGCTTCCGCTGTCGTACGAGTGGTCGCAAGGCCCCGGCAAGCAGCCTTTCTACACGATCCAGGACCAGGCACTGCCGAAGAAGCAGGCCGATCAGTACTTCGCGATCCAGAGCGACGTGCTGCAAGGCAAGACCACGCCCGCCGACGCCGCCAAGAAGATGCAGGACGTCATCAAGGCCTGGAAGAAATGAGAAGGCGAGAAGGGCTGGCCGCCTGGATCTTCGCGGCGCCGGCCCTCATCGTCTACTTCGTCTTCCTGGTCTATCCGGCGCTGTCCTCGCTGTGGTTCAGCTTCACCGACTGGGACGGGCTCAGCGCCGCGTACAACACCGTGGGCCTCGACAACTACAAAAACATGGCGGACGACCCGGTCGTACGCCAGGCCGCCGTCAACAACCTCATCTGGGCCGTCGTCACCGTGGTCGTTCCGGTGGTCCTCGGCCTGGTGCTGGCCGTCGTGCTCAACGGCAAGGTGCGCGGCAAGCCCGTCCTGCGGCTGATCTTCTACACGCCCGCGGTCCTGCCGCTGGTCAGCATCGCCTCGATCTGGGGCTGGCTCTACAACCCGCAGTACGGCGCGATCAACGCGGCCCTGCGCGCGATCGGCCTCGACGGGCTGGCCCAGCCGTGGCTCGGCCAGGACTCGACGGCGCTCGGCGCGACCATGGTCGCCGCGATCTGGCTGCGCGTCGGCTTCCCGATGCTGCTCTATCTGGCCGCCCTGCAAGGCATCAGCCCGGACCTGTACGAGGCCGCGACCGTCGACGGGGCCACCCCGTGGCAGCGGTTCTGGCACATCACGATGCCCGGGCTCAAACCGGCGCACTACGTCGTCATCGCGCTCTCGGTCATCGACTCGTTCAAGGTCTTCGACCTGATCTACGCCATGACGTACGGCGGGCCCGGCACCGCGACCCAGGTGATGGGCACCTGGATGTACTTCAACGTCTTCCAGTACAACCAGGCCGGATACGGCACCGCCATCGCCGTCGTGATCACCGTCGTGGCCATCGCGGTCAGCATTCCGTACGTCCGCTCCCAGACGAAGGAGCACGCCGCATGACGAAAACCAGAGGCGGCCTCGGCACGACCGCCGTCATGACGCTGGTCGCCCTGCTCTGGATCTCCCCGCTGGTGCTGCTGGTGATCACCGCCGTGCGGCCGCTGAGCGACTTCATCGCGAACGGGCCGCTCTCCTGGCCCGGCACCTTCACCTTCGCCAATTTCGCGGACGCCTGGGACATCGGCAACTTCGCGACGACGTACCGCAATAGTTCGATCCTTTTGATCCTGAAGGTGCCGCTGGGCGTCTTCATCAGCGCCATGCTCGCCTTCGCGCTGGCCAAACTGCGGATCCGGTTCGGCCGGGCGATCATGTACACGGTGTTCCTCGGGCTGACCATCCCGATCTACATCACCATCGTCCCGGTCTTCGTCATGGCCCGCAGCGCGGGCATCACCGACAGCCTGATCGGGCTCATCGGCCCCTATCTGGCCTTCGGCATCCCGTTCGAGGTCCTGGTCCTGCAGTCGTTCTTCCGGCAGCTGCCGGACGAGATCCTCGAGGCCGCCCGCATCGACGGCGCCGGCGCCTGGCGCGTCTTCCTGACCATCGCGCTGCCGCTGTCGGCCCCGGCCCTGGTCACCGTCTTCATCCTCGACGCGGTGGCCACCTGGAACGAGTTCCTGTTCGCCCTGATCCTGCTCAACTCCGACGCGCACAAGACCATCCCGGTCGGCCTGCTCAACTTCCAGGGCCAGTTCTCCAACAACAACACCGGGCTGGCCGCCGGCATCCTCATCGCCGTGGTGCCGATCCTCGTCGCGTACACGTTCCTGCAGCGCTGGATCGTCGGCGGCCTCACCGCGGGAGCATCCAAAGGATGAAGATCAGCGCGTGGCAGGAGGCCGAGCTCACGCTGACCGCCTCGGCCGACATCCCCGGCCCGTACACGTCGGTCGACGTCTGGGCGACCTTCATCCACACCGACGGGACGGTCCTGCGCCGGCCCGCGTTCTACGACGGCGGCCGGACGTGGCGGGTCCGCTTCGCCTCCTCCACCAGCGAAGGCGCCTGGCTCTGGAAGACCAGCGCCAGCGTGCCCGATCCGGGGCTGCACGCGGTGTCCGGCCGCATCGAAGTCGTCACTGATTCCGTCACGCGGCAGGGCTTCTGGCGCATGTCGCCCGGCGGGCGCAGCCTCGTGCACGCCGACGGCACGCCGGCGCTGCTCGTCGCCGACACCGCGTGGGCGCTGCCGTGGCGGGCCACCGAGGAGGAGGTACGTCTCTACGCCCGCGACCGCGCCGCCAAAGGCTTCAACGCCGTGCTGCTCATGACGGTGCAGCCCGACATGCACGCGACCGGGCCCCGTGACCGCAGTGCCGACGAGGGCTTCGACGTCGGCTTCGAGGACCTGCCCGACGGCCGGCTCAACGAGCTCAACCCCGGCTACTTCCAATACCTGGACCGGCTTCTCGGCATCCTCCTCGACCACGGCATCGTCCCCGTCCTGCAACCGGTCTTCCAGGGCTTCGGCTGGAAGGGACTGGACGTCGCCGGCACGGTCGTGCCGCCCGCCGAGTACGCGAGGTACTGCCGCTATCTGGTGGCCCGGTACGGCGCCCGGCCGGCCGTCTATCTGGTCGGCGCCGACGGCTCGGGCACGGAACCGCAGATCGAGGCCGGCGGCCGGGAGGTCCACGACAGCGACTGCTACGGGCAGCCGACCGGCATCCACTACCGGCCCCACGCCCGCGCCAACGCCCATCAGGACGCGCCCTGGCTCGACTTCCAGTGGTGCCAGACCGGCCACGGCGGCGAACACGTGCCGGAACGGGTGGCCGGCATGTGGCGGGAGACGCCGGTCAAGGCGGTCGCCAACGGCGAGCCCAGCTATGAGCGCACCGGCCATCCGGACCTCGCGGCGGGCTGGTGGCAGGGACACGAGGCCTGGAGCAACCTGTGCGCCGGTTCCACGATGGGCGTCGTCTACGGCGCGGCGAACATCTGGCAGTGGGTCCACCGCGACGGCGAGCCCGGCCACGCGCCGTACTTCCTGGGCCCGGGCGGAAGCTGGCGGGACGCGCTGGACTACGAGGGGTCCACGTACGCCGGCTTGGTCGGCCGGATCCTCCAGGGCGCGCCGACCACCGACATGGAGCCGGACTGGGAGACGTTTCTGAGCCCGCGCGGCCTGCGCGTCCCCGGACGGCTGCACCTCGTGTACCTCGAGAACGGCGGCCCTCTGCGGATGTTGCTCGATCGGGGAACGCCGCCGGACTACCGGATCGTCGACCCGAGAACCGGCCACGTGACCGCCACCGGCCGCCTGTCACCGGGCGAGACCCTCGACACCGGCCGTGGCCCGCGGGTCGTCATCTTCGCGTCACATCGCGAGCGTGCGGCGTAGCCGGCGGACGGCCAGGCGCAGGCAGAGCGCGCCCATCACGGCCAGATAGAGCGCCGCCACCAGGATCTTGACCGAGAGGATGCCGAGCGCGGGGTTCCGCAGCAACTCGATGGCCTGGTAGAGCGGCAGCCACTGGACCACGATCTGCACCGGCCGCGGATAGACCGACAGCGGATAGAACGTGGTGGCGAACAGGAACATCGGCAGCATGACCAGCTGGATGTACTGCATGTCCTGCCAGTCGCGCAGATAGGTGACGACCACGACGCCGGCGGTGGCGAAGGCGAAACCGATCAGCGCCGCGCCCGGCACGACCAGCAGCGCCCACGGCGAGCCGACCAGGCCCAGCGCCGTGATCACGATCAGGAAGGCGGTGCTGACGATGGTGCCGCGCAGCACCGCCCAGCCGATCTCGCCGAGCGCCACGTCCCGCTCGTTCAGCGGGGTGGCGAGCATCGACGCGTACGTCCGGTCGGTCTTGAGTTTTCCGTACATGCCGAAGGTGGTCTCGTTCATCGAGCCGTTCATCGCCGCCGTGGCCAGCAGGGCCGGAGCGACGAAGGCGGCGTAGCGGACCGGATCGCCGCCGGGCACGTCGGTGACCGCGCCCACCAGCACACCGATGCCGACGCCGATGGAGAGCAGGTAGAGCACCGGCTCGAAGATCTCGGCCAGCAGCACGTACCAGGTGTGCTTGTAGATCATCAGGTTGCGCTCGACGAGCACGGCGGCGTTCACGCGGTGAGCCTCCGGGTGTAGGCGCGCCGGCCGGCCAGATATCCGGCCACGATCAGCGCGAGCAGGACGAGCAGATGCACGGCGAGCGGGCCGGAGCCGCGGCACAGTTCGGCGCCGTGCCAGAGCGGGCTGAGCCAGATCAGTCCCCGCAGCCACTCGGGCAGCTGATCGGCCGGGAAGAACGTGCCGGAGAACATGTACAGCGGCATGATCACGAACCGGAAAAGGGCGCTGAGCTGCGCCGGGCGGGTCACGGTGATCGCGTGGGCGGCCACCGGCGCGGCGAAGGCCAGGCTGGTCAGGACCGCCGCCAGCAGCGAGCGCGGCACGTCGGGCAGGGCGATGGCGCCGAAGGCGACCAGGACGATCAGGATCGCCACGGCGTCGGTCAGCGCCCGGAAGGTGGCGAAGATCAGGTGTCCGGTGAGGATGTCGGTGGGCTCCATCGGCGTGGTGACCGCGGCCCGGTAGTTGCCGCCCGGGAGCGCCGACTGGAACACCGGACCGCTCGCGTTGAGGAAACCCAGCTGCATGGCCGAGGCGGCCAGCAGGCCCGGCGCGATGAAGGTGAGGTACGAGCCCCCGTTGCGCTCGTCCACCAACTGGCCGAGGCCGAAGCCCAGGGCGACGACGAACAGCAGCGGGTTGACGACGCTGATCACGATGGTGCCGCGCCAGGTCCGGCGGTAGCGATGCCACCAGTACCCGGCCTCGCGCACGGCCATGGTGCTCATTCGACGAGCGTCCGGCCGGTGAGGGTGAGGAAGACGTCCTCCAGGCCCGAGCGCCGGACCAGGGCGGTGAGCGGATCGAGCCCCCGGCGGTGCACCTCGTCCAGCGCGGCCTCGCCGTCGGTGGTGTAGCAGAGCAACCGGTCGGGCAGCACCTCCAGCCGCTCGCCGACCCCGCGCGCCTTCTCCGCGGCCAGTTCGTGCTGGTCGAGCGGGAAGCGCAGCTCCAGCACCTCGCGGGTGACGTACCGCTCGATCAGCTCGCGGGGCGAGCCGTGGGCGACGATCCGCCCGCCGTCCATCACGGCCAGCCGGTCGCAGAGCTGTTCGGCCTCGTCCATGTAGTGCGTGGTGAGGATCAACGTGACGCCGTCCTGCTTGAGCCGGAACAGCCGTTCCCACAGCAGGTGCCGGGCCTGCGGGTCGAGCCCGGTGGTGGGCTCGTCGAGCAGCAGCAGGTCGGGCTCGTTGACCAGCGAGCGGGCGATGGTGAGCCGGCGGCGCATGCCACCGGACAGTTCCTGCACGCGCGCGGCGCGCTTGTCGGTGAGCCGGGCGAACTCCAGCAGCTGATCGGTGCGTTCCCGGATCACCGCCCGGCCCAGCCCGAAGTAGCGCCCGTAGATCAGGATGTTCTCCTCGACGGTCAGCTCGGTGTCGAGCGTGTCGTCCTGCGGCACCGAGCCGAGCCGAGCCTTGATCGCCCGCCGGTCCCGGGCCGCGTCGTGGCCCAGGATCGTCAGCTCTCCCCCGCTGCGGGGCGAGACGCAGCCGATCATCCGCATCGTGGTGGATTTGCCGGCGCCGTTGGGCCCGAGGAAGCCGAACGCCTCACCCCGCAGCACGTCGAAGTCGATGCCGCCGACCGCGGTGTGCGCCGGCGGGCCGTCGTAGACCTTGGTGAGCCCCCGCGCGGTGACGAGGGCGGTCGATTCGATCACGACGGGACGTTATAATTTCCGTACGAAACTCCGCAATAAATTAACGCGATATCAGAAAATTTCGAAGTGGACTCGGCTCAGCACGCCCGGGAGGTCGCTGAGGACGTACAACTCGCCGTTGAGATCGGCCCCGAAAGCGGTCGGCTGGGTGGGCAGGTTGCCGATCGTGGCCGACTCGTAGCCGCCACCGGGCTTGGGGCGCACGGCGAAGGCGAGGGTCGAGCAGTAGTCGCTCGCGAGGTAGACGCCCCGCGCCTCCGGGGTCTCGGATCCCCGGTAGACCAGGCCGCCGGTCACCGAGCAGCTCTCGGTCATGTAGTGCTCGTACTCGAAGACCGGATCGACGTATCGCACGCCCGCGCGGCACTGCTCGGGGTCGAAGACGGGGGTGCCCTCCTTGCAGGACCAGCCGAGGTTCGACCCGCCCTGCCACGGGCGGATGTGGTTGATCTCCTCGACCAGACCCTGGCCGACGTCGCCGATCCACAGTGAGTTGTCGACGTCGATGGAGAACCGCCAGGGGTTGCGCAGTCCGTAGAGCCAGATCTCGGGCCGGGCGCCCGGCGTGCGCACGAAGGGGTTGCCGGCGGGCACGCAGTAGGGCTTCGCGCCGCAGGCACGGTTCACGTCGATCCGTACGATCTTGCCCAGCAACGTGCCGAGATCCTGGCCGGACTTGAAGGGGTCGTTGGCGTGCCCGCCGTCGCCGGTGGACCAGTAGAGCAGGCCGTCGCGGCCGAAGGCGACCTGCCCGCCGTTGTGGTTGCCGTATTCGGCGTGGTCCTGGGTGAGCAGCACCTGGAGCCGCTCCGGGGCGCCGATGGGGAGCCGGGCCAGGGTGAGCGCGCCGGCGGGCAGGCTCGTGTAGGCCACATAGAGCATGCCGGTGCGCGCGAAGTTGGGCGCGGGCGTGATGCCGAGGAGCCCACGCTCGTTGTCGGAGGTGTCGACGAGGGCGGTCAGATCGAGCAGAGGTTCGGCCGCCAGCCCGGTGTCGGGATGGTAGGCGCGGACGGTGCCGGCCTTCTCGGCGATCAGCATCCGGCCGTCGGGCAGCCCGGTGATGGCCACCGGCCGCCGAAGCCCGTAGGCCACCTGCTCAGACTCGACGCGCAGCTCAGCGAGCGGCACCGCGCGAACGCGAGAAGCCCCGGCCGCCGGCGCCGAACTCATCACGGACGGAACCAGAAGAAGCAGACCGGCCAACACGGCAACCGCACGACTACGCCCTGACGACATGTCTGCCTCCTCGGCTCTCAGATGTTGGGAGCGCTCCCAGGACAGAGTCCCACCAAGCAGCTCAGATATCAACCAATGTCTATTGATTGCTCCTACATGACGATGTCGGCCTGGGGGCCCGAGTTTGCCGTGACCAGGCTGGGGACGTTCGCGGTGGCGTCCAGCGTGTACGAGTAGAAGCTGCTCGGCGTGAAGGCCGAACCCGACGTCTCCTTGCGGCCCGTCGAGTTCACCACCGTGCTGCCGCTCTGGCGCAGCTGGGCGCCCGTGGCGGTGTCCGGGTAGTACGGGTTGTTGACCTTGTCGAAGTAGCTGTTCTCGATGACCATCTTCGTGGCGCCCCGGGCGTAGTTGCCGTAGCTCGTGACGTTGGTCAGGTAGTTGTTGTACAGGTGGCAGTACTGCAGGTTGTCCGCGCTCGGATTCCGCTGCGTGGTGTTGAAGAAGTGGTTGTGGTGGATCGTCATCCGGGCGGTCACGTTCGTGGTCCAGCCGATGCCGAACGTCTTGTTGTGGTTGCCCAGCTTGTTCCACGACACCGTGACGTTCGTGGTGTCGATCCGGCTGTCGATGTAGCCGTCGTTGATGTTCGTGAACGTGTTGTGGTCGATCCAGACGTTCGACGCCGTGTCCATCTGGATGCCGTCGTAGTCGAAGTCCTTGTCGTCGGGATCGTCCGAGGCCACCGCGGTGTCGCCGATGGTCAGGTTACGGATGATCACGTTGCGGACGCCGGGGCCGAGGAAGAAGCCGCCCGCCTTGATCCGGCCGGTGGTGCCGACCCCCACGATGGTCTTGTTCGACGTGACGCGCAGCTCGGAGCCGTACGTGGGATAGGTGATCGTTCCGCTCACCCGGATGATGTACGGCTGCGTCGCGGTCGCGTATTTCAGCAGGTCGGCATAGGTGCTCACGGTGACCGCCGTCCCTCCGGCGCCGCCGGTGGTGCCCTGGGCGAAGCCGTCGGCCGTGTTCGGCCAGCGTCCCGGGGCGGCGCCGGCCGGATTGAAGGACCACTGCATGCGGGAGATGTCGGAGCACGCCTCCTGCACGATCGGGTTGTTCCCCGCCGTCGAGCCGTCCTTGTTGCTGACGCACAGCCCGTTCGCCGCACTCTTGATCAGATACTTGCCGGGAGCCGCCGACGACGCGGTGAACGACCACGTCTGGTTGGCGCTGGCCCCACAGGTCCACTGCCACAGCTGGGTTCCGGCCGTGGTGCTCGAGTTGGGCACGTCGGCGCATTTGCCGCTGGCGCTGTTCGTCAGGCCGAATGCACTGTTCTGCGACACCACGCCGAACAGTTGACTCGTGTTGGCCGTGTTGCAGGCGACCTGGGTGAGCAGCCCGCCGTTGGCGGTTCCGGCCACCTGCAGGCACTTGCCACTCGAACCGGACGCGACGGTGTAGACAGAGCCCGCGACCGGCGCGACCGCGGCCGAGGCGGGGAGCGCCGTGACGCTCATTGTGATCAATACGGCCAGAGTGGCCACCAACAGTCTCATGAGATCGGGTTCCATCCGTCGGATCCGGCCAGGTACTTCTGCGGGGTGTAGGTGGCCGCCTGCGAGTCCGCCAGCTGCGGCCGGTTGCTGTTCGTCGTCGCGCCCGCTCCGGTGTTCTTGTATTCGCGGAAGCGAGCGTTCTGCCAGGTGCTCGTGGACATGTCGGTCCAGGGCCGGGCCACCTTGATCGCGTTGGTCAGCGTCGACTCGCGGACGAGGACCTGGGCCCCCTGCCGCCACGGTCGGCCGAACTCGACGGTGTTGGCCGTGGCGCCGGTGAAGTCGCACTTGTAGAACAGGAAGCCGTACGTCTTCTCGGCCGGCGTGCTGGCCGCGGTGATCGGGCCGCCGGTCGTGCGCTTCTCGTGGATCCGGCTGTTGGCGAAGACGGCGATGCCCGCGCCGAAGATGAAGTCCACGGTGCCCTCGACGTACGAATTCGTGAAGTACGTCCGGGCGTTGTTGTCGACCAGGAAGGTGTCCTGGTCACCGAGCAGCCGCACGTTGTCGAAGCGGGCCCGGTCCGCGTCCAGGTACAGGGCCAGCGCCTGGTCACCGGTCTCGTACGTGTTCTCGTCGTAGTCGTTCGTGATGGTCAGGTTGGTGACGGTCAGATCTTTGCCGTACGCCTGGACCGTTCCGCTGCCCGCCAGCCCGAAGTGCCCGGCGTCGCGGTTGCTGATGATCGTCGTCTGGGCGTTCGACGTGCCGAGGCCCTGAAGGGTGACGAGCGGCTTGCTGGCCGGGATGGTGACGATCTCCCGGTACGTGCCCGGCTTGATCGAGATGACCCGGCGGGTGGTGTTGTTCGCCGGCACCGCGTTGATCGCCGCCTGCACGGTCGTGTACTGCCCGGAGCCGTCCTTCGCCACGACCACGGACCCGGCCGGCGGCGTGGGCCCTGACACCTGGTTGAACGACCACTGCATGCGGGAGATGTCGGAGCACGCCTCCTGCACGATCGGATTGTTCCCGGCCGTGGAGCCGTCCTTGTTGCTGACGCACAGCCCGTTCGCCGCGCTCTTGATCAGATACTTCCCGGCCGCCGCCGACGACGCGGTCAGCGACCACGTCTGGTTGGCACTGGCCCCACAGGTCCACTGCCACAGCTGCGTTCCCGCCGTGGTGCTCGAGTACGGCACGTCCACGCACTTACCGCTGGCACTGTTCGTCAGCCCGAAAGCGCCGTTCTGCGACACCGCACCGAACAGCTGGCTCGCATTGGCCGTATTGCAGGCGACCTGTGTCAGAAGCCCGCCGTTGGCGGTCCCGGCCACCTGCAGACACTTGCCACTCGAGCCGGACGCGACGGTGTAGACACCACCGGCCACCGGCGCGACGGCCGCCTCGGACGGCGAGCCGAAACCTACGATAAAGCCGGCTGGTACGGCGACACCGATCGCCAGTACCCCGGCCACTTTCCTCCCCATGGCGCTCCCTCCACGGAATCGAAGCCTGTCGATCAGTAGATGCCGTGGAGGGCTCCCGACAACAAAAATCAGGCGGGAGTTCGCGCGGTCATGCGTGCCGACACGCCCGGACGGGCCCGCGGCACGCCTGCGAGAATCGAAGCCTGCTCGACACCGGCCGGAGGTGGATCGTGACAGAACCCGTGCGCATCGGAATTCTCGGAGCCGCCCGGATCGTCGAGGAGGGCATCGCCGGGCCGGCGAAGGCGCTGCGTCATGAGGTGCTGGCCGTCGCCGCGCGCGACCGTAAGCGCGCCGAGGCGTTCGCCGCCCGGCTCGGCATCGCCAGAGTGCACGACACCTATGCCGATCTGATCAGCGATCCGGACGTGGACCTGGTCTACAACGCCCTGGTCAACTCGCTGCACGCGCGGTGGAACATCGCCGCGCTGCAGGCGGGCAAGCACGTCCTCAGCGAAAAGCCGTTGGCCGGCAACGCCGAGCAGGCCCGCGCGATTCGCGCGGCCGCCCAGGCCTCGCCGGGCCGGATCGTCGAAGGGTTCCACTACCTGCACCACCCGGTGAACCAGCGGCTGCGTGAACTGATCACCTCCGGGGCACTCGGCGACCTCCGGCGCGTCGACCTGGTGCTGACGACCCCGGCACCACCGGACAGCGATCCGCGATGGTCCCGCCGGCTGACCGGCGGCGCCACCATGGATCTGGGCTGCTATGTGCTGGACGCGGCCCGCACCCTGGGGCTGTGGATCGATTCCGCGCCGCGGATCGTGCATGTCGATGCCACGCTGCGCACGCCGGATGTGGACGCGTCGATGCGCGTCGAGCTCGCCTACCCCGGCGGGGTGACCGGGCGTTGCCGCTGGGACATGGACGCCGCGGATCGGACCATGACGTGGACGGTGACCGGCACCCATGGCGTGGCCACGTCGCCGGCATTCGCCGTGCCACACATGGACAACCGGCTCCTGGTGACCAGAAACGGCCGGACCAGGGAGGAGGTGCTGGGCGACCGCACCTCCTACACCTACCAACTGGCCCGCCTGACGGAGTCCCTGCGGGACGGCCGGCCGTATCCGACCGATCTCGACGGGTCGGTGGCCACCGCCGAGCTGATCGACGAGTGCTACCGCCGGGCCGGGCTGCGGCGGTAGCACACCGCCGAGGTCAGGCCGGTGTCAGCCGCCAGAGGTTGTCGGCGGTGCCGTTGTCCGGGTCCTGGACCACCTGGGCGCCCTGCGCCGTCGACCCGTTCAGCACGGCCAGGAGCTTGCCGCTGTTGGCGTTGCGGATCTTGTAGGTGCCATTGCCCTGGTCGAGCAGATTCCAGCGGTGGTCGGCGGTGCCGTTGTCGTCCCACTGCAGGACGATCGCGTTGTCGGCGGTCGACATGTTCTGCACCCCGAGGACCTTGCCGCTGTTGAGGTTGCGCAGCCGGACGGCGTCGCCGTCGGGGATCTGGATCCAGCGGTGGTCGGCGGTTCCGGTGTCGCCCCAGACGAGGGCGAGCCCGCCGTTGGCCACCGACATGTCCTTGACGCCCAGCACCAGCCCGCTGGCCACGTTGACCAGCTTGTACGTCTGCGCGGTGCTCCAGTAGACGGTGTAGTTGATGCCATGCGCGTCGTGGAACGGCACCAGATTGACCGTGCTGCCGTTGGCGGTGACGCTGGTACGCGTGACCGATCCGGCGTTCAGCGACGGCGGCGCCGACAGCGCGGTGTCGCCGTAGTCGCCGGCCAGCACCATCGGCCCGTAGGTGATCGCCTGCACGTCGGGCTGGTCCGGCGTGGGCCGCAGCACGACCCGCATCGGCAGCCGCACGGTGATCGTGTCGCCCGCGGCCCACACGCGGGTGACCGTGGCGTAGCCGCCGGCCGCCGGCGACGAGACGACGGAGCCGTTGACGCTGATCGTGGCCCCGCCGGCCCACGACGGGATCCGGACCCGGACGCTCCACGACCCGCTCATCGTCCCGGCCAGCGTCAGCGTGCTGGTGTCGCCGTTCGGGAACGTGGTGGCCTGGGTGACGGTGATGCCCCGCTGCGACCAGTTCAGGGTGGACGGCACGAACAGGTTGACGGTCAGGGTGGTGCCGCTGCGGTGGTAGATCGCCTCCATCAGCCGGGTGTTGACCTCGATGCCGGTGCCCTGGCAGCACCAGAAGGTGCCGTAGTCGGTCGACCAGGTGCCGCCGCCCCAGGCCGGGCCGGCGCCGCGGCGGCCACCGGCGCGCAGCGGGGTGAAATAGGTGACGTGCCCGTGCTCATCGGCCGGGTTCTGCGCGCCGATCACATGGTTGAGCAGCGCCTGCTCGTAGTAGTCGAAATAGGCCGAGCGGTTCGGGTCGATCAGCCAGAGCTCGTGGGTGAGCCGCAACATGTTGACGGTGTTGCAGTGCTCGCAGGTGTCGTTGGTCAGGTAGGAGGCGATGGCGTTGGGCGGGCGGAAGTGCTCGGCCTGGCTGTTGCCGCCGATGGCGTACGTGTGGGTGCCGACCGTGATGTTCCAGGCGTTGGCGGCGATGTCGCGGTAGCGGGTGGTGCCGGTGGCCTTGTACTCCCGGGCGGCGCCGATCCACTTCGGCACCTGGGTGTTGGCGTGCAGCCCGTTGAGCCGGTCCTGGTTGGCCGCGAGCGGGTCGAAGACGGCGGCGTGGTCGAAGCGCTGGGCCACCATCAGCCAGCGGGCCTCGCCGGTCTGCTGGTAGAGGTCGGTGAGCACGGCGTTCATACCGCCGAACTCGGTGCCGAGCATGGCCTGCGTCTGGGCCGTGGTCAGCCGGGCGGTGCGGGTGTCGACCCAGGCCGCCAGGTTACGCAGCACAGTCCGGGCCTGGGTGTTGCCGATCAGGCGCCACACGTCGAGCAGCCCGGCCATGGTCTTGTGGATGCAGTAGTACGGCACGTTGCCGTTGCTGAGCGTCCGGTTCTCGACCGCGGTGATGTCGGCCTCGGGGAAGCCGGACAGATATCCGTTCGACGCCTGGCATGTGGCCAGTTCGGCCACCATGTAGTTGGCCTTGTCCCGGCAGACGGTGTCGCCGAGAGTCGCCCACGCCTGGGCCCACGCGGTCAGGAAGTGGCCCTGCACGTGGGAGCGGAACGGGAAGGTGGGCGCGTCCCAGCCGCCGTTGGCCGCCGCGCCGCCGGTGGACCGGCCGTGGTTGGCCCGGAAGACGTACAGCAGCCGGTCCACGTCGACGAATCTCAGGTAGGCCAGGGTTCGGCTCTGGTTGTCCAGGAACCGCCCCGCGGTGAGCCGGACCTGCCCGGGGTCGAAGGGATAGGCGGCGACACCGAGGTCGTCGCGGATCGGCGGGACGACGGCCGCGGCGGCGGGCGTGCCCCGCAGCAGAAGGGGTCCGGCGGCGGTGGCGAGGGCGGCGCCGAGGACGCCGCGACGGGTGACCGGGAGTGGGGACATGGGGGACCTCGTTCAGTTAACGTTAACAGCATTGGATTTGCTGGAGATCAGCTAAAAGGAGCGAGGGGGTGCCGCTTCGGTGTTATCGTTCACAAAGGTCGTGCGCCGATTGAAGCACCACAGAAACGAGCCTGTCAACGCATCGAAGGACGTCAGTCCGCATCTCAAGGGCGGCCGGACCGCGAACGCCGGCGCTGTCTGGCCCACGCGCTGTGGACCACCGACGATACGGTCAAGCGCATGACCGCGCTGGGAGGCCTATGACGGCCCGAACCTTCTCCGGGGCGGAGCTTCGCCCGCTCTGCGACGAGCTCGCCTCCCGCGACCCCAGGCTGCGGCACGTCATCGACGAGTTCGGCTATCCGCCGTTCTGGAGCCGGCCCAACACCTTCGAGTCGCTCGTCTGGTTCATTCTCGAGCAGCAGGTCTCGTTGGCCTCGGCCAAGGCCGCCCTCGAGAAGTTGCGGGAGCGGGTCGGGCTCGTCACGCCGGAGAACGTGCTGGCGCTGAGTGACGAGGAACTGCGGGCGGCCTACTTCAGCCGGCAGAAGACCGCCTACGTCCGTGGCCTGGCTCAGGAGATCGTCGACGGCCATCTCGATCTCACGGACCTCGAAGGGCGGGCCGACGACCAGATCCGGGAACGCCTGGTGAAGCTGAAAGGCATCGGCAACTGGACGGTCGACGTCTACCTGATCCTCGTCCTTCATCGCGTGGATCTGTTCCCGGCCGGCGACCTGGCCGCGGTCAACGGGCTCAGACGACTGAACGGGCTGCCACGTAAGGCCACGATCGATGACGTGACAGCCGTCTGGACTCCTTATCGCACCATCGGCACGCTGATCGTCTGGCACTACTACCTGAGCCGGGCCTGAGTCAGGACGCGGACAGCTTCACGTCGTCGAACCAGACCGAGCCCTTGTTGGCGCCGGACTTCAGGTGCAGTTGGAGGCCGGCGGCGCCGGCCGGGGCCTTCGCGGCCACGGCCAGCCTGGTCCAGCCGGTGGTTCCGGCCGGCAGGGTGGCCGAGCCGGCCCCGCCGAGCCAGCGGCCGTTCACGTCGAACCAGCTCAGGGCCACCTGGGTCGTGCCCGTGGCCGCCGTGCCGCGGGCCCACGCCTCGGCGCGCCACGTCTGGCCGGGGCGCACGGGAGCGAGGGGCGCGACCCGGTACGACGGCGAGCCCGCCGCGTTCTTGCCGGTGCGGGCCAGCTTCACCGACGACTTGCCGGACCGGGCGACGTTGCGCACCTTCGTGGCGACGCCCAGTTCGGGCATGAAGGTGGTCCACGGCGTCTGCCCGGCCTGGTTCTCGAAGCCGAGGTCCAGCGCGCTCGCCGGATACGCCTTGCCGGTCCAGGCCGCCTTGACCACGGCCGCCGCCGGCTTCGCGGTGCCGTCGGCCCGGTAGAGCCCGAAAGCGTACTGGGCCGCCGACTTCGCGACCGCCGAAGGCGGGATCGCACCCGTGCGGAAGTCGTTCAGCGTCCACGGCGCGACCGAGCGCACGCCGGCCGCGGCGGCGCCCTGGAACACCCGCGCCAGATAGGCCGCCTGCTCGCCCTCGCTGGTCGTCCGGGTGCTGGCGCCGGTCTCGCCGATCACCAGCGGGGACGGCGCCACGGCGGCCTGCGCCTGGCGGATCAGGGCCAGGGCGTTCTGCGAATTGCCGTAGAAGTGATAGTCGTAGTAGTCCAGCGGCGTCGTCCCGAGCATGGTCTTCAACTTCTTCAGACCGGCGACTCCGGCCTCGCCGCTCACCGAGATCGTCACCGGGGTGGCCGGCACGACGGCCCGTACCACCGGAAGAAGTTTCTTCGCCCACGCCACCGCGGCGGCGTTGGACGGGTCGATCTCGTTCTGGAGGCCGATCGAGATGACGCGCTTGTCGTTGCGGTACGGCTTGAGGACGGCGGTCGCCCAGGTGCTGCTGCCGGCGATGTCGGTGTAGCCGTTCCACCAGTCGAACAGGGTCAGCTTGACCGTCAGGCCGTGCTTGCCGGCCAGCTCGACGAACTTGGCGAGTTTCGCCGCGTACTCGGGCTTGGGCGTGGGATAGCCGAAGACGGTGGGGAAGATGATGGCGCGGACGCTGGTGGCGCCCAGCGCCCGGGCCTTGGCGAAGTCGGCGTCGATCACGGCCGGGTTGAACGAGGTCCACATCCGGGTCCAGCCGTACGCCGAGGGGTAGTAGTTGAGCTGCTTGGCCGTCGTGACCGAGGCGAGCCGCCCGGCCAGGGTCGGGGTGGCGGCCGCCGACGCCGGTACCTCGGTCAGCGGCGACGCGGTGAGCAGAGCGCTGGCGAGTCCCAGAGCGAGCGCGGCGGCCTTGCGCATGAACAGATCAGCCCTTCACGGTCCGGCGGAGTGATGACCTCTCCAGTCGGCGGCGCGGGCGGTCCGGGCGAGATGAAGCGACCCCCGATTCGGGTGCGATTCGGGGGTAGTTGGGTGGACTGCTAGGTGAAGGACTCCTGGCCGATGACGCGCAGCAGGGCGAGGGCGGCCGCGGACGGGGTGCCGGGCGGGGCGGTGAGCATGATGAGGCGCTGGTCCTCGGCCGGTGTCAGCAGCGTCTCCTGGTCGAGCTCGATCAGGCCGACCGCCGGGTGGACGAGGTGCATGCGGCTGGTGCGGCGCACGGCGACCTCGTGCAGGTCCCAGACGGCGGCGAAGTCGGCGCTGCCGTCGCGGAGGCGTTTCACCAGAGCGGTGGCGGCCGCGTCGCCGCCCCGGCGGGTGACCGCGGCCCGCAGGTCGGCCACGTGCAGGCGGCCGTAGTAGTCGTGGTCGGCGGCGGGGAACGCCGCCCGGACCCGGTCGTCGTGGAACCAGCGCCACACGATGTTGTGGTCCTGCTCGTGGTCGTGGTCGAGCGGCGGGCAGATGTCGCCGAACAGGGCGCCGGCCATCGCGTTCTGGGCCAGGACGTCGCCCAGGTCGCTGACGATCTGGGCCGGGACCTCGGTGAGCTGGTCGAGGAGGTAGAGCAGGCCGGGCCGTACGTGGGCGCCGGCCAGCCGGCCGGCCGGCGGGCGGTGACCGGACAGCAGGTAGAGGTGGTCGCGCTCGTCCTCGCTGAGGCGCAGCGCCTGGGCCAGGGCGCGCAGCAGCTGGGTCGACGGCTGCGGGCTGCGCGCCTGTTCGAGGCGCATCAGATAGTCGGCCGACATGCCGGCGAGCATCGCCAGCTCTTCGCGGCGCAGCCCGGGAGTGCGGCGCCGCGGGCCGGCGACGATCCCGACGTCCTGCGGCCGGAGGCGCTCCCGGCTGCGGCGGATGAAGTCGGCGAGCTCGCTGCGGTCCATGGCTCTCATCGTCGCGTGACCGGCGGGACGTAGCCAAGGATCGCTGGTCCTAGGGAAAGCCGTCCGATTCCGCCCGCCGCCGGACCACCGCAGCCTGGGGCCATGAAAGCAATCATCTTCGAGAACCACGGCGGGCCGGACGTGCTGCGGCTGACCGGCACGGACACCCCCGAGCCGGCCGAGGGCCAGGTGCGGATCCGGGTGCGGGCGGCGGGCGTCAACGCGATCGACTGGAAGATCCGTAGCGGCGCGGCGCGGGAGATCTTCCCGGTCACGTTCCCGGCGACGCCGGGGTGGGAGGCGGCCGGCGTGGTCGACGCGATCGGTCCGGGCGTGACCGGGCTCCGGGTGGGCGACGAGGTGCTGGGTTTCACCGACACCGGCGCGTACGCGGAGTACGCGCTGGCCACCATCGTCGCGGCCAAGCCGGCCGGGCTGGGCTGGGCCGAGGCGGCGGCGCTGCCGGTCGCCGGCGAGACGGCGGAGCGCGTGCTGCGCCTGCTGGAGCTCAAGGACGGCGAGACCCTGCTGGTCCATGGCGCGGCGGGCGCGGTCGGCGGCCTGGCCGTGCAACTCGCGGCCGGCCGGGGCGCGACGGTCATCGGCACCGCCTCTCCCGCCAACCACGACTATCTGCGCTCGCTCGGCGTCGTCCCGGTCTCCTACGGTCCCGGCCTGGTGGACCGGGTCCGCGCGATCGCGCCGAACGGCGTCGACGCGGTCTTCGACGCGGCGGGCCAGGGCGTACTGCCCGAATCGATCGAGCTGCGCGGCGGGGCGAAGGACCGGATCGTCACGATCGCCGATCCGTCGGCGTGGGATCTGGGCCTGACCTTCTCCAACGGCGACGAGAAGAGCGCGGCGACGCTGGCCGAGCACGCCCGGCGGGCCGTCGAGGGCACCCTCCGGGTCACCGTCGCCGAGACGTTCCCTCTGGCCGAGGCGGCCGCGGCGCAGGAGCGCAGCGCCACCGGCCACGTCCGGGGCAAGCTGATCGTCCTGCCCTGACGGCGGCCTCAGTTCGCGGAGATTGTGAAGGGGGCGCCGTCCACGTCGTACTCGCCGTGGAAGCCCTTGACCCGGATCGCGCCGGAGGCGTCGGTGCGCATCTCGGTCGGCGGCAGCCACCACTCGCCTTTGATCAAGGACTCGAGGGCGCCGTACGACGGTTTGCGGCTCCCGTCCGCGCGGAGCAGCCCGACCGGCGCGCCCAGCCAGGCGCCGTTGTCGGTGATGCCCCAGTAGTTGACGGCGGCGACGGCCGGGTGGGCGACGAGCGACCGGTAGTGCCGGGTGATCTCGTCGGCCTGCCGGGCCTCGCCCTCCTCGGTGCTGGGCCAGGACGGGATCCGGTAGTCGTTCAGGTCCTTGATCTCCGGCGGCATCAGGTGGCCGGAGACGAGGGTGCTCTCGGTCAGGTGCAGCGGCAGTCCGTACCGGGCGAAGCGGTCGAGCATCCGGCCCATGTACTCCTCGCCGCGGTAGCCCTGGTGCATGTGGGTCTGCAGGCCGATGGCGTCGATCCGGACGCCCGCCTCCAACACGGCCTCGATCAGGCATTCGTACGCCGAGGTCAGATCGAAGTCGTTGATCAGAAGGGTGGCGCCGGGGTTGGCCGCCCGCGCCTCCTCGAAGGCCATCCGCACCATCGCGATCCGGCCCTTACGCCAGGCCAGCGGGGTGATCGCGTTGTCGCCGTTGGCGAAGACCGGCATGATCACCGCTTCGTTTATCGCGTCCCAGGTGTCGATCAGGCCGGCGAAGCCTCCGGCCAGGTCGCGGATGCGCGCGCGCAGCAGCCGTTCGGTCTCGTCGGCGGGCAGGCCGAGCAGCCAGTCGGGCTGGACCGTGTGCCACACCAGGGGATGGCCCTTGACGGTCACACCACGCTCTCGCAGCCGGCGGGCGGTAGCGGTCAGGCGCTCGCGGTCGGTGTGGCCCCGGCGTGGCTCGTATCCGCCCCAGTAGAACGGCAGGGTCGCGGTGTTGAACAGGTTGGTGAACTCCGCGGCCAGCGTGTCGAGGTCGAGCCCGGCGGCGCCGCCGAAAGCGGGCGAGCCACCGGTCAGGAAGTCGAACCCGATGTTGCCGAACGAGAACGCGTGGCGGACCTGCCGGACGGTGACCACCCGGTCGGACAGCGGCCGGCCTTCGGCGTCGCGGACGATGACTGTCGTTTCGCCGATCCTGTGCTCGAACATCCGGCCACCTCGAAGAAAAGTTTCTCACTGAATTGCGAAAGTGTCGTTCGATCGGGAGCATAGGAGCGGCCGTACGGCAAGGTCAAGCCCGCTGGATAAGGTGATGCGCATGCCCCCCACCGACCGCTCCCGAGCGACACTGGCCGAGGTCGCGTCGCTCGCGGGCGTCACGGTGTCCACTGTCTCCAAGGTCCTCAACGGGCGGTCCGGTGTCTCCGGCGAGACCCGCGCGCGCATCGAGGCCCTGCTCCAGGACCAGGACTATCGCCACCGCGCCTCGAAACGGCAGGCGGCGCCGCTGCTCGAGGTCCTCTGCTACGAGATCGACAGCCCGTTCGCGGGCGAGGCGCTGGCCGGCATCGAGCGGGCCGCGCGGCAGCGACGGGTGGGCATGGTGCTGACCAGCGCCACCGAGCGGCAGCGGCCGCACGAGGACTGGGTCGAGGATGTGGTGCGCCGCCAGCCGGTCGGCGTCGTCCTGGTCGCCGCGTCGCTGACCGGGGCCGACCTCCAGCGGCTGCGCTCGCGCTCGATCCCGCTGGTCGCGATCGACCCGGCCGGCGATCCGGCCCCCGGCGTGCCGTCGGTCGGCTCGGCCGACTGGAACGGCGGCTTCCAGGCGACCCGTCACCTGATCGAGCTGGGCCACCGCCGCATCGGCATCATCACCGGGCCGCACGACATGCTGGCCTCCACGGCCCGCCTCTCCGGCTATCGGGCCGCTCTCGACGCGGCCGGCCTGCCGGTCGACGCCGAGCTGATCAGGCCGGGCGAGTTCCACCACGCCGACGGCCTCGAGCAGGGGCGGCGCCTGCTCGATCTCCCCGAACGCCCGACCGCGATCTTCGCCTCGTCCGACCTGTACGCGCTGGGCGTCTACGAGGCGGCACGCTCGGCCGGGCTGAGCATCCCGGGCGATCTGTCCGTGGTCGGCTACGACGATCTGCCCATCGCCCAGTGGGCCGGCCCGCCCATGACCACCGTGCGCGTGCCGCTGGCGGCCATGGCCGACCAGGCCGTCCAGCTGGTGCTGCGCCTGGCCGACGAGCCGGAGCTGGCCTTCAGCCGGATCGACATCGACACGTCACTGGTCGTGCGGGGCAGCACGGCCGCACCCGCCGCCTGAGAAAGTTTCTTTGAAATCAAGAAACCTTGACTGGCAAGTTTCGCGCGCCTTACTGTCGGCCCAGCGCCGATGAACAGCGCCCCCGCCGATGACGCTGGCGTTCAGCACACCCGCTCACCGGCCAGAAACTTTCTTAGCCCAGTGGAGGGATCATGTCCCGTCTCCGGCCGCTCTCAGCTCTCGCCGTCGCCGCACTCGCCGTCTCCGCCCTGGTGGCCTGCGGCAACTCGGGCGACGACCAGGCCTCCAGCGGCAGCGCCACCTCCGGCACCGTCGACTGGTGGGGCTGGACCCCGACCGACAACGCGACCGCCGAGACCTACATCAGCGCGTTCAACAAGCAGTTCCCGGACATCAAGGTCAACTACAAGCTGGTCAACATCTCGGACTGGGTGGCGGCGCTGCGGCCCGCGCTCGCCTCGGGCAAGGGCCCGGACGTGTTCGACATGCAGCCCGGGGCGTACGTCTCGCAGTTCAAGTCGTTCGCCGAGGACCAGACCGGGCTGGCCCAGGAGGCGCTGGGCGCCGACTGGAAGTCCAAGGTCGCCCCGATCGGCGTCAGCGGCCTGACCGCCGGCGGCAAGCTGACCGCGATGCCGGTCGGCTCCGTCTACGCCGGGATGCTGTGGGCCAACGGCGACATCTTCAAGAAGTACGGGCTGCAGCCACCGAAGACCCTGGCCGAGTGGAAGAACGTCTGCTCAACGCTCAAGCAGCACAAGGTCGGCTGCTTCGTGCAGGGCGCCGCACAGGAGGGCTTCGACCAGGACACGCTCCAGTCGATCGCCAACTCGGTGCAGCCCGGCCTGTGGACCAGGGCGTCGAGCGGCGACGCCCACTGGAACGACCCGGGCATCGTCAAGACCCTGGCCATCTGGAAGGACCTGTTCGACTCCGGGATCATGCAGGAGGGCGCTGTCGGCTACCAGCAGTACCCGGACGCCAACAACGACTTCCTCACCGGCAAGTACGCCATGGTCATGATGGGCACCTGGTACACGCAGTACGCGACGACCAAGGCGATGACCTCGGCGCTCGGCGCGGCCGGCGTCAGCGGGGCCAAGCCGTTCCCGATCATCCCGGTCGCCTTCCCCGACGTGGCCGGGGCCGGCAACACCAGCGGCATGTACGGCGACGCCGACTTCGGCCTGGCCGTCTCGACCAAGTCCGAGGTGAAGCCGGCCGCACGGACCTTCGTCAAGTGGATGACCACCTCGAAGGAGGGCCAGCAGGCGATCGCCGACCAGCTCAACGACCTGCCCGCCCTCAAGGGCGTCGAACCGGACTTCGACAGCATCCAGCTGGTCGACCCGGCCACCCAGAAGGCGCCGGTGGAGAAACTCATCGAGCAGGCCGGCACGATCACCGAACCCCGTGAGGCGCTGCTCAACGCCGACGTGCAGAACGGCATCCTGGCTGCGGCGACCTCGGTGGCCACCGGCAAGGCGACACCGCGGGAGGCGGCCGACACGCTCCAGCAGGCGGCCGAGGCCGCGGGAGTGACCTTCAAATGAGGCGGCCGCCCGGCCTGCCCTGGATCCTTCCCGCGCTGGTGCTCAGCGTCGGCCTCATCTACTACGGGATCGGCTACACGGCGTACATCTCGACCCTGGACTGGGACGGGATCAGCCCGGACCCCCGGCATCTGGGCGCACAGAACTACACCCGGATCTTCCACGACCCGGTGTTCTGGGCCTCGGTGCGGCACACCGTGGTGTTCTTCGTGGTCACCTTCGCCGTCCAGACGGTCCTCGGGCTGGTGCTGGCCGTGCTCATGCACGCCAGGCTGCGGCTGGCCGGGCTCTACAAGGTGATCGTGTTCATCCCGGTCGTGCTGGCGCCGTCCATCATGGCGCCGGTCTTCCGGCACCTGTTCGCCCCCGACGGCGAGCTGAACTGGCTGCTCCAGCACGTGGGGCTGGGCTCGCTGGCCCAGCCCTGGATCGGCCAGACCAGCACCGCGCTGCCGGTCATCATGTTCATCACCATCTGGGAGTGGACCGGTGTCACGTTCGTCCTCTACTACGCGGCGATGACCCAGATCGACCCGTCGGTGCTGGAGGCGGCCCGGATGGACGGCGCCGGCAACCTGCGCACGCTGCTCAGCATCATCTGGCCCGAGATGCGGGGCACCACCGTCGCTCTGGCGATCCTGGGCGCGATCGGCGCCCTCAAGACCTTCGACGTGCCGTATCTGGTGACGATCGGCGGCCCGAACAACGCCACCGAGTTCCTCGGGACGTACATCTACCGGCAGACCATCCCCCTCAACCACGTCGGGTACGGCGCCGCGCTCTCGATCATCCTGCTGGCGGTCGCGCTGACCATGGCGCTCGTGCTCCAGAGGGCGGGACGCTGATGCTCTTCGAGGTCCGTACCCGGCTCGGCCGGGTCCTGCTCCAGATCGTGGCGACGATCCTGATCCTGCCGTTCCTGTTCCCGCTGATCGTCATGGTCAAGGGCGCCTTCGCCGGCGAGGGCGCGGCCGCGAACTTCGGCGCCGTGCTGCGGGTTCCCGGCTTCGCCCGGTTCTTCGGCAACAGCCTGATCATCGCGGGCGCCGTCATCCTGCTGGTCTACGTGGTCACGATGATGGCCGCGTTCGGCTTCTCGAAGCTGCACATCCGCGGCCGCGAGGTCTACTTCTGGCTGCTGCTGGCCTGCCTGACGCTGCCCGAGGTCGTACTGCTGGCGCCGTTGTTCGTCACCGACACCAAGCTCGGCCTGTACGACACGTACTGGGCGGTGATCCTGCCCTTGTCGGCGCTCCAGGTGCCGTTCGCCGTCCTGCTGACCCGCAACTTCATCAACGGGCTGCCGAACGAGCTGTTCGAGGCGGCCCGCGTCGACGGGGCCAGCTCGTGGCGCGGCTTCCGCTATCTCGTCATCCCGCTGACCCGGCCCATCGCGGCCGCGGTGGTCATCTTCACCCTGGTCGCGGCCTGGAACGACTACCTCATGCCGCTGGTCTTCCTCCAGTCCCCCGGCCTACAGACGATCACGCTCGTCCCGCAGTTCTTCGTGGGCGAGTTCAGCAACGACCAGACCAAGATCCTGGCCGCCGCCGTGATCACCGCGATCCCCGAGGTCATCGCGTACCTCAGCCTTCAGCGTCTGTTCGAGCGCGGCCTCTCGGCCGGCGCGATCAAGTAAGGACGACCACGTGCCACTGATCCAGGTCCACCTCGACCGCGAGGTCTTCGACAAGTCCCACGAGGCCATCGGCGACGCGCTGCACGAGGCGCAGATCGCCGCCCTCGGCATCCCGTCCGACGACCGCTTCCAGATCTTCCAGCCGCACGACGCGGGCGAGCTCAAGTTCGACACCGGCTACAACGGCGTCGACCGGCGCCGGCTGCTCGTGATCCGGGTGATCGCCGTGCACATGTACCCGGTGGCCACCAAGCGGGCGTTCTTCGAGGCGGTGGTCGAACGGCTCGCACCGATCGGCATCCGCGCAGAGGACGTGCTGATCAGCCTGACCGAGAACGGCTTCGAGGATTGGTACGCCGGCAAATGACACTCATCGACCGAACGGACCTGAGCGTCCTCTTCATCGGCGGCACCGGCACGATCAGCGCGTCCTGCGTGCGGCTCGCGGTGGCCACCGGCATGCGCGTCACCGTGGTCAACCGGGGCCGCAACAGCCAGGAGCGCACCCTCCCCGGCGGCGTGGAGTCGCTGGTCGCCGACGTCGCCGCGCTGGAGGCCCCGCTCGCCGGGCGCGACTTCGACGCGGTGGTCAACTTCCTGTCCTACGACGAGGACGACGTACGCCGGATGGCCGAGCTCTTCGCGGGGCGGACCCGGCAGTACGTCCACATCAGCTCCGGTTCGATCTACACCAAGCCGGTGCGCCAGGTGCCGATCACCGAGTCGAGCCCGGTCGGCCCGAACCCGCACCTCGCCTACGCGACGGCGAAGTGGCGGGCCGAACGGGCGCTGCAGGAGGCGTACCTCCGCAATGGTTTCCCGATGACCGTCGTGCGGCCTTCGCACACCTATGACGACGCCAACCCGCCGTTGCCGGGCGGTTGGGCGGCGGTCGACCGGATCGCCCGCGGCGACGAGATCGCCGTGCACGGCGACGGCACCTCGCTGTGGACGCTCACCCACGCCGAGGACTTCGCGCAAGGCCTGGTGGGGCTGCTGGGCAACCCGCGGGCCCTCGGCGAGACGTTCAACATCACCGGCTCCGACGTCTACACCTGGGACCAGATCTACACCATCGTGGCCGAGGCGCTCGGTGTCACCCCGCGGCTCGTGCACGTCGCCTCCGAGATGTACCCGCTGATCGCGCCGGACTGGTTCTGGTCGGGCGAGATGGTCGGCGACATCGGGCACAGCGCCGTCTTCGACACCACAAAGATCAAAACCTTTGTTCCGTCGTACGCGCCACGGCTCACCTTTCACCGGGCCGCGACCCGGATGGTCGCCTGGCGCCGGGAGCACCCGGAGTCGACCCTCGGCGACAGCGCCGGCGAAGCCGTGCTCGCCCGCATCGTCGAGGCTTACCATCGGGCTCGTGACGTCTTTCAGGCCACAGCATGACTGAGCTCGGCCGCACCGGCCTGCGGGTCAGCGAGATCTGCGTGGGCACCAGCCCGCTGGCCAACATGCCTTTCCTGTACGGCTACGAGGTGCCCGAGGACCGCGCCGTGTCCACCGTGGACGCCGTCCTGTCCGACCGCCGGATCAACTTCATCGACACCTCGAACGGGTACGGGCGGGACGGCGCGGCCGAGCGCAGGATAGGCGCGGCCCTGCGCGCGCGGGGCGGCCTGCCCTCGGGCACGGTCCTGGCCACCAAGGTCGACCCGGACCCGGTCACCGGCGACTTCTCCGGCGCCCGGGTGCGGCAGTCACTGGCCGAGAGCATGGAACGGCTCGGCCTCGACCACATCGACCTGCTGCACCTGCACGACCCGGAGCGCATCACCTTCGCCGAGGCGACCGCGCCCGGCGGAGCCGTCGAGGCGCTGGCCGGCCTCAGACGCGAGGGCCTGGTCTCCCACCTCGGGGTGGCCGGCGGCCCGGTCGCCCTGATGCGGCAATACCTGGACACCGGCGTCTTCGAGGTGGTGCTCACCCACAACCGCTACACGCTGCTGGACCGCTCGGCCGAGGCCCTTTTCCGGACCGCGCACGAGCAGGGCGTCGGCGTCCTGAACGCGGCACCCTACGGCGGCGGCATGCTGGCCAAAGGACCGAGGGCGCAGACGAAGTACGCGTACGGCGAGCGCGACGACCGCATCGCCCGGGCGGCCCAGGCCATGGCGGCCGCGGCCGACCGGGCCGGCATCCCCCTGGCCGCCGCGGCGCTGCAGTTCTCGCTGCACGCCCCGTTCGTCGACTCGACGGTCGTCGGCGTCTCCTCACCCCAGCGCGTGGCCGAGACCCTGGCCCTGGCCGAGTTCCCGATCCCGGACGACCTCTGGGCCGAGCTCGAGTCGCACGTGCCCCCGGCCGAGCTCTGGCTCGACCCGCCGGCGTGAAGGCTCCCTCTCCTCCACGCCGCACCGGAGTCGCGGCGCGGAGGAGAGGGCTTCACCCCGCACGGGGAACGAGCTTGCCGATCAGCTCGCCGAAGGTGGCCAGCTCCGCCGCGCTCAGCCCGCCGAACGACTCCTCCAGCACACCCCGGAGAACCTCGCCCCCTTCGACGCGGAGCTGCTCGCCCCGGCTGGTGAGCCGGTGCCGGACGGCACGGCCGGGCCCGGGCACCCGCTCGATCAGACCCCGGTCGATCATGCGGGCGGCCAGCGCCCCGAACGACTGATCGGTCTGAAAGGTCAGCTGAGCCAGGTCGTGCAACGAGGCGCCGGGGTTCTCGTGCAGGTGGCGCAGCGCGTCCCACTGCACGAGCGAGACACCGAGCGGGGCCAGGCGCTCGTCGGCGGTGCGGTGATGCCGCGCCTGTAGGCGTTTGACGGACAACCCGATCGCGAACGGGCCGCAGACCATGGCCGGCTTCGCCCACCTCCTGGCGACGACGCCGGCGCACGTGATCACCCCGGTGCATCCGGGCTTCGGCGGGACCACCCGCCCGGATGATCTGACACACCCGGGGCAGCTCGCCGTGGCGTACGACGAACTCCTGAAAGACCTTGACCTTGACGGCGTCACCGTCGTCGGCAACTCGCTCGGTGGCTGGATCGCGGCCGAGATGGCGCTGCTGGGCAGCCCGCGCGTCGCGGAGGTGATCCTGGTCGACGCGGTCGGCATCGAGGTGCCGGGCCATCCGATCGCCGATTTCTTCGCGCTCAGCCTTCCGGAGATCGCCCAGCACAGCTACTACGAGCCGGAGAAGTTCCAAATCGACCCGGCCGCGCTTCCCGCCATGGCCGGCAACCGCGCCGCCCTGGCCGTCTATTCGGGGAACGGCCGGATGTTCGACCCCGGGTTGCGGGAACGCCTGGCCGGCGTCACCACCCCGGTCCGGGTGATCTGGGGCGAGGCCGATCGCATCGCCGGCCCGGACTACGGCCGGGCTCTGGCCGGCGCCATCCCCGGCGCCTCCTTCACGCTGCTCGACAAGACCGGCCACCTGCCCCAGATCGAGACTCCCGAGCGGCTCCTAAAAGCGGTGGCGCGGCCGTGACAGCCGTGCAACCGTGATGGCCATGCGAGCAACTTCCACGCCCCGGACCCCTTTCCGTCCTACCGTGGAGTTCCGCTTTGGCATTGTTGAACCTCGGCATCGTCGCCCATGTTGACGCCGGCAAGACCAGCCTGACCGAGCGCCTGCTCTTCGAGGCGGGCGCGGTCGACCAGCCCGGCAGCGTCGACGCCGGCACGACCCGCACCGACTCGATGGAGCTGGAGCGACGGCGCGGCATCACCATCCGGGCCGCCGTCACCTCGATCCGGCTCGGTGACCTCACCGTCAACCTGCTCGACACGCCCGGCCACCCCGATTTCATTGCCGAGGTGGAGCGGTCGCTGGCCGTTCTCGACGCCGCCGTCCTGGTCGTGTCGAGTGTGGAGGGCGTGCAGCCGCAGACCGTCGCCATCTGGCGGGCGTTGCGCCGCATCGGCGTACCCACCATGTTCTTCCTCAACAAGGTGGACCGCGCCGGCGCCGACGTGGAACGCGCGGTGACCCAGCTGCGCGAACGGCTCGCGGCCCGCCCGCTCGTGCTCACCACGCCCGGCGGCGACTCTCTCGCCCTCGACGCCGAGCCGGTGGTGGAGGCGGTGGCCGAGGTCGATGACGCCGTGGCCGCCCGCTGGCTCACCGGTGAGAGGGTCGGGCCGCGTCACGTGCGACGGGCGATCCGGCTGGCCGTGCGCGGCGGCCGGCTCTCCCCGGTGGCGTGCGGCTCGGCTATCACCGGAGCGGGCGTGCCGCAGCTGCGGCACCTGCTGGCCGGCCTGCTCCCCCGCAGCGCCCGGGGCGACGGGCCGCTGGCCGGCACGGTGTTCGCCGTCGACCGGGATGAGCGCGGGCGGCGGGCCTGGCTGCGGTTGTGGTCGGGGCAGCTGCGCGTGCGGGACAGGGTGCAGCTGGCCGGGAACCGGCCGCAGCGGGTCACCGAGATCGCCGTCAGCGAGCCCGGCGGCGTGCGGGTGCGGCCGTCGGCGTCGGCCGGGCAGATCGCGGCCGTGCGCGGCCTGCCGGTCCGCATCGGCCAGCACGTCGGCGACCCACCGCGGCGGCACCTCTACCGTTTTCCCCCGGCGACCCGGCAGGCGCTGGTCGAGGCGGTCGATCCGGCTCAGCGGCTGGCCCTGTTCGCCGGCTTGGCCGAGCTGGCCGACGAGGACCCGCTGGTCGACCTGCGGCTCGACGAGCACGAGGCGCAGGCGGTGATCCGCCTGCACGGCGAGGTGCAGAAGGAGGTCATCGCCGCCCTGCTGGAGGACCGGTACGGCGTCCGGGCCCGCTTCTCGGGCACGCTGACCGCCTGCATCGAGCGGGTCGCCGGATCCGGCACGGGCGAGGACCGGATCAGGGAGCGCGGCAACCCGTACCTGGCCGGCATCGGCCTGCGCGTCGAGGCGGCCCCGCCCGGGCACGGCGTCGAGGTCCGCCCCGGCATCGAGCCCGGCCGGCTGACGCCGGCCTTCGTCGCGGCGATCGAGGAGGGCGTCCGGGCCGCCCTGCGCCAGGGTCCGCACGGCTGGCCGGTCACCGACTGCGTGGTCACCATGACCTCCTCGCAGTACTGGCCGCGGCAGAGCCGGCCGCACCAGAAGTTCGACAAGTCGATCTCGAGCGTGGCCGCCGACTTCCGCAACCTGGCCCCGGTCGTGGTGGCCGCCGCGCTGCGCCGGGCCGGCACCCGGGTGTGCCAGCCGGTCGAACGCTTCGACCTGAACCTGCCACCCCGCACGTTCGACGCGGTAGCGGCCCTGCTGGGCCGGCTGGGTGCGGTCATCGACGACACCACCACGACCGGCGGTTACCTGGAGGTCGGCGGCACCATCCCGTCGTCCCGCGTCCCCGAGGTGGTGGCTGCCCTGCCCGACCTCACCGGCGGCGAAGCCGTCCTGACCACGCGCTTCGACCACTACGCCCCGGTCACCGGTGACCATCCGCCGGTCCTGCACCGGCGCGGCCCCGACCCGGACGACCGGGAGGAGTGGTTCCGCGCCGTCCCTCGCTAGACGGAACGTTCTACCCGCTAGGATGGGAGCATGACGCGCGGCGCACCCTCCGAGGCTCGGCAGAGGCTCCTCAGCACGGCGACCAGGATCTTCTACGCCGACGGCATCCACGCGGTCGGGGTCGACCGGATCATCGCCGAGGCCAAGGTGACCCGGGCCACGTTCTACCGGCACTTCCCGAGCAAGGACGACCTCGTGGTCACCTATCTCCAGGAGGTGCACCAGATGGAGCGGGCCGCGATCACCTCGGCCATCGCCGCCAACCCGACGGCGGCCGGCTCCCTGCTGGCCATCGCCGGCGCCATCGCCGCGAACATCCAGTCGCCGGGGTTCCGCGGATGCGCCTTCCTGAACGCGGCCGCGGAGTTCCCCGACGTCGACAGCCCGGTGCACAAGCAGATCATCGCCCACCGGCAGTGGTTCCTGGACACGCTCACCACGCTGATGGCCCAGGTCGCGGAGGACTCGTCGGACGCGGCCGCGCGCCACTTCGTCATGCTGCGCGACGGCGCCATGGCCGCCGGCTGCCTGTTCGACCCCGCGCTGGTGGCCGACACCTTCCTTCGCGGGGTCGAGGGCCTCATCCGCATCCACGGTCAGCGCGAGCCGGCCGCGGCCTGACCATCAGCGGCCGTACGCCTCCAGCAGGCGCAGCCACACCTCGCTGACGGTGGGGAAAGCCGGAACCGCGTGCCACAGCCGGTCGATCGGCACCTCGCCGGCGATCGCGATGGTGGCCGCGTGGATCAGCTCGGCCACGTCCGGGCCGGTCAGCGTGAACCCGACGATCACCCGGCGGTCCTCGTCCACGACCATGCGGGCCCGGCCCTGATATCCCTCGGCGTGCAGGGCCGATCCCGACACCGCGCCCAGGTCGTAGTCGACAACCCGGGTGCGCAGCCCGGCCGCCTCGGCCGCCGCCGCGGTCAGCCCGGCCGAGGCCACCTCGGGGTCGGTGAACACCACCTGCGGCACCGCGCGCTCGTCGGCCGTGACCGCGTGCCGTCCCCACGAGCCGGTCTCGACCGGCTCACCCTTGGCGCGGGCCACGATCGCGTCGCCCAGGGCCCGCGCCTGATACTTGCCCTGATGGGTGAGCAGGGCCCGCCGGTTGACGTCGCCCGCGGCGTACAGCCACTCCCCTCCGCCCACGACGCGCAGGGCATCGTCGACGGCGAGCCAGGAGCCGGGCTTGAGCCCGATGGAGCCGAGGCCGATGTCGGCCGTGTTCGGAACCCGGCCGATGGCCACGAGCAGCTCGTCGGCCTCGATCCGCTCGCCGTCGGTCAGCGTGATGTGCACCGCGCCGGCCTCATCGCGCTTCACCGAGGCCGCCTCGGCGCCGGCACGGACGTCGACACCGGACTCGCGCAGCGATTCCGTGACCCGCTCGGCGGCGAACGGCTCGGTCAGATGCAGCACGCCGTCGCGGGCGAGCATGGTGACTTGGGCGCCGAGGCTGGTGTACGCGGTCGCCATCTCCGAGGCCACCACACCACCGCCGATGACGGCCAGCCGGCCGGGAACGCTGCTCGCCGCGGCGGCCTCCCGGCTGGTCCACGGCTTCGCCTCCCGCAGTCCTTCGATGTCGGGAACCAGCGCGCTCGTGCCGGTGGCCACGACGACCGCGTGCCGGGCGGTCAGGGTGGTCACGGCGCCGTCGGCGCCGGTCACCTCGACGACCCGCTCGCCGGCGATGCGGCCCTGGCCCCGGTGGAGGGCGATCCCGGCCGACTTGAGCCAGGACACCTGGCCGTCGTCCTTCCAGTTCGAGGCGAAGGAGTCCCGGCGGCGCAGCACGGCCGCCGCGTCCAGGTCGCCCGTGACCGCCTCGCGGGCACCGGGCAGCCGACGGGCCGCCCGCACCGCGGAGGCGCTGCGCAGCAGGGCCTTGGTCGGCATGCAGGCCCAGTAGGAGCACTCCCCGCCGACCAGTTCCCGCTCGACGATCGCCGCGGTCAGACCGCCCCGCACGAGACGGTCGGCGACGTTCTCCCCGACCGGCCCGGCACCGATGACGACGACGTCGTACGTGGTGTTCTCCATGTCAGTTCTCCTTCGCGGCGCGGCCGAGCCGGATGGCGGCGATGAGGAAGAAGACGGCGCCCGGGATGGCGTAGCCGACGGCGTTCGTCAGCGCGGGATCGTCAGCCGAGGCGGCCGCCACGAACGACGAACCGGCGAGCACGGACAGACCACCGCTGATGATCATCGGCCACTGGCCGCCCATCGAGCGGCGGGTGACGCCCACGATCAGCTGGACCAGACCGGCCACGACCGCCCAGGCGCCCCACACCCGCAGCACCGCCGGGACGCCGGAGGAACCGGCGACGGCCAGGCCCACAGCGGCGAGGGAGCTGACCGCGATGTTCACGTAGAGCAGCCGGGGCGACCCGGTGGAACGGGAGGCCCGGGCGTCGATCACGGCGGCGGCCACATCGACCAGCGGGTAGATCACCAGGAGCGTGGTGGTGAGCGCGGTGAGCTCATCGGCGACCGCGAACGTCACGCCGGCCCAGACGATGGCGAAGGCGGCCCGGGCGAAGTACAGCCGCCGCAGGGCGGCCGCCGTGGTCGAGATGCCGGAGGCGGCAACGGTGGTCATGGTCATCCTCTCGGGGATTCCTGAGCGAGCGGGCGCCAGGGGTCGACCACCACTCGGAAGAACGAACGTTCTGTCATCACTCACGATGACGGGCCGCCCGCCTCGAGTCAAGACCGATCGTTCTATCCGCTAAGTCACAAAAAAGCCGGCCCGGTCAGTTGACCGGGCCGGCGAGATGGCGCGCGGCTTCTACTCGATGTCCGAGAACAGGCCTGTGATCTCGACCTGAGCGCCCTGGAGCCCGCCGAAGACGGCGCCGGCGGCCGGCGTGGCGACAGCGGCCGAGGCGTCCTCGTAGCTGGCGAAGTAAAGGTCGAGCGTGCGGTACGCGGGAGTGGCGGTGCCGTCCTCCTTGGGCCACACCTTGGCCGACTCGACCCGCTGCACCTTCGGAAACGTCCCGGCCGCGGCCCGCACCTCGGCGTAGACCTTCTCGAACTCATCGGCGTCAGCCGGGTGGCCGATGACGATCGTGATTTTGGTGGGCATGGCACTCTCCTAGCGTCACTTAGGCAGAACGAACGTTCTACCCAGCAATCAGGGTAGGCTCAAGACCGATCGTTCTGCAAGCCCGTGATCAGGGCACCCACCATGAACCGATAGCTCTCGGTCAGATCGCGATCGAGACCGAACCCGCCGGCCGCCTCGAGGGTGGCGAAGCCGTGCAGGCTGGAGCGCAGGGCCCGGGCGGCGTCGACGGCACGCGTCTCGGGCAGGCCGAAGCCGGCCAGGACGTCGAACAGAATCCGGACGGACTCGTCGGACACGCGCCGGTCCTCCTCGTCGCCGGGCTCGGGGGCCCGGATGGTGGCGGCGTAGCGGCCCGGATGCCGCAGGGTCCACGCGCGGTACGCGTCGGCGAAGGCCAGGACCGCGGCCTCGCCGGACTGGCCGACGGCGGCCCGGGCCAGCGCCGCCGCGAACTCGGCCTTGGCCCGCATGCCGATGCCCCGGCGCAGGGCGTCCAGCGATTCGACGTGCTTGTAGAGCGAGGGCGTGCGGACGCCGAGCCGCTCCGCCAGAAGGCCCATGGTCAAGCCGTCCAGGCCCACCTCGTCGGCCAGATCGGCGGCAGCCTCGATGACCGCCGCGGGAGCCAGGCCCGCCCTAGGCATGTTCCACCATCGCCACACACCCCACCATCAGCTAGTTACGTTAGCTACTAGCTAATCATATTAGCCAGGTGAGTGGAATGTCAGCGGCGGGCCAGCCGTCGGGCGCCGGAGACGCCGGTCTCGTACGGCACGTTGTAGTGGGCGAAGACGCTCGGCTCCTCGGTGGCGGCCAGCTCGCCGTCCAGCTCGATGCTCGGCGCGTCGGTGACCTGCTTCTTGCCGAAGCGGACCCGGACCGCCTTGGGGGTCACGGTCGCGCCGGCCAGGGGCACGAAGACCAGACGGTGCCGGCCGATGAAGCCGACACGCACGGTGGCGTACGCCGGCTCGTCGTTCAGCGTGTCGACGTACACCGCCTCCAGCTCACCGATCTTGGCGCCGTCGGGGTCGATGACGTTCTCGCCGCGCCAGTCGCGCAGGTTCTCAGCAGGGAACACGCATGTGGTTTGCCCCTCACGACCGGGCCGAAACCCGGCGCAGCGGAATGGGGTTGTCCTCCGGCAGCACCGTCCACACCCGCTCGGTCAGCGGCGCCAGCAGGGCGGCTCCCTTTCCCGGCGGGGCCGCCAGTCGATCGGTCAGGGCCTCGACCTCGGCGTACGCGTCGCGCCCGGCCCCCGTCGCCACGCCCTCCGAGGTGAGCCACCCGCGGTCGGCCAGGCGCTCCCCCGCCGCCCGCCACTCCTCGTCCGTCCACCCGCGGGCCGGCTGGGTGACCTCGCGCAGCCGGCCGCCGTCGAGCCCGGCCCGCCACACCAGCGACTCACAGCCGTCGACGCCGGCCGTGAGCAGCGCCGCCACATGCCCGTCCCCGCGGTGCTCCCGCAGGATCGTCGCCGCGTGCCACAACCGCGCCACCGGCTCCTGAGGCCACGGCAGGTCGGCGTGCGCCGCCGCCAGCACACGCCCCGGCAGCCGGGCCGCCCGCGCGGGCTCCTCGAGCGCCTCCGCCGCGGCGGCCACAGTGGACGGCGCCAGGCCATCGAACAGGTCGGACAACGCCGCGACCGCCCCAGCCGTCCGCGCCGCGATCGCGTCCGGCGGCGTGATCCGCGTCCACACGCTCGGCAGCGCCCGCTCGACCATCCGGGGCGCGAAACCGAAGAACGCCGCCGTCACCGGCCCCGCCCCCACGGCACCGAGCGCCGCCGCCCGGCCCGCGAAGTACCGCCGCCAGAACCCGGTCAGGCCGGCCGCCTCGAAGGCCGCCCCCGCCTGCGGCGTGAAGTAGGTGACGGCGTGCAGAGGCTCGAACAGCGACCACAACTCACGCGGCGACGTCATGGGCCGATGATTCCATCACGCGGGCTGGAGTTGAACATCAGTTTCCCGCCAGCGGTTCTCGGCGACCGTGACCCGCCTGGTCGCCGGGCGGTAGCCGTCGGCGGTGAAGGAGAGCTCCCAGACACCGGGCTCCAGCGGCCACGCGTACCGGCCGTCGGCGCCGGTGACGGCGGCCTGCAGGTTGATCGGGCGCACGGGGTCGATCGGCTTGCGGGCCACGGCGGCGCCGGGCACGGGCGCGCCCGCGGTGCCGGTCACCCGGCCACGGGCGCCCTGCGACTCCGGCGAGCCGAGGGAGCCCGTGGCGGTCGGATGGCCGGAACTGGCGGGAGCCCGCGGCGGCGTGTCGCCGCCGCAGGCCGAGAGCAGGCAGAGCGCCAGCAGCGGCGCCCAGTGGGCACGCCGCATGTCAGGGCCAGTTCGTGCGGCCCCAGGCGCACAGGTTGGTGAAGCCGGAGCCGCTGGCCATGACGTTGCCCATCTCGCTGCCGAACGGGAAGATCCAGTCGGTCTCCTCGCCGCTGACGACGCCGATCACCCGGGCGTCGCTGTTCCACCAGCCGAACATCGGGCCGCCGGAGTTGCCACCGGTGACGTCGGCCCTCGTCTCGAGCTCGCTGCCGCCGTTGGAGTCGCCGTCGACGTCGAAGACCGAGACGCTGCCCTCCCAGGAGGGTCGCTCACCGGACGCCACGCCGACCGGGTAGCCGGCCAGCGTCCAGTACGGCTGCTTGTTCCAGGACTCGCTGTAGCCGTTGTAGCCGAAATAGCCCAGCGAGTTGCCCAGCGGGTTGTAGAGGCGGCAGACCGCGAAGTCGTAGCCCGCCACGTCGGTCGTGTTGAAGCCACGCACATCCGAGACGTACGACTCGACGCCGGCGCCGTGCAGCGACGAACCGTTGTAGTACGACGGCACGAACCTCATCCACCAGTTGCCGGCCGAGACGCCGGCCCACGGCACCATGTGGCCGGCCGTGACCAGCAGGCGCGGCCCGATCAGCGCGCCCGAGCCGACGAAGCCGGCGCTGTTGAAGATCTTGCCGACCACGCCCCACGGCCACGACGCGTCCTGGAACACCGCCCGGTTGTCGGGCGGGAAGACGTACAGCGGCCTCGTCGCCTTGCCGTTGAACCTTCGCAGCAGGGGCGGCTCGGCGGCCGCGGCCGGGCGCGGCGTGGGGAACAGCGGCATCCAGTCGGGGCGATAGCTGGAAAATCCGACGTCGGGATTGATCGCGGCCGCGATCTCCTCGGGCGATTCCCGCACGGCGGAACGGCCCGGCAGACCGGGCGCGACGGGCAGGGTGACCCGCCAATAATCCTCGTTCTCGACGCGCTGGGTCTCGGGCCGCGCCTCCCGCGGCAGATAGAACTCACGGTTGTCACGAAGGCGTACTAAATCGTCGGGAATTTCGCCCTGAGCCAGGACCGGATTTTGCGCGTAGACGTCGGCGAGCGGGGTCGGGCTCGACTGTTCGCCGGAAAATCTGAGCTTTTCGACAGTCATCACGCACCTCGCTACCAGTACATGACGGCGGAGTCGCCGGACGCCCACGCGTAATAGAGCCGGGCCCGGACCACGTAACGGCGGCCCGCGAAGAGCTTGACGTTGATCAGCGCGTTACGGTCCTCGCCGCTGTCGTCGTCGCCGGCCAGATAGCGCAACTCGCCGTCGACCTCTTCGAACAGCACGAGAACGACGTCGGCCGCACCGAACGTGCCGATGCTGTACTCGCGGCTCGCGTCGGGAACGATCTCGGCGTTGAACTGCTCGCCCGGCTTGAGGCTCATCGGCGTCGACTGGAACGGCGTCAGGCGCGGCAGCTGCGGTTGCAGGCCCGGATACCAGATCAGCACCTGCTCCTGGTCGATCTTCGAAATGGTGCCGGGCGGGCGGATGCCATTTGTCTTGTACTCCTCCGGGCTGATCACCAGCCCGGACGGGAAGCTGTACTCCATGACCGACTCGGGATCCCAGTCGGAGCCCTCGACCTCGGCCGCGTCGAGCTTGCGGAGCACGTTGTGGAAGGTGGTCTCGCGCGGCCAGTTGTTCGGCGGCCCGCCCAGGAAGGCGTAGACGGCCTCCTCGTCCCAGACGATGCCGGCGTTCGGGTTCTGGTGCTCGTGCGGCATGCCGAGCGTGTGGCCGATCTCGTGGCGGGCGGTGGTCCGGCCGTGCGGCGTCGTCAGGTCCCACCCGAAGTTCATGGTCCGCTCGTTCTGCCCGATCTGCAGCACGTCGCGGCCGAGATAGGACCACGAGCCGTCGCCCTGCTCGAATCCGATGCGCACCTCGGCCTCGGCCGGCGAGCCGACCTCTTCGAAGTCGAGGCCGATCCCGATGCCCTTCCACTCCGCGAACGAGTCACGGACCACGGCCTTCTGGTCGTCGCGGCCGCTTTCCATGAACGCGTAGCGCAGCTTCGTCCCGTTCGCCCACATCGCGCGGCCCAGGACGATCGCCCGCCTCCGATCGGCCGGCATGTCGGACGGCAGCACCGGCATGGTGCGCGGCGGTGCGGCGCAATACCTCAGCTTTTCCATGACGCCCTCTCCCCCCAGAGAAAAAGCACGAAAGAAATGCCCGCCGAGAATCATTTGTCGTCCGGCGCGGCGGAAATCGTGCACCAAGCTTTCTCTTGATTTCTTGGTCAAGTCAATGACCTGCAAGAGCGTTGTCGGAAAGCCGTCGGGGAGGTATCTGCGCCTACTGTTCGACCATCCTCCGCACCAACTCATCAATATCGATGGGCTTGGCGATGCGGCGGCCGGCCCCGGGCTCGCCCGGCACGGACAGGGAGGACTTCGGCACCATGAGAATCACGGGCAGATCCCCAAAGCGCTCGCCGTCGCCGGGCGTCGACGGATCGAGCAGCACGACGTCGATCTCCGGATGCTCATCCAGCAACCGGTGACCATCGGTGCGGTTGTCGGCGTACAAGACGTTCAGCCCGTGCATCTCCAGGCCACTCGTCACGGCGAAGACGTTCCGGACGTCGTCGTCGACCACCAGGACCGTGGCCCCGCCGAGCATCGACGGATCCGGTGGGGAGTCCTCGACGGGCGGCGCGCCGGGCAGATAGAGCGTGAAGGACGAGCCCTCGCCCGGTGGCGACGACGCCACGATGGTACCGCCGAGCAGGGCGGCCAGCTCGCGGCTGATCGACAGGCCCAGGCCGGCGCCGCCGTAGTTGCGGCCCGGGGTTCCGGCCTGCTGGAACGGCTCGAAGATCACCGCCAGCTTCGCATCGGCGATGCCGATCCCGGTGTCGGCCACCGAGAAGGCGACCACCTGACCGGCCGCGGTCAGCGCCGGCACGTCGAAGTCCCAGCCCGGAGGCGCAGCGGACAGGCGCAGGACGACCGAGCCGGTGTCGGTGAACTTCACCGCGTTCGACAGCAGGTTGCCCAGGATCTGCCGCAGACGCCGCGGATCGGTGACCATCGACGGTGGCGCACTTGCTTCGATCTCGACCCGGAAGTCCAGGTCCTTCCGCTCGGCCTGCGGCGCGAACGCCTCCTTGGCGTACGTCACCAACTCGTCCAGGTCGACATGGACGGGGCGAACCTCCATCAGCCCCGCGTCGATCCGGGCCAGGTCGAGGATGTCGTCGATCATCGACATCATCTCGGCCGCGGTCCGGTGGATCGTCCGCGCGAACTCGATCTGCCTCCGGGTCAGGTTCGCGTCGGCGTCGTCGGCCAGCAAGCGGGCCAGCAGCACCAGCGAGTTCAACGGCGTCCGGAGCTCGTGGCTGAGGTGGGCCATGAACTCCGATCGGTATCCACTCGCCCGCACGACCTCCTCCAGCCCACGCCGGGCCGCCTCCAACTCGCGGATCTTCTCCCGGGCGTTCTCCCTCTCCTCGGCCAGGGCACGCTCGGCGTCCTTGAGCGCTTCGCGCTTTCGCTGGATGACGGAACCGCTGCGCACGACCAGGCGGACCACCGGCTCGGGAACGTCACCGGCGCGCTCCTCCAGCCAGCGGTGCGCCTCGACGACGCGGGCCTCGGACAGCTCGTCCTCGTCGCCGGCGCGATCCTCCATGGTGGCCAGCCAATGCTGGAAGGCGGCGTCCTCGTCGACCCACCGGCCGAAGCGGTCCCAGGCGCGGATCAGCGCCTCGTGGGCGATCTCGGCCGTCTCGGGACCGTCCATGCCCAGCACGACCAGCCGGTGCTCGGGAAGCGCCAGCATCTCGGCCACCGCCCAGTCGGCACCGAGTTGCTCCTTGCGCACGGTCACCTTGACTGCCTGCTCGACCCCGCCACGAGTGCGAACCATGGCAAGCAGAACACGGCGCAGACGCGCCTCGCCGATCGTCTCGGTGATGTCGCTGTACACCCTTTCGGCGTGCCGGTTGAGGGTGCCGGACACACCGCCGACCGAGTGGTAGTGATCGAAGTTGATCAGACGGTTCTCCTGGAAGGTCCACAGCTCGGAGAGAGTGAACTCCAGCAGCGGAAGACCGCCGCGGCCCCGGCTCGCGTCGGCCGCCAGCGCCTCCGGCAGCCCCTCGGCGTAGCGCACTCCGCCCAGTGCGGCCGGCTCGGTGATCACCCGGACCATGGTCTCCTGGTCCAGCGGCGAGAGATTGAGCTGACGATCCTGCAACCGGGAGCCGAAGCCGGGGAGTTCGATGAGCGCCGGCAGGAGATCGACCCGCAACGTGCAGATCAGCCGGACGTTCGGGGATTCACCCATCGCGGAGTCCGGTATCAGCTTGTCGAGGAAGTCCTTGTCGTGGAGCGCCAAGGCCTCCTCGAGCTGGTCGACGACGAGCGCGATCGGCCGCCCCAGGAAGATCGAGATCTGGGCGGCGACGCGCCAGGGACCATCGCGGTGCAGGCGATCCGTCATGTCCGTGAAGTCGTCGTACGAATAGGCGCCCTTGATGTCGAGGAGCGCTCGCGCCATCGCCTCGAACGGGTGGGCGCCGGGGCGCATCGAGCCGACGGCCCAGCCCTCGCGCCGGAGCACGGGCAGCAGGCCGGCGCCGGCCAGCGACGACTTGCCCACCCCGGAGGCGCCGACCACCACGACGACCGGTTGCCGCCGCGTCATCCGGCGGAGCTTTTCCACCTCCCGCTCGCGGCCCACGAAAAGACCGGAGGAAGCGTCGGCGCCGGTGAAAGGGCGCAGACCGCGGTACGGGCAGGGGTCCGGCATCCGCGCGCCCAGCACGGAGGGCCACACGGCGGCGATCTGCGCCATCGGCAGGGCGTAGGCGCCGGCGGACATGCCGATCACCACGTCGCCGAGTTCGTCGGCTTCGTCGGCCGCCACGACGGGAGATCCGCCGGGGCCGGAGCCGCCCAGAGGCAGCAGGCCACTGCCGGTGGGCTCGCCCGGCGCGCGCACGCTCCAGTCGCCGTCGAAGACGCTGAGCCCGGTCGCCGCGTGACCGTCCAGGGTGGCGAGACGGGCCGGGCCGGCGCCGGGCGGGAGGTCGTCGCCGCCGATGATGGCCAGGCCGGCGACGTCGGCGCTGATCGGCGGGGCCCAGGCCGCTATCCGGCAGTTACGGGCCGGTGCGCCGCCGGCGTCACCCAACCGGGGGAAGTCGACGGCGACGCGGACGGAGTCGCCGGGGTGCTCGTTCGAGTGGGCGCCGACGCCGAGGGCGGCGTTCACCACGTGGGCGGCGGTGACGATGTGCCGCGTGTCGACCAGGAAGCCCAGTCCGGCCGGCTCGTCGGTGCCCCGCACGAGGATCCGGACCAGGAATCCGTCGCGCGGGGTCGGCGTCCGGGCCAAGCTGGGCCTCCAGGGAAGGGACGGCGTCAGTGGCGACAGCATCCCATGGGCGGGCTCAGGTGGCGGTGCACAAAGGGGTCATCGCGGCACTGTTTCCGGTGGCCTGGAAGCCGAACTCGGTGGCCCCGCCGGGCGGGAGCGCGCCGTTGTAGGCGACGTTGGTGAACTGGACGGCGCCGCTGGTGGCGCTGCGGTTCACGTTCCAGGCGTTCGAGATGGTGGCGCCGGCCGGAAGCGTCAACCCGACGTTCCAGCCGGTCACCGCGGTCGCGCCGGCCGTCACCCGTACGGTCGCCACAAACCCGCCGGACCACGAGTTGAGCGAGACCGAGGCGGAGCAGCCGGCGCCGGCCGGCGGCGGCGTCGAAGGCGGCGGGGTGGACGGCGGCGGGGTGGACGGCGGCGGTGTCGTCGGGTTTCCGCCGCCCAGCACGGGAGTCGTCCAGTCCACCCAGTCGGCCAGGCGGCCCTGGGCCTTGCTGGAGATGCGCATGCCGCCCGTGGTCGCGGCCGTGTTCCGGAGGAACTTCTGAATGTTGGCGGTCAGCGGGGCGCGCCATTCCGGGCGGCTGGCGCAGTGGGTGCCGTCCTGGACGTCCGACCAGTACGTGATGTTGCCGGTGGCGCCCAGGGCCCGGTAGACCTCGGCCCCGGCCAGGGCGGCCACGCTCGCCGAGCGCGGTCCGAGGTTGGCGATGTGCGGATTGTCCATGATGAACAGGCCGCGCGGCGCCACCATCGCCACCATCTCGTGGGTGTCCACCGGCAAGCGGGACGGGTCGGAGGTGAACGAGCCGAAGGCGTCGCCCAGCCACGGTTGCTCCCCGTAGGCGCTGCTCAGGCTCTGTGCGCCCTCGCCGGGGATGCCCCGGAAGATGGGCACGCCGGCGCTGCCCGACTCGATCGGCATGGTCAGGGCGACCCGCTGGTCGAACGCGCCGGCCACGAAGGCGCCCTTGCCGAACCGGGAGCAGCCGGTCACCCCGGTGGCGTCGGCCCGCAGCACGGTGCCGCCGGACTGCTCGAGCACATCGATGATCCGGCTCACGCCCCACGACCAGGCCATGAGCAGGCCGGTCGAGCTGGACGAGCCGTAGACGCTGTAGAACGCGCCCTGCTTGTTGCTGCGCGGGGTGCCTTCGCGGCCCACCACGTACGGGTCGTAGCTGATCACGGCGGCGCCCGCGGCCTTGATGGCGGCGGTGTCGGCGCCGAAGCCGCCGTAGACGACGACGGCCGGGAACGGGCCGGTGCCGCTGGGCAGTTCGACGCGGGCCGAGAAGCTCGCGCTGCGGCCCTGATCGGAGACGTTCACGGTGATGTTCGACGCGCTCACCGTGCCCGTGACGGTTTGCGGCCGGGTGGGCTTGTCGCCGTACACATAACGCTCGGAAAGCTCTTTGATCTCCTCGCGGCGGCAGGTCCATTCGCCGGTGGTGGCGATGCGGGAGCCGTCGATCTTGCGGAACGGGTCGGGCAGCTTGGCGTTGCTGGTCAGCGTGATCGGGCCGGGCGCGGGGCAGGCGGCGCCCTCGTTCTCGACGGGGGCGGCCACGATCGCCACCGCGGCCACGAGCACCGCGAGGGTCGTTTTGAGGATCACTGGAACTCCCTCCGGGGACGGATTGGGAGCGCTCCCGGATATCTCAGTGTCGATCCGGACATCGAAACAAGTCAATAAGTTTCGGAAACTTCCGGCGATGTGACGGCGGGCACCAGCGCTCGGACCAGGGTCGGGCACGGGGTCCCCCGGGGGACCGGCCGGGCAATGGTCGCTGAGGAAGACATGACGGAAGGAAAGTTTCGATGCCACCGCCGCGCCGGGTCGCGCTCACGCTGATCCTCGGATCCCAGCTGATGATGACCCTAGACACCTCGATCATCACCACCGCACTGCCGAAGGTCCAGCAGCAGTTCGACTTCTCCCAGGGCGCGCTGTCCTGGGTGCAGAACGCCTACGTGCTCGCGTTCGGCGGCCTGCTGCTGCTCGGCGCCCGGGCCGGTGACCTGCTGGGCCGCCGCCGGGTCTTCAGCTTCGGCATCGCGCTGTTCACGCTGGCCTCGCTGGCCGCCGGCCTCGCGCCGACCGGGCCGTTCCTGATCGCGGCCCGGGCCGTGCAGGGCGTGGCGGCCTCGCTGGCCGTGCCGTCGACGCTGGCCCTACTGGTCTCCGGGTCACGTGACGCCGTCGACCGGGCCCGGCTGATCGCCCTGTACAGCGCGGTGATCGGCGCCGGCGGCAGCGTCGGCATCGTGATCGGCGGCGTCTTCACCGACCTGCTGTCCTGGCGCTGGGGCCTGCTCGTCAACGTGCCGATCGGCCTGGTCATCACGGTGCTGGCCCCGCGTTTCCTGGCCGACACCGCCCGCAGCAAGGGCAGCTTCGACCTGGGCGGGGCGTTCACCTCGACGCTGGGCATGACGGCGCTGGTCTACGGGTTCATCTCGGCCTCCGAAGCCGGCTGGGGCGACGTCACGACGATCGTCTCGCTGACCGCGGGCGTCGTCCTGCTGATCGCTTTCGTCCTCATCGAGCGCGTCGTGGCTCAGCCGATCACCCCGTTGCGGTTGTTCGCGAGTGTCGAGCGCTCCGGGGCGTACGCGGGAAGGCTTTTGATCGTCGGCGGCAACTTCGCCGTCTTCTACTTCCTGAGCCAATATCTGCAGGAGGTGCTCGGCCTCAGCGCACTCCAGACCGGATTCGCCTATGTCCCGGTCACGGGCATGTTCTTCGCGATGGTGTACGTCGTCAGGCCGTTGCTGGCCCGCCTCGGCCGCCCGATCCTGCTCGTCGCCTCCCTCACGATCGCGCTCGCCGGCACGTGGTGGCTGTCCCGCATTTCGGCCGACTCGTCCTACTTCCCGGACGTCGTGCTGCCCCTGCTGGTGATCGGAGTCGGTCAGGGCATCGCCATCATCCTGATGACGAACGGTGGCGTGGCCGACGTCGAGCCGCAGGACGCCGGCGCCGCGTCCGGCCTCGTCAACGTCGCCCACCAGGTCGGCGGCTCGCTCGGCATCGCGATCTTGACGATCGTGTACGCCAACGCGCTCCCCCACGGCAAGGTAGCCGCCTTCCACGACGCGTTCACCGGCTCCGTCTTCTTCTTCGTCGCCGCGCTGGCCCTGGGGATCGTCGTCGCGATCGTCACCCGCCGCGAGCCCACTCCCAAGTCCACGGAAACCCCTGTCCTTATGGAGGCATGAATGAACACCAAGCTCTTCATCGGCGGCGTCTGGACCGACCCGTCCGACCCGAACTTGCTCGACATCGTCTCGCCGCACGACCAATCGGTGATCGCCCGCGTCGCCCAGGCCCAGCCGGCCGACATCGACCGGGCCGTCGAGATCGCCCGCGACGCCTTCGACAACGGCCCGTGGCCGCAGCTCCCACCGGCCGGCCGGATCGCCGTGCTCCGCCGCTACAACGAGCTGCGCGAGCAGCGCGCCGACGAGATCGCTTCGGTGATCGCGGCCGAGAACGGCTCCGCGCTCTGGTTCTGCAAGGCCGGCCAGCCCGGCCTGTCCCGCCAGGCCAACTCGTTCCTCAAGGCCGCGGAGTCGTTCGGCTGGGAGGAGACGCTCACCCCGTCCGACCCGTCGGCGCCGTTCACCTCGGTGGTACGCCGCACGCCGGTCGGCGTGGTCGCCGCCATCATCCCGTGGAACTCGCCGTTCTCGGCGGCCAACGCGAAGATCATCCCGGCCCTGCTGGCCGGCAACACGGTCGTGCTCAAGGTCTCCCCCGAGAACACGCTCAGCATGAACCTGCTGGCCGATCTGCTGGTGGAGGCCGGCCTGCCCGAGGGCGTCATCAGCATCCTGGCCGCCGACCGCGAGACCAGCGAGCACCTGGTCAAGCACCCCGGCGTCGACAAGATCGCCTTCACCGGCTCGACCCGGGCCGGCAAGCGCATCGCCTCGCTCGCCGGCGAGCAGCTCAAGCGGGTCAGCCTGGAGCTCGGCGGCAAGTCGGCCGCGATCATCCTGGACGACGCCGACCTTTCCAAGGCGGTCGCCGGCCTCAAGTTCGGTTCGCTGCTCAACAACGGCGAGTCGTGCATCGCACAGACCCGGATCCTGGCCCCGCGCAGCCGCTACGACGAGACCGTGACAGCCCTGGCCGAGATGGTCGCATCGCTCAAGGTCGGCGACCCGGTCGACCCCGACACCTTCATCGGGCCGATGGTCCGCGCCGACCAGCAGCAGCGCGTCCGCGACTACATCGACGTCGGTGTGGCCGAGGGCGCCACCCTGGTCACCGGTGGTTCGCAGATTCCCGACGGTCTCGACAAGGGTTTCTACGTCACGCCGACGCTGTTCTCCGATGTGGACAACAGCATGCGCATCGCCCAGGAAGAGATCTTCGGCCCCGTGCTGGCGGTCATCGCCTACGACGACGAGGACGACGCCGTCCGCATCGCCAACGACTCCGAGTACGGACTCTCCGGCGGCGTCTGGTCGGCCTCTGTCGAGCGCGCGCTCGCGGTAGCCCGCCGGATCCGCACGGGCACGGTCACGATCAACGGCGCCCCGATCGGCTTCGACGGCCCGTTCGGCGGATTCAAGGGCAGTGGCATCGGGCGCGAGTACGGCGCCGTCGGCCTCACCCAGTACATCGAGTACCAGACCATCACGCAGGTGAAGTGACCCATGGACAAGGTATGGCTCGTCACCGGCTGCTCCGGCGGCCTCGGGCGGCAGATCGCGGCGTCGGTCCTGGCCGCGGGCGACCGCCTGGTGGCCACCTCCCGCCGGGCGTCGTCCCTGGACGGCCTGACGGCCGATTTCCCCAAGACCGTGCGCGTCGTGGAGCTCGACGTCACCGACCCCGCACGATGCGACGCGGCGGTCCGGGTGGCCGTGGAGACGTTCGGCGGCCTGGACGTCCTGGTCAACAACGCCGGATACGCTGACATGGCGGCCTTCGAGGACATGCCCCCGCCGGTCTTCCAGGCTCAGATCGACGCGAACTTCACCGGCGTGGTGAACCTGACCCGCGCGGCGCTGCCGGTGATGCGCGCTCAGGGCCGCGGCCACATCATCCAGATCTCGTCGGTGGGCGACCGGGTCGCGGTGCCCGGCCTGAGCGGCTATCAGGCGGCGAAGCACGCGGTCAACGGATTCTCGGCCGCGCTGGCCCTCGAAGTGGCCCCGCTGGGCATCAGGGTCACGGTGGCCGAGCCCGGCGGCATGCGCACGGAGTGGGCCGGCGACTCGATGACCACGCTGCCCCTGTCCGGCCGGTACCGCCAGGTCATCGAGCCGGTCGAGGCGAGCCTCCGGGCCGCGAGCGGCAACCAGCCCGGCGACCCGGCCCGCATCGCCCAGGTCCTGCTCGACCTGGTCGAGGCGGCGGACCCGCCGACCCGCCTGCTGCTCGGCACCGACGCGGTCGAGGTGGCACGTCAAGCGGCCGCGGCCCTCGCCGCGTCGGACGACCGGTGGCAGAAGGTCAGCGAGTCGACCGACTATCGCTGATTTCCGGGGCCGGGGTGAACGCCCCGGCCTCATGGCTCGGTTGACCCTCAGACGAACCGGGGGTGGCGGGGGCCGCCGAGCTTCACCGAAAGGGCGTCGACGAGCTTGCGATAGGCGGCGCCACCCCGGCCCGGCGGCTCGGAATCGGCGGCCACCTCATCCTCGACGAAGGCGGACTCCGTCAGCTGGAGGAGCAGGTCGGTCCATCGAGGACCCGAGAGGGTCATCCGGGCGCCGGTGCGGCCGATGTCGGTGCCCGCGCGGAGCAGGCGCTGCTGAGAGGCGGAGAGCGTGATGGCGTACGACCGGTCGGGGCGCAGGCCGAGCTCGTTCAGCGCCTCCAGGCTGACGTCGCCCAGCGGGCGGTAGTCGACGGCGGCCGGGGAGACGGTGAACTCGCACCAGCGTGACCAGGCGTCGACGCTTTCGAGGGTGTCGACGCGGGCTCGCCAGCGGTAGCTGCGGCCGGGAGCGAGGTCACCGGGACCGAACTCGAGGTCCGGGGAGCCGGAGGCGCCGATGGTGTCGGCGCCGCCGAGGGCCCCGTACTCGTAGGCGATCCCCTCGCCGGCGGCGGCCGTCGCCGACACGGCGGTCAGGGTCGTTTCGACCACCGGGCGGGCGGGGCCGCTCGCACAGGCGACGGGCGCAGGGGTCACCACCGGCCGGGCCGGGGCGGCGTCGAACGGGCCCGCACACGACACCCCGAACGAGATGTTCGAAGTGTCGCGATATCTCGTGGCCAGCTCCTCGATCGCCTTCCGGCACGACTCGTCCAGTGCCGCGCCGTCCGCGATCACACCCGGCACGGGCGCGCCGCTCGGTGAGGGCGCCGACCCCGCCGCCGTCGCGAGGACGATGACGAGGCCGGCAAGACCGGTCGACCAGCGCGCCATTCGTTGCCTCCCCCAGAGCTCGACCAGGTGCAACCTAGTGGATCTTCAGTTGGAAACCCATTTGATTGACATACATCTATGTGAACGTTCACTATCGGGGTTCCCCGCGAAAGGAGCCCCATGTCCCTGCATCGAATACGCGCCGTCGCCGCGGTGATTCTCATGCTTGTGGCTACCGTCGTCGCCGTCGTGCTGCGGCCGGCCGGAGCGCAGGCTGCCGTCACGTTCACCAACCCGCTCGCGGCCGCGCCCTATGGCGCCGATCCGTGGATGGGCTATGACAACGGCTACTACTACCTGGCCGCCACGACCTGGAACTCGCAGATCGTGATCAAACGGGCCACGTCGGTGGCGGCCCTGCCCGGCGCGGCCGAGACGGTCGTCCACACCGGGTCGGGCTCGGCCAACTGCTGCAACGTGTGGGCGCCGTCCCTGCACAAGATCGGTTCGCGCTGGTACCTCTACTACTCGGCCGGTCCGGCCACGTGCTGCGACGGCCAACGGTCGTACGTCCTGGAAAGCTCCGGATCCGATCCGCTCGGTCCCTACACCTATCGCGGCCAGCTGAACGTGCAGGCCGGCAACGGCTGGGCCATCGACGGCAGTGTCGCCACGATCAACGGCCGCAACTACTTCTTCTACTCGGCCTGGGTGGGCGATCTGCAAAGCCTGTTCGTCGCGCCGCTGAGCAACCCGTGGACCGTCAGCTCCTACGGAACAAGGATCTCTTACCCGACGTACGCCTGGGAAAAGATCGGGAGCAACGTCGAAGAGGCACCGTACGTCTTGCAGCGCAACGGAGTCACTCATCTGACCTTCTCGGCCAGTTCGTGCAACACACCCGACTACAAGCTCGGCATGCTGACCCTGACCGGCAGTGATCCGCTGTCGGCGTCGTCGTGGACCAAGAAGAGCACGCCGATCTTCCAGCGCAGTGACGCCAACGGCGTCTACGGCCCCGGCGGCCAAGGCTTCTTCACCTCCCCCGACGGCAGCGAGACGTGGCTGGTCTACCACGCCAACGAGACCACCGGGCAGGGCTGCGGCGGCACTCGCACCACGCGGATCAAGAAGGTGACCTGGAACAGCGACGGCAGCCCCAATCTGGGCACGCCGGACCGGGTCAGCACCGCGCTGACCGCGCCGGCCGGCGACCCGGGCGGCAGCGTGACGTTCCCGGTCGCGGGCACCCGCTATCGCCTGGTGAACCAGAACAGCGGCAAGGTGCTCGACGCGGCGAACTGCGGCACGGCCAACGGCACGGCGATCCGGCAGTGGAGTTCGCTCGGCAACGCCTGCCAGCAGTGGACGTTCACGAAGACGACGAGCAACTACTACCGGATCACGAACGCCAACAGCGGCACCGTGCTCGACGCGGCCAACTGCGGCTCGGCGCTCAACCTGTGGGCCAGCCTCGGCAACTCGTGCCAGGAGTGGAGTGTGACACCGGTCGGCGGCCGTCATCTGATCGCCAACCGCAGCAACGGCCAGGTCCTCGACGTGGAGAACTGCGGCACGGGCGACGGCGCGGTGGTGCGGCTGTGGGCGGCGCTGGGCAACGCCTGCCAGCAATGGAGCATCACCCCGTAGCCCTCGGCGGGCGGTCTGCGGTTAGGCTTTCCTAACTTCGAAGGACGGGGTTGGGGATGGCGCAGCCGGAGTCGCTGGCGGAGCTGCTCAACGGGCGGCGCGCGGCGATCGACGCGACCGTGCCGGCGGCCGGATATGTCGTGGGGTGGCTGGCCGCCGGCCGGTCGATCTGGGCCGGCGCGATAGTGGCGGTCGTCTGCGCGCTGGCCATCTCGTGGTGGCGGCTGCGGCACGGCGACAAGCCGCGGGCGGTGCTGATCGGCCTGCTCGGCGTCTGCGTGGCGGCGCTGATCGCGCTGCGCACGGGCAACGCGGCCGATTTCTTCCTGCTCCAGCTGTTCAGCAACGCGGCCAGCGCGCTGGCCTGGGCGGTCAGCATCGTGATCCGCTGGCCGCTGCTGGGCGTGATCGTGGGGGCGGTGCTGGGCCAGAGGACCCGGTGGCGCCGCGATCCGGCGCTGCTCCGGGCGTACATGCGAGGCAGTTGGATCTGGGTTCTGCAATATCTGATCCGGGTCGCGGTCTTCCTGCCCCTGTACGCGGCGGACCAGGTGACGGCGCTGGGGGTGGCCCGGATCGCGCTGACGTGGCCGCTGGTCGCGGCCTGCCTGGCGGTGAGCTGGTGGGTGATCAGGCGCTCCCTGCCGGCGGACCATCCGGGCCTGCGCCATCCGGTGACCGAGGCGGCGCCGGCGGCGTAGCCGTCAACACCGCGTCAAAAATCCTCCACGCCCCTGGCATCAAGGATGCCGCCGAGTCACGGTAGCCCGGTGAGCGATTCGAAGGTGATCCTCGGGGTGTCGTCGTCCCTGGCCGGCCTCGAGGCCGCGCGCTTCGCGGTGCGGCAGGCGAGGCAGCGGTCGGTCCCGCTTTTGGCGGTACGGGCGTGGATGCTCAACACCGGACCAAGGTCACGCCCGAGTCTGGAGTGGGAGCGAGCGCTGGCCGCCGAGGCGCGGCGCCGCGTGGAGGAGACATTCGAGCTGGCGCTGGCCACCACCCCGGCCGTGCTGGACGTGATGGTGCGGGTGCCGTCCGGTTCAGCCGCCGCCGCGTTGCGCCACTACGTCACGGACCCTGACGACCTCATCGTGGTGGGCGCCCCCAGCAGCCGATGGTGGGGCGGCAGCACGGTCCGCCGCTGCGCCCGAACCGCACCGTGCCCGGTCATCGTCGTGCCGCCACCGGCGTTGGCCCGCATCCCGTCTCGAAGGCTGGCCCAGGAGGCCATCGACTACACGAGCCGCTCATAGCCCTTCCCGGCCCTTGCCGGCGCGGCTCGCTCCGGACAAGGCGGGCACGGGCTCGTCGGCCGGAAGTTTCACGGTGACGGTGGTGCCGACATTCTCGGTGGAGCGGACCTCGATGGTGCCCTCATGGTTGCCGAGGATGGTGTGAACGATCGCCAGCCCGAGCCCGGTGCCGGGCACCGCCTGCCGGATGGCGTTGCTGGCCCGGAAGAACCGCCCGAACAGCGCCTCCCTCTCGTCCTCGGGAATCCCCATGCCCGTATCGGCGACGACGAGGAAGGCGTGGTCACCGCGCCGCTCGGCGGTGACGGTCACGGTCCCTTCGGGCGGCGTGAACTTGACGGCGTTGGAGAGCAGGTTGTCGAGCACCCGGTCGAGCTGAGCGCTGTCCCCGCGCACCGGAACGGGCCCGCGCACCTCGGCGTGCAGCCCGACGAAGTTCTTGGCCGCGATGGGTTCGACGGCGGCAACGGCCCGCAGCACCACTTCGGCAAGGTCGAGCGGCCCGCGCAGGGTCCGGAAGTCCCCCGACTCGATCCGCGACAAAGTCAGAATGTCCTCGATCAGATCCCGGAGCCGCCGAGCATTCCGGGCAATGACATCGAGCATCCGCTCCTGCGAGGCGGTCAGTTGCCCCGGCTCGGCGTCCCGCATCAACTCCACATACCCAGAAATGCTGGTCAATGGCGTCCGCAACTCATGCGACACGGTAGACATGAAGTCCGTCTTCACCGTGTCGATCTCATGCAGCCGAGCAACGACAAGCTCTTCGTTGCGCCGCATCTCCTCAGTACGTTCGGCCGCCGCATCCAGCGCTTCCCCGATAGCCCGAATCTCCGCCGGCCCATGCCAGCCCCGCCCCGCACCGGCCCGATCCACCGCTCCACCCAGCGGCCCACCCGCCGCCGTGCTCCCTGCCGCAGCTCCGCCTGCCGCCGCTCCACCCAGCGGCCGGCCCGCCGCCGTGCTCCCTGCCGCAGCTCCGCCCGCCGCCGCGCTTGGCGTTCCGGCCGCCGCCGCTCCGCCGGCCGCGCTTGGCGTTCCGGCCGTCGCCGCTCCGCCGGCCACGCTCGACGTTCCGGCCGTCGCCGCTCCGCCGGCCGCGCTCGACGTTCCGGCCGCCGCCCGGCTTTCGGCTTCCGTGACGACAGCCATCAGCGGTTCGACGATCCGCCGCCGGGTGCGGAGGGCCGTGAGCACCGCGAGCGCCGCGGCCACCACGGTGAGCAGGAAGATCACCACGATGGTCACCCAGCGCAGCGCCTCCACCTGGTCGCCGAGATCGGCCGCGTGCTCCTCAACAGAGACGCGCACCTCGTCGTTGGCCGCCACGAACGACCGGAACAGCGGTTCCCCCTGCTCCGCGTACGCGGCAGCTTCCTCGCTGCCCGGCCCCGCCTGCCGCTGCAGTTCCGCAACCGCCCACCAGCCGTCGGCCTGATCGATCTGCGCGGCCGCCGCGGCGGCGTCCCGATCGGTGCCGAGCCGGATCAGTTCGTCGCCCACGAGCCCGTACTCGCTGCGAGCCACCTCGTAGGTGTCGAGCATCCGCTCGTCCCCCGTCAGCGAATACCCGCGCAGCCCCGCCTGCGCCCCGGCCAGCACCGCCCGCAGCTCGGCGTTGGCCACTTCAAGCGGATGCACCTCGGCGACGAGTTGCCGCTCCGCGTGATGCTCCACGAGCACCGCCGCGAGCTCTACCGCCCCGCACCCGACGACCAGCGCGACCAACCCCGTGAAGGCACTGGTCAGCAGCCGGCCGACCGAGCCCTCACGTCGCATCGTCCGCCCGGGCGCCGCTCACGCCCGAGCTCGGCTCAGCAACGCCTGAATGCGGGAGACCAGCTCGCGTGGGCTGAACGGCTTCGTCACGTAGTCGTCGGCGCCGGCGCTGAACCCGCCTTCGACGTCCTGCTCCTGCACCCGCGCGGTCAACATGATGATCAGAATCCCCGCCGTAGCCGGATCGGCCCGCAACATCCGGCACACCTCGATCCCGGACAGCCCCGGCATCGACACGTCGAGAACCGCGAGCGTCGGTTGCCGGCTCCGCGCCTGCTCGACGGCGCTCTGGCCGTCCTCGACGGCGATCACCTCGAACCCCGCCTGCTCCAGCTTGAACGCCACCAGGTCGCGGATGTCGGCGTCGTCGTCGGCGACCAAGACCACCGTCACGGCAATCTCCCTCTGGTTGGTGGACGCAGCTTTCGCTACTTATTGGGACCATATCCGGTTAGTCCGAGTTGTGAGGCCGCTCCGCAAATGCTCGGCACCCGCCACCACCTCCCCGCCCCAGGCCCGGCAGGCGGGCCTCGGCGCCACGTCAGGTGTTCGCCACGGCGCAACCCACCCGCACCCTGCACGCAGCGGGCCTGCGCCCGCGCTCCGGTGTTCTGTTTGCAGACGCCCACTCTCCCTTGAGCCGGCAGGAGGTTCCCGATGCACGCCGTGATCGACGCCATCCGCACCGAGGCGCTTTTCGCTTCGAACCTGCAGCGTTCCCAGAGCCCCACCCCCGAGCTGATCAGGGCCGCCGTCAACTCGACGGTCGACCGCCTCGGCGAGGCCAGGTGCGCCGAGGTGGTGGCCCAGGAGTTCGGCGAGCACCCGGACTGCGCCATCGGCCGCATGCGCTGGGCCCGCAACGCCGTCCGCCTGGCCTTCACCTGACAACCCGCCCGCCCGGCGCGGCCCGGCCAGGCGCGGCCCAGCGCGACCCGACCCGGCCCAGCGCGACCCGGCCCAGCGCGACCCGGCCCAGCGCGACCCGGCCCAGCGCGGCGTGGCCCAGCGCGACCCGGCCCAGCGCGGCGTGGCCCAGCGCGGCGTGGCCCAGCGCGGCCAGGCACGGCCCGGTCCTCTCCGTTTGGCGTGTCCGTTGCGCCGCACCGTGACCGGGCCGTAGGCTCGCCCTCATGTTGCACGCGCGCTTGAGCATGTGGTGGCCCGCCAGACCGGCGGCCACTTCTCCCCGCGCGTAACCACTTCACGCGGCCGCCTCCCCGAGGCGGCCGTTTTCGTATGGTCGGACCTCGGGCGGCGCCGCCGAGACCCGAAAGAGGACCACCATGCGGCCTTTCGCCCTGCTCCACCGGGACGGCGCCGACCACGTCGAGGTGCTGACCGGCGACCTGGTGACCGTAGCGACTCTCGACGACATCCCCCTGCACCGCGGCCGTCCCACCCTGGCCGTCATCCCCTACCGCCAGATCACCGAACGCGGCTTCGACTGCGTGGACGACGACGCCCCACTGGAGTGCCTGGTGGTGCGATCGATGCGGACCGAGCCGCTGAGCTCCTTCCCAGCCGCCCCGCTCAGCGTCCGCGACGGCGCATTCGACCTCTCCGACGCCGAGTACGGCTCGATCGTCGAGGACGTCCTGCGCGACGAGATCGGCCACGGCGAGGGCGCCAACTTCGTGATCCACCGCGTTTTCCAAGCCACCGTCGACGGCGACCCGATCGCCGCCGCCCGAGCCGCGTTCGGCCGCCTGCTGGCCCACGAACAGGGCACCTACTGGACCTTCCTCGTGCACACGGGCGCCCGCACGCTGATCGGCGCCACCCCGGAACGCCACGTCAGCGTCGCCGACGGCATCACGATGATGAACCCGATCAGCGGCACGTTCCGCCACGGCTCCGGTGACCTGCTCGACTTCCTGGACGACCCGAAGGAGACCGAGGAGCTCTACATGGTCCTCGACGAGGAGCTCAAGATGATGGCCACCGTCGCCGAGCACGGCGGCCAGGTGGCCGGCCCCTATCTCAAGCAGATGGCCCATCTGACGCACACCGAATATCTGCTGGCCGGCCGCGGCTCCCTCGACGTCCGCGACGTGCTGCGCGAGACCATGTTCGCCCCCACGGTCACCGGCAGCCCCATCGAGAACGCCTGCCGTGTGATCGCCCGGCACGAGCGCCGCGGCCGCCGCTACTACGCGGGCGTCCTGGCCCTGCTGGACCACGACGATCAAGGCCGCCAGACGCTCGACGCCCCCATCCTCATCCGCACCGCCGAGATCTCGCCCGACGGCACCCTCCGGGTCCCGGTCGGCGCGACCCTTGTCCGTCACTCGACCGCCGCCGGCGAAGTCGCGGAGACCCACACCAAGGCCGCCGGCATCTTGGCCGCGCTGGGTGCCACCTCTTCCGGCACTTCCGCTGTACGCCCACAGGCCGAGTCCCCGGAGGTCCGCGCCGCCTTGGCCGCCCGCAACGACGGCCTGGCCCGCTTCTGGCTCGACTCGCGCGCTCCCGGCGCCCTCACCGTCCCCGCCCTCGCCGGCCGGACCGCCCTGATCGTCGACGGTGAGGACACCTTCACCGCGATGCTGGCCCACCAACTCAAGGCGCTCGGCCTGACCGTGACCGTAGCCCCGTGGACCGACTTCGTCCCCCATCCCGACCCCGCACCCGCCGCCCTCCAGGTGGACTCGGCACCCGCGGGTACGGATCTCGCCAACCTGCTCGCAGGCGAGACACCCCGGGTCGATCCGCTCGCCGCCGACCTGCTCGTGGCCGGCCCCGGGCCGGGCGACCCGGGCAACCCCGACGACCCGAAGATGGCCGTCATGCGCGACCTCATCGAGGCGCGGCTGGCCGCCGGCAGGCCGCTTTTCGCCGTCTGCCTCGGGCACGAGATCCTCGCCGTCCGGCTCGGGCTCGGCCTGCGCCGCCGCGAAGCCCCTTATCAGGGTCTCGCCCGCGAGATCGACCTCTTCGGCGAGCGGCGCCGGGTCGGCTTCTACTCCAGCTTCGCCGCAATCTCGGAGGTGGACGAGCTCGCCACCGCGCACGGCACGGTGGAGATCGCCCGCGACCAGGCCGACTCCGCGGTTCACGCGCTGCGCGGGCCCGGCTTCGCCGGCGTGCAGTTCCACCCGGAGTCGGTGCTCAGCCGCGACGGCCTGACCGTGCTCGCCGAGCTTTTGCCAATATTGATGGCTGACGTGGTTAGCCCGGTCAGGAACGGGTAGCGAAGATGGTTGCCGGTGGTTCAAGGGGATCGAGAGCCTCCGCTTGGGCCACCGGCCCGCATCGCCCTCGGGTGGATGCGCGCCGCTCGTCCCGCCGGCCCTCACCGGCGCCGGGACGACGGTCGTGCGGTCAGCCGGCCAGAACATCGTCCAGCACCGCCACGAATCGGTCCGGCTGCTCGAAGATTGCCCGGTGGCCTGCCCCGGTAATCATCACGAGCTCTTTTCGCGGCGCCCGCAACTGCTCATACCACTCGTCGAAGAGCACCTCGAGTCCCCGCATCTCGTCGGCGCCCTGCACGAACCACGCCGGGACCGGCAGACTGGGCGCGTCACGGCGCAGATCGATCTCCTGCATCTGCGGATAGAGCACCGACCAGGTGTCAAGGATCGCGTTGATCGTGTGGGCCTTCTCCAGCAACGTGTATTCGCGGACCCCGATCTCAAACCCCAGGGACGGCTGCGCGTACGCCTCGTTCTCGTACAACATGATCGGCTCGTATCCCCAGACGTCCCGGTAGGGTGGCGGCCCTTGGCCGGCGAGCTGCTCGGCGACGTCGTTCCGGCCGGTGGCCCGGGCCCAGGCCAGGATGTCGTCGTAGAAGATCCGGTCGCTGGCCCGCAGATCGACGCCCTGGCCGGTGCCGATGTAGGCGGCGAACTTCTCCGGGGCGCGTTGCAGCGCGAGCACCGACAGGATCGAGCCACCCGAATGCCCGAGCAGATAAATCTTGTCGCGGTGGAAACGCTGTCGCAGATAGTCCGCGACGTCGATGACGTCCCGCACCATCCGGTCGAGTGTGGCCCGAGACGTCGGATCGAGCGCCGGATAGGAGGCGCCACCGCCCCTGCGGTCGAGGGTCGCCATGACGAAGCGCTGCTCGACCGCGCCGAGATGCTTACGGACAGCACCGAGCTCGGAGCCACCGGGTGCGCCCGGAACAAACAACAACACCGGCGCGTCGGCATGTGCACCCCGGATCATGACGTTGAGCCGGCCGACCGTCGCCAGGTCGGTCACGCCGCCCGGGATCGGCGCGGTGCGGGCCGGGATCGCGATCACGGCGGTCAGGAGCACCACAGCAGCGGCCGGCAGCGCGACCAGCACCTGTCCGAGCCGCCGGCGGACGCCCCGGCCGATGACGAGTCCGAGCAGCATCGGCAGCAGTGTGAGCACGGCCTGAAGGCCACGACCGGCGACCAGCACGACGAAGCCGAAGACGCTGGCATGGGGCGGCCCGGCGGACGGCCCGGCATAGCGGGACCGGGCGATCTCGAGCCCTAACAAGAAGGCCATCGGCACCAGGGCCACCACCAGGCGGGAGCGGCCGAAGCGGCCGGCGGCCAAACCGATCGCCGCGCTGACCCCCACCGAGAACAGCGCCTCGGCGATCGTCAGCGGGCCACGCGGGGTCCAGAGGCCGGCGGCGACACCCCAGCCGGCCGCGAGCACTGTCCACAGGATCGATGTCATGCCGCAGAGGATGGCGGAGGGAGCGGGTCGGGCACACGATGCTTTGGAAGGGGTCGGACCCATACTTTGGTAGGTCCTCAACGGACGCCCGCCCTCGTAGGCTGCGGGTCATGTCGTCGCTGCCGTTCCAGTTGCTGGTGCCCGATCCGCCGGGCTCCCGGCGGTCGGTCATCCGTGACCGGGTCGCCGACCTCATCGCCGTCCTGTGTGCTCTGCTCTACGGCGCCACCATGGTGCCCCTCGGCGATGCGACCTCGCCCTCCGCCGCTATTCCCTGGCAGGCCGATGTGGTGGTCGGTGTGCTGTGCGCGCTCGCGCTGTTCGCCCGCCGGCGATGGCCGCTCGGCGTCTGCCTCGTGCTGCTACCCGTCGGCGCCGTTTCGGTGATGGCGACGGGCGCCATCCTCATCGCGCTCTTCACCGTGGCGATCCGCTATCGGGCGGGGGTCGTCCTCATCCTCGCCGCCGCCCACGTCAGTACCGGCATCGTCTATTACGCGTTACAGGACAACCCGCCGTTCCCGCTGTGGGTCGACATCGTGTTGCGGGCCGCGACCGCCCTCGCCACGATCGGCTGGGGTTTGTTCCTGCGGGCGTACCGGCGGTTGACCCTGTCTCTGCGCCAGGAGGCGCTGCGGGCGGTCGAGGAACAGCAGTTGCGGATCGACCAGGCGCGGCTCACCGAGCGCTCTCGCATCGCCCGCGAGATGCACGACGTGCTGGCGCACCGGATGTCGATGGTGAGCCTGCACGCCGGTGCGCTCGAAGTGAGCAGCGACGCGCCTCCCGAGGAGATCGCGGCGGCTGCCCGCACGATCCGGTTGAGTGCGCACGAGGCTCTGGAGGAACTGCGCGCCGTCATCGGAGCGCTGCGTGAGGGAGGGCCGCCGCAGCCCGAGCCGCCGCAGCCGGGCCTCGCCGATGTGGAGGAGCTGGTGAACGGCGCGCGCACCTCCGGCATGACGATCGACTTCGTGTGGATGAGGCCGCCCGTCGAGCCGTCGCCCGTGCTCGGGCGTACGGCCTACCGGTTGGTCCAGGAGGCGCTGACCAACGCCCGCAAACACGCGCCCGGCGAGTCGGTGGATGTACGCCTCGACGGCGCCACCGGCGGCGACCTTCGCATCCTGGTCACCAACGCGCTGCCGGCCGAATCCGACGACCACGGCGCCGGCTGGCACCACCGGTCCCGATCGGGTGGGGCCGACGTCGACATGCCTGATCCGGGCGGGGCTACCAACGGCGTGGCCAAGCCGAGTGCGGCCGCTGACGGCGTGGCCGAGCCGAGCAGGACTGCCGACGGGGCAGCTGGGAGGGGCGGGGCTGATGACGGCGTGCCCGGGTCGGGCACCGGGCTGGTCGGCGCCGGTGAGCGGGCGGACCTGGTCGGCGGGCGGGTGGAGTACGGGCGTGAGGATGAGCGCTTTCGTTTCGAGGCCTGGTTGCCATGGCGGGAGTGATCGAGGAGAAGCGGCCCATCCGGCTGGCGATCGTCGACGACGACTCCATGGTTCGCGGTGCGCTGCGGCTGCTTTTCCGGCAGCAGCCCGACATCGAGGTGGTCGCGGAGGCGGAGAACGGCGTCGAGGCGATCAACGTGGCGTCGGCGAACTGGCCTGACGTCATGCTCATGGACATTCGGATGCCCAAGCTCGACGGCATGATCGCCACCCGGCAGATCCGGAGTCAGCCGGGGGCGCCGCAGGTCATCATGCTGACGACGTTCAACATCGACGAGTACGTGGTCGAGTCCCTGCGCTGCGGGGCCAGTGGCTTCCTGCTGAAGGACAGTGAGCCACAGGAGATCATCGCGGCCGTGCGGAGGGTTTCGGCCGGCGAGAGCATGCTGTCGCCGGCCGTGATCAGGAAGGTGGTCGACTACGTCGCCGATCCTGCGGCCGGCTCTCGGCGGGCCAAGGCCAAGTCGAAGCTCGCGGTCCTGACCGACCGGGAGCACGAGGTGGCGATCTGCCTCGGTGACGGCAGCTCCAACGCCGAGATCGGCGCCGCCCTCGGCATGAGCCTGCCCACCGTGAAGGGCCATGTTTCCCGTGTGATGGCCAAACTAGCGCTGAACAACCGCGTGCAGGTGGCCATCCTCGTCCACGATGCGGAGCTGTTGTGAACGGCGAGCGCCCGCGTGACGGGCGCCCGCCGTTCCTCCGGTCAGGACGCGGCCACTCCGGCCGCGCGGCCCTCGTGCAGGGTGATGTTCTTGCCGTCTCGCGGATCGAACAGGTGGATCTTCTCGAGGTTCATCCAGACCTTGGCGTCGGCGCCGTCGCGCACCCGCGACTCGGCCGACAGGCGGGTCACCAGGCTGTCCTGCGGCGGCAGGTCCGCGCCGCCCGCGTCGGCGGCCAGGTCCTCCAGGTCGGCGGAGGCCGCGTGCTCCCCCTCGACCGTGAAGTAGACGTATTTGTCCGAGCCCATCGACTCGACCAGGTCGACCGGGGCGGTGAACTCGAATCCCTTGGCCCGCTGGGTGTCGTCGATGAGGCGGGCGTCCTCGAAGTGCTCGGGGCGGATGCCGACGATCAGCTGGCGTGGGGCGTCGCTTCCGCTGAGCGTCCTCTTCATCCGCTCGCCGAGCGGCAGGTCACCGAGCGGCGTGCGCAACATCGACTCCTCGACGGCGGCCGGCAGGAAGTTCATCGACGGCGAGCCGATGAAACCGGCCACGAAGAGGTTCACCGGGTTGTCGTACAGGGTCTGCGGGTCGCCCACCTGCTGGATGTGGCCACCGCGCATGACCACGACCCGGTCGCCCAGTGTCATGGCCTCGGTCTGGTCGTGCGTCACGTACACCGTCGTGGTGCCCAGTTGCTTCTGAAGGCGCGACACCTGCGTACGCATCTGCACCCGCAGTTTGGCGTCGAGGTTGGAGAGCGGCTCGTCCATGAGGAACGCCTTCGGGCTGCGGACGATCGCCCGGCCCATCGCGACCCGCTGGCGCTGGCCGCCCGACAGGTTGGCCGGCTTGCGGTCCAGGTAATCCGTCAGCTCCAGGACGCGGGCCGCGTCCTCGACCTTCTGGTTGATCGTGGCCTTGTCCATCTTCGCGAGCTTCAGCGGAAAGGCCATGTTCTCCCGGACGCTCATGTTCGGGTAGAGCGCGTACGACTGGAACACCATCGCGATGTCCCGGTCCTTCGGCGCCTTGTCGTTGACCCGCTGGCCGCCGATGCGCAGCTCGCCGGAGGTGATGTCCTCCAGGCCGGCGATCATGTTCAGTGTCGTGGACTTCCCGCAGCCCGACGGGCCGACCAGGATGATGAACTCGCCGTCGGCGATCTCCAGGTCGATGCCGTGCACGGCGGTGGTGCCGTCCGGATAGCTCTTCGTGACCTTGTCAAGAACGATGTCAGCCATGGAAACCTAACCCTTCACCGCGCCGGACGTCAGGCCCGCGACGATGCGCCGTTGGAAGAACAGCACGAACAGGATGATCGGAATCGTGATCACCACGGCGGCCGCGGAGATCGCGCCGGTGGGGTCCTCGAACTGCGAGGCACCGGTGAAGAACGACAGCGCCGCCGGGACCGTGCGCGAGCGCTCGGTCGAGGTCAGCGAGATGGCGAACAGGAAGTCGTTCCAGCAGAAGATGAAGACGAGGATCGCGGTGGTGAAGACGCCCGGCGCCGCCAGCGGGGCGATCACCTTGCGGAACGCCTCGCCCTGCGTGGCGCCGTCCATCTTCGCCGCCTTCTCCAGGTCCCAGGGGATCTGCTTGAAGAACGCCGACAGCGTGTAGATCGCCAGCGGCAGGGCGAACGTGATGTACGGCAGGATCAGGCCGGCCCACGTGTCGAACAGGCCCGTGTTGCGCTCGATGTTGAACAGCGGTGTCACCAGCGACACCTGCGGGAACATCGCGATGAGCAGCGACACCCCGACCAGCAGCCCCTTGCCGGGGAAGTCGAGGCGGCTGATCGCGTACGCCGCCATGGTGCCCAGGACGACCGCGATCGTGGTCGCGATCAGCGCGATGCCGATCGAATTGATCAGGGCCCGGACGAACTGGTCGGTCTGGAAGATCAGCTTGTAGTTGTCGAGTGTCCAGTCGCGTGGGATGAAGTTGCCGTCGGTCAGCGTCGGCGTCGTCTTGAACGACAGCGACGCGATCCAGAGCACCGGGATCAGGGCGAAGACGACGACGACCGCGTCCAGCAGACCCCATTTGACCTTCGCGGAGGTGTTTACGGTAGCCATCTAGCGCTTACCCTCCTCGCTGGCGCCCGGCGCCGCGGTGCCGAAGAGCTTCACGAAAACGAACGCGATGATCGCGACCGTCAGGAAGATCAGCACGGACATCGTCGAGCCGATGCCGAGGTTGAGCCCCTTGATCAGGTTGTTGTAGGCGATCATCGACACGGACGACGTCTCATTGGCGCCGTTGGTGAGCACGTAGATGTTGTCGAAGACGCGCAGGGCGTCCAGGGTGCGGAAGAGCAGGGCGACCAGGATCGCCGGCTTCATCACCGGCAACATCACCTTGGTGAACCGCTGCCACCAGCTCGCGCCGTCCATCGAGGCCGCCTTGAGCAGGTCGTCCGGCACCAGGGCGAGACCGGCCATGAGCAGCAGAGCCATGAACGGCGTGGTCTTCCAGATCTCGGCCAGGATGATGATGGCCAGCGCGCTGGCCCGTTCCGTCAGCGGCGCGCCCTCGGGGCTGACCAGGTTGGCCAGATAGCCGGTGCCCGGCGTCCACGCGTAGCGCCAGCTGAAAGCGGCGACGACCGTGACGATGCCGTACGGGATGAGGGCGGAGGTTCGCACCAGCCCGCGCCCGACCAGCGTGCGGTGCATGATCAGCGCCAGCCCCATGCCGAGCACCAGCTCGACCACCACGGAGACGACGGTGATCAGCATGGTGACGCCGAAGGCCGTCCACCAGTAGCTGTTGGACAGCACGGTCACGTAGTTCTCGAACCAGACGAACTGCCGGTCCTCGGGGAACTTGAGGTCGTAGCGCTGCAAGGACAGCCAGAACGAGTAGAGGATCGGGTACGCGGTCACGACCACCATGACCAGCGCGGCCGGCGCGCACAACAGCCAGCCCAGCTTGCGCTCCTGCTTCTTGCCCTCGCTCAGCTCGGCACGGCGGCGCTGACGCTGGCGCGGGATCTTCTGCTCCGCGGTCTCCGCCGCCGGCGTGGTGCTGGAGATGCTCACGGCAGCACTCCCTTCGACTCGAGGGCGTCCTGGATGGAGCTCTTCAGCTCGGCGCCGGTCCGGTCCGGATCGATGCTCGCGGGCGGCGAGAGCTCAGCCGAGACGACGGTGGAGAGGTTCTGGTACGCGGGGGTCCGCGGTCGCGGAGCGGCGTCCTTCAGCTCCTCGAGCAGCGTCTCCTTCATCGGGTACGCCTCGGCCATCTCCGGCTCGTTGTACACGGCCTCGATCGACGGCGGCTGCCCGGCGTTGATCGCCAGGTACTTCTGCGCCTCCGGGCCGCGCAGGCACTTGGCCGCCTCGAACGAGAGGTCCGGGTGCTTGCTGAACGCGCTGACCGCGACGTTGGAGCCGCCGATCGTCGTGATGCTCGGCTTGTTCGGGTCGATGCCCGGGTACCGCGCCCACGCGACATTCTTGGCGAGATCCGGGGCGTCGCTCTGCATCGAGGCGTACACGTACGGCCAGTTCAGCTGGAACGCGCCGTCGCCGTTCTGGAAGGCGAGCCGCACATCGTCCTCGATCATGTTGGAGAACGACGGGCTGGTCACGCCGGCGGTCGCGAAGGTCTTCAGGGTCCGCAGCGCGTTGATCGCCCCGGCGTCCATCACAGCCGACTTGCCGTCCTCGCTCACCACCGTGCCGTCGGAGCTGGCGACCAGGCTGTTGTACAGCACCACCAGGCCTTCGTACTGGGCTCCCATGGTGAGCACCTGGTACGTCTTGCCCTCGGCCTTGAGCTTCTGGGACATCTGGATCATCTCGTCCCACGTCTTCGGTGGGGTCGGCACGAGGTCCTTGCGGTACCACAGCAGCTGCACGTTGGTGTTGTTCGGCGCCGCGTACAGCTTGCCGTCGTACTCGCCTGAGGCGAGCGGTCCGGGCAGCGTGCCGTTCTCGATCTCGCTCCTGTCGGCGCCGGTCCATTCCTTGATCCAGTTGGCGCTGGCGAACTCCTGGGTCCAGGTGACGTCCATGCCGAGCAGGTCCATGCTGTCGTCCTTGGCGGCGAGGCGGCGGACCATCTGGACCCGCTGGTCGTCGGCCGCGCGCGGCAGCACCTGGTACTTGATCTCGTACTTGCCCGCCGCCTTCTGGTTGCACATGTCCACGACGGATTGCATGTTCTCGACGGGGAACTGGTACAGGTTGAGGACGGGTACGCCGCCGTTGTCGTCTGATCCGCAGGCTGCCAGCGGTGCTGCCAGGGCTAGCGCGGCGCCCGCCGCGAGTGCCCGAGCGCGCAGGGTGCGCCTTTGCGGATGTCGGTCGATAGTCGCCATTGACCCTCCATCCGGCCGAACGTGCGTCGAAGTGATCTCTGTCACTTCGACGGCCAGTGATCCTCCTGCCCCACACAGCGACGAAACAAACCCGTCCTGGTTCCGGGAAACGCAGGTCCCGCGCGCCCTAGGCTGTGATCCATGGAGGCCACTTACTACTTCGATCCCGCGTGCCCGTTCACCTGGCGCACTTCGCGCTGGCTGGTCGCGGTCGCCCCCGAGCGCGACCTGAGCCTGCGCTGGCGCGCGTTCAGCCTGAAGATCCTCAACGGCGACAACATCCCCGAGCAGTACCGGGCGGCCACCGACGCGTCCTTCCGGGCGTTGCGGCTGGTCGAGGCCCTGCGGGCGGATCGTCGCGAGGAGGTGGCGGCGGCGTTCTACACCGAGATCGGCACCCGGGTGCACGACGGCGGGGCGGCGCTCACCGACGAGCTGGTGCAGGAGGCCGCCGAGGCCGCCGGCATCGAGGACGCCAAGGCGGTGCTCGACGACGCGAGCTGGGACGACGCCGTGCGGGAGTCGCACGAGGCGGCGCTCGCCCTGGCCGGGCCGGGCATCGGCTCGCCGGTCGTGCACGTCGAAGGGGCCAAGCGCGGCCTCCACGGCCCGATCATCGGCGCGGTCCCCGAGCGCGAGGAGGCCCTGGCGATCTGGGACGCGGTCGCGCCGCTGAGCCGCATCGACACCTTCTTCGAGGTGAAGCGCGGCCGCAGCTGAATGACGTGGCGGCGTGGGGGCTGAGAGTTGGCTGTGGACACGTCGCGGGTGGGGCTTGATGCGTTTAACGGCGTAAGGGGGGCGGGTATCCGCGTCGCGCCGCAGAACACGGGAGGGCTACATGGCCGAGCCACAGGTCACCTTGGATCCACAGAGCCTCAACCCGGTGGAGGAGAAACTTCGCGAGCCGCTCGAGGAGCAACTCACCTCGGCGCTGCAGGTCGCAACGGACAAGCTTCGGCACGAGTACGCCGGGCAGAGTGTCGACGAGGTCACCACAGTGCTCCTGGAGGAAACCAAGTCGCATCTGCATCCGGACATCGCTGCCGGGTTCCACCCGGATCACTACCAGTTGCGCCAGGTGGCCGAGGCCATCGTCGCGGAGCACTGAGACGGCGGCGCGCTGAGACGTGGAGCGCTGGGCCAGCGGAGCACCGAGACGCTGAGACGTGGAGCGCTGGGCCAGCGGAGCACCGAGACGCTGAGACGTGGAGCGCTGACACCACGAAGGGCCGGCCGCGGGGAAACGGCCGGCCCTTCGTGGTGTCAGGGGTGGACCAGGTCGCGCAAAGTGTCCATGGCCTTGAGGCGGGTGGGGCCTGTGCCCAGGAGGGCGTCGGGGATGATCAGCTCGTCCAGGCCGAGGGACTCGTACTCGGCGATCGCGTCCTTCAGAGCTTCGATGGAGCCGCCGATCACCGGGGCGGTCAGGCCCTCGGGGATGGCGCCGTCGACGACGGTCAGGGCCTGGGCGGTTCGGGCGATCGTGTGCGGGTCGCGGCCGATCGCGGTGCAGTGGTCGTCCAGGACCTTCGACTTCTGGGCTATGTGTGACGGCACGCCCCACGTGTTCCAGGCGTCGGCATGCTCGGCCACTATGCGGAGCATGCGCTTCTCGCCCTTCGCGCCGATCAGGATCGGGAGCGGGGTCCGCAGTGGCTTCGGGTCGCATTCGGCGTCGGTGAGCTGGTAGTACTCGCCCTGCAGGGTTGTGCGGGGCTGGGTCAGCAAACCCTTGATGGCCAGCAGGCCCTCGACGAAGCGGTCGATGCGCTGCTTCACCGGGGGCAGCTCGATGCCGTACTGCTCATGCTCGTTGATCTGCCAGCCGGCGCCCACGCCCAGCCGGAAGCGACCGTCGCTGATGTGGTCGACGGTTGCTGCCATGTTCGCGAGGACGGCCGGGTGACGGTATGTCATGCCGTACACCAATGTGGTGATCTCGATCCTCGGCACCGCCGCGGCCAGGGCCGCTACCACCGAGCCGCACTCGAGCACCGGGCCCGACTCGCCGTTGGGCATGAAATGGTCGGCGAAGTGCACGCCGTCCCAGCCGGTCTCCGCAGCGTGCCGGGCCGCCTCGAGCACGCCCGCAAAGCTCTGCCCCGCGCCCGGCCAGATAGAAAGTCGCATACCGCGATCATCACATTGATGAGGGAACGCAGAGTGAGCAGGCCGGGCGGCAGGGAGCCGCCCGGCCGAGGAGCGAGAGTCAGGCTCGGCGGAGCTTGCCCGCCGCGTGAAGCTCCGTGATGACCGCGTTCAACTCGTCCAGCTCGTCGTCGCCGTTCGCCGCCGTCACCTGGGCCCGGAAGCCCACCTGGTCGCGCGGGACCAGGGGGTACGCCGCCAGCGTCACGTAGATGCCCCTGTCCCACAGCAGCTTGCCGACCGCGTCGATGTCCTCGCCGTCGGCCAGCGGCAGCTCGATCACCGGCGTGCTGCCCGTGTTCGGGGTGTAGACGCCCAGGGCCCGTACGTGATCCAGGACCTTCATGGTCTTGCGGTACAGCTCAGCGCGGATGTCGTCGCCCCGCTTCTCGTTCACCGACAAACCGGCCAGCACCGTCGCCAGCGACGCCGTCGGGGCCGGGCCCGAGTACAGGTAGGGCGGCGCCGACACCTTCAGGTGGTTCTTCAGCCACGTCGGCAGGGCCAGGAAGGCCAGAAGCGACGAGTAGCTCTTCGAGAAACCGCCCACCAGCACGATGTTGTCGTACGTCTCGCCGGCGTACTTGACGATCGCGTTGCCCTTCAAGCCGTACGGGGACTTCTCGTTCACGCCCCGCTCGCCGATCACGCCGAAACCGTGCGCGTCGTCCACGTACAGCAGCGCCCCGTACTCCCGGCACACCGCCGCGAACGCCGCCAGGTCCGGCGCGTTGCCCGTCATGCTGTTCACGCCGTCCATCGCCACGATCTTCGACACGCCGGTCGGCGCCGCGCGAAGCAAAGCGCGCAATTCGGACACATCAGAAGAAGCGAAGCGAGAAACCGTGGCGCCCAGCCCACGGGCGTACATCGAACCGTCGTAAATGGTCTTGTGGGCCTGGGAGTCGAGGAAGATGTGGCCCTTGCCGGCCAGGATCGGCAGCACCGACATGTGGATGTGGGTGATCGTCGGCAGGACCAGCGTGTCGGGCGCGTCCAGCAGCGCCGTCAGCTTCTCCTCGATCTGCGGGTAGAGCGCCGGGTTGCCCAGCAGCCTCGACCAGCTCGGATGCGTTCCCCAGCGGCGCACCTCGGGCTCGATCGCCTCCATGATCTCGGGCTCGAGGTCGAAGCCGAGGTAGTTGCAGGACGCGAAGTCGGCCAGCCAGTGATCGCCGACCCGGATGCGGCGGCCCTTCACCTCTTCGATCGTGGCGTCGTACATAGGGTTGCCACTGCGCAGCCGCTCCAGGTCCGCCCACTTGCCGTCGCGCTTGACGAACTCGAGACCGTCGCTCATGAAAGACCCTTCGTGAGAATCATCGATTGGAACTCTTCGGATGTGACCGGCTTGGAGAACAGGTAGCCCTGTCCGTACGGGCACCCCATCGCGACCAGGGCCGCGCGGTGCTCCTCCAGCTCGATGCCCTCGGCCACGACCGCCAGGTCGAGCGTGCGGGCCAGGTTGACGATCGTTTCCACGAGCGCCATCTGTTGCTTGCTGTGCAGGATGTCGTCGATGAAGGACTTGTCGATCTTCAGGACGTCGACCGGCATCTGGCTCAGGTAGCTCAGCGACGAGTAACCCGTGCCGAAGTCGTCGATCGCGATCCGGACGCCCATGGCGCGCAGCTCGCCGAGGTCGCGCCACACCTGGTCGGCGTCGTGCAGCACCAGGCTCTCGGTGATCTCCAGCAGGAGCCAGCGGGGATCCGAGCCGGTCTCGGCGAGCACCGCGCGCACCTGGTCGACGAACCCGGGCGTACGGAACTGGCGGGCCGACACGTTCACGCTGACGTACCGCATGAGAGTGCCGGCCTCCGAACGCCGCCACTCGGCGAACGTGCGCAGCGCCTCCCGCAGCACCCAGCCACCGATCGCGACCACCGCGCCGTTCTCCTCGGACAGCTCGATGAACTCGTTCGGGCCGAGCAGGCCGCGGGCCGGGTGCTGCCAGCGCACCAGCGCCTCGAGGCCGATCGTCTCGCCCGTCGGCAGGTCGACGATGGGCTGGAAGCGCAGCCGCATCTGGTCGCCGGGCACCGCTTCGTTGAGGGCCGAGCGCATCTCGAGGCGGCGCAGCATCGCCTCGTGCATCTCGTCCTCGTAGCGCTGCCACGTGTTCTTGCCCTCGGTCTTCGCGCCGTACATGGCCACGTCGGCCCGGCGCAGCAGCTCGGTGATCCCGGCCGCCTCGGCGCTGGTCGCGACGCCGACGCTGGCCGCGCCGCGCACCAGGTGCGTGGCCCCGGTGGCGTCGGTGACCTCGATCGGCTCGGACAGGGCGGCCACGATCCGTCCCGCGATCTGCTCGGCGTCGGCCTGCGCGTCGACCTGCTCCAGCAGCACGGCGAACTCGTCGCCGCCGGTGCGGGCCACCGTGCTCAGCGGGCCCACCACGGCCGAGATGCGCTCGCCGACCGTGGTCAGCAACTGGTCGCCGGCGGCGTGCCCGAGCGTGTCGTTGACCTCCTTGAAGTCGTCGAGGTCGATGAACAGGACCGCCACCTCGTGCCGGCGCCCGTCGGCGAAGTGCGCCGCGTGCTCGAGCCGGTTCTGGAACAGCGCGCGGTTGGCCAGCCCGGTCAGCGCGTCGTGGTACGCCTGGTGGGCCAGGTCGTTCTCGAGGCGCCGGCGCTCCGTGACGTCTCTTATGGTGACCACGAGCCCGGCCACGGCCGGGTCGTCGCGCAGGTCGCGGCAGGTGCACTCGACCTGCAGGAGCAGGTCGTCGCCGCTGATCGCGGTCAGGTCGACGCCGTCGCGGAAGCCGGTGCCGGAGCGCACCTGGTCGAGCAGGCTGGTCAGCTCGGCGTGGTCGGTGGCGGCGATGAGCCGGCGCAGCGGCATGCCGACCATGTCGGTGTGGCCGAAGACGGGCAGCGCCGACGGGCTGGCGTAGCGGATCACCTCGTCGTCGCCGACGATCATGATCACGTCGGAGGCGCTCTGGATCAGCGCGCGGAAGTAGTCCTCGCTGCTGCGCCGGTTCACCTCGGCGGTCAGGTTGATCCGCTCGATGGCCATCGTGCCCTGGGTCATCAAGGCCACGAAGGCGGGCTCGAGCGCGGTCAGCACCTCGTCGTCGGCGGCCAGGTAGAGCCGGCGGTGCCGGCGCGGCTCACCCGGCTTGCGGGGCGAGGCGATCGCCTCGGCGCACAGCGCCCAGGTGAAGTCCGCGAACGCGTGGCCGACCAGGGCCGGCTCGTCGGCGATCAGGACGCGGCGGGTGCCGACCAGACCGGTCGTGTTGCCCGGCTTGGCGTCGACGGAGAGCACGAACTCGGCCCACGGCTGCCCGGCCGGCACGATCGCGCCGAGCGCCTTCTTCAGGGCCTCGTACGCCTCGGCCTCGCTGCTCGCCGCGACCAGGTCGGCGCCGGTGATGCGCAGCGTGCGCTCCCGGGCGGCGTTGATCCGCTGGGTCTGCATGAGACCGGACACCCGCAGCATCACCGCGAGGAACATCAGCGCGCTGGCGGTGGCGATCATCGGGGCGTCGGTGACGTCGCCGCCGAGGTCCTCGATCAGCAGGACGGCCGGGGCGATGAGGGCCGCGGCCACCATGGCCGCGATCCGGCGCCCGCCGACTATGGTCTGCGTGACCCGCTCGCCGGTGGCGGTCAGGTCCCGCATCGACGGGTGCAGCGACGACAGCGCGATCGCGGTGTAGAACAGGATCCAGCCGAAGTCGACCGGGCCGCCGACCTCCCAGTTGTCGGCGAGCTGGCGCAGGCCGTAGATGACGTCGGTGACCAGCAGGCTGGAGACGCCGACGACCAGGATGGTCAGCGCGGCCGGCTTGCGGCCGCCGCCGGTGAGCAGCCGGGCGAACATGGCCAGGGCCAGCACGTCACCGAGCGGATAGGCGATCGAGACGAGCTTGTCGGGCAGGGTCAGGCCGGTGTCGTGGACGTACGGCGCGATCAGGAAGACCCAGGAGAGCAGGCCGAGACCGGCCGTGGGCACGAGCGCGTCGAGCAGCGCGGCCCGGTTGTCGGTGCCCGACCGGGCCCGGATGAAGATCAGCAGGGCGACCGCGAGCATCGGGTAGATGATCAGGTAGAACAGGTCGGCCAGCGACGGGAACGGGTTGGCGTACCCGAGGTAGTCGGTGAGCACGTTGTAGGTGGTGTCGCCCAGGGTGAAGCAGGCGACCACGGCCGAGAGCAGATACCAGGGCAGCTTCCGTGACGGCTTGTGCAGCCGGATGCCGACCAGTACGGCCGCCGCCCCGGAGAGCCCGATCGCTGCCCACGAGTACATGCTGTACTCCGGCAACGCGTAGAAGACCACCGTCAGGGCAGCCACCCACGCGGCGAAGCACATCTGCATGCGCGCGGCGGACATCCGTGCCTCCGATCTAGGGAACGACAGGCCCCTAGATCGGCCGTGGGCGGCGCCGCTTTACGAAAACCGGTGCAGGGTGGCGCGGAGCCGGTCCAGGTCACGCCGCCGGCGCTCCAGCGTCATCGCCAGCATCACCAGCAGCAGCCCAGCCGCGGCGAGCGGGATCCACCGCGGGACCAGGTCCCACACCGGCGCCAGCTCGTGCAGCGCGACCAGGGCCAGGACGCCGCCGCCGAGCAGCACCGGCGCCCGCAGTCCGGCCCGTGCGCCGGCCAGCACGATTCCCAGCGCGCCGAGGCCGAGCAGCAGCCGTCGCAGGTGCTGCCCGTCACCGCCGAGGATCGAGATCAGGCTCGGCAGCAAGGCCACCACCAGGGCAGGGCCGTAGGTGGTCCAGCTCCCTGCCGCCGGGCGCGCCCGGCGGATGAGGATTCCGGCCAGCAGAGCGACGCTTGCGGTGGTCAGGGTGTACGCCTCCAGGACGCGCACATCCGCCTGGGCCAGCGCCATGATCGCCGCATTGACGATCACGGTGTACGCCCCCAACAGCGCGACCGGCCGGCGCCAGGCGGCCGGAACGAGAACGACCGTGGCCGCCCCGAGCAGCGCCAGCGCCACCGGAGCCGACCAGTCGGCCCTCGCCATCGAGATCTGATCCACGGTCACCACCAGGACGGCGACACCCAGCACACCGACCGCCGAGGAGGCCCCGATCCGAGCCCCGAGCAGCCGCCACGACGGCAGAGCCACCACCAGCACCACCGCGGCGACGTCGATCAGCCAGCCGGCCGGGCTCAGCACCGCGGCGACCCGCCCGGCCGCGACCACGAACGCCACCACGAACAGGGCCGGCGCGATGGTCCGCGCGATCCGCTGCCGCGCGACATTCGCCCCCGCGACCACGACGAGGGCCGCGGCGATCAGCGCCGCCGCCGGCCCCATCGGCTCGTCCGAGACCAGGCCGATCAGCGCGCACCCGGCCGCCACCATCACGGCCACCCCGCCCGTCACCGCCGAGGCCACGCGCATGCGCCCGGTCGCCAGCACCGCCACGTCGAGCGCGGCCACCCCCACGAACGTGAAGGCCCACCCGGTCAGGCCGGGCCCGGCGATCGCCACCAGCAGCGGCAGCACCGGCTGCGCCACCAGCAGGGCGGCGTAGCGCGGGGCGACCAGCCCGGTGAAGTGCTCGTACCCGGCCGCCACGGCCCCGGTGACGGCGCAGACGGCGGCCGCGTATCCCCAGGCCGAACCGTCGGCGACGCCGAACAGGTTGACGTGCCAGGCGGCGTACCCGTCAAGCAGCGTCAGCAGAAGGCCCACCGCGGCGAAAGTCTCGGCCGTGGCCGTCAGGCCGCGCCGCTTCACCAGCGGCGGCACCACGAGCGCCACCCCGGTGAACCCGGCGAGCACCACGGCCCGTCCGCCGACGCCGAACTGAGCCCAGGCCACGGCCGTGAACACGACAGCGGCCACCGCGAGCAGCAGCCCACCCAACAGGAAAAGGACATTCTGCGCAAAACGCGGAGCATTGGCCGGCGCCGGAGCCTGAGACCGCACTCGGGCCGCGGCCGCGTTCCGCCGCGCCCACACCCCGTTGAGCGCCGCCTCGATCTCCGTGACGACCAGCCGGGCCGAGCCCAGCCGCTTGATCAGCTCGGTGATCTCGGCATCCGCCCGGACCACCTCGATCGCGTCGCGATCCGGGCCGCGCCCGCAAGCCGGGCAGCCGGTCGCCTCCGAGGCCGTGTTTCCGCAGATCGCGCAGGGGTAGGTCATGACGTCGATCCTTGTCGCGGCCGGCTCCGGGCGGATGAGTCCGCGTACTCACTTGACCCGGGCGTGAATAATCCCGTCGATGATCGAGATCCGGGAATTGACGAAGACCTACGGCGGCGTCGACGCCGTCAAGGACGTCACGTTCACCGCCTCGCCGGGCCGGGTCACCGGATTCCTCGGGATGAACGGGTCGGGCAAGACCACCACCCTGCGCGTGCTGCTCGGCCTGAGCCGCGCCACCTCGGGCCAGGCCCTGGTCAACGGCCGCCGCTACCGCGACCTCGACCAGCCGTTGCGCCAGGTCGGCGCGGTCCTCGAACAGGGCCTCAGCCATCCCGGCCAGACCGGGCGCGGCCATCTGCGCACCCAGGCCTTCCTCTGCGGCGCCGGCTCCGATCGGGTCGACGAGCTTCTGGAGTACGTCGGCCTGGCCGACGCCGGGAGCAAACGGACCGGCGACTATTCACTGGGCATGCGGCAGCGCCTGGCCGTGGCCACCGCCATGCTGGGCGCGCCGCCGGTTCTCGTGCTCGACGAGCCCGCCAACGGCCTCGACCCGTCCGGCATGGCCTGGCTGCGCGGGCTGCTGCGCGGCCACGCCGAGGCCGGCGGCACCGTGCTCATCTCCAGCCACCTGCTCGGCGAGCTGGAGCAGCTGGTCGACGACGTGGTGATCATCGCGGACGGCCGGGTCCGCCTGGCCGAGCCCCTCGAAGCGCTGACCGGCCGGCAGGCGCTGCGGCTCCGCGTCCGGGGCCGTGATCCGCACGCCCTGTGGGCCGCCTTCGAGCAGGCCGGGGCCGGTGTGACCACCGATGGCCACGTGCTGTTCGTGACGGGGCTGACGCCGGAGGACGCCGGCGAGGTCGCGTACGAGGCCCGGCAGCCGATCTACGAGCTCACCGTCGACACCCCGACGCTGGAACAGCTCTTCTTCCAACTGGCCGGGAGCGCCGCGTGATCGCCGTGATCCGCAGCGAGCTCTACCGGACGCTCTCCATCCGGTCGAGCTGGGTCTCGCTGGCCGGCACGATCGCCCTGGCCATGGTGTTCGGCTTCCTCAGCGCCGACTTCTGGTCGCTGTTCGCCGGTCTCGGCGCCTTCGGCATCGCCGTGGTCACCACCTCGGCCCACTATCAGCACCGCACCGCCGTGCTGCTCTTCCTCGGCCGGCCCCGGCGGCTGACCGTGCTGGCCGGCCAGTGCGTGTCCGCCGTGCTGATCGCGGTGGCGCTTGCCGTGATCAGCGGCTTCTCCTTCATCGGCGGCCAGGAGATGAAGCAGTTCACCGGCACCCTGATCGCCGTCCCGATGATCGCCCTGTTCGGCGTGGCCAACGCGACCCTCGTACGCCGCCCGCTCTGGCTCTTCGTCGGTTACATCAGCTTCATCACCTTCGTCGAGGGCCTGCTCGGCCAGCTCAAGGACCCGTGGCCGTTCACGTCGTTCCTCGACGCGGCCAGCGGCAAGCCGGAGGGCCTGCTCAAGTTCACCCTCTGGACCGTCCTGGCCATGGCCGGAGCAGTCTGGAGCATCCGGCGAGATCTCTCCGGCGATTAGATGTCACAACCGCGGGGGCTGCTTACGTCTCGCGGGCATGAACATCTTGATTCTGGGCGCCGGATACGCCGGCATGGCCGCGACGAGCAACCTGGCGGGGCGCCTGCGCCACCGCGACGACGTGACGATCACCCTGGTCAACGCCGAGGAGCGGTTCACCGAACGCCTGCGGCTGCACATGACCGCGGCCGGCCGGACGACCGCCGACCTGAGCATCCCCGAGCTGCTGAAGGACACCCGCGTCCGGTTCGTCCGGGGCCGGGTGACCGAGCTGCGTGACGGCGCCGCCTACGTCGACGGTGAGCCGCTCCCCTACGACCGGCTCGTCTTCGCGCTCGGCTCCGCGGTCGTCGCGCCCGACCACACGTACACCCTCAACAGCTGGACCGAGACGCAAGCGCTGGCGAAACACCTCGCCGGATCGGTGGTGGTCTGCGGCAGCGGCCTCACCGGAGTCGAAGCGGCGACCGAGATCGCCGAGGCTCACCCCGGCGTGCCGGTCACCCTGGTCGGCCGCGAAATCCCGGGGGCTTCGATGTCGGTCAAGGCCCGTGCGCACCTCACGGCCGCTTTGACCCGATTGGGAGTACGGGTTCTGAGCGGCGTCACGGTCGAGAAGGTGCTGCCCGGCGCGGTGGTCCTGGACGACGGTTCGACGCTGCCCTCGGACTACACCCTGTGGACGGCCGGGGTGCATGCTTCTCCCCTGGCCGCCGAGGCCGGCTTCACGGTCGACGACCACGGGCGCATCGTCACCGACGAGAGCCTGCGCTCGGTCTCCCACCCGCACGTCTACGCCGTCGGCGATGCCGCCCACATCGAGCAGCGGTACGGCGTCATGCACGGCACCTGCCAGGGCGGCATGCCGACCGGCGTGCACGCGGCCCTGTCGATCCTCCGCGAGCTCGACGGCAAGCAGCCGGAGCGGTTCCGGTTCGGCTACTTCCACATGCCGGTCAGCCTCGGCCGGGGCGACGCGGTCGTCCAGTTCACCCGCCCCGACGACAGCCCCCGCCGTATATACCTGGCCGGGCGGGCCGCCGTCCGGTACAAGGAGACCGTGACCGCGAGCCCCTGGCCCACCTTCCGCCGCATGCTGCGCATGCCACGATCGGCGTCGTTCTGGACGTACGGCGGGCGGTACACCCGGTGACCACCGCCTTCGACGACTACCGCAACCTGCTGTTCGCGGTCGCCTACCGCATCCTCGGCTCGGCCTCCGACGCCGAGGACGCGGTGCAGGACGCCTGGCTGAAGTGGTCGGCCGCGGACCGTTCGGGGGTCACCGACCCCAAGGCGTACCTGACGCGCATCGTCTCGAACGTGGCGATGGACCAGCTGCGCTCGACCCGGAGGCAGCGTGAGACGTACGTGGGCCCGTGGCTCCCGGAGCCGATCCTGACCACGGCGGAGACGGCCGACGCCGACTCGGTGTCGATGGCGATGCTGGTGGTGCTCGAGTCGCTGAGCCCGCTGGAGCGGGCGGTGTTCGTGCTGCGCGAGGTCTTCGACTTCAGCTATCCGGAGATCGCGACGGCGGTGGAGCGTTCCGAGGCGGCGGTACGCCAGGCGGCGCACCGGGCCCGCGAACACGTTCAGGCGCGGCGGCCCCGCTTCGCGGCCGACAAGGACCGGCAGCGCGACGTCACCGACCGTTTCCTGTCGGCCGCGACCGGCGGCGACATCAACACGCTGATGGAGGTGCTGGCCCCGGACGTCACCCTGTGGACCGACGGCGGCGGCAAGGTCCGTCAGGCCCTGCGCCCGGTCATCGGCGCCGAAAAGGTGGCGGCCTGGTTCGCGGCGGTGGGCCAGCGGGCGTACGAGGGGGTCACGCCGGCCGAGATGAGCGTCGCCCTGACCGAGATCAACGGCGGCCCCGGCATGCTCTTCACCGGAGCCGGCCGCGTCATCTCCACCGTGACGTTCGAGTTCGACGGCGAGGGCCGCATAACCGCCATCCACAACGTCGCCAACCCCGACAAGCTACGAGCCGTAGCAAGCGGCATCCCCCACTGACCCACTACCCACCGCCACCGTCCCGCCGCCAGTGCCCACCGCCACCGCCGTCGCCCCGCCTCCAGTGCCCCACCGCCACCGCCGCTGTCCCGCCGCCACCGCCGTCGCCCCGCCGCCGCCCTCGCCCCGCCGCCGTCACGCGCCGCCATCGCGACCTACCCAATTTGTCCACTTTTTCACTGTTATTTCGATATATGGACCGGCCGGCGCAACGTGCCTGTACTGCGGGTACTTGGCGATCAGCTCACGGAATCCGGCGGGTGCGTCCTCGCGGACCCGGGCCACGCCGTCCGCCCGTACCCACCAAAGGTTTTGCCAATCGCTGTCGTAATGGTCGGCCAGGACGGTGACCCGCGGCTCGGCGGCGATGTTGGCCAGCCGCTTCAAAGCCCGGCTCCGTTTCGGCTTGGCGTCCACGGCGGAGATGATCACGTTGCCGACCAGGGCGAACACGATCGGCACGAGATGCGGCGCCCCGTCCGCGCCCACCGTGGCCAGGCGGGCCACCGGCTGCGCGGCGAAACGCTCGGCCGGGGTCACCGCCCGACCAGCTCGCCGATCGCCTTCTCCCACTTCTCCAGGGCCGGCTCGACCACACTCCACGGGCCCGACGGCAGCCACACCGACGCCCGCTCGATCCCGGCCTCGGCGCACTTCTCCAGGGCCTTCGGATCGGCCGGAACGCTCAGCATCTGGATCTGCAGGTAGCGGTCGGCCCGCGCGCGCAGCTCGGCCACCCTCGCCGCGATGTTGTCGTCGCGCCACTGCGGGAACCAGCCGTCGCCGTACTCCAGCACCCGATCGACCACGCTCTCGCCGCCACCGCCGATGAGCACCGGCGGGTTCGGCTTCTGCGCGGGCTTGGGCCACGACCAGATCCGGTCGAAGTTGACGAACTCGCCGTGGAAGCTCGCCTCCTCCTGCGTCCAGATCTCCTTCATCGCCTTGATCCGCTCGCCGAACAGCCGCACCCGCGTCCGCGGATCGGTGCCGTGGTTGCGCATCTCCTCGCGGTTCCAGCCGATGCCCACCCCGAAGTCGAGCCGCCCGCCGCTGAGATGGTCGACGCTGGCCACCTCCTTGGCCGTGGTGATCGGATCACGCTCGATGACCAGGCACACCCCGGCGCCGATCCGCAGCCGGCTGGTCGCCTCGGCCGCGGCCGTCAGGGCGACGAAGAGGTCGTACGTGTGTGAGTACTTCTGCGGCAGCACGTCACCACCGGGCCAGGCCGTCTCACGGCTCGCCGGGATGTGCGTGTGCTCCGCGAAGTAGAGCGCGGCGTGCCCGCGCTCCTCGACCCGCCGAGCGATCTCACCGGGCCGAACGCCGTCGTGGGTGGGGAAGTAACCGACACCGAAATCCATGCCGTTGATCCTATGAACCGCCCCGCCACCCCGCGACGTGTGAGGAAAAAGCGCGGAGGAGAGTCCCATGATCCTCGTTATCGCAGTCGCCGCCGCCCTGCTGGTCGGTTTCCTGGCCGGCGTGGTGTCCTTCAAGAAGACCAACGAATACTGCGACCGCCACGGCGTGACCCGCCTCTGTCCCCTGTGCGCGGACGCTCAGGAGCCCAGCACCTGGGAGCTCGCCCCCACCGTGAAGGCGTGAGGCGTGGCGACCAGCAGCAGCGCCACGTCGTCGTCGCGGGACGCGGCGCCGGCCTGCCTCAGCAGGCGATCGGCCAGCAGCTCGATGTCGTCGGTGGCGTGTTCGGACAGCAGGCGCTGGACCCGGGCCAGGCCGGCGTCGATCGTGGCCGTACGGCTTTCGACCAGGCCGTCGGTGTGCAGCATGACGACCGTGCCGGGTGGTAGGTGCTGGGTCTGGTTGCGGCGGGAGATGCGGCGCACCGCGCCGATCAGCGGGTCGTGCGCGCCCAGGGAGACGACCCGCCCGTCCGGCCGCAGCATGACGGGCGCCGGGTGCCCGGCGTTGGCCCAGGTCATCTGATATCCGCCGGCGTCGTCCGGCTCGAGGTAGGCCAGCAGCACCGTGGCCAGGTTCTCCAGGCCCACCGACCGGCGGGTGTGCTCCAGCCGGCGCAGCACGGCCGACGGTGGCTCGTGCCGGTCGATGACGAGCGTGCGCAGCATGCTGCGGTATTGGCTCATCGCCGCGGCCGCGGTCACGCTGTGCCCGGTGACGTCGCCCATGACCAGCACGACCCGGTCACCGTCCAGGGTCAGCGCGTCGTACCAGTCGCCGCCGACGTGGTCCTCGCGGTGCGCCGGGGCGTAACGGGCCGCCATCCGCAGCTTCGGGTGGTGGGGCAGCGGGCTGAGCAGCGCCTTCTGCATCACCGCGGCGGCCGTGCGCCGGTCCGCCAGAACGTTGGCGCGGGTCAGCGCCTGCACCACGAAACCGGACAACGCGGTCAGGATCGCCTGCTCGCCCGGGTCCAGCACGTACGGCTGCTTCCACACGAACGTCAGCGCGCCGGCCGGTCCGGTGGGTCCCCGCAGCGGCACGCTGGCCGCCGACTGCCACCCCAGCTCCTCGAAGGTGCTCAGCGCGTCCGGCGCCGTGGCGGCGACCGCCGCCAGATCGGGCAACAGCACCGGCCGGCCGGTCCGCGCGGCCAGCGCCGACGGGGTCCTGGTCCCGGCCGGGTAACGCGCCCACCGTTCGGCCTGCGCCGGGGGCAGCAGCCTCTTCGACGGCAGGGCCACCTGCTCGCCCTCCCCGAGCAGGGAGACACCGACGTACACCGGGTCGAGCGTGCCCGTCACCAGCTCCCGCACCGCGTCGACCACCTTGTCGACGCTGTCGGCGTCGGCCAGGGCCGCGCTGGCGTGCAACAGCAGCCGGGTCCGGCCGGCGACCAGTTCGGCCGCGAACCGGGCGATCCGCGCCCGCAGAGTGTCGGAGCAGGCCGCGGCCAGGTCGGCCAGCAGCGACAGCTCGGCCCCGGTCCACTGCCGGGGCTGGTGGTCGATCGCGCAGAGGGAGCCGAGCACGCGCCCGTCGGCGTCGGTCAGCGGCATTCCCGCGTAGCCGACCACGTCCAGGTCGTCGATGGCGAGGCTGTCGCGCACGCGGTCGTCGGCGCGGGCGTCGACGACCACCAGCGGCTCCCGGGTGGCGACCACGTGCTGGCAGAACGAGTGGGACAGCGGGGTCTGCCGCTCCTCCTGCCACGGATGGCCCAGCCCGCAGGCGCCCGGGAAGACCTGCCGGTCGTCGCTGACCAGCGACACCAGCGCGACCGGCACGCGCAGCGCCTGGCGGACGATCTCGGCGAACCGGTCGAACGCCTCGTCGGCGGCCGCGCCGAGCCCGGTATGCCGGAGCGCCTCGAGCCGCGCCTGGTCGGCCAGCGCCCGGCGCAGGTCGTCGTCGGGACTCGTCACGAAGACGACGCGATCAGCATCCGAGAATTATGACCACGGATACCGGCCGGTAGCCACCGGCCGATCGTGCCGTCGGTCAGTCTCTTCGGTGGTGCTGCATGAGCCCGCCGCGATGCGCGATCGCCACCAGCTGGGCCCGGCTCGACGCTCCCACCTTGGCCAGGATGCGGCTCACGTAGGTCCGTACGGTGTCCGGACTCAACCGCATCTCCCTCGCGACCTCGGCGTTGTCGCCGCCGTCGGCCACGGCGACGAGCACCTGGCGCTCCCGGCGGCTGAGCCGGCTCAGCCGGGGATCGGGCGCAAGCGGGGCGGGCGAGTCGGCGGCGGTCGCCATGACACGCCGCGCCACCTCCGGGGAGAGCACCGGCTCCCCGCGGGCGGCCGCCCGCACGGCGGCCCGCAGCCGTTCCGGCTCGGTGTCCTTGAGCAGGTAGCCGTCGGCGCCGGCCCGCAACGCCCCCAGCACCTCGGCGTCCGTGTCGAACGTGGTGAGCATCAGCACGGCCACGCCGGCGCACTCGGGATCCGCGCGGAGAGCCCGTGTGGCGGCCACCCCGCCGACGCCGGGCATCCGCACGTCCATCAGGACCACATCCGGTCCCGTACGGCGGACCAGCCCCACGACCTGAGCCCCGTCGGAGGCCTCGCCGACCACCGTGATCGGCTCGCCGTCGCCACCCTGGAGCAGCGCGGTCAGCCCGGCCCGCACGATCGCCTGGTCGTCGGCGAGCACCACCCGCGTCATTCGGCATCACGGGGGATCGTCGCCTCGACGCGCCAGCCGGCGGTCAGGCGGCCGCCCAGGGCCGCGACCTCGGCGCGGAGGCCGTCGAGCCCGGTGCCGTCGTCGACGCGTACGACCAATTGGTCCTGGTCCTGGCGAACCTCGACGTCGATGGAGCGGGACGCGGAATGGCGCAGGGTGTTGGTGATCGCCTCACGGACCACGCGGTGGGCGGCCGCGGCCGATGGCCCGTCGATCGGGTCGATGCGCGTGTGCACGTCGAAGCCGGCCGCCCGCGCGGTGCCGGCGACCATCTCGATGTCGGCGGCGGTCGCCCGGCCGGCGTGCAACTGCCGCACCGCGGCCCGCAGCGCCGTCAGCGCCTCCGAGATCGAGGCGGTGACCTGGTCGAGCGCCCGCGACGCGGCGGCCGGATCGCGACGGTCCTCCTGCTTGGCGACGCCGGCGTGGATCGCGGCCACGGTCAGGGTGTGTCCGATCGAGTCGTGCAGCTCGCGGGAGAGCGTCTGTTTGTGCTCGTCCAGCCGGTGCTCGGCGGCCAGCGCGATCTGCCGCTCGGTCAGCTCACCGATCCGGCGCCGGGCCCGGACCAGCTCGCCCAGCGCGATGGCGGCGACGGCCAGCGCGACGTGCCCCACCATGTCGTAGAGAAGGACGTACTTCTCGCTCTGCCCTTCGAGGATCCGGAAGACGGCCGACACGCCGAGCGCGATCGTCGCGGCGGCGACGGCCGAGCGCCGATGCCCGGCCTCGGCCGCCGAGTAGAGGGCGGCCGCCACCGGCACGGCGACGCCGATCGCCGGATAGCCGGCGGTGTAGTAGGCGAACAGCCCGAACACGGTGAGGGCGAGAACCAGCCGGGGATAGGCACGGCGGCGCAGCATCAGGGCGCCCAGGGCGACGGCCCAGACGTACGCCCCCGGACCGTTCTGTCCACCCTGGCCGGCCGAGACCACGACGGCCAGCACGGCCGCCACCCCGGCCGCGAGCACCACGTCTCGTCTCACCCTTTCGATGCTAAGAGCTTGCGTGTACGCCCAGAAGCGACAAACACGGTCGCCCACAGCCGGATGGCCTGGGGTGCGGCCGGCCCTACGGTCGCCGCATGAGCCTCGGTCTGCGCCCCTGGGTGATCGTCCTGCTCGGCCTGCTGGCCGCCCCGCGGGTGGTGCTGCATGACCTCGACCTGATCCACGAGAGAACGGGCGTCAACGCGGCCCTCGTCTTCATTCCGCTGCTCGTTTGGGTCGCGGTGGCCATCCGCTGGTCGACGAACCCGTTCCTGTCGCTGCTGGCCGCCGGCGGCGTCTACGGAGTGGCTCTGGCCGTGATCCACAACCTCCTGTGGGACGGCGACGCCGTTCTGCTGCGCGGCGCCATCACGGTCAGCAGCCTTTTCACCGGCTTCGCCGTCGGCGCGATCTGCGGCGCCGTCGCCTGGCTGGTCAGCCGGCTCCGCCGCCCACGCTGATGTCCGCGTTCAGATCTTGTCGAGGACGATCTCCAGGTCGCGAGGCGTCAACGGGCGAGGAGCCCGTCGTCCGGCGCTTCCGCGTCCTCGACGGGGATCTCGGCGAACCGCCGGAAACCTCGAGGGTGGTTGGCACGTCGCCGGGGGTCGGCGAGCCCGGCCGAACGCCGGCGTCGCCGAGCATGGCGGTCAGGATGTCCCTCACGGTGCTGCTCAACATCTGCTCATCCTCGGCGTCCGAGAATGAGGTCCTTCAACTCGCCCAGGGTGTCGATGCGGTGCCTGGCCTGTGTGAAGTCCTGCGATTGTGTGAAGTCGTTGTGGACGACTACGCAGTCGATGCCGGCCGCCACGGCTGAGTTCAGGCCTCTCGACGAGTCCTCGACGACCAGCGCCTCCTCCGCGGTCGCGCCGAAGCGCCTCAGGGCGGTCAGGTACGGCTCCGGGTGGGGCTTGCTCAGCTCGTAGTCCTCGCGCACCAGGACGAAGTCCATGAACTGCCGGATTCGCCGCTCCTCGTGGATGAGGTCGAAGTCGGCGCGCTTCGCGGTGGTCACGATGGCCATGCGGACGTGTTTCGACAGGTCGGACAGGACCTCGGTCACGCCCTCGATCTCGATCGCCTCCGTCCGCAGATAGTCCTGATAGTAGCGATCACGGACCGTTCGCAGCCGGCTGATGGTTGGCTCGTCGACACCGGCCGCCCGGGCCTGCGCCCAGGTTCCCTGCCCTTGGCTCATGTCACGCAGGTACCGGTCCTTGTCCACGGGCACGCCGATGCCGGCCAGGGCGCGTTCGCCGGCCCTGAAGTACCAGGACTCGGTGTCGACCAGCACGCCGTCATGGTCGAAGAGCACGTACTTTTTCACAGGCGGCGAACTCGCAGGGCCTCGGCCACCGACCACGCCTGGAACGGGCAACCGGTGGCGGCGTGCGGCGCGTTGCCGTCGGCCGTCTCCGAGATGGAGCCCAGGCCGTACTCGGACAGGTGGTCGTCCGAATCGGAGATGATCTGGGTGGCCGGCACTCCTATGCGGTGCCAGGCCGTCACGAACGGGCCGATCAGCCACGGCCAGACCGTGCCGGTGTGATAGGCCGCGTCGCGTTCGGCGGGAGTTCCCCGATGCGTGCCCCGATATCCAGGGGTGTGCTGGGCCTGGCTCCGCAAGCCCAGCGGTGTCATCAGGGCGGCGCCGATCGTCTGCAGGGCCGCGGGAGTCGGGCGGAGCGGCGCGTACGGCAACGACCAGGCCAGGAGCTGATTGGGGCGCATGGTGTCGTCGTCGCCGGACGGGCCGTCCACGACGTCGTGGAGCGTGCCGGCCGGGGTCGGGAAGCGGCGGGCGAAGCTCGTCAGGGCCTCGGGGTGGGCCTTCACGGCGGGGCCGGCGCCGGAGCGGGCCTGCCAGGCCAGCTTGATGACCATGGCCAGGGCGTTGATCCAGAGGGCGTTGATCTCGACCGGCTTGCCGGCTCTCGGGGTGATGGGCACGCCCTCGACCCGGGCGTCCATCCAGGTCAGAGCCTCGCCGGCGGCACCCTGGCGCAGTAGGCCGTCGGCGGGGTCGACGGCGATGCCGTAGCGGGTGCCGCGCAGGTGGTGGTCGACGACGTCCAGCAATGCGGGAAGCAAGGTGGCGGCCAGGTCGACGTCGCCGGTCACGGCCACGTGGCGGCCCACCGCGTGCACGAACCACAAAGTGCCGTCGGCGGTATTGAAAGAGACGCTGCCCGTGTCGGCCGTGTTGGCCAGCATGCCCTCCGACAGCGTGGCGGCGTACGACAGCAATAAAGATCGTCCCTCGTCGAAGCGGCCCGTGGACAGGAAGAGGCCCTCGTAGCTGATCATCGTGTCGCGGGACCAGGCGCCGAACCACGGATAGCCCGCGACGACGTCAGGACCTTTGGCCGTACGGACGATGAAAGCGTCCGCCGCGAGCGCGAGCATCGCCTGGTCGTCGTCGGCCGGGGCGGCCGCCGCGACCACGGCCACGTTGCGGGCGCGGGCCGCCGTCACGACCTCCTCGGCCGGCGGAGGCGGCGAGCCGAGATCGCCCGACCAGGCCGTGACCAGAGCCGCGGCGCCGGGCTGGCGTAACTCGGCGTGGAAGCTCCCCGCGTACCAGAGATCCTCGGTCGGGGTGAGGCCCCGTGCCGCCTCCTCGCGGTGCCGCACCCCGCGCCACCACGCGCCCGCCGGGCGGAATTCGGGACCCCGCAAGCGGTACGCCTCCTCGACCACGCATCCGCCCTCGGCCGCGGTGACCGTGGGCGGCGGGCCGGCGGCCGTGCGTTCGCCGTGGATGTCGCGCCAGGTGCACAGGGCCTCGAGGGTGAGGCTGACCGGGCCGCCGGTGAGCAGGCGGTGGACCACCGCGACGGCCGGCCGGCCCGCGACCATGGCCAGCGTGCGCTCCAGGACGACGTCGCCGATCCGCCAGCGCCAGCGGGGCAGGCCGTCGACCAGCTCGAAACCGGTCAGCAGCTCGTGGCCGCGCGGGGCGATCGTGCCGTCCGACCATTCGTGCGTGGCCAGGCGTACCGACGTACCCGAAGCAAGCGTGAGAACCGGATCGAGCGAGGCCAGGGCCAGCCGGCGCGAAGCCGGCGTTTCGCCCGCGACGACGAGCAGGCCGTGGTAGCGCCGGGTCCGCAGTCCCCCGATCGTGCCCATGGCGTAACCGCCGGCGCCGTCGGGTACAAGCCACTCACGAGTGGCGGACTCGCCGAGGTGCCCGCACACCTGGGGGCCGAACGCCGTCCTGCGCAGCGTAGCCATCAGATGACCTCCAGTTCTCGGGCACAATCAATCTAGATGGCATCGGATGTGGGGGTGAGACACGGCGTGGCGGAGCGCTTACGGCTGGCGCAGGCGGACTCCGGCGAGCAGCCGTGGCGGGCATGGGGCCCCTACGTGGCGGAGCGCGCGTGGGGCACGGTCCGGGAGGATTACAGCGAGCACGGAACGGCGTGGGACTACTTTCCCCATGACCACGCGCGGTCGCGAGCCTACCGGTGGAACGACGACGGCATGGCCGGTATCTGCGACGACCGGCAGACGTTCTGTTTCGCGCTGGCCCTGTGGAACGGGCAGGACCCGATCCTCAAGGAGCGGATGTTCGGGCTCGGCGGCGACGGCGGCAACCACGGCGAGGACGCCAAGGAGTACTGGTGGTACCAGGACTCGACGCCCACCCACTCGTGGATGCGGTGGCGTTACCACTATCCGCAGGAGGCTTTCCCGTACGACCAACTGGTCCGCGTCAACGGGCAGCGGTCCCGGGAGGAGCCGGAGTACGAGCTCGCCGACACCGGGGTGTTCGACGAGGATCGCTATTGGGCGGTGACCGTCGACTACGCGAAGGCGTCGCCGAAGGACATGTGCATCGCGATCCACATCGCCAACCGCGGCCCGTCGACGGCCACCTTGCATGTGTTGCCGACGTTGTGGTTCCGGAACACGTGGTCGTGGGGGCTGCCCAACCGCGCCGTACCGGCAATCGTCGGCCGTCCCGGTCGTCTCGCCGGGCGGCATCGCACGCTCGGGAGCATCGTCCTGGAGGGCGACGACCGCGGCCAGCCGCTCCTCTGTGACAACGAGACCAACTCGCAGAGGCTATGGGGCCAGCCTGGTACGACCATGTTCCCGAAGGATGGCATCAACGACTTCCTGGTCTCCGGCGCGCCGACGGTGAACCCCTCGCTCACTGGAACAAAAGGTGCATTGCACTATCTGATCACCCTTGGACCTGGAGAAAGTCGGACAATTCGCCTCAGGCTCGCGGCCGAAGATGATCAAGTGGGCGCGCTGGATCTGGCCGACGACTGGAACGAAGTCATGCGGGCGCGGCTCGCGGAGGCCGACGAGTATTTCGACGACGTGATCCCGGCCGCCGCGTCGGCCGAGGAGAAGGCCGTCGCCCGGCAGGGCATCGCCGGTCTGATGTGGGGCAAGCAGTTCTACCACTTCGACGTGAAGCAGTGGCTGGCCGGCGATCCCGGCTCGGCGCCGCCGCCACCCGGCCGGCGCTACGGGCGCAACAACGCCTGGTGGCACATGAACAGCTTCGACGTCATCTCCATGCCCGACCCGTGGGAGTACCCGTGGTACGCGGCGTGGGACCTGGCGTTCCACTGCGTCTCCATCGCCCGCGTCGACCCGGCCTTCGCCAAGGCGCAGCTCGTACTGCTGCTGCGCGAGTGGTACATGCACCCCAACGGTCAGATCCCGGCCTACGAGTGGGCGTTCGGCGACGTCAACCCGCCCGTGCACGCGTGGGCGGCGCTGCGCGTCTTCGAGATCGACGGCGGCCGCGACTTCGACTTCCTGGCCCGCGTCATGCACAAGCTGCTGATGAACTTCACCTGGTGGGTCAACCGCAAGGACGTCGGCGGCAACAACGTCTTCGAGGGCGGCTTCCTCGGCCTGGACAACGTCGGGCCGTTCGACCGCTCGGCCGCCCTGCCGGTGGCCGGCGTGCTGGAGCAGTCCGACGGCACGGGCTGGATGGCCATGTACGCCCTGAACCTGCTCGACATGGCGATCCGGCTCGCCCTGCACGACCGCACCTACGAGGACATGGCGACGAAGTTCTTCGAACACTTCGCCTACATCGCCGAGGCGGCCTATCGCCAGGGCCTGTGGGACGAGGAGGACTGCTTCTTCTACGACCAGCTGCGCCTGCCCGACGGCCACAAGCTGCCGCTGAAGGTCCGCTCGATCGTCGGCCTGCTCCCGCTGGCCGCGACGACCCGGATCACGAAGGCCACGCTGGACCGGCTGCCCGAGCTGAGCGCCCGGCTGCGCTGGCTGCGCGCCTCACAGGGCGAGGTGGCCGACGTGATCAGCGCCCGACGGCTCTCCCCCGAGGGCCGTCAGCAGCGGCTGCTGGCCATGGTCGGGCAGGATCAGCTGCTGCGTGTGCTCGGCCGCATGCTCGACCCGGAGGAATTCCTTTCGGCGTACGGCATCAGGACCCTGTCCCGATCGCACCTGGAGAAGCCCTTCACGGTGTCGCTGGGCGGCTCCGACTTCACCGTGGGCTACGAGCCGGCGGAGAGCACGAGCGGCCTGTTCGGCGGCAACTCCAACTGGCGCGGCCCGATCTGGATGCCGGTCAACTATCTGCTCATCGAGGCCCTTCGTGAGTACGCCGGTTTCTTCGGCCACGACTTCAAGGCGGAATATCCGACGGGTTCCCAGCGGAAGGAGCCCTTGGCCGACATCGCCGACGACATCTCGCGGCGCCTGATCGCCCTCTTCCTGCCGGACGAGAACGGCCATCGCCCCATCTACGGCGCCTCGGAGCTGCTGCAGACCCACCCCGACTGGAAGGACCTGATCGTCTTCCCGGAGTACTTCCACGGCGACAACGGCGCCGGCCTGGGCGCCTGGCACCAGACGGGCTGGACCGCCCTGGTGGTCGACCTGATCCTGACGCTGCGCCGCTGAAGCCGTTGTGAAACACGGGAGAAGCCTCAGACGGTCAGCACGATCCGCCCGAACACCTGACCCGCGTCCATCAGCCGGTGGGCCTCCGAAGCTTCCGCCAACGGCCGGATGTCGTGCACAACCGCTTTCAGATCCACGAACGACCTTTCCCGTACGCCTCGGAGCGCACTCGCCGGCACAGTGTCGGCGCTGAAGGTCGCCACGGTCAGCGACTTCCGGAAGGCGGCCATCAGCCGCCCGCCGAGGTCGGCCGGCGGCGGCCCGTCCACCGCGCCCACGATCACGAGGCGCCCGTTGGCCGCGAGCCGGTCGAGCATCAGCCCCTCCCCCGCCACGACGTCGATGATGACGTCGTACGCCTCGGGCCCGTCCCCTTCGCCGGCCCGGTCCAGCACATGCGTGGCGCCGAGCTCCCGCAGCCTGCGGCCCCGCTCGGCCGAACTCGTCGTCACGGCCACCGCCGAGGCGCCGCCACGCGCGGCGAGCTGGACGGTCGCGATGCCGAGACTTCCGGCCGCCCCTCGCACCAGCACCGACTCCCCCGCCGAGAAGCGCGCGTGAGCCAGCCCGAAATGCCCGACCACCCCGGCGCTACCCAGCGTCACCGCGTCGACCGGCGAGACACTGTCCGGCAGCGGCACCACGTCACCGACCGCCACGACCGCCTTCTCCGCGTAGCCACCGCCCGTCCCGGTGAAGGCCCACACGCGCCGCCCCACCCATCCCGGATCGACGCCGTCGCCGACCGCGGCCACCGTCCCCGCCACTTCGCCGCCGGGCACGAAGCCTTCCCGGAAGCCGTACGCGGCGAGCGCACCCCGCCGGATCAGCACGTCGACGCCCGCGACCCCGGCCGCCTCGACCGCGACCAGCACCTGCCCGGTCGCGGGAACCGGGTCGCGCAGCTCGACGACGCTCAGCCCGTCCGGGCTCCCGAACTCCTTGATCACCACAGCTCTCATGCTTCGCGACGTTAACGGACGCCCCCGTCCACTTGGCTAAAGTGAGAGCGTGAGCCCACGTTTGCCTCAGACACCGCTGCGCTCGGACGCCCGCGACAACCGCGACCGCATCCTCGAGGCGGCCCGCGCGATCTTCGCCACCGAGGGGCTCGACGTGCCGATGCGCGAGATCGCCCGCCGGGCCGGTGTCGGCCCGGCCACCCTCTACCGCCGCTTCCCGACCAAGCAGGCGCTGATCACCGAGGCTTTCACCGAGCAGATGTACGCCTGCTACGCCATCGTCGACGAGGGCCTGGCCGATCCCGACGCGTGGCGCGGGCTGCGCACGGTCGTCGAGAGGCTCTTCGCGCTGCACGCCGAGGACCGCGGTTTCGCCCGGGCCTTCACCGACACGGCCGCCCGCGAGCGGGGCGTCGTCTCCCTGGCCGAGTTGCTCCGCCGGGCCAGGGAGGCCGGCCACCTGCGCCCCGACGTCACCGTCGACGACCTGATCCTCGTGCTGGTGGCCAATTCGGGCCTGCGCGCCACCGCGGCCACCACCCGCGTGGCGGCTTCACGCCGCTTCGCCGAGCTGACCCTGCGCGCCTTGGCCGCCACCCCCGATCCAGCCCGCCCCTGAACCGCGCTCCTCAGCCCGGCACGCCCGGCACCGCACCCTTCAAAGCCGGCACGCCCCGCGCCGCGCCCCCTCAGCCCGGCACGCCCCGCCCCGCGCCCCCTCAGCCCGGCACGCCCCGCGCAGCGCCCCCTCAGCCCGGCACGCCCCGCGCCGCGCCGCCTCAGCCCGGCACGCCCCGCCCCTGAGACGCGCGCCTCGAAGCCGGCCAGCCGCCTCGCCGGTGAAACGCGCGCCCGAAGCCGGCCCGACCCGCCCTGCCCTGAACGCGCCCATACGGGAGGCCGGCAGCCGGTCCTGGAGCGAAACCTGAAACCGTGCCGGCACCGCGGGATGTCAAGGGCGCGTCACCGGCTACGACCATCCAGGACGACACACCACGAGCCGGGAGAGCGCATGTCACGCAACATCGAGACGGTCGAGAGGTACCTCGACGGGTTCCGCCGGAGTGACCACCAGCAGATCCTGTCGTGCCTCACCGATGACATCGAGTGGACGGTGTTCGGTGCCTTCCACCTCACCGGCAAGGCCGCCTACGACGCGAACATCGAAGGGCCGGGCTTCGCCGGGCCGCCGCGGCTCGAGGTCGTGCGGATGGTGGAGCAGGGCGACACCGTGATGGCCGAACTGAGCGGATCGGCCACGCGCGACACCGGCGATGTGATGCGCATGTCGATGGCCGAAGTGTTCCGGATGCGGGACGGGAAGATCTGCGAGCGGCGGGCCTGGGTGATCGAGCTCAAGGAAAACGATCATCGTTAGGAAATTGCCCGAAAGTACTAGTGGAATTGCTTTGCGGAGAAGACACGCCGTTCCCACTATCACTTCACATCGGCCGGAAACCGCAAACCTGGGAATAGCCTGCAAATGCAAAAAAGCGAGGGCCGCACCCGTCGCCGGGGTGCGGCCCTCGCTGTGTAACGAAATTACCGGTGGCCGTGCGGGCGGTTCGGGCCGTGGCCGTGGTGCTGACCGCGGACGTCCTTGGTCACCTTCAGTGCGACCCAGCCACGCTTGAAGCCGCGCTGCACGCGGTCGCAGTCGAACCGGTCCCACTTGTCGTGGAACTGGCCGATGCGGCCGACCTTGAAGCACTGGCTCTGCGTGCGGTAGAAACCGACAAGGCGCTCGCCACGGGGGCTCTTGTGGTCGCTGGCCTGCGCGGCCGCGCCACCCTGGGCCGGGCCGGCGAGGGCCGCGGCGGCGGGGGCGACGCCCATGGTCAGGCCGGCGGCCAGGGCCACACCGGTCATCGTGATCTTGCGCGTGACCTTATTCATGACAACTGCCTTTCTCTCTCATCAAGCGGTGCCTGATGGGGAGAATGTTAGGAGGCACGCTGCATTTTCAACGCGCAGAAACACAACCACTAAAGAGTGAATGATTTCCGTACGGCAAACGATGAATATAAAAGATCATTTGGAATCGTCGCGCAGGTACATATACCAGTACGAGGTGCCGACAAAGACAACCGCGCCGATCGGTCAGCCGAGCCAGCCGGGGCGGATCAGGCCGGCCTCGTACGCGTAGACGACCAGCTGGGCGCGGTCGCGGGCGCCCATTTTGATCATCGTGCGGCTGACGTGGGTCTTGGCGGTGGCCGGGCTGATCACCAGGCGGGCCGCGATCTCGTCGTTGGACAGGCCCTCGGCGACCAGCACCAGCACCTCGCGCTCGCGGTCGGTGAGCTGGTCGAGCGCGACCGGCGGCGGCGCCTGGCGCCCGCGGCTGCCGCCCGCGAACTCGCCGATCACGCGGCGGGTCACGCTCGGCGAGAGCAGCGCGTCGCCGGCCGCGACCGCGCGGACCGCGCGGATCAGCTCGACCGGCTCGGTGTCCTTGACCAGGAAGCCCGAGGCGCCCGAGCGGAGCGCCTCGAAGACGTACTCGTCAAGCTCGAAGGTGGTCAGAATGACCACCCGCACGCCGGACAGGGTGGGCTCGGCCGCTATCCGGCGGGTCGCCTCGAGGCCGTCGACGCCCGGCATCCGGATGTCCATGAGCACGACGTCGGGCCGGGTCTGCTGGGCCAGCTTGACCGCCTCGAGCCCGTCGGCCGCCTCCCCCACGATCCGGATGTCCGGCTCCGCGTTCAGCAGCGCCCGGAAGCCGGCCCGCACCAGCAGCTGGTCGTCCGCCAGCAACACCGAGATCATCTAGCACTCCTCCTGGGATGACGACGGTGTCGGCAGCAACACCGAGACGAGATAGCCCCCATCGACCGGCCCGGCCTCCACCTGCCCACCGAGACTCTCGGCCCGGGCCCGCATGCCCGCGATCCCGGTCCCGGCATGCCCCTCCGCGGGCGCGCCGGGCGGCGGGGCCTCGATCGCGTCGTTGCGGATGCCCAGGTGCAGCGCGGTCGGCAGGTAGTCGACGTTGACCCGGGCCGTGGCGCCCGGGCCGGCGTGGCGGCGGACGTTGGTCAGGGCTTCCTGGACGATCCGGTACGCCGCGCGGTCCACCTCGGGTGGCAGGTCGCGCGGATCGCCGGTCACTCTGGTCTCGACCGGTAGGCCGGCGTCGGCCGTCAGGTCCTCCAGCCGGCTCAGGCCGAGAGCGGGCTGTCGCGGGGCGGCCTCGTCCTCGGTGCGCAGCACGCCCAGCACCGCCCGGACCTCGCGCAGGGCCTCGGCGCTGGCCGTCTTGATCGCGGTGAGCGCCTCGCGGGCCTGCTCGGGCTGCCGCTCCATGAGGTGCAGCCCCACGCCGGCCTGCACGTTGATCAGCGAGAGGTGGTGGCCGAGCACGTCGTGCAGCTCGCGGGCGATCCGCAGTCTCTCCTCGGACGCCTGCCGCTTCTCCTGCTCCTCGCGGGCCCGGGCCCGTTCGGCCCGCACCTTCATGATCTCGGCCATGTGCTCGGCCCTCGACTTCGAGGCGCTGCCCAGGAAGACCATCAGGACCATGCCGACGGGCAGCAGCAGCGCCTCCCGCAGTCCGGGCTGCGCGCCCGGGTTCAGATCGAGACGATCGGCGAAGAACCCACAGACCAGGAGGTACGTCGCGTACGCCGCGCCGCCGGAGATGATGGCCGCCGTCGGCCGCCCGTTGCGGGCGATCTGGAAGAGGGCCACCGCCGGCGCCACCGCGTAGACCCAGCTCGGCTCGGCGACCGTCGCGAAGCCGATCGACGCGGCCGCCGCGACCGCGAAGACCGTGATCGGATAGGACCGCCGCCACAACAACGCGACCGGCCCGATCACGAGCAGGATCCACGCCCAGGGCGTCAGCGGCACGAAGACCTTGCCGTCGTCGGCCAGCCCGTTGCCGCCGAGCACGTGGAAGAGCACCCCGGCGATGACGGCACCGACCCCGGGATGCATACGGTTGCCCCGGAACCGCCCGGTGCGATTCTCCGCCCGCCATCCCGGCCCCAGGTCCTCCGCGCGCCAGGGAGGGCCGTACGCCGGCCCGCGCCGCGATGGCGCCGGGCCGTCGCCGGACCAGGGCGGCTCCCACCGATGTCTCTCCCTCACGCTGCGAACATACCGACGCCGGGGAGTGCTGGGCATCGGCGTGCGGACGACGCAACCGTGCTCCCGGGGGTGTACGGCTCGCGGTTGGTGTACTCCTCCAGGCGTACGGCCGAAGAAGCGGATAACCCACAGGCCGCAGGAAAGATGCTCCGGCGGGCCGACGCCGCAGGCGGCGGAAACGCCGATTCTGGTGTCACGAACCACTGAGGAGGAGCGGTGCAACCCAACGACACCAAACGGATGCGTACCTCCGACAAGGAACGCGAGCAGGTCGCCGAGATCCTGCGGGCCTCGATGGCCGAGGGGCGGCTCGACATGACCGAAGGTGAGGAGCGGCTGGCCGCCTGCTACGCGGCGAAGTTCCGCGACGAGCTCACTCCGCTGACCGCCGATCTTCCCGGTAACGGACTGTGGGCACTCGCCGAGTCACCCGAGGTGAAGAAGGCGACACGCCGGGGCTTGCGGCGGCATTTCAACATCGTCGTGTCGGTCGCGATGATCCTGACCGGTTTGTGGATCATCTCGGGGGCGCACTTCTTCTGGCCCGCGATCCCGCTCGCCTTCCTGGTCATGGGCCTCATCCGGCACGCTCGATGGGGTCGCTACGCCTACGCCCACCGGGTCGCGCCGTGGAACGCGCCCGGCTATTCGGGGCACCCCAGATTCCACAGTGGCCATCGAGGTTGTTGATCTTCCCTCCCCGCTCTGCCAGAGTTACCCGGCTCTGTGGGGAGGGACAACAAAACATGATGGGTCCGTCGCACGCCCTTTCGGGCGCGGCCGCCTGGCTCGCCGGCAGTTGGGCACTCGACCAGCTCGCCGGATACGAGCAGTCACCGCTGGCCGTGGGCGTCGGCACGCTCGTCTGCGCGGGCGGAGCGCTGCTGCCCGACCTCGACCTGTCCGGCAAGGTCACCCGTAATCAGGGCGGCGCCACGGTCGCGCGGACGTTCGGCGTGTTCTCGTTGTTCGCGGCCGAGGTGATCGAGAAGGTGTCGCTCGGCGTCTACACGGCGACCCGGCTCAGCAAGGACCCGCGCCGCAACAACGGGCACCGCACCTTCACCCACACGCTGCCGTTCGCGGCCCTGGTCGGCTGGGGCACGACGGCGCTGGCCAACCATTACGGCAAGTGGGCGGTGGTCGGCATCGTGTTCTTCATGGCCGGCCTGGCGCTGCGCGGCCTGTTCGACGAGTGGGCCGAGCGCGCCGGCTGGGTCATCGTGACCCTCTGCTCGGCCGCCATCGCCTGGTTCACCGCGGCCAACCTGCCCGGCGACCGCGGTTATCCGTTACTGGGGTTCGCGGTGGCGGTCGGCTGCGTGGTGCATCTCCTGGGCGACATCATCACGTCGGCCGGCGTGCCGATCCTGTGGCCGATACCGACCGGGCGCCGGCTCTGGCGGATGGTCGGCGTCCCGAACAGCATGGCGGTCAAGGTCGGCGGCAAGGTCGAGACCGTCGTTCTCCGTACGGCCTTCGTGATCGTCTCGCTCCTGGCCATCGCCGGCATCTTCGCGCCTTCCCTTTTGCACCAGCTGGAGCTGGACACTTGGGCCGACCGAGGCTGATTCATTGACAGTTGTCTCTATGGCTCGGATCGTCGAGCCATGAGGCTTCTCGTCGTCATCACGGTGCTGCTCCTCGGCTTCGCGTCGCCGGCCGCGGCCGCACGGACATCGTTGCGCGCGGCCGATCCGAGCGTCATCCGGGTCGGCGCGACGTACGTCGGTGTGCAGTCGACGGGTGGCGGCATCGCCGTACGCCAAGGATCGTCGCCCGAAGCAGTCGCCACCGCGACGGCGCGCACGGTCTGGAGCGACACGCGCAACCTCGGCGAGGTGTGGGCGCCGGAGATCGTGTTGGACGGCGGCCGCTATTACATCTACTTCTCGGCCGGGCGCGCTTCGGCCCATCGGATGTACGTCATCAGCTCCACCTCCGCCGCCAGCGGCTACGGCGGCGAGACCCAGGTGGCGCTGCCGGACAACAAGTGGGCCATCGACGGCAGCATGTTCGTCTTCAACGGGCAGCGCTGGTTCGTGTGGTCCGGATGGGCCGGCGACACGAACGTCGAGCAGAACATCTACATAGCAAGAATGAGCAGTCCGTACGCCGCCACGGGCGCCCGGTACGTCATTTCGCAGCCGCGTGAGGGCTGGGAACGCGTGGTCGGCAACCCGTTCATCAACGAGGGCCCGGAGCCGATCCGCGACCCCGACGGCCGCCTGCACATCGTCTACTCGGCGAACGGCAGCTGGAGCGACCAGTACTGCCTGGCCGACCTGCGGCTGCGCGCCGGCGGCGACCCCACGTACGTCTGGGACTGGTACAAGTCCAACGGCTGCCTCTTCGGCTCGAACCGGGCCACCATGATGCCCGGCTGGGACCCCACGCTGACCGTCAACGGCCCCGGCCACCACACGTTCGTCCTGCTCAACGGCGACATCGCGACCAGCCCGCCGGCCGGACCGCGCTTCCCCTTCATGTACCACGCGGTCGCGAAGGGCACGCCGTACGCCTGGGAGAACCGCTACTGGTACACCGGCACCTTCGTCTGGTGGGGCAACTCCACCTATTCCCGGGCGAACGTCCCCGGCCCCACCTCCGACACCGGCTTCAGCCTGAAGTTCTTCGAGTGACTTGAACAACTGGACGGCTCGGGTGCACCCGCTCCTCGACGCAACCCGGCCCGCATCAACACCGCGATCACCGTCCGGCACGGCTCACCCGAGCCCGAAGAGATCGTCGCCGCCCTCCGCAACCACCCCGGCGACCGATGGATGGCGAAACCCCTGAACGCCCGCGACTACCTGCTCGACACCATCTTGCACAGCCAGGACACGGCCGTCCCCCTCGACCAGGAGTTCCCGGTCAAAGCCGAGCAGAGCCGCGCCAGCCTGCAACGCGTGCAGGAGATGAGCTGACCGCTCGGGGCCCGGCGCCGCCTCGCCCACCACACCCTGCAAACCACCGACACCGACTGGGCACCCTCAAATTCTTCCAGTGACTTGAACAACTGGACGGCTCGGGTGCACCCGCTCCTCGACGCAACCCGGCCCACATCAACACCGCGATCACCGTCCGGCACAGCTCACCCGAGCCCGAAGAGATCGTCGCCGCCCTCCGCAACCACCCCGGCGACCGATGGATGGCGAAACCCCTGAACGCCCGCAACTGCCTGCTCGACACCATCTTGCACAGCCAGGACATGGCCGTCCCCCTCGACCAGGAGTTCCCGGTCAAGGCCGAGCAGAGCCGCGCCAGCCTGCAACGTGCAGGAGATGAGCCGACCGTTCGAGGCCCGGCGCCGCCTCGCCCACCACACCCCGCAAGCCACCGACACCGACTGGGCGCCCTCAAGTTCTTCCAGTGACTTGAACAACTGGACGGCTCGGGTGCACCCGCTCCTCGACGCAACCCGGACCGCATCAACACCGCGATCACCGTCCGGCACGGCTCACCCGAGCCCGAAGAGATCGTCGCCGCCCTCCGCAACCACGCCGGCGACCGATGGATGGCGAAACCCCTGAACGCCCGCAACTGCCTGCTCGACACCATCTTGCACAGCCAGGACACGGCCGTCCCCCTCGACCAGGAGTTCCCGGTCAAGGCCGAGCAGAGCCGCGCCAGCCTGCAACGCGTGCGGGAGATGAGCTGACCGTTCGGGGCCCGGCGCCGCTTCGCCCACCACACCCCGCAAGCCACCGACACCGACTGGGCGCCCTCAAGTTCTTCCAGTGACTTGAACAACTGGACGGCTCGGGTGCACCCGCTCCTCGACGCAACCCGGCCCGCATCAACACCGCGATCACCGTCCGGCACAGCTCACGCGAGCCCGAAGAGATCGTCGCCGCCCTCCGCAACCACGCCGGCGACCGATGGATGGCGAAACCCCTGAACGCCCGCAACTGCCTGCTCGACGCCATCGTGCACAGCCAGGACACGGCCGTCCCCCTCGACCAGGAGTTCCCGGTCAAGGCCGAGCAGAGCCGCGCCAGCCTGCAACGCGTGCGGGAGATGAGCTGACCGTTCGGGGCCCGGCGCCGCTTCGCCCACCACACCCCGCAAGCCACCGACACCGACTGGGCGCCCTCAAATTCTTCCAGTGACTTGAACAACGTTCACCTTGAACATCGTTCAAGATGCTGTCATGGTGGCGGCCATGATGAAGATTCGGCGACCGGGCTCGCGCCGGATGATCGAGCTGACGGTGCTGCACAACGCCCGGGTGAGCACCAGCTTCCGCCGCGTCACCCTCGGCGGGCCAGGCCTCGCGGATCTCGAGGACTCGGGGTTCGACCAGGCCGTACGTCTGTTCTTTCCCCGGCCGGGACAGGAAGCGCTGTTCATGCCGACCGTGTCGAACGACGCGTGGATGGCCCAGTTCCTGATGCGCCCCAAGGCGCGGCGGCCGCAGGTCCGCAACTACACGATCCGCGCCTTCCGCCAGTCCTCGCGGGAGATCGACATCGAGTTCGCGCTGCACGGCTCGGACGCGCCGGCGTCGGCCTGGGCCGCCTCGGCCGCGCCCGGCTCCCCCGCCGGCATCTTCGACGAGGGCATCGCCTATCTGCCCACGGCCAACGCGACCTGGCAGTTGCTGGTGGCCGACGAGAGCGCCGTCCCGGCCGCTCTCGCGATCATGGAGCAACTACCACCGTCGACCCGCGGCCTCGCCTATCTCGAGGTCCCTTCCTCAACGGATATTCGCGACGCCACCCACCCCGACGGCGTCACCGTGCACTGGCTCCCCCGCACGTCCGGCCGCCCCGGGGCGCTCGCCCTCGAAACGGTCAAGGCGGCCGACCTGCCACCCGGCCCCTTCTACACCTGGGTGGCCGGCGAGGCCGCGCTGCCGACCGGCCTGCGCCGCCACCTGGTGAACGACCGCGGCGTCCCGAGGTCCGACATCAACTTCATCGGGTACTGGCGGCAGGGCCGGTCCGCGCCCGGCTAGGGTTTCGCCTCATGGGCCAACTACGCCGGGCCGACGTGCTGCGGGGCGCGCGCGACCTGCTCGACGACGAGGGCCTCGACGCGTTCACCATGCGCCGGCTCGGCAGCCGCCTCGACGTGCGGGCCGGCGCCCTCTACTGGCACTTCCCCAACAAACAGGCCCTGCTGGAAGCGGTCGCCGACGACCTGATGACCGGCGTCGGCGACGACCTGCCCGACGCGCCCTGGCCCGAGCAGGTCACCGCCCTGGCCGTCGCGCTGCGCCGGGCTCTGCTCTCGGTCCGCGACGGCGCCCGCCTGATCGGCGAAACCTTCGTCACCGACACGAACCACGTCTTCCTGGGCGAGACCGCGGTCCGCATCCTCACCCAGGCCGGGCTCCCACCCGACCGCGCCGCCTGGACGCTGTTCGTCCTGGCCCACTACATCCTGGGCAACACCATCGAGGAGCAGACCCGCCGCCAGACACCCCCCGGCGAGCTGACCGCCAAGCTGGCCACCGGCGGCCCGCTGGCCGCGCTGGCCGACGCCGACCCCGACGAGCGCTTCCTCTACGGCGTCCACCTCATCATCGACGGCATCCGCCACCAGCTGTCTCACCCGTCATAGGGGTCCGTGATCTCGCGGAGGGCGGTCAGCGCCTCGCGCAGCTGCCGCGTGCGGGCGCGGCCCAGATGCTTCTCCCAAGCCGCCTCGATGTCGCGGACCACAGGCAGGCTGATCTCGACGAGCTCCTGCCCCTTCGCGGTGAGGACGACCAGCCGGGCGCGGGCGTCGCTGGGATCCGGCACCCGCCGGACGTAGCCGGAGCGCTCCAGCTGGTCGACGATCGAGCCGACGGTCTGCTTGCTGACCTGCGCGGCCTCGGCCAGATCGGCCAGCCGCGAGCCGTCGGCCGCGATGCGCTGGAACACCCGGGCCTGATTGAGCGGGATGTCATGGCCGTGCGCCTTCAGCTCGGCCAGCACGGCCGACTCCATGAAGCGGTACGGGACGAAGAGCAGGAGCCCGAGGTTCACGCCGACATCTTTCCAGAAGTCCGAACGTCGTACTAATATGGTCCGAGGTTCGGACTATATCGGAGGCGCGTCATGGACGATGCGTACTGGTCCTCGGTGCACAAGCTGCGGCTGCGCATCGCCGATCTCCTGCAGACCCTGAGCCCGGCCGAGTGGGACGCCCCCTCGTTGTGCGCGGGCTGGCGCGTCCGCGACGTCGCCGGCCATCTGGCGTCGGTGCCCACGGTGACGGTGCGCGACATGCTCGCGGTGGCGCCCAGGGCCCGCTTCAACCCTCATCGCGTGAATACAGTGCTGGCCGTGCGGCACGGCTCACGCGAGCCCGGCGAGATCGTCGCCGCCATCCGCCAGCACGCCGCCGATCGCCGGATGGCGAAGGGCCTCGACGGCCGCAACTGCCTGTTCGACGCCATAGTCCACAGCCAGGACATGGTCGTCCCCTTGGGCCGGGAGTTCCCGATCGCCGCCGAGCAGAGCCGAGCCGGTCTGAGGCGGGTGTGGGAGATGGGCTGGCCGTTCCGGGCCCGCCGCCGCTTCGCCGGCCACACGCTAAATGCCACCGACATCGACTGGACCGTAGGCACCGGCCCGGAGATCGCCGCCCCCGCCCTGTCGCTGCTACTGCTCCTCACCGGCCGCGACCTCGACCGCACCCGCTGAATCGGCCGCGCCACCAACGGCGGCCGGCAGCCCGATCGCCCCGCCCGGGTCGGCCGCGCCACCAAGGGCAGCCGGCAGCCCGATCGCCCTACCCGGGTCGGCCGCGCCACCAAGGACGGCCGGGGGCGGCATGCCGGCCAGCAGAGCGACGATCTTCACGTTGGCGGCGGCCGGTTGGCGGAGCACGCGGAGACCGTACGTCTGGCGCTGTCGCTCCAAGATTTGTTCGTGGCGGTGACGGGCGCGCTCGCCCCAGAGGTGCAGGGCGTATCTGACCACGCCGCTGACCGCGGCCGTCACCGTGACCGCGAGGACCCACCCCGCCGACATGGTCAGATCTTCCGTCTTCGATGGACCATCGGTTCCTCCCATCGGGAAACACGGAGGGTGCTACGTGGTTTCCCACGTAGTACGCTACGGGCGAACCCACGGACCCATCAAGGGAGCCGACATGCCAGCCTTGACGATCGCCATAGTGGACGATCACGCGGTCTTCCGTACGGCGGTGGCGGCCTACCTCGAGAGCAAGGGCATCGAGGTCGCCGTCAACGTCGCCACCGGCGACGAGCTGCTCGACGGCATGCGTGCCCATCCGGTCGACATAGTGGTCATCGACGTGCGGCTCACCGCCGACAGCGACGAGGGCGGCATCGAGCTGGCCCGCACGGTGAAGCAGGAGTTCCCCGACACCGCCATCCTGATCCTGTCCGCATACACGGCCACCGACCAGGCCATCAGCCTGATCAGCGACTTCGAGCAGAGCATCGGCTATCTGCGCAAGGACGAGGTGGACGTCGACGACCTCAGCGTCGAGCTGTCCCGCCTGGTCGCCGGCCAACAGGTCCTGGGCCGCTCCTTCGTCGACCGTCTGCTGCGCCCGACGATCCGCGAAAGCCCCCTGACCTCGTTGACCCGCCAGGAACGCGAAGTTCTGCGCCTGATGGCCCAGGGCCACTCCAATGCGGGCATCGCCGCCACCCTGTCCCTGGCCGAACGCACCGTCGAGGACCACGTCCGCCGCATCTTCACCAAGCTGAACATCACCAGCGACGGCGCCACCCCCACCAACAAACGGGTCCTGGCCGTCCTGACCTGGCTACGCGAGCACTCCCCCGGCTGACGACTTTCCGGAGGAAAATCCGCGACGGCCACGCCGAGGCGCCGGGCGGGCCGGGTCGTCGCCGCGCCACCGCTCGGGCGAGGTCATCGACTGACGGTGAGCCGATCGCCGGCCTCGGCGTGCTCTATCAAACGCAGGACGCGCAGGGAGTCGTTGGCCCGGTGCCAATTCGGCCAGTCGACATCGGGCCACCCGGAACTCTGGCGGAGGCGGCGGAACTCGTCTCGCAGAAGGCGGGCACGGTCAATCTCGGCGGCGCGCAGGTGTCCGCGTTCCAGTAGGGCCGAGGCGAGCTGAAGCACCGCCGCGTCGACGGTCGGCTCTCGCCGGCGCCGTTCCGTGGGGGCGAGCAGGAATTCGAGCGCGTACAGCGCGGCGTTCCTTTCATCGCCGTACCAGGGCGAGCAGGTGTCCGGCTCACGCGCGGGCGGGGTGCGCCGCCCGAGACGTTTTGCGGCCCGGCGCTGCTCCGCGTACCGGGCGGACTGAATCAACCAGAGCGCGCGGCTGGACGACAGCGCGTCCATCGCCCGGAGCAAGGCGGCCTCGTCGCGGCGCAGAGGCCCCGCCACGTGCTCGAGGTAGCCGAACGTGGCGTGGAACCCGATAGGGCCGTACCGCTCGACGCAGCCGACGAGGGCGTTGAAGCGCTGTCCATGGGCTAGTGAAGGATCGCGCACCTTCCGCTCGTACGTTCCGAAGCTCACGGATCCAAGGTATCGACGCAGGCCAGCGATTATCCGCCCGGCAGCAGGCGGATCACGGCGGCGGGGCAGCGGTCCACCGCCTCCTGGACGGCGGCCTGTTCGGAGTCCGGTGGGGAGTCGGTCAGGAGGATGACTATGGCCTCCTCCTCGTCCTGGTCGAAGACCGTGGGGGCCGTCATCGCGCAATTGCCCGCGCCTATGCAGTGGTCGCGGTCGACGGCTACTTTCATGTCCACGCCACCGGCAGCTCGGCCGGGCCCCGGACCACCGAGTCCTTCTTCCAGACGATCTCCTCCAACGGCACCGCCACGCGCAAAGTCGGCACCCTGGTGGCCAAGGCCCGCAGGACCGTCGTCAGTTCCATGCGGGCGATCTGCTGGCCCACGCAGGCGTGGGCGCCGTGGCCGAAACCCAGGTGGGCGCCCGGTTTGCGGGTGATGTCGAAGGTGTCGCCGTCGGGGTGCAGGGCCGGGTCGCGGTCGGCCGACTGGACGGCCACCACCACGTAGTCGCCGGCTTTCAGCTGTTCGCCGTTCAGCACCGTGTCCTCTGTGGCCTGGCGCAGCAGGCCCGTGCCGACCGCCAGGTAGCGCACCAGCTCCTCGGTGGCCGACGCGGCCGACGCCGGGTCCGCGACCAGCTTCTCCCATTCGCCGGGCATGTTCAGGAGGGCGAGCAGGCCGTACGTGATCATCGAGGCCGTGGTGTCGAAACCGGCGATCAGCAGGGCCGCGTTCATCTCGGTGAGCTCGGTGTCGGTCAGCGGGCGGTCGCTGTCGGCGCTGTGCTCGATCATGCGGCTGAGCACGTCGTCGCCGGGCTGGGCGCGGCGGGTGGCGACCGCCTCGTACAGATAGGTGTAGAGCGGGGTCAGCGCCTCGCGCAGCTGGTCCGCCTTGGTCGAGGTGTCGAACAGGGCCATCGCGGCCTCGTGCAGAAGGTGGCGCTGCGACCGGGGCACCCCGATCAGTTCGGCGATCACCGAGGTGGTGATCTCCGTGGAGAACTGGCTGTGCAGCGGGTACGGCTGGGGCGACGCCAGCATGCGGGTGATCGCCTCGTCGGTGATCCGCTCGACCATCGGGCGCAGCTCGGCCAGGCGGCGGGCGTGTGTCACCTGCGGGGCGAAGTTGCGGCGGATCCGTACGTGTTCGGGGCCGTCCATGCGGGTGAAGTTGTCGATCGGGCCGTCGTCGGCGTACGAGGCGAGCACGTGCGCGGCCAGGCCGGGCCGGGTCGAGAAGCGGCGGCCGTCGCCGAGCACCTCCCGCACCCCGGCGTAGTCGGAGACCAGCCAGGCGTCCAGGCCGGTCGGGCAGGCCACCCGGACCATGCGGCGGCCGGCGCGCAGCTCGGCGTACTCGGGCGGCGGGTCGAAGGGCCGTTCGTCCTCGGCCGGCATCGGCATAGCAGGCAGTGACATTCCCGTACCTCCCCGTGAGAACTCCGTCGCCGACCCTACGCGACATTTACATTGATCGATACGAGGAAATAGAAGCCGTGCGAACTGTGGAGGTCACCGCGCCCGATGGGACGCGGTGGGATGTGCGGGTGGTGTGGGAGCCGCGGTGGCGGGTGATGGCCCGGCGCTTCGGCGGATGGCGGGCCAAGCGGCGCGAGGACATCGGGCCCGGCGACGCGCTGAGCGGCGGCGCCGAGGTGAGCAGCGAGGTCGGCGGCAGTGGCGGGAACCTCAACGACGAATTCGTCGTCATCGCGATCGTGTTCTTCGCGTTCGTGCTGGCCGCGGTGCTGTTCTGGTGGGTGCTGCTCCCGCTGCTGCTGATCGTGCTGGACGCGCTGATCATCCTGCTCCTGCTGGCCGCCTCGGTGGTGGCCCGGGTGCTGTTCCGGCGGCCGTGGATCGTGCGGGCGACCGCCGCCACCGGTGAGACCACCGAGGAGGAAGTGATCGGCTGGCGGGCCGCCCTCCGGCGCCGGGACGCGATGGCCGCCGCGCTGCGGGCGCCCCGGTAGGGTCGGAGACGAGGAACGACCATGGCGTGAGGGGTAAAGCGTTGCCTACGCAAATCACTGTGGCCCGGGCCGAGCCGGGGCTGCTACCGCACTTTCCCGATGTCGTGCGACTGGCCGACGGGCGGCTGCTGGCGGCCTGGCGGGAGAGCACCGGCCACGTGAAGGCGGACGGCCGGATCCGCCTCGCCGAGAGCGAGGACAACGGCAAGACCTGGAGCGAGCCGCGTACGGCGGTGGACGGCCCCTTCGACGACCGCGATCCCAAGCTGGTCGTGCTGAGGGACGGCACGGTCCTGCTCAGCTACTTCGTGATCGAGTGGACCGAGCCGTGGCACACCACCCACGGCACCTGGGTGCACCGCAGCACGGACAACGGCGAGACCTGGGGCGAGCCGATCCTCGTCGGCACGGCCATGGCCCTGCCCGAGGAGGAGCGCCGGGCGTCGAAGACCTTCTCGGCCTCGCACGGTGCGGCGGCCGAGCTGCCCAGCGGCGATCTTCTTTTCCCGCTGTACGGGCGTCTGCCGGGCGAGGCGTGGATGCGCGCGACCGTCGTCCGCAGCACCGACGGCGGCCGGACCTGGCCCGCGGAGACCGAGGTGCTGCTGGCGGCGGCCGACGGCGTGCACTTCCAGGAGCCGACGCTGACGGTCCTCGACGACCGGGTCATCGTTCTCATCCGTACGACAGTGGGGCACGCCTACATCGCCGAGTCCACCGACGACGGCCACACCTGGAGCATCGCCCAGCCGACCGACATGCCCGCCTCGTCGCATCACGCTCTGCGGTTGAGCACGGGCGAGGTCCTCGTGACGTACGGCGATCTGAAGCCCCGGTTCTCGGAGCACCGCGACACGGTGGGCCGTCTCGTGCGGGAGCCGGAGAAGGGCTGGGACGGCTACGGGGATGTGCAGCTGTACGACTCGGGTCACTCCGACCAGGCGAATCCGTCGAGTGTGGAGCTGGCGCCGGGCAAATTCCTGACCCTGGGCTTCGACGTGCGGGCGGCCACCGTCGTGGCCATCTTCACCGAGGCCGGCGACTACCCTCAGTAGCGAATGTCGGCGGGCTTGTCCGACAGGGGCAGGCCCGCGGCCGCCCACGCCTCGAAGCCGCCGATCAGGTCGGTGGCCCGCCACAGGCCCAGCGCCTTCAGACTGGCCGCGGCCAGGCTCGAGCTGTAGCCCTGACGGCAGACCACGATGATCCGCACGTCATGGTCGGTGGCCTCGGGGATCTTGTATGGCGACGAGGGGTCGAGGCGCCACTCCATCACGGTCCGGTCGATGACGATGGCGCCGGGCAGGTCGCCCTGCTCGGCCCGCTGTTTGTCGGTCCGGGTGTCGATCAGCAGGGCGCCGTCGAGGACGGCGGCCCGGGTCTCGTGCGGGGTGAGGCGGAGAAGGCCCTCGCGGGCCTTCTCCAGCAGAGCGTCGATCATGCGATCTCGTACGCCAGGTTCGGCCGCAACCAACGCTCGACCTCGTCCACGCTCATGCCGCGGCGGGCCGCGTAGTCGGTGATCTGGTCCTTGCCGAGGCGGCCCACGGTGAAGTACCGCGAGTCGGGGTGGGCGAAGATCAGGCCGGAGACCGCGGCGGCCGGGGTCATGGCGTACGACTCCGTGAGGCCGACGCCGATCTCCCGCGTCCCGAGCAGGTCGAAGAGGTCCTTCTTCTCGCTGTGGTCGGGGCTGGCCGGATATCCCAGCGCGGGCCGGATGCCCCGGAAGCGCTCGGCGTGCAGGTCTTCGAGCTTGGGCTTGGCGTCCGGCTCGAACCACTGGCGGCGGACCTGGAGGTGCAGATATTCGGCGAACGCCTCGGCCAGCCGGTCGGCCAGCGCCTTGACCATGATGGCGCGGTAGTCGTCGTTCTCCGCCTCGTATTTCGCCGCGAGATCCTCGGCGCCGTGGATGGCCACCGCGAAGCCGCCGAGATGATCGCCCGAGCCGGCGGGGGCGATGTAGTCGGCCAGCGAGCGGTTGGCGCGGCCCTCCGGCTTCTGGGTCTGCTGGCGCAGCATCGGGAACTTCACGCCGTTGCCGAGCACGATGTCGTCGCCGTCGCTGTGGGCCGGCCAGAACGCGTACCGCCCCCGGGCCTGGAACGACCCGTCCGCGATGATCTTGTCGAGCAGGGTGTTGGCGTCGTCGAACAGCTCGCGCGCCACCGGCTGCTCCAGGATGGCCGGATATTTGCCCTTGAGCTCCCAGGCCAGGAACAGGAACTGCCAGTCGATCATCTCGCGGAGCTGGGCGATCGTCGGCTGCACGTCGCGGACACCGGTGAAGGCCGGCGTCGGCAGGTCGCTGAAGTCGACCTCCTCGCGGTTGGCCCGGGCCTGCTCCAGGGTGAGCAGCGGCTGGGCGTGCCGGTTGGCGTGCTGCTCGCGCAGCCGCTCCTGGTCGGCCCGGTTGGCCACGTCGAGCTTCTCGGCCCGCTCGGAGTCGAGCAGGTCGGAGACCACGCCGACCACCCGGGACGCGTCGAGCACGTGCACCGTCGAGGCCTCGTAGGCGGGCGCGATGCGTACGGCCGTGTGCTGCTTGGAGGTCGTCGCCCCGCCGATGAGCAGCGGCAGCTTGAGACCGCGGCGCTGCATCTCGGCGCCGACCGCGACCATCTCGTCGAGCGACGGGGTGATCAGGCCGGACAGGCCGACGACGTCGGCGCCCTCGGCCACCGCGGTGTCGAGGATCTTCGCGGCCGGCACCATCACGCCGAGGTCGATCACCTCGTAGTTGTTGCAGCCGAGCACCACGCCGACGATGTTCTTGCCGATGTCGTGCACGTCGCCCTTGACCGTGGCCAGCACGACCTTGCCCTGCCCGCGCGAGGTCTCGACCCGGCCCTCGAGGCGGGCCTGCTCCTTCTCGGCCTCCATGTACGGCTCCAGGTAGGCCACCGAGCGCTTCATGACCCGGGCGCTCTTGACCACCTGGGGCAGGAACATCTTGCCCGAGCCGAACAGGTCGCCGACCACCTTCATGCCGTCCATGAGCGGGCCCTCGATCACTTCGAGCGGCCGCGCGAACTGCTGCCGGGCCTCCTCGGTGTCGTCCTCGATGAAGTCGACGATGCCGTGGACCAGCGCGTACGACAGGCGCTCGTTGACCGGGGCCTCGCGCCAGGACAGGTCGACCTCGCGCTGCTTGCCCTTGCCGGTGACCGTGGACGCGAACGTGACCAGCCGGTCGGTGGCGTCGGGCCGGCGGTCGAAGAGCACGTCCTCGACCAGCTCCAGCAGGTCGGCCGGGATGTCCTGATAGACGGCGAGCTGACCGGCGTTGACGATGCCCATGTCGAGGCCGGCCTTGACCGCGTGGAACAGGAAGGCCGAGTGCATGGCCTCGCGGACCACGTCGTTGCCGCGGAACGAGAACGACAGGTTGGAGATGCCGCCGCTCGTCCGGGCTCCCGGGCACCGCTGTTTGATCAGCGGCAGCGCCTCGATGAACGCCTTGGCGTATCCGTTGTGCTCGGAGATTCCCGTCGCGACCGCGAGGACGTTCGGGTCGAAGATGATGTCGTCCGGCGCGAAACCGGCGGTGCCCACCAGCAGGTCGTACGCCCGTCCGCAGATCTCGACCTTGCGATCGCGGGTGTCGGCCTGGCCCTGCTCGTCGAAGGCCATGACCACCACGCCGGCGCCGAAGTCACGGATCTTGCGGGCCTGGGAGAGGAAGGCCTCCTCGCCCTCCTTGAGGCTGATCGAGTTGACCACGCCCTTGCCCTGCACGCACTTGAGGCCGGCCTCGAGCACGCTCCACTTGGAGCTGTCGATCATGACCGGGATGCGGGCCACCTCGGGCTCGGTGGCGATCAGGTTGAGGAAGGTGGTCATCGCCTGCTCGCTGTCGAGCAGGTCGGCGTCCATGTTCACGTCGAGCAGGTTGGCCCCGCCGCGCACCTGGTCGAGGGCCACGTCGACCGCGCCCTGATAGTTGTCGGCCTCGATGAGCCGGCGGAACTTGGCCGAGCCGGTGACGTTGGTCCGCTCGCCGATCATGACGAAGCCGGTGTCGGGGCCGATCGCGAACGGCTCGAGCCCGCTGAACCGCGTGGTCTCGGCCGGCGGATTGATCACCCGCTGCCGGGCGCCCTTCGCTGCTTGAGCGATTTGCGCGATGTGTGCCGGAGTGGTCCCGCAACAACCGCCCACGATGTTGACGAGGCCGTCGTCGATGAAGCCCTTGACCAGCGCGGCGGTCTCCGCGGGCTGCTCGTCGTAGCCGCCGAAGGCGTTGGGCAGGCCGGCGTTCGGGTGGGAGGCGACGAAGACGTTGGAGAAGCGGGCCAGGTCGGCCACGTGCGGGCGCATCTCGGTGGCGCCGAGCGAGCAGTTCACGCCCACGACCAGCGGCTCGGCCCGCTCGATGGAGCGCCAGAACGCCTCGACGGTCTGACCGCTGAGCGTGCGCCCGGACAGGTCGACGATGGTCACGGAGATCCACAGCGGCAGGTCGGGCGCGACCTCACGGGCGGCCGCGACGGCCGCCTTGGCGTTCAGCGTGTCGAAGATCGTCTCGATCAGCAGCAGGTCGACGCCGCCCTCGGCCAGGGCCGCGATCTGCTCCGCGTACGCCGCCTTGACCTGGTCGAAGGTGACCGCACGGTAGGCCGGGTCGTCGACCTTGGGCGACAGCGAAAGGGTGACGTTCAGCGGGCCGACCGAGCCGGCCACGAACCGCGTGCCACCGGCCTCGTCGGCCGCCTGCCGGGCGAGCTGGGCCGCCTTGACGTTCATGTCGCGCACCAGGTGCTCCAGGCCGTAGTCGGCCTGGGCGATGCTGGTCGCGGTGAACGTGTTGGTGGTGGTGATGTCGGCGCCGGCCGCCAGATATTGCCGGTGGACGTCGAGGATCACGTCGGGCCGGGTGAGGATCAGCAGATCGGGGTCGCCGGTCACGTCCTGCGGGTGATCGGCCGGGATCATGTCGCCGCGGTAGTCCTCCGGGGTCAGCCCTGCGCCCTGCAGCATCGTGCCCCAGGCGCCGTCGAGCACCAGGATCCGCTCGCCGAGCAGACGTTTGAGCTCCGCGACACGCTCGTTTCTTTCCACACCGACCACCTCCGTGGTTACAACGGAGGCGCCCTTGGTCGGATTGCACCGAGCGAGCGTGGCGGGGATCACTCCCCGTTGCAGCGCCTCTCGCTTCGGACCACCCAAGTTACCGCAATCTCATTTCGCGTCGGCGTATGCGCCAACTGTTGAGACATCGAGCGGGAAGCGCACCGTTGTGTCCCCGAAAAGCATCCTGCCCGCCTTGGCGGCGCTTTCGTGCACGGCCGCCACCACCTGTTCCGCTTCCGCGGCCGGGCAGTGGACGACAACTTCATCGTGCACGAAAAGGACGAGCTCGGCCCTGGTTCCCTCCAAAGCCGTACGCAGTGTGGCGAGCAACACCAGCGCCCACTCGGCCGCCGTGGCCTGCACGACGAAGTTGCGCGTGAAGCGGCCCCGGGCCCGCCCGGACGCGCCACCGAGGGGCTGCTCGGTCTCGGGCGGGTCCAGCCCCGCCTCGTCGCCCCAGCCGGCCGACGAAGGCGGACACGTGCGGCCCAGCCAGGAGCGGACCAGGCCACCGGCCTCACCCGTGCGGGCGGCGGCCTCGACGTAGTCGAACGCGACCGGGTAGTGCTTGCGCAGGACGGCCAGGGCCGGGATCGCGTTGCCGCCGGTCTGGCCGTACATGGCGCCGATCAGCGCGACCTTGGCCTTGGCGCGGTCGCCGTCGAACGAGTTGGCAGCCAGCGCCGCGTAGAGATCGGCCCCCGCGCCGGCCTCGGCGAACCGCCGGTCGCCGGACATGGCGGCCAGCACCCGCGGCTCGAGCTGGCCGGCGTCGGCCACCACGAAGCGCCAGCCCGGGTCGGCGACCACACCCTTGCGCACGGACTTCGGCACCTGGAGGGCGCCGCCCCCGCGCGCGGCCCAGCGGCCGGAGACGACGCCGCCCGGCACGTACTCGGGCCGGAAACGGCCGTCAGTGACCCACTGGTCGAGCCAGGACCAGCCGTGCGCGGTCCAGATGCGGTAGAGCTCCTTGTATTCGAGCAGGGGTTTCACGGCCGGATGGTCGACGCGGCGGACCACCCAGGCCCGGGTGTTGGGGATGTCGACGCCGGCCCGGGCGAACGCCTTGACCACCTCGGCCGGCGAGTCGGGATGGAGCCCGTGCACGCCGAAGGCCGCGTTGATCTCGGCGGTCAGCTCGGCCAGGCGGCGGGGCGGCCCGACCGCCTGGGGCGGGCCGAGCAGCTCGCGCAGCAGCTCGTCGTGCAGATCGGCCCGCCAGGGCAGGCCGGCGTGACCCATCTCGGCCCCGACCAGGGAGCCGGCCGACTCGGCGGCCACGAGCAGCCGGAAGCGCCCAGGGTGCTCGGTGTCGGCGACTCGGCGTAGCTGATCGCCGTACACCTCGGAAATGGTCTGAAGGGCGGCCGCCGGCGCGGAAACGGTGTCGAACAGGGCACCCTGGGTGAGACCGGGCGGCTCGGGCAGGCGCGGCGGCGGATCGGGCGGAACGGGCAGACCATGCAGGCGGGCGTGGGCGGCGGCGAGCGAACGGGGAGCGCCCCAGCGGCCGGCGTGGCCCAGCAGCAGCGCCTCGGTGAGCTCGAGATCGTGACAGCGGGCGACGCGGACCCCGGCCCGCAGCAACCCCGGATAGAACTCGGCGGTGGCCGGCCACACCCAACGTGGCGCGTCGGCCGCCTCGCGCGCGGCGATCGCGGCCGGCAGATCGGCGGCGTGGACCGGGGGACCGCCGGGCGCCCCGTCGGCCCGCAGCTCCTGAAGGAACCCCGACGGGTCCACCGCTACCAGCACGCCGTCATTCTGGCGGAGGGGTACGACAATTTTCAGGGAAGATGATGCGCATGACAGAGACCCTCACCGTCAGCGTCCTCGGCACCGGCATCATGGGGGCCGCGATGGCCCGCAATCTGGTCAAAAGCGGTTTCACCGTACGAGTCTGGAATCGCACCCAGGAGAGGGCGCAACCCCTCGCGGCCGACGGGGCCCGCGTCGTGGCCACCGTCGAGGAGGCCGTGCGCGGGGCCGACGTGGTGCTGACCATGCTGTTCGACGGGGCGGCCGTGCGCGAGGTGATGCGCGAGGCGCAGCCGGCCGTCGACGAGGGCCAGATCTGGGTCCAGTCGACCACCGTGAGCCTCGACGACGTCGACGAGTTCGCGGGCTATGCCAAGGAGCACAACCTCGCCTACTACGACGCCCCCGTGCTGGGCACCCGGCAGCCGGCCGAGGCCGGGCAGTTGACCGTGCTGGCGGCCGGCTCGCCCGACAAAAGGGACACCATCGCGCCGGTGTTCGACGCCGTCGGCGCGAAGACCGTGTGGCTGGACCATCCGGGCGAGGGCACGAGGCTCAAGCTGGTCGCCAACAGCTGGGTGCTGGCGCTGACCCACGCCGGTGGCGAGGTGCTGGCCCTGTCCGAGGCGCTGCACGTCGACTTCGGCAAGTTCCTCGAGCTCATCCAGGGCGGCCCGCTCGACAACGGCTACCTGCGGGCCAAGACCGACCTGGTCCGGGCGGACAAGCTGACGCCGGCCAGCTTCGCGGTGAGCACCGCCGGCAAGGACGCGCGGCTCATCGTCGAGGCGGGCCGGCGTCACGGCGTACGGCTGGACCTGGCCGAAGCCGGCGCCGAACGCTTCCGCCGGGCCGAGGAGAAGGGGCATGGGGACGCGGACATGGCCGCGTCCTACCACGCTTCCTTCTCTTAGACCGAACTGCTGCGCGCCCAGAGGTTGATGCCCGACTCGGTGGCGTACTTGTCGATCTCGGCCAGCTCGTCCGGGGTGAACGTCGTGTTCTGAAGGGCCGCGACGTTCGCCTCGAGCTGGCGCACGCTGCTGGCGCCGAGCACGACCGAGGTCATCCGCGAGTCCCGCAGCGACCAGGCGATCGCCATCTGGGCCAGGCTCTGGCCGCGGCGCTGGGCGATCTCGTTGAGCGCCCGGATCTTGCCCAGGTTCTCGTCGGAGAGCAGGTCTTCCGACAGCGACTTGTGCTCGGTCGCCCGTGAGCCCTCGGGAATGCCGTTCAGGTAACGGTCGGTGAGCATGCCCTGGGCCAGCGGCGAGAAGGCGATGCAGCCGGCGCCTTCGGTGTTCAGAACGTCGAGCAGGCCGCCCTCGATCCAGCGGTTCAGCATCGAGTACGACGGCTGGTGGATCAGCAGCGGCGTGCCCAGGTCACGCAGGATCGCGGCCGCCTCGGCGGTCTTCTCCGGCGAGTACGACGAGATGCCCACGTACTGCGCCTTGCCCGCCCGCACGGCGGCGTCGAGCGCGCCCATCGTCTCCTCGAGCGGGGTCTCCGGGTCGAAGCGGTGCGAGTAGAAGATGTCGACGTACTCCAGGCCCATCCGCTTGAGCGACTGGTCGAGCGAGGCCGTGACGTACTTGCGCGAGCCCCACTCGCCGTACGGTCCCGGCCACATGTCGTACCCGGCCTTGGTCGAGATGACCAGCTCGTCGCGGTACGGGCGGAAGTCCTCGGCCAGCAGCCGCCCGAAGTTGATCTCGGCCGACCCGTACGGCGGGCCGTAGTTGTTGGCCAGGTCGAAGTGGGTGATGCCGAGGTCGAAGGCCCGGCGCAGGATCGCCCGCTGGGTCTCCAGAGGCTTGTCGTCGCCGAAGTTGTGCCACAGGCCGAGCGAGACGGCGGGCAGCTTCAGCCCGGAACGCCCGGTCCGGCGGTACTCCATGGTGTCGTAACGATCGCCGTCGGCGGTGTAGCTGGTTGGCATGTGTCCACCCTCGTCCCTCGGTGATCAAAGGTCCAACAGAAGAAAGCGCTCGGATTAAGCACCTAGACTGCTCAATCATGGAGTTGCGGCACCTGGAGTACTTCGTCGCGGTGGCCGAGGAGCGCCACTTCACCCGCGCCGCCGAGCGCATGCGGGTGGCGCAGTCGGGGCTCTCCGCCTCGATCAAGGCGCTCGAGCGCGAACTGGACGCCGACCTTTTCGTGCGGCACACCCGCCGCGTGCAGCTCACCGACGCCGGCCGCGCCCTGCTCACCGAGGCGAATCGTACGCTGGCCAGCGCCGCCGCGGCCCGGGAAGCGGTGGCCGCGGTGCGCGGGCTGGTGCGCGGCAGCCTCACGGTCGGCACCGAGCAGTGCCTCGGCGTGGTCGACCTGCCGCCGCTGCTGGCCTCGTTCCGCCGCGCCCATCCCGGTGTGGAGATCAGCCTGCGCTACGCCGGGTCCGGGCACATCATCGACGAGATCCGGCAGGGGCGGCTCAACGTCGGCTTCGTCGCGCTTCCGGGGTCCGCGCCCGAGGGCGTACGGCTGGAGGCCCTGGCCACCGAGGAGATGTTGCTGCTCACCCATCCGGACCACGTGCCGGCCGATCTTGACCCGTCCGCCCTGGCCGGCGAGGACTTCGTCGACTTCAGCCCCGACTGGGGCGCCCGCAAGGTCAACGACCAGCTGTTCGCGCGGCACGGCGTCGACCGGCGGATCTCGGTCGAAGTGAACGACGTCCATACGTTGCTAGACTTCGTTCACCAGGGACTGGGGATCGCCGTCGTGCCGGCGCCGGTGACCCGCAAGCCGCACGCCTCGGGCCTGCACGTGGCCCGGCTCACCGCCGGTGCGTCATGGCAGGTCTCGGTGGCCCTGCCCGCCTCGGCGCCGCCCGGGCCGGCCGCCGCGGAACTGCTGCGCATGATTCTTTGACTTCGGACCCATCCGCGGGCGGCGCCGCCGCGAATCATCCCCATGAGGGGGCCTACATGGTGACGCCGGTGCTCGACCTCGAGGCGCTGCTGGTGCGGGTGGCGCAGGGCGACGAGAAGGCCTTCGCCCAGCTGTACGACGTCGTCGCGCCCCGCGTCTTCGGGCTCGTGCGGCGGGTGCTGCGCGATCCGTCGCACGCCGAGGAGGTCGCGCAGGAGGTGCTGGTCGAGGTGTGGCGGCGGGCGCCGCAGTTCGATCCGGGGCGGGGATCACCGACGGCCTGGATCTTCACGATCGCGCATCGGCGGGCAGTCGACCGGGCCCGCTCCGAGCAGGCGGCGACCGACCGTACCCTCCGGATCGGCATCGCGGCCGTCGACATCCCCTACGACACGGTGGCCGACGAGGTCGCGGTGCGCCTCGAACGGCGGCAGGTGCGCAGCTGCCTCGACGGGCTGACCGAGCTGCAACGGCAGGCGGTCACCCTCGCGTATTTCCAAGGCAAGACCTATCCCCAGGTGGCGGAGCTGCTTGGGGCGCCCCTCCCTACCATCAAGTCACGGATGCGCGACGGGCTGGCCCGGCTGCGCGACTGCCTGACGACGGGGGCGACGGCATGAGGGCCGACGTGCACTCTCTGGTCGGCGCGTACGTGCTGGACGCGGTGGACGACCTCGAACGGGTCGCCTTCGAGCGGCACCTGCGCGAGTGCGAGGACTGCCGGGCCGAGGTGGGCGAGCTGCGCGAGACCGCGGCCCGCCTGGCCGACACCGCGTGGTCGGTGCCGCCGCCCTCGATGCGCGCGAACGTCCTCGACGAGATAAACACCACGAAGCAGGAGACAGCGGTTCCCGTACGCCCGGCCCGGCGGCCCCCACGCCGTCTTCATCTGGTGGCGGCGGCCGCGGTGCTGGTCGCGGCGGCCGGGGCCGGCGCGGCCGTCTACGCCGTTCAGGATCAGCGGGTACGGGACGAGCGGGCGGTCGCCGAAGCGGCGCGGGCCTCCGAGGCGCGCGTCCGCGCGATCCTGGCCGCCCCCGACCTGGAGGTGCGCGAAGAGGCGCTGACCAGCGGCGGGCAGGTGACCGTGGCGTCCTCGAAGCTGACCGGCGCCGGTGTGATCATGCTGGCCGCGTCCGCCCCGCCGGCCGACGGCCGCGTCTACCAGCTGTGGACCATCCGCGACGGCGATCCGGCCTCGGCCGGTGCGCTCGGCGCGGGTCAGGCGGCGACCGTACGCATCGTAGAAGGCCTGCCCGCGTCGAACGCGGTGGGCGTGACCATCGAGGACGCGCCCGGTGCGGCCACACCGACCACGCCGCTCGACGCCCTCGTACCCCTGTAAATTTCTTTGCCTTCGAGCCAACCGAACCTCGTCGATCCACCGTCGGATACGCAGGACATCGACAGGAGCGGGGATGCCGAGAAGAACTGACAGCGAATACCTGGCCTTCGTGCACGGCCGGGTGAAAGGGCTGCGGCGCACGGCATATCTGCTCTGCGGTGACTCGTATCAGGCCGACGACATCGTGCAGGAGACGCTGACGAAGCTCTACACACGATGGCCGGCGATCAGCCACGTGGAGAACGTCGACGCGTACGTGAACACCATGCTCGTGCGGGTCTTCCTCGACGAGCGCCGCCGCGGCTGGTGGAAGGTCGCGCTGCTCGACTGGTTACCGGACCGGGCGGCGGCCCCTCCGGCGCCCGTGGACGACCAGTCGGTCGTACGGGCCGCCCTGATGCAGTTGCCCCCGAAACAGCGAGCCGTCGTCGTGCTGCGCTACCTGTGCGATCTGCCGGTCAAGGAGGTCGCCCAGCATCTGGGCTGCTCCGAGGGAACCGTGAAGAGCCAGTGCGCGCACGCGCTCGACAAGCTCCGCCTCGTATTCGACTCGGCCGCCCTGGACCGGCTATGAATCTTGGAGAGAACGACATGAGCGAGGACGACCGGGCGGTCCGGATCCTGCGGACGATCCCGGACGAGCCCCCGGCCCCGTCGACGATCGACATCCCCCGCACGATGACCGAGGGCCGCCGCCGGCGCCGGGCCCGCCGCTGGTCGGGTGGGGTGGCCCTGGCCGCGGTGACCGCCGTCGCGGCCGGCGGTGGAACGGTGGCGGTAGCCGCCATGCGTGAGGCTCCCCCTCCGCCGCCGCCGCCCACGCCTTCCCCGTCCTCGATCGCCGCTGCCCCCGCGCTGGTGGTGCCACGGGACTGCAAGGTGACGCTGCTTCCGACCGGCGACATCAAGAAGGCGACGGTCAGCTCGGGCGATCCGAGCGGCCATTACCTGACCGGCCGGGTCTATCCGCCGAAGCGAGAGGTGTACACGGTCATCTGGAAGGACGGCGTCCTGCAGAACCGCCCGTCCATGCCCGGCGACGACGGGGCCTGGGGCGACATCAACTCCGCCGGCGTCGCCGTCGGATTCAGCTTCGGCAAGAACGACGAGACGCGGGCGTACGTCTCCACGGGCACCAAAGTGACACCGCTCCGCGGTGGCCCGTCCTCGGCGTCGGCCATCAACGAGTCGGGCCGGATCGTCGGCGCGCTCGGCGAGCTGTACCAGGGAAAACCGGTCACCTGGGCGTCACCCGCGGCCGAACCGCAGCGGTTGACCATGCCCGCCGGTTTCGTCACCGGCGAAGCGTCGGAGATCGACGAGGACGGCACGATCATCGGCACGGTCGCCAAGAAGTCCGGCGAGGGCACCGGTTATCTGTGGCTGCCCAACGGTTCCGGCCGCCTGATGCCGCTGCCCGAGGTCGAAGACGTGAAGGCCACGTACTTCTGGCCCGAGTCGGTCAACAGCGGCTGGGTCTACGGCCGGGCCGTCCGCGACAGCCGGGACGGCGGCAGCCGCACCTTCGCGTCATACCGCTACAACATCGCGGCGAACAAGTTCGAGGAGCTCGACATCCCGCTCGGCCCCGACATCATCGGCTCCGCCAACGGCTGGATCCTGACCACCACAGCCCACTTCGAGCCGATCATCATCGCCGGCGAGAAGGCCGTCCAGCTCCCGCGCTACAACAAGATGAAGGAGTACGTCACGAGCGCCTTCAGCACCGACGGCAAGGTGGCCGGGGGCTACACCACCGACACCACCGCCTCCGACCCGGTGGCCAACCGCCCTCTCATGTGGACGTGCCGCTGACCCCGCCCGGTCTCAGTTACGCAGGGAGTCGCCGCGATGGGCCCCTCAGCCGATGACCTTGCCCGGGTTGAACAGGTTCAGGGGGTCCAGGGTCTGCTTGATGGCCACCTGCATGGCCAGGACCTCCGGGGCCAGCTCCTGCTTCATGCCGTCCCGCTTCAGCAGGCCGACGCCGTGTTCGCCCGTTACCGTGCCGCCCATGGCGATCGCGGCCGTCAACATGTCTTCGAAGGCGGCCTGGGCGGCCAACCGGGCCTGCTCGTCGCCGGCCGGGGCCAGGATCAACGGGTGCAGGTTGCCGTCGCCGGCGTGGGCGATGGTGGCGATCGTCGCTCCGTGGCGGGTGGCGATCTTCTCGATGGCGGCCAGCATGTCGGGGACGCGGGAACGTGGGACGCACACGTCCTCGGTCAGCACCGGGCTCAGGCGCTCCAGCGCGGGATAGGCCAGGCGGCGGGCCGCGAACAGGGCCTCGGCCTCGATCTCGTCCGTCGATTGTTCGGCCCACAGTGCTCCCGCGTCCCGGAAGACCGCGGCCACCTCGGCCGCCTCCTCGTCGCCGGCCGCGCCCGGACTGTCCAGTTGAGCCAGCAGCAGGGCGGCCGCGTCGGCCGACAGGCCCAGGTGCTTCCACTCCTCCACCGCGCGCAGGCACGTGCGGTCCAGCAGTTCCAGCGCCGCCGGCAGCAGGCCGGCCCTGGTCAGGGCGGCCACCGCCGCGCCCGCCGCCACCACGCTGTCGAAGGCGCCGACCACCGTGCGCGGGGCCTCGCGGCGGGCCGGGCGCAGGCGCAGCGTGATCTCGGTGATCACGCCGAACGTGCCCTCGGAGCCGGTGAAGAGGGCGGCCAGGTCGTAGCCGCTCACGCCCTTCGTGGTGCGGCGCCCCAGGCGTACGACCGTGCCGTAGGCCCCCGCCGGACCGCCCACCACCGCTTCCAGACCGAGCACGTAGTCGCGCGTGACACCGTATTTGAGGCAGCAGAGCCCGCCCGCGTTCGTGGCGACGTTGCCGCCGATGGTCGACCAGGGGGCGCTGGCCGGATCCGGCGGATACCAGAGGCCGTGCGCCGCCACCGCTTTCTTCAGGTCGTCGTTGACGACGCCCGGCTGCACCGTCGCCGTCATGTTCTCGGCGTCGATCTCGACGATCCGGTTCATCTTCGACAGGTCGACGATCATCGCCCCGTCGACGGCGTTGGCCCCGCCGGACAGGCCGGTGCCGGCGCCTCGGGCGACGATCGGGATGCCTCGTTCGGCGCAGGCCGCCACCACCCGGCGTACATCATCAGTGGTTTTGGGCCTGACGGCCGCGACCGGCTTCCCGTAGGGCGCCCACTCGGCGTCGTCGTGGGCGAGGCTGTCCAGAACGTCCGCGTCGTCGACGATGTCGAGCCCGTTGAGCAGGTCTTTCACTTGAGGAACTCCAATAGTCCGGCGATCAGGACCATTCGAGTGCCGGCGCCCTCGCCGGCGTGATTCAGGCGGGCTCCGTCGCTGGTCGTGATCGTCGGCATGTCAGCGACCCTACGCGCCCGGTCAGCGTCTCGCTCTCGGCCCACAGCTCGGCCCGGCGGCCGTGAAGGACCCGATCCGGAACGGGCAGCGGGCGCGCCGACGGGCCATAGAAGCCAGAGGCAAAAGCAGGACCGATTGCCAGTTGTACGGGTCCACGTGCGGCCGATGAAGGGGACGCGCCGATCCGCTGCTGGAGCGCGTCCATCACCCGCCGCAGCGGCGACGGCACCCCGGTCGCGTCCCGGAACACCCGCGTCGCCACCAGGCCCGGATAAACGCAGGCCACCGAGAGCGACGGCTTCCGGGCCGCCAACTCCACCGCGTACAGGTCGTTGGCGAACTGGGTGCGGCCGGCGACCCGCAGCCCACGCGTGGGGTTACCGCGCACGTCCCGATATCGGCCCGCGCTGGCCACCAGCACCACCCGCCCGTCCGGCGGCAGTAGCGGGAGGAGCCGGTCGATCAGCAGGAAGCGGGACAGATAGTTGAGCACCCACGCCCGCTCCAGCCCTTCGGCCGTCGTGGCCGCGCGCATCGTGAACACTCCGGCACAGCAGACGATCGCGTCGAGCCGGTCGTGGGTCGCCGCGACCTCGTCAGCCGCTCGCGCGGTCTCCCCCAAAAGGGAAAGGTCAGCCCGGATGTGACCGTGTCGCCCGATCGTCAGGGCCCGCTCCCCCAGCCGCGCCGCCACCGCGCCGCCGATCCCGGTCGAGCCTGTCACCAGTATCTTCGTCATGCCTCGACGCTAGGAACGGCTGGGGCGACAATCCATGTGTGCCCGTCCCGGAGACCACATCGGACGTCCTGGGCACGGTCCTGCGCGAGATCCGCTTCGCCACCGCCGCCTATCGCTGGATCGAGCTGAACGGCCCGTTCCGGCTCGTCTTCGACCGGCCGGGGCTGCGCGGCGTCCACCTGGTCACCACCGGCCGCTGCGAGCTGGTCCTGGCCGGTGAGGTCGTCCCGCTGAGCGAGGGCGACACGGTCATCCTGCCCAGAGGCGACGATCATGAGCTGAGGTACGGCTCCGCGCCCGCCACCTCCGGCTTCGAGCTCGCGGCGCGGGCCGACGGGGTGCGGCTCCGCCACGGCGCCACCGGGCCGGCCACGGCGATCGTCTGCGGGGCCTTCATCGCGGGCGAGCCCGATCATCCGGCGATGAGCGGGCTGCCGCGGGTGATCCTGATCCCGGCGGCCGAGAGCCGGTGGCTGGCGCCCTACGTCGAGGCGCTGCGGCAGGAGGCGTTCGAGGCCGGGCCGGGCAGCGACGTCGTCATGGCCCGGCTGTCCGACGCGATGATCGGGCGGGCGATCCGCCGGCACGGCGCGGTCACCGATCATCCGGGCTGGCTGGCCGGGCTGCGCGACCCGCATCTGGCGGCGGCGCTCGGCGCGATGCACGGCGAGCCGGCCCGGCCGTGGACGCTCGCGTCGCTGGCGGCCACGGCGCGGCTGTCCCGGACGGCGTTCGCCGCGCGGTTCTCGGCCGTAGTGGGTGAGCCGCCCGTCCACTATCTGCGGGCGCTGCGCCTGCACAAGGCGCGGCTCCTGCTGCGGGACGAGCGGCTCACGGTGGCCGCGGTGGCGGCCCGGGTCGGCTACTCCTCGGAGTTCGCGTTCGCGTCGGCGTTCCGGCGCGCGTACGGCGTACCCCCGGGGGTCTGGCGTTCTACTTGACGGCGCCGGCCGTCAGACCGGCCTGGATCTGCCGCTGGAAGATCGCGTAGACGATGATCATCGGGAGGATCGAGAGCACCAGCGCGGCGAACAGCGTCGACCACTCCGCGTGATAGCCGGCCGAGGTGCTGATGTTCGCGATGCCCTGTGTCAGCAGATATTTCGACTCGGCGCCGGGGCCCGTCATGATCACGACTGGCAGCAGATATTGGTTCCACTGACCCACGATGTTGAAGATCGTGATGCTGACCAGGCCGGACTTCGCCATCGGCATCATGATCTGGAAGAACTTGCGGGTGTGCGAGGCGCCGTCGACCGTGGCCGCCTCCTCGATCTCGTACGGCAGGGTCTTGAAGAACGCCGCGAGGAAGAAGACGGTGAAGGGCAGGGAGTAGGCGATGTAGACCAGGACCAGACCGGTGTACGACCCCAGCAGCCCCATGCTCTTGAGGATGTAGAACAGCGGCGCCAGCGCCATGAAGGTCGGGAACGCCAGGCCCGAGACGAACAGGTAGTAGATGAACCGGTTGCCCCAGAAGCGGTAGCGCGCGAGCACGTAGGCGGCCATCGAGCCGAACAGCATCGTGCCGGCCGTGCTGATGATCACGACGATGACGCTGTTGAGGAAGTAGCGCCCGATGTGCGCCTCGCCCCAGGCGTCGAAGTACGTCTGGAACGAGAAGTGCTCGGGCAGCGCGAACGGCTTGCCCAGGAAGATCTCGGTGTTGCTCTTGAAGGAGGCGAGCAGCACCCAGATCAGCGGGCCGGCCGTCACCAGCGCCCAGGCGAACAGGGCGATGTGGGCCAGGCCGGTGAAGGCGTTGACGTCGCGCTTCTTGTCGGGCTTGCGGCCGGCGCTCTTGCTCTCGGTGATGACCGGCGGGGCTTCGGTAAGGTTCGTCATCTCGTCCGCCTCAGGCTTCGACGGAATCGCGGCGGGTGACCCTCAGGGTCAGCGCGGCGAAGGTCAGGGTCAGGAAGAAAAGGACCACGCCCAGCGCGGAGGCGTAGCCGGCCTGCGAGAATTCGAAGGCGTTGCGGTAGATCATCAGACTGAGCACCGAGGACGCGCCGTTCGGGCCGCCTCGATCCACGGTCATGATGTTGACCAGGGCGAAGGCGTCGAACGCGGCGATGCCCAGATAGACCCAGGCGACCTGCACGGTGTTCCACAGCAGCGGGATCGTGATCCGGAAGAACAGGGTGATGCGGGTGGCGCCGTCGAGTGCCGCCGCCTCGTAGATCTCGGCCGGGATCGAGCCCATGCCGGCCGAGAAGAGCACGACGTAGAAGCCGACCGCCTGCCAGATCAGCACGATCAGGATGCAGAGCATCGCGTACCGCTCGTCGGCCAGGAACAGCCAGGGTTTCCAGTCGGCCGGGAACAGGCCGTTGAGCATGCCGCTCTTGTCCGGCCCGAAGACCCGCCCGAAGATCACCGCCACGATGGCCAGGGCCAGCAGCTGCGGGAAGAAGAAGATGACCCGGTAGACCTTGGAGCCCCACACGCCGCGCGTGGTGCCGCCCTTGTGGCCGCCGCCGACGTTCAGCAGGAAGGCGAAGACCAGGGCCAGGATGATCGTGACGATCGGCAGCAGGATGAGCAGGAAGAGGTTGTGCCGGATCGACTTCCAGAACACCTCGTCGTGCCACAGCTTCGTGAAGTTGTCGAAGCCGACGTACTCGATCGGGCCGAGACCCGACCAGTTGGTCAGCGACAACTGGAAGGTCTGGATGTACGCCGCCACCACAAAGGTGCAGTAGAGCGCCACCGGCACGATAAGGAAGCCGATGATGAAGGGATACTTACCGCGTCGCATGGCGCTCTACCGTCCTACTTGTTGCCGTACAAAGATCAGCTACGGGTGAACTTGGTGACCGAGGAGTCCTTGGCAACAGCCTGGGACGCCTTCTCCATCCGGTCGCAGAACTTCTGCGCGTCCCCGCCCTTGAACATCAGGTCGTTGACGGCGCCACGGGACTCGTCGTCGAGCTTCTTGTACCAGGTGTCGAACAGGTAGCCCATGAAGATGTCCTTGCCGGCCTTGGTGACCGCGTCGTTGGCGCTGGTCAGACCGGGCGAGATGGTGACACCGTCGGAGGCGCCCGCCACCACCGTAAGCGACTTGGTGAGCTTGGTGAAGCCCAGCGCCGCCTCCTTGGAGAGCATGGTCCGCAGGTACTCCTTGCCACCCTGCGGGTTCTTGCCCTTGGCGGCCGCGAAGTAGATCTCGCCGGCCGCGGCGTTGATGGCCGGGGCCGGGAGCTTGTCGGCCGCGGTCACGCTCGGGTACGCGGCGATCGCGTACTCGAAGCCGGGCGGGGTGTCCTTGGCCTGCTCGTTCTCGAGCCAGGAGCCGCAGGGGTAGAACGCGACCTTGTCCTGGTTCTGCTGGAGCTGGACCTCGGTGTGCTTGAGGCCGAGGAACGTCTTGTTGATGTACTTGTTGCCGATCTCGCCCCAGGCCTGCGCCGCCTGCTTGATGGCGTCGTTCTGCCAGGCGCCTTCCTTCAGGTTGTCGATGTCCTTGAGGACCTGCTCGGTGCCGATCTTGCCGGCGCTGGTGAGCAGGGCGCGGACCATGTAGTACGAGGCGTTGGCGCCCGCGTAGCCGAACGGCGTGATGCCGGCCGCCTTGATCTTGTCGCACAGGGCGGTGAACTCGGCCCACGTGGTCGGGACGGTCCAGTTGTTCTTGGCGAACAGCGCCTTGTTGTACCAGAGACCGAACACGGTGTACGAGTAGTTCATCGCGAACGGCTTGCCGTCGTAGCTGCCCTGCTCGACCGCGCCCGGCACCAGGGTCTCGGCCACGGTCTTGCCCGCGATGTCCAGCGACGGCGCCGCGAACAGGTCGGTCAGGTCGGCGGCCTGGCCGGCCTTGACGATCGCGCCGAAGTCCATCAGGTTCGAGCCCGAGTTGTTGATCATGTCCGGCGGGTTGCCGGCGTTGATCCGGGGCTGGATGACCGTCGAGATCTGCTCGGTCGCCGAGTAGGTGACCTTGGCCTCCGGCCACTTCTTGCTGAACAGCGGGGTGTCCACGTCGGTGGCGTACGCCGTGCCGAGACCGCCGTTGAAGATCACGATCTCCACGCCGGCCTTGGGGTCGATGCCGAGCGGGTTGTCCGCCGACTTGGTGCCGGTGGCCTGCTCCTGGTCGCTGTCGTCGGACCCACCGCCGACACAGGCGCTGAGCATGCCGACGGCGGGGGTGGCGAGCAGGCCGACGGCGGCGGCGCGACGCAGCAGCGTACGGCGGTCCAGCTCGGGCTTGGCGAAAATATCGGTCACAACATCTCCTCAGGTTGTGTTTGTGATCAGCCCTTGACCGCGCCGGCCGTGAGACCGGTGGCGATGTTGCGCTGGATGATCAGGAAGAAGATCACCACCGGGATCGAGGTGATGATCGCACCGGCCATGAGGGGGCCCCAGGCGGTACCGCGGGTCGTCTGGTTCTGCAGCAGCCAGGCCATCAGGTTCTGCTTGTCCGGGCTGTTGAGCGTGTTGATGATGATGAATTCGTTCCAGGCCTGGATGAATCCGTAGACGCTGGTGGCCACCAGGCCGGGACCGGTCAGCGGGAGGATGATGCGCCAGAAGACCTGGGCCCGGGTACAGCCGTCGATCAGCGCGGCCTCGTCGAGCTCACGCGGGATGCCCGAGATGAAGCCGCGAAGTGTCCACACGGTGTACGGCAGGATCAGCACAAGGTAGGTGATGCTCACACCGATGAGGCTGTTGGTCAACTTGGCCTGCTGAAGCATCAGGAACAACGGGATGAGCAACGAGATGAACGGGATCAGCTGCACCACGAGGATGACCAGGATGATCGACTTGCGGCCGTAGAACTTGAACCGGGCGATCGACAGCGCGGCCAGGAAGCCCACGACCAGCGCCCCGGCCACCGCGAGCAACGTGATGATCACGCCGTTGAGCATGTTCTCGAGGAACAGCGGGGCGTTGATGGCCGACTTGAAGTTGTCGAAGGTCGGGTTCTTCGGCAGCAGCGTCGGCTCCAGCGAGAGGACCTCGTTGGCCGGCTTGAACGCGGTATTGAGCACCCAGTAGACCGGGAACAGCATGAAGATCGAGAACAGGATGCCCACGGTGTTGGCGGCGACCGTGCCGGCCCGGCTGCGGCCGACGGTGAGCACGCTGTCGTCCGCTTTTACTCGGCGGCGGCGCTTGACAGTGGGGGCGATCGCGACCATCACTCCACCTCACCGATCTTGAACATCTGACGGATATAGAAGATCATCACGCCCAGCATGAGGATCACGGTGATCACCGCGATGGCCGACCCCAGGCTGTAGCGCGACTGCCCGAACGCCTGCGTGTACGAGTACGTCGCCAGCGTCTGGAAGCTCGGCTCCGGGTGACCGTCGCGCAGCACCCACGCCTGCGTGAAGAGCCCGAAGTTCCAGATCACCGAGAGCGTCGTGACGATAGTGATTAAGGGTTTCAAGATCGGCAGGATGATGTTGCGCAGTGATTGCCAGGGCGTCGCCCCGTCCATCGTCGCCGCTTCGAGCAGCTCCTTCGGCACCTGCGTGAGGCCCGCGTTCAGCGTGATGGCCAGGAACGGGATGCCGGCCCAGACCACCAGGGTGGTGATCACCGACCAGCCCTGCCACGGGTTCACGAACCAGCTGTGGTTCGCGTAGTCCACGCCCGGGATCTTGTCGATCAGGTAGTTCACGACGCCGAAGTCGGAGTCGGTCATCCACCGGAAGATCTGCGCGGCCACCAGCTGCGGCAGCGCCCAGACGAACATCATGGCGACGACCATGAACAGGCGTACGCCTCGCGTCACCCGCCGCATCAGCAGGGCGACGGCCAGGCCGATCACCACCGAGATCAACACCGAGACGACCGTGAAGGCGACCGTACGGCCGGTCACGCCCCAGAACACGCTGTCCGTGAGCACCTTGGTGTAGTTGTCGAAGCCCACCCACGGCGGCGTGCGGCCGCTGAACAGCTCGCGCAACCGCATGTTCTGGAAGGAGAGGATCACCATCCGGACCAGCGGGTAGCCGAGCAGCCCGGCCAGCAGGACGAGGGCCGGAATCGCGAGCAGCCAAGGGGTCTTGTCCGTTTTGCGCCGTGGTTGTTTTGTAGCGGCCGGAGGCTTCGCTACCGGGCGGGTCGCCGGTGATTCGACGACGGACATCAGCGGGTTCCCTTTCGCGTCGGGCGGGCGGTGCCGCCTCTCATCGAGGCGGCACCACGGGAGATCAGCTCTCGTTGAGCGTCGCGTTGATCTGGTCGTCGGCCCACTTGGCGCCGTCGGCCACCGACTTCTTGCCGGTCAGGATGTCGGTGAGCATCGTCTGCAGCACCGCGCCCTTCTCGACGTCAGCCCACTTCTCGGCGTTCGGCGTGAACCAGCTGTCCTTGGCCGCCTGCGCGGCCGGGGCCAGCGCCGGGTTGTCGGCCGCGGCCTTGTCCAGCAGCGCGGTCGAGTTCGGCAGCGCGTTCGCCTTGATCAGGCCGGCCATCGACTGGCTGTCGGTGAAAGCCTTGATCCACTGGGCCGCCAGCTCCTTGTTCTGGCTCTTCTCGGCCACGCCGAGGTTCGAGCCGCCCAGGAAGGAGGGAATCTCCGGCATGGCCGCGGTGGCCAGCTTGCCCTTGACCTTGGTCGGGACCAGCGGCGAGTTCTCGTCGTTGGGGTCCTTCTTGACCTCCTCGGCCGAGCCCTGCTCCCACGCGTTGCCGTAGAACATGGCCGAGGTGCCCTGCGCGAAGATGCCGGCCTGCTCGTTCTCGTTCTTGGTGGGGTCGGCCTTCGAGTACTTCTTGACCATGTCGACCCAGCGCTGGAGGCCCTCGATCGACTGCGGCTGCGACAGCTGGCCGACCCACTTGTCGCCGTCCTGCTTGGCGATGTCGCCGCCGGTCGACTTGACCCAGCTCATCGCCGCGTACCAGTACTGGCCCGGCATGTAGACGGAGCCGAACTTGGGGTCCGACTTCTTGGCGGTCTGGATCTTCTCGGCCGCGGCCAGGAAGTCGTCGTACGTCTTGGGGGCCGCGAGGCCGGCCTCCTTGAAGAGGTCGGTGCGGTAGATCAGCAGGCGCGCGCCGGCGTAATAGGGAACGCAGTAGGTCTTGCCCTCGAAGTCGCAGGCGCCCTTGAGGCCGGCGAGCCACGTGCCCGAGTTCTCGTAGTCGGCCGGGTTGATCGCCGCGAAGCCGCCGCTGAAGACGTACTTGGGGAACTCGCTGTTGCCCAGCTCGATCACGTCCGGCACGTCGGTGCCGGCCAGCGTGGCGTCCAGCTTGGTCAGGTGGTTGGCCCACTGCTGGTACTCGACGTTGACCTGGGCGCCGGTGGCCTCGGTGAAGCGCTTGCTCGCGTTGTCGACGACGTCTTTCCACGCCGTCTGCGCGTCGACCATCAGCCAGACCTTGAGGGTCTTGCCGGCGCCGTCGACCTTGCCGGATGCGGAGGTAGTAGGTGCATCTTCGTTGGAGCCGCAGGCAGCGGCGCCGAGCAGCGTCGCAGCGAGTGCCGCGGCGACCGCGATCTTGCGCTTCACGCTTCCTCCAGAGGGGAGTTTTTATGTGTCGGGGTCTGTGCGCTGGTGCACCGCCGGTGACCGGCGGAGATCATGTGGGGCTGCCGTCCTTGGCTGCCTTGTGACCGTGCACGGCCTGGGCGGTGCGCTGGAAGGCGGCGTGCGAGCGCTCGTGGGTGCGCTGCGCGACGGCGACGTAGAGCAGATCGAGCACGACCAGCTGGGGATGGCGGGCGCTGAGCGCGTCCGGCCGGAAGGTCGTGGCCTGGGTGGCGGTGAGAAGGACGATGTCGGCCAGCTCGGCCAGCGGCGAGCGCGGGAAGCTGGTCAACGCGATGGTGGTGGCGCCCCGGCTGCTCGCCTCGGCCAGCAGCTCGATGGTCTCGCCGGTCTCGCCGCTGTGCGAGATGCCGAGCGCGACGTCGCCGGGCCGGGAGAGGGCGGCGCTGGCGAGCCCGTTGTGGACGTCGGTCCAGGCCCAGGCCGGCACCCCGATGCGGTGCAGGCTGAACTGCATCTCCTCGCCGACCAGGGCGCTGCCGCTGGCCCCGAAGATGTTGACCCGGGGCGCGGCGGCGATGGCGACGGCGGCCCGCTCGACCTCGGCCAGATCGAGCAGCGCGGCGGTGTCGTGCATGGCCTGCGTGTCGGCCGCCATGATCTGCCCGAGCACGCGCTCGAGCGGGTCGCTGGGCTGGATCTCACGCCCGATGTCGACGGTCCAGCCGGCGCTGCGGGCCCGCCCGGTCTCGGCCGCGATCCCGAGCCGCAGATCGGCGTAGCCGTCGAAGCCGAGCGCCCGGCAGAACCGCGTGACGGTCGCGGGCGAGGTGCCGCTGCGCTCGGCGAGCTCGACGATGGTGGCCCGCGAGGCGGCCGCCGGATCGGTCAGCACCTGCTCGGCGACGCGCCGCAGAGCCCCCGTGAACTCCGGCAGCAGCGACCGCACCCGCACAAGCACCGACACCTGGTTTGCGGCGTTTTCGACCGTCGGGACGACCGGCTCGCCACGAACCAGGGAGTCGACGACCGCGGTCGACGCGGTGCCGTCCATCTCCGGCTCGCCCATTGGCCATCCCTTCAGGAAGGACTGTTTACTGTCGCGGTAAAAGTTCTTACTGAAGGCCCCTCCGTGTCAAGACTGTGGGCGAAGTTTTCAAACCGTTACCTGACCTGCGCCGATGAACGCGTGTTACGCCGCAACCACTTGACAGTCATCAATCCGGAAATGTTCTTTACGACGTGACCGCCATCACGCGTCCGGTTTTGCCCTGATTTGAGATCGCACTTCCACCCGACGTGAGCTGCCCTTTCGGGCCATGGTGGCTGGCCCGTTCGTACTAGATCTTGGCGATTCTGAAACGCGGTTTTTACCGGCGTAACAAGCAGGGGTACGCATTCAGCGCCTCACCGCCGAACCCTCACCGCCCCCGACGTAGCGGCCGGCCGGCTGCAACTCACCCTGGTCACCGAGGTTCCGGCCGCTTCGGTGGTCACCCATGAAAACCGACAAAAAGGCCGAGGGCGGCTGCACGCCACCCTCGGCCTCAGCCGAAAACGATCCTTCAGACAACCGCCGCCGACGCGCGAACAGTGCCCGGACGCCCCTGCGGCCCGCTCCCACCCGAACCATCCGACCGGTCCGCTTGGCTCACTTGCCCGCTGCCGCCTCGGCCCAGCTGACCGCCGCCGCTGATCCGGCCCACCTCGCCGCTGGCGACCCTGCCTACCTGACGGCCGCTGCCGGTCCCGCCCACGTCGCCGGTGCCGGTCCGGCCCGCATGGCTGTCCTGGTCCGAACGGGCTGTCTGGCCGCCGCGCAGCTCGACGATCGCGCCCGGGCCGCCACGGTCGATCAGATCCAGGACGGCGTTCAGAACGTCCGCAGCCGTCACGATCAGCCGGTCGGCGGTGACACACATCGCGCGGACGCCGAACCGCTCGGCAACCCCCGCGAAGGTCCCCGTGAACCGAACCAGGCGCGCCTCCAGATCGGTGCCCGCCCCACCGGCGATGACGTTGACGATCGCGCCGCCACCCCGCGAACCCATCGGATCCAGCACGAGCTGACTCAGCAGGGTGGCATCGGTGAGATCAAGCGTGGGCGGCACCCAGGCCTCCACCTGCGGATAACGTTCGGCCACCCAGCCGGCGACGCTGTTGACCAGCACCGAGGGCCCACCAGAGGCACCGAGCTCCCCGGCAGCGGCCACGATCCGCTCCAGAAACAGCGGATCGCGCACATCGGCCGCCATGGCCCGCGCGGCCACCCCATAGGCGAGAGCCTGCACAGCACAGGCTTCCGCACTCTCAGCATCGAGATCAACGGCCACGACCCCGTAGCCGGAGGCGGCGAGCCCGAGCGCTATCGCACGCCCGAGCCCGGCGCCCGCACCAGTGACAACGGCAACGACCCCCGAAGGTTCAGGCCCCGCCGCCGTGTCGTCCCCGACAGTCGGCCCGCTCGCTACCGAGCGGCCGCCGCTCCCTGCCGGGTTTCCATCGCTCACAGCCGAATATTGATCGCTCGCAGCCGAGTTCCCGCCGCGCGCAGCCAGCTGCTCGCCGCTTGTAGCCGGATACCAGTCACGCGCAACCGGTTGCTCGCCGCTCGTGGCCCGATACCCGTCGCCCGCAACCGGTTGCTCGCCGCTCGAGGCCCGATACCCGTCCCGCGCAACCGGTTGCTCGCCGCTCGTGGCCCGATACCCGTCGCCCGCAACCGGTTGCTCGCCGCTCGAGGCCGGATACCCGTCCCGCGCAACCGGTTGCTCGCCGCTCGAGGCCGAGTGTCCGGCGCTCGCAGCCAGGTGCCCGCCATTTGAGGTCGGTTGCCCCTCGCCCGCTGCCGAATACCCGTCCCTCACTGCCGCGTGCCCAGACGCGAGCCGTTCGCCGGCCCCGCTCCGGGCGACCCGGGCTACGCCACGTCCGTGATCGGGCCCGGTCCCCCGCCGCGCGGCGACGACCGCGAGGCCGTCCGCCACCGCCCGGTCGCTGACGGGCGCAGAACCCGTCCCCCGATCACTATCGGGCACGAGGCCCCACCCCGAAGACGCTCCGAGCACCATCGCCTCAGTCGCCGCGAGAGGCGGCGCGGAAGCCTGTGCGAGAGGCAGCCGGGCGGGCGGCGCGGAAGACGGCGCAACGGCCGACGTGAAAGGCGGCGCGGAGGCTGACGTGAAAGGCGGCGCGGAGGCTGACGTGAAAGGCGGCGCGAGAGGCAGCCCGGCGGGCGGCACGGGAGGCGCAATGGGCGACGCGGAAGACGGCGCAAGCGGCGGCGCGGAAGACGGCGCGAGAGGCAGCCCGATGGGCGGCACGGAAGACGGCGCAACGGGCGACGTGAAAGGCGACGCGGAGGCCTGCGCAAGAGGCGGCCCGACCGGCGGCGCGGAAGGTGGCACGAAGGATTGCGCAAGGGGCGGCCCGACGGGCGGGATGGCAGGGAGCACGGAAGGCGGCGCTGAACGCTGCGTGAAAGGCGGGGTCTGGTTGGCCGGTGACGCGGACGACCTCGACGGCGACGGGATCGAGGACGAGCGTGAGGGACGGCGGCGGTAGCGGCGGATAGCTACGAACGCCAGGATGGCCAGCACCAGCAGGAGGATCGCGGCCAGTGGCAGGCCCGCCAGGTCGGGCAGCGGGCCGGGGGTCACGTCTATCGCGGCCAGGTCAATCGCGGCTATGGCCAACGTGCCCACCGCCACCGTCGTCGTGAAAACTATGCCGGCTGCGGGTTCGGCGGTGGGGGTGGACATGCGTACACCCTGGACCGCACCGACCAGGCACAAGCCGGCGGCGAAAAGCAGAGGCTGGGTGATGATGGCGGCCAGCGGCAGGTCGGGGACCGCCGCCGTCGCCGCCAGGAGCAGCAGGCCCGTTTCGGCCGTGATGAGCAGGCCGAAACCTACGATGACGCCCAGCGGGAACAGCTGCCACGGGTGGCGCACCCAGCGGCTCAGGCGGCCCAGCAGGCCGTAGCTGGCGGCCGAACCGTCGTACTTGCGGCCCCGGCCCATCAACGCGCCGATCAGGACCACCAGGTTCAGGGCGCCCAGGATGGCCAGGAAGACGCCCGCCGGAGTGGTGCTCGCCGTCGGTTGCACGATCATCGCCAGCAGGAACGTCACCGAGAAGACCGTGGTGGCCGAGCCCAGCGAGAACCAGAAGCCCGCCGTCAGAGGGCCGCGGCCGGAGAACTTCGCGATCACCGCCACGTGCCGGGCGTCGAAGGCGTGCCGCACCCCGAGCAGGTACGCGACGATGCCCACGCCGGCCAGGGCCGGCTCGCCGGACAGCACCACGATCCCGGCCAGGTGCAGCAGGCCGACCACCGCCCCCATCGCGCCGAGCGCATGGGTGGGACGCCGCACCGACCGTGCCCTGTAGTCCGTCATGAAGGGCATTCGGCGCCGGGGCGCCGGCGGATGGCTTGTGTCAGGCGCCCGACTGAGCGATCGCCTCCAGGAAGACCTCGGAGCGGTGCTCGAAGTTGCGGAACTGGCCGTAGCTGGGCGCGCCCGGCGACAGCAGCACGGCGCCTCCGCTGGGCGTGGTCTCGCGGGCCAGGCGTACGGCCGAATGAAGGTCGTCGGCCTGGTGGGTCACGATGCCGTCGAGGCCGGCCAGCTCGGCCAGGATGCGCGGGCCACTGTCGGGCATGCCGATCACCGTCAGTTGCTTGTCGCGGAGGAACTCCCGTAGCGGGGAGTAGTCGAGTCCGCGGTCGTTGCCGCCGACCAGCACGGTCAATGGGCGGCCGGCGTAGGCGTCGATGGCGTGCATGGTCGCGTACGGGCTCGTGGACAGGGTGTCGTCGACGAAGGTGATGCCGGACGGGTCCTCGATCTCGGCGAGCCGGTGGGGCAGGCCCTCGAAGGCGGACACGGCCTCGGCCAGCACGTCTTTCTGACCGGGTACGTCGATGCCCAGCCCGTCGAGCACGGCCAGCGCCACGCAGAGGTTGCGGCCGTTGTGGGCGCCCTTCAACTTCAGGGTGGCCCGCGGGAACAGCGGCTCGTCCGAGCAGTAGACCGTGTCGTCCTCGATGCGGAAGCGGGAGTCGTCGGCCGCGGCCGGCACCGGCGGGAAGCCGTTCACGTCGGTGACCCCGCGGATCTCGGCCCGCAGCCGGTCGTCGGCGCCGTTCACGACGATCAGGTCGGGGTCGTGCCGCAGGATGTTCAGCTTGTCGCGGTAGTACTCGCGCTCGCCGCCGTGCGCGTCCAGATGTTCCGGGAACAGCGAGGTCACCACGGCCACGCGGGGCGAGTCGGTCAGGTCGGCGCACTGATAGCTGGACAGCTCCAGCACGTACTGCTCCGCCTCTTCGAGATCCAGCAGGGGTACGCCGATGTTGCCACCGAAGACGTTGGGGCGGCCCACGGCGGCGAGCAGGTGGCTGATCAGACTCGACGTGGTGCTCTTGCCCTTACTACCCGTGACGCCGATCGTGCGCGCGGCGTGATCGGCCATCCAGAGGGCGCTACCGCCGGTGACCGTGACGCCGCGCTCCCGGAGCTGCTTCATCCACGGATGCGTGTTGGGCACGCCGGGCGAGCGCACGACCACGTCGGCACTGACCAGGGTGGGGAAGGCGTGGTCGCCGCCGGCCAGCGGAGCCAGGTCGGCCAGCGGGGAGGCCCACTCCACGGACAGGAAGTTGGCGCTGTCATCGACCGCCATCAGGCGCGACGGCCCGTGCGCGGCGATCGCGGTGACCGCGGCCCGCCCCTCCCGGCCGGTGCCCCACACGGCCACCGAGCGGCCTTTCAGGTCTGCCAGGCGCACGTTCGTCCCCTCCTCGATGAGTCGCACTAGTATTGCCGGTCGGCCCTACGACAGGAGTTTCCGGGTGCAGTTCGACGTCATGCGCTTCCCCTCGTACGCCTTCGACCCGTCGACCGGCGTCGCGACGTTCGACTATGTGCTCGACGGGCCGGAGCCGCTGGAATTCACCGAGACCATCACGCTGCCGGTGCCGGCCGAAACCGACGAAAGCCGCGAGGAGGCGCTCTACCGCGTCCTCGATCTTCTTCACGTCGTGGCCGGGGTGAGCTACTTCAAGGTCGGAGCGCCCCGCCGCATCGTCGCGCCGAAGCCGGTGCCGGCGTCCGCCGCCGATTTCTTCACGGCCGTCTACACCAAGGGCATGGCCGAGTACGCCTACCGCAACCAGCTGCCGTACGTGCTCGAGGCGGTCGTCGAGGTCCCGGCCGGCGCGACAAAAGCCAAGCCCGTCGATAATTCTGACAAAAGGCCGCTCTCCGCGGTCGGCGGCGGCAAGGACTCGATCGTCACCCTGGAGATCCTGCGCGCGGCCGGGCTCGACCCGGTGCCGTTCTCGGTGAACCCCAACCCGGTGATCAAGAACGTGAACGCCGCCTCGGGGCTCGACGCGCTGGCCGCCCGCCGGCAGCTCGACCCGCGCCTGTTCGAGCTGAACAAGGCCGGCGCCCTGAACGGCCACATCCCGGTCACCGCGATCAACTCGCTGATCGCCATCGCCACCGCCGTCTGGCACGGCCTCGGGCCGGTCGTGATGTCGAACGAGCGCTCCGCCTCCGACCCCAACCTGATCTGGAACGGTCACGAGGTCAACCACCAGTGGTCCAAGGGCATCGAGGCCGAGGGTCTGCTGCGGGCCGCCGTGACCGCGCACGCCGGCCTGACCGAGCCGTACTTCTCGCTGCTGCGCTCGCTGTCCGAGCTGCACATCGCCCAGCTGTACGCCCGGCACGACCGCTACGACGACGTGGTGACCAGCTGCAACAAGGCGTTCAAGCTGCACGACCCGACGGCCCGCTGGTGCGGTGACTGCCCGAAGTGCCGTTTCGTCTATCTGGCGATGGCACCGGCCATGGACCGCGACCGGCTCAACCGCATCTTCGGCAAGGACCTGTTCGGCGACACCGAGCAGGTGCCCGGCTTCCTGGAGCTGCTCGGCATCGACGCGCACAAGCCGTTCGAGTGCGTCGGCGAGGTCGAGGAGTCGCTGGTGGCGCTCTCCATGTTGGACGACGACGCGCCGGTGCTGGTGGCGCTGCGGGCGGCGGTCCCCGATTCCGCGTGGGCGGCGGCGTCCCGCGACGACGTGCTGACCCCGGGCGGCCCGACGTTCGTGCCCGCGGCGTACGCGAAGGTCCTGACGGATGCTCTCTGACGGGGTCTACGTCGGCAAGGCCGACGTCGACGCCCCGGAGGAGAAGGGCTGGCTGCTGGGCCACTTCCGGCCGCCGGGCGACCCGCGCCACAGCACCGACGTGGAGATCAAGTGGGGCCGCCACCCCAAAGGCGACCGCCGCGCCCAGTGGGTGACCGGTGAGCGGCGCGAGGCCCTGCTCATGCTGATCAGCGGCCGTTTCCACGTCGAGCTGCCGGACCGCACGGTGGTGCTGACCGAGCCGGGTGACTACGTGGTGTGGGGCCACGGGGTCGACCACTCGTGGGTGGCCGAGGAGGAGTCGGTGGTGCTGACGGTCCGGTGGCCGTCGATCCCGGGTTACGCGGTGCCCTGACTCATTCCGGCGGATCGTGATGGATCCGCTCGGGGGCGACTCCGAGCTGATGCAACGCCACCGAGGTGGCGGCCATCATGAGCGGCGGCCCGGCCAGGAAGACCTCGTGGCCCGACCATTCGCCGTAGGCCGCGATCGCGTCGGTGACCAGGCCCGAGGCGTACGGACCGGGATCGCCCTCGGCGACGACGGGCACGACGGTGGCCCGGCGGGCGGCCCGCGCGATCTCGGTGAGCTCCTCGATGTCATAGAGCTGCGAGAGATCCCGTACGCCCCAGAACAGCACCGCCGACCGCTCGTCCCCCGTCTGGGCGAGCTGCGTCAGCAGCGCCTTGAAAGGCACCACCCCGGTGTCCCCCGCGATCATCAGCAGGTGCCGCCGCGGATCGGGCGGCAAGGTCATCGCGCCCTCGGCCCGGCTCAGCCGTACCCGATCGCCGACCCGGGTCCGGTGCACGAGGGTGCCGCTGACGCCCGTCTCGGTCTTGGCCCGCACATGCAGCTCGACCACGTCGTCGCGGGCCGCCAGCGAATAGGGCCGCCAGACGGCGGGAAGCTCACGCACCTGGATCCGCGCATATTGCCCGGCTTGAAAAGGCATGGGCAGAGAGGGCCGCAGCCGTACGACCGCAAGGTCCGGCCGCCGCAGCTGATGTTCCACCACTGCCGCGTCCCACACCGGCGGCGCATAGGCCGCGGAAGCTCCTCCGTGCACAATCCATTCATAGGCGTGCTGCCACGTCGACCGCCAGGCCACATCGAAGTCGAGCCGCCACTGCCCCGCCGACATGCCGGTCCGCATGGCCTCGGCCAGCGCCGCCCCGACAAGCTGAAGCTGACTCGCCCGCACCCCGCAGGCGGCGAGCGCCGCACCGAGCCGCCCGCACCCTTCGACCAGCACGGGCGGCCGATCAAGGTTGTGCACAAGCCAGGTGACGGCCTGCGCCAACTGCCCGATCTGCGTGGCGGCCCCACCCGGAAGATCGGCGAGCAGCCCCGGCTCGGCCTGCATCAGAGCCCCCCGAAGCCGCTCGGCCACCTCGAGAGGCCCACCAGCAAAGGTCAGGCTGGTGCTGAGCAGCCGCTGCGTCTGCCGAAGAAGCGCGTCATCGGCCGGATCCATGCCATCCCCGGCATTGACCCGCGTGACGAGCGGCGGCATCACATGGGGCAGATCCATCCCAGGAAGCCGCCGCATCCCCAGATGAGTTTCACTCTCCGGCGGTACGCCACGCCCACCGGCCGCCCAGCGAGGCCGCGCCCCGGCACTCGCACCACCGGCCCATCGAGCCCGGCCCCCGGCCGTGCCTTCCGCCGCCCCCGCCTCAGCACCGGGCCACACCTCAGACCCAGGACGCCGAACCGGAAGCCCGGTAAAACGATTGCGATGCGGCCGCCCCACCGCCTCGGCCCCGTCATCCTCGTCGAATCCCCCAGCATCGGAATCCCCAGGAAGAGGCCGCCACACCACCGCCCGCCCAGGCCGTTCCGGCCCCGCCTGGTCTGGCCCCGCCTGGTCCGGCCCCGCGTGGTTCCACCCCCGCTCGGTCTCCCCCGGCGAGGCGGCTTCTCTTGGCGGGCCGGGCCTGCTTACCCGGGGCGTGCTGGTGAGCCCGGAGATGGCGGCCCGCCCGGCCCGCCCGCCAACCGCTGGATGGTCCCCTCGGCGTTCCGGCTCGGTCCCGCCCGCGTCGAGCGGATCAGCGGGCAGCCCGCCACCGAAGCGATCACCACCGGCGGCCGCTCCGGGCCGGCTGCCCAGGGGTCGCGAAGAGCCGGGCCGGATCGGGCTTTTGTCCCAAAAGCTCCGGCCCGCGGAAGGGCGGTCGGTGCGCTCGCCCGAACGGTCATCGAAGTGCGGTGGCTCGCCGTCTTCCGCCATCGGCGAGTGAACGACGCGCCCGGCGCCGAACGGCCCCACCGGAGGATGGCCGACCGACGGCGGGGTGGGTTCGGGCGAGGCCGCGGAACCTTGTGCCGCCGACGCCCAGCGGGGCCGGAGCTGGCCCGCACCGCCACCGTCGGCCGCAGCGTGCGGCGAGGATGCGGCGTGCGGCGAGGCCGCGGCGTGCGGGGAAGCGGCGGCGTGCGGGGAAGCGGCGGCGTGCGGGGAAGCGGCGGCGTGCGGGGAAGCGGCGGCGTGCGGCGAGGACGCAGCTTGCGGAGAACCGGCGGCGTGCGGGGAACCGGCGGCGTGCGGCGAGGATGCAGCTTGCGGAGAACCGGCGGCGTGCGGCGCGGTCGCGGCGTGTGGGGAAGCGGCGGGCAGGCCCAGTCGGGGCGGAGCGGGTGGCAGGGCGTTGTGTGACTCGCCCGGGGGCAGGGCGGGATGGTCGTCGTCGCCTTGGGCGGTGAGCTCGTGCAAAGCCGCCGCGGTGTCGTCGATGCCGGCCGCTACCGCGTCCGGGGCGGCCTGGCGCAGGCGGATCGCGCGCAGCAGGGCCAGCAGGTGCTGGTCCGCCCCGGAGCCCGTACCCGATCCGGACGACACCGTTACACACCCCCGATGGTCGGCTCTCACCTCCACCGTACTGCTACAAACCACCTCATTTCGCCACTACGTCTCAAGGCAACGAGGCGGCCATGCGTTTCACCGCCTCGGTGAGGATGTCGGGGCTGGTGGCGAAGTTGAGGCGTACGTGGCCCGCGCCGGCGGCGCCGTGCTTGGTGCCGGGCTCCAGGGCCACCCGGGACCTGGTGAGGAAGTGGTCGCGGGGCTCGTCGTCGCGGCCCACGGCCGAGGCGTCGAGCCAGGCCAGGTAGGTGGCCTCGGGCGGCGTCCAGGTCAGCGTGGGCAGCTGGGAGCGCAGGAGGTCGCCCAACTGGGCGCGGCGCCGGTCGAGCGTGGTCCGCAGCGAGGCTAGCCAGGCGTCGCCCTCGGTGAAAGCGGCGATGGAGGCCAGGACGCCGAGGTGGCCCACGCGGTCGTCGGGGCCCGGCGGGAAACGGGTCACGGCCTGGGCCATGCGCGGGCCGGCGGTGACCACGGCGGCGCATTTCAGGCCGGCCGTGTTGAAGGCCTTGCTGGCCGAGATGACGCTGACCGCGATGTCGGCCGCGCCGGGCAGGGTGAGGATCGGGGTGAACGTGGCGCCGGGCAGGACCAGCGGGGAGTGGATCTCGTCGCTGATCAGGGGGACACGGTAGAGGCGGGCGAGGCGGACCAGCTCGGTCAGCTCGTCGGCGGTGTGCACGCGGCCGACCGGGTTGTGCGGGTTGCACAGCACGTACGCCGCCGGGTGGGTGGCGAACGCGGCCTCCAGCGCGGCCAGGTCGAGGCGATATCCGGAGGGGCCGCGGGCCAGGGGGACCTCGAGGATGCGGGCGCCGACCTCGGGCACCCAGTCGAAGAACGGCGAGTAGACCGGCGGGCTGATCACCACGGCGTCGCCGGGGCGGGTCAGCACGCGCATCATCTCGACCACGCCGACGCCGACGTCGGTGACCGCCGTGACCTGGGCGGGGTCGATCTCCCAGCCCCACTGGCGGCCGGCGAAGGCGGCCAGGGCCCGGCCCAGATCCGGAGTGGACGAGGCGTAGCCCAGGTCGCCGTGGCGCACGGCCTCGGTCAGCACCGCCGTCACCGGTGGGGCCAGGTCGTAGTCCATCTCGGCCACGAACAGCGGCAGCACGTCACCGGGGAAGGCCCGCCATTTCTCACTGCGCCGCCGCCGCAGCTCGGCCAACGGGGCCACCGGAAGCTCGTCGCTCATGGGTCCATCCTGGCGCGGGGGTACGACAATTTTCAGGCGGCGAGGCGCGGATTGCGCAGGCGGTACACGACCGACGGGCGCAGCGGGCCCGGCGGCACCGTCGGGTCGTCGAAGTCGTCGGACGGGTCGTGGGTCATGCCGAGGCGGCGCATCACCGCGTGGGAACGCACGTTGCCGGCGGCGGCGATCGCGAGGATCTCCGGCAGGCGGAGCCCTTCGAAGCCGTACTCGACGACCGCGCGTGCCGCCTCCGTGGCGTAACCCTTTCCCCAGGTCTTGCGGGCCAGGCGCCAGCCGGCCTCGGTGCCGTGGAACGGCACCTCCTCGTCGACCGGGTCGAGGCCGGCCATGCCGATCAGGCCGCCCTCCTCCGGCGCCTCGACCGCCCACCAGCCCCAGCCGCGTTCGTCCAGCTCGGCCCGGAAGTGGCTCAGCGAGGCGGCCGACTCGTCACGGGTCAGCACCGACGGGAAGAACTCACGGACCGCCGGGTCGGCGTTCAGCTCGGCCCAGGCGTCGAGATCGTCGTCGCGCCACTGGCGCAGAAGCAGGCGTTCGGTACGCATCTCAGTCATCGGCGACAGCCTATCGGCGTTTTTTCCGGGAACCGGGTGCGGGGACCTCCGCCATTTGCAAGGCTTCGGCCAGGATTCCCGACGGTTACCCCCGGGCCGTTCGGCTTGAGCCGACGCGAGGGCACACCCATGACCATCAGCCATCACCGCACGGCCAGCGGACGACCGTTGCGGGTCTCTCCGGCGTGGGTCGGCGCCGCTCGCCCGCCCGCCGGCTCGGCGGGACATGACGATCATCTCCCGGTGCGGGAGGCGGTCTGGGTCTGGAGTGTACGCCGGTACGCGCGCCTCGCCCTCTGGGCGCTTCCCGCCGCGTCCCTTCTGTACGGCTGGACGACGCTCGGCATCGACACCCCGCCCGGTCCCCTGGTCGTCGAGGTGGCCGCGAACTGGCTGGCCGCCATCGCGATGATCGCCCTGGCCGGGCTGCTGGCCGGCGCCCGGACCCGGCGCACGGCGCTGGCCGGGTTGCTGCTGGGGCTGGCCGGGCTGGTGCTGACGCTGCCGCTGGCCGCGCTGCCGAAGGGCACGGTGGCCGCCGGGGCGCCGCTCGCCCCCGATCAGCTGCATCTCGTCGCGGTGACCGGCGCCGCGACGGCCGGGCTCGGGTGGCTCGTACTGGGCTGGGCGGTGTTCCGTTCGCGTCTCGTGAACCCGGCTGACGGCGTACTCCTGATGCTTGCCGCAGTTGCCCTTGGTGCGGGAGCCGAGGCCCGGCAACCGTTGCCGACCGTGGGCGCCCTGCTGCTCCTGGCGGCCGGAACCGGCCTCGCCTGGACGGGTGGCCGCCTGATCCCGAAAGGCTGAATGGCATGCTCGGTGCATGACAAAGGTGGTCGCGGACATCTCGGTTTCGCTGGACGGGTTCGTCACCGGGCCTGACCCCGGTCCGGACAACGGGCTCGGCACCGGAGGCGAGGGCCTGCACCGATGGGTCTTCGAGGGCGACGCCGTCGACCGCGCCGTGCTTCAGGAGACGACCGACGCGACCGGCGCCGTCATCATGGGCCGCGCCCTGTTCGACATCGTCGACGGCCCGCACGGGTGGAACGAAGAGGTGGGTTACGGCGCCGGGCTCAACGCGGCCCCGCCGGTGCTCGTCGTGACGTCGAACCCTCCCGATTCCGTACGTCTCGGCGACCGCTTCAGCTTCGTCGTGGACGGGGTGCGCAGCGCCGTGGCCAAGGCGACCGCGCTGGCCGACGACCGGGACGTCGTCGTCATGGGCGGCGGCGCCGTGATCCGCGGGGCGATCGAGGCCGGCGTCGTCGACGAGCTGCGGCTGCACCTGTCGCCGGTGCTTCTCGGCTCGGGCACCCCGCTGTTCGACGGCGCGTCGCCGCGGCAGCTGCGCCAGATCCACGTGCGGGCCTCGGGGCACGCCACCCACCTCACGTACCGGGTGGACTGACACCAGTGGTTCTCGAGATCACCGACCCGGACGACGAGCGGCTCGGCGACTATCACGCGCTGACCGACCTGGAGCTGCGCACCAAGTGGGAGCCCCCGAACGGGCTCTTCATCGCCGAGGGTGAGCTGGTGCTGCGGCGGGCGCTGCGCGCCGGTTACCGCCCCCGGTCCTATCTGATCGACGCCAAGCGCGCGGACCAGATCGCCGACCTGCCGGACGACGCCCCGGTCTACGCCGCGGTTCCGTCCGTGCTGGAGAAGGTGACCGGCTTCCACGTGCACCGGGGTGTGCTGGCGTCGTTCCACCGCCGGCCGCTGCCGTCGGCCGGGGAGGTCGTCGAGGGCGCCCGCCGGGTGGCCGTCCTCGAGGACGTCAACAACCACACGAACATCGGGGCGGTCTTCCGCGGTGCGGCCGCCCTGGGCATCGACGCCGTGCTGCTGTCGCCGACCTGCGCCGATCCGCTCTACCGGCGCAGCGTGCGGGTCAGCATGGGCGAGGTCTTCGCCGTGCCGTACGCCATCCTGGAGCCCTGGCCGTCGGGTCTGCAGCAGCTCCGGGACGCCGGTTTCACCGTGCTGGCCCTGACCCCCGACCCGGACGCGGTGGCTCTGCAGCGGCTCACGGCGGCGCAGCGCGAGCGCACGGCCCTGCTGCTGGGCGCCGAGGGCCCCGGCCTGTCGAAGCACGCGATGGCGGCCAGCGACGTGCCGGTGAAGATCCCGATGCGCCGGAATGTGGACTCGTTGAACGTCGCCGCGGCCGCAGCAGTGGCTTTCTGGGAGCTGGGCCGCGACGACTCCGACATCTAGCCGCTGCGCCGGTTGCCGTACTGCCGAGGGCTCTGGACGGAACCGCGGCCGTGGGGGCCACCGTGTTCGTGCTCGGTGTGCTGGTGGGAGCCCTTGGCCTTGCCCTTGGCCCGGCGGGCGGCGCGGTTGAGGAACTCCTCGGGCTGCTCGGCTTCCGGCGTCTCGTCCGGGGTCTCGGGATTTGCGGTGGACTCAGACATCCGTGCCTCCTGAAGCGTCCGTAACCGCCGAGGATCCGGCGGCAGCATGATTATCCCCGTACGGACGCGACACGGCCGACCCGAACGGGCCGGCCGTGATCAAAATCTTCAGGCGCGCTCGCGGCGCCCCTCGAGATCGGCGGCGCCGTTGTAGTCGGCCCCGCCCAGGGCGGCCGACGGCGGAATCGGCTCGGGAGCGGGCAGGGCGGCCGTCTTGTCGGGGTCGCCGCTGACCTGAGCCTCCGCCTCCCGTACGGCCTCATTGATCTTGCTGGCCTCGGCCGCGGCGGCCTGCGCCGCCGCGACGGCCTCGCGCTCGACGGCGGCCGCGTCGACACCCGCCTTCGGGGCGTCGCCGGCCATGTTGGCCAGGCCGCCCAGGGCGCCGCCGAGACCGTCGAGGGCCTTGGTCAGCTCGGTCGGCACGATCCAGACCTTGTTGGCCGAGCCGTTGGCGATCTGCGGCAGGGCCTGGAGGTACTGGTAGGCCAGGACCTTCTGCGACGGATTCGCCGTGTGGATCGCGTCGAAGACCGTACGGATGGCCTTGGCCTGGCCCTCGGCCTGAAGGATGCGGGCCTGCCGGTCACCGTCGGCGCGCAGCACCGCGGCCTGCTTCTCACCCTCGGCGGTGAGGATCTGCGACTGCTTGTGGCCCTCGGCGTTCAGGATCGCGGCGCGGCGGTCACGCTCGGCGCGCATCTGCTTCTCCATGGAGTCGCGGATGCTCGGCGGCGGCTCGATCGCCTTGATCTCGACCCGGGTGACCTTGATGCCCCATCGGCCGGTGGTCTCGTCCAGCACCGACGACAGATGCCGGTTGATCTCCTCGCGGCTGGTCAGCGCGCGCTCCAGGTCGAGCGAGCCGATGACGTTACGCAGCGTCGTGACGGTCAGCTGCTCTATCGCCTGGAGGAAGTTCGCGATCTCGTACGTCGCCCGGACCGGGTCGACCACCTTGAAATAGAGCACCGTGTCGATCGAGACGACCAGGTTGTCGGAGGTGATCACCGGCTGGGGCGGGAAGGAGACGACCTGCTCGCGCATGTCCACCTTGCTGCGCACCGAGTCGACGAACGGGACCAGCAGGTTCAGACCCGGGCTGAGGGTCCGCTTGTACTTGCCCAGGCGCTCCACCACGTCCATACGCTGCTGGGGGACGATGCGGACGGACCGGAGCAGCGTGACGATGGCGAAAACCACGATCACGATGATGAGTACACCGATCACTGCTTCCATGGCGCCTCTCTATATGTCTTCAGATGTTGGGCAGGTCGTCGCGCCAGACGATGGCGGTGGCGCCCTTGACCTTGATGACCCGGACGCGTTCGCCGGGCAGGTATTTCTCGTTGCCGTCGAAGGAACGGGCCTGCCAGAGCTCCCCGTCCAGCTTGATCAGGCCGCGGTCGGCGTCGACCTCCTCGAGCACCATGCCGTGGCTGCCCTCGATCGCCTCCACTCCGAACGGCGTCTCGCCGGTCTCGGAGGCGGGCTTGGCGTGCCGCATGATGATCGGCCGGAGCGCCCCGACGGAGATGCCGGAGACGAGCGCGAACGTGATCACCTGGACCAGCAGCGGCGCACCCAGGGCGGCCACTCCGGCCGCGGCGAGCGCGCCCACCGCGAAGAAGATGATGAGAAAAGTGGCCGTGAAAGCCTCGGCGATCGCCAATGCGATGCCTAGCACGATCCAGAGAACCGCTTCCACACCACGATCGTTGCACGCCCGCGCACGTACGGCGACTTCACATACACCGAGCGCAGATTCGGGGCATCGGGGGCGACACTCAATCCGTCTTACATAGTTGTACCCATCAGTCGTTTATCGAGAGGGTCCACCGTGTCGCCGATTCCATCGCTGCTACCGCAGACCGGCCGGCGGGTCGATGAGATCGCCGCGCGGGCGCAGGCCGACGGGCGCGTGCCGTCCTTCGCCCTGGCCATCGTGCGGGACCGGGCGGTGCTGCACCAGTCCTTCGTCGGGGAGCATCCCCGGCCGGACGCGAAAACGCAGTACCGTCTCGGCTCGGTGACCAAGACGCTCACCGCGACCATGGTCATGCAGCTGCGCGACGAGGGTTTCTTCGCCCTCGACGACCTCCTCTACCGCCACCTGCCGGGAACGCCGATCGGCGGGGTGACCCTGCGCCAGCTGCTCGGCCACGTCTCCGGCCTGCAACGCGAGCCGGACGGCGCCTGGTGGGAACGGGCCACCGGCGGCGACGTCGACCAGCTGCTGGCCGAGCTCGGATACGACAAGGTGGCCGGCCCGCCGTTCCGCCGCTTCCGCTACTCGAACCTGGCCTACGGCCTGCTCGGCGCGGTCCTGGAGAAGGTGACGGGCGAGAGCTGGCAGGCCCTGGCGGCCAAGCGGGTGCTCGACCCGCTGGGCATGAAGAGGACGACGTACGCTCCGGTCGAGCCGTTCGCCCGCGGCTACGTGGTCCACGCCCTGGGCGGCGCGATGCACGAGGAGCCCCGCCTCGACTCGGGCGCGATGGCCCCGGCCGGCCAGCTCTGGTCGACGATCACCGACATGGCCAAGTGGGCGGCGTTCTGGACCGACCCGTCCCCCACGGTCCTGTCCCGCGAGACGGTCGACGAGATGTGCGCCCCGGTGGTGATCAGCGACCTGGAGTCCTGGACGGCCGGCCACGGCCTGGGCCCCCAGCTGTTCCGCGTGGGCGAACGCGTCTTCGTCGGCCACGGCGGCTCCATGCCCGGCTACGTGGCCCAGCTCGCGGTCCACCGCCGCAGCCGTCTGGGCGTGGTCGCTTTCGCCAACGCGTACGGCTTGACCGGCACCACCATCAAGCAGGTGGCCCTGGACGCCCTGACCACGGTCCTGGACGCCGAGCCGGCGCCCCCGCCGGCACCGTGGCAGCCACCCACCCCACCCGCCGGAGAGGCGGCGGCCCTGGTGGGCCGCTGGTGGTGGATGGGCCGCGAATACGAGATCGTCACCGACGGCGCCGCCCTGGAGATGACCGGCCCGTTCCACTGGTCCCGCTTCACCCGGGAGGCCCCCGACCGCTGGCGGGGCGTGGACGGCGAGAACGAGGGCGAGATCCTCACCGTCCTGCGCAACCCGGACGGCGAGCTGACCGCCATCGACATAGCCACATTCGTCTTCAGCCGCGACCCGTCCCACCTGGCCTGATCGACGAAGGTCGCCGATCAACCACGTCAGATGATGCCGCCGTTGGCGCGGACGGTCTGGCCGTTCACCCAGTGGCCGGCCGGACTCGCCAGGAAGGCGATGACGCCGGCGATGTCCTCGGCCTGGCCCAGGCGCTCCAGCGGGGGCTGCTTGGCCAGGTTGTCGATGACGGACTGGTCCTTGCCGTTGAGGAACAGGTCGGTGGCGGTGGGGCCGGGGGCCACGGCGTTCACGGTGATGTCGCGGCCGCGCAGCTCGCGGGCCAGGACCAGGATCATGGCCTCGACGGCGCCCTTGCTGGCGGCGTACGCCGAATAGGCCGGGAACTGCAGGCCCACCACCGACGTCGAGACCATGATGATGGCGCCGCCGTCACGCAGGCGGCGGGCGGCCTCGCGGGCGACCACGAAGCTGCCGCGGATGTTGGTGCGGTGCATGCGGTCGAGGTCGTCGAGATCGAGGTCGGCCAGCGGGGACAGCAGCATCAGGCCGGCCGAGTTGACCACGACGTCGACGCCGCCGAACTCCTTCTCGGCCAGGTCGAACATGCCGGACACGGCCTGCTCGTCGGCGACGTCGGCCTGGGCCGCCACGGCCCGGCCACCGGCCTCCACCACGAGGGTGACCGTCTCGGAAGCGGCGTCGGGCGAGCCGGCGTAACCGACGACCACGTCGTGGCCGGCGGCGCCCAGGGCGATGGCGGCGGCGCGGCCGATTCCGCGCGAGGCACCGGTGACAACAGCTACAGCCATGAGTCCCACCTCGTTGATCACGTCGATACGCCCTCTGCGTATCGCCGATACGACGAGCCTAGCACGCCGAGATCATTGCTACGAGTTCTTCATATCACTGATTCGACAGGGCCGGTTCGGGAAGCGACGCCGGCGTCATCCCCACGACCAGACCCAGAGCCACCAAGGCGATGCCGGCCCACACGAGCGGGCTGGGTACGGGACCGCCGAGCGCCACCCCGGCCGCGGCCGCCGCGACGGGCGCGATGCCGGTCAGCAACCCGGCGCGGGCCGACCCCAACCGCGACACGCACGTGTACCAGAGCACGAAGGCCAGCGCCGTGACCGCCACCGCCAGATAGACACCGGCGAACACATGGGAAGCGCGCAGGTGCGGCGACGGCCCTTCGAGGACGAGGGCGGCCACGCCGAACACCCCGGCCGCCATCCACGTCGCGTGGACCGACACGCCCAGCGGCCCGTGCCGCCCCAGCAACGGCACCGCCAGCAGCGTGAACCCGGCCTCGCAGACAAACGTGACCAGCGCCCACAACAACCCGATCCCGTCGGCCCGCCCGAGTCCCTGCACGAGCACCGCCCCCGCCGTGACCACCGCCGCCGCCAGCAGCAGGCGCGGCGCCGGCGTGTGGCCCTCCAGCAGCGGCCCGCCCACCGCCAGCAACAGCGGCACGCAGGCCACCGCCACCCCCAGCACCGCCGGCTCGGCGTGCCGGGCGCCGTGCACCAGGGCCAGGTTGAACACGAACATGCCGGTGACCACGACCCCGGCCAGCCAGAGCCATTCGGCGCCGCGCGGGCGCACCAGCCGCCGGCCGATGACGCGGGCGTACACGACGAGCAGCAGGCAGGCCACGGCGTACCGCAAGGCCTGCACGGTCATGGCCGGCGCGTCGACGAGCACGCCGGAGACGGCCACGCTGCCGCCGACGAAGACCATTCCGAGAGCGCCCGAAAGGGCGGGCAAAGACTTCACGCCGTTCATGCTCGTCGGCGGTATGGTCCGATTGAAGGACCAATCACGGCCCCCTCAGGAGGACCAATGTCCGACTTCCTCCAGCTCCGGCCGGACGAGGCGCCGCCCAAGGGCATCACCGCCTGGCTCGCCGGCGCCCTGCGCGCCGCCATCACCTCCGGCCGTCTCACGCCCGGCGCCAAGCTGCCCGCGACCCGGCTCCTGGCGGCCGAGCTCGCCGTCTCCCGCGGCGTCGTCGTCGACGCCTACCAGCGGCTGGTCGACGAGGGGCTGGCCACCGCGCGCACCGGCGCCGGCACGGTCGTCACCGCCCCCCGGGCCACCCCGGCCAGGACCACCGACCGCCGCCGCGATCTCGCCGCCATCCGGCTTCCCCTGCCGCCGCCCGAGGGCATCGACATCGACCTCTCCCCCGGCGTTCCCGACCTCGCCGCCTTTCCCCGCGCGGCCTGGCTGCGGGCCGAGCGGGCGGTCTTCGACGAGATCACCGCGGCCGATCTGGGCTACGGCGATCCGGGCGGCACGCCCCGCCTGCGCACCGAGTTGGCGTCCTGGCTGGCCCGTGTGCGCGGGGTCCGCTGCGAGCCCGACGACGTCATCGTGGTCGGCGGCGTCGCGCAGGCGCTGGCTCTGCTGGCGCAGACGCTGCACGCCAACAACCACACCGCTGTCGCGGTGGAGGACCCAGGGTCACGCGGGGCGCGGGACCAGCTCGCCCATTGGGGTGTACGCCCGGAGCCGGTCCCCATCGACGAACAGGGCCTGCGGGTCGACGCGCTGACCCAGGACGCGGCCCTGCTGACGCCGGCACACCAGTTCCCGACCGGGGTCGTGCTGAGCCCGGCGCGGCGGCGGGCGCTGCTCGCCTGGGACGGGCTGATCATCGAGGACGACTACGACGCCGAGCACCGCTACGACCGGGCGCCCGTCGCCGCCCTGCAAGGCTCGGCGCCCGATCACGTGGCGTACTGCGGAAGCGTCTCGAAATCTCTCGCGCCGGGAATGCGGCTCGGCTGGCTGGTGGCGCCCCGGCCGATGCAGGCCGAACTGCTCGCGGCCAAGCACGACAGCGACCTCGGCAACCCGGCCCTGCCGCAGCTGGTGCTGGCCCGGCTGCTGGCGAGCGGCGACTACGAGCGCCATCTGCGGACCGTCCGGTCGCGGCAGCGGCGACGGCGCGACGCCCTGCTGTCCGGGCTGCGGCAGCACCTGCCGGGCGGCCGGGTCACGGGCGTCGCCGCCGGACTGCACCTGTTGATCATGACGGCGGGAGACACCCCCGACACCGTGATCGCGGAGCGGGCGGCCGCGCGTACGGGCGTACTCGTGCATCCTCTGTCGTGGCACCGCCTGCAACCCGGACCGCCGGGGTTGATCCTGGGTTATGCGGCGCAGCCGCCCGATCGTCTCGCCGAGGCCGCGAAGCGCCTCGCGAGCGTCATGGGACCGTGACGAAGTCGATCAGCCGCTCCATCGAGTTGATGAGCGGGGTCTCGACGTCCTTGTAGCTGCTCACCGAGCGCAGGATCCGCCGCCACATGTCGGCCGGCTCGCGCACGCCGACGGCCTGGCAGATGCCCTCCTTCCAGGGGCGGCCGGGCGGGATCACCGGCCACTTCGACAGGCCGACCCGCTCCGGCTTCACCGCCTGCCAGATGTCGACGTACGGGTGGCCGGTGACCAGCACGTTGGGGTCGGTGACCGAGGACACGATCCGGCTCTCCTTCGAGCCCGCCACGAGATGGTCGACGAGCACGCCCAGCCGCCGCTGCGAGCTCGGCTGGAAGCCGCGGACCGCGCCCGCGAGATCGTCGATGCCGTCCAGCGGCTCCACCACGATGCCCTCGATGCGCAGGTCGTCGCCCCAGATCCGCTCGACCAGGGCCGCGTCGTGGATGCCCTCGACCCAGATGCGGCTCGCCTTGGCCACCTGCGCGCGCACGTTGTCGACGGCGATCGAGCCCGACGCGGTGACCCGCCGCTGGGCCTGCGCCGGGGCCGCGGCCGGCTTGCGCAACGTGACCGGCCGGCCGTCGAGCAGGAACGCGGCCGGCGCCAGCGGGAAGTTGCGCCGCTTGCCGAACCTGTCCTCGAGCACCACCGCGCCCAGCTCGAAGCCGATCACCGCGCCGCAGAAGCCCGACTCCGCGTCCTCGACCACCAGGTCCCGCTCGGCGTCCACCTCGGGCGCGACCTTCCGCTTACGCCAGTCGCCCTTGAGCACGTCCTCCCCATACATGCAAGGCACCGTAACCCGTGCGCGGAGACACGGGACTTATGACTCTCCGGCCGAGACAAGCTTCCCGGTGGGCACGTACCCTTGCTCGCATGTCCCCCGCAGCTGATGCGGCCACCCGCACCACGCGGCGCTCCACCCGGTTCGTGTCCTGGGTTCGCGCCTGGCGTGCCGGGCTCGTGCCGTTCGACGAGCTCGCCGACGAGATCGCCCACGACGAGGAGCACCTCTTCGCCGACGCGCCCGGCACGTGGACCGACGTCCCGCTGCCGCAGGGCCTCCCGGCCTTCGCCAAGGTGCATCCCGACGACATCCGGCTGGTCCTGCCCGCCCCTGGCGACCCGCGCGGGCTGCCCGGCCCGGGCGAGCTGACCGGCGCCGCGATGCTGGCCGGCGAGGCCGTGATGACCCCCGACTTCGGTGTGGTGCCCGACGTCCGCCGGCATGTCTCCGGCTCCGGCGTCGAGTTCGAGACGGTGGTCTGGCGCTACTTCCCGGTCGAGGGATATCGCCCGGTCTTCCAGATGGGCGCGGCCGAGGCCGAGAGCGAGCTGACCCTGGCCCTGTCCGAGGCCACCGCCCAGCTGACCAAACTCGACGTGGCCCAGTGGAAACCGGAGCTGGCGGGCGCGTTGCAGGCGCTGCGCCGTCCGGAGAGCACGGCCACGCTGCCACCGGGCTTCGAGCCCCGGGCGCGGCGGTTGTTCGCCCGGGCCAGCGTGCTCGACCAGGTCCTGGCCCTCGCCGGCAGCAACGCGCCCGGCGGCGCGGTGAACGGCTTCGAGGCTCAGCAGCGCGACGCGGCGCTGCGCCCGTTGACGACCGCGTGCCGGCAGGCGCTGGTCGCCGCCTGCAACTCGCCGCTGCATGCCTGACCGGTTCCTGCATTGCACGTTCTGCGGGGCCCGTTTCGGCGCCGTACGGGAGTGGCCGCGCCGCTGCGCCGCCTGCGGTGAGACCACCTATCGCAACCCGACCCCGGTGGGTGTCGCGGTGCAGCCGGTCGGCGGCGGCCTGCTGACGGTCCGCCGCGCCATTCCCCCGGCCGCCGGCAAACTGGCCCTGCCCGGCGGCTTCATCGATTTCGGCGAGGCGTGGCCCGAGGCCGTCGTCCGCGAACTCTTCGAGGAGACCGGCCTTCAGGCAGACCCTTCCGAGGTACGCCTGTACGACACCTTGAGCGCCCCCGACGGCACGTTGCTCGTCTTCGGGTTGCTGCCCCCGCTGGCCCATGTGTCGGACATGCCGCTCTCCGAGCCGAACGACGAGTCGCTGGGCTGGGAGATCCTGGCCGCACCCCAGGAACTGGGTTTCAGCCTGCACACGGCGATCGCCGGCCGGTGGTTCGCCTCCCGTCCACTCAGGACCGGGTAGGCGCCAGGTCGAGCAGGGTGTCGTCGATGTGCGGCGGGGTCTTCACGCGCAGCGCGATGAGGGCGGCCACCACACACGAGACCGCGCCCACGAGCAGTGCCAGGCGCGGGCCGCCGAGGCCGCTGAGCCAGCCGGTGATGACGCTGCCGATCGGTGTCGTTCCGATGTAGACGAACACCCAGAGGGCCACGATCCGGCCCCGGTACTCGGGCGCGGTGTGCAGCTGGATGGTCGTCGAGGCGAGCGTGGTGAAGGCGAACCCGGCGGCGCCGGTGATGAGCAGGGTGACCGTGGCAGTGGCCACGTTGGGGGCGGCGGCGGTCGCGGCCAGCCCGACCGCGAAGGCCAGCGCGGTCACGATCAGATATTGCCGCCTCGGGTGCTTGACCAGGCCCACGCCGAGCGAGCCGGCGATGGAGCCGACGCTCAGCATGGTGGAGAGCAGCCCGTACGTGCCGCCCGAGCCGTGGAAGGTCTGCTTGGCCAGCACCGGCAGCACCACCGAGAAGTTGAAGGCGAGCAGGCCGACCAGCGCCATCATCGTCAGTGGCAGCCACACCTGCTGGCGGGTGCGCGCGTAGCGGACGGCGGCGGCCACGCCGGCCGGGCCCGTTCCGGTCCGCTTGCTCCCCGCGAGGGGGCGGATCAGCAGGAGCGCCCCGATCACGGCCAGATACGAGACGGCGTTGACGAGGAAGCACGGGGTGACGCCGACCGCGACGATCAGCACGCCGGCCAGGGCCGGGCCGACGACGCGGGCGCTGTTCATCACGACGCCGTTGAGGCTGACCGCGCTGGCCAGGTCGTCCGGCGGCACCAGCGACGAGACGAAGGCCTGCCGGGCCGGCGAGTCCACGATGCCGACGATGCCGCCGGCCACGCCGATCGCGATGACCAGCGGCACCCCGGCGTGCCCGGTGGTGGCGGCGATCCAGATCGCGAGGGCCAGCGCGCCGTAGACGGCCTGCGTCACTATCAGCAGCCGCCGCAGGTCGAACCGATCGGCGACGCTGCCGCCCCACGGCCCGAGGATCAGCGACGGCAGCCCGCCCACGGCGAGCACGAGGCCGAGCGCCGACGCCGAGCCGGTCAGTTGCAGCACGAGCCAGCCGATGGCCGTCTGCTGGAGGAAGGTGCCGCTGGCCGACGCGATCTGACCGCCGAAGTACCAGCGGAACGGCACTGACCTCAGCGCCCGGAATCCATTCTTCGCCACGGCCACGCCTTTGCCCCGTTGCCCGGGCAACCATCGCTCTGCGTGACCAAGGACTCAGACACCTGTTGACAAGGATTCGTACGTTCGTCTATGGCGCGCCGGACGGCGATCCAGCACCCTAGGTTGCTGACTTTTATCACGGGGAGAACCAAAATGCGCGTTAAGCGCCTCATGGCGGCCACCGCCGCTGGTGCCACCGCCCTGGCCTTCGCCGGTGCGTGCGCTCAGAAGATCAAGGAGATCGAGCCCAAGCTCGAGCTCCGCAACGCCGCCTCGCAGCTGTCCGAGGCCAAGCAGACCGGTTTCACGGTCAAGCTCACCGGCAGCCCGGAAGACCTGGCCGCGGGCCTCAAGCTCGAGGACCCGTCCGACGTTCCCGACGCCGAGACGCTGAAGAAGCTGTTCAACTCGTCGTTCACCATCGCCACCGACAAGGCCGGCGAGGGCGACAAGGACGACCGCGCGTCGCTGTCGGCCACCATCGACGGCGTGACCGGCACCGAGCTGCGGGTCATCGACGGCGTCGTGTACGTCAAGGCGCCGGTGCAGGAGCTGGCCACCAAGTTCGGCGCCGCCGCGAGCGACGTCACCGAGATGCGCCAGGGCCTCACGGGCGAGCTGCCCGAGGCGGCCGCGCTCTTCGACGGCAAGTGGGTGTCGGTCGACGTGGCCAAGGCGGCCGAGGGCGCGCTCGGCAAGGCCACCCCGTCGCAGGACCCGGCTCAGGCGGCGAAGCTGCAGAGCGAGATCCAGGCGAGCGCGAAGAACCTCTTCGAGAGCGCCCAGATCGTCCGCGACCCGGCCGACGAGAGCCACCTCACGGTGACGACGTCCACCACCAAGGGCTACGAGGAGTTCAAGCGCCTGGCCGGGGTCTTCGGCAAGGAGCTCGGCACCGACGTCACCAAGGAGCTCCCGAAGGCGCCGGAGGACCGCCCGATCACCCTCGACCTGTGGATCAAGGACGAGAAGCTGACCGCCATCGAGGTCAACTTCCTCCAGTTCATCGACGGCGCGACCGGCCGGGCCGCGCTGCGCTTCGAGGTCACCACGGGCGCCGAGATCGCCGCCCCCGAGGGCGCCACGAAGATCGACCCGAGCAAGCTGACCTCCGGCCTGACCGGCGGCGGCGCCCAGCCGTACGCGGGCGGCGGCCTCAGCGACGGCGACACGGCGTACACCGAGGCTCGGCTGCTCGCCCTCGACGTCCAGCTCCGGCAGCTCGAGAAGGGCAACGTCAACACCTACCTCAAGCAGGCCGTGGCCGAGCGCAACGCGGAGGGCGACGGCGTCAAGGCCGGCGTCGTGCGCAGCGGTGTCGCTCAGGTGGCGGCCGACGGCGCGTTCGCCTGCGTGAAGGTCTCGGCGAGCAAGGAGCCGGTGGTCACCAAGGGCCGCTGCTGATTCAGCCGCTACGGAAAAGGGCGTCGCCTCGCGCGGCGCCCTTTTCCGTGCCCGCCTACAGAGCGGTCACCACGACCCGAGCGGTCTCGCCGTCCTTGAGCAGCTCGTATCCGGCGTCGATGTCGGCCAGGCCGATCTCCTTGGAGACCAGGTCGTCGAGGTTCATCCGGCCCTGGAGGTACATCGAGGCGTAGAACGGGATGTCCTTCTTGAGGTTGGACGAGCCCATGTAGACGCCCTGCACCTTCTGCGAGGCGGAGAGCGCGACCAGGGTGCTCACCTCGAGGCCGGCGTCGACCGCGGCCGCGCCGATCAGGTAGAGGCCGCCGCCCTTGCCGAGCATCTGGAAACCCTGGGCGGTGACCGGGCGTACGCCCACGAAGTCGAAGACGTGGTCGGCGCCCCCGCCGGTGATGTCGCGGACCGCCTCGACCGGGTCGTCGGCCCGCGAGTTGACGACGTGGGTGGCCCCGAAGGCCTTGGCCCGCTCCAGCTTCCCGTCCTCGATGTCGGTCACGATGATCTTCCCGGCCCCCGCGAGCCGGGCCCCGCTGATCGCGTTCATGCCGACCCCACCGGCGCCGATCACCACGACGGTCTCGCCGTACCGCACGCCCGCGCTGTTGAGCACCGCGCCGGCCCCGGTGAGGACACCGCACCCGATGAGCGCGGCCGGCGCCCACGGCATCTCGTCCGGCACCACGGCGACCTGGTTCTCGTGCAGCAGCACCTCCTGCGCGAACCCGCCCACGCCCATGCCCTGCGCGACCGGCTGCCCGTTCCAGGTGATCCGCGGCGCCTGGTCCGGGGTGCGCAGCGTGAACTCGGGCCGCGAGCACAGATGCGTACGGCCGCTCAGGCAGTTGACGCACAGCCCGCAGAACTGGATGAGGCTGGCCACGACGTGGTCGCCCACCTTGACCTCGGACGCGTCCGGCCCGGTCTCGGTGACGACGCCGGCCACCTCGTGCCCGAGCACGGTCGGGAACTCGCCGCCGAGGAACGTGGCGATGCTCAGATCGGAGTGGCAGAGGCCGGACGCCTTGACCTCGACGCGAACCTCACGCCCGATCGGGGCGGCCAGCTCGACCTCTTCGAGGACGAAGCCCTGCCCGAGCCCTTTGGTGACGGATGCCTTCATAACATTTGCCTCTTTCCGGGCGCACCAACGGCAGGGCCCGTCCCGGGCGGTGCCGTCGAGGATTCACCGCGCGGCTCTCGATCCCTCGGGGCGCGGCGTCCTTTCATGATGGCACTGTTGCGTGCCAAAGAAAAGAGACACCTGTTGGTTAGCGCAGGTGAGAGCTTGATCGTTTCCCGGCCGCTAAGGTTTCGTCCGTGTCCGTCGACGTCCGCGTGCAGCGCACCCGCACCCGTTTGAGAGAAGCCGTCGTCCGCTTGGCCGCCGACCGCCCCGTGGAGGACATTCCGGTGGCCGACCTGGTCCGCGCCGCCCGCGTCAACCGCACGACGTTCTACCAGCACGCCACGAGCCCCGCCGCCGTGCTCGCCGAGCTGCTGTACGAGGACCTGGACGCCATGCGCGCCGACCTGATAGCCGGCTTCGCCGCCTCGGCGCTCCCCCCACGGGCGGTCTGGGAACGCTCGGCCACCGCGATGGCCGACCACCTGACCCGCTTCGACGCCCTCTACACGGCGGGTTTGGTGGGCCACCGCAGCGCCACCCTCTACCGCCTGCTGGTCGACCATTTCGCCACCACGGCCACCACATTCCTGGAACAGAACCCGGCTCTCCTCCCCCCAGGAGAGGGCACACCTTCATGGCGTACGAAGACCCAAGGCGCCTTCCTGGCCCACGGAACGGCCGGAGTGGTCGAGGCGTGGCTCTCCCAGCCCGCACCGCGCGACCCCGCCCTGTTCGTCACCGCCGCCGTCGAGGTACTCCCACCATGGGTCCTCAGTCGATGACATGCACGGGCGTCCCCGGCCCGAGATGACGCAGCAGAACCCGCTGGGCGTCAGCGGGCAGGCGCACACAGCCATTGGAAACGCTGCGCCCGAAGGCGGACCGCCGGCTCCAGGCGTGAATACCGGTGTGCCCGTCCCGCAGCGCCGGGGCGAGAGCTTCCCGGTTGTCCGGCACCGCCCCGAGCACAAGAGCGTCCAGCCCCGCGTAGACCCCGCCAACGGTGATCGTCCGCCCGAGCACAAAGGTCCGCCCGAGCGGCGTAGGAGTCCGCGACGCCCCGACGGCCACCTTCCACTCGCCTCGGAGCCGCCCATCCCGGAGCCAGACAAGCCGGTGCCCCCGCCGATGCAGAACAAGCTGATCCCGAAGCGGCAGAACCTCCCACCCGGCCGCCTTCCCACGCACCCCACCGCGAACGCCGCCAGCCAACGGCTGCGCGTTTTCGGCCGCCCTGGAATCCGCGGCCCCCGACGGCTGCACCTTCCGGTCCCGGCCCAGGTTCGGGCCGCGCTCGGGAGCGGGAGCCTTCTCCGGGATCCATCCGACGCGCCGGTTCAGAGACGGCAGCAGCACCCCGGCCCAGCCGGGGCGACGCTCCACGATCGGGACGGTCACCGTCAAACCGCTGAACGAGCGGGGCAGAAAGGCCCGCGGCCGCCCGCCGGGAGCGTCGTAGACGGCCAGCTTCCGGAGCGGGCGCAGATCTTCCGAGATCGGCGTCACCGATTCCGGAGCGGCATCCTTCGGAAATCCGCCCGGCGCTCCCCAGTAGTCGATCGTCGGCAGATCCCGCGGCGCCGGCCTGGCGTCGGCCACCGGCGCGGCTCGCGGCGGAACCTTCGGCACGACAGCGACCCGCCGGGCCGCCCTGATCTCGTACCGCTCAGCGCCGTCGACCCGCGCGACGCCCACACCTCCGGCAAGCGTCGCCACGAGAACCCACCCCGCCACCACCCGGCGGGAACTAGGAAAGCGCGGCACACTCCCTACCCTAAGACCCGAATTCCTCTCAAATGCCCACAACACCTATTCCACCCCGGCCGCTCGCCGCCCTCGACCCGCCCGCCGACAGCCCTCATCGGCTCACCGGAGGGGCCACTCGACCAAACGAGACCGCGCCTGTTCGACGGCGGTGATATGGATGCCGGGCCGCGCCAGACGAACGTCGACGGGCACCCCGGGGAGCCCGCCGAGGGGCACACTCGAACAACGAGACCGGGCGCCCGCCGACTACCAACGTCGGCCGAATACACGTGTCGCGGCGGCGCCCGCGAAGTCAGCAACGCCCGCGAAGTCGGCAACGGCCGCGAAGTCGGCAACGGCCGCGAAGTCAGCAACGCCCACGAAAGGCGAGCTCAGGCGACGCGACTAGTGCGACTGTCAGACGCACGCCGTCGTGTGCCGGCGCCGCACTGGAGGGAACCGATCAAAATCGGACACGGCCGGGCAGCGGACCAGGCGGCGGCTCGCTCGAGGCGTGCGGGATCAGTGCGGGTTTTCGAGCGTCACCACTTACGCACGTCGCCGTGGCGGGGTGAGCGTTCTGGGCGCGCCAGCGCCCTGCTCTCCCCGCCGCGGCCCTCGGCGTGAGCAGCGATCCGTACGCCCCACCCCGCTACGGCATCCGCCTTTGATTCTTCTTGAAGGGGCTTCAGATCTCGGGGATCAGGTCGGCCACTGAATTCACAACCCTCGATGGGCGGAAGGGGTAGCGGTCGCTCTCCTCGCGGGTGCTGATGCCGGTCAGGACCAGGATCGTCTCCAGGCCGGCCTCGAGGCCGCAGAGGATGTCGGTGTCCATGCGGTCGCCGATCATGGCCGTGCTCTCGCTGTGGGCCTCGATGGTGTTCAGGGCCGAGCGCATCATCATCGGGTTGGGCTTGCCGACGAAGTACGGGTCGACGCCGGTCGCCTTGGAGATCATCGCCGCCACGGAGCCGGCGGCGGGGAGGGCGCCCTCGTTGGACGGGCCGGTGGCGTCGGGGTTGGTGCAGATGAAGCGGGCGCCGCCGTCGATCAGGCGGATGGCCTTCGTGATGGCCTCGAAGCTGTAGGTGCGGGTCTCGCCGAGCACCACGTAGTCGGGGTTGAAATCGGTCAGCACGTAGCCGGTCGCGTGCATGGCCGTGGTCAGGCCGGCCTCGCCGATCACGTACGCCGTGCCGCCGGGGCGCTGGTCGTGCAGGAACTGCGCGGTGGCCAGGGCGGCCGTCCAGATCGACTGCTCGGGCACGTCGAAGCCCATGCGGTTGAGCCGGGCCTGCAGGTCACGCGGGGTGTAGATCGAGTTGTTGGTCAGGATGAGGAAGGGCTTGCCGGACGACTTCATCTTGTTGACGAACTCGGGCGCGCCCGGGACCGGCACACCTTCGTGGACGAGAACGCCGTCCATGTCGGTGAGCCAGCTCTCGATGGCTTTGCGCTCAGGCATCATGCTCCTCGTCGCCGTGGTGGTGGGCAGCAGTTCACCGGGCAGTCGTCCCAGACCGGCAGCGTACCGAGTCGCTGAAGGGGGACGCCGTCGGTGCGCTCCCGGACCAGATCGCGGATCATCGCGACGAATCGGGGGTCGGTGTTCGGGGTGGCGGCGCGGGCGTAGCCGAGGCCGAGCTCCTTGGCGGTGTCGGCCGCCTCGTTGTCGAGGTCCCAGATCACCTCGAGGTGGTCGGAGACGAAACCGATCGGGCTGACGACCACGTCGGTGACGCCGTCCTTGGCGAGTTGCCGCAGGTGGTCGTTGATGTCGGGCTCGAGCCACGGCACCTGCGGCGGGCCGGAGCGGCTCTGCCAGACCAGGTCCCACGGGAGGTCGGCGGCGGCCCGCTCGTGGACCAGGCGGGCGGTCTCGTTCAGCTGCGCCGTGTAGCGGCCGCCGGTCGGCCCGGCCGTCTCGGCCATGGTCACCGGGATGGAGTGGGCGGTGAAGACGAGACGGGTCGTCTCCCTTTTTCCGGAGAGCGTCGACAACGCGGCCCGGACGGCGTCGACGTTCGGGTCGACGAAGCCGGGGTGGTCCCAGAACTGACGGATCTTGGAGATGACCGGGGCGCCGGGGCCGACCTTGGCCCGGGCGCCGGCGATGTCCTCCCAGTACTGCTTGCAGGAGGAGTAACCGCCGTACGCGCTGGTGGCGAAGCCGAGGGCGTGCTTGATGCCGTCGTCGCGCATCTGGGCGACGGTGTCCTCGAGCATCGGGTGCCAGTTCCGGTTGCCCCAATACGTCGGCAGATCAATGCCGTTGCCGGAGAAATCGGACCGCACCGCGGCCAGCAGATCGCGGTTCTGCTGGTTGATCGGCGAGACGCCGCCGAAGTGGTAGTAGTGCTCGGCCACCTCGGTCAGGCGCTCGTCGGGGACGCCGCGCCCGCGCACCACGTTGCGCAGGAACGGCATCACGTCATCGGGCTTCTCGGGTCCGCCGAAGGACAGCAGGACGAAGGCGTCGTAAACCACCCGCCAATACTGTCACCGGGTCAGGCGCCGAGCGCGTGGTAACCCCCGTCGACGTGCACAACCTCACCCGTGGTGGCCGGGAACCAGTCGGAGAGCAGGGCGCAGACGGCCTTGCCGGCGGCCGACGTGTCGTGCAGGTCCCAGCCGAGCGGCGCCCGGGCGGCCCACGCGTCCTCGAACTGCTCGAAGCCGGGGATCGACTTGGCGGCCATCGTGCGCAGCGGGCCGGCCGAGACCAGGTTGCTGCGGATGCCCTGCTGGCCCAGGTGCAGCGCGAGGTAGCGGGACGCGGACTCGAGGCCGGCCTTGGCCACGCCCATCCAGTCGTAGACCGGCCACGCCTTGGTGGCGTCGAAGGTCAGGCCGACGATGCTGCCGCCCTGCTGCATCAGCGGCAGGCAGGCCACGGCGAGCGACTGGTACGAGTACGTCGAGACCTGGATCGCCTTGGCCACGTCCTCCCACTTGGCGTTGAGGAACTCGCCGCCGAGCACGCTCTGCGGGCCGAAGGCGATCGAGTGCACGACGCCGTCGATGCCGTCGACGTGCTCACGCACCTTGTCGGGCAGGGCGGCCAGGTGATCGGGATCGGTCACGTCGAGCTCGATCACCGGGGGCGGCGACGGCAGGCGCTTGGCGATGCGCTCGACCAGCGAGAGGCGGCCGAAGCCGGTCAGCACGACAGTGGCGCCCTGCTCCTGGGCGATCTTCGCCACCGAGAACGCGATGGACGCGTCGGTGATGACACCGGTGACGAGCAGCCGCTTGCCGGCCAGCAGTCCAGACACGGAAAAACGCTCCTAAAGTTGTTTAGTGGCCCATACCGAGGCCGCCGTCGACGGGGATGACCGCGCCGTTGATGTACGCGGCGGCGTCGCTCGCCAGGAACGTCACCGCGGCCGCCACCTCGTCCGGGCTGGCGAGCCGCCCCGCCGGAACCGCCTTGATGATCTCCGCCTGGCGGGCCTCGGACAAGACCGCTGTCATCTCCGTCTCGATGAAGCCCGGCGCCACCACGTTGGCGGTGATGTTGCGGCTGCCCAGCTCACGAGTGATGCTGCGGGCCATGCCGACCAGTCCGGCCTTGCTCGCCGCGTAGTTCACCTGACCGGGTCCGCCGTAGAGGCCGACGACCGACGAGATGTAGATGATCCGGCCCCACTTGGCGCGCAGCATCTTGGAGCTGGCGCGCTTGGTCACCCGGAACGAGCCCTTGAGGTTGGTGTCGACGACCCGCTCGAACTGCTCCTCGCTCATGCGCAGCAGCAGCGTGTCGTCGGTGATGCCGGCGTTGGCGACCAGCACCTCGACCGGGCCGAGCTCCTTCTCGATCTCGGTGAAGGCCGCGTCGACCTGGGCCGGGTCGGTGATGTCGCACCGCACCCCGAAAAGGCCCTCGGGGGCGCCGCTGCCCCGGTGGGTCACCGCGACCCGGTCACCCTGCTTGGCGAACGCCTGCGCGATGGCGAGGCCGATGCCCCGGTTGCCGCCAGTCACCAATACCGTGCGAGCCACGACGAAACGCTCCTCATACCCAGGTAGGGGGTGCCGGGTGGCACCTCGGGGGCACGACGGCGCCGCATCAGCGCCGTAACCTGCCGGGATGGAGACTATCGGCCCCGCGCCCGGGCGCAATGCCATGGGGCCGTTGCGCCGGCTGCTCTGGAGCCGGGAGGCGCCCCGCCCGCCGATCCGGCGCCGGCCCTGGGTCTTCGCGCTGCCGGTCGGGCTCCTCGCGCTGGCCGGGTTCGGCGGAGCTGCGGCAACGTACATCGGTGACAACCGGGAAGCGCCCGGCATAGCGATAGCCGTCATCGCGGCCGGCTCGGTCCTGCCGGTCGCGATCGCCTTCCGGTGGCCCGTTCTCGCGTGGCGGTTCGGTTTCGTGATGTTGTTCATCGGGTCGATGTACGCCGATCCGAAGGAGCCGTGGCCCTGGAACCCCGTGCAGATCATCGGGTTCCTCTTCGTCCTGGGCCGGCTCGCCGTCACCCAGGACACGGCGCTGACGGTGTGGGCGGGCGCCTTCACCGTCGTACCGATCTTCGTCTATGCGCCGGACGCCAACGCGTGGGGCGCCGCCGTGCTGGTGGCGGTGATCACGGTGATGGGCGACATCGTGTCCCGGTGGCGGCGTGCCCGCCGGCTGCTCGCCGAGAACGAGGAGCTCACCGAGCTGGAGCGGGCGAAGCGGGCGGTGCTGGAGGAGCGGGCCCGGATCGCCCGCGAGATGCACGACGTGGTGGCCCACCACATGTCGATGATCGCCGTGCGGGCGGAGACCGCGCCCTACCGGCTGGGCGGGCTGCCGGCCGAGGCCGAGCAGGAGCTGGCCACGATCGCGTCGGCGGCCCGGGAGGCGCTGACCGACATGCGGCGGCTGCTGGGCGTCCTGCGGACCGGTGAGGGCGACGCTCCGCGGGCCCCGCAACCCGGCTTCGCCGAGGTCGGCGAGCTGATCGAGACGGCCCGGGCGGCGGGGGTCGAGGTCTCGATCTCGTACGAGGAGGTGCCCGCCCTGCCGGAGACGGTGGGGCTGGCCGCCTACCGGATCGTGCAGGAGGCCCTGGCCAACGCGGCCCGGCACGCTCCGGGGACGAAAGTGGCCGTGACCGCCCGCGGCGACGGCGATCGTCTGGAACTCCAGGTGAGCAACGCCGCGCGGGGTCCGGCCGGCGAGAGCGGGCACGGCCTGTCGGGAATGCGGGAGAGGGCCACACTGCTCGGTGGCACCCTGACGGCCGGCGTGGCCGACGGGACTTTCGTGGTGCGCGCGGTCCTACCGGTGGAGGCGGGCGAGTGATCAAGATTCTCATCGCGGACGACCAGGCGATGGTCCGCGAGGGCTTCGGCGCGCTGCTCGGCGCCCAGCACGACATGCTGGTGGTCGGCGACGCGGCCGACGGCTCGCAGGCGGTGACCCGGACCCGGGAGCTGCGGCCCGACGTGGTGCTGATGGACGTGCGGATGCCGGTCATGGACGGCCTGGAGGCGACGCGGCAGCTCTCCGCGGCGTCGCCGGACACCAAGGTCGTCATTCTGACGACGTTCGACCTGGACGACTACGTGTACGCGGCGCTGCGCGCCGGGGCGAGCGGCTTCCTGCTCAAGGACGCTCCCGCCGCCGATCTCATTCAGGCCGTACGGATCGTGGCCGCCGGCGAGGCGCTGCTGGCCCCGTCGGTGACGCGCCGGCTGATCGCCGAGTTCGCGGCCCGCCCGGCCGCCGACCGGCCGCGGCCCACCGCGCTGAACGCGCTCACCCCGCGCGAGACCGACGTGCTGCGGCTGATCGCCCGTGGTCTGTCCAATCAGGAGATCGCCGCCGATCTGGTGGTGGCCGAGCAGACCGTGAAGACGCACATCGGCCGGATCCTGGCCAAGCTCGGCCTGCGCGACCGGGCCCAGGCGGTGGTCTTCGCCTACGAGACGGGGCTCGTAGTACCGGGGTAGGACATCGATGTCCGGTCCGGAGGGTGACGATCGGGGTGCCGTCGTCGCGGGACGTTGCGGCCCATGCGAATCCTGCCGCTCCTCCTGGTCCTGTCCACTCTGTCGATTCCCGCGTCCCCGGCCACTCCCCAGCATCACCTTCCGGCCTTCAAGGACGCCTACCGCGAGACCGCCGTCCGCATGCTGGCCACCGGCTGCCCGTACGCCACCTGGGCCGCCCAGGGCCGCCACTTCCTCTCCTTCGACCCCTCGGGCGACGGCCGCGCCGTGGAGGTGCTCGGCGACCTCGCCACGGCATCGCGGGTGGCCGTCCTCGTACCCGGCGTCGACACCGTCCTGGCCGACTTCGACCGAGGCCTGGGCGGGGTGCCCCGGCGGGCGCCCGGCATGCAGGCCCGCGCCCTCTACGAACAGCTGAGCAAACGATCCCCCGGCGTCGCGGTGATCGCCTGGCTGGGCTACGACCCGCCGGAGGGCATCGGCCCGGCCGCCGCCACCTACGGCCGGGCCCGCGCCGGCGCCGCTGAACTCGTCAGCTTCGTGCGCTCGGTGGAGACACAGCGCCCCGGCATCGCGGTGACCTTGATCGGGCACAGCTACGGCTCGATCGTCGTCGGCCTGGCCGCGCCCCGGCTTCCGCAGGTCGGTGACGTGGTCGCCCTGGGCGCGCCCGGCATCGGCGCCTCACACGCGGCCGATCTCGGCGGCGCGCGGGTCTGGTCGGCGCTCGCGCCCACCGACTGGATCCGCCGGATCCCCGAGGTGCGCCTGCTCGGTGTCGGTCTCGGCCGGCGCCCGTCGAATCCGGATTTCGGGGCGTTTGCGCTGCCCACCGAGGGTGTGGCCGGGCACGACTACTACCTGGCACCGGGCAGCGCCACCCTGCGCGCGGTCGGCGATGTCGTCCTGTCGGGTGTTCCGCGACACGATGGGGCGGGGGAAGTTTCTTAGCGGAACCTTAAGGGGTATTGTGCCATCCGGCCCTGACGCCGAAACGACTCTCGGGAGGTGATCGCTGTGCGAGATAGCGATCCTCCTAGTCGCGGCCGGGCCGTTCGTCAGCCCCGTCGCTGACACGTTCCTTTCACCGCCCCGCGTCCACCGGCGCCGTCCTGATGTCGACGGTCCCGGCCCAGTCGTGTGCACCGCGACGCCGGACGCGTGGGTGCCGGCCGCGACATGACCGTGTGCGCTTCCCCTCGCCCGTCACCGCGCGGAAGTAGCCCCCGACATGAAGAACTTCGTCGCACCGCTGAGCTTCACCATCGCCGCCGTCTGGGTGGTCGTCCTGTTCGTCCTCGTGCACGGCAATCCCTGATCAGGGCAGTCTCGAGGTCCACAGCAGGCTCGAAGCGGCCGCCGCCAGGCCGAGCAGGAGCGCCACCCCGGCGTACCACTGGGTGACCTCGCGCGGCTGCACCCGGTGGCCGATCGAGCTGCCCATGTCCTCGTAGACCTTCTTGAGCTCACTCACCGACGCCGCCTCGTAGAAGTAGCCGTCGGTCTTCTCGGCCAGCTGCTGGAGCGACAGCCGGTCGACCGGCACCCGCTGCAACGCGCCGCGGATGTCGACCACACCGGTGTCGGTGCCGAAGGCGATCGTCGAGACCGGCACGTTCGCCTGCGAGGCCGCGGTCGCCGCGTCCTCGATCGACCGGCCCGACGTGCGGTAGCCGTCGGAGAGCAGGACGATCCGGGCCGGCGGCGCGCCGTCGGCCCCGTCGGCCGGCACCGAGCGGATGGCGTCGAGCGAGGTGAAGACCGCCTCACCGGTCGCGGTCGCCTCGGCCAGCGACAGCCCGTCGATCCCGGAGATCACCTCGGAGCGGTCCTTGGTCGGCGACACAAGCACGTTCGCCGACTTCGCAAAGGACACCAGACCCAGGTTGTACGTCGGTGGCAGCTCGTTGACGAACGCCTTGGCCGCCTCCTGGGCCGCCTCGATCCGGTTCGGGGCCACGTCGTCGGCCTCCATCGACAACGACACGTCGATGGCGAGCATCACCGTGGCCCGCTCCAGCGGCTCCTCCTTGTCGACCGAGGGCCGGGCCAGCGCCGCGCCCAGGGTCAGCAGGGAGAGCAGGAACGCGGCCGCTGAGACGTGCCGGCGCCAGCCCAGCCCGCGCGGGGCGAGCGTGCGGAGCAGGTCGACGTTGGTGAACCGCATCGCGTACTGCCGGCGGCGGAACTGCCGGAGCACGTACACGCCCGCGACGATCACCACGGGCAGGAGCGCGAGCAGCCACCAGGGCTCCAGGAAACGGATCATCGCGTGGTCCCCCGGGTGCGTGCGTGTCGCTGGGCGGCCACGAATCGGACCACGTCCAGCAGCCAGTCGGTATCGGTACGAAGGCGCAGATGGGCGGCGCCGGCGGCGCGCAGGGCGCGGGCGATCTCACCACGCTGCTGGGCGGCCGCCTCGGCGTAGCGGGCGCGCAGCTTCGGGTCGGCGGTCTGCACCTCGTGCAGCGCACCCGTCTCGGGGTCGGCCAGGGTCAGCACGCCGACGTCGGGAATCTCCAGCTCACGGGGGTCGACGACCTCGATCGCGAGCACGTCGTGCCGCACGGCCAGCTTGCGGATCGGCCGCGACCAGCCGTCCACGGGCGCCATGAAGTCGCTGATCACCACGGCCACGCCCCGCCGCCGAGGAGGCCGGTTGAGCATGTCGATCAGCGCGCCCAGGTCGGCCCGGCCGGGCCGGATCTCGGTGCGGGCGATCGCGCGCAGCAGCCCCTGCGCCTCCTTGCGGCCGGGCCGGGCGGGCATCCGGACGACCTCGCTGCCGGGTTCCGGTTGCGGGTCCCGCTTGCGGCCCCAGCGGGGTCCGCTCTTCGGCCGTACGCCCGTGCCGGTGCCCACAACCGCACCGATGCGGTTGCCGCCGCGCACGGTGAGGTGGGCCATCGCGGTCGCCGCGGCCATCACGAGGTCGCTCTTGAGCCACTGGGCCGTACCGAACTCGAGGCTGGCGCTCAGGTCGACCGCCATCCAGGTCTCCAGCTCCCGGTCGGCGACGGTACGGCGCACGTGCGGCAACGTGGTGCGGGCGGTGACCGGCCAGTCCATGCGGCGCACGTCGTCGCCGGGCCGGTATTCGCGCGACTCCCCCGCCTCGCTGCCGGGCCCGGGCAGCAGGCCGACGTAGTCGCCCTGGAGAAGCCCGTCCAGCTTGCGCGTGACCAGCAGCTGGAGCCGGGACAGTACGGCCTCGGCGCGAGCGGTCCCGGTCTCACCCTCGGGCGCCAGCCCGGCCGGCACCGACCCGGTCCGAGCCGAACCGCCCAGCGCCGATCCGGCCCCAGCCGAACCGGTGTGGGCCGAACCGTTCAGTGCTGGCCCGGCCATGCCACTCCGTTCTGGGCCGGCGCGCCCTGCGGGACCCCGCTGACGGGCGCGGCCGACGGGTGGGTGCCGTTGGGCGAGGTGCCCTGGCGGGCCGCGACCGAGGGCAGCGGGACGCTCTGCATGATGCGGCTGACGATGTGGTCGGCCGGGATGTCGTCGGCGAGCGCGTCGTAGCTGAGCACGAGCCGGTGGCGCAGGATGTCGGGCGCGATGTCCTGCACGTCCTGCGGGAGCGCGTAGTCACGGCCGCGCAGCAGCGCCAGCGCCCGGGTGGCCCGGACGATGCCGAGCGAGGCGCGCGGGCTCGCGCCGTACTGGATGAGCTGGGCCACGTCGGGCATGCCGTGCTGGGCCGGGGCGCGGGTGGCCAGCACGAGCCGGACCGTGTAGTCGACCAGGGCGTTGTGCACGAAGACCTGGTCGGCGCGGCGCTGGAGGCCGAGCAGGTCCTCCGGGGTGAAGACCGGCTTGGGCTCGGGAGCGCTGACGCCCATCCGGTAGACGATCTCCCGCTCCTCGGCGTCGGTCGGGTAGCCCACCAGGATCTTCATGAGGAAGCGGTCGCGCTGCGCCTCGGGCAGCGGGTAGACGCCCTCCTGCTCGATCGGGTTCTGCGTCGCCATCACCAGGAAGGGGTCGGGCACGGCGTGCGACTGCCCGCCGATCGACACCTGGTGCTCGGCCATGACCTCGAGCAGCGCCGACTGCACCTTGGCCGGCGCGCGGTTGATCTCGTCGGCGAGCAGGAAGTTCACGAACACCGGGCCCAGCTCGACGTCGAACTTCTCGCTGCTCTGCCGGTAGATGCGGGTGCCGACGATGTCGGCCGGCACCAGGTCGGGGGTGAACTGCACCCGGGAGAAGGTGCCGCCGACGACCCGGGCCAGGGTCTCGACGGCCAGCGTCTTGGCCACGCCGGGCACGCCCTCGAGCAGGCAGTGCCCGCGCGCCAGCAGCGCCACGAACATGCGCTCGACCATCCGGTCCTGCCCGACGATCACCCGCTTGACCTCGAACATCGCGCGCTCGAGCTGCGAGGCGTCCTGTGCCGGGGGCACCGGCGCGGCCGCGCCGTTGTTGGTCTCGGTCTCGGGCGTGAGCGGCTGAGCCACCGGTCCTCCACAGCGGTCGAAAATGCCATCGACTCCTCGCGCCGGCGTGCTGCCGACGCTCAAGACTTACACGACCGACCTGAGAGCGCGCTCGTGGTGTCGCATTACGCGCCGCCATCGGCCACCACCATGGTCCAGACGTGTCGATCTTTCTGCGCGATGCGCCGGATCGGGCACCCGAGCCGGGTGGATGCGTCACGCCGTGAACCGTGTAACATTCATCGCGTCGCCGGGCGACTTCCCCCGTGGTCGCCCGGCGCAATAATCCTTAGGTGGATCTCTCTTCGGCAAGCCCTCGTGACCTTGAGCCCCAGTGCTCGGCCAAGGGTTGCCGCGCGGAAGCAACCTGGCAGCTGCGATGGAACAATCCCAAGCTGCACGCCCCCGATTACCGCAAAACGTGGCTGGCGTGCGACGAACACCGGATTTCCCTCGGCAACTTCCTCGATCTCCGGGGATTCCTGCGCGAAGTGACGCCCTTCGGTACAGCGTCCGATGCGCCCATCTCCTAGGCTTCCAGATGTGACCGAGCCGCAGAGTGCCGCCGTCGATGCTTTGGAGCCGTGGCCCGACACCGTCGAGTGGCGCCCGGTCTCCCCCAAGCTGATCACTGTGGAGCTGATCGTCCGCATCGCCTGGTCGCTGGTCCTCGTGGCCGGCCTGGCGGTCGGCTGGGCCCTTCAGGGCCACTGGCTGTGGCGCCTCGGCATCGTGCTGGTCGTCCTCAACGCGATCTGGCGCTCCTTCGTCACCGTCCGCGCGGTGCGCGCCTGGGGCTACGCCGAGCGCGACCAGGACCTCCTGGTCCGCCACGGCCTGCTGGTCCGCCGCCTCTCGATCGTCCCGTACGCCCGAATGCAGTTCGTCGACGTGACCGCCGGCCCCTTGGAACGGGCGTTCGGCCTGGCCACCGTCCAGCTGCACACCGCCGCGGCGGCCAGCGACGCCCGCATCCCGGGCCTGCCGCCGGCCGAGGCCTCCCGGCTGCGCGACCGCCTGACCGCCCTCGGCGAGGACCGGGCCGAGGGCCTGTGACCACCCCCGGACCCCACCCGCCCGGCCCTTCCGCCGCCGGCCCTCCCGCCGCCAGCCCTCCCGCCAGCCCGGCCGCGCCCGACGTCCAGCACCCGGTGACGGCCCCCTCTGAAACGACTCCGGCGTCCGCCAACGGTGAGCCGGAGCCCCGCCGGCGACTTCATCCGCTCAGCCCGCTGCTGCACGGCGCGAAGAGCATCGCCGTCATCGTGGCCGCGCTGTCCTGGCAGACGCTGTCGCAGGTCGGGCTCGAACGGTTCGCGCTGGTCGTGCTCGTCCTCGCGGTCGGTGTCGTCGTCTTCTCCATCGTCGGGTGGCTCACCACCGGATATCAGGTCGTCGGCCGCGAGCTGCGCATCTCCGACGGCGTGATCTGGCGCCGCAACCGCGCCATCCCCCTCGAACGCCTCCAGGCCGTCGAGCTCCGCCGCCCCCTGCTGGCCCAGCTCACCGGCCTGGCCGAGCTGCGCCTCGAGGTGATCGGCGGCGGCAAGACCGAGGCGCCGCTGTCGTTCCTGACCGTGCGCGAGGCCTCCACGCTGCGCGAACGCCTGCTCGCGCTCGCCGGCCACACGGCCGGCGGCCGGTCGGCGGCGCTGGCTCAGCCCTCCGCCGACGGGCCCTCGGCCACCTTCGAGGCGCCCGCCGTCGAACGCCCGCTGCTCCGCGTCGGCAACCGCGATCTGGTGGTGAGCCAGCTTCTCACCCCGCAGGCGTTCTTCCTGCCGATCGGCATCGCCTTCGTCGTCATGCAGTTCGTGATCGAGGGCTCCTGGACCTTCATCGGCATCGCCAGCACCGTCACCGCCATGGCCGGCGTGCTGCTCCAGCCGGTGCGCCGGGTGCTCCAGGACTGGGACTTCCGGCTCGCCCGCGACCCGGACGGCCGCCTTGTGGTGCGCTTCGGCCTGCTCGAGACCCGCAGCCAGATCGTGCCGCTGAACCGGGTGCAGGCGGTGGGCGCCACCTGGCCGCTGCTGTGGCGCGCACAGGGCTGGCTGCACCTGCGCCTCGACATCGCCGGCTACGCGGGCGAGCCCGGCAGCGGCGAGAACAAGCGGTCCGACCGTCTCCTGCCGGTCGGCGACTTCGCGACGGCCCGGGCCCTGGTGTGGGACGTCCTGCCCGGCGTCGACCTGGCCACCCTGGCCACCAGCCCGCCGCCGAAGCGGGCCCGCTGGCTCAACCCGGTGTCGCTGCGCTACATCGGCGTGGGGCTGACGCCGGAGGTCTTCGTCAGCCGCTGGGGCCTGTTCACCCGCGAGATGCACATCGTGCCGTACGCGCGCCTCCAGAGCGTCCGCGTCGTGCAGGGTCCGGTGCAGCGCATGCTCGGCCTGGCAACGGTCTACGCCGACACGGCCCGGGGCCGCTCGGGCCGGGCCAAGGACCGCGATCTGGCCGAGGCCTGGGTCCTCGCCCGGGAGCTGGCCGAGCGCGCCCGGCAGGCCCGCCAGCCGGCCCCGCTGACCACCGACCGGCTCGACCCGTCCGCCGTGGCCGTCCCGGCCACCGGCTCAGGCGCGGTCGGGGCCCACGAAGAGGCCGCGGTGGACGACTCGTACTGGCGCCGCCCCGAGCAGGCCTAGCACTCTGTCCGGCCCTAAACTCTGGACATGGAGCTTCCGGATTTCTCGCCCGGTCTCAGCGCCCGGGTGGAGTTGACCGTTACCGACGCCGACACCGCCCAGGCGCTCGGCTCGGGCGACGTGCCCGTCCTGGGCACGCCGCGCGTACTGGCGCTGGCCGAGACAGCGACGGTGGCCGCCACCGCCCGCACCATCCCCGGCGGCCTCACCACGGTCGCCACCCGGGCCGAGGTGGAACACCGGGCGCCCGCCGCGCTCGGCCACCGGGTGACCGCGCTGGCCACCCTCGCCAAAGTGGACGGCCGCAAGCTGATCTTCGACATCGCCGTCCGCGACGGCGAGACGCTCGTCGCCGAGGTGCGCGTCGAGCGCGTGATCATCGACCGCCAGCGCTTCATCGCCAAGGCGCTGGGCGATTAGGGCCTGTCCTACGCGAGCGCTCCCCACCGGGTGGTGAGCTCCTCCTGGGTGGGCATCGCGACGGCGCCGCCGCGGCGCTCGCAGACCAGCCCGGCCACGGCCAGCGCGAACCGGACGTTGCGCTGCCAGCCGTCGACATCCTTGGGAAGCCCGTCGGCGAGCAGACGGCGGATCAGGGCGGCCATCACCGAGTCGCCGGCCCCGGTCGCGTCGACCGCGTCGACCACCGGGGCGGGCAGCATCGCGGTCCCGTCACCGGCGGCCACGTAGGCGCCCTTCGACCCGCGGGTCACCACCACGGCCTTGGCGCCGAGGCTGCGGATCCGCTCGGCCGCCGCCTCGGGCGCGGCGCCGTCGTAGAGGACCTCGGCGTCGGCCGCGCTGAGCTTCACCAGGTCGGCGCCGGCGAAGAACTCCTCGGACAGCTCCCGCAGAGAGGTCACCGCGGCCCCGTCGGGCAGCAGCGTGGGCCGGGCGTTCGGGTCGAAGACCTTCAGCGGGCCGGGTGTGTGCCAGGCGGCCCTGGCGGCGGCCCGGAACGGCTCGCGCAGCAGGCAGATCGACCCGGTGTAGAGCACGTCGGCGCCCCGGACCGCGGCGAGGTCGACATCCGACGGCGCCAGCAGCGAGTACGACGGCGGCTCGCCGTAGAACGTGAAGGTCGGCTCGGCGCCCACGAACGTCGTGACCGCCAGCGTGGTCGGCACGGCCACCCGCTTGACCCCGCCGACGCCGACCCCGGTCTCCCGCAGGAAGGCCGCGATCCGGTCGCCGAGGACGTCGTTGCTCAGCGAGCCCGCGTACCGCACATCGCCGCCGAGGCGGGTCGCGCCGACCGCGACGTTGAGCGGCGCCCCGCCGATCGCCTGCCGGTAGACCACCCCGCCGTCGTGCTCGGCCTCCTGAAGGTCGATCAGCGCCTCACCGAGCACCACCGCATAGCCCATTGCCGTCTCCCTGTACTCCGCCGTGATTACCGCCAGCCTTCCGCCCCGGAACGCGCGGCGCCAGTACTCGCCCGATAAGTACCTTTTTGAGACGATTGACCGATGATCCTCCGCGCCCTGGCCCTCGCCGCGCCCGCCGCCCTGCTCGCCGCCTGCACCAACGCGGTCGAGGTCGAACCGGCCACCCTGCCCTCGGCCGCCTCGGCCTCCGCCTGGGTCGTCTATCAGGGCGCCATGAGCGCCTCCCCGACCGCGTCGTGGGCGCCCGACACCGTCGCCGCCGGCACCTTCCTGCCCTATCGGCCCGACTCCCCCGCCATCACCTACGAGCCCACCGTGGTCCCGCCCGGCGCGCGGGCCGAGGTCGGCATCGCCCGCAACTCCGCCGGCATGATCGTCCGCCTGACCACCAGCGGCCTGATCCCGCGCCGTTCGTACGGCGCCCACCTGCACACCGCGCCCTGCACCGCCGCCCCGGCCGACGCCGGTCCGCACTATCAGCACCGCAAGGACCCCAAGACCCCGTCGGTGAACCCGTCCTACGCCAACCCCCGCAACGAGATCTGGCTGGACTTCACCGCCGACGCCGCCGGCGCCGCCACCGTCACGAGCGAGCAGCGCTGGGGCTTCGCGGCCGGGACGTCGCCGCGCTCGCTGGTCATCCACGCGCTGACCACCCGCACCGGCGCCGGGGTGGCCGGCACGGCGGGCGAGCGCGCCGCCTGCCTCACGTTGCCCGCCCGCTGAGCCGGCGGGATGTTGATCATCGTCTCCCGGGACTGCGTTCCGCCGGAGCCAGGCGGTAACGTCGGGGGCGGATCGACGATCGGAGGCAACACCCATGGCCGAGCAGGGTGACGTAACCAAGGGCAAGGCGCAGCCCGCCGCGAAGACGGAGTCGCACGACCCCGGCTTCCCCGAGGCGTTTCTGCAGTTCATGCGTACCGGGTGGCGTGAGGACCCGATCGCTGTGACGCCGAAGCCCGAGGTGCCGAACTACGCGAAGCGCCGGGCCGCGCTCTCCGAGGCCTTCCCCGGCGAGACGCTGATCATCCCGAGCGGCAACGAGAAGGTGCGCGCCAACGACACCGATTACACGTTCCGCCCCGGCAGCGACTTCGTCTACCTGACCGGCGACCGCGATCCCGACAGCGTGCTCGTGCTGCGGCCGAGCGGCTCCGGCCACGACGCGGTGCTCTACACCCACCAGCGCAACTCGAAGGACACCGACGCCTTCTTCCGCAGCCGCAACGGCGAGCTGTGGGTCGGCCGCACGCACACGCTGGGCGAGAAATCGACCGAGTTGGGCGTCGAGACCGCCTCGCTGAGCGAGCTCGGCGCGGCCTTGGCGAATTCGGCGCCGGGCCGCACCCGGGTGCTGCGAGGCCTCGACGCGGCGGTCGACCGCACCGTGCTGGCCTACGAGCCCGACCGCGACAAGCCCCGCGACCGCGAGCTGGCCTGGGTGCTCTCCGAGCTCAAGCTGATCAAGGACGAGTGGGAGATCGCCCAGCTCCAGGCCGCGATCGACGCGACGGTCCGCGGCTTCGAAGACGTGGCCCGCGTTCTGCCCGCCGACCGCGGGGTCAAGGAGCGGCTGCTCGAGGGCGTCTTCGGCCTGCGCGCCCGGCACGACGGCAACGACGTCGGCTACACCTCGATCGTGGGCGCCGGCCCGCACGCGACGATCCTGCACTGGGTGCGCAACACCGGCGTGACCACGCCGGGCGAGCTGCTCCTGATGGACATGGGCGTCGAGGGCGACAACTTCTACACCGCCGACGTGACCCGCACGGTGCCCGTCTCCGGCTCGTTCACCCCGCTCCAGCGCCAGGTCTACGACATCGTCCACGCGTCGCAGCAGGCCGGCATGGACGCCATCAAGCCCGGCGTGCTGTTCCGCGACGTTCACAAGACCTGCATGCGGGTCCTCGCCGAGGGGCTGAACGACCTGGGCCTGCTCCCGGTCAGCGTCGACGAGGCGATGAGCGAGGAGAGCACGATCTACCGCCGCTGGACGCTGCACGGCTTCGGCCACATGCTCGGCATCGACGTGCACGACTGCAACAACGCCCGCAACGAGAACTACCGCGACGGCGAGCTGAAGGAGGGCTACGTCCTCACGGTCGAGCCCGGCCTCTACTTCCAGCCCGAGGACGACCTGGTCCCCGAGGAGCTGCGCGGCGTCGGCGTCCGCATCGAGGACGACGTGCTGGTCACGGCCGACGGCTGCCGCAACCTGTCGGCCGGCCTGCCGCGTTCCTCGGCCGACGTCGAGGCCTGGCTCGCCTCGCAGCGCGAGGCCGGCCCCCGCCTGCCCGGCTAAGCGGTCTCCGTCTCCTTCAGGACGGTCTCGAGCACCACGGCCAGTCGCGCCGGATCGATCGGGGTGGGGTCATCCTGTTCGATCCGGCGGATCGCCTGACGGACCGCGATCAGGCTCGGCCGCCGCTCGAGCGCCCAGCGACCGGCCTCGGCCTTGGGCACATGACGACCCTCGACCGCGAGGTGCCAGATACGGCACGCGGTCAGCACCATGAGCGCGGCGTTCTCGTCGTCGTCGGTCAGCCCCAGCCAGGTCCGGAGCCACTGGCGTCCGCGATCGACGATCCAGCGGGCCGGAACGAACCCGATCACCTCGGCCGGCGGCGCCCCGTGCAGCGCCTTCCCGTCGGCCCGGGCCAGCGACAGTTCGGCGAGCAGGTCGGGCGCCGCCCCGGCGCGGCGCTCCACCTCGAACAAGCCCTCGTACCGCCCGACGTGCAGTTCCAGGGGCGGCTGGGGTGACGGCGCCGCAGCCGTCTCCGCGAGCACGACGTCGAGGTCGACGCCTGAGGCGTAGCCGTCCAGGTCGGCGTCGCGGACGGCGGCCTCCAGCGCGTCCATCTGCCCGTCGGTGAGGCGCTCGGTGGTCACGGCCAACAGGTCGATGTCGCTGTGACCCGGCCGGAAGCCACCGGCCGCCAGGGAACCGTGCAGGATCACCGACCGGGCCGACGATCCGAGTACGCCGGCGACGGCGGCCGCGATCCGCTGAGCCGGGGCGGTCATGAGCGGGCGTTGTTGCCGGTAAGCCGACAGAGCGAGCGGTCCACAAGGGCGAAGCCTAGCCATACGATTGCGGCGTGAAGGTGATTGCCCATATCAGCGACGTCCACATCGATGGCGAGGACCGCAGCGTCGAACGCGCGGGGCGTGTCATGCGTTATCTCGCCGGCCTTCCGATTCCGGTCGACGTGGTGCTGGTGACCGGGGACATCGCCGACCACGGCCACGCCCAGGAGTACGAGCGGGCACGCCAGGTGCTCGACCTGCCGGTGCCGACGCTGCTGTTGCCCGGCAACCACGACGTCCGCGAGGCGTACCGCAAGATCCTCATGGAGGAGGAGCCGACCGGCGGGCCGATCAACGCGGCGCACCGGGTCGGCGGCATGTTCTTCGCGATGTGCGACTCCAGCATCCCGGGCCGCAACGACGGCCTGCTGGCGCCCGAGACCCTCGACTGGCTGGACGCCGAGCTGACCGGCGCCGCCGGCCTACCGGCCTTCGTCTGCTTCCACCACCCGCCTGTCTCCTTGCAGGTGCCGTTCATCGACGAGATCCGGCAGTACGCCACCGAGCGCCTGGCCGAGATCGTCGCCGGCCACGACAACGTGGTCGCGGTGCTCTGCGGCCACGCCCACACGGCCGCCGCCAGCATGTTCGCCGGCAAGCCGATGCTGGTCGCGCCCAGCGTCGCCTCGACCCTGCTGTTTCCCTTCGAGGGCGACGAGGTGATCACCCGTGAGCTGCCCTCGATGCTGGCCTTCCACATCCTCGACGACGAAGGCCGGCTGACCACCCACTACCGCGTCGTGCTCTGACGAGGGTCCAGCCCGGTCAGCTCCGCCGAGAGGTCCCACAGCCGCTCGCCCTCCGGCCCGTCGGTCGGATAGGTCTCCGTGGCCGCGCAGTCGCGGCAGTAGGAGCCGCCGAACGGCTCGGCGGCGGGTGAGGTCGCCGCCCAGACCGGCGTCGCGGCGCCCTGGGCCGCGCTGCGGAAGAGCCCCGGCGCCGGCGCACCGTCGGCGTCGATCCACCCGGCCTCGATCATCTCCGTCTGGGCCAGGTGCCGTTGCAGGGGCGAGAGCACCCACCCGGGGCTGGCCGAGAAGGCGAGCATCCCGAGCTTGTCGAGGTGGTGGGCGAACAGGACGGTGGCGAGCTTCGACTGCCCGTAGGCGGCCCACTTGTCGTACCCACGGGTGAAGTGGACGTCGTCCCAGCGCATGCGGTCCTCCGGCGATCGCCCCGAGGCGACCATGACCACCCGCGCCGCTCCGGCGGCCTGCAGCGCGGGCCACAGCCCCGCCACCAGCGCGTAGTGCCCGAGGTGGTTGATCGCGAACTGGGCCTCCCAGCCCGGGCCCACCCGCGTCTCGGGGCAGGCCATCACGGCCGCGCTCCCGATGACGATGTCGACCGCCGGGCGATCGGCCAGGATCTCTCCGGCGGTCTTCTCCACGGAGGTGAGATCGGCGAGGTCCATCGGCCGGATGTCGATCCGCCCGTCGCGCAGCGCCTGCCGGGCCACCTCCGGCCGGCGGGCCGGAACGATCACGTAGGCCCCGGCGCCGGCCAGAGCGAGCGCCGCCTCCCGCCCGACGCCGGAATATCCGCCCGTCACGACGGCGGTGCGGCCGCTCAGGTCGACACCGGCGAGCACCTGGGCGGCCGTGCTGTGCGCATCGAAGCTAGTCGTCATGCCGGCGAAGCTAGGCGTTCGAGCGCACTCGAGGTCAAGAGGTCACGAGGCGGCGAAGTCGCTCACGCCGAAGCATTCGGCGCCGCTCGGGCCCTCCTCCGAGACGTTGATGGACACCTTCACCGGGAGGCCGTCCGGGGTGTACGTCCGGGTGACCTCGCCGCCGTCGTCGGCGGCCGTCTGCGCGTTGTCGAGCAGCTGCCGGAGGGTGAAGGCGTCGATCTCCTCGCCCTGGTCGCCGGTGACCGGGCCCAGATCGACCTCGCCGGTGCTCGACGGGGCGGCGGCCGAGGCGTCGAGCCGCTCGGTCGACGCCACCTCACCCGATTTCACGGTCACCCGGTAGCGCCCCAGCGGTTTGGCGTCGTCGCAGCCGCGGGAGAGGACGTACGAGTAGTTCGCCGGCTCCGTCCACGGCGGCGCCGAGGTGACCACCGACGGGGAGGGCGTGACGAAGGTCGAGGACTTCGGCTCGTCCGACGTGCATCCGCCGATCGCCGCCACCAGGGCGATGCCGCCAAGGGCCCATGCGAGCCGCACTGTCAACCTCCGGGATCACGCCCGCGGGTGCGGGGCAGGGGACCCGCAATCTAGCGCAGCCGTGCACCCTCACCGGCTGCCGGGCCGTGTCGCTGTGGAGTTGTCAAGGAACGCGATGCCCACTCTGGCCCGGCGGGCGGGAAATGAGGAGAGCCGAAGGTAGGTGCCGGCCCCCTACCAAAGTCGGGGTAAAAAACTTCGGGAACCCCGTCGATAGGAGGGTCCGCCGTTCGACCTGTCAGTGAGAAGGTCGACGAGCGACCGCTCCAGACGCGAGGAGAGCAACGATGGCCAAGTACATGCTGATCATGCGAAGCACCGACGAGGCCCTGGCCAAGATGGTCGAGACCCCCTTCGAAGAGATGCTCGAGACGGTGGGCCGCTTCAACGAGACGCTGATCAAGGCGGGCGTCCTGATCGCGGCCGAGGGGCTCGACGACGCGGCGCAGGGCGTGGTGGTCGACTACAGCGGCGAGACCCCGGTGGTCACCGACGGGCCCTACGGGGAGACCAAGGAGCTGTTCGGCGGGTTCTACATCATCGACGTCGCCTCGAAGGAGGAGGCGGTCGAGTGGGCCAAGCGGATGCCGGCGTTCCCCGGCGCGAAGACCGAGATCCGCCGGGTGCCCGGCATCGACGAGTTCCCGCAGGACAACGAGTGGGTCATCAGGGAGCGCGCGTGGCGCGAGCAGACCGGCCAGCTCTGAGCACCGCGAAGGACACGCTCGAGGCCGTCTGGCGCATCGAGTCGCCCCGCATCGTCGGCGCGCTCGCCCGCTACACCGGCGATCTCGATCTGGCCGAGGACGTCGCCCAGGAGGCGGTGGCGGAAGCCCTGGTCTCCTGGGCGCGTGACGGCACGCCCGGCAACCCGGTCGGCTGGCTGCTCGCCACCGCCCGGCGCCGGGCGATCGACAGCTTCCGCCGTCGCGCCGCCCGCGACGAGCGATACGCGCTCCTGGCCGCCGGCGACGAGCGATACGCGGCACCGGCCGGCGACGACAGGCGATACGCGGGCGGCGGCGAACGGTACGCGGCGTCTGCGGGCGGCGACCAGGGCGATCTGCTCTGGGACCCGGACCGGGTCGACGACGACATCCTGGCGCTGATGTTCGTGGCTTGTCACCCGGTCCTCTCGCCCGAGGCCCGGGTGGCGCTCACCCTGCGTACGGTCGGGGGTCTGACCAGCGAGGAGATCGCGCGGGCGTTCCTCGTGCCGGTGCCGACCATCCAGGCGCGCATCACCCGGGCCAAGAAGACGATCGCCGCGGCGCGGGTGCCGTTCGAGCTGCCGCCGGCCGATGAGCGGAAGCCCCGGCTCGGCGGCGTGGTCAGTGTGCTCTACGTGATCTTCACCGAGGGGTCGGGGGCGATGCGCCAGGATCTGGCCTACGAGGCCATCCGCCTGGCCCGGATGCTGGCGGCGCTGATGCCCGGGGAGCCCGAGGTGTACGGCCTGCAGGCGCTCTTCGAGCTGACGGCCGCGCGCTTTCCCGCTCGTACGGGCCCGGACGGCGAGCCGATCCTGTTGGAGGACCAGGACCGGAGGCGGTGGGACAGGTCGGCCATCCGCCGCGGCCAGGCCGCGATCTCCCAGGCCACGGCGGTGGGCCGAGGGCTGGGGCCATACGGGCTGCAGGCCGCCATCGCCGCCTGCCATGCCGCGGCCGCCTCGGTGGCCGAGACCGACTGGGACAGCATCGTCCTGCTCTACGAGGCGCTCGGCCGGGTCGCGCCCTCACCGGTCGTCGAGCTCAACCGGGCCGTCGCCGTCGCGATGGCCGTCGGGCCGCTGGAAGCGCTGGCCATCGTGGACGACCTGGCCGCCCGTGACCGACTGCCCGGCTCCCACCTGATCCCGAGCGTCCGCGGCGAGCTGCTCACCCGCCTGGGCCGGGTCGCCGAAGCGCGCGCCGAGCTGGAGCTGGCCGCCCGGCTGTGCACGAACGCGCGGGAGCGCTCAGTCCTGCTGCGGAAGGCGGGTGAGCTCTAGCACCAGCAGGTCGCTCTCCTCGTCGACCGGGCGGGCCACCCGCTCGGTGTCCACGGCGGCGTCGAGCGCCGCGAAACCGTCGAGGATCTCCTCCTCGGTCAGGCGTTCGAAGGTGGACGAGCCGCGCAGGCGCAGGCGGTCGGCGTAGTCGGAGAGGCTGTCGGCGATGCGTTCCTGGACGCGGTCGACGGTCACGTAGGCCAGGCCGGCCTCGGCGAAGTCCTCGATCAGCGGGTCCATGCGCGGGAAGACCTGCTCGTCGACCAGGCGCGCGCCCGGGAAGTAGCTGTACCAGAGCAGCTCGGGCATCCGGTCGGGGAACGAGCTGCGGATCAGGACCCGGCCGCCGGGCCGGAGCACGCGCGCCACCTCGGCCGCCGCCGCGCGGTGGTCGCGCACGTGGTGAAGCACCAGGAAGAGCAGCACCAGGTCGCAGCTCGCGTCGGGCAGCGGGATCTCGGTGGCGGAACCCTCCAGATAGGTCACCGCCGGGTGGGTCGCGTTGGCCTCGGCCGCCTCACGCATGCGCACCGACGGCTCGACACCATAGACCGGGCCACCGAACTCCTCGGCCAGCAGCGGCGTGAATCTTCCCGTGCCCGAGCCGAGATCGAGCACGGTCAGTGGGCGTCCCGCCGGCGCGTGCCGGGCGAAGGCGCGCAGCCACTCGGTCATCGTCTCGGGCGGCAGCGCCCGGGCCCGGGCGTAGACCAGATGCTGCCGCTCGTCGTAGTTCACCTCACGCAACGGCTCCCCCTTCCGCGCTGGGTATACCGTCCCATTCTCCACCCAGGGGCAGCGAGACTCACGGCGCGTCGGCCACGAAGACCGCCACCGAGCGCCCGGGCACGGTGAGCAGGTCGCCGGCCGCCGTGGCCGTGCGCAACAGCGGATCGGCCGAGCCGGAGATCTCGGGGTGAAGGCGCAGGTCGAGGCCGGCCAGCGCGGGCACCTCCTGCTGGACCGTCTCCTCGGTCGCGTTGAAGACCACCACGATCGTGCTCCACCGCGGATCGAGGCCGGTGCCGTCCAGGCACATGACGATCACGCCCGGGGTCTCGGCCGGGCCGCCCAGCGGGAACGTCAGGCGCCGCTGCACCTCCTCGGCCGTCGGCAGCCCGAAGACCGGCGACGAGCGCCTGATCCGCAACAGCTCGCGGTAGCGTTCGGCGGTCATCTCGATCGCGTCCGGCGGCGGCACCAGCGCCGGGTCGGCCAGCAGCGGCCGGGCCCGGTCCCAGTGGTCCTCGTTGTCCGGCGCGGGCGGCAGGCCCAGCCCGAAGCCGTTGCCCAGGGCCGGGTCCCAGCGGATCTGGTTGAACCAGTCGCCCGAGTTGAACGAGTTGCGGTCGAGCGATTTCGAGCGCAGCCGCTCGCTGCCCATCGCCACGAAGCCGACGCCCTGGCCGAGCACCACCAGCGACAACGCCAGGATCTGCATGCGCGCGCGATCGGTGGCCGATACCGGCCGGGGCAGCTTGAAGGCCATCGCGTCGTACAGGATCTCGTTGTCGTGGGCGTCGACGTAGTTGACCGTCTCGCCCGGCGACAGCGCGTACCCGCTCGGTGAGCCGTTGTAGTCGATCTGGGCGCCGCTCAGCTCAGCGCCGGTGTGCGTGACGAAGCGGTACGTCGACAGCGCGCCGGACAACCCCACCTTGATCTCGTCGTGGACGTACAACGGCGTCCGGGAGCCCAGCCCGGTCGCGAAGCCCGGCACCGAGGGGTCGCCGAACGAGCCGCCGCCGCGCACCGCGTCCCGCAGCCGGTCGTTGAAGGTGCCGATGCCCGTGCCGGCCATGTTGACCTGGGTGGCCTGTGCGAAGCGCGCGTCGTACGCCACCTCGCCGAAATTCCACCCCTCGCCGTACAGGTAGATGTCCTTGCCGTGGGGCAGATGGTCGAGCGTCACCCGCACCTCGAGGATGTTGGCGCGGGGGTGATGTCCCATCAGGTCGAAGCGGAACCCGTCGACCTGGTACTGCCGCGCCCACGTCTCGATCGAGTCGACGACCAGGCGGCCCATCATCGTGTGCTCGGTGGCCGTGTTCGGGCAGCAGGTCGACTCGGCGGTCGTGCCGTCGGCCAGCCGGCGGTGGTAGTACCCCGGCACGATCTTGTCGAGCACGCTGAAGCGGCCGAGCCCGTCGTGCATCGTGTGGTTGTAGACCACGTCCATGACCACACGCAGCCCGACCGCGTTCAGCGCCGCCACCATCGTGCGGAACTCGAGGATGCGCGACGGCCCGGACGGATCGACCGCGAAGCTGCCCTCGGGCGCCGTGTAGTGCCACGGGTCGTACCCCCAATTGAACCCGTCGCCGTCGGCGACCTCCATCACCGCCGCCTGCTGCGTCGGCGAATCGGGTGGGAAGGTCGCCAGGTCGCAGGCCGGCGTCGCCTGATCGGCCCGCCGATCGGGCACTGTCGCGAAGTCAAAGGCCGGGAGCAGGTGTACGTGAGTCAGCCCGGCCTCGGCCAGCGAACGCAGATGTCTCATCGAGTCGGACTCGAGGTGGGCGAAGGCGCCATAGGTTCCCCGCAGCGCGTCCGGCAGCGACTGGTCGAAGATCGAGAACTCCCGGATCGACACCTCGCTGATCTGCATGCGGGCCGGCGCCACCGGCTCCGGTTTGCTCAGGGCGTCCCAGCCCGGCGGGGCCAGCGCGGGATCGTCGAGATCGACCAGCAGGCTGTGCGTGGAGTCGGCCGCGAGACCCAGCGAGTACGGGTCGGTGACGCTGGTCGTCACCACCCGCTGCGCGGCCGGATGCCACACCTCGACGCGAAAACGGTAGTAGCGCCCCAGCCATTTGCGCTTGATCCCGGCCGACCACACGCCGGTCACGTCGTCGCGGTCCATCGGCAGGACCTTGGGATCGTCGGCCGGCGTACGGAAGATCTCGAGCGCGACGCTCTGTGCCGTCGGCGCCCACACCGCCACCGAGGAACGCTCGGCGTCCAGCACCAGCCCCAGCTCGGCGTCGGCCGCGTCGGCGTAGAGGTCGTCGAGCACCCCGGCCATCTGCACGCCGGTCAGCGCCGTGACCTGCCCCCGCGGGTCCTGCCCGACGACGAGCAGCTGCCCGCGCAGCAGCGACCCGAGCACCGCGTCGCCCAGCTCGCGCACCGAGAAGGCGCGGTAGGCCCGCAGGTGGGGGAACTTGCGGCTCTGCGCCTGGAACAGCCCGCCCGGCCGCGGCGTCAGCGGCACCTCGGCGTCGTCGCCCACCAGCGCGAACACCGCGGCCCGATCGGCCAGATCGCCGGGCAGCGCGATCGTCGTCCGGTCGACGAAGACGGCCAGGGACCGGGCCGGATCGAGCTCCGGCCCCAGCGTCGCCACATCGGGTTTGACGGGCGCCACCCTGCCCGCGACCAACCACAGCTCCCGAGCCACGGAAAGGTCGATCCGCTGGTCGTCGGGCAGGTCCTTCTCCTCGCCGCGATGCAGCACGAAGCGCAGCCCGATCGCGTCGGGACGGACCGGCACCCGGAAGACGGCGCCGAACGCGTCCCATGCCGAGGGCATGATCGGCGTACGCCAGACGGGCTTGGATTTTGTGCCTTCCCAGGCGTGCAGGCCCCAGCCGGCGTAGTCACCGTCGGGCCGCCGGTAGTGGATGACCACGTCGTCGGATGGATCGGATATGTCCGACGAACGGGGCGACGTGTAGATCGTCGGATCACCCGGCCTCAGCCAGATCTCGGAGACCGTCGACGGGTCGACGTGCCGGTCGTCCGCGACGTCCTTGACCCCGGCGCGATCAACGACGATGAACCCGACGTCCCGCGCGCCGGGCGCCAGCGCCACCCAGGCGAAACGGCCGTAGGAGTCCTCGCCCGCGAAAGGGCGGCCGCCCGGATAGCCGTTGACCTGCCCTGGCTCGATGTCACCCCAGGCGTGCAGCGACCATGCCGCATAGTCCCCGTCGGGCCGCACGTAATGCACGAGCAGCCACCGCGGCGAGGAGCGGACCAGGGAAGCGGGCGCGACGGAGTCGATCTCGATCGTGGTCACCGGGACATCCTCGCACCGGCGTATGACGGTTTCAGTGCGTAGCGACGACCGTGGTGATCCGAGGGCCGTGTTCGTCGACCCGAAGCAGGTAGCGGTAGCGCTCACCGGGCACCGCGTTGCCCGAGCTGTCGAGGTACTCCCACTCGACCGCGACCATGGTCAGCCGGGCCGACAGCGACTGCACCTCGGTCAACTGAGCGTGCGCGGCGACGATCCGCTGTTCCTGATACGCGGGGGCGGCGCCCAAGAACGACAGGGCGACGGCGGCCGGCGAGGCGAACGTGAAGCTGTACGAGTCGGCGACCACCATTCCGGGCAACGCGTAGCAGTTCGCGATGGCCGAGACGTCGCCACTGGTCAGCGCGGTCCCGTAGCGGTCGAAGAACTCGGTCAGCTCATCGGAATCGGTGGGTGCCTGCACGGTTCGAGGTGTGCCCGCGCTCCAACGGGAGTAAACGTGAGAGGGATGCCCGACCCCGCCTTGCGCGGCCTTACAAGACGGACGTACGGTTTACGGGAAACGTGAACCGAGAGTTAGGTATGCCTAACCCGAAGGCCGCTCATTCGGTGCGAAAGACTTGTCCGACGATCGCTGGGTGTGAAGGAGATGACGTGGCCAGCCTCGACACCTTTGGTGCGAAGAGCGAGCTGCGCGTCGGTGACGCGAGCTACGAGATTTTCACGATCGACAAGGTCGAGGGGCACGACCGCCTGCCCTACTCCTTGAAGATCCTGCTGGAGAACCTGCTGCGGACCGAGGACGGCGCGAACATCACCGCCGACCACATCCGCGCCCTCGGCGGCTGGGACCAGACCGCCGACCCCAGTGTCGAGATCCAGTTCACCCCGGCGCGGGTCCTCATGCAGGACTTCACCGGCGTGCCCTGCGTGGTCGACCTGGCCACGATGCGCGAGGCCGTGAAGGAGCTGGGCGGCGACCCGACCAAGGTCAACCCGCTCGCCCCGGCCGAGCTGGTCATCGACCACTCGGTCATCGCCGACCTGTTCGGCCGCGAGGACGCCTTCGCCCGCAACGTCGAGCTGGAATATCAGCGCAACCGCGAGCGCTACCAGTTCCTGCGCTGGGGACAGACCGCGTTCAACGAGTTCAAGGTCGTACCGCCCGGCACGGGCATCGTTCACCAGGTCAACATCGAATACCTGGCTCGTACGATCATGGAGCGCAACGGCCAGGCGTACCCCGACACGGTCGTCGGCACCGACTCGCACACCACGATGGTCAACGGCCTGGGCGTGCTGGGCTGGGGCGTCGGCGGCATCGAGGCCGAGGCCGCGATGCTCGGCCAGCCGGTCAGCATGCTGATCCCGCGCGTCGTCGGCTTCAAGCTGAGCGGCGAGATGCCGGCCGGCACGACCGCCACCGACCTGGTGCTGACGATCACCGAGATGCTCCGTGAGCACGGCGTGGTCAGCAAGTTCGTCGAGTTCTACGGCCCCGGCGTGAGCGCCGTGCCGCTGGCCAACCGGGCCACCATCGGCAACATGTCGCCCGAGTACGGCTCGACCGTCGCGATCTTCCCGATCGACGACGAGACGATCAAGTACCTCAAGCTCACCGGCCGTTCCGAGCAGCAGGTGGCACTCGTCGAGGCGTACGCGAAGCGTCAGGGTCTCTGGCTCGACCCCAGCGCCGAGCCGGACTACTCGGAGAAGCTCGAGCTCGACCTGTCGACGATCGTGCCGTCGCTGGCCGGCCCGAAGCGCCCGCAGGACCGGGTGCCGCTGAACGCGGCCAAGCCGATGTTCCGCGAGGCCCTCACCAACTACGTCACCGACTCCGGCCCGGCCGACGAGGCGAGCGAGGAGTCCTTCCCGGCCAGCGACCCGCCGGCCAACCACGAGGACTCGGCCGCCGACAAGCCGCACCACGTCCTGGTCAGCGCGGCCAACGGCGCCGACGGGCGCCCGTCCAAGCCGACCCTGGTCAAGGGCGAGGACGGCGTGGAGTACGAGCTCGACCACGGCGCCGTGGTGATCGCCGCGATCACCTCCTGCACCAACACGTCGAACCCGCAGGTCATGATCGGCGCGGCGCTGCTCGCCAAGAAGGCCGTCGAGCGCGGCCTGACCCGCAAGCCGTGGGTCAAGACCACCCTCGCGCCGGGCTCCAAGGTCGTCTCCGACTACTACGACCGGGCCGGCCTGACGCCGTACCTCGACAAGATCGGCTTCAACCTCGTCGGTTACGGCTGCACCACCTGCATCGGCAACTCGGGACCGCTGCCCGAGGAGATCTCGGCCGCCGTCAACGAGGCCGACCTGACCGCGGTCAGCGTGCTCTCCGGCAACCGCAACTTCGAGGGCCGGATCAACCCGGACGTCAAGATGAACTACCTGGCGTCCCCGCCGCTCGTGGTGGCGTACGCGCTGGCCGGCACGATGGACCTGGACATCACGACCGAGCCGCTCGGCACGGGCTCGGACGGCAAGCCGGTCTTCCTCAACGACATCTGGCCCAGCGCCAAGGAGATCGACGACGTCATCGCGTCGGCGATCGGGGCCGAGGGATTCAGCACGGCCTACTCCGACGTCTTCGCCGGCGACGAGAAGTGGCAGTCGCTGCCGACCCCCGAGGGCAAGACCTTCGAGTGGAGCGACGAGTCGACGTACGTCCGCAAGCCTCCTTATTTCGAGGGCATGGCGGCCGAGCCGACCGCGGTGGGCGACATCTCGGGCGCTCGCGTGCTGGCCAAGCTGGGTGACTCGGTCACGACCGACCACATCTCGCCGGCCAGCTCGATCAAGGCGGACTCCCCCGCGGGCAAATATCTGGCCGAGCACGGCGTCCCGCGTCACGAGTTCAACAGCTACGGCTCGCGCCGCGGTAACCACGAGGTCATGATCCGGGGCACGTTCGCCAACATCCGGCTGCGCAACCAGCTGGTGCCGGGCGTCGAGGGTGGCTTCACGGTCAACCACCTGACCGGCGACCAGACCACGATCTACGACGCGTCGGTGGCGTATCAGGAGGCGGGCGTTCCGCTGGTCATCCTGGCCGGCAAGGAGTACGGCTCGGGCTCGTCGCGCGACTGGGCGGCCAAGGGCACGATGCTGCTGGGCGTCCGCGCCGTCATCGCCGAGAGCTACGAGCGCATCCACCGCTCGAACCTGATCGGCATGGGCGTGCTGCCGCTGCAGTTCCCGCCGAAGACGAACGCGGAGTCGCTGGGCCTCACCGGCACCGAGACCTTCACGATCACCGGCGTGACCGCGCTCAACGACGGCGACACCCCGCGCACGGTCAAGGTCCGCACGGACACCGGCATCGAGTTCGACGCCGACGTCCGCATCGACACGCCCGGCGAGGCCGACTACTACCGGCACGGCGGCATCCTGCAGTACGTCCTCCGCAAGATGCTCAACTCGTAGTCCCACCCGGCACGACTTCGGCGGGTCGCTCAGGCCCGCCGAAGTCGTGCCGATCGGGTGAGGGTGAAGGCTCTTTCCAGGCGGCAGACATGGGCCTGGACCGCCGTCGTGGTTCTGCTCGGCGTCCTGGCCAGCGTCGGTGCCGGCGTGATACTGCAACGCCAGCAGCGGCAGGGCTTCGACGCCGTGATGGACCGCCGCGCCGGGCTCGTCGCCCAGGCCGTCACCAACCAGGCCGCCCGCTACATCGACACGCTGCGCACGACGGCCGGCGCGATAGGCGCCTTCGAGACCCTCAACGCTTCGAAGTTCGCGCAAACCGCGGCCCCGCTCGCCCAACTCCGGCTGGCCGGCGCCACCTCGCTGACCTATCTGATCGCGACCGAACGGGTCGGCGTGGCCACCGCCCAGGCGAAATGGCGTACTCGGGGCGTACCGGATCTTGTCCTGAACCCCGACGTGAACTTCCAAGAACACATCTTTCCCATCTTTTCCGTACGTCTCGACGGCAGCACCCCGTCGACGACCACCAGCGACCTTTCGGCCAGCGCCATCCCCGCGGCGACCTTCGCCGAGGCGCGTCGCACCGGCCAGGTCACGATCTCCGAGCCGTACGTCCTCAGCCGCGACCGCTCGTTGCCGGAGGAGCAGAGGCAGAGCTCGTTCGTCCTGACCACCGGCCTGTGGGGACCGCCCGGGGCCGGCGGGATCAAGCCGTTCCGCGGCTGGCTGCTGATGGGCCTGCGCAGCGAGACCTTCCTCGGCGACAGCCTGCGCCTGGTCGCGCAGAGCGGCATCGACGTCACCCTCCAGGCCGGCAACCCCGACGGCCTGCCCGCGGTCGTGGCGACCCTGCGCGCCGTCGCGCCCGGCCTGCGCGACCTGCACCGCACCGTCACCATCCCGGTGGCCCAGCGGCATTGGACGATCACCGTCGCCTCGCCCGCCTCGACGCTGCCGGGCACCAAGAACCTGCCACCGGCCGTGACCATCGCCGGGCTCCTGTTCACCGTCGCGCTCGCCCTGCTCGTGCATACGCTGGCCAGCGGGCGGGCCCGCGCCGAGGCCCGGGTCGTGGCCGCGACCGCCGACCTGCGGGCCACCCAGATCGTGCTGCGCCAGCAGACGGCCGACCTCACCGCGTTCGCCGGCGTCGTCGCCCACGATCTCAAGGCGCCGCTGGCCACCGTGCGGGCCCACGCCGAATGTCTCGACGAGGAGCTCGAGGGCCGCTCGGCGGTCGACGCCGACGAGATCCGCCCCGACCTCCGCAAGATCACGTCGGGCGTGGCCCGGATGGGCACCCTCATCGACGACCTGCTCACCTACGCCGCGGCCCGCGAGGGCGGCGTCCAGCCGGTCGACCTGGACCTGCACGCCCTGGCCGACGAGGTGGCGATCGCCCACCTCGACGCCGCGAGCGCGGCCCGCCGCCCGATGCCGACCATCTACGTCGGCGACCTGCCACCGGTCGCGGCCGACCCCGCCCTGATCCGGCAGCTGCTGAACAACCTGGTCGGCAACGCCGTCAAGTACACGGCGGCGGGCCGGACGCCCCGCGTCGACGTCACCGCGCACGCGACCGAGGACGGCCGGAAGGTGGTCGTCCAGGTGGCCGACCGCGGCCTCGGCGTGCCGGCCGGCCAGCACGAGGCGATCTTCAACGGCTTTCACCGGGCCCACCTCGCCACCGGCATCCCCGGAACCGGCCTCGGCCTGGCGATCTGCCACCGCATCGTCGAACGGCACGGCGGCGTCATCACCGCCGAGGACAACCGTGGCGGCGGCACGATCATCACGTTCTCCCTGCCCGCGGCCATCGGCGCCCCCGTGTCGCCGGCGCCGCTGGACGCTGATGCCGCCCAGCCGCAAGCGCTAATCTGAGCCGATGGTGCGAGCGGTCTATCCCGGCACGTTCGACCCGCTCACGCCGGGACATCTCGACATCGCCGACCGGGCCCGCCACGTGGCCGGCCACCTCACGCTGCTGGTGGCCGTCAACGGCGCCAAGCAACCGACCCGGGCCGAGGCCGAACGGGCCGCCGCGGTGCGGGCGGCCCTGCCCTCGAGCTGGGAGAACGTCGTCGTCGTGCCCTGGGCCGGCCTGACCGCGACGTACTGCCGCGAGCACGACATCGACGTCATCATCCGGGGCGTGCGCAACGCGACCGACATCCGCCACGAGCAGGAGCTGGCCGCGATGAACGAGTCTCTCGGCGTCACCACGCTGCTCATGGCGGCCCGCCCGGCCCTGGCCAGGGTCTCCTCGACGGCCGCCCGCGCCCTGGGAGTCTGACCGGCCCGTTGTCAGCGGCATGACCGGCGCCCCGGCAGGCCGGCGATCAGCGCGATGCCGACGGTGAGGTGCATGCCCAGCAGCACCAGCTTGCTGTTCAGGCCCTCGCCGCTGCCCAGCGGGCCGGCCAGCGAGATCAGCAGGACGGCGATCGCGATGATCCGATAGGTCCGGACGGGGTGGCGGGCCTTGCGCTCGAGCAGGGCGAGCAGACCCCAGGCGGCCAGGCCGGCGAGCAGGGCGGTGGCCACGACGGCGGCCGCGCCGATCGGCTGGACCGTGCCGCCCCGCCGGACGGCGAGGTCGAGGCCGCCCCACGGAACGTTGACGGCCCATAGGAGCAGGGAGCCGGCCGCGCCCGCCGCGACGGTGATCGCGCGGCCCGGCCAGGTGGCGGTGGTGCTTGCGATGTCCCGCATCTCGTTCGTCATGGCGATGAGCTTGGACCCCCGGGACCTTCGCGCACATCGGACTTCGGACATCGCCGAACCCTTCCAAGGAAGGGTGCCCGCACCTACTTAAGTAGGTGTCGCGGTCGTACGCCCACCGGTTAGCGTCGCCCGGTGACCGCCTCTCCCCGCCGTCCCGGCGCCTCCGCCGTCGTCACGATCGTGACGGTGTCCGGGGTGCTGATCGTCTCGACGCTGTTCGCCCGGTGGGGCGGCCGGGCGCTCGGCCCGCTGTTCGCGCTCGACGTCGTGGCGGGCGTGCTCAGCTGGGCGGTGACCCCGCTGCTGGTGTGGCGGCCGGTCACCGGCACGGCCGTGCTCACCGTTCTGGCCGCCGTGTCGCCGGCCGCCACACCACCGGCCACGATCGGCGCGCTCCAGGTGGCGTGGCGACGGCCGTTCCCGGTGGCGATCGCGACGGCCGGCGCGGGCGTGGCCGCGCACGCGGTTCAGGGCGCCTGGCGGGCGAACAGCGCCATGTCGTACGGGTGGTGGCTCGTGCTGATCACCATCGGCTACGGGGCGCTGCTCGGCTGGGGGGCGTGGGCCCAGGCCCGCGCGGCGCTGATCCGTTCGCTGCACGAGCGGGCCGAGCGGGCCGAGGCGGAGCAGGGCCGCCGCGTGGCCGAGGCCCGCATGCTGGAACGCCGCAAGATCGCCCGGGAGATGCACGACGTCCTCGCGCACCGTCTGTCGCTGCTGGCCACGTTCGCGGGCGCCATGGAATACCGGCCTGACTCCTCGCCCGAGCGGTTGTCCCAGGCGGCCGGCGTGGTCCGGGCCGGTGTCCATCAGGCCCTCGAAGAACTGCGCGAGGTGATCTCGCTGCTGCGCGACGACGATCCGCCGGACGGCGAGCCGGCCCGTCCCCAGCCGGTGCTGGCCGACGTTCCGCGCCTGGTCGAGGAGTCGCGCGGCGCCGGCACCGAGGTGCTGCTGCGCGACGCGGTGGAGGAGCCGGCCGAGGCGCCGCCGACGGTCGCCCGCACGGCTTATCGGGTGATCCAGGAGGGCCTGACCAACGCCCGCAAGCACGCCGCCGGCCAGCCGGTGCGGGTCGCGCTGCGCGGCGGGCCCGGAGCGGGTCTGGAGGTCGAGGTGCTCAACGCGCTGCCGCCGGAGGGCGCGCCGCCGGGGTGGTCGGGCGGGGCCGGGCTGGTCGGGCTCACCGAGCGGGTCCAGCTGGCCGGCGGGCGGCTCGACCATCAGGCCGGCGGGGGCGAGTTCCGGCTGCACGCGTCGTTACCATGGCCGGCATGACCCGGCCGGTGCGCGTACTCGTGATCGACGACGACGCGCTCGTCCGGGCCGGGCTGACCATGATGCTCGACGGGGCGCCCGGCATCGCGGTGGTCGGCGAGGCCGGTGACGGCGACCAGGCGTCGGCGGCGGCCGACGCCCACGCGCCCGACGTCGTGCTGATGGACCTGCGGATGCCCCGGGTCGACGGCATCACGGCCACGCGCCGGCTGCGGGCCCGCCCGCGGCCGCCCGAGGTCATCGTGCTGACCACGTTCGACACCGATGAGAACATCCTGCACGCCCTGCGGGCCGGCGCCAGCGGCTTCCTGCTCAAGGACACACCGCCGGCCCGCATAGCCGACGCCATCCGCCAGGTCGCGGCCGGCGAGCCGATCCTGTCGCCGCGCATCACCCGGCGCCTGATGGACCGCGTCGCCGTTCAGGCCGGCGCCTACGCGAGCGCCCGGGCCGTGCTCGCCTCGCTGAGCCCGCGCGAGCACGACGTGGTCGTGAGCATCGGCCAGGGCCGCAACAACGCCGAGATCGCCGCCGCCCTCGACATGACCCTGGCCACGGTGAAATCCCACGTCTCCCACATCCTGACCAAGCTCGCCCTCGACAACCGCACCCAGATCGCCCTGCTGGCCCACGACGCCGGCCTCGCCTGACCTGGCGGCGCTCGTCACAGCGTGACCGGATGGGGGCGGGGCGGGACTGCCCTTAGGCTCTTCGCATGGATGACAACACCGTTCTGGGCAAGATCAACGGCCTGGTTGATGAAGAGCACAAGCTGCGGCAGCAGCTGAGCAAGGGCGAGATCTCCTCCAGCGAGGAGCACTCCCGGCTCAAGGAGCTCGAAGAGGCGCTCGACCAGTGCTGGGACCTGCTGCGCCGGCGGCGGGCCGCCCGGGAGTTCGGCAACGACCCGAACTCCGAGCAGGCCCACAGCGTCGGCGAGGTCGAGGGTTACCTGCAGTGACGCGGCTCCGGCCGCGGGCGCCGAGGTTTCGGCGGCCGCGGACCGGGCCGTCTCATCTCAGCCCAGCCTCGTAGAGGAGCCGTTCGAGCAGCTCGTCGGCCTCCACCCGCAGACCGCGCTGGGTGAACCAGGCCGCGACGTTGCGCACGTCGCGGGCGATGAAATCGGCGCCCTGCGGGTTCGCGACCACGTCGACGATCTGCGGCAGGTCGATCAGCACGAGCCGGCCGTCGTGCACCAGCGTGTTGTACGGCGACAGGTCACCGTGCGCGACCTGCGCCCGGGCCAGCACCGACAGCGCGTCGGTCATCTGCTGCCACAGGTCGGCCAGCTGGTCGGGGTCGGCGCGCACCTGCGCCAGCCGGGGCGCCGCCTCGCCGGTCTCCCAGTCGCCGATGAACTCGAGCATCAGCTCGGTGCCGATGATCTGCACCGGATAGGGCACCCGGACCAGGCCGCTCTCCTGCCCGACCTGCCACAGGTGGGACAGGGCGCCGAACTCGGCGATCGCCCACTGCCCGGAGATCATCTCCTTGCCGAAGGCGGTGCGGTTGTTCATGGCCCGCATCTCGCGGGACCGGCGCACCCGGCGGCCCTCGAGATATCCGGCGTCACGGTGAAAGAGCCGGTGGTCGCCGTCGCGGTACCGCTTGGCGGCCAGCATGCTGATCTTGTCGGTGCCGGGAACTTCCCGCCGGACCAGGAAGACGTCGGCTTCCTTACCGGTCTTCAGCATGCCCAGCTCGGTGTCGACGGCGCCGTGCTCAGTGCGTACCCAATCGGGTCTCGGCTCCGGGCCGTGAAGCGCGCCATCCCAGGTGGACCAGCGATCGCCGACCTCGGGAAGATCGGGATCCTCCTGCAGCTGCGGCTCGAGCCGCCCCCGCTTCAGGAAGTTGGAGTCGTCGTCGTCGAACTTGCGACGGCCGCGGCGCATGGTCGCCGGGCCGAAAGAGTCGTGCTCTCGCACTGGAGGGTCTCCTCGGAGAAGGAAGGAAGAAGAACTGGAATCCGGGCAGCAGTCATCACAAAGACAGCCATGGAGTCCACCCCCTTCTCTCTCGTCGGTACGCGGGTCACTTTGCCGTGCCCGCTGAGGCCGTGCAACCTATTTATCGCGCGGTCGCCATGATCTCGGAGAGCCCCTGGATCACGTTGCCGACCACGCGCGTGGGCGCGAACCGGTCGTCCATCCATTTACGACCGCGATGCAGCCACACGCTGGGCAGGGCCATCGCGGCCGCGCCGCCGATGTCGGCCTCGGGACTGTCGCCCAGCACCCAGGCTCCGCCGAGACGCATCCGAACCCGCTGCGCGGCGAGCGCGAAGATCCGCGGGTTCGGCTTGCTCACGCCGGCCTGCTCGGAGATCACCCAATCGGCGACGTAACGGTCCAGACCCGTACGGCGGATCCGGGCTTCTTGAATCTCGCCCTGGCCGTTGGTGACCACGACGGGCACGAAGCCCGCGTCGGTGGCGATCTTCAGGGCACAGCCGACCAGCGGATCGAGCTTCTCGTAGGCGAGCGGGCCCTCGTGCAGCTCGTCGACGACGTCGATCGAGGGAATTCCGAGGCCGTACCGCTCGCGGATCAGATCGGCCAGGTCCCAGCGCGGGGTCAGACCGTCGGCATCCACGGAGAGTAACCAGTCGAGATCGTCCTGTGGTGCCCCGATCTCGTCTAGGAAACCCTTTGCCCACAGCCTGAAGGCACCGCTGCGGTCGAGCAGGGTGTCATCGAGAGCGATCAGGACGAGAGGCACGCGGGCACTTTACGTGACCGAACGGGCAAGCGAACAGACCGGGCTTGTAAACAAGTTACGGGCGGGATGGGGGAATTCGCAGCATCCGTCCGATGACCGTGGCGTGTCTGGCAAGACGTACGTACGGATTGCATGGCCAGCACGCCGCGTGACAACATCCAGAGCGTGCCCAGAGTAAGCCAGGACCAGCTTGACGCGCGCCGACACGAGATTCTCGCCGCCGCGCGCGACTGTTTCGCCCGGTTCGGATATGAGGGTGCGACGGTCCGGCGGCTCGAGGACGCGACCGGGCTGTCCCGAGGGGCGATTTTCCACCATTTTCGCGACAAGGAATCTCTCTTCCTCGCGGTGGCCGAGGACGACGCCGCCGCGATGGTCGCGACCGTGACCCGCAACGGTCTCGTCCAGGTGATGCGCGACCTGCTCGACCGCGCGAACAACAGCGAGGGCGACACGGCCGGCTGGCTCGGCAGCCAGCTCGAGGTCTCCCGGCGGCTGCGCACCGACCCGGCCTTCGCCAAGCGCTGGGCCGAGCGGTCGGCCGCCATCGCCGACGCGACCCGTGAGCGCCTCCAGCGGCAGCGCGAGGCCGGGGTGCTGCGCGACGACGTGCCGGTCGAGGTGCTGACCCAATTCCTCGAGCTGGCGTACGACGGCCTGGTGCTCCACCTCGCCACAGGGCGCCCGCCGGGCGAGCTGAGCCGGGTGCTCGACGTGGTCGAGGAGGCCGTCCGCCGGGGCTGACATTTCGGGCGCCGTGCGAGTTATCCACAGATCGTCACCGCCCACTCCCGCGACGTTGCGCGCATCTGCACAATGAGGGCCACAGACGCGACGAGCACGGGAGGTTAAAGCCCATGAACGACACGTGGGGGATCCCCGGCCCGACCTTCCTCATCTACTACATCGCCGCCATGGTCCTGGTGGCGATGCTGGCCTGGTTCCACCGCAAGGCGCTCTTCCGCGGCATCCGCTTCGCCCGGGTCGACCAGCTCGGCCCGCAGCAGATCGCCTACCTCAACGGTGGCCCCAAGCTGGCGATCTATTCGGCCATGGGCGGCCTGCGGGCCGCCGACGCCATCGGGACCGGCCCGGGCCGCACGCTCGTGCAGGCCGGTCCGCTGCCCAGCGGCGTCACTCCGCTCGACAGCGCCGTCTACAACGCCGCGGCCCGGCGCCTGCGCGCCCGCGACGTGTTCACCGACCAGTCGGTGGTGTCGGCGGTCGAGCAGCTCAGCGATCACCTCGAGGCGAGCGGCCTGGCGATCGGCGCGGCCAAGCTGCGTGAGGCCCGGGCGTGGGCGCTGGCCGGCATCGCCCTGATCCTCATCGGCGTCGCCCGCATCATCGACGGCGTCGCCAACGACAAGCCGGTCGGCTTCCTCATCCCACTGGTCTTCTTCGCGGTGATCCTGACGGTCGCCCTCTACACGCGCAAGCGCTGGACCACCGACGCGGCGCGCCGCCACATGCGGGGCCTGCGCGACCAGAACCGTCACCTCTCCCCCAGCCAGTCGCCCTCGTTCGCGACGTACGGGGCCACGGGCGCGGCCATGGGTGTGGCCCTGTGGGGTTCCGCTTCGCTCTACACGATGGACCCCGCGTTCGCGGCCGAGGCCGAGGTCCAGCGCATCGCCGCCACCGGCGGGGCGGGCGGCTCGGTCAGTGGTGGCGGCGGCGACGGCGGTTCCGGCAGCAGTTGCAGCGGCGGCTCCTCCTGCGGAGGCGGCGGCGGGTGCGGCGGCGGAGGCGGTTGCGGTGGCTGACCGTACGGGCATCGGCCACCCGCAGCCGGAATCCGGGATCGGGTACGGAGTCGAGTACGGCGTCGGTATCGGGTGGCGGCCCGAGATCGCCGGGTTCGTGGCCGATCTGCCGGGGCTGCGGTTCGCCGAGGTGGTCGCGGAGTCGGTCCACGCGCACGGCGAACTGCCCAGCGGGCTCGAGGAGCTCCTCCAGCGGGGCGTGACGGTGATCCCGCACGGAGTGCGGCTCTCGCTGGGCGGGGCCGAGCCGGTGCCGGCCGACCGGGTCGAGCATTTCGCGGCCGTGGCCGAGCGGCTCGGCGCTCCGCTGGTGAGCGAGCACATCGCCTTCGTGCGGGCGGGTGGCATCGAGGCCGGGCATCTGCTTCCGCTGCCCCGCACCCGCGAGGCCGTGGCCGCGGTGACGGCCAACGTGCGGCGGGTGCAGGCGTCGCTGAGCGTGCCGATCGCGCTGGAGCCGATCGCCGCCCTCTTCGACTGGCCCGACGACGAGCTGACCGAGGCCCAGTTCATCACCGAGATCCTCGACCGTACGGGCGCCCTGCTCCTGCTCGACGTGGCCAACGTCTACGCGAACGCCCGCAACCGCGGCGCCGACCCCGAGGAATTGCTCGACGGGCTGCCGCTCGACCGGGTCGCGTACACCCACGTGGCCGGCGGCGCCGAGCATCAGGGCCTCTACCACGACACCCACACCGACGCCGTGCCCCAGCCCGTCCTCGACCTGGTCGCCTCGCTGTGCGCCCGCCACCGCCCACCGGCTCTCATGCTGGAACGCGACGGCGACTATCCACCGGCGGCCGAGCTGCGCGCGGAGCTGGACGCCATCGCCAAGGCCTCCGGTTATCCGAGCGTCACATGACCGAGGGAGAGGGTGACCACGCAGGACAGCCCGGCGGCGGACCGGGGAGCCTGGCCGGCCGCCAAGCCGCCCTCGTCGAAGCGCTCACTGCCGGCCGATCCGTACCGGAAGGGTTTGACGGCTTTCGCTTCGAGGCGGCGCGAGTGGCGCTGTTGCGCAAGCGGGCCGGCGAGGTCTCCCGGCAGTGGCCGATGTTGGCCGCCGGCTTCGGCGATCGGTGGAAGGGTGAGTTCGCGCGGTGGGCGGCGGAGCGGCCGACCCGGGGATCGCTGCGGGACGGCTGGGATCTCGCCCGGGAGCTGCGGGGACGCAACGCGCTGCCCTCGATGGCGGCCCCGGAGCTCGCGGAGCGGGAGGCGACCTTCCGATATGACGGTCAGTCCTCGCCGAGACCCCGTCGCGGTCCCGCACTCCGCGCCGCCGCCGGCGCCGTCGTGCTGCGGGCCGGGAGTTCGACATGGGTCCTGCGCCGTCCATGACATCAAGAGCGCCGTCCACGACATCAGGAGCGCCGTCCACGACTTCAGGAGCGACGGCGTGAACGCTTTCGGAAGCGGCGCCGGAGCGCTTCGAAGGCCAGGCCGGCGACGGTGGCGGCAACGGCCACACCCACGAGGCTCAGGGCGTCATGGGCGCCGGCGCGACGGGCCACCGACGGGTGCGCCGGCGAATACTCGACGCTGATCTCGTCGCCGACCGATGCGCCCAGGCCCCACCATGGCTGCTCGACCCAGGCCTCGCGCTGGTGGCCGTCGACCGGGAAGACGACCTCGGCGCTGCCGGGGCCGCGCGACGCCGTGGAGACCTCGATGACCGAGGCCGCCACGACGCGGTGGCCGAGATCGAGGATGATCTCGGCACGGGCCACCATGAACAGGCCGGCGCACGCCGCCACCAGGCACAGCCCGGTGAAGGTCAACGCGGCGTACAGACCCGCCGTATTGAGCCACGCCGGCACGCGGGAGCGCTCCATCGGCGGGCCGGCGGGACCCGGGATCAAGCCTCGGCGCTTGCGCGAGGGCCTGGGTTTCTTCGCGCGTCGCCCGGCCACCCGACCATGATCACCCAGGAGGGCACGGCATGGCAGTTGCGCTGGTCACGGGCTCGGGGGTGACTAGGAACGGTCGAGGAAGCCCAGCACGCGGCTGATGCGGCCGCCGGCGTCGAGCTCGGCCACGTCGAAGCCGGCCGCCGGGCCCAGGGTCCAGGTGAAGCGGACCTGGTCGTGGTGGCCGTCGATCAGGCCGCCCGGTGCGAACTTCAGGCCGGGGAAGTGCTGGTGCACGCCGCCGATCAGCTCGGACAGCGCGTCGCGCCCCTCGACCGCGGCCAGCGGGTCGACGTAGCGGACGTCCTCGGCGAACAGGGCGCCGATCGCGGTGCGGCGGGCGGCGGCGTCGCTCTCGTTCCACACGGCCAGGTAGCGGTCCACCACGGTCTCGAAGTCGGTCATGGCTGCGTCCTCTCTCGATGCGAGTTGTCGGTGCGACCACCGTCGCCCGGCACCGGTAGGGGCGTCGATTACCTCGCAGGTAATGGCCGCCATGACCCCGCCGCCCCTAGGGTCGTCGCATGACCGACGTGGGGCAGCGGCTGCGCGACTGGCGGACCGGACGGCGGATGAGCCAGCTGGAGCTGTCGGCGCAGGCCGGCGTCTCCACGCGGCATCTCTCCTTCGTCGAGACCGGGCGGTCCCGGCCCACCCGCGACATGATCCTGCGGCTGGCCGAGGAGCTCGACGTGCCGCTGCGCTCCCGCAACGAGCTGCTGGTGGCCGGTGGCTTCGCGCCCGCCTACTCCGAGTCGGCGCTGAGCGGGGCCCCGCTCGCCGCGATCCTCGCCTCGCTGCGGAACGTGCTCAAGGGCCACGAGCCCTACCCGGCGCTGCTCGTCGACCGGAACTGGACGATGATCGACGCCAATGCCGCCGCGGGGCCGCTGGTCGCGGGCTGCGCGCCGTGGCTGCTCGAACCGCCGGTCAACGTGCTGCGTCTCTCGCTGCACCCGGACGGTCTGGCGCCCCGCATCCGCAACCTGGCCGAGTGGCGGGGCCACATCCTGCACCGAGTGACGGGCACGGAACTACACGACGAATTGTCCGATTACCCGGGTGGGATCGACAAAACGGACGCCGGACTGGTCGTACCGCTGAAGATCGATGATCTCAGCTTCTTCAGCATCACCTCGGTGCTCGGCACGGCCCGGGACGTCACCCTGGCCGAGCTGATGATCGAGTCTTTCCTTCCCGCCGATGAGACCACCGCGGCCGCCCTGCACCGCCGCTGACCGGCGGCTGGCAGGATCGAGGGCATGGATCTCGGACTGGCCGATCGCGTCTACGTTCTCACCGGTGCCTCGCGGGGGCTCGGGTTCGCCACGGCGGAGGCGCTGGTCGCCGACGGCGCCAAGGTGGTGATCTCGGCGCGCGACCGTGACCGCGTCGAGGAAGCGGTCCGGCAGCTGGGCGGCGAGCGGCACGCGGCCGGGGTGGTCGCCGACCTCGCCGACACCGAGGCGCCGCGCCTGCTGGCCGACACCGCGGTGGAGCGGTTCGGCCGCTTCGACGGGGCGATGATCTCGGTGGGCGGCCCGGCCCTGGGCACCGCGGCCGCGATGACCGACGAGCAGTGGCGCGACGCCTTCGAGACGGTCTTCCTCGGCACGATGCGGGCGGCCCGGGTCTTCGCGGCGGCGCTGCCGGAGAGCGGCGCGATCGCGCTCGTGCTCTCCACCTCGGTCAAGGCCCCGCTGACCGGCCTGGGCCTGTCCAACGGCCTCCGGCCGGGTCTCGCCATGGCGGCGAAGGACATGGCCGACGAGTACGCCCCTCGCGGCATCCGCATCGTGAGCCTGCTCCCGGGCCGCATCATGACCGACCGCAACCGGGAGCTGTTCGCGGCGACCGGTGACGCGTCGGCCGCCGCGGCCGACGTCGCGTCGAAGATCCCGATGCGCCGCCTGGGCGAGCCGGCCGAGTTCGGCCGGGTGGCCGCGTTCATGCTCTCCCCCGCCGCCAGCTACGTCACCGGTTCCCTGATCGCGGTCGACGGCGGGAACACGCGCGCCCTGTGAAGCCCACCCCGGCCGAGATCGCGGCCGCCGCCGACGGCATCATCCCCGACCTCATCGGCCCGAACCTGCGCGTGTTGTTCTCGGGCATCAACCCGAGCCTGTATTCGGCGGCGACGGGCCACCACTTCGCCCGCCCCGGCAACCGCTTCTGGCCCGCGTTGTACCGCTCCGGCTTCACCCCGGGGCTGCTGCATCCCTCCGAGCAGTTCGAGCTGCCCACGATGGGCCTGGGCATCACCAACGTGGTCGCCCGGGCCACCGCTCGCGCGGACGAGCTGGCCCCCGCGGAACTGCGAGCCGGCGGCGAGGCACTTGCGGCGAAGGTCCGAAATGCGCGGCCAAAAACACTGGCGGTGCTCGGCGTGACGGCGTACCGAACGGCTTTCGCCAGACCCAAGGCCAAGATGGGGCCCCAGGAAGAGACCGTCGGGGGAAGACCGGTCTGGGTGCTGCCCAACCCGAGCGGCCTCAACGCGCACTACACGGTGGACACCCTCGCGGGGGCCTTCCGGGAGCTGCTCGATTCGCTACCGTCTACGCCATGACGACCGAGATCAGTACGTTGTTGGCGGCGGCGGCTGACCGGACACTCCCGGTGATCCGGGAGGTCCGCGACGGCCAGCTCGACGAACCGACCCCCTGCGCCGAGTTCCGCGTCCGCGACCTGCTCAACCACCTCTTCCAGGTGGTGGTGAACTTCCAGGCCCTGGCCGTGCGCGAGCAGCCCGACTTCAGCACCACGCCGGACGTGCTCACCGGCGACTGGCGGCAGCGCTTCGCTGACGAGACCGCCACCCTGATCGAGGCCTGGTCCGACCCGGCCGCCCTCGAGGGCAACTCCCCCGGCATGGGCCTGCCGCAGGCGGTCGTCGGCAACCTCGTGCTGGTCGACCTGACCGTGCACGGCTGGGACCTGGCCCAGGCGACCGGGCAGAGCTACGAGCCCGACCCGGCCGCCGTCAAGGTGCTGGCCCCGGTCATCGGCCAGATGGCGCCGCAGGGGCGGAAGATGGGCGTCTTCGGCGACGAGGTGGACCCGCCCGAGGGCGCCAGCGATTTCGTCCGCCTGCTCGCCGTCAGCGGCCGGGCCTGCGTCTGAGCCGCCTCATGGCTCGATGGCCCGGGCCGGCACGGTGACCACCTCGACCTCCTCGGCGTACGCGGCCGGGGAGGTCTCGGCGAACTGGGTGCGGTAGAGCTCCGCGTAGAGCCCGCCGGCGGTGACCAGCTCGTCGTGGCGGCCGCGCTCGACGATGCGGCCCTTGTCGAGCACGAGGATCTGGTCGGCGTCGCGGACCGTGGAGAGCCGGTGGGCGATGACCAGCGCCGTGCGCCCCTCGAGGGCCGCGGTGAGGGCCCGCTGCACCGCCGCCTCGGACTCGCTGTCGAGGTGGGCCGTGGCCTCGTCGAGCACGACGATCGACGGGCGCTTCAGCAGCAGCCGGGCGATGGCCAGGCGCTGTTTCTCGCCGCCGGAGAAGCGGTAGCCGCGCTCGCCGACGACCGTCTCGAGGCCGTCGGGCAGGCCGCGGACGAGGTCGGCGACCTGGGCGCCGCGCAGCGCCTCCCACATCTGATCGTCGGTGGCGCCGGGCCGGGCGTACCGCAGGTTCTCCGCGATCGTCTCGTGGAACAGGTGGGCGTCCTGGGTGACGACGCCGATGGTGTCGCGCAGCGAGTCGAGCGTGGCGTCGCGCACGTCGACACCGCCGACCCGCACCGAGCCCTCGGTGACGTCGTAGACCCGTGACAGCAGCATCGAGGTGGTCGACTTGCCGGCGCCGGACGGGCCGACCAGGGCCACCATCTGGCCGGGCTCCACGGTGAAGTCGACACCGCGCAGCACGGGCGCCTGCTCCGTACGGTCGAGGGTGACCACGTCCTCGAGCGTCGCCAGCGACACCTCACCGGCGCTCGGATAGCGGAAGTGCACGTCGCGGAACTCGACGCGGCCCCCACCGGAGGGCAGATCGACCGCTCCCGGCTTCTCCTCGATGCCCGGCTTGAGGTCGAGCACCTCGAAGACCCGGTCGAAGGAGACCAGCGCGCTCATCACGTCGACCCGCACGTTGCTGAGGGCGGTCAGCGGACCGTAGAGCCGGGTCAGGAGCAGGGCCAGCGTCACCACGGTGCCGGCCGTGACGCTGCCGGCGACCGCGAGCCAACCGCCCAGGCCGTACGTCAGCGCCTGCGCGAGGGAGGCGACCAGCAGCATCGCGACGAAGAACGTGCGCGAGTACATCGCCTGCTGCACGCCGATGTCACGGACCCGCGAGGCCCGCTCGCCGAAGCGGGCGGCCTCGGTCTCGGGCCGGCCGAACAGCTTGACCAGCATCGCCCCGGAGACGTTGAAGCGCTCGGTCATGGTCGCGTTCATCTTGGCGTCGAGGTTGTACGACTCCCGGGTGATGTCGGCCAGCCGCTTGCCCACCCGGCGGGCCGGGATGATGAACAGCGGCAGCATGACCAGCGAGAGCACGGTGATCTGCCAGGACAGGCTGAACATCACGGCGGCGGTGAGCACGAGCTGGATGACGTTGCTGACCACGCCGGACAGGGTGGACGTGAAGGCCCGCTGGGCCCCGGTGACGTCGTTGTTGAGCCGGCTCACGAGGGCGCCGGTCTGCGTGCGGGTGAAGAACTGCAGCGGCATGCGCTGGACGTGGTCGTACACCTTGGTCCGCAGATCGAGGATGATGCCCTCGCCGATCCGCGCCGAATACCACCGCTGGGCGAGCGAGAGGAAGGCGTCGATCACGGCGAGCCCGGCGATGAGCAGCGCGAGACGGATCACGAGGGACGCGGCGCCGGCGCCGCCGCCGGTGATCGCGTTGACCACGTGGCCGGCGAGAAGGGGCGTGGCCACGCCGATGCCGGCGGCGAGGACCACGGTGATGAGGAAGACCAGGATGTCCCGGCGGTAGGGACGGGCGTAGCGCAGGATCCGCCGGGTGGTGCCCCGGCGGAGGCGGTGCTCGGCGACCCGGTCCGAGTTCTGGATCGAGCGAAGCATGGTCCAGCTGGGCATGCTCATCTCGTCACCTCCCGGGCGGTCGTGAAATGCGGGCAGCGACAGTCTGCCCCGGGGGTACGACAACCCGGGCGGTGCGAGAATTCCTTAGATCACTCGCCGCTTCCCAGCAGCTCGCGCACGCGGCGGGTCTGTGCCTCACGCTCGGCGCGGTCCTGCTCGGCGTACGAACGGAGCCCGGCCCCCGACAGCAGGGCCTTGATCTCGCTGGTGGCGCCCGCGTCGGCGGCGATGATGGCGGCCGTGAGGTCGGCGACCGTGCCGGAGAGCTCGGCGGCGGGCACGACCGTGGTGGCCAGGCCGATACGCTCGGCCTCGTCGGCGGCGATGCGCCGGCCGGTCAGGCAGATCTCGAGCGCGCGGGACGGGCCGGTCAGCTCGGCGAGACGTTTCGTCCCGCCCAGGTCCGGCACGAGCCCGAGCGTCACCTCGGCCATCGAGAACTTCGCGTCGTCGGCGAGCACCCGGAGGTCGCAGTTGAGCGCGAGCTGAAAACCGGCGCCGATCGCGTGCCCCTGAACGGCCGCGATCGTCACGATGGACGGGTTGCGGAGCCAGGTGAACGCGGCTTGGAAGCCGGCAATCCGATCGGCGCACTCCTCTGGTGACAACTGCGCGAGCTTCACGAGTGAAGAATCGCCATCACCGCGCGCGACCGACAGATCCAGGCCCGCGGAAAAGGAACGTCCCTCACCACGGACAATGACGACTCGCACGTCGCCCGGTAATTTCCGCGAAATGTTCGCGAGCTCGGCCCACATCGCGGGTGTCTGCGCATTGAGCACCTCGGGCCGGGACAACGTCACCGTTGCCACCGGCCCGTCCAGGTCGTAGCTAACGCCCGACTCGTCGGCGGGGGTGCCGGGTGCGGCGTTGCCGGTCGTCACGCCTTCTTGCGGCGACGCGCGCCGCCACGCTGGCGTAGCTGCACGCCGGATTCGGTGAGCACGCGGTGCACGAATCCGTAGGAACGGCCGGTCGAAGCGGCGAGCGCGCGAATGCTCTCACCGGAGGTGTAACGCTTGACCAGATCCTTGGCTAACGACTGGCGCTCTGTGCCGACGATTCGCCGACCCTTCTCGGTGCTGCTGGCGGTGCCCGTGGCTGGCATGCTGAATCCTCACATCCGGAGACTGTGCGGTTCGATACGGTCTCACCTATTAGACCGCCTCCAACGATCATGCGCTAGGTATCCAGGCTTAGCCAACGTGCCCATTTGCCACTGTCAGGAACTTGACGATGACCACGGCCATCAATGTCAGACAGTTAACTGACGTTAGGGGCGGCAGCTTTCCGACGGCCGGGTCCACATCGGCACGACCCGGACCAAGACCATCGATCACCTGCACAAACACTCGATCGAGGACACCCGCCGACCGGATATGACGCAGCGTCGATATGGCACGCACCGAGCGCTCCGATCACGAGTGTGCCAACTTTGCCGCGATCAAGCCCATGCCCGACCTGACCGCAAACGCCCGAACGTCGCACTGTCTGTGTGGGCACTGGTTGACAACCGACGATCGCGATGATTGCCGATCGAGGCGCCGATCAGGCCAGCTCGACGAGCTCCAGCAGGTCGTCGCTCCACGCGTCCTCGTCGCCGTCGGGCAGCAGGATCGCCCGGTCCGGCTTCAGCGCCTGCACCGCTCCGGCGTCGTGCGTGACCAGCACGATCGCGCCCGGATAGTTGGCGATCGCGTCGAGCACCTGCTCCCGGCTGACCGGGTCGAGGTTGTTCGTCGGCTCGTCGAGCAGCAGCACGTTGGCCCCCGAGCAGACCAGCGTGGCGAGCGCCAGACGGGTTTTTTCACCACCTGAGAGGACACCCGCCGGCTTGTCGACGTCGTCACCCGAGAAGAGGAACGCGCCCAGGATCTTGCGCAGCTCGGTGTCGGTCTGCTCGGAGGCGGCGCTGCGCATGTGCTCCAGGATGGTGCGGTCGACGTCGAGCGTCTCGTGCTCCTGGGCGTAGTAGCCCAGCCGCAGGCCGTGCCCGGCGCGCACCTCGCCGGTGTCGGGCTCGAGCAGCCCGCCGAGCATGCGCAGCAGTGTCGTCTTGCCGGCGCCGTTGAGGCCGAGGATCGCGACCCGGGAGCCGCGGTCGACCGCCACGTCGACATCGGTGAAGATCTCGAGCGAGCCGTACGACTTCGACAGGCCACTCGCCGTCAGCGGCGTCTTGCCGCACGGGGCCGGGCTCGGGAAGCGCACCTTGGCCACCTTGTCGGAGACGCGCTGCTCCTCCAGGCCGCCCAGCAGTTTCTCGGCCCGGCGGGCCATGTTCTGCGCGGCGACCGTCTTGGTGGCCTTGGCCCGCATCTTGTCGGCCTGGGCCATCAGGGCGCCGGCCTTCTTCTCGGCGTTGGCCCGCTCGCGGCGGCGACGGCGCTCGTCGGTCTCGCGCGACTCGAGATATTTCTTCCAGCCGACGTTGTAGATGTCGACGACCGACCGGTTGGCGTCGAGATACCAGACCTTGTTGACCGCGGCGTCGAGCAGCTCGACGTCGTGGCTGATCACCACGAGGCCGCCCTTGTGCTGGGCCATGTATCCGCGCAGCCAGGCGATCGAGTCCTGATCGAGGTGGTTGGTCGGCTCGTCGAGCAGCAGGATGCCCTTGCCGTTCTGCCCGGAGTCGGCGAACAGGATGCGGGCCAGCTCGATGCGGCGGCGCTGGCCGCCGGAGAGGGTGCCGATGGTCTGCGCGAGCGCGCGGTCGGGCAGGCCCAGGTTGGAGCAGATGCGGGCGGCCTCGGCCTCGGCCGCGTATCCGCCCAGGGCGGAGAACTGGTCCTCGAGGTGGCCGTAGCGGCGGATCAGTTTGTCGTCGGCGCTCTCCTCGAGCTCGATCTCGAGCTTCTGCATCTCGGAGATGATCGAGTCGAGACCGCGGGCGCTGAGCACGCGGTCACGGCCGGTGACGTTCAGGTCGCCGGTCCGCGGGTCCTGCGGGAGATAGCCGACCTCGCTGGTGCGCTCGACGGCGCCCGCGTACGGCTGGCCCTCGCCGGCCAGGACCTTCAGGGTGGTGGTCTTGCCCGCGCCGTTGCGCCCGACCAGCCCGATCCGGTCACCCGGCTGCACCCGCAGGGTGACCGGGGACAGCAGGATGCGGGCGCCGGCGCGCAGTTCCAGTCCGGTGGCGGTGATCATGATTGAAGGCTCGCTCTCGAAGAAAAAGAAGGCTGACTCCGGACACGCGAAAGCGCCGGCCATCTCAGGGGAGGCGGTCGGCGCGGGGCAGGTCAGTCTTCGCAGAGCAGCACCCGGCAATAGTACCGGGCACCCGCTGACACCTCCCAACCGATTAACGATCAAGATCAACGGGTACACGCCGGGCACACTGCTCAGTGAGGATGAGATGGAACTCAACGAGAACGCCGACATCGATACCAGTCAGGTCGAGGATCGACGTGGATCCGGTGGAGGAGGCGGCGGCCTGGGCGGCCTGCCGATCCCCATCGGTGGCGGCGGCCTCGTCGGCATCATCATCACTCTCGTGATCGCCGTGGTCGGAGGCTACTTCGGCATCAACGCCATGGGCGGCTCCGACCAGGCCGCGGACAACGGCAACATCAACCAGGAGTGCGCCGACAAGGCGACCGCGACCAAGCAGCTCGACTGCCGCAACGTGCTCTTCGTCAACTCGATCCAGGCCTACTGGAAGCAGGAGACGCCGGACGCCTTCGGCATCCAGTACGAGCCGGCCAAGACCGTCTTCTTCTCCAACCGGGTGAGTACGGCCTGTGGCGCGGCCGACTCCGGGGTCGGGCCCTTCTACTGCCCCGGCGACAACCAGGTGTACATCGACCTGACCTTCTACCAGGTCCTGGCGAAGCAGCTCGGCGCTCCGGGCGAGTTCGCGCAGCCGTACGTGCTGGCCCACGAGTACGGCCACCACATACAGGACATCACCGGCACCGAGGCGAAGATGCGCCGCGCTCAGCAGGGCGCCGGCGACGCGGAGAAGAACGCGCTCTCGGTCAAGCTCGAGCTGCAGGCCGACTGCTACGCCGGCGTCTGGTCCAAGGCCGCCAGCAGCACCACCTCGGCCAACGGGCAGCGCATCTTCACGAGCCTGACCGACCAGGACATCCAGGAGGGCATCCAGACGGCCGGGCAGATCGGCGACGACACCCTCCAGAAGCAGGGCGGCGGGACGGTCAACCCGGCCGAGTTCACCCACGGCACCTCGGCCCAGCGCCAGCAGTCGTTCCGCACCGGCTTCGACTCCGGTGACCCGAAGAGCTGCGACACCTCTTTCTAAGGCTCCTTGACCAGCACGGACACGGACCGGGCCCCGGCGATCGCGGACACCAGCACCGCGTGCCGGGGCTCGGGCACGTCCAGGAACCTTTCCGCCCGGACGGCGGCCAGCGGGGCCAGCGGGGGCGCGGCCAGGATGGCGTCGACCGCCGTGCGGTCACCGCCCGTGACGAGCGCGCTGAGGTGACGTACCTCCGGGAGAAGAATGCGCCCCACGATGCCGGCGCCGTCGGCAGTAGCCGCTTTTGCCTGGTTGTCACGGCGGCGGGCGAAACGTTGCTGCGACCAGCCACCCGCGGCCGTACGGCCTTGGACGTAATGGGTGTCCACCTTGGAGGCGACCAGCTCGTCACCCTCCGCGATGCCGACCGCCACGGCGCCCTTGCGGGCCAGCAGCAACCCCAGCCGCCGCGGCCGGCCCGCCTCGATGATCAGCTCCGCGATGGTCCCGGCCTCGGGCGCGCCCGGCGGCACCTGCCAGGCCGCCGTCGCGCCGTCCTCGGCGATCAAGGTCAAGCCCTTTTCGGTGTACGGGCCATGACGGCGCGCGAAGTTCTCCAGCCAGCGCGGCAGCCGCCCCGGCGCGACATCCACCCATTTCCCGCCGCCGGCGGCCGCCCGTTCACCCATTCTTGTCACACTACGGTGGCAGGATCCGGGTCGTGACCGAGCTGCTCTCCCGCCTCGACGCCCACCTGCGGCCGGCCGCCGACCCGGCGCGGGCGGCGGCGCAGGCGAAATACATGCGCGACCAGTTCCCGTTCCTCGGCCTGGCCTCGCCCACCCTGCGCAAACTCGAGCGCGCCGCCCTGTCCGGCCTGCCGCGACCGGCCGAGGACGAGTTGCGGGCGACCGCCCTCGCCCTGTGGGATCGCGACGAACGCGAATACCAGTACGTCGCCTGTTCCTACCTGACGCGTCACGTCGGCGTGCCCGGCCCCGGTTTCCTCGACGTCGCGCGCACGCTGGTCACCACGAAAAGCTGGTGGGACACGGTCGACCCGCTCGCCACCCGCTTCACCGGGGGCCTGGTCCGCCGACATCCCTCACTGACCGCGTCGATGGACGAGTGGGCCCGCGACGACGACATGTGGGTGGTCCGCACGGCCATCCTGCACCAGCTGCACTACGGCGCCGGCACCGACGCCGACCGGCTGTTCCGCTACTGCCGCGACCAGGCCGGCCACCGCGACTTCTTCGTGCGCAAGGCGATCGGCTGGGCCCTTCGTCAGTACGCCCGGACCGACCCGGGCGCGGTCCGCGCCTTCGTGAGCGAGAACAGCGCCCGGCTCTCCGGCCTGTCGATCCGCGAGGCCACGAAGCATCTTTAGCCGGCTAGGAGTTTGACGGCGAGCACGGCGATCACCGCGCTGGAGACCAGTGAGGTGATCACGCGGCCGCGCTCGCCGGTCAGCCATCGGCCGATCAGCGAGCCGCCGCCGGCGATCACCAGTTGCCAGCTGGCCGAGGCCAGCACGACGCCCACGACGAACCAGGCGCCGCCGCCCGCGCCGCCCAGCACCAGGGCCGCGAAATAGATCACGGTCGCCGGGTTGAGGAGCGTCAGGCCGAGCACTCCGGCGTACGCCCGTAGCGGTGTCGCCGCCCGCTGGTCACGCTCCGCCGGCGCGCGAAAGGCGGCTCGCGCCGTCATCGCCGCCAGCACCAGCAGCACGACCGCGGCCACCCAGCGCAGCGGCTCCGCGACCGGTGCGATGGCGGTCGCCACCGCCGCTCCCCCGGCCACGGCGATTGCCGCGAAGACCCCGTCGGCGGTGGCCGCACCGAGTCCGGCCGCCGCGCCCACCCGCAGCGAGACGCGCGCGCTGAGCCCGGCGATGAGCACCCCGATGGCACCCATGGGCAGCGCTACGCCGTAGCCGGCGACCACGCCGGCCAGAAACGCCCCGCTCATGACGGCGGGAGGAGGACCGCCGTTTCGCTGAGCCCGGCCTGCTGCCGCCGCTCGGCCCGATCGGCCGGAGCGACGGTGGCGGCGAGGTAGGCAATCGGCTTGGTCACGCCGCCATCATGCGCGGCCGTCCTCGTTGATCGCGACCGAATTAGCGCGCACGGTCTGCCACTGCTCCCACGCCAGCCGGGGTTCGAGGTCCGCGTACCCGCGGCCGCGCTCAATCTCCTTCGCGTCGGCGTGGCTCATCATCATGCAGGCGCCCTCGTCGGTGACGGTCTCCACCTCTTCGCGGCGCAGAGGCCGGCCGGCCTTCTCCTCAGCCGCGGTCAACAGAGCCACCAGCGGCGGGATGAACACGGGCCGAGCCTCGCCCCGCGCGTCGGCCCGGCCGCCCTCTGCGCCGAGACGCCAGACGCCGAACGGGTTGTGGCACGGGTGACCCGGCGGATAGCCATCGTCGGACCAGCGCTCCAGCCGGCGGCGCGGGGTGTCCGCGTCGGGGGCGAAGGTGTCGCCGCTGACCAGCACGGGATCCTCCGCCAGCTGATAGACGTTCAGCACGCCCAGCAGCTCGTTGGCCGCGGCCGGTGGCGCTTCGACCTGCGCGTCCGGCAGCCCGAAGGCGTGCATGCCGCACGTCCGCGACACCTCGCCGTCCTGCAATGCCACCACCGCGCAGTGGTAGAGCGTCCACGGGTCGCCGCCCCGGAGGGCCTCGACCCAGCGGGCGACGGTCCAGCCCAGCTTCGACTGCTCGAGGCGTACGCCAAGCGCCCCGGCCTGGCCCAGCGCGGCGATCAGCGTCGCCACCTCTCCGGAGCCGGCGCCGAGATGGACCGGCAGATCCAGAACCAGGGCGCTGCCCGCCCCGGCGACGGCACGCTGTTCCTCCCTCGACATGGTGCCGTAGCCGAACGCCTCGCCGAACGAGCCGTCGTTGGCCACCCACTCGGTCGTCGCATCGTCCAGGGTCACACCGGACCGCTGGAGCGAGCCCTGCCACTGCGCCATCGTCGTCGCCGTCCCGGGGACGAAAAGCCGTACGCCTGTCATGCCGCGCTATTTTGCCGGATCCGGCTCCCGGAGGCGGTCCTCGAGGCCGGCGGCGGCGAAGGCGGTGCGCACGTCGCCGATCGACTCGGTGAAGTGCGCCCAGCTGTCGATGTGGACGGGCACGACGGTCGCCGCTCCCAGGAGGCGGGTCGCCTCGACCATGCCGGCGGCGCCGATCGTCAGATCGTGATCGCCGACCAGCGGGGTGCGGGCGGCGCCGCCGAACAGGACGGCCACGCCGACACGCGGGAAGCGGGTGGCGATCTCGCGGACGACGTCGAGTGAGGCGTTGTCGCCGCTGACGTACACGGCCGGGCCGTCACTCTCCAGGACGAAGCCGGTCACCGGGCCGACCAGGTGCTCGGTGCCGTCCGGGCCGTGCTGGGCCGGGACCGCGGTGATGCGGACGTCGCCCACGGTCGTGCTCTCCCACGGCTGCAGGCCGCGGGCGTTGCCGCCCAGTCGCTCGGCGCCGGCCGGGGTGGTCAGCACCAGCGGGACCGTGGCGGCGAACGCACGGCCGGCCCGGTCGAGGTTGTCCGGGTGCTGGTCGTGGGAGAGCAGCACGACGTCGACCGGGCCGGCCGCCTCCGGCCCCGCGCCGGCGGGGGCGGTCTTGGTCAGGGCGCGGTCGCCGATCGGATAGTCGCCGGCGTCGTCGAACGTCGGGTCGGTCAGGAAGGTGAGGCCGCCCAGCCGGAACGTCACGGTGGGGCCGCCGAAGCCGCGGAAGTCCATGCGTCGAGTGTGTCCGGGCCGCCGGGGCGAACGGCAGTGGCTGGAAAGCCATCGTGCGATAGGTTCCAGCCATGACGCGTGATCCGGCCACGATCGGTGTGCTCATCGGCGACGGCGCCTCGATCCTCGAGGTGGCGGTCGCGCCGCGCGTCTTCGAGATCGACCACGGACCGCGCGGCGGCCCCACATTCGAGCTGCTGACCGCGGGCGAGCACGCCGGTCCGCTCACCACCACCGGCGGCATCACCCTGAGCGCTCCGCATCCGCTGGCCGCGCTCGACCGGGCCGGGGTGGTCATCGTCCCCGGCTGGCGACGGCCCGGCGGGCCTGAAGTCGGCGAGCCGGTTCGGAAGACCCTGCGTTCGGCGTACGAGGAGGGCGCCACCGTGGTCGGCCTGTGTCTGGGAGCGTTCGTGCTGGCCGAGGCCGGCCTGCTCGACGGGCGGCGGGCCACCACCCACTGGGTGTGCCTGCCCGAGTTCGCGGCCGGATTCCCGAAGGTCGAGGTCGTGCACGACGCGCTCTTCGTCGACGAGGGCCCGGTGATCACCAGCGCCGGCAGCGCCGCCGGCCTGGACGCCTGCCTGCATCTGCTGCGCCGCGAACACGGGCCGGAGGTCGCCAACGCCACCGCCCGCGCCCTCGTCGTGGCTCCGCAGCGGGCCGGCGGTCAGGCCCAGTTCGTCGAACGCCCGGTGCCGGCCCTCGGCCACGGCGATCCGATGACCACCGCCATGCGGTACGCGCTGGAGCACCTCGACGACACCACCCTCGACATCGACCGCCTCGCCGCCGCGGCCAGCCTGAGCCGCCGCAGCTTCGACCGGCGCTTCCGCGAGTCGGCCGGCTGTTCCCCGCTCCAATGGCTGCTGCACCAGCGGGTGCTGCGCGCCCAGCACGTGCTGTCCACGACCGATCTGCCGATGAACGCGGTGGCCCGGGCCAGCGGATTCACCGACGGGGTGGCCATGCGCCCGCACTTCCGCCGCCTGGTCGGGGTCCCACCGCAGACGTACCGGGAGAGTTTCTCCGCCAGGTAGGGTTCGATCATGGGTGTGGTTGCCGAACTCGTCCTCGTACGGCACGGGCAGAGCCTGGCCAATGTCGCTTTCCCCGATGCCGACGCGAAGGGCCTGCTGGAGGCGGAGGTGAGCGGCCGCGACGCCGAGGTCCCTCTGACCGACCGCGGGAAACAGCAGGCGGCCGCGCTGGGCGAGTGGCTGGGCCAGTTGCCCGAGACGGACCGGCCCCAGGTGGTCATCACGTCGCCCTACCTGCGGGCCCGGGAGACGTGGCGGCTGGCGGCGGAGGCGTCCGGGGTCGGGCTGCCCGCCCCCACCACCGACGACCGGCTGGTCGACCGCCTGCTGGGCGACCTGGAGATGATGACCCGGGCGGCCGTGGCCGACCGTTTCCCGGGCGAGGCCCAGCGGCGCACGGACGCGGGTGAATACCGCTACGCCCCGCCGAACGGCGAGTCGTTCGCCGACATCGAGGTACGCCTGGGCGCCTTCCTCGACGACCTGAACCGCGACCACGACGGGGAAAGGGTCATCGTGGTCGCCCACGACGCGGTCGTGCTGATGATGCGGGCCGTCATCGAGAAGCTCGACTGGGATCAGATCCTCGCCGCCGAGCGAGCGGCCGGAAGCGTCCGGAACGCGTCGCTCTCCCGCTTCGTGGAGGTGGACGGCCGGCTCGAGCTGGCCTACTACAACTCGGTGGACCATTTGCCGCAGGGCTGAGACGAGCCGAACGGTGGTTGTCCCGCACCCACCGCATCGTCATGATCTTCGATCGTGCTTGCCGAAGTGCTCGTCGTGGCGCTGGTCCTCGCGCTCCTGTCCGACGTGGTCACCAACCTGCTGCGCCCGGGCCGGGCGATGGCGCGGATCGTGGCGCGACCGGACGGCCGGGTCTGGTTCTACCGCCGCTTCCTGCTGGGCGGCTGGACGCTGGCCGTCCTGGCGCTGCTACCGGTCGTCGACAGCTCCGCCCTGACTCGGGCCCACCTCGGCCTGACCTGGTCGGGCGGCGGCGTGGCGGGCCCCGTGCCGTCGTTCGCCCCCGCAGTGGCCTGGGCCCTGACGGCGTTCCTGCTGGCCGTCCTGGTCATCAGCGGCAACCGCCTGCGGCAGCACGTCCTGGCCGGCGGCACGGTGGCGACCCGCGAGAAGGCAGCACCGATGTTCCCGCGCACGCCCCGAGAACGAGGCCTGGCCACGGCGGTAGCGGTCACCGCGGGCATAGCCGAGGAGATCGTCTTCCGCGGCCTCTTGATAGCCGCCGGCGTGGTCCTCTTCGACCTGCCGCTGGTAGCGGCCTGCGCGTTGAGCGTCGCCCTGTTCGCGGCAACGCACCTCTATCAGGGCGCACAGGGCGTCTTCGGCGCCGCCGCCCTGGCTGTCGCCTTCACCGGCATCACCGTCCTGTCCGGCACCCTCCTCCCGGCGATGATCCTGCACGTCGTCGTCGACCTGATCGCCTTCCTGCACATCCCCGCTCCGGCCCTCCACCCCGCCCCACCCACGTCGGCCGAACCTCCGCCCGCGGAAGTGACGGTGCCGGCCGCCTCGCCGCCGAGGGCCGAGCTCGCCGCCGCATCGGCCTACGGCCGAGTGATCGCCGCTCAGCCCGCGCCGGCCGGCGGGCGAGGGACCTGGAACGTGCCGGTAGTGCCCGGACCGGGGCCGGCGGGAGCCGTGACTCCCCCGCTGCGGCGGTCGGCGCCGGGGGCCTGAGCTGGTCAATCGTTGTCGATGAAGCCCTGCAGCTCGGTCAGCACTCCTCGGTCGCCGTCGACTCGCAAGGTGTCGAAGGGCACGCGGCCGTACAGGGCCAGCACCAGATCGCTCGCCGGGCCGTGCACCGTGGCCACGGGATCGCCGGCGGCCGGTGGGTCCAGACGTACACCTGAAGGGGAAAGATCGACCGTGTAGACCGGGCCGTCGGTGGCCGAGAACGCGATGCGCGCCGGGCGATGCGGCCACTCGCCCGTCGAGGCCAGGCCGACCGACAGGAACTCGGCCACCCCGTCGACCGCGATCGCGGCCGGCAGCGGCTCCGGCTTGCCCACCGTCTCCTGCGCGTCGTAGGCGTGCACCGCCGCCTCCTGCACCTGGTGACGCGCCACCGCCCCCGCGGTCAGTGGCGTGCCCGAGGCGGCCCACCAGGCCCACACCGGCGTGTCGGGCTGGGCGCCGCGCAACGCCGACAGCAGCAGCTCGGTCGACACGGCCGACCACTCCACGAGATCGCCGTGCGGCAGCTGGTCGGTGACGTCGTCGTCGCCCGGCGGGCGGGACGGGTCGGCCATGCTCACCGCGCCCGCCCAGAACCGGTGAACCGCACCGAGATGGGCGACCAGGTCGGTCAGCGCCCAATCAGGACACCCGGGCACGCGGGCATCACGGGAAGGGGCGGCGGCCAGCGCCGAGCGCAGCGCCGCCGCCCGTTCGTCGATCTGGGACAGGAGATCGTCGTACGAAGAAGTCATACCCGGTTTTCTACCAGGCGGGTACGACGGTCAGACGTTGAAGCCCAGCGCCCGCAACTGCTCGCGCCCGTCGTCCGTGATCTTGTCGGGGCCCCACGGCGGCAGCCACACCCAGTTGATCCGGAAGTCCGAGACGATGCCGCCGCCGGGGCCGGCCGTCAGCGCCGTCCGGGTCTGGTCCTCGATCACGTCGGTCAGCGGGCAGGCCGCCGACGTCAGCGTCATGTCGAGGGTGGCCACGTTGTCGTCGTCCACGTGCGTGCCGTAGACCAGGCCGAGGTCGACCACGTTGATCCCGAGCTCGGGGTCGACGACGTCCTTCATGGCTTCTTCGATATCGGCGATAGACGCCTTGGCTACGTCAGTCATGCCTTCACCTCCGGGGCAGCGCCCACATCTACACCGGCGCGCGCCGCGGCGTCCTTGAACGCCATCCACGGCAGCAGCGCACATTTGACCCGGGCCGGGAACTTCGCCACTCCGGCGAAGGCCACCGCGTCCCCGAGCACGTCCTCGTCGGGTTCGACCTGGCCGCGCCCCTGCATCAGCTCCACGAACGCCTCGTGAATTCCCGCGATGTCGTGCGCGTCGCGGCCCTGGAGCAGCTCGTGCAGCACCGACGCGGAGGCCTGGCTGATCGAGCACCCGAGGCCGTCGTACGAAATCTCCGAGAAGTCGGACGAGACCCGCACGGTGATCTCATCCCCGCACGTCGGGTTGACGTGGTGCGCCTCCCCGTCGAAGGGATCGCGCAGCCCGCGCCCGTGCGGGTGCTTGTAGTGATCGAGAATGATCTCCTGGTAGAGCCCGTCCAGCATCATCAGGCGAACACCTTCCGCACCTGGTCGAGGCCGCGGGCGAGGGCGTCGATCTCGTCCGTGGTCGTGTAGAGGTAGAACGACGCACGCGTCATCGCCGGCACCCCGAACCGGGCGCACACCGGCTTTGCGCAGTGGTGACCCACCCGCACCTCGACGCCGAGCGCGTCGAGGATCTGCCCGACATCGTGCGGGTGCACCCCGTCGACGTCGAAGGACAAAGTGCCTCCGCGGCCTTCCGGAGTGGCCGGGCCGAAGAGGCGTACGAAAGGAACGTCCGCCAGGACCTTGAGGGCGTACGCCGTGATGTCCTGCTCGTGCTGGTGGACAGCCTCCATGCCGAGCGCGTTCAGATAGTCGACGGCCGCGCCGAGCCCGATGGCCTCGGCGATCGGCGGCGTGCCGGCCTCGAAGCGGGCCGGCGGCGGCGCGTACGTCGTCCGGGCCATCGTGACCGTCTCGATCATCGAGCCGCCGGCCAGGAAGGGCGGCATCTCGGCCAGCAGGTCGTACCGCCCCCAGAGGACGCCGATGCCGGTCGGCCCGAGCATCTTGTGCCCGGTGAACGCGATGAAGTCGGCGCCCAGCGTGCGCACGTCGACCGGCAGATGCGGCACCGACTGCGAGGCGTCCAGCATCACCAGCGCGCCGACCTGCTTGGCCCGCTCGACGATCCGCGACAGGTCGTTGATCGTGCCGAGCGTGTTCGACATGTGCACGACGGAGACGATCTTCGTGCGCTCGTTGACCAGCGCGTCCAACGTGGACTCGTCGAGCCGGCCGTCGTCGGTCACCCCGAACCAGCGGAGCGTGGCGCCCGTACGCTCACACAGCAGCTGCCAGGGAACGATGTTCGAGTGGTGCTCCATCTCGGAGATCACCACCTCGTCGCCCGGCTTCAGGCTGAGGTGCTGCCCGAGCGAGTGCGCGACCAGGTTGATCGCCTCGGTCGAGTTCTTCGTGAAGATGATCTCGTCGGGGTTCGTGGCGCCGATGAACGCCGCGATCTTGCCGCGGGCGTCCTCGTACGCCGACGTGGCCTCGGTGCCGAGCGTGTGCACCGAGCGGGACACGTTGCCGTTGTGCCGCTCGTTGTGCTCGCGCATGACCTCGAGCACCTGGCGAGGTTTCTGCGAGGTGTTGGCGCTGTCCAGGTAGACCAGCGGATGTCCGTTGATCTCACGGGACAGGATCGGGAAGTCGGCTCGGACCCGGGCCACGTCGAACGTCATCGTTCTTCTCCTTGCCGGAAGGTCAGACGCGGGTGCCGACGTAGCGCTCGTAGCCCTCGGCTTCCAGCTGCTCGGCCAGCTCCGGGCCGCCCTCCTGGACGATCTTGCCGGCGACGAAGACGTGCACGAAGTCCGGCTTGATGTAGCGCAGGATGCGGGTGTAGTGGGTGATCAGCAGCAGGCCGGTCTCGCCGGTCTCGCGGACCCGGTTGACGCCCTCGCTGACGATGCGCAGCGCGTCGATGTCGAGGCCCGAGTCGGTCTCGTCGAGGATCGCCATCTTCGGCTTGAGCAGCTCGAGCTGCATGATCTCGTGACGCTTCTTCTCACCGCCGGAGAAGCCCTCGTTGACGTTGCGCTGGGCGAACGCCGGGTCCATCTGGAGCTTCTCCATGGCGCCGCGCAGCTCGCCGGCCCAGGTGCGGAGCTTGGGGGCCTCGCCGTCGATGGCGGTCTTGGCCGTACGGAGGAAGTTCGCCACCGAGACGCCGGGCACCTCGACCGGGTACTGCATGGCCAGGAACAGGCCGGCGCGGGCCCGCTCGTCGACGGTCATGTCGAGCACGTTCTCGCCGTCGAGGGTGACGGTGCCGCCGGTGATCTCGTACTTCGGGTGGCCCGCGATGGAGTACGCCAGCGTCGACTTGCCCGAGCCGTTCGGACCCATGATGGCGTGGGTCTCGCCCGACTTCACGGTGAGGTCGACACCGGCCAGGATCGGCTTCAGCTCGCCCTCGGGCAGCTTGACCGACACCTGCAGGTCGCGGATCTCCAGGGTGCTCACGGGTTTACTCCATTGCTCGGAATAGTCGATACATAGATGTCGCCGTCGCGGATCTCGACGGGGAAGGTCGCCACCGGCTCGAAGGCGGGCGGGCCGCTGGGCTCGCCGGTGCGCAGGTCGAAGCGCGAGCCGTGCAGCCAGCACTCGAGCGTGCACCCGTCGACCTCACCCTCGGAGAGCGCGACCGAGGCGTGGCTGCACTCATCCCGTACGGCGTAGTAGTTGTCGTCGTCGGCGTGCACGACGGCGATCTCGGTGCCGTCGAGCTCCACCGAGATCACCTCGCCCTTGGCGACATCGGCCGCCGAGCCGACCAGTTCGAAGCTCACTTTTCCTAAACTCCGGCCTCGGCCAGGCGCGACTCGATCACATCGCCGAGCCGCTCGCGGAGTCCCTCGCTGGGAATCTTGTTGATCAGCTCGGCGAAGAAGCCGCGGACCACGAGCTTGCGCGCCTCGCCCTCAGGGATGCCGCGGGCCATCAGGTAGAACAGCTGCTCCTCGTCGAAGCGGCCGGTCGCGCTGGCGTGCCCGGCGCCGACGATCTCACCGGTCTCGATCTCGAGGTTCGGCACCGAGTGGGCGATGGCGCCGTCGGTCAAAATCAAGTTCCGATTGATCTCGTACGTATCGGTGCCGGTGGCCGCCGCGCGGATGAGCACATCGCCGACCCAGACCGTCTGCGCCTTCGCGCCCTGAAGCGCTCCCCGGTAGCCCACGTAGCTGCGGCAGTCGGGAACGGCGTGGTCGACGAGCTGACGGTGCTCGAAGTGCTGGCCGGCGTCGGAGAAGTACAGGCCCCACAGCTCGGCGTCGCCGCCGCGGCCCGCGTATTCCACGCTGGTGAACTGCCGGACCAGGTCGCCGCCGAGCGCCACCTGCACGTGCTGCACCCGGGCGTCCTTGCCGACCCGGAACTTCACGTGCTGGGCCTGCACGGTGCCGGCGTCCCACTCGGCGAGCGTCACGAAGGTCAGCTGCGCGCTGTCGCCGATGACGACCTCGACGTTGTCGGCCAGGGTGGCCGTGCCGACCTGCTCCAGGATCAGGGTCAGCTTGGAGAAGGCGCCGACCTTGACGACCGTACGGGCCGCGGCCGCCTCCCCGCCCTTGCCGACGATCCGGATGACGACCGGGTCGGCCAGCTCGGTCTCGGTCGCGACGTCGATCTGCGTGACGTGCGCGGCCGAGCCGTAGGCCAGGGCGCTGACCCGGTCGAACGGCGTGAGGATGGCATCGGCCGCGGGCACCTCGCGCACGGCGACGCCGACGGGCAGGTCGCCGTGCTCGACCGAGGGCGCCACGCCGGTCAGTGACGTCGCCTTGATCAGGTCACCAAGACGCTTGATCGGGGTGAAACGCCAGTCCTCCTCCAGGCCGGTGACGGCCGGGAAGTCGTTGACGTCGAAGGAGCGCAGCACCTGCGACTTGGTGCTCGGCGGGGCGAGGGCCTCGGTAGTCATGTCTTCCTTAATCGTCTCTGGGGCGGTCAGCCGACCGCTCCCTCCATCTGCAGCTCGATGAGGCGGTTGAGCTCCAGGGCGTACTCCATCGGAAGCTCCTTGGCGATCGGCTCGATGAAGCCACGCACGATCATCGCCATCGCCTCGTCCTCGGTCAGGCCGCGGCTCATCAGGTAGAAGAGCTGGTCGTCGGAGACCTTGGAGACGGTCGCCTCGTGCCCCATGGTCACGTCGTCCTCGCGGATGTCGACGTAAGGGTAGGTGTCCGAGCGGGACACGGTGTCGACAAGGAGTGCGTCGCACTTGACGGTGCTCTTGGAGCTCGAGGAGCCCTCGAGGACCTGGACCAGGCCGCGGTACGAGGTCCGGCCACCGCCGCGCGCGATCGACTTGGAGATGATCGTCGAGGAGGTGTGCGGAGCGGCGTGCACCATCTTGGCGCCGGAGTCCTGGTGCTGGCCCTCGCCGGCCATGGCGATGGAGAGGACCTCGCCCTTGGCGTGCGCGCCGGTCATGTAGACAGCCGGGTACTTCATGGTCACCTTGGAGCCGATGTTGCCGTCGACCCACTCCATGGTCGCGCCCTCTTCGCAGGTGGCGCGCTTGGTGACCAGGTTGTAGACGTTGTTCGACCAGTTCTGGATGGTCGTGTACCGCACCCGGGCGTTCTTCTTGACGACGATCTCGACGACCGCGGAGTGCAGCGAGTCGGACGAGTAGATCGGCGCCGTGCAGCCCTCGACGTAGTGCACGTACGAGCCCTCGTCGGCGATGATCAGCGTCCGCTCGAACTGGCCCATGTTCTCGGTGTTGATCCGGAAGTAGGCCTGCAGCGGGATGTCGACGTGCACGCCCTTCGGCACGTAGATGAAGGAGCCACCCGACCACACCGACGTGTTCAGCGCGGCGAACTTGTTGTCGCCGACCGGGATCACGGTGCCGAAGTACTCCTGGAAGAGCTCCGGGTGCTCCTTGAGCGCGGTGTCGGTGTCGAGGAAGAGGACGCCCTGCTCCTCGAGGTCCTCACGGATCGCGTGGTAGACGACCTCGGACTCGTACTGAGCGGCGACACCGGCCACGAGGCGCTGCTTCTCGGCCTCGGGGATGCCCAGCTTGTCGTACGTCGCCTTGATGTCCTCCGGCAGCTCTTCCCAGCTGGCGGCCTGCTTCTCGGTCGAGCGCACGAAGTACTTGATGTTCTGGAAGTCGATGCCGGTGAGGTCGGCGCCCCAGTTCGGCATGGGCTTGCGGTCGAACAGGCGCAGGCCCTTGAGCCGGAGGTTGAGCATCCACTCCGGCTCGTTCTTCTTCGACGAGATGTCGCGCACCACGGCCTCGGACAGGCCACGCTGCGCCGCGGCGCCGGCGATGTCCGAGTCGGCCCAGCCGTACTCGTACTTGCCGAGGGCGGCGAGGTGCTCTTCCTGAGTAGCGATCTGGTCGGTCATCTATCTGTCCTAACCGTGGGTGCGTCGGTTACACGTGTGGCCCGCGCGGGAGCCGGGATGTGCGTGGTGCACACCCCGTCGCCGTGCGCGATGGTGGCGAGGCGCTGCACGTGGGTGCCGATGAGGCGGGAAATAACCTCGGTCTCGGCGTCGCACAGCTGAGGGAACTCGGCAGCCACGTGGGCCACCGGGCAGGAGTGCTGGCACAGCTGGCCGCCGGACGCGATCGTGGTCGCGTTGGCAGCGTAGCCCTCCGCGGTGAGCGCCTCGGCGAGCGCCTCCGCCCGGGCGATCGGATCGTCACCGGCCTCCAGCAGCGCCGCCCGGCAGCGCTCCTCGAGGGCGACGACCTGGGTCGCGGCGAAGGCGGAGATCGCCTCGGCGCCGTGCTGATCGGCGATCCAGCGCAGCGCGGCCGTCGCGATGCCGTCGTAGAAGTGCGGGTTCAGGTTCTCCCGCGCGGCGGTGGTGAGGGCGAAGGTCTTGGCCGGCCGCCCCCGCCCGCGCGGACGGTTGTTGCGGACCTCGCGAACCTCGACGAGGCGGTCGGCGAGCATCGCGTCGAGGTGCTTGCGGATGGCCGCGGGGCTCAGCCCCAGCTCGGCGCCCAGCTCGGCCGCGGTGGCGGAACCGCGCTCCAGCAGCAGCTGAGCGACGCGATCACGGGTACGCCCGTCCGCGGCGACGGCAGACGCCGACGCACCGCTTCCGAGCAGCACCTCGTTTTTCACTACGCCAACGTTACGTATTTCGTCACGAGCCTGCAAACCGACCCCCCGGTGATCTGTCACACCGAGTTGCGGGAGCACCGGTTTTCGCGCGCAACCGCCTGCGTACGATCCCAGAGGTGAGGTTTCTACCGCTGCGCCCTCTGGCCCTGGCGTCACTGATCGCCAACATCGCGCTGATCGTCACCGGTGCGGCGGTCCGTCTCACCGGCTCCGGTCTGGGCTGCCCCACGTGGCCCAAGTGCACCGACGACTCCTACACGACGACGGCCGAGATGGGCGTCCACGGCGTCATCGAGTTCGGCAACCGCATGCTGACGTTCGTGCTCGGCCTGCTGGCGGTGCTGTGCGTGCTGGCCGCCCTGCTCGAGAAGCCCCGCCGCCGCTCGACGATCGTGCTGAGCGTCGCGGTCCTGGCCGGCATCCCCGGCCAGGGCGTGATCGGCGGCATCACGGTTCGCACCCACCTCAACCCGTGGGTGGTCGGCCTGCACTTCCTGCTGTCGATCGCGCTGATCGCCCTGGCCTACTTCCTGTGGAAGCGCACCTTCGAGGGCGACGGCAAGCCGGTCGACCTGGTCCCCCGCCCCCTGCGCCACCTGGCGGCCGTCCTGACCGCGACGAGCGTGGCCGTGATCGCCATGGGCGTGGTGGTGACGGGCAGCGGCCCGCACGCCGGCGACGAGAAGGCGAGACGCAACGGCCTCGACCCGGCCACGGTCTCCCAGGCCCACGCCGACGTGGTGTTCCTGTTCATCGGGCTGACCGTCGCACTGGTCTTCGCCCTGCGCGCGGTGAAGGCCCCGCGTCAGGCCAACCGCGCGGCGATCACCCTGCTGGCGATCGTCCTGGGCCAGGGCATCATCGGCTTCGTCCAGTACTTCACCCATCTCCCGGTGATCCTGGTCGGCGCCCACATGCTCGGCGCCGGCCTGGTCTGGACGGGCACCCTGTCGGTCTGGTGGTCGCTGCGCTCCCGTCCCGCCCTGGAGCAGGCCCCGACTTCCCCCGCCGCCCCATCACCGGCCCCGGCCACCGCCGATGTCACACCCACCGCCGCCGACGAGCCGGTACCGGCCCAGCGCTGACCCTTCGCTCTCCCGCGACAGGCCTCCGCCGGCCCAGCACTGACGCGCCACCATCCCGCTGGGCCGCCGTCGGCCCAGCACTCACCCGCCCTCCCGCAGCGCCGCGCCTCACCCGGAGGCCGGCGCTGTTTCTTCAGCATCTCCACCGCAACGCCCGGCCGTGAGAAACCCACGAAACGCTCTGACCTGGAGTTCCTCAAAAGTGCCCTGTGGATAACCGCGTGTCGTCCACAGGCGCCGAATTCGGTCCTTCATTGATCGGCGCGCTCCGGCAGGCTTTCCGGCATGCCACACAGGAGCCCCACCAGTTCCACAGTTCACCGCCGATCCGTCCTCCCACCACTGTCGGCGCGCCCTCCGACGCGCGGCCGATCACCGACCGGGGCCGTCCCGGTCTCGGCCGCGGAAGGCGCCGCCGGACGACTGCTCCGCGCGATCGGTGCTCCCCCGGCCCGTTCGCCGTGCACGCCCAGCGGCCCACGACCCGGAAGGAGGTGGTGATCGGGAAAGATTCGCCGTCGAGAGCTACGGCGGCCGCCTGTCTCCCGGGGCGGCCGCCGACCACTCCGTCGTGCGCGAGTGCGTCAGAGGCGGGCGAGGATGGCGTCGGCCAGGCGGGTGGCGGCGCCTGGGGACTCCGAGAGGAAGAGTGAGGGCTCGGTCAGCTCCAGCTCGACCAGCAGCGGCGCGCCGTCGGGGCCCGGGATGAGGTCGATGCGGGCGTAGAGGAGGCGCTTCGTGCCGCCGGGGATGTGCCGGAGGACGCGGGCGGCCACGTCCAGCTCGGCCTCGGTCGGTGTCCGCGGGGTGATCTGCTCGCTGCCGGGGTCGATGTTTCCCTCGTCGGGGCCGGTCAGCATCGCGCCCTTGCGGATGGAGTGGCTGAAGGTCAGCTCGCCGGTGGCGTCGGGAGTGAAGATGAGCGCGCTCTCGCCGAGCGTGTCGACGGCCGCCAGGTAGGGCTGGATCATCGCGACGCGGCCGGCCTCCTGGAGGCGGGTCACGTGGGCCTCGGCCAGGTCGCGCTGGTCCGGCAGGCGGTAGCGGCCCGTGTCCTGGCTGCCGGCGCTGATCGTGGGCTTCACGACCCACTCGCCGGACTCGGGTGACGTCCAGGTGTCGCCCGGCGCGACGAAGTCGGTGGGTGTGACCGGCAGACCGGCTCCGGCGAGCTCGCCGAGGTAGCGCTTGTCGGTGTTCCACTCGATGATGTCGGCCGGGTTGAGCAGGCTGGGGACTCCGCGCGCCCAGGCCACGAAGCCGGCGCGGCGCGGGACGTAGTCCCACGGCGAGCGGATCACGACCAGGTCGTACCCGGCCCAGTCCGCCGCCGGGTCGTCCCAGCGGACGGCGTCGACCTCGGTGCCGCGCGAGCGCAGGGCGTCGCGCAGCGGGTGGTCGCCCTCCCACAGGTCGGGGAAGAGGTCACAGGTAACGAGAGCGACCCGGGAGGTCTCCCGGGCCGCTGGGTGATTAGAGGAAGTCACAGGACGTTTCTACCGGGCCATGCTCCGGCGCGACATCGACCGCCAAAGGTCGTTGCTGGGGCGCATCTGCTCCATGAGCTCGCGCTCCCACTCGTTCTCCACCTCGACGCCGGCGTTCTCGCACGCCTTGCGGGCGGTGCTGGTGTCGTCGGCGAACTGGTCGGACCACTCGCCGTCCTGGCCGACGAGGACAATGCGGGCACCACGCTTGCCGACGTACTCGATGACCGCCTTGGCGCCACCGTGGCCGGCGGCGAAGGATTTGATCCCCGCGGTCAGTGTCGTATCGGAACCTTGAGCCATGACGGGCAGCGTAAGCAGTGAATCTGGGAGAGCAAGCACTCCCGCCCTGGTTTTGTGAGGGGAATTACCTGCGGGTTTAACTGTTGGACACATTGCTATCAGCCAATTTGTCCGATTCGAACCCATCAACGGGTTTCCATCGATTGAGTGACTTGCCGTAACCGAGAATCGGATCATTCCGGGCGCGTTGTGCGACGCGGGTGACGCTCTGCTGGGGAAGACGTGCTCGGGAAACGGCGACGGGCGGTCGCGCGGCAGCGGTGAACTGCCGGCGGCCGCCCGTGACGAGAACGAGACCGAAGCTTAAAGATCAGACAAGGGCGTCGACCGCGACCGCGATGAACAGGATCGTCAGGTACGTGATCGACCAATGGAACAGCCGCATGGGCTTGGCCGGCTGGCCGGCCCGGGTGCGCTTCACCAAGAGGAACGCCTCGGCCAGGAAGGCCACGCCGGTCGCGATGGCCGTGATGCCGTAGATCAGGCCGAGGCCCAGCGCCCACGCCGCCAGCGAGGCGGCCACGGTCAGCACCGTGTAGAGGACGATCTCGAAGTTCACGCGAGCCTCGGACCGCACCACCGGCAACATCGGGACGCCGGCGCGGGCGTAGTCGTCCTTGTACTTGATGGCCAGCGCGTAGAAGTGCGGCATCTGCCAAAAGAACACAATGGCGAAAAGCGCCCATCCGACGGCGCCCACATCGCCCGTGACAGCGGCCCAGCCGATGATCACCGGGGCCGATCCGCAGATGCCGCCCCAGAACGTGCTGGCGACGGTGCGCCGCTTGAGCCAGAGCGTGTAGACGACGTCGTAGTAGAAGATCGCGCCCGCGGTCAGCGCCGTGGCCAGCCAGTTGGTGAAGACGGCCATCAGGGCGACGGAAATCACGGCCAGGGTCAGACCAAAGATCAAGACCGATCTCGGGGTGACGCTGTTGGCCGGCAGCGGGCGCCGCTTCGTACGCCGCATCACCTGGTCGATGTCGCGGTCGATGTAGCAGTTCAGCGCGCTCGCGGCACCGCCCGCCATCGCCCCGCCGATCAGCACCACGGCGAGAGTGCCCAGGTCAGGCCACCCTCCGGCGGCGACGATCATGGCCGGGATCGTGGTCACCAACAGCAACTCGACGATCTGCGGCTTGGTCAGCGCCAGATAGGCGCGGAACAAGGCGATGGGATCACGACGCGTCGCCTCGGCGGTGTTCTCCCGACTGCCAAGCTCCCGTTCTCCAACGGGACGCTCGGTGATCATGCTCACGGACTGCCACCTTCCGGCATCGGCACTAGCCAACTCACGACCGTTGCCGGCAGCAGCCGGCGGCACGCTCGGACAGCCTACGCTCAGCCATCTCCGCTGCTCTGACGACCCTTGCCGGGTGCATGGCGTCACACAGGACGTGTCCGCTCTCAGCGTATGGGCCTCGGGCGTTCCCCGGGCGCGGGTTTAACCCAAGTGGATAGGGTCAAGCTCAAAAGGGATTCCCAAAATCATGCCCGAGGAGCACAACCGACGTGGCTGCCACAGATCCTGCTCTCAATTGGTCCGACCTTGACCGCAAAGCGGTGGACACTGTCCGGGTGCTGGCCATGGATGCCGTCGAGAAATCCGGCAATGGCCATCCAGGTACCGCGATGAGCCTCGCGCCGGCCGCATACCTGCTGTTCAACCGGGTCATGCGCCACGACCCGACCGATCCGCTCTGGGCCGGGCGCGACCGCTTCGTGCTCTCCTGTGGGCACTCCAGCCTCACCCTCTACATTCAGCTCTACCTCAACGGCTTCGGCCTGGCCCTCGACGACCTGGCCTCGCTGCGGCAGTGGGACTCGCTGACCCCCGGTCACCCCGAGTACGGCCACACCCCCGGCGTCGAGGTCACCACGGGCCCGCTCGGCCAGGGCATCGGCAACGCGGTGGGCATGGCGATGGCCGCCCGCCGCGAGCGCGGCCTGTTCGACCCCGAGACCGCCGCCGGTGACTCTCCGTTCGACCACAATGTGTACGTACTGTGCTCGGACGGCGACATCGAAGAGGGCGTCAGCCACGAGTCGAGCGCCATCGCCGGCGTACAGAAGCTCGGCAACCTCACGGTGATCTACGACGACAACGAGATCTCCATCGAGGACGACACCCGCATCGCCAAGAACGAGGACGTCGGCGCGCGCTACGCGGCGTACGGCTGGCACGTCCAGCACGTCGACTGGCGCAAGGGCGACCCGTCGAAGGGCAGCGAGTACCACGAGGACGTCGAGGCGCTGCACAAGGCGATCGTCGAGGCCAACAAGGTCACCGACAAGCCCTCGTTCATCGTGCTGCGCACGATCATCGGCTGGCCCGCGCCGAACAAGCAGAACACCGGCAAGATCCACGGCTCGGCGCTCGGCGCCGAGGAGGTCGCCGCGACCAAGAAGATCCTCGGCTTCGACGAGAACGAGTCGTTCGCGGTCGCCGAGGACGTGCTCGCGCACGCACGCCAGGTGGTCGAGCGGGGCAAGACCGCGCACGCCGAGTGGAACACCAAGTTCGAGGCGTGGGCCAAGGGCAACGCCGACGGCAAGGCCCTGTTCGACCGGCTCTCCGCGCACACCCTGCCCGAAGGCTGGGAGAAGTCGCTCCCCGAGTTCCCGGCCGACCCCAAGGGCCTGGCCTCCCGCGCCGCCTCGCAGCAGGTGCTCAACGCCCTCGCGCCGGTGCTGCCCGAGCTCTGGGGCGGTTCGGCCGACCTCGCCGAGAGCAACAACACCACGATGAAGGGCGAGCCGTCCTTCATTCCGTCGGAATACGCGACGAAGGCCTTCCCCGGTAACGAGTACGGCCGCACGCTGCACTTCGGCATCCGCGAGCACGGCATGGGCTCGGTCCTCAACGGCATCACCGCCCACGGCCGCACCCGCCCGTACGGCGGAACCTTCCTGGTCTTCAGCGACTACATGCGCGGCGCCGTCCGCCTCTCGGCGCTGATGAAGCTCCCGGTCATCTACGTGTGGACGCACGACTCGATCGGTCTCGGCGAGGACGGCCCGACCCACCAGCCGATCGAGACGCTGTCGGCGCTGCGCGCCATCGTCGGCCTCGACATCGTCCGGCCGGCCGACGCCAACGAGACGGCGTACGCCTGGCGCGGCGCCATCGAGCACAACGACCGGCCGACCGGCCTGGCCCTCTCCCGCCAGAACCTGCCGACGATCGACCGCACCAAGTACGCGTCGGCCGAGGGCACCCTCAAGGGCGGCTACATCCTCTCCGAGGCCTCCAACGGCGAGCCCAAGGTGATCCTCATCGGCACCGGCTCCGAGGTGCAGTACTGCCTCACCGCGCAGGAGCGCCTCGAGGCCGAGGGAACTCCGACCCGCGTGGTATCGATGCCGTGCCTCGAGTGGTTCTACGAGCAGGACACCGCGTACCAGCAGCAGGTGCTGCCGCGCGGCGTCAAGGCCCGGGTGACGGTGGAGGCCGGCATCCGGCAGAGCTGGGACCGGATCCTGGGCGAGGCGGGCGAGCCCGTCAGCATCGAGCACTACGGTGCGAGCGCCCCCGCCAAGGTCCTCTTCGAGCAGTTCGGGTTCACCGCGGACAACGTGGTGGCCAAGGCCAACGCCGCCCTGGCCAAGGTCGGCGAGATCACCGGTCACACGACCGGTAACTGAGGAGTAGTTGTAATGGCAGACAGACTGGCAGAGCTCAGTGCCCAGGGCGTGGCGGTGTGGCTCGACGACCTCTCCCGTCCCCGGCTGACCACCGGCTCGCTGAAGAAGATGCTCACCGAGGAGCACGTGGTCGGCGTGACCACGAACCCGAGCATCTTCCAGAAGGCGCTCTCGGACGCGGACGCGTACGACGCGCAGCTCAAGGACCTGGCCGCGCAGCGGGTCACCGTCGAGGAGGCCGTACGGCTGATGACGGCCCGCGACGTGCGTGACGCGTGCGACGTGGAGCGCCCGGCGTACGACGCCTCCAAGGGCGTCGACGGCCGCGTGTCCATCGAGGTCGACCCGCGCAAGGCGCACGAGACCGAGAGCACCGTGGCCGAGGCCAAGACCCTGTGGTGGCTGGTCGACCGCGAGAACCTCTTCATCAAGATCCCGGCCACCCTCGCGGGCCTGCCGGCGATCACCGCCACGCTCGCCGAGGGCATCAGCGTCAACGTGACCCTGATCTTCTCGCTCGAGCGCTACCGCGCGGTGATGGAGGCGTTCCTGGCCGGCGTCGAGCAGGCCAAGGCGAACGGCCACGACCTCAGCAAGATCGGCTCGGTGGCGTCGTTCTTCGTCTCCCGCGTGGACAGCGAGGTCGACAAGCGCCTCGACAAGATCGGCAGCGACGAGGCCAAGGCGCTCAAGGGCAAGGCCGCCATCGCCAACGCCCAGCTGGCGTACGAGGCGTACGAGGAGATCTTCGGCGGTGAGCGCTGGAAGGCGCTCGCGGCCGCCGGCGCGCAGCCGCAGCGTCCGCTGTGGGCGTCCACGTCGACCAAGAACCCCGAGTACAAGGACACCATCTACGTCGAGGAGCTGATCGCTCCCGGCACGGTGAACACCATGCCGGAGTCCGTGATCAAGGCGTTCGCCGACCACGGCGAGACCCGCGGCAACACGATCTCGGGTCAGTACGAGGCCGCCCGCAAGGTCTTCGCCGACCTCAAGGCCGTCGGCGTCGACTTCGACGACGTGGTCAAGGTCCTCGAGACCGAGGGCGTCGACAAGTTCGAGCAGAGCTGGAAGGAGCTGCTCGAGGGCGTCGACAAGTCGCTGAAGGCGGCGGCCACCGGCTCGAAGAGCCCGAGCGACGCAGCCTGATCGATGAGGGGGTCCACCGTCCGCGGTGGGCCCCCTCACCTCGTACCTGCTAAGACACCTGCACGACACCGAAAACTGGCAGGATGGATCACGTGGGCAATCCGCTGCGTACCGCACAGGACCGCAGGCTTCCCCGGATCCCGGAGCCCTGCGCTCTGGTGATCTTCGGAGTCACCGGTGACCTGTCTAGAAAGAAGCTCATCCCGGCCGTCTACGACCTGGCCAACCGAGGTCTGCTGCCGCCCGGTTTCGTGGTTCTGGGCTTCGCCCGCCGCGACTGGGGTGACGGCGACTTCGAGTCCCTGGCCTACGAGGCGGCGAAAAAGGGCGCTCGTACGCCGTGGCGCGAGGACGTCTGGCAGCGGCTGGCCAGTCAGTTCCAGTTCGTGCCGGGCTCGTTCGACGACGACGCCGCGTTCGACAACCTCGCCGAGACCCTCGACGACCTGCGCGAGCGCAACGGCATCCCGGGTAACGCCGCCTTCTACTTCTCCATCCCGCCGGCCGCGTTCCCGCTGGTGCTCAACCAGCTGGCCCGCACGGGCATGGCCGACAACGCCAAGTCCGGCGGATGGCGCCGCGTCGTGGTGGAGAAGCCGTTCGGCAGCGACCTGGAGAGCGCCATCGCGCTCAACCAGCTCGTCGACGAGGTCTTCACGCCGGGCGACGTCTACCGCATCGACCACTACCTCGGCAAGGAGACGGTCCAGAACATCCTGGCCCTCCGCTTCGCCAACAGCCTGTTCGAGCCGGTGTGGAACTCCAAGTACGTCGACTCGGTGCAGATCACGATGGCCGAGGACGTCGGCATCGGCACCCGGGCCGCGTTCTACGACGCGTCCGGCGCCGCCCGCGACGTCCTGCAGAACCACCTTCTCCAGCTGATGGCCCTGGTGGGCATGGAGGAGCCGACCAGCTTCGACCCGCGCGACGTCAGCGCCGAGAAGCTGAAGTTCCTCAAGGCGATCAGCCTTCCGAAAGACATCTCCAAGGGCTCGGTCCGCGGGCAGTACCTCCCCGGCTGGGTGGCCGGCGAGCGCGCCATGGGCTACCTCGAGGAGAAGAACATCCCGGCCGATTCGACGACCGAGACCTATGCGGCCGTACGCCTCGGCGTGCAGAACCGCCGCTGGGCCGAGGTGCCCTTCTACGTGCGGGTCGGCAAGCGCATGCCGCGCCGGGTGACCGAGATCGCGATCCTGTTCAAGCGCGCTCCGCACCTGCCGTTCGACCCGGCCGACGTCGAGATGCTCGGCAACAACCAGCTGGTCATCCGCGTGCAGCCGGACGAGGGCGTGGTGCTCAAGTTCGGCTCCAAGGTGCCGGGCACCACGATGGAGGTCCGCGACATCGCGATGGACTTCCAGTACGGCGAGGCGTTCACCGAGTCCAGCCCCGAGGCGTACGAGCGCCTGGTCCTGGACGTGCTGGTCGGCGACCGGACCCTGTTCCCGGACGCCGCCGAGATCGAGCAGAGCTGGCAGGTCATCGACCCGCTGGAGGCCGCCTGGAAGGGCACCAAGCCGGAGCCGTACCGGGCCGGCGAGTGGGGCCCGCGGGCGTCCGACGAGATGCTGGCCCGCGAGGGCCGCGCGTGGAGGCGAGCATGATCGGGCTGTGGGACACCACCGGCAACGAGGTGGTGAAGGCGCTCGCCGCCGAGCGGCGCAGCGCCGGCGGTGTGGCGTCGGGGCTGGCCCTGACGCTGGTCGCCGTCGTCGAGGAGAAGAAGGTCCGCGAGGCCGAGGCCGCGGCCACCATCGCCGCCGCCGCGCACCCGTGCCGGCTGCTCATCGTGGTCCGCTCCGATCTGGAGGGTCGCAGCCGTCTGGACGCCGAGATCGTCGTGGGCGGGCGTCTCGGCCCGGCCGAGGCAGTCGTGATGCGGATGTACGGCCGGCTCGCCCTGCACGCCGAGTCGGTGGTCATGCCGCTGCTGGCGCCGGACGTCCCGGTCGTCACCTGGTGGCACCAGGACCCGCCGGACACGATCGCGAACGACTTCCTCGGTGTCGTGGCCGACCGCCGGATCACCGACTGCGCCCAGGCGGCCGACCCGGTGGCCGCGCTGCGGCAGCGGGCCATCGACTACGCGCCCGGTGACACCGACCTGACCTGGACCCGCATCACCCTGTGGCGGACCCTGGTCGCGGGCGCTTTCGACACCACCGAGGCCCGGGTCGTCGGCGCCACCATCACGGCGCCCGAGTCCGACCCGACGGCCGCGCTCATGCGGGGCTGGCTCCAGTCGCGGCTGGGCATCCACCCGGCGCTCCAGCACACCGACCGCTCCCCGCGGATGCACTCGGTGAGCCTGCAGTGCGAGAACGGCGACACGGTGACGGTGACCCGCGAGGAGAACACCGCGCTGTTCAGCCGCACCGGCCAGGAGGACCGCTACATGCCGCTGCCGAAGCGGCCGGTCGGCGACGAGCTGGCCGAGGAGCTGCGCCGCCTGGACGCCGACCAGATCTACGCCGACGCGCTGGGCGCGATGGCCGGGGTCACCGGCCTCGACCAGAAGCCGCCGATGCGCGTGCACGTCTGGAGGGACCCGGCGCTCGCCGCCAAGGCGGAGTCCGACGCCGGCGCGATGGCCGGCCCCGGCGGCTCGGCCGCATAGCTCGAAAAACCAGAAGTGGGCCGCCTCCGTTGCCGGAAGGCGGCCCACGGCCTTTGACAGGAGTGATCGTGAGCAAGACCTTGGTCGTGGTGGTACCCGACGCCGACATCCTCGCGGCGACGGTGGCGTCCCGGCTCGTCGCCAAGATCGTGGACGCGCAGGCGGAGCGTGGGACGGCGAGCGTGGTGCTGACCGGTGGCCGCATCGCCGGCAAGGTGCTGCACACCCTGAAGGACCTGCCGGCCGCCGCGGCGATCGACTGGTCCCACGTGGACCTGTGGTGGGGTGACGAGCGCTTCCTGCCCGCGGGCGACGCCGACCGCAACGAGACCCAGGCCCGCGCCGCCCTGCTCGACGCGCTGCCGCTCGACCCGGCCCGGGTGCACGCCATGCCCGCCTCGGACGGCCCGGACGGCGACGACGCCGGGGCGGCCGCCGCCCGGTACGCCGGTGAGCTGCGCCTGGGCGGCGCCGACGTGCCGCCGTTCGATGTGCTGATGCTGGGCGTCGGCGAGGACGGCCACGTGGCCTCGCTCTTCCCCGAGCACCCGGTGCTCAACGAGACCGGCACGACCGCGGCCGTACACAACAGCCCGAAGCCGCCGCCGAACCGCATCACACTGACCATGCCGACGATCCAGAGCGCGGACGAGGTGTGGCTGATCGCGGCCGGGCCCGACAAGACCGAGTCGGTCGGCAAGGCCCTCAACGGCGACAAGCTGCTCCCGGCCGCGCACGCCACCGGCACCTCGAAGACGTACTGGCTGCTCGACAAGGCGGCCGCGGCGAACGTGGCCGCGAAGAACTGAAAGATTGCCCGAAGGTGCGGCGCCGAGCCGAATCGGCGCCCACCTCGAGGGCGTGAGCCAGGCCACGGGCCGGGTGAACCATAGACTGCGCATCGTGCAGCCAAAGATCCGCGCCTACCGGCCCAGCGACCTCGACTCCGTCTACGACATCTGCGTCCGCACCGCCGACGCCGGCGGTGACGCCCGCGGCCAGAACAGCTCCGACCGGCTGGTCGGAGACGTCTTCGCCGCGCCGTACGTCGTGCTGGAGCCCGAGCGGGCGTTCGTGCTGGACGACGGCGAGGGCACGGCGGTCGGCTACGTCCTGGGCACGAAGGACACCGCGGACTTCGTCAAGCGTTACCGCGACGAGTGGCTCCCGGCGACCGAGGGACGCTACGGCGACGACCCCCGTGACGAGCTGTGGCTGAGTCTGCACCACAACCCGGAGCGCATGATCATCCCCGCCCTGGCCGACTATCCGGCCCACCTGCACATCGACCTGCTGCCGGAGTGGCAGGGCAAGGGCTTCGGCCGGGGCCTGATGGCGGCCTTCCTCGACGGTCTGCGCGCGGCCGGCGTGGACCGGGTGCATCTGGGGATGAACCCGGCCAACACCGGAGCACGCGTCTTCTACGACCGCCTGGGCTTCACCGAGCTCACCGTGCCCGGCGCCGAGAACGTGACCTACATGGGCCGTTCGACGTCCTAGTCGCGGCCGCGGCGCTGGCGCACCTTGGCCAGCGCCTCTTCCAGGATCTTGGCGCCGTCCTCGTCGGAGCGGCGCTCCTTGACGTACGCCAGATGCGACTTGTACGGCTCGGAGCGCAGCCGCCCGGGCGGGTTCTTCCCGTCCAGGCCGGCCGGCTGGCCGCAGCGCGGGCAGTCCCACGTCTCGGGCGGGGACGCCTCAGCCGCGAACAGGATGTCGCTGATGTGCCCGGCGGAGCAGAAGTAGGTCACCTCCCGGCGCGGTGCGGGCTCGGTACGCTCGTCGGGGCGCATCGGGGACGAGCCGACTCGGCTGCCACGGATGGCGCTGCCACTGGACACGGACGTCACTCCTGTCTCGGACGAAACAAACCAAAACAAACGCCGCGCGCCCGGCAGAACCGGACGCGCGGCAGATTCTACGACTATTACGCTCCGTCAGGAAGCGTGCCTGGCCAATTAACTGCCCGGCAGTGCCAGGCGCATCCAGAGCCCCAGGCCGATGATGCAGGCGAACCAGATGACCGCGACGAGCACGGTGTAACGGTCGAGGTTTTTCTCCGCCACCGACGAGCCGGCCAGGCTGGAGGTGACGCCGCCGCCGAACATGCTCGACATGCCGCCGCCCTTGCCGCGGTGCAGCAGGATCAGCAGGGTCAGCACGAGGCTGGTGAGCACCAGCAACACGATCAACGTGTACGCGAACCACATCGGCATGGTCGGTTCGTTTCCTCTCGAAGGGCACAGCAGCGGTCCAACAATAGCGTGTGCCCGGACGCCAGAGGCGCCCGGGCACACGGGGAACTTCTCAGCGGGCTACATGCTCCCGAAACCGGGCGATCGACGCGAACTCCTCGGCGTCGAGGCTCGCCCCGCCGACGAGCGCGCCGTCCACATCGGGCTGCGCCATGATCGAGGCGATGTTGGCCGCCTTGACCGAGCCGCCGTACAGGATCCGGATCGCGCCGGCGGCCTCGGCGCCGTGGTTCTCGGCGAGGCAGGCCCGGATCGCTCCGATGACCTCCTGCGCGTCCTCCGGCGTCGCCGTCTTGCCGGTGCCGATCGCCCAGACCGGCTCGTACGCGATGACGATCTGCTTGACCTGCTCCGCCGTGAGGCCGGCCAGCCCGGCGAGCAGCTGCGTGGTGCAGTGCACGACGTGCCCGTTCTCCTCACGGACGTCCAGCCCCTCGCCCACGCAGAGGATCGGCGTCAGGCCGCTCGCGAAGGCCGCCTTCACCTTCGCGTTGACCACGTCGTCGCCCTCGTTGTGGTACTCACGGCGCTCGGAGTGCCCGGCCAGCACGTACGTGCAGCCGAGCTTCTCCAGCATCGAGCCGGCGATCTCGCCGGTGTAGGCGCCGGACTTGTGCCGCGAGATGTCCTGCGCGCCGTACTCGATGAGCAGCTTGTCGCCGTCGACCGCGGTCTGCACGGTGCGCAGGTCGGTGAACGGCGGCAGCACGGCCACCTCGACGTCGGTGAGCTGCTGCTCGGACAGGCTCGCGGCCAGCTTCTGCACCAGCAGATTCGCCTCGAAGTGGTTGAGGTTCATCTTCCAGTTGCCGGCCATCAGCGGCCGGCGAGCTTCCGCAGTCACGTCACTTCTCCAGCGCTTCGATGCCGGGCAGGGTCTTGCCCTCGAGGTATTCCAGGGAGGCGCCGCCGCCCGTCGAGATGTGCCCGAAGGCGCTCTCGTCGAGGCCGAGGGTGCGCACGGCCGCGGCCGAGTCACCGCCGCCGACGACCGAGAAACCGTCGATCTTGGTGATGGCCTCGGCGACGCCCCGGGTGCCGGCCGCGAACGGCGCCAGCTCGAAGACGCCCATCGGGCCGTTCCAGAACACGGTCTTCGCCGGGCCGATGGCGTCGGCGAACAGCGCCACCGACTTCGGGCCGATGTCGAGGCCGAGACGGTCGGCCGGGATCTCGGACGCGTCCACGGTCACGTGGTCGGCGTCGGCCGAGAACTCGGTGGCCGCGACGACGTCGACCGGCAGGACGATCCGCCCCTGCGCCTCGGAGAGCAGGTCACGGCAGGTCGTGACCATGTCCTCCTCGAGCAGCGACTTGCCGACCTCGTGGCCCTGGGCCTTGAGGAAGGTGAAGCACATGCCGCCACCCACGAGCAGCTTGTCGACCTTCGGCAGCAGCGCCTTGATCACGGCGAGCTTGTCGGAGACCTTCGAGCCACCCAGGACCACGACGTACGGCTGCTCGGGGCTCTCGGTGACCTTCTTGAGCACCTCGACCTCGCGCAGCACGAGGCCGCCCGCGTAGTGCGGCAGGATCGCCGGAACGTCGTACACCGAAGCGTGCTTGCGGTGAACGGCGCCGAAGGCGTCGTCGACGTAGTAGTCGGCGAACGAGGCCAGCTGAGCGGCGAAAGCGGCCCGGGCCGCCTCGTCCTTGGCGGTCTCGCCCTCGTTGAACCGCAGGTTCTCCAGCAGGAGCACCTGGCCGTCCTGGAGCGCGCCGACCTTGGCCGCCGCGTCGTCGCCGACGGTGTCGGTGGCGAAGGCGACCGGCGCGCCGAGCAGCTCGCCGAGCCGCGTGGCGACCGGGGCGAGCGTGAACTTGGGGTCCGGGGCGCCCTTGGGACGGCCCAGGTGCGACACGACGATGACGCGGGCGCCAGCGTCACGCAGGGCGATCACCGTCGGCAGGACCGCGCGGGCGCGGCCGTCGTCGGTGATGACGCCCGGCTGGTTCTTGTCGAACGGGACGTTCAGGTCGGCGCGCACGAGCACGCGCCGACCCGAGACACCCTCGCCGAGCAGGTCGTCGAGAGTCTTCAAGATCAGGCTCCGACGAGCTTGACCAGGTCGACGAGGCGGTTCGAATAGCCCCACTCGTTGTCGTACCAGCCGACGACCTTGACCTGGTTGCCGATGACCTTGGTGAGGCCGGCGTCGAAGATGCAGGAGGCCGGGTCGGTCACGATGTCCGAGGAGACGATCTCGTCCTCGGTGTAGACCAGGATGCCCTTGAGCGGGCCCTCGGCGGCGGCCTTGATCGCGGCGTTGACCTCTTCGACCGAGGTGTCCTTGGCCGCGGTGAAGGTCAGGTCGGTGGCCGAGCCGGTGGGGATCGGCACCCGCAGCGCGAAGCCGTCGAGCTTGCCCTTGAGCTCGGGCAGCACCAGGCTGACGGCCTTGGCGGCGCCGGTCGAGGTCGGCACGATGTTCAGGGCGGCGGCGCGGGCGCGGCGCAGGTCCTTGTGCGGGCCGTCCTGCAGGTTCTGGTCCTGGGTGTAGGCGTGGATCGTGGTCATGAGGCCACGCTCGATGCCGATGGTGTCGTTCAGGACCTTCGCCATCGGGGCGAGGCAGTTGGTGGTGCAGGAAGCGTTCGAGATGATCGTGTGCTTCGCGCCGTCGTACAGGTTGTCGTTGACACCCATGACGATGGTGATGTCTTCGTTCTTGGCCGGGGCCGAGATGATGACCTTCTTGGCGCCCTTGTCGATGTGCGCCTTGGCCTTGGAGGCGTCGGTGAAGAAGCCGGTCGACTCGATGACGACGTCGGCGCCCAGGTCGCCCCACGGCAGGTTGTTGGGGTCACGCTCGGCGAACGCCTTGAAGGTCTTGCCACCGACGGTGATCTCGTCGGCGGTGGCCTTCACCTCGTGGCCCAGGCGGCCGAGGATCGAGTCGTACTTGAGCAGGTGCGCCAGCGTGGCGTTGTCAGTCAGATCGTTCACGCCGACGATCTCGATGTCCGCGCCCGAGGCCTGAGCGGCCCGGAAGAAGTTGCGGCCGATGCGGCCAAATCCGTTGATGCCAACCCGGATGGTCACAGGTGGATCTCCTCGTTTCGGTCCGCCGGATTTGCGACCGGCGGAGGGTCTGCGTTGCCGACCGTTTCCCGGGCCGGCAAAGGGGCGTCCGGCCGCCGCGCCAGCAGGAGGAGGCGCCGCGACTGACGGGCGGCGCACAGCGCGGTCGGCCGAGCTGCCGGCACCGTCGCCGTCGGCTAAGACACTATCCGAGCCCTCTGAGCCCATCACGCAGGGGGCGCAACCTAACCGTGACTAAGCTCGCCCGTTAACCTGCGCTTCTTCCCCCGGAAAACAGCGAAGGGCCGCTCACGCGGCCCCTCGCTCACCGCCCATCAGCTGGCCGGGTCGTCACCACGACGCTCCAGCAGCTGAATAACCCTCGCCATGCCCGCCTTGAGCTCCGTGACGTCGGTCTTGAGCTCCGTGACGTCCGTCTTGAGCCCCGAGACGTCGGTCTTGAGTCCCGAGACGTCCGTCTTGAGCCCCGAGACGTCCGTCTTGAGCTCCGTGACGTCCGTCTTGAGCCCCGAGACGTCCGTCTTGAGCCCCGTGACGTCGGTTTTGAGGTCGGAGATCTTCGCCTTCTGGTCCGCGTAATGCCTGAGCTGAGTCCGCTTGATCTCCTGAATGTCGCTCCACTGCCGGAACTGGGCCTCGATCACCTTGTCCAGGTCAGCCTGCTGCTCGAGCTGGGTCACCCGCAGGTTCTTCACCTCGTCGAAGACGTGGCGCAGATCGGTGGACATCGCCCTGAGCTGCCCGGACTGTTCGATCTGCGTCCTTCGAAGCGCGTTCAGCTGCTGGACGTGATGCCCCAGCGACGTTTGATAGTCACTCGCGTCCTGGCTCGCACCGGCTGCCAAGATCCTCACCTCCGCCGCGTCCTGTCGGATGTCCGCGATCTCATCTTCCACTGTTGTCACCCTCTGTGCGAGGGCCTCAATGCCGCTCATGGCGGGAGAGTCTGCCGGGTTTTCGAGGGCTGCGGTAAGGGCTTTCAAACAGGCAAAAAGGTTTTCACCTTCAGGGGGACTACACCTGTCAAGGGACTACTTGTCAGCACGCCATCATCTCGGGCGTCACGGCGGCCTCGGTGTCGGGGATGCCCAGGTCACGGGCGCGCTTGTCGGCGAGGGCGAGCAGACGCCTTATACGGCCGGCGATCGCGTCCTTCGTCAGTGGCGGGTCGGCCAGGGCGCCCAGCTCCTCCAGCGAGGCCTGACGGTGCTCCAGGCGCAGCTGGCCGGCCGAGGTGAGGTGGTTGGGGGCCTCGTCGGCCAGGATCTCCAGGGCCCGGGTGACCCGGGCCGCCGCCGCCACCGCGGCACGGGCCGAGCGGCGCAGGTTGGCGTCGTCGAAGTTGGCCAGGCGGTTCGCCGTCGCGCGCACCTCACGGCGCACCCGGCGCTCCTCCCACGCCAGCACGCTCGCGTGGGCGCCGATGCGGGTCAGCAGGGCCGCGATCGCGTCGCCGTCCTTGATCACGACCCGGTCGACGCCGCGCACCTCGCGCTCCTTGGCCGTGATGCCGATGCGCCGGGCCGCGCCGCGCAGCGCCAGCGCCGCCTCGGGGCCCGGGCAGGTGATCTCCAGGGCGCTGGAGCGGCCGGGCTCGGTCAGCGAGCCGTGCGCCATGAACGCGCCCCGCCACGCGGCCACCGCGCAGCAGACATTGGCCGACACCACGTGCGGGGGCAGGCCCCGGACCGGGCGCCCGCGCACGTCGAGCAGGCCGGTCTGGCGGGCCAGCGCCTCGCCGTCCTTGACGATGCGGACGATGTAGTGGCTGCCCTTGCGCAGGCCGCCGGAGGCCAGGACGTGCACCTCACTGGGATATCCGTAGACGTCGGCGATCTCGCGCCGCAGCCGGCGCGCCACCGCGCCCGTGTCGAGCTCGGCCTCGACCACCACCCGGCCGGAGACGATGTGCAGGCCCCCGGCGAACCGCAGCAGGGCCGCCATCTCGGCCCGACGGCAGCAGGGCTTGGGCACGTCGACCCGGCTCAGCTCGTCTTTGACCGCTGCCGTCATCGCCATTGTGTGCTCACCTCATGCGCCGGATTTCCACCAAAACGTGCCCTTACAAACGACTGCTTAACGAGCGGCGCCCAATACCGGCACCAGGGCAACGCCCAACGACTCAGGATCATGCCTGGCGCTGCCGTCCGCAACGGCCACGGGTGCCAGGATCAGCTGCGCACCCAGGGCTTCCGCGGCGCGGCGCACCGGCTCGGGCTCGCCCACCCACTTGCCGTCGGCCACCACCGCGTCGACCCGCAGACCGGGCAGGTACCAGTGCAGGGCGGCCAGGTGGTCGGCCACCGACAGGCCGAGCGTCTCGTTGTCGGCGGCCAGGTTGAGCGTCACCAGCCGCCGGGCCGCGCTCGCCGTGATCGCCTCGGCCAGCCGGGGCACCATCAGGTGCGGCAGCACGCTCGTGTACCAGCTGCCCGGCCCGAAGATCAGCCAGTCGGCGTCACGGATGGCGTCGACCACGGGGTCGCAGATCGGCGGGTCGGCCGGCTCGATGCGGACGGCCTCGACGTGACCGCAGGTCACCGCGACCGCGTGCTGACCGCGGACGGTGACCACGTCGTCGGGGCGTGACGGGTCGGCGCCGCGCACATCGGCCTCGATGCCGACCGCGTGCCGGGCCATCGGCAGCACCCGGCCGCGGGCGCCCACCATCGCCGCCGCGTGGTCGAGCGCCTGCACCGGATCGCCGAGCATCTCCATCAGCCCGAGCAGCAGCAGGTTGCCCACCGCGTGCCCGACCAGCGGGTCGGGCCCCTCACCACCGGCCGGGATCTCGGCGAAGCGGTATTGCAGGACGTCGGCCGTGCGCCGGGTGACCGGATGGTCATCGGCCAGCGCGGCCAGCGCCTGCCGCAGGTCGCCCGGGGGCAGCAGCGCGTCCCGCTCGGTCAGCAGGCGCCCGCTGGAGCCGCCGTCGTCGCCGACGGTGACCACGGCGGTGATGTCCAGCGCGATCTCCTCGCCGGCCCGGCGCAGGCCGCGCAGCGAGGCGCTGAGGCCGTGGCCGCCGCCGAACGCGACCACCTTGACCGGGCGCCGGGCCGTCACTCCCGCCCCAGGTCGCGGTGGGAGGAGTGGGCCGCGAGCCGCATGTCGCGCAGCTGGGCGGTGAGTTCCTCGGTGATGGCGACGCTGCGGTGCTTGCCGCCCGTACAGCCGACGGCGACGGTCAGATAGCGCTTGCCCTCACGCTCGAAGCCGGTCGCGGTGGCGGCGATCAGCGAGGCGTACGTCTTGACGAAGTCACTCGCGCCCTCCTGGTCGAGGACGTAGTTGCTGACCGAGTCCTCCAGGCCGGTGTGGTCGCGCAGGGCCGGCACCCAGAACGGGTTGGGCAGGAAGCGGGCGTCCATCACGTAGTCGGCGTCCGGGGGCAGGCCGTACTTGAATCCGAAGGACAGCACGGTGATCCGCAACCGGCGCACGTCCTCGCCGCCGAACAGCTCCTCGACCCGGCGGCGGAGCTGGTTGACGTTGAGGTGGCTGGTGTCGATGATCACGTCGGCCTGCTCGCGGGCCTCGGACAGCAGCTTGCGCTCGGCCGTGATGCCGTCGGCCAGGCGCCCGTCGCCCTGCAACGGGTGCGAGCGGCGCACCGACTCGAACCGCCGGATCAGCACGTCGTCCTCGGCGTCGACGAAGACCACACGCGGGTTGAAGCCGCGCTCGCGCAGGGCGTGCACGGCGCCGGTCAGGTCGGTCGAGAAGGCCCGGCTTCGCACATCGAGGACCATTGCCGTACGCCTGGCGGCGCCACCCGCCTGCAGCGCGAGCTTGGCCATGTCGAGCATGAGGGCCTGCGGCAGATTGTCGACGACATAGAAGCCGACGTTCTCCAAAGCCCGGGCCACGGTACTGCGGCCACCGCCGGACACCCCGGTGACGATCACGAGATCGGTCGTCACTTCCTCGGTGTCCACCCCATCAGAGTCCGCCACGTACTCCGGCATCGACTCCGTCACCACGCCTCCCGCGTCCGTGCCCGCGCCTGCGGCGGACACAACATCCTAGGCCGAAGCCGCCGGAACCAACCGTCCGGACGGCTGTCGTCTACCCGATCCGGTACACCGGACCCGTCACTACCAACAACCGGTCGCCGCTCCACGTTCCGGGCGGGCGCTCAGGTCGGCGTCACGTGTGATCTGTTCGACGGCGCGTTGACCCGCCCGGCCCGCGCCTTGGTGGGTCCGGCGCCGCCGGGCGGAATCGCCCCGGCTTCCCCTTCCGGCTCACCCGAGGCGGCGGGGTCGGAAGGGGTGGGGCCGGAGGCGGACGTCGGCGGGATGAGCGCGGCCAGCACCGCCTCGGCCGTGCGCCGCCCGATGCCCGGGACCTCGGTGATCTCCTCGGGAGTGGCCGCGGACAGCCGCTTGAGCGAGCCGAAATGACGCAGCAGCGCCTTGCGGCGGGTCTCCCCCAGCCCGGGGATGTTGTCGAGGGCCGACGCCGTCATCCGCTTGGACCGCCGCTGCCGGTGGAACGTGATGGCGAACCGGTGCGCCTCGTCGCGTACCCGCTGAAGCAGGTAGAGCGCCTCGGAGGTGCGCGGCAGGATCACCGGGAAGTCCTCACCCGGCTGCCACACCTCTTCCAGCCGTTTCGCCAGGCCGCACAGCGCCACGTCGGTGATGCCGAGGTCGGCGAAGACCGCCGCCACCGCGTTCACCTGAGGCTGGCCACCGTCGACCACGACCAGCTGCGGCGGATAGGCGAACCGGCGCGGCTTGCCGGTCAGCGGATCGATGCCGGGAAGCTCGTTGGTGGCGATCTCGCCGGAGTCCGGCACGTCGACGGGAGGTTTGTCCAGGGGGCCGTCCGCGCCCGGCTGGGCCTTGAAACGGGCGAAGCGGCGCCGCATGACCTCGCTCATGGCCGACAGGTCGTCCATGCCGCTGCCGTCGGCGTTGCCGCGGACGGCGAAACGACGGTATTCGCTCTTGCGGGGCAGCCCGTCCTCGAACACCACCATCGAGGCCACCACGTCGGTGCCCTGGATCTGCGACACGTCGAAACACTCGATACGCAGCGGCGCCGAGTCGAGCCCGAGCGCCTCGGCGATCTCGTCGAGCGCCTTGCTGCGGGTCGTCAGGTCGCCCGCGCGGCGCAGCTTGTGCCGTTGCAGCGACTCCCCCGCGTTGCGCGCCACCGTCTCCATCAGCGACTTCTTGTCGCCCCGCTGCGGCACCCGCAGCGAGACCCGGCTGCCGCGGCGCTCGGACAGCCAGCTCTCCAGCGCCGGGGCGTCGTCGGGCAGGGCCGGCACGAGCAGCTCGCGCGGAACGTCGTTCTCCCCCTCGGATCCGCCGTACAGCTGGCTGCAGAAGTGGTGCACCAGATCGCCGGTGGTCAGATCCTCGACCTTTTCCACGACCCAGCCCCGCTGACCGCGCACCCGCCCGTCGCGCACGTGGAACACCTGGACCGCCGCCTCGAGCGGGTCCTCGGAGAAGGCCACCACGTCGGCGTCGGTGCCGTCGCCCAGGACCACGGTCTGCTTCTCCATCGCGCGGCGCAGCGCGGCGATGTCGTCACGCAGCCGGGCCGCCTTTTCGAACTCGAGCTCCTCGGAGGCCTGCATCATGTCGCGCTCGAGCCGTTTGACGAACGTGTCGGTGCGACCGGCCATGAAGTCGCAGAAGTCGTCGACGATGGCGCGGTGCTCCTCGGGCGAGACCGTGCCGACGCAGGGCGCCGAGCACTTGCCGATGTAGCCCAGCAGGCAGGGACGGCCGATCTGGCCGGCGCGCTTGAAAACGCCGGTCGAGCACGTGCGCGCCGGGAAGACCCGCAGGAGCAGGTCGAGGGTCTCGCGGATGGCCCAGGCGTGTGAGTACGGGCCGAAGTAGCGCACGCCTTTGCGCTTGGCCCCGCGCATCACCTGGAGCCGGGGGAACTCCTCGTTGAGGGTGACGGCGAGGAACGGGTACGACTTGTCGTCGCGATATTTGACGTTGAAGCGCGGATCGAACTCCTTGATCCAGCTGAACTCGAGCTGGAGCGCCTCGACCTCCGTGCCGACCGTCACCCAGTCCACACTGGCCGCCGTGGTGACCATCTGCTGGGTGCGCGCGTGCAGCGACCACGTGTCGGCGAAATAGGAGTTCAGCCTGTTCCGCAGGTTTTTGGCCTTGCCCACGTAGATGACGCGGCCGCCGGGGTCGCGGAAACGGTAGACGCCGGGCGACTCGGGAATCGTCCCGGGCGCCGGGCGATAGCTGGAGGGGTCTGGCACGGTCTCAACACTAGTGCGGGGGACTGACATGATTACCCGACCGGAGGTCCGCTGCCGCCGCCACGGCTCGGACCTCCGGCCTTACGAAAGCGGTGTCAGGCCGCGACGATGTTGTCGCCGTCCTTCTTGACCTTGGTCTCGGGCAGGGCCTTGGTGGCCGGCCCGGAGGTGGGCTCGCCGGTCTCGATCGAGAACTTGCTGTTGTGGCAGGGGCAGGAGATCTGCCCGGCGTCGATCTTGTTGACGTCGCAGCCGGCGTGCGTGCACACCTTGCTGAACGCCTTGTACGTGCCGGCCACGGGCTGGGTGATCACAAGGTCGCCCTTGATGATGCCGCCGCCCTCGGGCACGTCGGCCGCCACGGCCAGCGCCGCGCCGCCGGTGGCCGTGTTGCCCGAGCCGTCGTTCTGCGCGCCCGCGCTGCCGGCCGGGGCCGGCTGGTCGCTGAAGTCGGTGCCGTTGCTGTTGGTGCTCGACGCGTTCGTGCCGCAGGCGGCGAGCACACAGGCCGCGCCCAGCCCGCCCGCGCCGAGAAGGACGACACGGCGGGTCGACGCCGTACCGGGAACGTTCGGCTCCTCGGTGCTGAGCTCGGCGTCGGTCCTGGTCTGCACGTCAGTCATGTTTGTTGTCCTCCAGTGCCTGGTTCCGCATGAGTGGGTCACGCGGCGTCGCATCTACATACGCTGTCGCGGCCGCCCCGGGTTCAGGCGTTCGGCGAAAATTACCCACATAACAGCGCCCGATCGAGACTAAGGTCCCGACCGGGCGCGGTGGCTATGGATCACCTGTGACCTTGCTGAACCCTCACACGGAGGCCTTGGCCCGAGCGCGGGTCGCCCTCTTCTTGGGCGCCGTGCCGTTGGCCTGGGCCGCGCGGGCGATCGCGTCGGACGACCCGGCCGCCTTGCCCTCCAGACCCAGCATGTGCCGCAGGTACTGCCCCGTGTGGCTCTCGGGCACCTCGGCCAGTTCCTCGGGCGTACCGGTGGCCAGCACCAGACCGCCCTTGCTGCCGCCCTCGGGGCCCATGTCGATCAGCCAGTCGGCCGTCTTGATCACGTCGAGGTTGTGCTCGATCGTGATCACCGTGTTGCCCTTGTCGACCAGGCCGTTGAGGACCATCAGCAGCTTGCGGATGTCTTCGAAGTGCAGGCCCGTGGTGGGCTCGTCGAGCACGTAGACCGTCTTGCCGGTCGAGCGCTTCTGCAGCTCGGAGGCGAGCTTGACGCGCTGCGCCTCGCCGCCGGACAGCGTCGGGGCGGGCTGGCCGAGACGGACGTAGCCCAGGCCGACGTCGACCAGCGTCTTGAGGTGCCGGTGGATCGCGGGGATCGGCTGGAAGAACTCCGCCGCCTCCTCGATCGGCATGTTGAGCACCTCGGAGATCGTCTTGCCCTTGTAGTGCACCTCGAGCGTCTCCCGGTTGTACCGGGCGCCCTTGCACACCTCGCACGGGACGTAGACGTCGGGCAGGAAGTTCATCTCGATCTTGATCGTGCCGTCGCCCGAGCAGTTCTCGCAGCGGCCGCCCTTGACGTTGAACGAGAACCGGCCCGGCCCGTAGCCGCGCACCTTGGCCTCGGTCGTCTCGGCGAACAGCTTGCGGATGTTGTCGAAGACGCCGGTGTACGTCGCGGGGTTGGACCGCGGCGTACGCCCGATCGGCGACTGGTCGACGCCGACGACCTTGTCGACCTCTTCCAGCCCGGTGATGCGGGTGTGCCGGCCCGGCACCATGCGGGCGCCGTTGATCTGGTTGGCCAGCACCGTGTAGAGGATGTCGTTGACCAGCGTGGACTTGCCGGAGCCGCTGACGCCGGTGACGGCGATGAACTGCCCGAGCGGGAAGCCGACGGTCAGGTTGCGCAGGTTGTGCTCACGGGCGCCCTGCACGACCAGCTCGCGGCCGGGCGTCTGCGGGCGGCGGCCGGCCGGGGTCGGGATCGACTTGCGGCCGGACAGGTAGGCCCCGGTGGGCGACTGCTTGTTCTTCAGCAGGCCCTCGACCGAGCCGCTGTGCACGATGTGGCCGCCGTGCTCGCCGGCGCCGGGACCGATGTCGACGATCCAGTCGGCCGTGCGGATCGTGTCCTCGTCGTGCTCGACCACGATCAGCGTGTTGCCCAGGTCGCGCAGCCGCACCAGGGTCTCGATGAGCCGGTGGTTGTCGCGCTGGTGCAGGCCGATCGACGGCTCGTCGAGCACGTAGAGCACGCCGACCAGGCCGGAGCCGATCTGGGTGGCGAGCCGGATGCGCTGGGCCTCACCGCCGGACAGGGTGCCGGCGCCGCGGTCGAGCGACAGATATTCCAGGCCGACGTCGACCAGGAAGCGCAGCCGGGCGTTGATCTCCTTGAGCACCCGCTCGGCGATCATCTTCTGCCGGTCGTCGAGCTCGAGGCCGGCCAGCAGCTCGGCGCAGTCACCGATGGACAGGTTGCAGACCTCGGCGATGCTCTTGCCGGCGATGGTCACCGCGAGAACCTCGGGCTTGAGCCGGGTGCCGCCGCAGACCGGGCACGGCACGTCGCGCATGTAGCCCTCGTACTTGTCGCGCGACCAGTCGCTCTCGGTGTCGGTGTGCCGGCGCTCGATCCACTGCACCACACCCTCGAAACCGGTGTAGTACGAGCGCTCGCGCCCGTACTTGTTGCGGTAGCGGACGTGGACCTGGTCCTCCGAGCCGTAGAGGATCGTCTTCTGCGCCCGGGAGGACAGCTGCCGCCACGGGGTGTCGACGCTGAACTTCTCACTGCTGGCCAGCGCCTCGAGCAGGCGCAGGAAGTATTCCTGGGTCTGGCCGCCGGACCAGGGCTGGATCGCACCCTCGCGGATGCTGCGCTCCTCGTCCGGGATGATCAGCTCGGGGTCGACCTCTTTCTTGGTGCCCAGGCCGGTGCACTCGGGGCACGCGCCGTAGGGCGCGTTGAACGAGAAGACCCGGGGCTCGAGGTCCTCGATCGCCAGCGGGTGGTCGTTGGGGCAGGCCAGATGCTCGGAGAAGCGGCGCTCGCGGGCCGGGTCGTCCTCGGGCAGGTCGACGAAGTCGAGCACGACGATGCCGTTGGCCAGGCCCAGCGCCGACTCGATGGAGTCGGTGAGGCGCTGCTTGCTCGACGCTTTCACGCTGAGCCGGTCGACGACCACCTCGATGGTGTGCTTCTCCTGCTTCTTGAGCTTGGGCGGCTCGGTCAGCGGATGGACCACGCCGTCGACCCGGGCCCGGGCGTAGCCCTTGGCCTGGAGCTCGGCGAACAGGTCGACGTATTCACCCTTGCGGCCGCGGATCACCGGGGCGAGCACCATGAACTTGGTGCCCTCGTCCATGGCCAGGACCCGGTCGACGATCTGCTGCGGGGTCTGCTTGCTGATCCGCTCGCCGCAGATCGGGCAGTGCGGGATGCCCGTCCGCGCGAAGAGCAGGCGCAGGTAGTCGTAGACCTCGGTGATGGTGCCCACCGTCGAGCGCGGGTTGCGCGAGGTGGATTTCTGGTCGATCGACACCGCGGGCGACAGGCCCTCGATGAAGTCGACGTCGGGCTTGTCCATCTGCCCGAGGAACTGCCTCGCGTACGACGAGAGCGACTCGACATAGCGTCGCTGCCCCTCGGCGAAGATCGTGTCGAACGCGAGGCTGGACTTGCCCGACCCGGACAGACCGGTGAACACGATCATCGCGTCGCGGGGCAGGTCAAGGTTGACGTCACGCAGGTTGTGCTCGCGCGCGCCTCGAATAGTCAAACGGTCGGCCACCAGCCAGCCTCTCCGTACAGGTGTTTGAATGCAGCAAAGCCGCGGGCCACTCTAGCCAGGGGGTACGACAACTTTTCCCCGGCGCGGGCCCGAGTAAGTGCAGCGTCCGCCAAATGGCGCACATTCCCGCACTTCACCTTCGGTTAGGTCACTCGTTCGAAGGAACCGACAGATAGCGTACGTCCCACATCTCGACCCCGCCGATCAGCTGCGGCGGCCCCAGGGCGTCGGTGAGCGTGGCCAGCAGGTCGTCGCCGTTGCGGCTGTCCGGGACGAGGATGACCACGGCCGCCCGCCAGAAGGTCAGGTCGGCGGTGATCCGGGCCCGGTCGGTGGCGGTCAGCCGCGGCCTGATGCCGTACTCACGGACGCTGTAGAGCAGGTCGGACGTGAAGCGGCGGGGCGCGTTCCACGAGCCGGTGTTGTCGGTGGGCGGATTGACCGGCCCCATGAAGTAGCCGCGCGGTGTCGGATAGTCGAGGTGCGACAGCGTCGCCCAGCGCATCCCCGTACGCCCGGTGGTGACCTCGGGCAGCGGCACCGTGACCAGGGTGCGGTCGCCGGTGACGTACTGCTTCCAGATGCCCTGGGTCAGGAACGGCGGCATCGGGTCGCCCTGGATGACCGGCACCGGCTTGGGGAACAGCGGCACCAGGGCCAGCACGAGCCCGACCTGGAACAGGCGTTTCTTCCTGACCGGGAACGCACGGGCCCGGTCGGTGGCCAGCGCGAGCAGCACGCCGGCGATCGTGGCCGGCACCATGGCGAACCGCGTCACACTGACCAGGTCGATGATCGGCACGTGGCTGATCAGGGCGAACGGCAGCGGGACGCCGGTGCGGTGCCCGAAGACGACCAGCTCCGGGCCCATCGACACGACCAGCAGCACGAAGGCCGAGATCGCCGCCGCGCGGGCCGCGACCGAGCGCCACAGGACCACGATCGAAACGATGATCATCAGGAGGCCGAACGGGCCGAAGAACGTGTTGTCCTCGGTCGCGCTCACGCTCATCTCGCGGGTCAGCGCCGCGTATCCGGCCAGCGACTGCCGCGCGAAGAAGCCCAGCGAGGCCAGGTCGGTGGCGTACATGTCCGGTTCGAACGGCTGACCGTGGTAGTTGCCGGGCGCGAAGAACTGATACCACAGCGGATAGGCCAGCAGGACACCCGAGACCAGGGCCGCGACGCCGAGACCCTTGAGCAGGTGCGGCGCCTCGCGCTTGGCGTCGGTCCAGGCCATCAGGCCGTACGCCACCACGAAGGCGCCCAGGGCCAGCGCGGTGAAGAGCAGCGCCTCCTCGTTGATGAAGACCTGCAGCACGATGAGCAGGCCGAGGATGACGCCGCCGCGCACGGCCCGGCCCGGCTCGCGCAGCCGCAGCACCTGCCAGACGATGAACGGCACCACGAAGAGGCTGACGAAGTTCACGTGCCCGTTGGCGTGCGAGATCATGGTCGGCGCGAAGCCGCACCACAGGCCGCCGATCCAGGCCGCCACCCGGCTGGTCACCAGATGGCGGGAGAGCACGTAGTACCAGGCGGCGGCCGTGCCGGCCAGGCCCAGCGTGAGCAGCAGCGCCACCGAGAAGCCGACGCCGAGGAAGTGGCTGACCGGCGCCAGCGGCAGGCTGAAGACCAGCACCGAGGTGTTGGCCATCATGTTCACGCCGTCGGGCACGTTGAGCCGGCCCGAGTAGAACGGGTTGTCCCCGTGGAAGACCACCCGTTCGCCGTGGGCCAGCATGAAGAGGAAGACGTTGTGGTCGTCCTTGTTGCCGGCGAGCACGCGCCCGTTCGGATCGCGCCAGAGCTGGCTCATCACCAGCAACGACAGCACCGCGTAGCTCAGCAGCGCCCACACATCGGCCGGTCCGCGACGGCGGCGGACCGAGGCCTCGGCGGCCTCCTCCTGGGCTACCTCTTCCACCGTTTGCACCGGGGCATTCTGACAGAGCCCCCTGACAGTCTCCGGTCAGTGCCTCCGTCGCCGATGTCCCGCCGCGCCGGCTAGACGGGCCGTCTGCCGGGCCGATTCGACCTCGATCTCGTGCCGCAACTTGCGCCACGAGGCCAGCCGGCGCGGCGCCAGCGAGCCGTCGGCGACGGCCAGGGCGACCGCACAACCAGGCTCGGCGTCGTGCCGGCAGTCGTCGAACCGGCAGCCCGCGGCCACCTCGGCGATGTCGGCGAAGGCCCGGTCGAGGCCCTCCGCCGTGTCGAGCAGACCCACACCGCGGATGCCGGGCGTGTCCAGCACGGCGCCGCCGTTCGGCAGCAGGACCAGATTTCGGTACGCGGTGGTGTGCCGGCCCTTGCCGTCGACGTCACGGATCTGCTGTACGGGCATGACGGGCGTCCCGGCCAGCGCGTTGACCAGCGTCGACTTGCCCGCGCCGGAACGGCCGAGCAGGGCCAGAGTGCTTCCGGGACGCACGTACGCGCGTACATCGTCAAGCCCGGTCTTCTGCCGGACGCTCAGCGGAACCACCGGCACACCCGGTGCCAGCTCGGCGATCTGCCGGGCGATGGCCGCCGGATCGGAGGTGGTGTCGCTCTTGGTCAGGATGAGCAGGGGTTTCGCGCCCGAGTCCCAGGCCAGGGCGAGCAGGCGCTCGATGCGGGCGTCGTCGGGCTCCGGATGGATCGGCTCGACCACGGCCACCGTGTCCATGTTCGCGGCCAGCACCTGGCCGGTGGAGTCCTTGTCGGAGGTGCGGCGGATCAGCGTGGTGCGCCGGGGCAGCACACACTCGATCGTGACCCGGCGGTCGGGCCAGTGGCGCAGCACCACCCAGTCGCCGGCGCAGGGCAGCCGGGACGGGTCGTTGGCCGCGTTCAGCAGCACTCCCCCGGCCAGGCTGGCCCGGGTGACGCCGGCGGCGTCGAGCACGGTGCAGACCCCGCGGTCGGCGCGCAGGACACGCCCGGCCGAGGCGTCGGAACGGTCGAATCGACGATATGCGGATGCGAAGGTCTCGTCCCAGCCGAGCTGGGACAGGTCGTGCGACATGGGAACCCTTTGCGGGGACGGGAGTCCTGCCTGCCGGTGGGCGGTCAGGCGAAGGCCTCCGGGTGAAGGGACGCAGAAATGAACAGCACGCTCCCCACCTCCTCCGCGGGCTCGATCGGCGCGTCTGCACAGACGGTACGGTCGCGGCTACTTCTGCGAAAGCGAATTCCGTGCCGATAGGGTTCTTGCCGTGACCCAGCTGCCTTCGCCATGCCGTCCCGGCCCTCACTTCGTTCGGTGCAGTCCGTCATGACAATGGATCCGCTCGTTCTCCTCACGGATGTCGACCGAGCTACCGAGGAGCTCATCCGCACCGTGGCCGACCTCGACCCGACGGTCGTCGGGCAGGCGTCGCTGCTGCCCGGCTGGACCGTCGGGCACGTACTGACCCATGTCGCGCGCAACGCCGACGCGTACGTGAACCTGCTGACCTGGGCCCGCACCGGCGTCGAGACGCCGGCCTACCCCTCGCCCGAGGCCCGCGAGGCGGGCATCCAGGAGGGCGCCGGCCGCCCGCTGCGCGAGCAGCTCGAGGACATCCGGGCCGCCCACGACCGGTTCGCCGACGCCGGGGCCGCGATGCCGGCCGAGGCGTGGGCGTTCTTCCTGCCGCCGACCGGCCAGTCGGCGGCCGCGGTGCCGTGGGCACGGCTGCGCGAGGTGACCGTGCACCACACCGACCTGGGCCTGTCCTACACGCCGGCCGACTGGACCGACGCCTTCGCGCTGCGCCTGCTGCGCGAGATCGTCACCGAGGCCACGGCGGCCGGCTGGCCGGCCATGGAGCTGCGCCCGCACGGCATCGAGCACGCCCTGACCATCGGCTCGGCCGGCAACCCGCCGGTCGTCGGCGGCCCGACCAGGTCGTTGGCGGCCTGGCTGGCCGGCCGGGCCGACGGCGCCGACCTGACCGTCTCGCCGGACGGCGAGCTCCCGAAACCAGCAAGGTGGAAGTGACATGACCTACACCGGTGACGTATCCGTCGGCGGCCCCGCCGACGTCCGCGACCTCGGCGGCCTGACCATCACAAAGGTCGCCGTCGGCCCCATGGAGAACAACGCCTACCTGCTCCGCAGCGGCAACGAGCAGCTCCTGATCGACGCCGCCAACGAGGCGCCGACCCTGCTGAAGGTGATCGGCGACGGCGGCCTGGCCACGATCGTCACCACCCACCGGCATGGCGACCACTGGCAGGCCCTCTCCGAGGTGATCTCGTCGACCGGCGCCGAGTCCCTGGCCCACATCGAGGACGCGGCCGAGATCCCCCTGGTCAACCGCGACCTGCGCGAGGGCGAGACGATCACCGTGGGCGACGCCACCCTCGAGGTCATCCACCTGGTCGGCCACACGCCGGGCTCGATCGCCCTGCTCTACCAGGACCCGAACGGCACGGCCCACCTGTGGACCGGCGACAGCCTGTTCCCCGGCGGCCACGGCAAGACGGCCACCACCGAGGACCACATCTCCTTGATGGACGACCTGGAGGCCAAGATCTTCAACCGCCTCCCGGACGACACCTGGTTCTACCCCGGCCACGGCAAGGACTCGACGCTGGGCACCGAGCGCCCTCACCTGAAGGAGTGGCGCGACCGGGGCTGGTGATCAGGCCCGCGGCCAGATGACCACGTCGACCACGGCCAGATGACCACGCAAGCTGCGGCCGGATGACCGCACCGCGAGGTTTCAGAGCACAATAAGGCCGTGGTCGACGTGGTTCCGCGCCATGCGCAATCCCTGGTCAGCGAGGCTCCGGCCGACACTCGCGTCATCCTCGTCAACGGCGCTCGGCAGTCCGGTAAGAGCACGCTCACCCGGCTGGCGACTGGCATTGCGCATCCTTCCCGACGCTCTCCCAGGCCGGATGGAGATCGTCGAGTTGTGGCCGTTCTCCCAGGGAGAGGTGCGCGGCGAGCCGGACCGCTTCGTCGACACCGTGTTCAGCCGGGGAGCCCGGCTGACCCATTCCTCCGACTGGCGCCGACGTGACTATTACGAAAGCGCCGCGGCAGGTGGCTTCCCCGAGGCCGTGCGCCCACCCGCTGGTGCCCGGCACCATCGCGGGGCAGGCGGGGCTCGCACGGACCACCCTGATTCGCTACCTCGAGCTGCTCACCTCGGTATTCCTCATCAAGAGCATCCCGGCCTGGTCCAACAATCTGACCCGCCGGGCCGTCGGCGCCGCGAAGCTCGCCTTCGTCGACACCGGGGGGCCGCTCACCTGATCGGGCAGGACGCAGTCCGCCTGGGCGAACCCGGCGGCGCCGCTGGACCGCATCGAGGTTGACGCCGTCCTGGAGACGCCCGACGGCCGCGTCGTCGGCATCGAGGTGAAGGCCGGCGCGACCATCCGCGCCGAGGACACCCGCGGGCTGCGTCACCTGGCCGACGCCGCCGGCGAACAGTTCGTCGCGGGCCTGATCCTTTACACCGGTCAGCAGACGCTGCCCTTCGGCGAGAAGATCCGCGCTCTGCCCATGGACGCGCTCTGGCGCCTCACCACCTGATCATCTCTGCTGTTTCAGGACCCTCTCGCGGAGGTGTTCGGGGACCAACTCGATGAGCTGGTCGGGGCGTAGGGGCAGGTCGAGCAGGCTCAGCTTGATGCGGGTGCGGCGTTCGTGTGAGGCGCGGTCGAAGCGGACGACGTTGGCGGCGTTCGGGCGCAGCTGGACGGTCAGGTCGGCGCCCTCGTCGACCGTGACGGTGTCGGCGCCGTCCAGGGAGACCCGGGACGGGGCCGCGCCCCGCAGCGTGATGACCTCGGCGCCGCCCAGGACGATGGGGCGGCTGATGCCCGACATGGGTGCGACCGGAGTGAGGCCGATCGCGGTGACCGACGGAGAGATGATCGGGCCGCCGGCCGCGTAGTTGTAGGCGGTCGAGCCGGTCGGGGTGCACACGACCACGGCGTCGCAGCGGAAGTAGCCGTGCTTGACGCCGTTGAGCTGCAGGTCCAAGGCCACCGACGTCCACGGGGTGGCGGCCGTGACGACCACGTCGTTGAAGGCCAGGCCGTCGCCCACGGCCAGGGCGCTGTGCGGCTCGAGGCTGAACTCGCCGGCGATCAGGCGTTCCAGCGCCTCCGGCAGCTCGGCCGGGCTGGTCTCGATGAGGAAGCCCAGGTTGCCGTGGTTGACGCCGAGGATCGGGGTGGGGCGGCCCGCCATCAGGCGCATGGCGCCGAGCATGGTGCCGTCGCCGCCCAGGCTGAAGACGAAGTCGGCCTTCTCCACGAAGTCGGGCTCGTCCAGGGCGAACAGGCCCAGCCGGGCCGCGTCCTCCGGCCGGGCCACCACCCGGGCGCCGACCCGGGCGGCCACGCTGACCACCGTGGTGACCGAGTCGCTCACGTCGTTGCTGGGGTGGACCACGAGCCCGATGACCGCGTTGTTGCCCATGCCTCAACGTAACCCGTCGTTGATCTGTTTGCCGTCAGCGGAAGAAGTGGCCACTTGTGGTGCCACCGTGGTTACTCTGGCGGCACGCGGCGGACGGAGGTTTCGGTGAATCTGCGGCATGATCCGATGCGATGGGGACAGCCACCGCACAAGCCCGAGCCGCCGGCGGGTGGGCCCGGCGTGCCCGAGTGGCTCGAGGAGCGGCTGTTCGACCAGCGGATCGTCATGATCCGCGGCCCGCTCACCCCGGAGGGCGCCACCGGCATCGCGGCCGCGCTGCTCACCCTGGACGCGGCCGGCGCCGATCCGGTGCAGCTGCACGTGGCCAGCTCGGGCGGTGAGCTCGGCGCCGCGCTCTCGGTGATCGACGTGATCGACTCGATGGCGGCGCCCGTGCACGCGGTCGTCACCTCGGAGGCGGGCGGGGCCGTGGTCGCGGTGCTCGCCGCGGCCGAGCGGCGCGCCGCCTACCGGCACGCCCGGTTCCGGCTCACCGAGCCCCGCGCGGCCGCGGTCAGCGGCACCGCCGACGAGGTGGCCCGGGCCGCCGGGCAGCACCTGCGCGAGCTTGAGGAGATCATCCTGCGGCTGGTCGAGCTGACCGGGCAGACCCGCAGCCGTATCGAGGACGACCTGTCGGCCGGCCGGGGGCTGACCGCGCGAGAGGCCCTCGACTACGGCCTGATCGAGGAGATCGTCGGCAAGGCATAGAAAAAGCCCCCGGGTCGTGGACCCGGGGGCTTTCCTATGGCTGTGTTACTGCGCGACCTTCACACCCATGGAGCGGGCGGTGCCGGACACGATCTGGATCGCGGCGTCGAGGTCGTTGGCGTTGAGGTCGGGGAGCTTGCGCTCGGCGATCTCCTTGACCTGCGTCGCGTTCAGCGTGCCGACGGTCTGGGTCAGCGGGTTGGACGCGGCGGACTGGATGCCGAGGGCCTTCTTGATCAGGAAGCTGGTCGGCGGCGTCTTGTAGGCCAGCGTGTGGCTGCGGTCCTCGTAGACGCTGACGATCACCGGGATGATCTCGCCACGGTTCTTCGAGGTGGCCTCGTCGTACTCCACCTTGACGGCACGCATGTTGGCCCCGGTCGGACCAAGCATCTTGCCGAGGTCGACCATCGCGGCGTTACCCGCCTCAAGCGCGAGGGTGACCTCATGAGTCTTTTTCTTGGGCGGCATTGCGTAGGGCTCCTTAGGGTGAGCTGCAAGCTCAACTCACAGCTCGCCAGCTTCATCAACACACGACAACCCCGAGACCTTACTACCGGCGCTTTAAAGAGGTCAAAACGGCGGTGGGTCTCGGGTACCTCGACTAGTGTAACTCGGCTTCTAGTACTGGTCGCACTGGCACCGCTTCATCAGCGCGCGCACCGACGCCACGTAGTCCGGGTTGGGCAGTTCCTTGGTCGCGGCGGCCTGCTCGACGCCGCCGGCGCCCGCGTTGTAGCCGGAGATCACCACGTTCAGCAGGCACCACGAGGTCGCCGACTTGCACTTGGACGCGCTCAGGTTGTAGCTCCCGCCGAAGTACCTGTCTCCGCCCCACTTCGTCAGCCAGGCCAGATAGTTGCCGCCGACGAGGACGTTCTGGTTGAACACCGACGAGTCGTACGACAGGCCGAACCGGTTGTTGATCATGCTGACCGTGTCGGGCATGACCTGCATGACGCCGGCGCCGCCGTCGCAGTTGTGGATGTTGCTCTGCCAGCCGCTCTCCTGCCAGGACACCGCCTTGATCAGCGGGTAGTTGATCCGCAGCGACGGGGCCTCGGTGCGCCAGTAGGTCTTGCCGGCGGCCGCCTTGAGCGCCGCCTTGACCTTCGTCTTGGAGACCGGCTTGGTCTTGTCGTAGTGAGCACAGTCGGGCAACTGGCTCCAGAACGGCGGCTCGGTCGGCTCGGTGCTCGCCGGCTTCGTCGCGGGCTTCTTGGAGGGCGCCGTGGAGGTGGTTTCCACCGGTTCCGGTGACGGGCTCTCGGTGACCGGCTCGAACTCCGGCTCGCCCGCGTCACTGGCCGCCACCGCCGACGGCGCCGGGTCACCAGCCGCGGTGTCCTCGTCCTTGCCACCCAAGCCGCACCCGGCCGCGACCAGCAACGCGACCAGTCCCAGCGCCCACGTCCTCCGAGCCATGTCGGTCCGACCTTTCCCCGTCAGCGGAATCGATGCGGACGCTACAGATCTCGGCCCGGACGCGCTGACCCTTAAGCCGTCCCTTAAAGGCTGGCCACCATAACGGACAAACCAGGCGGGATGTGGAAGCGGTACCGTCGATCCAACCCCGGCCCGCGACAGCAACCAACACCGGGGACAATGGTTCCATGCAGACCCGCACCGACCTACGCAACGTCGCCATCATCGCTCACGTCGACCATGGCAAAACAACCCTGGTCGACGCCATGCTGCGCCAGGGGAGCCAGTCCCACGCGCGCGGCGAGATGGCCGACCGCGCCATGGACTCCATGGACCTGGAGCGGGAAAAGGGCATCACCATTCTCGCCAAGAACACGGCGATCAGCTACCAGCCCGCCGAGGGTGACCCCGTCACCATCAACATCATCGACACCCCGGGCCACGCCGACTTCGGCGGCGAGGTCGAGCGCGGCCTCACCATGGTCGACGGTGTCGCCCTGCTCGTCGACGCCTCCGAGGGCCCGCTGCCGCAGACGCGCTTCGTGCTCCGCAAGGCCCTGGCGGCCAAGCTCCCGATCATCCTGATCATCAACAAGGTCGACCGTCCCGACGCCCGCATCAAGGAGGTCGTCGACGAGACGTACGAGCTCTTCCTCGACCTCGACGCCGACGAGCACCAGATCGAGTTCCCGATCGTCTACGCCTGCGCCCGCGACGGCATCGCCTCGCTGACCCAGCCCAAGGACGGCACCGTCCCCGAGGACTCGACCGACCTCGAGGTGCTGTTCAGCACGATCCTCGAGACCATCCCGGCCCCGACCTACACCGAGGACGCGCCGCTCCAGGCGCACGTGGTCAACCTCGACTCGTCCAACTTCCTGGGCCGGCTCGCGCTCTGCCGCGTGCACGAGGGCACGATCCGCAAGGGCCAGACCGTGGCCTGGTGCAAGACCGACGGCACGATCAGCAACGTGCGCATCTCCGAGCTGCTGATCACCGAGGGCCTCGACCGCAAGCCGGCCGAGAGCGCCGGCCCGGGCGACATCATCGCCATCGCGGGCATCGCCGACATCATGATCGGCGAGACCCTGGCCGACGCCGAGAACCCGGTCCCGCTGCCGCTGATCACCGTCGACGAGCCGGCCATCTCGATGGTCCTCGGCACCAACACCTCGCCGCTGGTCGGCAAGGTCAAGGGGGCCAAGGTCACCGCCCGCATGGTCAAGGACCGCCTCGACCGCGAGCTGATCGGTAACGTCTCGCTGCGCGTGCTGCCGACCGAGCGCCCCGACGCCTGGGAGGTGCAGGGCCGAGGCGAGCTCGCCCTGGCCATCCTGGTCGAGCAGATGCGCCGCGAGTCGTACGAGCTGACCGTCGGCAAGCCGCAGGTGGTCACCAAGACCATCGACGGCAAGGTCCACGAGCCGGTCGAGCGCCTGACGATCGACGCCCCCGACGAGTACATGGGCGCCATCACCCAGCTGCTCTCGACCCGCAAGGGCCGCATGGAGGAGCTGATCAACCACGGCACCGGCTGGCTGCGCATGGAGTGGCTGGTTCCGGCCCGGGGCCTGATCGGATTCCGTACGGAGTTCCTGACCGAGACCCGCGGCACCGGCATCATGCACCACCTCTTCGAGGACTACGAGCCGTGGTTCGGCGAGCTGCGCACGCGCAACAACGGCTCCCTGGTCGCCGACCGGGCCGGCGCGGTCACCCCGTTCGCCATGATCAACATCCAGGAGCGGGGCTCGCTCTTCGTCGAGCCGACCACCGAGGTGTACGAAGGCATGATCGTCGGCGAGAACTCTCGCGAGGACGACATGGACGTCAACATCACCAAGGAGAAGAAGCTCACGAACATGCGTGCCGCGAGCGCCGACAACACCGAAAAGGTGATCCCGCCGCGCAAGCTGTCGCTGGAGCAGGCCCTCGAGTTCTGCCGCGAGGACGAGTGCGTCGAGGTCACCCCGGCCGCGATCCGCATCCGCAAGGTCATCCTCGACCAGCAGACCCGTGGACGTGAGGCGGCCCGCCGCAAGCACGCCAAGTAGTCCCTGGAACGAGGAGCGCCCCGGATCGCGAAGATCCGGGGCGCTTTCGACTATCCGTACGGCTAAACCAGCTCTTTCTTTCTGTCCCTCGACGATTTCACCAGGCTGGCCGCGGTGGCGACGCCCAGCGTGCCCAGAATGATCAGCAGGGATAGCCAGATCGGGATCTCCGGCGCCCAGTGCACCTCGTGGCCGCCGTTGATGAACGGCAGGCTGTTGGTGTGCAGCGCCTCGAGGAAGAGCTTCACGCCGATGAAGGCCAGCACCGCCGCGAGCCCGATGTTCAGGTAGACCAGCTTCTCCAGCAGGCCGCCGAGCAGGAAGAACAGCTGCCGCAGGCCCATCAGCGCGAACACGTTCGCGGTGAAGACCAGGTACGGCTCCTTGGTGATGCCGAAGATCGCCGGAATGGAGTCGAGCGCGAACAGCAGATCGGTCGTGCCGATCGCGATCATCACGATCAGCAGGGGCGTGAACAGCCGCTTGCCGGTCTCGGTGACCACTGTCATCTTGCCGCTCTCGAACGACGACGAGACCGGAAGGGCCTTCTTGGCCCAGCGGATCAGGATGTTCTCCTTGAAGTCCTCCTCGTCGTTCTCACCCTCCTTCAGCAGGTTGATGGCGGTGTAGACGAGGAACGCGCCGAACAGGTAGAAGACCCAGGAGAACTCCGAGATCAGCGCGGCGCCGGCGGCGATGAAGGCGCCCCGCATGAGCAGCGCCAGCACGATGCCGATCAGCAGCACCTTCTGCTGGAACTGCCGGGGCACCGCGAAGCGGGCCATGATGATCACGAAGACGAACAGGTTGTCGACACTCAGCGAGTATTCGGTCAACCAGCCCGTGTAGAACTCGGCGGCGTAATTGCCGCCCGCGGCGACCCAGACACCGACACCGAAGACCAGAGCGAGCGCGACGTAGAACGCGACCCAGCTCCCGGACTCCTTCATCGAAGGTTCGTGCGGCCGGCGCCCGATGATCAGCAGATCAACGGCGAGGACGGCGACGAGAGCGACCAGGGTGACGATCCACACCCAGGTGGAGACGTTCAACAGGAACCTCCGGCAGACACGGTTCGACGCTGCGCCCACTCGAAGATCGCGTGAGAACAGCGACGTGCGACTGTCGGAGGTCTCTTCCGCCGCATCCCGCGTGAAGCGGGGAATCGCGACCGCCGGCCCCGGGCACGCCCTCGAGGGCGCTCCGTGTTGACGAGACCGGCACGGGGGAATACTCCCCTCCTACGGCAGCCATTGTGACGCATACCCGGCGACATTGGCAGTGGACCCTGGCAAAGGGTGTCCAGCCTCTCGGCCAAACTTCTCAACCAGGACACTTGTCACCCTTCGTGGCTTCACCGTTACGTCACCCAATGCCCACCCGCACACCCCTTTAAGCCTTCCTAGGAGGCTAGTTCACTCCCTCGTGTGGCAGGCTGCGATCATGGTTCTCGAGGTCGCGCTGATCGACATCACCCCCGGTGAAGAGGACGCCTTCGCGGCGGCCTACCAGGCCGGAAGGCCGATCCTGGCGAGCACGCCGGGCTGCCTCTCGGTCCGGATGACCCGCGGCGTGGAGTCGCCGTCCCGCTTCGTCCTGCTGGTCGAGTGGGAGAGCGTCGAGGCCCACCTGGAGAACTTCCGCGGCACCGACCGCTACACCCAGTGGCGGGGTCACATCGGCAAGTACTTCGCCACCCCGCCCCTGGTCGAGCACTTCCTGGACGTCCCGGCCAGCTAGTCGAGGGCCGGGTCGCCCTTGGTGAGGCAGTAGGTGCCACCGGCGGGGTCACGCAGGGTGGTCCAGTAGGGCCACTCGCCCACGAAGGTCGCACCGAGCGACTCGTGCCACGCGCGCCCGGCCGGGATGTCGGAGCAGGTGACGTCCAGGTGGGCCGAGATGGGCCGCTCCTCGTCGAGGCGCTGGATCAGGAACCGGACCGGGATCGGCGGCTCGGGCTGAAGACGGCGGAACTCCCCCAGCTCGCCGGGGTCGAGGCGCCAGCCGGTGGCGATCTCCCAGAAGCGCACCTCGTCGTCGAAGGCCGCCGGGCCGACGTCGACGCAGATCTGGTGGGGCCGGGTGGTCACGCCGCCGGGTCCGGCAAAAGGCCTCGGCCGTACGCCCTGATCACGCCACTTGGCCACACAGAAAGCCAGCCCACCCGGCGAGCGCAGCGTCACCCAGTCGCCGTGATCGGTGACCAGGGAGGCGCCGGCCGTGAGGACCCGCCCGGTGAACGCGGCCGGATCGTCGACCCACAGGTCGGGGTGGGTGCCGCCCGCACCCGAGCGCACACCTTGAATCTCGATCCAGTCGTCCCCGGCGGCCGTGCCCAGCCGCACGAACCCGGGGTCGTGCTGAGGCCGGGGCTCCGACCCGGTCACTTCGGCCCAGAAGGAGACCGCCGCGTCGAGAGTTCCGACCGGCCGGTCCAGAAAGACGTCCACCCAGCGAATCATGCGCTCCGCGTACCCTCCGCCTCGGTTCGGTAACGGGCCCGGCGGCCTCGATGCTCGAAGCCGAGGCGCCGGTAGACCGCCGCCGCCCCCGGGTTGTTGAGGTTGACCGTGAGCCAGGCGTGGTCGCTGCCGCCGGCCCGCAGCCGGCCGAGCGCCTCACTGACGAGGGCGGCGCCCAGACCACGCCGGCGGGCCGCCGGCACCACACCGACTTGAACGATCCAGTCCTGCGCCGCCGTCACGAAGCCGGCGTCCCCGACCCCGGGCACGCTGACAAGCAGCGAACTCCCCGGCCGGAAGTCTTCGTCCTCTTCGTTCTCGGCGATCCACTCGTCGGCCGGGTCGCCCGGAAAGCCCGGCCGCTCCCGGAACGCGGCCTCGTAGACCGCGTGAAACCGCCGCCCGACTTCGGACGACCACGACACCACGGTCGCACCGTCCACCCAGGCAGGCTTGGGCGGCGGCCCACTGAGATCGATTCGCATGACGTCCTCGGCAAAGACCCGCCGCAGCCCACGAGAGATGAACAGCGCATCCGCATCGTCGGTCAACGACTCGATCTCCACCGTGACCGCACCGGCCGCAGCGGCCAAGGCCCGGGCCTCGGCCAGTCCTCGGTCCAGCAGCCGGGCGCCGAGGCCCCGCCCGCGAGCGGCGGGATCGACCAAGCCGGTGAAGGCGGCGCCGCCCGCGATGGGCCGGACCGCGCCCGCCGCCACCAAAGGGGCCGCCGCCGATGAGGCTCCGACCGCGGACGAGGAGCGCAGGGCGAAAGCCACGGCGCCCGGGGACGACCAGCGGCGGGCCAGGAAAGCCGGTTCGGTGGCCAACGGGAGGCCGCCGTCGGCTTCGAAGCAGCGCTCGGCCAAGGACACCAGCTCCGGGGGCACGCCCGTCAGGCTGGACCAGCCGGTCTGATCGATGGCGGTCATCCCGGCAGCTTAGGCGAGCCGCCGGGAGACATCGACCACTATTTGACGCCGGCCGCGTCCATGCCTCGCAGTTCCTTCTTCAGTTCGCCCATCTCGTCGCGGATGCGGGCCGCCAGCTCGAACTGGAGCTCGCGGGCCGCGGCCAGCATCTGCTCGTTCAGGTCCTGGATGAGCTGGGCCAGCTCGGTGCGGGCCATGCCCTCGCGGGCCGGGGCCGCCGCCGCGCCGCGGCCCTTCGAACGGGTCTCGGGGACCGGGGCCTTGCCGCGGGAGATCTGCCGGCCGCCGCCGCCGACCATCGGGTTGACCGCGGCGTCGGTGTCCTCGGCCTCGCGGTAGATGTCGTCGAGGATGTCGTGGATCTTCTTGCGGAGGGCCTGCGGCTGGATGCCGTTCGCCTCGTTGTGCGCGATCTGCTTCGCCCGGCGCCGGTCGGTCTCCTCGATCGCGTCGCGCATCGACGGCGTCATCTTGTCGGCGTACATGTGGACCTCGCCCGACACGTTACGGGCGGCACGGCCGATGGTCTGGATCAGCGACCGGCCGCTGCGCAGGAAGCCCTCCTTGTCGGCGTCGAGGATCGCCACCAGCGACACCTCGGGCAGGTCGAGGCCCTCACGGAGCAGGTTGATGCCGACCAGCACGTCGTAGTCGCCCTTGCGCAGCTCCTTGAGCAGCTCGACCCGGCGCAGCGTGTCGACCTCGGAATGCAGATAACGCACCCGGATGCCGTTCTCCAGCAGGTAGTCGGTGAGATCCTCGGCCATCTTCTTGGTCAGGGTCGTCACCAGGACCCGCTCGTCGCGGTCGGTCCGCAGCTTGATCTCGTGCATGAGGTCGTCGATCTGGCCCTTGGTCGGCTTGACCACGACCTGCGGGTCGACCAGGCCGGTCGGGCGGATCACCTGCTCCACGTACTCGCCCTGGGCCTCCTGCATCTCCCACGGCCCGGGCGTCGCGGACAGGAACACCATCTGCCCGACCCGATCGAGGAACTCGTCGAAGCGCAACGGCCGGTTGTCGGCGGCGCTCGGCAGCCGGAAACCGTGCTCGATGAGGATGCGCTTGCGGGAGGCGTCACCCTCGTACATGCCGCCGATCTGGGGAATCGTCACGTGCGACTCGTCGAGGATGGTGATGAAGTCGTCGGGGAAGTAGTCGAGCAACGTGTACGACGGCTCACCGGGCGTGCGGCCGTCCATGTGCATCGAATAGTTCTCGATGCCGTTGCAGAAGCCGACCTGGCGCATCATCTCGATGTCGTACGTGGTGCGCATGCGCAGTCGCTGCGACTCGAGCAGCTTGCCCTGCCGGTCGAGCTCGGCCAGCCGCTCCTCCAGCTCGGCCTCGATGTCGCGGATCGCCCGCTCCATCCGCTCGGGACCGGCCACGTAGTGGGTGGCCGGGAAGATGACCAGCTCGTCGACCTCGCGCACGATGTCGCCGGTCAGCGGGTGCAGGTAGTAGAGCTTCTCGACCTCGTCGCCGAACAGCTCGACGCGGACGGCCAGCTCCTCGTACGCCGGAATGATCTCGAGGGTGTCGCCCCGGACCCGGAACGTGCCGCGCTGGAAGGACATGTCGTTGCGCGCGTACTGGATGTCGACGAGGCGGCGCAGCAGCTGGTCACGGTCGATCTCGCCGCCGACCTTGACCTTGACCGCGCGCTCCAGGTATTCCTGCGGCGTGCCCAGTCCGTAGATCGCTGAGACCGTCGCCACCACGATCGTGTCGCGCCGGGTAAGCAGCGACATCGTGGCCGAGTGGCGCAGCCGCTCGACCTCCTCGTTGACCGACGAGTCCTTCTCGATGTAGGTGTCGGTCTGTGCGATGTACGCCTCGGGCTGGTAGTAGTCGTAGTAGCTGACGAAGTATTCGACAGCGTTGTTCGGCAGCAGCTCGCGCAGCTCCTTGGCGAGCTGGGCGCACAGGGTCTTGTTCGGAGCCATCACCAGCGCCGGCCGCTGGAGCTTCTCGATCAGCCAGGCCGAGGTAGCGCTCTTACCGGTACCAGTTGCGCCGAGCAGCACCGTGTTGCGGTCGCCGCGCCGGACCCGTCGCTCCAGCTCAGCGATGGCCGCGGGCTGGTCACCAGCCGGCTGGAATTCGCTGACGACCTCGAATCGGCCGTCGAGTCGTGGGATGTCGAGCGCCATGGGAACTACCGTACGTCGGGGGTATGACAAGTTTGGGGCGGCCGCGTCGGCCCTGAGCGAACCCGCGTGCGGAGGGTGCACATTCGGCCCCACCGGACGGCATTGTTGCTGTTGCCCACGTCACTTAGCCTGGTCGGGTAGGCCGCTCGCGGCGGCCCACCGGCATCGAGCGGGGCCACCACACGGTCCTCTCGTCCGGCCCGTGGTCGATGCGCCCCGGTTGTCCGGCGCGCGCACCCACGGCGGTCGCGCCCAGCGCAGACCGGCCGCCGCGAGCGCCTGACTCTTTCCGCGGCGGTTCGGCTAGGACGGCTGCCATCCCGTGGCCTCGGCCCACTCGTCGGCGGCCAGGGCCTCCTCGTCGAACCAGGGTTCCTTCGCCTCGCCGTACGTGAAACGGTCTTTGTGCTCCTGAGCCCACGCGGCCTTGGCCGCCGCATAGCCCTCGCGGGCCTCCGGCACCGAGCGTAGGTGATCGCGCATGAGCAGGGCGAACCGCCAGCCGGGCGAGCCGGCCACCCGGACGTGCAGGTTGACCGGGCGCCCGGGATCGGCCGAGCCGTGCAGCCGCTTGGGCCAGGTCTCGCCGGGCAGGCCCCGCGCGTTGTCCACCCACTCACCCGCCCGCCGCGGCAGACCGGCGTCACCGAGCAGGCCGGCCAGCTCATCGGCCTCGTCGAGGGTCCGCACGGCCAGCATGAGATCGATGATGTCCTTGGCCGGGAGCTCCGGCACGGCGGTCGAGCCGATGTGCGACACCGTGATCTGCGGGTGGTCGCGCAGGGCGTGCCGGATCCTTGCCATGATCCGCTCGGCCGTCACCGGCCAGCGCGGGTCGGGCTCGGCGATGTGCAGATCGCGCGGGGGCCGGGCCGAGGTGCGCGTGCGGACGTTCCGCTCGTACGGGACCAAGCGCTCCTTGACCAGGGTGTCCACCTGTTTCTCGAGCTCGCCCAGGGAACCGTCGTTGATCAGCAGGACGTCGGCCGCGGCCCGGCGCTGATCGTCGCCGGCCTGCGCGGCGATGCGCGCGGTGGCCTGCTCCTCGGTCATCCCACGGGTTTTCATCAGGCGCCGGACCCGGGTCCCGCGGGTGGCCTCGACAACGATGACCAGGTGGAACGAGGAGGTCTGGCCGGTCTCGACCAGCAGCGGGATGTCGTTGACGACCATCGCGTCCGGGCCGGCCTCCGCGTGCAGCTGGGCGGCCCTCCGGCGTACACGGGGATGAATGATCTTTTCCAGACGGCGCCGCGCCTCGTCGTCGCCGAAGACCTTGGCGGCCAGGGCCGGCCGGTCGAGGGCGCCCTCGGCCGTCAGCACGCCGGCCCCGAACGCCGCCACCACCTCGGCCAGGCCGGGCGTGCCGGGCTCCACCACCTCGCGGGCGAGCAGGTCGGAATCGATGATGATCGCCCCGTGGCGGGCCAGCCGCCGCGCCACAGCACTCTTGCCCGCACCGATCCCGCCGGTCAGTCCCACCCTCAGCACGAGCCAAGTATCGCCGCCGGGCCCAGACGGCGAAAGGCACGGGCCGACTATCGGCGCCGCGCCTCAACGGCGAAAGGCCGCCCCGACCGGAGTCGGGACGGCCTTCAGCGTGCTGCTGGAGTCAGAGCTGAGATCAGCTCTTGCCGCCGGCGAGCTTCTCGCGCAGAGCGGCGAGGGCCTCGTCGGTGGCCAGGGTGCCCGCGGGCTCCTCGGACGAACGCGCCGGGGCCGACGAGCTCGTCGAAGAGGACGACGAGGTCGAGGACGACGTGGTCGTGCCCGTGCCGGCCGGGACCGGGTTGAGCGCGGCCTCGGCGTCGGCCTCGCGGGACGCCTGCACCTGCTTGGTGTGGGCCTCCCAGCGCTCGCGCGCGTCGGCGTACTGCTTCTCCCAGGCCTCGCGCTGCTTGTCGAAGCCCTCGAGCCACTCGCCCGTCTCCGGGTCGAAGCCCTCCGGGTAGATGTAGTTGCCCTCGTTGTCGTACGTGGCGGCCATGCCGTACAGCGTGGGGTCGAAGTGCTCCTCGCCCTCCACGAAGTTCTCGTTGGCCTGCTTGAGCGACAGCGAGATGCGGCGACGCTCGAGGTCGATGTCGATGACCTTGACCAGAACGTCGGAACCCACCTGGACGACCTGCTCGGGCAGCTCGACGTGCCGCTCGGCCAGCTCGGAGATGTGCACCAGGCCCTCGATGCCGTCGTCCACGCGGACGAAGGCGCCGAACGGAACCAGCTTGGTGACCTTGCCCGGCACGATCTGGTTGATCGCGTGGGTCCGGGCGAACTGGCGCCACGGGTCTTCCTGGGTCGCCTTCAGCGACAGCGAGACGCGCTCGCGGTCCAGGTCGACGTCGAGCACCTCGACCTCGACCTCCTGGCCGACCTCGACAACCTCGGACGGGTGGTCGATGTGCTTCCAGGAGAGCTCGGAGACGTGCACGAGGCCGTCCACGCCGCCCAGGTCGACGAAGGCGCCGAAGTTGACGATCGAGGAGACGACGCCCTTGCGGACCTGGCCCTTCTGGAGCTTGTTGAGGAACTCCGTGCGGACCTCGGACTGCGTCTGCTCGAGCCAGGCGCGGCGGGACAGGACCACGTTGTTGCGGTTCTTGTCCAGCTCGATGATCTTCGCCTCGAGCTCGCGGCCGACGTACGGCTGCAGGTCGCGGACACGGCGCATCTCGACGAGCGAAGCCGGGAGGAAGCCACGGAGGCCGATGTCGAGGATGAGGCCACCCTTGACAACCTCGATGACGGAGCCGCGGACGACGCCGTCGTCCTCCTTGATCTTCTCGATGGTGCCCCACGCGCGCTCGTACTGCGCACGCTTCTTCGAGAGGATCAGGCGACCTTCCTTGTCCTCCTTGGTGAGGACGAGGGCTTCGATGTGGTCACCAACCGACACCACTTCCGCGGGGTCCACGTCATGCTTGATCGACAACTCGCGCGAGGGGATGACACCCTCGGTCTTGTAGCCGATGTCGAGCAGGACCTCGTCCCGATCGACCTTGACGACGGTGCCTTCGACAATGTCGCCGTCGTTGAAGTACTTGATGGTCTCGTCGATGGCGGCGAGGAAAGCTTCCTCAGAACCGAGATCGTCGACGGTGACCTTGTTGGCGCTCGAGGTGGCCTCGATGCTGCTCGTCATGTGGACTGTTGCTCCGAACGGATGGGTGTCGTGGTGTCTCTCGCGCTCCACGGAACTGCCGGCGGGCACGGCACGAGCAACCAGGTTGACGACCAGTCGATCATGTCGAGACCGACGACCACGGAACCTGCTCCCTGCCGAGGTACACGATCCGCGAGCGCATCGACTAGCTTACCGTGCGCATTACCACAGGTTGCAAGCCCTCCTGACGAGCGCGGCACAATGTTGACCCGAAACCCCACACCATGCCCCTAATATGCCGAATAGTGACGGCGGCTCGCCCCGCGGCTACCTTGGCCCAGTGATCGAAAACGCGCCGACCGACGCCGAGAGCCGCCGCGCGAGCCGCGGATGGTGGGACTCGGACGCCGACGAGTACCAGGCCGAGCACGGCTCCTTCCTGGGAGATCTCGACTTCGTGTGGTGTCCCGAGGGCCTGCGTGAGGCCGATGCCCACCTGCTCGGCGACGTCCGCGGCAAGCGGGTCCTGGAACTCGGCGCCGGCGCCGCGGCGGGCGCGCGGTGGCTCGCCGGGCAGGGCGCGGAGGTGGTCGCGCTCGATCTCTCGGCGGGAATGTTGCGGCACGCGCGCGGCGCGGCCGAGCGTACGGGCGTGACGGTGCCGCTGGTGCAAGCCGACGCGCTGGCGTTGCCGTTCGCGGAGAGCGTATTCGACATTGTCTGCACGGCCTTCGGCGCGATCCCCTTCGTGCCCGATTCGGCGGCGGCCATGCGCGAGGTGGCGCGGGTGCTGAAGCCGGGCGGCGACTGGGTCTTCTCGGTCACCCACCCGATGCGCTGGATCTTCTGGGACGAGCCGGACGAGAGCGGGCTGATCGCCCGGAACTCGTACTTCGACCGGACGCCGTACGTGGAACGCGACGAGTCGGGGCAGGTCACCTACATCGAGCAACACCGGACCTTGGGCGACCGCGTACGGGAACTGGTGGCGGCCGGCTTCGAATTGCGTGACCTGGTCGAGCCGGAGTGGCCCTCCGGTCACGAGGAGACGTGGGGGCAATGGAGCCCGCTGAGGGGGCGGCTCTTCCCGGGCACCGCGATCTTTGTTAGCCGGCTCGTTCCCGGGGTACCACCCGGTCCATGACGAAAGATCCGAAAAAGGGCGACGAGGTGACCTGGCGCAGCCACGGCGAGACCGTGCACGGCAAGGTCGAAGAGAAGATCACCAAGCGCACCTCGGCCGCGGGCCGGACGGTGGACGCCTCCCCCGACGATCCCCAGTACAAGGTCAAGAGCGACAAGACGGGCCGCGAGGCGGTTCACAAGCCGGGCGCGCTGCACCATGGCTGAGGACACGTACGCCGAGTTCACGTCGGCGGTGAACATGACGGCCGGCGAGATCGAGAAGTGGCTGAAGACCGGCGAGTCCCGCGAGGTGGGCCAGAAGCCGTCGAACGGCGGCGAGTCGGTGGGCCACGACTCCGGCCGCAAGATCGTCAAGATCCTCGGCAAGAAGAAGGCCGACCTGACGGGCGCCGACGAGGAGCACATGCGCAAGGTGGTCGGCTACGTCCACCGCCACCAGGCACAGCGCCCGCCGGGCGACGTGTCGGAGACGAAGTGGCGGTACTCGCTGATGAACTGGGGCCACGACCCGCTGAAAAAGTAGGCGCCCGGCTGCAACGCGGCGGACGGCCCGCTTGTCGTAGAAGGCATGAAAACCTTCAGCCGGCCAGAACTCCCAAGTCGAGCAGCCCACCGAGCACGGCGAGGGCGGCCGGGATCATCCGGTAATAGACCCAGGTGCCGCGGCGGTCGCTGTCCACGAGGCCGGCCTCCCGCAGCACCTTGAGGTGGTGCGAGATCGTCGGCCCGGTGAGGTGGAAGGCCCCCGTGAGGTCACAGACGCAGACCTCACCACCCCGCGCCGAGGCGATCATCGAGAGCAGCCGCAGCCGCACCGGATCACCGAGCGCCTTGAACATCGGCGCATAGGCGTCCGCCTGCGCGGCGTCGAGGGGCCCCCGCCCCAGCGTCGCCGCTCCGCCCACCGGCCCGCTCAGGGCCGCCCCCATCGTGTGGCTAGTCATGAGCCACACACTTACAGAGCCCCGCAACCACACCCGGCCGCGATCCCCTCACCCTCCGGCACCATGTGGTGCGGGCTACCTAATCTGGCCGGCATGAGCGTTCGGGTGGCGGTGCGGGAACTGCTCCAGGTGACGGGGATGTGGCTCGGCATGGGCGAGCCGGACGATGCCGGCGCGCCGGCGCCACCCCGGGCGGGCGCGGGCTTCATGGCGGTCCAGACGGTGGCGGCGGTGGCGCTGGGCGCGCTTCTGGCCGGGGCGTGGTCGGTGTTCTTCCAGTCGGAGGTGCGCACGCTCTTCCTGGTCGGCTATCTGCCGCTGATCGTGCCGCTGGCGATCGGGGTGGCCCGGCAGCCCCGGGCGGCCGCCGGCCCGCTGGCCGGGGCGCTGCCGGTGGGCGCGCTCGCCGTCGTGGTGGTCCGCGCGGTCCCGGGTGCCGGGGACGGTTTCTGGTGGTGGTTCCTGGCCTTCGCCGCCGGTGCCCTCGCCGCGGGCACCGTCTTCGGCGCGCTCAGCGCCCGCCGGACCAACAGCGGCCAGAGCGGCGGCCCGTCCTGAGGGTGGGCCGCGGCTGTCAGTGGTCGGCGCCGTTCCAGTCGCGGCCGGAGCCTACGGAGACCTCCAAGGGGACGGACAGCGGGTGGGCGTTGCCCATCTCCTGGCGTACCAGGGCCTCCAGCGGCTCGTGCTCGCCGGGGGCCACGTCGAAGACCAGCTCGTCGTGGACCTGCAGGAGCATGCGGGAACTGAGGCCGGACTCGCGGATGGCCCTGTCGACGCGGAGCATGGCTACCTTGATGATGTCGGCGGCTGAGCCCTGGATGGGGGCGTTCAGGGCCATGCGCTCGGCCATCTCGCGGCGCTGGCGGTTGTCGCTCGACAGGTCGGGCAGGTAGCGGCGGCGGCCCAGGATGGTGGCCGTGTAGCCGTCCTTTCCGGCCTGCCTCACGACCTTGTCGAGGTATTCGCGGATGCCGCCGAAACGTTCGAAGTATTCGTCCATCAGGCCCCGGGCCTCTTCCACCGGGATGGTGAGCTGGTTGGACAGGCCGAAGGCGCTCAGGCCGTACGCCAAGCCGTAGTTCATGGCCTTGATTTTGCGGCGCTGGTCGGGGACGACCTCCTCGACCGGGACGTGGAAGACCGAGGACGCGGTGGCCGCGTGGAAGTCGAAGGCCGAGTTGAAGGCGGCGATCAGGGCCTCGTCCTCCGACAGGTGGGCCATGATGCGCATCTCGATCTGGCTGTAGTCGGCCGTCATGAGCGTCTCGAAGCCCTCGCCGACCACGAACGCGCGGCGGATGCGCCGGCCCTCCTCGGTGCGGATCGGGATGTTCTGCAGGTTGGGGTCGGTCGACGACAGGCGGCCGGTGGCGGCGACGGTCTGGTTGAACGTCGTGTGGATGCGGCCGTCGTCGGAGACCGACTTGAGCAGGCCGTCGACAGTCGATTTCAGCTTGGCCACGTCGCGGTGGCGCAGCAGGTGTTCCAGCAGCGGGTCGCCGGTCTGCGTGAACAGGTTCTGCAGAGCGTCGGCGTCCGTCGTGTAGCCCGACTTGATCTTCTTGGTCTTGGGGAGGTTGCGCTCCTCGAAGAGGATCTGCTGGAGCTGCTTGGGCGAGCCGAGGTTGAACTCGCGGCCCACCACCTCGTGCGCCGCCTGCTGGGCCGCCTTCACCTCGGCCGCGAAGTGGGCCTCGAGCTCGGACAGGTAGACCGTGTCGGCCGCGATGCCCAGGTGTTCCATCTCGCCGAGCACCTCGGACAGCGGCTGCTCGACCTCGGTCAGCAGGGTCTGCGACTCGCCGCCGTCGCGCGAGAGCTCCTCGGTCAGCACGTCGGCCAGGTCGAGCGTGGCCCGGGCGCGCAGCATGACGCTCTCCTCGGCGCCGCCCTCCTCCTCCACGCCGGCCAGCAGGTCGAGCTGGCCCGTCTGGGGCTCCTCGACGCGCAGCTCGCGCTTGAGGTAGCGCAGGGCCAGGTCGGTGAGGTCGTACTGCCGCTGGTCGGGCTTGGCGAGGTAGGCCGCCAGCGCCGTGTCGATCCGGACGCCGCCGAGGCGCCAGCCGTGCGCGCGCATGGCCAGCGAGGCCGGCTTGGCGTCGTGCACGACCTTGGGCCGGTCGGGGTCGGCGAGCCAGAGGGCCACGGCCTGCTCGTCGGCCTCGTCGAGGGCGGCCGGGTCGAACCAGGCCGCCGGCCCGTCGCCGGTCGCGACCGCGATGCCGGTGAGCGAGCCGGTGCCGCGGCCGAACGTGCCGGTGACGGCGACGCCGACGGGCGCGGCCTGCGCGTGCGCGGTCAGCCAGGCCGCGACCTCGCCGGGGCGCAGCACCCGGCCCTCGAGGTCGAAGCCGGACTCGGCCTCGGGCTCGACCGACTCGAGGTAGGAGTAGAGTCGCTCGCGGAGCACCCGGAACTCGAGCGCGTCGAATACCTGGTGCACGGCCTCGCGGTCCCAGCCGTGCCAGCGGACGTCCTGTGGGCGTACCGAAAGCTCCAGGTCTTTCCGCAGTGCGTTGAGCTCGTAGTTGAGCATCACCGACGACAGGTGGGCCCGCAGGTTGTCGCCCGCCTTGCCCTTGATCTTGTCGGCGTTGGCCACGACGCCCTCGATGCCGCCGTATTCGGTGATCCACTTGGCCGCCGTCTTGGGCCCGACGCCGGGGACACCGATCAGGTTGTCGCTGGTCTCGCCGACCAGGGCGGCCTTGTCGCGGTAGAGGTGCGGCGGCACGAGCTGCTTCTCCTCGACCAGCGCGGGGGTCATCCGCCAGACCTCGGAGACGCCGCGGCTCGGGTAGAGGACCGTGGTGTGCTCGTCGACCAGTTGGAGGGCGTCCCGGTCGCCGGAGGAGATCAGCACCTCCATGCCGGCCTCGCGGGCCTGGGTGGCGAGCGTGGCGATGACGTCGTCGGCCTCGAAGCCGGGCTTTTCGACATAGGGGATGCGCAGCGCGTCGAGGATCTCCTTGACCAGGCTGACCTGGCCCTGGAACTCGGGCGGCGTCGCCGACCGGCCGGCCTTGTACTCCGGGTATTTCTCGGTGCGGAACGAGATGCGCGAGACGTCGAAGGCGACCACGATGTGCGTCGGCTTCTCGTCGCGCAGCATGTTGATCAGCATCGAGGTGAACCCGAAGACCGCGTTCGTGTGCTGCCCGGTCTGGGTGCTGAAGTTTTCCTTGGGCAGCGCGTGGAACGCCCGGTAGGCCAGCGAGTGGCCGTCGAGCAGCAGCAAACGGGGGGTCTCGGCGTCGTCGCTCACGTCGGAGAACTCTAGTCGTGGGGTACGACAGAAATCGGGACCACCCCGCCTGCTTAAAGCACCTTGCTCAGAAATGCCCTGGTTCGCTCGTGCTGCGGATTCGCGATGACGTCCCGCGGGGCGCCCTCCTCCACGACGACGCCGCCGTCCATGAAGATCAGCTTGTCGCCGACCTCGCGGGCGAAGCCGATCTCGTGGGTGACCACGACCATGGTCATCCCGTCCCGGGCCAGATCCTTCATCACGTCGAGGACCTCACCGACCAGTTCCGGGTCGAGCGCGCTGGTCGGCTCGTCGAACAGCATCAGCTTCGGGCGCATCGCCAGGGCGCGGGCGATCGCCACGCGCTGCTGCTGACCACCCGAGAGCTGTCCGGGATACGACCCGGTCTTCTCGCTCAGGCCGACGCGGTCGAGCAGGGCGCGTGCTCTCTCCCGTACCTCCGCCTTGTTCTCGCTCTTGACCCGGCACGGCGCCTCCATGACGTTCTGGAGCACCGTCATGTGCGGGAAGAGGTTGAAGCGCTGGAAGACCATGCCGATCGAACGGCGCTGCCTGGCCACGTCCTTCTCGCCGAGCTCGTGCAGCTTGCCGCCGCGCTCGCGATATCCGATCAGATCGCCGTCGACCGTGATGCGGCCGGCGTTGATCTTCTCGAGGTGGTTGACGCAGCGCAGGAAGGTCGACTTGCCCGAGCCGGACGGCCCGAGCACGCAGCACACCTCACCCGCCTTGACGACCAGGTCGATGCCCTTGAGCACCTCGAGCGAGCCGAACGATTTGTGCACGTTGTCGGCGCGCACCATCTCGGAAGTCATGCGCCCTCCCGGGTGTCGGTGATCCGGCCGCCCTGTTCGACCTCGATGTCGCGCAGCCGCTGCTTGGCCCGGCCGACCGCACCGTACCCCTTGCCGTAGTGCCTCTCCAGGAAGAACTGGCCGATCATCAGGACGGTGCAGATGATCAGATACCAGATCACGGCGGCCACCAGCACCGGGAAGACCACGAAGGTCCGCGCCGAGACGGCGTTCAGCTGGAACCAGAGCTCGCCGGCGACCGGGACGTACGCCACCAATGACGTGTCCTTGACCATGGCGATGGTCTCGTTGCCGGTCGGCGGCACGATCACCCGCATGGCCTGCGGCAGCACGATGCGCCGCAGCACCTGGAAGCGGGACATGCCGAGCGCGACCGCGGCCTCGGTCTGTCCTTGATCGACGGACTGAAGACCGGCACGGACGATCTCGGCCATGTACGCCGCCTCGGACAACCCGAGCGCCAGCATGCCGGCCACGAATCCGGCCAGCAGGTCGGCCGCCCGGATGCTGTAGAACTGCCCGTTGAAGTTGTCGATGCCGAACAGGTCGCCGATCTGCTTGTCGAACGGCAGCCCGAAGCCGACCCGGCTCCACAGGATGTTCAGGTTGCCGAACAGGATCGCCAGGATCAGGCGCGGCACGGCCCGGAAGAACCAGGTGTACACGAACGCCACCGACGACAGGATCCTGTTCGGCGACAGCCGCATGACGGCGAGGACGACGCCGAGACCGATGCCGATCGCCATCGACGTGACGGTCAGCAGCAGGGTGCCGCGCAGGCCCTCGAGGACCGGCCCGGTGAACATGACCCCGCGCTTGCCGTCCTCATAGGACGAGAAGATGAACGACCAACGGAAGTTGTCGTTCGTCACCAGCAGGTGCACGAACATCGCGGCGAGCACCGCGAGGACCGCGATCGTCACCCAGCGCCCGGGGTGCCGGACGGGCACGGCCTTGATCGGTTCAGGCCGTGCCCGCTCGGTGGTTGTCTGGTCGCTCATGTGTGGCGGATCAGACCGACGGGTTCACTTCGGCAGTGGTGACCGCGCCCGCGGTGACGCCCCACTTGTCGAGGATCTGCTTGTACGTGCCGTCGGCGATCAGCGCCTTGACCGCGTCGCCGATCACGCCGGCGAACTCGGTCTGGTCCTTGGCGACCACGTAGCCGTACGGCGCCGAGTCGTAGATGTCGCCGACCAGCTCGAGCGTGCCGTTGGTCTGCTTCACCGCGTACGCCACGATCGGGGAGTCGGCCAGCATGGCCTCGTCCTTGCCGGTGTTGACGGCGTTCGTCGCGTCCGACTGCTTCTGGTACTGGTCGATCGTGATCTTCGCCTTGCCGGCGTCGGTGCACTTCTTCGAGCGCGCGTTCAGGTCGTCGACCTGCACGGTCGCGGTCTGCACGGCGATCTTCTTGCCGCACACGTCGTCCGGGTTGATCGAGGCGCCCTTCTTGGCCGCCCACTGGGTGCCGGCCGAGAAGTAGGAGATCATGTTGACCTCCTTGAGCCGGTCAGCGTTGATCGTGAACGACGATACGCCGACGGCGTACTTGTCGCTGCTCACGCCCGGGATGATGCTGTCGAAGGTGGCCGACTGCCACTCGGTGGTCAGGCCCAGCTTCTGCGCGACCGCGTTGAACAGGTCGACGTCGAAACCGATGACCGTCTTGCCGTCGCTGTCGAGATATTCGTTCGGCGCGTACGACGAGTCGGTGCCGATGACCAGCTTGCCGGCGCTCTTGATGTCGGCCGGGACCTTGTCGGCCAGCGAGGTGTCGGCGGAGGCGGTGGGCGCGGGGGCGCCGCTCGAGCCGGAGTCACTGGACTCCGAGCCGCAGGCGCCCATCGACAACGTCAGCGCCGCCGCGGCGGCCAGGCCGAGGATCGCCCGGCGGCCTGAGGGGGTGCGGAACATGATGACTCCTAGTCGTCCAAAGGGGTGTTACGCGACGCCGAGGTAGGCGTCCTTGACCGCGGGGTCGGTCAGGAGGTCGTTTCCGGTGCCCTCCTTGACGATCCGCCCGGTCTCCAAGACGTACGCGCGGTGCGCACGCGACAGGGCCTGCTGCGCGTTCTGCTCCACCAGCAGCACGGTCGTGCCCTGCTGGTTGATCTCCACGATGATGTCGAAGATCTGCTGGATCAGCATCGGCGCCAGGCCCATCGAGGGCTCGTCGAGCAGCAGCAGTTTCGGCCGGCTCATCAGCGCGCGCCCCACGGCGAGCATCTGCTGCTCACCGCCGGACAGCGTGCCACCGGCCTGCTTCTCCCGCTCCTTCAGGCGCGGGAACAGGTCGAACGCCCGCTGGAGGTCCTCGTCGACCTCGGAGCGGACCCGGCGCGTGTACGCGCCCATCTCCAGGTTCTCCCGGACGGTCATGCCCGGGAAGATGCCCCGGCCCTCCGGCGACTGCGACACCCCGCGGACGACCCGCAGGTCGGCCCGCAGCTTGGTGATGTCCTGCCCGTCAAAGTGGATCTTGCCCTGGCCGACCGGCCGCAGACCCGAGATGGCGCGCATCGTGGTCGACTTGCCGGCGCCGTTCGCGCCGATCAGCGCGACGATCTCACCCTCGCCGACGGTCAGGCTGATGCCGTGCAGGGCCTGGATGCGCCCGTACGACACCGTCACGTTGTCCATCTCAAGCAGCATCGGTCGGCACTCCCAGGTAGGCGGCGATGACCGCCGGGTTCTCCCGCACCTCGGCCGGCGTCCCCTCGGCGATCTTCTTGCCGAACTCCAGCACGACGATCCGGTCGGTGACGCCCATGACCAGGCGCATGTCGTGCTCGATGAGCAGCACCGTGACCCCGGTGTCGCGGATCTTGCGGATCAGCTCGAGCAGCGACTCCTTCTCGGCCGGGTTGAAGCCGGCCGCCGGCTCGTCCAGGCAGAGCAGGCCCGGCTCGGTGGCCAGCGCCCGCGCGATCTCCAGCCGGCGCTGCTCGCCGTAGGCCAGGCTGCGGGCCAGCTCACCGGCCCGGTGCTCGATGCCGACCAGCTTCAGCAGCTCGGTCGCCTTGTCCTTGGCCGCACGCTCCTCGAGGGTGTGCCGGGACAAACCGAAGATCCTTTGCCCGGTACGCCGGGTCTGCTGCACCAGCCGGCCGAAGCCGCTCTTGGCGTCGACGTCGACCAGCTCGTGCTCCTTGACCCGCACCCGCCAGGTGCGGAACAGCGCGCCGACCACACTGGTCTTGTGCCGGGCGTCCGCGCCGACCTGCACGTTCTCCAGAGCCGTCATCTCCGGGAACAACCGGATGTTCTGGAACGTCCGGGCGATGCCGAGCCGGGTGATCTTGTGCCGCTGCTGGCCCACCAGGGCCTTGCCGCGGAACCGGATCTGGCCGCTGGTCGGCTTGACCACGCCGGTGACCGCGTTGAAGCAGGTCGTCTTGCCGGCGCCGTTCGGGCCGATCAGGCCGAGGATCTCGCCCTCCTTGACGGAGAAGTCCACCCCGTCCAGGGCCGTCACGCCGCCGAAGCGGATCGTGACGTTGTCGACCTCGAGCAGATTGTTTCGCTCACTCACCGACGGCACCTTCCTTAGCCCGGTCCTCCAGCTCGACCTTGCGACGCCGGCTCGGCAGCAGACCCTGCGGCCGGAAGATCGTCATGACGATCAGGGCGACACCGAAGATCAGCAGACGGTAGTCGGCGAACTCACGGAACCGCTCCGGCAGATACGCCAGCAGGATCGCGCCCAGCGCCACACCCAACTGGTTGCCGGCGCCGCCGATGACCACCGCGGCCACCCACAGGATCGACGTGAACAGGTCGAAGCCCTGCGCGTTGATGAACGTCTGCTTGCTGAAGAACAGCGCACCCGACAGACCACCCAGCGCCGCGCCGATGGCGAACGCCCACAGCTTGTACTTGAACGTCGGCACGCCCATGACCTCGGCCGCGTCCTCGTCCTCACGGATCGCCAGCCACGACCGGCCGACCCGGCTGCGCTCCAGGCGCCGCACGCCCAGCATGCAGATGAAGACCAGGGTCAGCGCCAGCCAGTAGAAGCCGATCACGTTGGAGACGCTGAAGATCGGCCGGCCCGCGGTGATGCCCGGGAACCAGTCCATCCACTCCGGCCACGAACCCTCCGACGGCACCGGCACACCGGTGATGCCCCGGTTGCCGTTGGTGATGTCGGAGTTCAGCGCGAACACCCGGATGATCTCACCGAAGCCGAGCGTCACGATGGCGAGGTAGTCGCCCCGCAGGCGCAGCGTCGGCCAGCCCAGGATCACGCCGGACACCATGGTCACCGCGATCGCGATCGGAACGCACACCACCCACGGGAACTGCACCACGACCGGCGAGTTCGGCGAGCCGAGGATGGCCACCGTGTAGGCGCCGACCGCGTAGAAGCCGATGTACCCCAGGTCGAGCAGGCCGGCGAGTCCGATCACGACGTTCAGGCCGACCGCGACCAGGACGTACACCGCGCAGAGGAACAGCACCGACGTGAAGTCGGTGTCCGGGGTGCTGATCAGGGGAATCTCGAGGCCCGGCAGGGCGTACAGGAAAATGATGAAGGCGAAGAGGACCGAGATGCGCCAGCCGTACGGAAGATTCGACCACCGGTCCCGCAGACCGGTGACCGCGCGGACCCGGCTCTCGTCGGCCTTCCGCGCGGAATCGAGAACTGCCATCATGCCCGGGCCCTCCCCAGAGACTCACCCAACAGGCCCGTCGGGCGGAACAGCAACACGACCACGAGCATCACGAAGGCGACGACGTCCATCCACTCGTTGCCGAACACACCGGCGCCGTAGTTCTCCACCACGCCCAGCAGCAGGCCGCCCAGCAGGGCGCCGCGCAGGTTGCCGATACCGCCCAGCACCGCCGCGGTGAACGCCTTGATACCGATCAGGAAGCCCACCGAGTACGTCGTGATGCCGACCTTGACGTCGTAGAGCACCGACGCCGCGCCGGCCATCATGCCGCCCAGGATGAAGATCAGCATGATGACGCGGTCCTTGTTGACGCCCATCAGGGCGGCCACGTCCGGGTTCTGCGCCACCGCCCGCACACCACGGCCGAGCCGCGTGCGGTTGATGAAGATGTCCAGGCCCGCGAGCATCGCGAGCGCGCTCAGGATGATGCCGATCTGCAGGTTGGTGACATCCGCGCCGAAGAGCGTGAACTGCACCTTCGGCTGCACGAGACTCGGCATGCCCCGCGGCTGCCGGTCCGTGATCGCACCCACCAGCTCGAACAGGGCCACCGAGGCGCCGATCGCGCTGATCAGGAAGATCAGGCTCGGCGCGTTGCGCTTGCGCAGCGGCCGGTACGCCACCCGTTCCACGATCAGGGCGGTGCCGCCCGACGCCGCGCCGGCCGCCACGACCGCCAGCGCGATCAAGCCCAGCACCCCGAAGGTGCCCGGAGCCGACGCCCCCACACCGAAGCCCAGGCCGGCCCAGACGATCGTGGTAACGAACGTGCCGATCATGAAGACTTCGGAGTGAGCGAAGTTGATCAGGCGCAGTACGCCGTAGACCAACGTGTAACCGAGAGCAACCAGGGCATAGATGGCGCCCTGCGTCAGTCCCGTCACGGTGAGCGACATGAAGTTGTCGCCCAGGAATTCAAAGTTCAACGCGACTCCAGCGAGGGAAAGTCATACAGGACGTGCGGCCGAGAGCCAGAGCTCCCGACCGCACGTTTCGCAGCTCAAACAAACCGTCAGAGAAGACCCGCCAAGGGTCAGCTCTTCGGCGCCTCCTGGTCGGCCACGATCTTGCCGCCCTCAACCTTGTACGCCCAGATCGCCACCGCGGACGGGTCGATCTCGCCGTTCTCCTGGAACTTGAAGCTGGTGGTCACGCCCTGGCCGGTGTAGCCGTCGACGAAGGTCTCCAGCTTCTCCCGGGTCGAGTTGCCCGCCTTGATACCCGCCAGCAGGATGTTGGCGGCGTCGAAGGCCTCCGCGCTGTACGTGCCGGCCTCACGGCCGACAGCGGCCTTGTAGTCGGCCGCGAACGTGCCGCCCGCCTTCTCCGGCGGAACACACGGGCAGGTCAGGATCGCGCCCTCGGCGTTGGCCGCACCGGCGCCGTCGACGAACGCCTGGTCCTTCACACCGTCGCCGGCGACGAACTTGGCCTTGCCGCCCGCGTCGCGGTACTGCTTCAGGAACGGCGCGGCCTCACGGTAGTAACCGCCCCAGAAGATCGAGTCGGCGCCCGAGCTGTTGATCTGGGTGACCAGCGCGCCGAAGTCGGTCTGCTGCTCCTTGACCACGGCGTTGCCGTTCACGACCGAGCCCAGCGTCTTCTTCACCTGGTCGGCGAGGCCCTTGCCGTACTCCGACGCGTCGTCCACCACGAAGGTCTTCTGGACCTTCATGACGTCCTTCATGTACAGCGCCAGGCCAGGACCCTGCGAAGCGTCGTTGCCCAGAGCGCGGTGGAACGTCTTGTCACCCTGGTCCGCCAGCGCCGGGTTGGTCGCCGACGGCGTGATGATCACGACGCCTTCCTTGCTCATGATCGGGTTGGCCACCTTGGACTCACCCGAGAACGCCGGGCCGACCACGCCAAGGATCTTGGCGTCCTGGACGACCGAGGTCGCCAGACCGGACGCCTGAGCCGGGTCGCCGGCCGAGTCCTTCTCGACCAGCTCGACCTTGCAGTCGGCGTTGGCCTTGTTGTATTGGTCGACGGCGAGCTTCGCGCCGTCGCGGATGTTGATACCGAGCTGCGCGTTACCGCCGGTCAGCGCGCCGAAGAACGCGATCTTGCTGCCACAGGCAGCCGCGTCCGTCGAGTCGCCTCCATCGTCATCGCTGGCACATGCCGCCGCGCCCAAAAGAAGGCCGACCATAGCCACGCCGCCGATGGCTCGTGCGAGAGACTGCCTCAAGGTTGGAACCCTCCTCCATACCGAACCCACCGAGCCACTGGCGGCCGATTGGCACTTGCGTACCGACGCAACCACGCCGTGCCCCGTTATGGGCCGGGACGTTATCCCAGGTTCCCGGGCTGCCAAAAGACTTCGATCGGGCTTTCATCGAACCGTTACGTCTCGTGACGCCTCAGTCGGAGGAGGTGTTACAACCGCACTACCCGCAAGATCAACTTTGTGTGGCCTCGGCGCCACCGGCATCCTGACCCTCCGCCAGGATCCGGTCGGCCACCTCACGCATCGTCATCCGGTGGTCCATCGCCGTCCGCTGAATCCACTTGAACGCCTGCGGCTCGGTCATCTGGTACTTGGTCATCAGCTCGCCCTTGGCGCGCTCCACCGACTTGCGCGTCTCCAGACGATCGGTCAGCCCCGCCACCTCGGACTCCAGGGCGGCGATCTCCGAGTACCGCGACAGGGCGATCTCGATCGCCGGCACGAGGTCGGACTTCTGGAAAGGCTTGACCAGGTACGCCATGGCGCCCGCGGCCCGGGCCCGCTCCACAAGATCACGCTGGCTGAACGCCGTCAGGATGACAACCGGGGCGATACGCCCACCGGCGATCCGCTCGGCCGCGGCCAGCCCATCCATGATCGGCATCTTGATGTCAAGAATGACGAGATCAGGCCGAAGCTCCTCGGCCAGGCGCACGGCGGTCTCCCCGTCCCCGGCCTCGCCGACGACGTCGTAGCCCTCCTCCACGAGCATCTCGGCGAGATCGAGCCGGATGAGGGCCTCGTCCTCGGCGATCAACACCCGCTTGCGCTCGGCACCAGCCTGCGAGTCGGCCACGGAACTCCTACCCCCAACGATCCTGAAGACACGACACCCCGGTATGCGGGTGTCGCCGCCCTAAGCGTAGTGGGTAGGCTGTCCGTGACTCATCTTGGCGGGAGGATCTCCGGCGGATGGGCCAGCCGGCCCCTGTATTCCAACCGGCAGAGAAGATGGTCTCAAACACCATACAGTGTGGGTTCGAATCCCACCGGGGGCACAAAAACTGTCACACCCTTCCTCGATGATTCGGGGATGCACCCCTCCCATCTGCGCGAGGAAGCCCTTCGATTGCACGCCGACGGCGTGCCATTCTCCGAGATATATCGGCGGCTCGGGCTGTCGAGGAATACCGTCGCCTGCTGGCTCTACGGCCGCGGTCGGCGAGCAATAAAGATCGACAATCGGTGCCCACGCTGCGACCGGCCCATTCGCAAGATCGACGACCCGCCGGCCTACGCCTACCTTCTCGGCCAATATCTCGGCGACGGTCACCTGCTGATGACTCAACGGGTCCCCCTCCTGACGATCACCTGCGATCTGCGCTACCCGGGCCTCATCCACGAGGTGTCCCACGCCATGGAGGCGTGCGGCGCCAAGACCGTGGGATATCAGGAGCGGGTGGGATGCATGAGCGTCCGGGCACATTGGACCCATTGGCCCTGCCTCTTTCCTCAGCACGGCCCCGGCATGAAACATCTTCGCGAGATCGCATTGGCCGATTGGCAGCAGGAAGTGGTCGACAGTCGGCCGGAGAGGTTTCTGCGGGGTCTCTTCCATTCCGACGGCAGCCGCTTCATCAACACCATCGAACGAAAAGGCAAGAAATATGCCTATCCGCGCTACCAGTTCGTCAACGAGTCCCGCGACATCATGCGGCTCTGCCGGCAAAGCCTCGACCAGCTCGACATCAGCTGGCGGATGTCACGGCACAACACTCTTTCCGTGGCGCGCCGCGAGGCGGTGGCCCGGCTGGACGAGTTCATCGGGCCGAAGTGGTGACGGGAGTGTGTGGCTGTGCATCCACCTCACCTTCGTGAGCGGGCGATCAAGCTCAGGGCTGAGGGCGTGCCCTTCGGCGACATCTGCCGTGATCTCGGGTTGCCCCGGCGGACGGTGGGTCATTGGTTCTACGGGGACCGGCCTCGGGCGCGCGCGGAACGGGAGGCGAACAGGCCGCGCTGTGCGCGCTGTGCCGATCCACCGCGTGCGTTGGAGGACGGGGTGTCGTACGCCTATCTGCTCGGTCTTTATCTGGGGGACGGCCATCTCGTCACTTCGGCCAAGGTGCCGGTGCTCCGCGTCTACTGCACGGCGAGCTGGCCCGGGCTCGTGAGCGAGTGCGGCGAGGCGATGCTGCGTGTTCTCGCCCGCAAGGTGTGCCACCTGCGCCGGGGCGGTTGTGTCGTGGTCGAGAGCTCTTCCCGGCATTGGCCCTGTTTTCTTCCGCAACATGGGCCGGGGGCACAAGCACGAGCGGCCGGTCGTTCTCGCGCCGTGGCAGGAGCCGCTGGTCGAGACGTACGGCGGATCGTTTCTGCGCGGGCTGTTCCACTCCGATGGCTGCCGGGTCGCCAATGCGACGCGGTGAGAAGGTCTACACGAATCCGGCGACATCATGCGGCTGTGCCAGCAGTCGCTCGACCGCCTCGGCATCAGCTGGCGGATGTGCCGGCGCAACATGCTGTCGGTGGCGCGCCGGGAAGCAGTGGCCAGGCTGGATGAGTTCGTCGGGCCGAAGTCGTGACCCATCGCCTGTTGCACTCCGTGAGCGGCGGACGACTCGTCGAGCGCAGCGTGATGACAACCGGTGACTCTGGGTTAGGCATCAGCGAGGCGCCGTTGCTGACGGTGGTGCTTTCTTGTCTGCTTTCGGCGTCTTGGCCGGCGGCGGCGTCACTCCGCTGGGCGGGGAACCGGTTCGCCGGTTTTCCGGGTGTTCAGTGGAATTGTACGGTGGGCCGCCGCTAGGGGAAGCCGAGCGGCCGGGAAGGTCCGCCGACGGTGGGGTGGGGTGCGCGCTCGGGTTCCCCGAGGGGGCCGGCGGTGTCGGCGGTCCTGACGGCGGCGCGGGTGACGCTGACTGTCTTACCTTTCGGCAGTAGTTGTCTATCGCCCGCTCGCTGCCGGCTTCGGCGATCAGGCGGCGGCGGTCGTGGGTGGTCAGCGGGGCCGCGCCGCGCCACGCCTCGCAGCGGGTGAAGGCGGCCACGTCGACCGAAGGGCCCGGGCCGGGCCGGCTGGGGGCCGGCCCGGACTCGGACGGGGTGACCCGTGGGGACGGGGTGCCTGTTCTCGGCGCAGGTACGCCCAGCGCCGAGAACAGGCGGTGCGCGTGCTGCTGGGCTTCCTGGGGGAGGTTGCCGGTGCGGGCGGCCACGGCCGTTCCGGTGAGGAGCAGGAGAGCCAGACCGGCCGTGGCGGGCACGAGCACGGCCCGGATCCTCGCCGGTCGTCGGCGGCGTGCGGCGCGGGCAGCACGTTTGCGTTCCGCGGTGAAGGCGTCGACCAGGTGCTTCTCGCCGCTGAGTTCGGAGGCGGTGGCCGGGGCACGGGCCGCCTCGATCAGGCGGCGCAGACCGGGGTCTCCGGCGGCGAGGTCGGTTTCGGAGCTTCTCCGCTTGCGCATCGCATGAAGGAGAGCGCGCAGGTGCCGCATTTTGTTACACCCCCTGCCGGCTGGGGTGGCTGCGGTCGCGGACCTGAGGATGGGTGGCGAGGCGCTTGAGTCCGCGCATGGCGGCGATGCGTACGGCACCCGGTCTTTTGCCCAGAATGTCGGCCGTGGTGGCGACGTCGAGGCCGATGACGACGCGGAGCATCACGGCTTCGGCCTGGTCGATGGGCAGTTCGGCGATCAGCGCGATGGCCCAGGCGGTGCCGTCGTTCTCGAGGGTGAGGGTGGCCGCGTCGGAGGCCGAGGCGGCAGCAGGGAGGGGCGGGGTGGGGCGGCGGCGCATGGTGTCGAGGCCTCGGTTGCGGGCGATCCGGAAGAGCCAGCCGCGGAAGGCGGGCAACTCGCCGTCGAACCGGTGGAGGTCGCGGATGACCTGGAGCCAGGTTTCGCTGGCGGCGTCCTCGGCGTGCTCGCCGGCGATGACCCGCAGGTAGCGCAGCACGCCGGGGTGCAGGCCGCGCCACAGGGTGGCGAAGCCGCGGCGGTCACCGTCGCGGGCGGCGCGCAGGGCGTCGGCCAGGGGGTCGTCGGGCACGGGGTCTCCGGGTGGTGGGGGCGTGCCGTTGATACCCAGGACGGGCACGCGGAGAAACCGGCCTCTGGGGAGGGGCTGTGAATCCGGCTGAACCGCAGGTGGGGTGGGTCGGCGGATGTTGTCATGGTTCGGACACGTTCGGCTGGAGGCCTCATGTTGTGGTCCGGTTCCTCGCCCCTGACGGTCATGCGGAACAGCATGTGGGGTTTTCTGATGTTCGCCGGGGTGGCGTGGCTGGCGATCGGGTGGAGCGTGATGCGCCTGGAGCCGGCGGACGTGGTGAGCGTGGCCGGGCCGGTCATCTTCTTCGGGGCGTTGTGTGAGGCCGTGCGGGCTTTGGCGGGCACGCGGACGTGGTGGTTGAACGCGTCGATGGCGGCGCTGTTCACGGCCACCGGTGTGATCGTTCTGCTGGATCGGGACGCGACCTACACGACGCCGGCCTCGCTGGTCGGGTGGTTCCTGATGGTGCGGGGCGCGGTCGACGTGGCGGTGGCGACGATGAACAGGGGCGCGGACCGTACCTGGGGCCTGATGTTGTCCCTGGGTGTGGCGCAGGCCGGGCTGGGGTTCTTCGCGTCGAGCCCGCTGTCACGGGCGGCCGATCCGGTGCTCGTCACGCTGGGTGGACTGGCGTTGTTGCGCGCGATCGCCGATCTGGTGACCTCGTTGCGCTTGCGGGAGGTTTCCGCCGTACGCCCGGACGTCCTGAACCTGTCTCCCGAACGCGAGGAGGGCGTGGCCGGTTATTCGGCGGGTCTGACCGATTTCGAGGAGGCGCCGGAGAAGCCGCGGGCGCGGCATCGGGCGGTGGACGCCGACGCGCGGACCTTCCACGAGGAGGTCGTGAACACGACGCGCGATCTGGACGCGAAGATCGCCGAGGCGGGTGTGACGGGTACGGCCGCGGCCGCGCACCGGCTGCCGCCCGACAAGGACATTCCGGCTGTTCCGGACACCGCGGAGAGCATGGCGGAGGGCGAGCGGCGCCGCTAGGGACCAGTCTCCCCCGCCCCGCCGGGCCGGGATCCGTCAGTCGGCCAGTCGCCGGGCCGGGATCTCAGCCGGGCGGGGCGTCCGCATAAAACCGCTTCGGAGGTACGCCACGACAGGCGGCCCGCAGCGAAAAGGCGACCCCGCTACGCGCGTTCGCCGATACGGCGGAGCAGGCCCTCCTGGACGGCGCTGGCGATGTGCCGGCCGTCGCGGGTGAACATGCGGCCGCTGGCCAGGCCCCGGCTGCCGCTGGCCGAAGGGCTCGTGCAGTCGTACAGGAACCATTCGTCGGCCCGGAAGGGGCGGTGGAACCAGAGCGCGTGGTCGAGGCTGGCCCCGATGACGCCGCCCGGTCCCCACACCTCGCCGTGCACCGACAGCACCGAATCCAGCAGCGACATGTCCGACGCGTATGTCAGCGCGCACGCGTGGATCAGCGGGTCGTCGGGCAGTTTGCCGTCGATGCGCATCCAGACGCGCTGCTGTTCGCTGGCCACCCGGTCGCCCGGCGGCACCCAGCCGGGGGTGTTGACGTAGCGCACGTCGACCGATTGCGGCGCGGCCGCGAACGCTCCCCGGCGTGACGGGTATCTGCGGACCCAGTCGGCCATCGTCTGCACGTCGTCCGGGCCGGGCACGCCGTCCGGGGGCGGCGTGTGGTGGTCGAGTCCTTCCTCGCGGACCTGGAAGGAGGCCGACATGAAGAAGATCGTCTTGCCGTGCTGCTGTGCCGTCGAGCGGCGCACCGAGAAGGACCGGCCGTCGCGGATCGTCTCGACCGTGAACCGGATCGGCTCCGTGGGGTCGCCCGGCCGCACGAAGTAGCCGTGCAGGGAGTGGACCGTCCGGGAGGGATCGACCGTCCGCCCGGCGGCGACCAGGGCCTGGCCCGCGACCTGGCCGCCGAAGACCCGCTGGGCCCCGGTCTGCGGGCTGGAGCCCTGGAAGGTCGCGTCGTCCAGCTGCTCGAGGTCGAGGATCTCGAGCAGCTGGTCGACGGCGGCCTGTCCGCTGAGCGGTTCGGTCACAGCGAGGCGGGGTCGACGAGGTCGCCCAGCCGGTGCACGCGCAGCGTGTTGGTGGAGCCGGGCGCGTTCGGCGGGGAGCCGGCCACGACGACCACGTAGTCGCCGGGCTTGGCCAGGCCGAGGCCGAGCATCTTCGCGTCGACCTGACGGAACATGTCGTCGGTGTGCTGGACGAAGTCGGTCAGGAACGTCTCGACGCCCCAGGCCACGGCGAGCTGGTTGCGGACCTCGGGGACCGGCGTGAAGGCGTACAGGGGAAGCTCGCAGTGCAGGCGCGAGAGGCGCCGCACCGTGTCGCCGGTCTGGGAGAACGCGACCAGGGCCTTGGCGCCGATGTTCCGCGCGATCTGGGAGGCGGCCACGGTCAGCGCGCCGCCGTGGGTGCGCGGGTCGTGCTGGAGCCGCGGCACCGGGATGGAGCCGCCCTCGGTCGTGCTGACGATCTTGGCCATGGTGCTGACGGTGAGCACCGGGTACTTGCCGACCGAGGTCTCGCCGGAGAGCATGACCGCGTCGGTGCCGTCGAGCACGGCGTTGGCGACGTCGGAGGCCTCGGCGCGGGTCGGGCGCGAGTTCTCGATCATCGAGTCGAGCATCTGGGTGGCCACGATGACCGGCTTCGCGTTCTCGCGGCAGAGCTGCACGGCGCGCTTCTGCACCAGCGGCACCTGGTCGAGCGGGAGCTCGACGCCGAGGTCGCCGCGGGCGACCATGACGCCGTCGAAGGCGAGCACGATGGCCTCGAGGTGCTCGACCGCCTCGGGCTTCTCGACCTTGGCGATGACCGGGACGGTCCGGCCCTCCTCGGCCATGATCTCGTGGACGAGCTTGATGTCGTCGGGCGAGCGCACGAACGAGAGCGCGACCATGTCGCAGCCGAGCCCGAGGGCGAAGCGCAGGTCCTCGGCGTCCTTGTCGCTGAGCGCCGGGACGCTGACGGCGACGTTGGGCAGCGAGACGCCCTTGTTGTTGCTGACCGGGCCGCCCTCGACGACCAGGCAGCGGATGTCGTTGCCCTCGACGGCGGTGACCTGGATGGCGACCTTGCCGTCGTCGATCAGCAGACGGTCGCCGCTCTTCACCTCCTGCGGGAGCTTCTTGTAGGTGCAGGAGACCCGCTCGGCCGTGCCGAGGATGTCGTCGCTGGTGATGGTGACGAGGTCACCGGTGTTCCAGACGTGCGGGCCGTCGGCGAACTTGCCGAGCCGGATCTTCGGGCCCTGCAGGTCGGCGAGGACCGCCACGGCCCGGCCGGTGTGCTCGGCGGTGCTGCGCACGAGGTCGTACACCTTCTGGTGATCCTCGTGGCTGCCGTGGCTGAAGTTCATGCGGGCCACGTCCATGCCGGCTTCGACGAGGCCGAGCATGCGCTCGGGGGAAGCGGTCGCGGGCCCCATGGTGCAGACGATTTTTACGCGGCGTGTCACGGCCATCAGGCTAGTCTCTCTTCCTCATCGGCCTGGCGGCCGACCCCCGTCGCCGGGATGAACTACGTATGTCGGGCGGCGAGGGTCCCCAAGGGTCTCTCGGGCGCGCTGCGCCACCTGCGCGGGCTTCGACGACCGCGGCTTCAGCTTATCGGCCCGGCTCCGGCCCGCTCACGTGTACGCCGTAGACCGTTCGGCCATCGTCCTCCGGCGATGCGACCACTACAGTCCGTATTGCCGTGTTCCTACCCGAAGGGAGCCACGTGGGCGACTGGGGTCCGCTGGGCGATGTGCTGCGGGCAAAGGCTTCGGACCGCGACAGAGCCAACGTCAAGGACTTGGTGTCGTACGCCCGTAGCTTGCTCAAGCTCGTTCGGGAGAGCTTTCCGACCTACACGATGCACGACGAGCAGCACTCCGAGAACGTGATCCGCCTGATGGGCCGGCTGGCCGCGCCCCGCATCGAGAGGATGAGCGGCCTGGAGGCGGCGCTGCTGATCCTGGCCGCGTATTTCCACGACGCGGGCATGGCCTACAGCCCGGCCGAGATCGCCGCGATCCCCGGCGAGGACGAGTTCCGGGCTTTCCTCGACAGTCATGACGAGGCGTACGTGTCGGCCCAGCACCACGGCGGCAAGCCGCCCCCGGCCGTGATCGAGCAGTACTGCCGTTCGCGGCACGCCGACCGGGTCCGCGTCCATCTCGACCGCTGCGAAAGCAAGCTGCTCCAGTGGGACGGCAAGTCGATCATCGACCAGCTGGAACTGGTGTGCCGCAGCCACAACGAGCCGGCGGCGGCCCTGCACGAGCCTCGCTTCCGCACCGACTTCCTCTACCAGGCCGACCTGCGCTTCTGCGCGATCATGCTGCGCCTGGCCGACATCCTCGACCTGGACGACACCCGCGCACCGCGGGTGATCTACGAGCACCTCGCCCTGGCCACCCGCACCACCAGCGACCGGGAGTGGCACAAACACCTGGCCGCCCGCGGCTTCGAGTTCCCACCGGCGCCCCGGCCGAACTACACGCTGCAGTTCAGCGCCGAGTCCACCGATCCGGGCGACGAGCATCGCCTGCGAGCCTTCCTGAAGGTCATCGAGGACGAGCTGCTCCAGTGCCGCGGCGTGGCCGACTTCTGCGACGAGCGCTGGCGCGGCATCCCCCTGCCGGCCGAGATCGACACGATCGGGATCCGCAGCGACGGCTACAAGTACGGTGAGTTCCGCTTCGAGCTCGACCGGACGGCGGTCCTCGAGCTGTTCACCGGCGACCAGCTCTACGACGACCCGTGCGCCTTCGTCCGCGAGCTCCTGCAGAACGCGCTGGACGCGATCCGGGCCCGGGACCACCTGTTCGGCCACGAGTCGGACGGCGTGCGGGTCTCGTGCTGGGAGGACGACAGCGGCTATCTCTGGCTGCGCGTCGACGACGACGGCATCGGCATGGACGAGGCCGCGCTGCGCGGCTACTTCCTGCGCGTCGGCCGTTCCTTCTACCGGTCGACCGAGTTCCAGGCGGCGATGACACGCAGCGGGCGGGCCGACAGCCCGTTCGGCGTGATCAGCCGGTTCGGCATCGGTGTCCTGTCCTGCTTCATGGCCGGTGACCGCGTCGAGGTCGCCTCCCGTTCGGTCCGCGGCGGCAAGGCGGTACGCCTGTCGATCAACCGGCATGACGACTATTTCGTGATGCAGGAGCAGGGCATGACGGGCCGCCCGATGCCCGGGCCAGGCGAGCCGGAGCCGGCCTTTCCCCGTAACCCCGGCACGAGCATCGCGGTGCGCATCGACCCGGACCAGACCGGCCTGCGGCTCGACGGGTTGCTGGCCCGGCTGCCGGCGTATCTGTTCGCGCCGCCCGTCCCGGTGACGGTCAACGGCCGCCCGGCCAACGGGCCGACCGAGCGGCTGATCACGGAGCCGATGCTCGCCCGGCCCGAGATCGCCGACCTCGGCGAAGGGCTGCAGCTGGCGGCCATCCCGCTGGACCTCACCCGGGACGGAGGATGCGACGAGCTCAACGGCCAGTTGCTTCTCTACGCGCTTCTGGAAGCGGACGCCCAGGGGACCGACCGGTTCTCCTCGATCGGGCGCCCGCACCGCTTCGAGGACAGGGACAGGTCCGCGAGCCATGTGGAGCTGAGGCACTACACGAAGGGCCACCAGCGGCGGAAGACCGTCCTCGCCCTGTCGGGGCTGCCCGGCGGCGCGAGCGCGGCGGGCGCGGCCGAGCGGAGCTCGACCTGGGGGTACAACGGCATCACCCTTCCCGCCCTCTCCGACCACGACGACCTGCTGGAGGGAGGCGAGATATCGATCATGCTGTACGGATATCTCGATCTCTCGGGCGAGCTGAGGCCGGACCTGACCGTGTCACGATCGACGGTCCGCGCGATCCCGTTCGCGGTCCACTCCGCCGTTCAGCTGGCCACCCGCCGGGCGCTGCGCAAGGCGATCGCCGGCCATCCCGGCCTGGCGAAGGTCGCCGTCCGCACCGGTTGTGCCGAGCTGTCGGGGCCGGCGCCCGGTGAGCCCTACACGGCGGGCGCGCTGCGGGCCGACCGGCTTCTGCGCGACGGATCCTGGAGGTCGGAGAGGCTCCCCGAGTTCCGCGGCCGCAGCGCCGACGACCTTCTGGCTGATTTCCGCGAGGGCAAGGATCCCGGCTTCATCCTCCGCCCGCCGGACCCGCGAAGGGTGACCGACGGGCGGAGATTCCCTTTCGACGACGTCATCGCCTCGGCCGTTCTGCATTTCGGCGTCGACGTCGAATGCGAGCCCGACAAGGACATCGCGATGTTGGCGGTCAGATCCGCGTCGCCTCCGCAGCACCTGCCCGGAGCCGACGCTTTCGCCCCGATGTTCGCGGTGCCCTTCTCGGGATCCGGACGGGTGGCGCGGGCCAACCGGATGATGAACGCGCGGCACCCGCTGACCATCTGGATGATGACGAACGCCGACGCCCTGGCCGAGCATCTTCCCGCTCTTTTCCAGCGTGTGTTCCGGTTGGCCACACATCTGGAGGACGTGGCCGAGCTCAATTCCGCGGTCGATCGGGCGGCGCGGAGCGGGCGGGTGCCGGCGCCGCCGCCCGGGTCCTATCTACGGCAGGACAAGAATGGTTGGTGGTGGTCGCTGTGACGCAGCCAGGTGTGGATCGGGCGCAGGCTTTCGAGGTCGAGCGCTACAAATATCTCCTTCAGCAGTTGCACACCGTCAACGAGAACGTCTATCGGTTCCTGGCCATTTATCAGACGCTGGCCACGGTTCTCGTAGGGGCCGCTCTCACCCTTTTCGTACGCTATGACGACTGGAAGATCGAGCGGGAGATCGCGCAGATCGGGATCGTGGCGATCCTGCTGCTGGTCACGGTGATCGCGGCCTTCACGATTCTGCTGATCGTGGTCGGGGTGCTGACCTGGCTCGACTACCGGCGTGAGGAGTGCGAGCTGACCGAGGAGGCGGTGCGGCCCGGCTATCGCAAAGCGCCGGATCCGAGGAACTTCTGGCGCTGGTACGAGACGTACATCGTGCTGTTCATCGTCGGGTCTGTGGGTTTCATGTGGTTGGGCGCCGCCCTCGTTCTGCTGCCGGCGATGGCATGAGGCCGGGCCACGACTTCATCGGGGTCGGGGTGGGCGCGATGGTCTTCGACGCCGAAGGCCGCGTCTTCCTCGCCAAACGTGGGCCGCAAGCGCGCAACGAGGCCGGTCTGTGGGAGTTCCCCGGCGGGATGGTCGACTTCGGGGAGCGGCTGGCCGACGCTGTCGTCCGGGAGTTCCAGGAGGAGTACGGGATGACCGTGGAGGTCGTGGGCCTGCTCGGTGTCTCCGACCATCTGCTGCCCGAGGAGGGGCAGCACTGGGTGTCGCCGAGCTTCGTCGCGCTGCACAAGGGCGGCGTTCCCGAGATCAAAGAGCCGGAGAAGTGCACGGAGATCGGCTGGTTCCGGCTGGCCACGCTGCCGGACGGGCTCACCACGGCGAGCCGGGACACCCTGGCCGCGTACAAAGCGAATCGGCCCGCCTGACGAACAGACGGGCCGATTCGTGAAAGAGCGACTCAGACGCTGAGCGGCTGCGCGTCGGCGCGGACCGGCGAGGGCAGCTCGCCGGACGCGCCCAGGTAGCTGTGGATCGCCGCGGCGGCCGAGCGGCCCTCGGCGATCGCCCACACGATCAGTGAGGCGCCGCGGTGCATGTCGCCCGCCACGAAGACGCCCGGGGCCTCCGTCTGCCAGGAACTGTCGGCGTCGAGCACGCCCCGGCGGTTGCGGGTGATGCCGAACTGCGAGAGCAGCGGCTGCTCCTCGGTGCCCTCGAAGCCGATGGCCAGCAGGACCAGGTCGGCCTGGAGGTCACGCTCGGAGCCGGGCGTCGTGGTGACCGTGCGGACACCGTTGACGCGCTCGACGACCACCTCGGCCACGCGGATGGCGGTCAGGTTGCCTTCCTCGTTGCCGACGAACTCCTGGACCGCGACGCCGAAGACGCGCTCGCCGCCCTCCTCGTGGGCCGGGTAGTTGCGCAGGATGACCGGCCACGTCGGCCACGGGTGCAGCTCGCCGGCGCGGGCCTCGGGCGGCAGCGGATACTGGTCGAGCTGGACCACGTTGGCCGCGCCCTGCCGGTGGGCCACGCCCAGGCAGTCGGCGCCGGTGTCGCCGCCGCCGATGATGACCACGTGCTTGCCCGCGGCGTCGATCGGCGTGGTGTCCTGCAGGCCCGCCACGACCCGGTTGGCCGGGACGAGGTGCTCCATGGCCAGGTGCACGCCGTTCAGCGACCGGCCCGGGGTGTCGGCCGCGTCGCGGCCGGCCAGGGCGCCCGCCGCCAGCAGCACCGCGTCGAAACGCTCGCGCAGGTCGTCGGCGGTGATGTCGACGCCCACCTCGACGCCGGTCTCGAAGACGACGCCCTCGGCCTCCATCTGGGCCAGGCGGGCGTCGACCACGCTCTTCTCGATCTTGAAATCGGGGATGCCGTAGCGGAGCAGGCCGCCGATCTTGTCGTCGCGCTCGTAGACCGTCACCGCGTGCCCGGCCCGGGCCAGCTGCTGGGCCGCGGCCAGTCCGGCCGGGCCCGAGCCGACGATCGCGACCTTCTTGCCGGACGCCTGGGGCGCCGGCTGCGGGCGTACGTAGCCGAGGTCGAAGGCGTGGTTGGCGATCTCCACCTCGACCTGCTTGATGGTCACCGGGTCGTCGGCGATGCCGAGCACGCAGGCCGCCTCGCAGGGCGCGGGGCAGAGCCGGCCGGTGAACTCCGGGAAGTTGTTCGTGGCGTGCAGGGCCTCCGCCGCCGCCTCCCACGCACCCGTGCGGACCAGGTCGTTCCAGTCCGGGATCCGGTTGCCCAGCGGGCAGCCGTCGTGGCAGAACGGGATGCCGCAGTCCATGCAGCGGGTGGCCTGGTCGCGGATGAGCTCCTCGCCGGCCGGCGGATAGACCTCGCGCCAGTCCTGGATGCGCACCGGCACCGGGCGGCGCTTGGGCAGCTGCCGCTCGTAGCGCAGGAAACCGTTCGGATCAGGCACCCTTGACCCCCATGACCACCTCGTCGACGTTACGACCGGCGGCTTCGGCGGTCCTGATCAGCTCCATCACGCGCTTGTAGTCGCGCGGCACCACGGCGGTGAAGCGCGACACCGCTGTGGCCCAGTCGGCGAGCAGCCGGTCGGCCACCGCCGAGCCGGTCTCGGCCCGATGCTTCTCGACGAGCCCGCGCAGGGTCTGCTCCTCGTCGGCGGTCAGCGGGGCCAGGTCGACCAGCTCCGGGTTGACCTTGGACGGGGCCAGGTCGAGCACGAACGCCTTGCCGCCGCTCATGCCGGCCGCGAAGTTGCGCCCGGTCGGGCCGAGCACCACCACGGCGCCGCCCGTCATGTATTCGCAGCCATGGTCGCCGACGCCCTCGACGACGGCCTGGCCGCCCGAGTTGCGCACGGCGAACCGCTCGCCGGCCCGGCCGCGCAGGAACACCTCGCCCGCCGTCGCCCCGTACAGGATGGTGTTGCCGGCGATGATGTGCTCCTCGGCCACGAACGGGGCGTCCTCGGCCGGCCGGACGATGACCCGGCCGCCGGACAGGCCCTTGGCCACGTAGTCGTTGGTGTCGCCGATCAGCCGCAGCGTGACGCCACGGGGCAGGAAGGCGCCGAACGACTGCCCGCCGGTGCCGCGCAGGGTGAACTCGATGGTGTTCTCGGGCAGCCCGGCGCCGCCGTACCGGCGGGTCACCTCGCCGCCGAGCATCGCGCCGACGCTGCGGTGGTCGTTGCGCACGCCGACCTCGGCCCGCACCTGGTTGCCGTCGATCAGGGCCGGCTGGGCCAGCTCGATCAGCTTGTTGTCCAGCGCCTTGTCCAGGCCGTGGTCCTGCGCGACGATGCCGCGGCGGGACGCGCCCTCGGGCAGCTCCGGCACGAACAGCACCGGCGACAGGTCGAGGCCCTTGGCCTTCCAGTGGTTCACCGCGGGCAGCACGTCGAGGACCTCGGCGTGGCCGATGGCCTCGTCGATGCTGCGGAAGCCCAGCTCGGCCAGGTAGCCGCGGACCTCCTCGGCCAGGAAGAGGAAGAAGTTCTCGACGAACTCGGGGCGGCCGGTGTAGCGCTCGCGCAGCACCGGGTTCTGGGTGGCGATGCCGACCGGGCAGGTGTCGAGGTGGCAGACGCGCATCATGATGCAGCCGCTGACGATCAGCGGCGCGGTGGCGAAGCCGAACTCCTCGGCGCCCAGCAGGGCCGCCACGATCACGTCGCGGCCGGTCTTGAGCTGGCCGTCGACCTGCACGGTGACCCGGTCGCGCAGCTTGTTGAGCAGCAGGGTCTGCTGCGCCTCGGCCAGGCCCAGCTCCCACGGGGAGCCGGCGTGCTTGAGCGAGTTCAGCGGCGACGCGCCGGTGCCGCCGTCGTGGCCGGAGATCAGGATGACGTCGGCCTTGAGCTTGGCCACGCCGGCCGCGACCGTGCCCACGCCGATCTCGCTGACCAGCTTCACGTGCACCCGCGACATCGGGTTGACGTTCTTCAGGTCGTGGACGAGCTGGGCCAGGTCCTCGATCGAGTAGATGTCGTGGTGCGGCGGCGGGGAGATCAGGCCGACGCCCGGGGTGGCGTGCCGGGTCTTGGCGACCCACGGCCACACCTTGTTGCCAGGCAGCTGGCCACCCTCGCCGGGCTTCGCGCCCTGCGCCATCTTGATCTGCAGGTCGTCCGCGTTGACCAGATATTCGCTGGTCACGCCGAAGCGGCCGGAGGCGATCTGCTTGACCGCGGAGCGGCGGGCCGGGTCGTAGAGGCGGTCGACGTCCTCGCCGCCCTCACCGGTGTTCGACTTGCCCCCGAGCCGGTTCATGGCGATCGCGAGGGTTTCGTGCGACTCGGCGGAGATCGAGCCGTACGACATCGCGCCGGTGGCGAAGCGCTTGACGATCTCCGACGCCGGCTCGACCTCCTCCAGCGGAACCGGCGTCCGGTCCTTGAAGGTGAACAGGCCGCGCAGCGACCCGGCCTCGGCGGCCAGGCCGTCCACCTTCGACGTGTATTTCTTGAAGACGTCGTACTGCTTCGACCGCGTCGCGTGCTGCAGCAGGAACACGGTCTCGGGGTTGAACAGGTGGATCTCGCCCTCGCGGCGCCACTGATATTCGCCGCCGACCTCGAGACGCCGGTGGGTGCGCTCGGCCGGGTTCGAGGGGTACGCCTTCTCGTGGCGCGCCTTGACCTCGGCGTGGATGTCGGCCAGGGTGGCGCCGCCGATCCGCCCGTTGGTGCCGACGAAGTAGCGCTGGAGCAGCTTGTTGTCCAGGCCCACGGCCTCGAACACCTGCGCGCCGCAGTACGAGGACACCGTCGAGATGCCCATCTTCGACATGATCTTCAGGACGCCCTTGCCGAGCGCCTTGACGTAGTTGCGGATCGCCAGCTTCGGGTCCAGGCCGGCCAGCGGGCCGGTCGCGATCAGGTCGTCGACCGACTCGAAGGCCAGGTACGGGTTGACCGCGGCCGCGCCGTAGCCGATCAGCACCGCCGCGTGGTGCACCTCGCGGCAGTCGCCGGACTCGACGACCAGCGCGACCTGGGTGCGGGTCTGCTCCCGCACCAGGTGCTGGTGGACCGCCGCGGTGAGCAGCAGCGACGGGATCGGCGCCAGGTCCGCGTTCGAGTCGCGGTCGGAGAGCACCAGGATCCGTACGCCGTCCTCGATGGCCTCCGAGACGTGCCGGCAGATCTGGGTGAGCCGGGCCTTGATGCCGGCCGCGCCGTCGCGCAGCGGATAGAGACCGGAGACCCGGACCGCCTTGAAGCCCGGCAGGTCGCCGTCCTCGTCGATCGAGAGCAGCTTGGCCAGCTCGTCGTTGTCGATGATCGGGTGGGGCAGCACGATCTGGCGGCAGGACGCCGGTCCCGGGTCGAGCAGGTTGGCCTCGGGCCCGATCGTGGTGGCCAGGCTGGTGACCAGCTCCTCGCGGATGGCGTCCAGCGGCGGGTTGGTGACCTGGGCGAACAGCTGGTGGAAGTAGTCGAACAGCAGCCGCGGGCGGGACGACAGCGGCGAGATCGGCGTGTCGGTGCCCATCGAGCCCAGCGGCTCGGCGCCGGTGCGGGCCATCGGCCCGATGAGGATCTTCAGCTCCTCCTCGGAGTAACCGAACACCTGCTGGCGGCGGGTCACCGAGTCGTGGGTGTAGATGACGTGCTCACGCGGCGGCAGGTCGTCGAGCTGGATGAGGCCGGCGTGCAGCCACTCCTCGTACGGCTCGGCCGCGGCCAGCCCGGCCTTGATCTCGTCGTCGTGCACGATGCGGCCGGCCTCGGTGTCGACCAGGAACATCTTGCCCGGCTGGAGGCGGCCCTTGGCCACCACCGTGGCCGGGTCGAGGTCGAGCACGCCGGCCTCGGAGCCGAGCACGACCAGGCCGTCGGAGGTGTGCCACCAGCGGCCGGGGCGCAGGCCGTTGCGGTCGAGCACGGCGCCGATCATCGTGCCGTCGGTGAAGGCGACGCTGGCCGGGCCGTCCCACGGCTCCATGAGGCTGGCGTGGAAGCGGTAGAACGCGCGCCGCTTCGGCTCCATCCCCGGGTCGTTCTCCCACGCCTCGGGGATCATCATCAGCATCGCGTGGGGCAGGCTGCGGCCGGACAGGTGCAGCAGCTCCAGCACCTCGTCGAAGCTGGCCGAGTCGGACGCCTCCGGCGTGTTGATCGGGAACAGCCGCTTGATGCTGCCGGGCAGGGTCTTCGACTGCAGCAGCGCCTCGCGGGCGGCCATCCAGTTCTTGTTGCCGCGGATCGTGTTGATCTCGCCGTTGTGGGCGATGAAGCGGTACGGGTGGGCCAGCGGCCACGCCGGGAACGTGTTGGTGGCGAAGCGGCTGTGCACCAGGGCGATCGCGCTGGACACCCGGTCGTCGAGCAGGTCCGGGAAGAACTCCGGCAGCTGGTCGGGGGTGAGCATGCCCTTGTAGGTGATGGTCCGCGAGGACAGCGACGGGAAGTAGGCGCCGACGCCGCGCTGCGAGGTCTCCCGCTCGGCCTGCTTGCGGATGGTGAACGCGACCCGGTCGAGCTCGATGCCGCTCAGCCGGACGTCGTCGGAGAGCCGGTGGGCCGCGAGGAACACCTGCCGGATGGTGGGCCGGGCGTCCTCGGCGGTCTGGCCGAGCCCGTCCGGGCGCACCGGCAGGTCGCGCCAGCCGAGGATCTCGCCGCCTTCGACCAGGGCGTACTTTTCGACGATCTTGATCGCGCGGGACCGCTCGGCGGCGTCGTTGGGCAGGAAGACCAGGCCGGTCACGTACTGCCCGGCCGGCGGCAGCTCGAAGCCGGCGACCGCGCGGTAGAACTCGTCCGGGACCTGGATCATGATGCCGGCGCCGTCGCCGGTGTTGTACTCCGCTCCTCGCGCCCCCCGGTGGTCGAGGCGGATCAGCGCGGAAAGGCCCTTGGCGACCACGTCGTGGGAGCGCCGGCCGTAGAGGTCGGCAACGAAGGCCACACCGCACGCGTCGCGTTCGGTGGAGGGGTCATAAAGCCCCTGGGGGTGCGGAAATGCCACCGGGCCTCCTGTCGTCACTGGTGTTACGAATCAAGGTCGGGACGACGTCGGCCCTGCAAAGTCTCTAGAGTCTACGCGAAGGGGGGCGGATCTCCGCCAGTTCAGATGGATCACACTTGGTGTGGGGCGAATCCACCTTCTCGGCACAATCGGGTAGCCGAACCTCTATGCACATTGGGTAGTCTCGCGCGGTGGCGCTACAGGATACCGACGTCTTCGTCAGGCTCGAGCGGTTTTACGACGCCCTTCCCCGACCCTACGCACGTGCCGAGGATTTCGGCGGACTTGTGCTGTTCGTCCGCGAGGGCGAGGGCTGGCCCTACTATGCCCGGCCCGTCATCGGAGCGGACACCCCTTCCGCCGCTGATATTACTGCCGTCCGTCAGCGGCAACGTGATCTGGGTCTGCCCGAGGCCTTCGAGTGGGTCCACGAGACCACTCCCGACCTGCTGGCCGTAGCCCGCTCGGCCGGGCTGGGAGTGCTGCTGGCCCCGCTGCTGGTGCTCGAGGCGGCCGCGCTCGTGCCCGACCTGCCGGTGGCCGGCGGCGCCATCCGCTTCCTCGACCCGGCCGCGGACACGTTCGACGCCGAGGTGTTCGCCGCCCGCGCGGTGGCGCAGCACGCGTTCGCCGGCGCCCCCGGCACCGGCGTGAGCCAGGCCCAGATCGACCTCGACCGTGAGCAGGTCACCTCCGGCGACTACTACATGGCCGTCGTCGAGTCCCCGAACGAGGGAATCCTGGCCACCGGCACCCTCATGCGTTCCGGTGACGTGGCCGAGATCGCCGGGGTCGCGACCCTCCCCTCAGCTCGCGGGCGCGGCTACGCGTCGCAGCTCACCGCGTCACTGGCCCGCCGCGCGCTGCACGCCGGAGTCGACCTGGTATTCCTTTCCGCGGGCGACGACGACGTGGCGCGCCTCTATACAAAGGTGGGGTTCCGCCGCATAGGCACCGCCTGCATCGCCGAACCCGCGGCCGCGCCGCTCTAGGCAGAGCCGCTCCAAGAAGGGAACGCGCATGGAGCTCGGAATCGCCGGCCGCACCGCGCTGATCGTCGGCGGCAGCGGCCTGCTGGGCCGCGCGGTGGCCGCGGCGCTGCTGGCCGAGGACGTCCGTGTGGTGCTGGCCGCCCGCGACGACGCCCGCCTGGCCGACGCCGCGCACAGCCTCGACGACGAGGTCGCCTGCCTCACCCTGGACACGGCCGACCCGGCGTCGGTGCGGGCCGCCGTCGAACGCCTCGGCACCGTCGACATCCTCATCAACGCGGCCGCGCCGCCCGCGCACACCATGGACCCGTCCCGCGACCGCGAGCCGTCACAGATCCTCTCCGCCCTGGACGCGAAGGCCGGCGGCTACCTGCGCGTCATGGACGAGGTTCTCCCCCGCATGCGGGAGCGGGGCTTCGGCCGCGTCGTCAACATCAGCGGCCAGAACGCCCACCTCACCAAGTCGGTCACCGGCGCCGTCCGCAACCAGGCGGTCATCACGGCGTCGAAGGCCCTGGCCGACGCTTATGCGGGCACCGGCGTCACGATCAACGTCGTCAACCCCGGCATCGTCACCGCCGAGCCTTCACCGACGACAGCACCGGCCACCGGCGGCGAGTCCACCCCCGAGCAGGTCGCCGCGCTGGTCACGTTCCTCTGCTCGAGCTGGGCCGCCACCATCTCCGGCGAGTCCATCGCCGTCGGCCATAGGGTCTTCGGAGTTCAATGACCTAGAGGTACGGATCGGCGAAGAGCCCCCGCCGCAGGGACCGGCCGCTGCCGTCCCGGCCTCCCGTCGCCGCTTCCGGGCTGTCCCGCGACACCGGCAGGCCGGCCGCCTGCCCACTCACCCTCAGACCGCCGCCCACGGCCGTCTCGGCACGCCCTACCACTCGGCACCGCGCACCGCGACGTCGTTGCTCCCCTCGGCCAGCTCACGCTCAGCCGCCCGATCGGCCTCACTCCGGCTCCGCCTATATGCGGCCATGACCCGCGCCGCCTCCCGCTGCCGGGCGCGACGGCCCTCGCGCATGACTCTCCGGACCGCTTCCGTGACGACCGCGGACGCATCGTGTCGGGTCCGGAGGAACGCTCCGACGTCGTCCGGAACGTCGACGCTCAGCCTGACAGTCATCCGCCGACCCTATCGGCGGACCGCGTCAGCCCGCTGTCATCAGGGACAGCAGGCGGAGGTTGTCGGCCGAGGCGGAGCCGGGGTCGGTGGTGTAGAGGAACAGGGTCTGGTCGGGGTCGCCGGGCAGGGACAGGGCCTCGTAGCGCAGGGTGATCGGGCCTACCGCCGGGTGGGTCATGTGTTTGGTGCCGTGCGTCCGCTCGTGCACCTGGTGGGCGTTCCACCACGTACGGAAATCGGCGCTCTTGATGGTCAGCTCTCCGACCAGCTCGGCCAGGCCGGGGTCGTCGGGGAACCGGCCCGCGGAGAAGCGCAGGGTGCCCACCACGTCGGCGGCCACGGCCGGCCAGTCCACGAAGACCTCGCGGGCCGCCGGGTCGAGGACGACCCAGCGGGTGTAGTTGCGGTGGGCGGGCGGCAGCCTCGTCCAGTCGGTGAGCAGGGCGTCGGCCAGGGCGTTGGAGGCCAGGACGTCGGTGCGGCGGCCCAGGATGAGCGCCGGGTGGTCGGTCATCGAGGCGATCAGCTGCCGCATGGCCGGGCGGACCCGCTGCGGCGGGAGCGGCTCGGCCCCGCGCCGGGGCGGGCGGGCCAGGTCGGCCAGGTGGGCCCGGGCGGCCGCGTCGAGCTGGAAGACCCGGCTCAGCGCGTCGATCACGGAGTCGGACGGGCTGGTGTGCCGGCCCTGCTCTAGGCGCGTGTAGTAGTCGACGCTGACCCCGGCGAGCTGGGCCACCTCCTCGCGGCGCAGGCCGCGGACCCGGCGGCCGGACGCGGCACCGGCGATGCCGGCCGCGGCCGGGGTCATGCCGGTACGGCACTTGCGGAGGAACTCGCCCAGAGCTGCCACGCCCTCCATGATCCGCGCGCACGGACGCCGCCGACAGGGGCTGGGTGGGCATGGCGTTCCCCGGTACGGCTGGGCCCGCCCGAGCCTGTCCGCGGGCCGGCGCCGCGGCCAGCCTGGAGGACATGACAAACACCTGGTTCATCACCGGCGCCTCCCGTGGGCTGGGCCTCGAGCTGGTCCGGCAGCTCCTGGAACGCGGTGACACGGTCACGGCGACCACCCGCTCCCCCGAGCGGCTCCTCGCGGCGCTCGGCGGAACCGGCACGAGCCGGCTCCAGGCCCTGGCCGTCGACCTCGCGGACGAGCAGCAGGTCCGGCGGGCCGTCGAAGCGGCCGGGGACGTCGACGTCGTCGTCAACAACGCCGGCTACGGGTTCCTGGCCGCCGTCGAGGAGGTCAGCGACGCCGAGGCCCGGCGGATGTTCGACGTGCAGGTCTTCGGCGTGTGGAATGTTCTGCGGGCCGTCCTGCCGTCGTTCCGGGCCCGCCGCGCCGGCCACATCGTCAACGTCTCGTCGATCCTCGGCCTGACGGCCTTCCCCGGCTGGGGCCTCTACTGCGCCGGCAAGTACGCCCTGGAGGGCCTCACCGAGTCGCTGGCGGCCGAGGTGGCCGGGCTGGGTGTCCGGGTCACGCTGGTCGAGCCGGGATATATGAGGACCGATTTCCTCCGTACGCAGTCGATCGGCCTTCCCGGAAGCACGCTGGACGGTTACCAGGCGGTCCGCGACATGACGGCCGCACACCTGGCGATGCCCGGCACCCAGCTCGGCGACCCGGCGAAGGCCGCCGCCGCGATCATCACGATCGCCGGTGGGAAGGACACGCCGCTGCACCAGCTGCTGGGCTCGGACTCGTACGGCCTGGCCCAGGCTCGCATCGCCGCCCTCACCGCGGACGTCGAGGCGGGCCGGGAGCTAGCCGTCACCACCGACGTCGGCTGAGCGGCGGCGCTCCAGGCCGTCGAGGAGCAGGTCGAGGGCGAAGGCGAACTCGAACTCGTCGTCGCAGCCGCTGAGCCGGCCGTCGTGGGTGGCCGCGGCGGCCAGCTCGGCGACGTGTGGCAGGGTCTCGGCCCATTCCGCGGGCGGCGGGGGCGCGGACGGGTCGGGGTTGTCGTCGAACAGGTCCTGGCTGAAGCCGAGGATGCGGCTGCCGAGCAGGTGGATCGCGTGATGGCCCAGGTCGACGGAGCAGCCGCCGCCCCGCATGATCGCCAGGACGCGCTCGATGTGCAGCAGGACGGCCGGTGTCGGCTCGGCCCGGCTCTCGATGATCCGTACGGCCCAGGGGTGTTTCAGCATCGTGCCCCGCGCCTGCATGATCAGCGCCCGCAACCGATCGGTCCAGGGACCGCCGGCCTCGGAAATGGCGATCGATGCGACCACCGCGTCGGCCATGGCGGCGAGCAGCGTGTCCTTGTCGCGCAGGTGGTAATAGATCGACATCGCGTCGACGCCGAGGTGCTGGGCGAGCCGCCGCATGCTCAGCCCGTCGAGCCCGTCCCGGTCGGCCAGTTCGACGGCGGCCGCGACGATCCCCTCCTTCGACAGCCGGGCCGTGGAGCGGGTCGAGGTTCCTGCACGTCTTGGCACGAGCCGAATCCTACTTGTTCTCCTACGCCGTAGGGCTTACCCTACGGCGTAGACCTACACCGTAGAAGAGGAGTTCGGCCATGCCCCCTCCGAGATGGTTCGTCCGCGGCGCCTGGGTGGCGCACAAAGCCCTGCTGAGGGTCACCGCCGACCGCGTCGGCATGTCCACACCGGCTCCGGGCGGCAAGTTCGGCATCCTGCGGCTGCACACGGTCGGCCGCCGCTCCGGCCGGCCCCGCGCCGTCCTGCTCGGCTACATCGAGGACGGCGACCGCCTGGTCACCCTGGCCATGAACGGCTGGGACGCGGCCGACCCGGCCTGGTGGCACAACCTGCGCGCCCGCCCCGGGGCGACCGTCGACCTGGTCGGCGGCTCACGCGAGGTCACAGCTCACGAGGCCACCGGTGCCGAGAGGGAACGGCTGTGGAAGGCCCTGCACGACTACAGCGGCTACGGCGACCTGGACGCCTACGCCGCCCGCCGTGGCCGCGAGACAGCCGTGGTGGTGCTCAGCACCGCCTCGAGCCAGCCATAGAACGGCGCGGCGCCGCAGGGCCGGATGCCGGCGCCGGCGGTGCGGGCTGCTCAGTTCGGGGGCGACCAGTCCGGGCTGGGGGCCATCATCCGGGGCCGCATGTGGTTGAGGGCGGCGTCCCGGGCGCGCAGGGCCAGGCGGCCCCGGGCCTGGACCACGGCCGACATGCGGCGGGTCTGCCGGACGACGCTGGTGGTGCGGGGACGGCGCAGGCGGCTGTACATCTCGATCGCGGCCACCAGGTCGGGGCCGGGCGGGGCGTCCGAGACCAGGGCGGCCAGCGTGGCCGCGTCCTCGAAGGCCAGGCAGGCGCCCTGGCCCAGATGGTGGGGCATAGCGTGGGCGGCGTCGCCGAGCAGCACGACGCCGCCGGGGCCGGACGGGAAGCCGTACGTGCGGGGCAGCGGCCTCAGCTCGCGCACCTCGTGGGGCACCAGGTCTTCCGGCAGGGTGGCGGCCAGGAGCTCGCCGACCGGCTCGGGCCAGCCGGCGAACCAGCGGCGCAGCAGGGCGAGCTGGGTGGCGGGCGACTCGGGGCGGGGCGCTCCGGCCGCGGTGGCCACCCAGTAGACGCCCTTGCCGGCGCCGAGCGGCATCGAGATGAAGCGGTAGCCGGCGCCCAGGGTCTCGCCGCCGGTCGTGTGCTCCGACGGCAGCCGGAAGGCCGGGACCACGGCCTGCCAGTCGGCGAAACCGGAACCGACCGCCGCCGACTCGGGCGCGAGGGCCCGGCGCACGCGGCTGTCGATGCCGTCGGCCGCCACCACCAGGTCGGCCTCGATCGTCGTGCGGCCGTCACTCACCGAAGGGCGCAGGCCGGGGCCCGTAGAGACGGTGGTCACCGCGAAGCCGGTCCGCATCTGCACGTAGTCGCCGAGGCCGGCGATCAGCACGTCGTACAGGTCCTCGAGGCGCACCGCGGCCGGCGCCGGGCCGGACCCGGTCCGCCCGCGCGGCGTGACCAGCCACTGGCCGTCGGGGCGGCGGACGCCGCCGTCGGGCAGCGGGGACGCGATCGACGACCAGCCTCCGGCCGGGTCGAGGGCCTCCAGGGCGCGGCGGCCGTTCGGCCACAGCACCAGGGCCGTCGGCGGGGCGGCGACCCGCTCGTCCCGCTCCAGCAGCGTCACCCGCCAGCCGGTGCGGGACAGGGCGCCGGCCGCGGCCAGACCGGCCATCCCGGCGCCCACCACGACGGCCGTGCCCCGCCCGACCACGTCCGGTCAGCGTTCGTCGTTTTTGCGCGGCGTCTCGGCGTCGACGTCGCCGCCGGAGGCGCCGTCGGGACCCGTGCCGGCCGCGGCCCCGGTGGCCAGGACGGCCTCACCGACACCCGCGGGGCCGGCCGGATCGGCCGGCTCGAGCGGATGCCCGCCGGCCGCGATCTCCTCGGCCATGTCCTGCGGCGTCTCCGGAGGCAGGATCCCGGTTTTGCGGTATTCCTCGAAGCGATGATGGCTGACGACCTGGTAGCCCTTGGGCGCGCGGGCCGGCTGCTCGCCGTCGCCGGTCACGTCGACCTGGCTGACGTCGCTCCCGGCGGCCGGCTCGGGCAGCGTCTCGGGGGCGTCGTCCGGCACCACGTAGGCCCGCGGGCCACGGACCACGAGGAAGTAGATCAGCGCCAGCAGGAACAGGACGATGGCGGTGAAGACGTTCAGGCGTACGCCGAAGAAGTGGTTGGCCTCGTCGACCCGCAGCATCTCGATCCAGGCCCGGCCGGCCGTGTACGCCATCACGTACAGCGCGAAGGCGCGGCCCCGGCCGAACTTGAACTTGCGGTCGGCCAGCCAGACCAGCAGCGCGACGCCCAGATCCCAGATCAGTTCGTAGAGGAACGTCGGATGGTAGAGATCAGGCAGCGTGACCGCCTGCCCGTCGATCACCGTGGCATGGCCCGGATTGGACCGGTCCATGTCGTGGACCTCGAGACCCCACGGCAGCGTGGTGACCTTGCCGTACAGCTCGTTGTTGAACCAGTTGCCGAGCCGGCCGATGCCCTGCGCCACCGGCAGGCCGACCGCGAGCGAGTCGGCGACCAGGGCGAACGGCAGGCCGAGCTGACGGCAGCCGATGTACGCGCCCAGGGCGCCGCCGATCACCGCGCCCCAGATGCCGAGACCGCCCTCCCAGATGTAGAAGGCGCGGATCGGGTCACCACCGGCGCCGAAGTAGTCCTGCGGCGACGTGATCAGGTGATATATGCGGGCGCCGACGATGCCGAACGGCACCGCCCACACCGCGATGTCGAGCGAGGCCCAGCGGGCCACGCCGCGGCTGCGCATCCGGTATTCCAGGATGTAGAGGGCGGCGACGATGCCCAGCACGATGCAGAGCGCGTACGCCCGCACGGGCAGGCCCAGCACATGCCAGACCGACGTCGTCGGACTCGGGATCGCGGCGGTAATCACGGTTGCACACGCTACCGTCGAAGGCGGCGAGGCGGGTGATCAGGGCGGGTCTAGTTTCGCGGGTTCCGCACGCCCTCGGCAAGTTCGGCACTGAGCGTACGCAGCCGGGACAGACCGGTAGCGCGATCGGGCGCCTCGAGCACACTGCGGATCAGCGCGCTGCCCACGATCACGCCGTCGGCGAAGCCGGCGACCTCGGCCGCCTGGGCCCCGTTGCCGACGCCCAGGCCGACACCGACCGGCATGTGCGGGTCGGCGTGCCGCACCCGGTCGACCAGCTCCGGGGCCTGCGACGACACCGAGGTGCGGGCGCCGGTGACGCCCATCAGCGCGGTGGCGTAGACGAAGCCGCGGCACTGCCCGACGGTCATCGCGATCCGCTCGTCGGTCGACGACGGCGAGACCAGGAAGGTGCGGTCGATGCGGTGCTCGTCGGAGGCCGCGATCCACTCGGCCGCCTCGTCCGGGATCAGGTCCGGCGTGATCATGCCGGTGGCGCCGGCCGAGGCCAGGTCACGGGCGAAGGCGTTGACCCCGTACTTCTCGATGGGGTTCCAATAGGTCATGAGGACGACCGGAGCTCCCGTACGGGAAACCGCCTCAATGATCTTCAGAGTGTCGCGGGTACGGACCCCGGCCGCCAGCGCGATGTCGCTCGCCTTCTGGATGACCGGGCCGTCCATCACCGGGTCCGAGTACGGCAGCTCGACCTCGATGACGTCGCAGCCGGCCTCGTGCATCGCGATCATCGAGGCGATGCTGTCCTCGACGGTCGGGAAGCCGGCCGGCATGCAGCCGATGAGCACCGACCGGTTCTCGGCCTTCGCCTTGGCGAAGACGTCGCTGATGCTCACTCTTGTTCTCCCGGAACGATCGTCTCGACCGGATCGAGAATCCCGAAGTACGCCCCGGCGGTGTGCACGTCCTTGTCGCCGCGGCCGGACAGGTTGACCACGATGGTCGGCGTGCGGCCCAGCTCGGCCCGCAGCCGCGGGGCGATCCGGGCGGCGCCGGCCAGCGCGTGCGCGCTCTCGATGGCCGGGATGATGCCCTCGGTGCGGCAGAGCAGCTGGAACGCGGCCATCGCCTCGGCGTCGGTCACCGGCTCGTACGTGGCCCGGCCGGTGTCGTGCAGCCAGGCGTGCTCCGGGCCGACACCGGGATAGTCGAGCCCGGCCGAGATCGAGTGGGACTCGACCGTCTGGCCGTCCTCGTCCTGCAGGACGTACGTCCGCGCGCCGTGCAGCACGCCCGACGAGCCGCCGGTGATCGACGCGGCGTGCCGCCCGGTCTCGACGCCGTCGCCGCCCGCCTCGAAGCCGTAGAGCTCGACCGACTCGTCCGGCACGAAGGCGTGGAAGATGCCGATCGCGTTCGAGCCGCCGCCCACGCAGGCCGCCACCGCGTCGGGCAGCCGGCCGGTCAGCTCGAAGCACTGGGCCCGGGCCTCGACACCGATGCCGCCCACGAAATCGCGGACGATCTCGGGGAACGGATGCGGGCCGGCGGCCGTGCCGAGCAGGTAGTGCGTCGAGTCGACGCTGGCCACCCAGTCACGCAGGGCCTCGTTGAGCGCGTCCTTGAGGGTGCGCGAGCCGTTCGTCACCGGGACGACGGTGGCGCCGAGCATGCGCATGCGGGCCACGTTCAGCGCCTGCCGCTCGGTGTCGGTCTCGCCCATGTAGACGACGCACTCGAGGTCGAGCAGGGCGGCCGCGGTCGCGCTGGCCACGCCGTGCTGGCCGGCGCCGGTCTCGGCGATCACCCGCGGCTTGCCCATCCGCTTGGCCAGCAGCGCCTGACCCAGCACGTTGCGCACCTTGTGGGCGCCCGTGTGGTTGAGATCCTCCCGCTTGAGCAGGATCTCGGCGCCGACCGCGGCCGACAGGCGCTCCGCCCGGTAGAGCAGCGAGGGCACACCGGCGTAGTTGACCAGGAGGTTCTCGAACTCGGCCTGGAACACCGGGTCGGTCTTGGCCGACCGGTAGGCCGCGTCGAGCTCGTCCAGCGCCCGCACCAGCGCCTCGGGCACGAAGCGCCCGCCGTACCGGCCGAAGTGCCCGGCCAGGTCCGGCAGCGACGGAGCCGTCATCGCACAGGCCTCGGTGTCGCGGGGTGGTTGCCGGCGTTCACCAGCTCGGCCACCGCGTCACGCGGGCTCTTCTGGGTCACCAGACCCTCGCCGACCAGCACGGCGTCGGCGCCGGCCGAGGCGTACCGGATCAGGTCGTGCGGTCCCCGCACGCCCGACTCGGCGATCTTGACGACATTGTTGGGCAGCCCCGGCGCGATGCGCTCGAAGACGGACCGGTCGACCTGAAGCGTGCGCAGGTCACGGGCGTTGACCCCGATGACCTTGGCGTTCGCCTCGAGAGCCCGGTCGGCCTCCTCCTCGTTGTGCACCTCGACGAGCGCGGTCATGCCCAGCGACTCGATGCGCTCGAGCAGGCCCATCAGCACGTTCTGCTCGAGGGCGGCCACGATGAGCAGCACCACGTCGGCGCCGTGGGCCCGCGCCTCGTGCACCTGATAGGACGAGATCACGAAGTCCTTGCGGAGCACCGGGATCTGAACGGAGGCGCGAACCGCCTTCAGATCGTCGAGCGAACCGCCGAACCACCGGCCCTCGGTGAGCACGCTGATGACACGGGCGCCACCCGCCGCGTACTCCCCCGCCAGCTCGGCGGGGTCGGGGATCTCGGCCAGCGCCCCCTTGGAGGGCGACGACCGCTTCACCTCGGCGATCACCGCCACCCCCGGCTTACGCAGCGCCGCGTAAGCGTCGATCGCCGGTGGCGCCGCCGCCGCCAGCTCGCGAACCTGCTCCAGCGGCACCTGCTGCTGCCGTGCCGCCACGTCCTCGCGCACTCCTGCGAGGATCTCCTCCAGCACGTTCTGCGGCCCGCCAGTGCCCGCTTCCGTCTGCTGATCGGATGTCACGTAATGACTCCCCTCTCCGGGTGTCCTCCGCCCGATGCTAGGAGGTCGCGGTCGCGCAAGGCCCCCCGGGGTATGGCACGCCTCACGAGATGGGCTCGGGCATAATGCGGCCTGATCAACGGCGGTGTGTCACTTCTGTCACATGGGTCACGCCCGCCGCGGGCCGCTGGGCTGCGGCACTTCATCTGATCGGTGGATCCCACCGCGCGTTGACGCGAGCGTCACGCTCCGGAAATACGGTCCGACCATGATGAGGGCGAGGCAAACTGGTTCGGGCGCCCCCCGACGCGCCTCTTGTCGATGCCCTTCAGCGATGTGGAGTAATCCCGTGGCAGCCACCCGGACCGATGCCGGCTTCGCCGACACCCCCCGCGCTCTGGTTTCCGCCGCCGCCGACCTCTTCGCCGGCCTCCAGCGGGTGGTGATCGGCCCCGACAGGGTCCGCACGGCCCGCGACAACGCCTGGGCCGCCACCCTGGAAGACCGGGCCCGCCACGAGGCCCGGGCCGAGCTCAGCCGCGAGGTGGCCGCCCTGGTCGCCCGCCGCTCCGTCCCGGCCCCGAGTCCCGCGAACCGCCGCGCCGCCTCGCGCTCCCTCGCCAAGACGGCCTGACCACACCCGGACACCACCCGGCCAAGATCACCCGCACGGGTCATCCGCGCGGCGGCGGACCTGCCAGGATCGGCGCATGGCAGAGCCGGTGACGCTGCGCCCGGTGCGCACAGCTGACCTCGAGACGTTCTTCGAACACCGCCGCGAGCCCGAGGCCGTCCGGCGGGCCAACTCACCCGCTCACGAGCACGACGCCTTCCTCACCCACTGGACCGAGCGGATCCTCGCCGACGACGCCGTCACGGCCCGGACAGTCCTGGCCGGCGAGAAGATCGCGGGCAATGTGCTGTCCTGGTGGCGGCAGGACGGCCGCCGGGAGGTCGGCTACTGGCTGGGCCAGGAGTTCTGGGGCCGGTCGATCGGCACCAGCGCCCTGCGCCTGTTCCTTCGGATCGAGAAGACCCGGCCGCTGTACGGGACCACCGACGTCGGCAACCTCGCGTCCCGGCGCGTGCTGGAGCGTTGCGGCTTCGTCTTCGCCGAGACCGTCGACGCCGAGGGGCACCGGTACAACCTGTTGATCCTGCGGTGATCAGGAAGTGGGGTCGTCGCCCCGGTCGAGGGCGTCCCACGCCGTGCGGGGGTCGACCGGGGTTTCCTCCGGCGTCTTCAGCCCGGCGGGCGCCAACGGCCCGGACCCCGCGCCTGGCCGCGTATAGCTTCCCGGTTCGGCGGAGTGCGGTTGGGCCGGCTTACGTTCGTACCGTGCCGACATGCGTGACCACAAATGGCCCTGACGCGCGGCAGTGACGCCGCCGACCGCGATGATCGCGCCGCCCAGAGCGCAAGCGATGGGCCACACCGTGGCCCCCGTGCCCGCCTCGCCCACGTCGAGGCCGAGGCGGCCCACCAGCGCGCCCACGATGACGCCCACGCCGGCCAGGGCGAGCAGGACGCCCAGCGCGCGCCGCACCCAGCCGTGCGTGGCCAGCAGCGCGCCCGTGCCGGCCAGGGCGACCAGGGCTAGGCCGATCAGCCACGGCTCCAGGTCGGCGCCGGTCTGCGGGGTGCGCACATCGGACATTCCCGGGCGGTGGGCCACGTCGAGCGACCACGTGCGCGTGGCGCCAAAAGCCGCTGTTCCGGCGCCGGCCAGGCAGGCGGCCAGGGACAGCAGGTAGGAGCGGCGGTGGTTCATCGTGCCGCGCGCAGGGTCTCGGCCGAGGCGATCGCGGCCAGCACTGCCGCCGCCTTGTTGCGGGTCTCCTGCTCCTCGGCCGCCGGATCGGAGTCGGCCACGATGCCGGCGCCCGCGCCAACGTACGCCGTGCCGTCCTTCAGCAGGGCCGTGCGGATCGCGATGGCCATGTCCATGTCGCCGGCGAAGCCGAAATAGCCGACCGTGCCGCCGTACAGGCCGCGCCGGGTCGGTTCCAGGGACTCGATGATCTCCATGGCGCGGACCTTGGGCGCGCCCGACAGCGTGCCCGCCGGGAACGTCGCGGCCAGGGCGTCGAAGGCGCTCTGCTCGTCGCGCAGCTCGCCGGTGACCGTCGAGACGATGTGCATGACGTGGCTGTAGCGCTCGATGCGGGCGAACTCCGGCACCTCGACCGTGCCCGGCTTGCAGACCCGGCCCAGGTCGTTGCGGCCCAGATCGACCAGCATGACGTGCTCGGAGCGCTCCTTGGGGTCGGCCAGCAGCTCGGCCGCGAGCGCGTTGTCCTGCTCGGGGGTGGCGCCGCGCCAGCGGGTGCCGGCGATCGGGTGCAGCAGGGCGCGGCGGGTGCCCTCCTCGTCGGCGCTGACCTTCAGGTGGGCCTCGGGCGACGAGCCGACGATGTCGAAGTCGTCGAAGCGGAGCAGGTACATGTACGGGCTCGGGTTGGTCGCGCGCAGCACCCGGTAGACGTCCAGCGGGTTGGCGTCGGTCGGGCGCTCGAAGCGCTGCGCCACCACGATCTGGAAGCACTCGCCGGCCCGGATCGCCTCCTTGGCCTCCTCGACCGCCTTCTGATATTCGCCGGGCGCGGTGCGGCTGACCGGCTCACCGGCCGGGCGGCGCTCCACCGTGGAGATCATCGGCGGGGTGGGGCGGGACAGCGCGGTGGTCATCGCGTCGAGCCGGCCCACGGCCTGGTGATAGGCGGCGCGCCGGTCGGCCTCGGAGGCGTCCGCGGCCAGCACCGCGTTGGCGACCAGGATGGCCGAGCCGTCGTAGTGGTCGAGCACGACCAGGTCGGTCGCCAGCATCATGCCGAGCTCGGGCAGCGGCAGGTCGTCGCTCGCCGTGCGGGGCAGCCGCTCGAAGCGGCGCACGAGGTCGTAGCTGAGATAGCCGACCATGCCACCGGTCAGCGGCGGCAGGTCGTCGGGGGCCGGGCCGTCGGCCAGCGCCGCGACCGTCTCCCGCAGGGCAAGGACAGGATCACCATTGAGGGGTACGCCGGCGGGCGGCGCACCGAGCCAATGCGCCTCGCCGTCGCGCTCGACCAGCGTGGCCGCGCTCCGGACACCGACGAACGAATATCGCGACCAGGCCGCGCCGGACGGGCCGGCGCCCTGCTCGGCCGACTCCAGCAGGAAGGTGCCGGGACCGCCGGCCAGCTTGGTGTAGACGCCGACCGGGGTCTCGCCGTCGGCCAGCAGCCGTCTGGTGACCGGGACGACCCTCTGCTCCGACCGCAGGAAGTCCGCTTCGCTGGGAGTGACCGCTCCGCTGGTCACGACGCTGACACCGGCAGCTCGTCGAAGAAGCAGGTGCGCTCCCCCGTGTGGCAGGCGGCGCCGACCTGCTCGACGGTCACCAGCAGGGCGTCGCCGTCGCAGTCGAGGGCCACGCTCTTCACGAACTGGTGGTGGCCGGAGGTGGCGCCCTTGACCCAGTATTCCCCTCGGCTGCGCGACCAGTAGGTGGCGCGGCCGGTGGTCAGCGTGCGATGCAGCGCCTCGTCGTCCATCCACGCGAGCATGAGGACATCACCGCTGCCGTGCTCGCGCACGATCGCCGCGACGAGGCCGTCGGGGGTGCGCTTGAGCCGGGCCGCGATGGCCGGGTCGAGATCGGTCGTGACTGCCACAGGGTCGATTCTCCCTCATCGGCCGAACGGGCTTTTACGCAGCACGACGCGGCCCACGATCCGGGCACAGGGGGTGTGCCCGGCGGCGGGGAACGGTACCGTCGTCGTGCGCCGCGCCCAGCCAGGGCGCATCTGCCCACCTGCGTCCGAGGGCAGCGCGCACAGTTCGACGGGAGTCCGCAAAGCAATGGAGCCGACGTCCAGCCCCGACAACGCTCGGTCGAACCGCGGCCTGGCCCGCTTCTGGCCGGTGCACCGCGAAGGGGAGGACGAGGCCACCACGCCCGATTCGGCCGAGTCCCCGGCCACCCTTTCGAGTGAAACCGAGATGGTCCCCCTCGGTTCCCGCCGGCAGTCGGAGACGCCCGGCCCGCCGGTCGCGTCGGCCTCGCCCGAGCGCGACGAGCGCGACAAGCCGGCCGAGGGACCGAAGCCGCCGCTGGCGGCGCCCGCCGCGCCCGGCAGCGGGCCGATCCCGTCGGCCCGGCCCGAGTCCGTGGTGCCGCCGGCCACGCCGCCGCTGCCCGTCGGTGGTCAGCACGGCCTGCCCGACCGGGATACTGATCACTCCGAGGCGGCCGAGCGCGAGGACGACGCCGTTCCGGCCGTAGAGTCCGCTCTGGCCAACCCCTGGGACCGCGACCCCGGCACGTTCGGCGGGTTCGGTCTCGGCGGCCGCAACGGGCGGATGCTGTTCGGCGGGCGCAGCCCGCTCGAGCCGCGCCCGGCCGGCCTCAACGGCCACAGCCACGGCGAGGCGAACGGCCATGCCTCTACTGTGGACGGCCCCGGGCAGGCGGACGAGAACGACGAGAACGGGCGTGATGACATGAACGGACGCGAGAACGGGTCGGCTCCCGTCTCCGGCCCCACGGGGGCGACCGGCTGGGCGTCGGTGCCCACCTCCAAGCACCCGACGGTCACGCCGACCTCGGGCGCTCCGGTCTCCGGCGCGCCCACCTCGGGCCTGCCGGTCTCCCCGGCCCCCGTCTCACCGGCGCTGGGCTCGAACGGAAACGGATTGGGCCCGAACGGAAACGGACTGGGTTTCGGTGGCAACTACGGTGAGCCGCCGTCCTACACCCCGGCCCTGCCCGACCCCGAGTCCGGCCCGGTCTCGGGCGTCCCGGCGCCCCGAGCGGCCTCGGCCAGCATTCCGGTGCCGGCCGCGCCGCCCTCGAAATCCCCGGTGACGTTCAGCGGCGACCTGACCGCGAAGACCGTCGAGGACGAGGAGCCGGCCCCGCTGCCGCGCCGCTCGGCCAGCCTCGAGGACGCCGAGCCGGCCCGCCGCGGCCGCCGCGCCGCCCCCGAGGAGCCCGAGGAGGAGAAGCAGGAGGACGCGCCGCTGCGCCCGGGCGACGTGGCCGAGGGCAGCATCGCGTTCTGGGACGAGGACGCCGTCCGCCACTTCCGCGCCGCCTGGCACGAGGTGAAGGCCGAGTTCGTCGACGACCCCGAGACCGCCCTGACCCGGGCCCACGACCTGCTGACGGACGCGGTCAACGAGCTCACCGAGGCGCTGCTGGCCGAGCGCGACGAGCTCGACCCGCTGCGCGGCAACAAGTCACCCGACACCGAGAGCATGCGCATGGCCATGCGCGGCTACCGCGAGTTCCTGGACCGCATCCTCGCCCTCTGACCGACGGCGTCAGCGACTATTTGACGTACAACTGCACGATCACCGAGATCATCACCTCCACCAGGAGGAAGGTGATCGCGTTGCGCAGCCCTACGGTGGCCTGCCTGGCCAGGTCATCGTTGCCGATGGTGGCGGCCAGCTGTCGCACTTTCCTCCAGTGGAAGATCTGGCTGACCGTCACCAGCAGCAGCCCCGCCACGCACAGGCCCAGAATGATGACCGATACCGGCAGCCCTCCACTGAAGTCGACATCGATGGTGATCGGCTGCGCCCCTGACTCCGAGGGCTGCTGTCCGGGCGGGACGGCCAGATAGAAGTCGGTACCGGCGGGGGAAAGACCCCACACAAGGTAGAACGCGATCATGATCGCGACCGAGAAGGCGACGGACAGGACGACGCCGACCTTGCCCGCGGCCTCCGCGAAAGCGCTGCCCTTGCGGCGAGTGCGCCACTCCCGGACGGTGAGCCAAGCGGCCAGAAGCGACCGGAGAACCGAGTCGCCGAACGTCGTCTCAGCACGGCCGTTCCTGGACCAATCGCGCAGTGCGGTACTCGAGCCGGCCAGCCGGGCGATGAGACGACCCAGCGCCCTGAGTCCCCACACGACTCCGACGAGCCCGTAGAGAAGCGCGGCTCCGATGAGCATCAGCGTGAAGTTGTTCATTCGCCGCGCCTGTCCAGCGCCATGGTCGCTCCCAGAGTCTCTCAGCGATGCGGCCCGCGTGCTTCTTCGACCAACATTGGCATTTACCCGCTCGTGGAATTCATCTAGCGTTGAACTCATCAGACGATGAAATCTACGGAGGCCAGCATGATCGAGGTGCGGAACCTCGTCATCGAGCGAGGGAAACGGGAAGTCCTGCACGACATGAGCTGCACTGTTCCGACTGGCCGGGTCACCGGGCTGCTCGGGCCCAGCGGCAGCGGCAAGACCACTCTGATCAGGGCGATCGTGGGCGTGCAGATCGTCAAGGCGGGCACCGTGACGGTGTTCGGCGAGCCGGCCGGAAGTGCGGGGCTGCGGCGCACGGTCGGCTACGTGACGCAGGCGCCCAGCGTCTACGCCGATCTGACCGTTCGGGAGAACGTGCGCTACTTCGCCGCCCTCTACGGGCTCGGTGCGGCCGAGGCCGAGCGGGCCATCGACGACGTCGGGCTGACGGACGCGGCCGGTCAGCTCGTCGGCAACCTCTCCGGCGGGCAGCGCAGCCGGGCCTCGCTGGCCTGCGCGATGATCGGGACGCCCCGGCTGCTCGTGCTCGACGAACCTACCGTCGGGCTCGACCCGGTGCTGCGGGCCGACCTGTGGGCGAAATTCCACGCGCTCGCCGCCGCCGGCACCACGCTGCTGGTCTCCAGCCACGTGATGGACGAGGCCGGGCGCTGCGACCAGTTGCTGCTGATCCGCGAGGGCCGCATCGTCGCCGACGACACCCCGGCCGCCATCCGTTCCGCGGCGGGCACCGATGATCTCGAAGAGGCTTTCTTGCGGCTCATCCGGGAGCAGGTGCCGGCATGACCGACTGCACCGGAGCGAGCGGAGCGGGTGGAGGGCCAGGAGGGCATGCCAAAGGAGGCTCAGCATGATCCTCGTGGCGACGACCGGGCGGATCCTGCGGCAGCTGCGGCACGACAAGCGGACGGTGGCCCTGCTCGTCGTGGTGCCGGTGCTGCTGCTGACCCTGATCTACTTCATGTACGACGGCGCCGGTGACACGTTCGACCGGATCGCGCTGACCATGCTCGGCATCTTCCCGTTCGTGATCATGTTTCTGGTGACCAGCATCGCGATGCTGCGCGAACGCACCACCGGCACCCTGGAGCGGCTGCTGACCACGCCACTGGGCAAACTCGACCTGCTCTTCGGGTACGGGCTGGCGTTCGGCCTCGCCGCCGCCCTGCAAGGGGTGGTCGCGACCGGGGCCGCGTACTGGCTGCTCGGCATGCGGACCACCGGCAACGCCGGGCTCGTCGTCGTGGTCGCCGTGCTCAACGCCGTACTCGGGGTGGCCCTGGGCCTGTTCTGCAGTGCCTTCGCCCGCACCGAGTTCCAGGCCGTACAGTTCCTTCCGGTGGTCGTCGTGCCGCAGATCCTGCTGTGCGGGCTGTTCGTGCCGCGGGAGCAGATGGCCGGCTGGCTCGAGGCGATCAGCAACGCGCTGCCGCTGACCTACGCGGTCGACGCCCTTCTCCAGGTCGGGCAGTTCGCCGAGCCGACCAGCGAGATGTGGTGGGATCTGGTGATCGTCGCGGGGGCGGCCGTGGTCGCTCTCGTCCTGGCCGCCGCGACCCTGCGACGGCGGACTGTTTAGGAGCTTTCTTGGTACGTCGAAGCGGGCGCCGTCCCGGCAATCAGGACACCCGTGCGTCCATTCTGGAGGCCGCCCGGTCGTCCTTCGCCGAGAAGGGGTACGACAAGGCGTCGATCCGCTCCATCGCGGCCGATGCCGGTGTCGACCCGGCCCTGGTGCACCACTACTTCGGCACCAAGGAGAAGCTTTTCCTGGCCGCGCTGAACGCGCCGATCAACCCGGGCGAGCTGATCCCGCAGGCGCTGGCCGGGCCGCGGGAGCAGGCCGGCGAGCGGCTGGTGCGGATGGCGCTGTCCGTGTGGGACTCGCCGGCCGGCGCGGCCGCGCTGGCGGTCTTCCGCTCGGCGCTGAGCAACGAGTGGACCGCGCGGCTGCTGCGCGAGTTCGTGGTCACCCAGATCCTGCGCCGGGCGGTCGGTGAGCTGGTGATCGACCCGGCCGAGGCGCCGATGCGCTCGGCGCTGGTGGCCACGCAGATCGCCGGGCTCATGGTGACCCGTTACGTGCTGCGGATCGAGCCGCTGGCCGGCGCCGACCCCGCGGTGCTGGCCGCGGCGATCGGCCCGAACGTCCAGCGGTTCCTCATGGAACCGCTGGATCTCAGTCCCCGCAGCGGTGGCACAGCACCGGGTGCAGCAGGTGAGCCAGATCGTGGCGGTCGGTGACCGGGCGCGGGAAGGCGAGACGGGCCAGCTTGTCGTCGAGACGGACCATGAAGCCGTACCGGTCCATCCGTACGACCTGGGGCTCGGCCTTGGGCTGGAACGTCGACCCGAGCTGACGGCGCACGTAGGCGCTCATCTCGGCCTCGTGGTGGTCGATCAGGTCGGCGATCAGGTCGAACTCGATGCGGCAGAGCGGGTCGGCCGTGGCCTCGGCCCAGTCGTCGACGTCGACGTCGACCAGGTTCTCGTTGCGCTCGTAGCGCACCTCGGCCACGTCCATCCGGTGGATGACCTGGCCGTCGCCGACGTCGAGCAGATCGCCCGAGGCGTCGATGTCCGCGTAGTCCAGCGTCGCGGCCCGCTCCTCGTCACCCTCCAGCAGGGTGGCCCAGCCGGAGATCCACACCCGGCCCAGGGCGGGCGAGCCGGCCATCGGCGGCACGTCGGAGATGTCGAGCACCATCGCGGTGTCGTCGTTGCCGTCCTGCGGCTTGAGGGCCGCGGCGAAAGCGCCGTCACGCGGCGACAGCAGCAGCACACGGCCGTTCGCGTCGGTGACGTGCCGCACGGGCAGGGGACCCGGGCGGCACGCGATGTGCGCGACGCCGGGCAGGTGGCCGGCGGCGAGCGTCCGCGCGATCTCGGCGTGAGTGGGCTGCATGGTGAAGACCTCCGGGCACCGGTTAGGCTTGCCTTAGTAAGGTGAGGCTAACCGTAACACCGGCCTCAAGCGCAAGTGACTCCGGAGACTTCATGAACAACTCCCGACCTAAAGCCAAGCTCTCGCGGGCGCTCGGCATCCCTCTGACGCCGAAGTGCGTGAAGTACTTCGAGAAGCGGCCCTTCCCGCCGGGTGTGCACGGCCGTAGCCGTCGCAAGGCCTCGGACTACCAGGTCCGTCTGCTCGAGAAGCAGCGCCTGCGGCACCAGTACAACATCAGCGAGTCCCAGATGCGGAAGGCGTACGACGACGCCCACCGGGCCGAGGGCAAGACCGGCGAGACCATGGTCAGCCTGCTCGAGCGCCGCCTGGACGCCGTGGTGACCCGCGCGGGCCTGGCCCGCACGGTCTACCAGGCCCGTCAGCTCGTCGTGCACGGCCACTTCACCGTGGACGGCAAGAAGGTCGACCGCCCCGGCTACCGGCTCAAGCCGGGCCAGGTCGTCGAGGTGCGCGAGAGCAGCCGGCAGAAGCCGCCGTTCCAGATCGCCGCGGCCGGCTCCCACGTCGACGGCCCGACCCCGCCGTACCTCTCCACGGTGCTCGAGGACCTGCGCACCACGATGATCAGCCTGCCGCAGCGCTCGGAGATCCGCGTGCAGTGCGACGAGCAGCTCGTAGTCGAGTTCTACGCGCGGTAGTTAGCGCGTCTGCTCCAGCCAGGAGGCGTAGAGCTTCGCGTAGATCGAACCCTCCTGGTTGACGAGCTCGGAGTGCGGGCCGCGTTGGACGACGCGGCCCGCGTCCACCACGATCACCTCGTCCGCGGCCTGGGCCGTGGAGAGCCGGTGTGCGATCGCCACCGTCGTCCGCCCCCTGGTCACCGTGTCGAGAGCGTGCTGAAGCCGCACCTCGGTGGCCGGGTCGACCGCACTGGTCGCCTCGTCCAGGACCAGCAGGTCAGGATCGGCGACGTACGCCCGGACCAGCGCCACCAGCTGCCGCTCCCCCACGCTGAGCGCCTCGCCGCGCTCGCCCACCGGGGTCTCGAGCCCACCCGGCAGCCCGTCCAGCCAGTCCTTGAGCCCCAGCTCGACGAAGGCCGCCTCCAGCTGCTCGTCGGTCAGCGACGGCTCGGCGAAGCGGATGTTCTCGGCCACCGTCGCGTCGAACAGGAAGCCGTCCTGCGGCACCATCACCACCCTCGAGCGCAGTGACGAGAAACGCACCGAGGTCAGCGGCGTCCCGGAGAGCAGAACCTCACCCTCGGCGGGGTCCATCAGACGGGTGAGCAGCTTGGCGAAGGTCGTCTTGCCGCTGCCGGTCTCGCCGACCACGGCCACCTTCGTCCGGGCCGGGATCTCCAGGTCGACGTCATGCAGCACGACCGGCCCGCCCGGGTAACGGAACGAGACGTCGTCGAAGCGTACGGAGAGAGGACCCACCGGAAGCGCGACGCCCACGTCGTCGGGGTCGGCCACGTCGGGGCTCATGTCGAGGACGTCGAGCACGCGGCGCCAGCCGGCCACCGCGTTCTGCGCCTCGTTGAGCATGTCGGTGGCGATCTGCACGGGCTGGATGAACAGCGTCACCAGGAACAGGAACGCGGTCAGCCGGCCCACCGTCAGGCCACCGTCCTCGCCGATCAGCACACCCACCACGACCACGCCGGCCAGCGCCAGGCCGGCCCCGATCTCGCCGCTGGAGAAGCTGGTCACGCTGGTCTTGAGGGCCTTCTGCTGCGCGCTCTGGAGGCTGCTGATCGACTCGTCGAGCCGCTTCTCGGTGCGGCCGGCCACGCCGTACGCCCGGATGACCAGCGCGCCCACGACGCTCTCGGCGACCGCGCCCAGCATGACGCCGGTGCGCTCGCGCACCGCGGCGTAGACCGAGGCCAGCCGCTTCTGGAAGAGCCGGATGATCGCGACCGAGGGGCCGAAGGCGAGCAGCACGACGATGGTGAGCTGCCACGAGTAGACGAACATCACGATCGTCGAGACCAGCAGCTGGCCCGAGGCGAGCAGCAGCTGCACGCCGCCGGTCTGCAGGAACTGCGAGATCTGGTCGACGTCGCTGGTCACCCGGGACACCATCGTGCCGCGCCGCTCGGACTGCTGGTGCAGCATCGACAGGTCGTGGATGTGCCGGAACGTGCGCGAGCGCAGGCCGCCGAGCGCGGTCTCGCTGACCGTGAACAGCCGCCGGGTCATCAGATAACCGGCCAGCGTCGAGATCATCAGCGCGACGAAGGTGACCGCGACGACACCGACCACGTAGTTGAGGTCGGGCCCGCCGGCGCCGCGGATGCCGTGGTCGATGCCTTGCTGGACGGCGATCGGCACGGCCACCCGGCCACCCATCTGCACGAGGGCGAGGGCGATGGTGCCACCGAGCCCGGGCCTGAGTTCCGGAGAGAGCGCCAGCCCGCGCTTGATCGTCGCGAACGTGCCGGTGCTCATGCTTCGACCCTTTCGGCCTTCTCGTACGCGGTCACGAGATCCGCGTAGCCCTGGTGGTTGGCGAGGAGCTCGGTGTGGGTTCCGGTGGCCACGACCTTGCCCTGCTCCAGGTAGACGACCTCGTCGGCCAGCGCGATGGTGGCCCGCCGGTAGGCGACGACCAGGATGGACGCGCCGGCGTCGTTGCCCCGCAGCGCGGCCAGGATGTCGGCTTCCACGCGCGGGTCGACCGCGCTGGTGGCGTCGTCCAGGACAAGCATTCGAGGCTTGCCCGCGAGCGCGCGGGCGAGGGTGATCCGCTGGCGCTGCCCGCCGGACAGAGAGGTGCCGCGCTCGCCGACCGCGGTGTCGAGCCCCTCCGGCAGATTGGCGACGAATCGGTCGGCCTGCGCCAGCTCAAGCGCCCATTCCACCGACTTGTCGGATATTTCCGGACGGTCGAGCGTCACGTTGCCGCGGATCGTGTCGTCGAAGACGAACGGGATCTGCGGGACCAAAGCGGACGCCCGCGCCAGTGCGGCCTCGCTCAGGGACGGCACCGCCGTGTCGTCGAGGACGATCCGCCCGTCGACCGGGTCCATGAGGCGCACGGCGAGCGAGGCGATGGTCGACTTGCCCGATCCGGTGGCGCCGACCAGGGCCACCGTCTTCCCCCGGGGCACGGTGAAGGAGACATCGCGCAGGACCAGGGGGCCGTCTCCGTACCGGAAGTCGACCTTGTCGAAGCGCAGCTCGGCGGCTCCTTCGCCGTCGGCGCTCTTGTCGCCGTACGACAAATCGCCTGTCGCCGAGAGGACGGCCTGGACCCTCTCCCAGCCGGCCACGCTGCGCGGCAGCTCCGCCACCACCCACCCGATCGCGCGCACCGGGAAGGCCAGCACCGTGAACAGGAAACTCACCGTGACCAGCTCGGTCACCGAGATCGCGCCGGACTGGAGGCGCCAGGCGCCGAGCAGCAGCACGGCCAGCGTGCCCAGGCTGGGCAGGGCGTCCATCAGCGGGTCGAACAGGCCGCGCAGCCGGCCCACCGAGATCAGCGCGTCGCGCAGCTCGGTCACGAAGACCCCGAACCGGCGCGACTCGTCGGCCTCGCGGCCCATCGTCTTGACGACCAGCGCGCCGTCGAAGCTCTCGTGCGCGACCGCGCTGACCTTGGCCCGCATCCGCTGGGCCCGGATCTGCCGCGGCGACATGGCCCGCGAATAGACGAAGTTGAGGCCGAACAGGGCCGGGAAGAGCGTGACGCCGACCAGCGCCAGCACCGGGTCGGTGAAGAAGAGGGCGACCACCGCCGCGAAGATCATCACGATCGTGCCGACCGCGAACGGCAGCGGCGCGATCGGCACGAACGCGGCCTCCACGTCGGAGTTCGCGTTCGACAGCAGAGTGCCGGTGGCGTGGCGCTGATGCCACGCGGGCGGCAGGGAGAGATAACGGCTGGTCACCGCACGGCGATAGCGGGCCTGGAGCCGGAACTGCATGAAGCCGGCGCCCAGGCGGCGGCCGAAGACGCTGGCCACGCGCAGCCCGCTGAGGCCGAGGAAGACGGCCGCGATCAGCGCGAGCTCACCGGTGCCGGCCTTTCCGCTGCTGAAGGCGGGCACGACGACATGGCCGATGACGTAGCCCACCACGTACGAGTTCGCGATGACCAGAAGGCCGAAGACGCTGCTGCCGACGACCCCGACGGTGAACAGGCGCGGTTCGGTACGAATCGCCTGTCCCAGCACACGCAGTCCCCGTCCCAGCACATCGCGGCTGGTCCTGCTGCTCAATTTCCTACCTGACTGGTAAGTGTTCGCCGGGGGTTCCGGCCTTACTTCCCCATCCTGCCGAACGGGCGCCGTTCGTTCACAGGTACGACAATGTGTCTACGATCACGTTCGTGACCGCCTATGCCCGGAGCGAACGCCGACTCCTCGCCGACCTGCTGCTTTCGCTCGGGCCGGACCAGCCCACGCTCTGCACCGGATGGACGACCCGCGATCTCGCGGCTCATCTCGTGGTACGCGACCGGCGGCCCGACGCCTCGGCCGGCATCCTCCTGCCGCCCCTGCACGGTCATGGTGAACGCGTGCGCCTGGCCAAGGCTTCCCAGCCGTACGAGAAAGTGATCTCCGAACTGCGGACGCCACCCTGGTGGAGCCCGGTCAGCAACCCGTTGCTGGACGAGGTGACGAACACCGTCGAGTTCTTCATCCACCACGAGGACGCCCGCCGGGCGCAACCCTCGTGGACGCCGCGCTCCCTTTCCCCGGGGGAACAGGCGGCGTTGTGGAAGGCCGTCCGGATGACCGGCAAGCTGGCCCTGCGACGGGCCCGGCTGTCGGCGGAGGTCCGCTCCGACGGCTTCGGCTCCTTCACCGTAGGCGATGATCCTGTTGCCACTTTGTCCGGAGATCCCGGCGAGATCGCGCTTTTCCTCACCGGCCGCAAGGACGCCGCTCGGGTGACGATCGACGGCGACTCGGCACGCCTGCGGGAGGCTTCCCTGGGCCTCTGATTGGCCCAATCGATCTGGGCCGGATTGGCCTACGCGGGCGAGCCAATTCCCGCCTACGGTTTCGCCATGAAACTTTCCGTGGCCCAGGGCACCGCCCTCAGCATCGGCGCCGTGCTCGGCACCGGCGTGATCTCCCTGCCCGCCCTGGCCGCCGATGTCGCCGGTCCCGCCTCGCTGGTCGCCTGGGTCGCGCTGATCGTGCTCTCGGCGCCCCTGGCCTGGACCTTCGCGGCGCTCGGGGCCCGACATCCCGACGCCGGCGGCGTCTCCACCTATGTCCGGCTGGCGTTCGGGCCACGGGCGGCGGCGGCCGTCGGCTGGTGTTTCTTCTTCGCGGTGCCGCTCGGTGCGCCGGCCGCGGCCGCGTTCGCGGGTGGCTATGTGGCCGACGTGATCGGCGGCGGCCGCGCCACCGTGCTCGGCACCTTCCTGGCCGTCGTGGGCACGGTCGCGGTGATGAACTGGTTCGGGCTGCGGATCTCGGGCCGGGCCCAGCTCGCGCTCACCGGCACGCTCGCCGTGCTGCTGCTCCTCACGGTGATCACCGCGCTGCCGCACGCGCGGTGGGGCAACCTGACCCCGTTCACCCCGCACGGCTGGGCCGGCGTGGGCACGGCCGTGGCCGTGCTCATCTGGGGCTTCGCCGGCTGGGAGGCGGTCTCGTCGCTGTCCGGGCAATACCGCGATCCGCGGCGCGACGTGCCGCGGGCCACGGCGATCGCGGTCGTAGTGGTCGGCGGGCTCTACCTGGCCGTGGCCGTCACCAGCGTGCTGGTGCTCGGGCCGGCGCTCGGCGACAGCCAGGCGCCGCTGGCCGACCTGCTCGCGGCCGGGGTGGGTGGCCCGGTCCGCGCGCTCACGGCCGTCGTGGCCCTGCTGCTGACGGCCGGCGCGGTGAACGCCTACTTCGCCGGGTCGTCACAGCTCGGTGCGGCGCTGGCCCGGGACGGGGCGCTGCCGGCGCGGCCGTTCGGCACGCCGCGCAAGGCGCTGGTCGCCGTGCTGCTCGGCAGCCTCGTCTCGGTGGTGCTGCCGATCGACCTGCACACGATGATGCTGCTGGTCACCGGCTGCTTCACGCTGGTCTACGTGATCGGCACGGCGGCCGCGGTCAAGCTGCTGGCCGGGCGGCAGCGGGTGGTGGCCGCGGTGGCGTTCGTGGCGGTGGTCGCGCTGCTCGGGCTGACCGGGCCGCCGGCGCTGCTCAGCCTGGTGGTCGCGGCGGGCGCGATCGGCTATCAGGCGTGGCGGTCCAGGATCCCGGCCAGCAGCGCCATGCCCTCGCCGATCAGCGACGGGTCGGTCGCGCCGAACCCGAACACCAGGCCGGTCTGCCCGGTGGACTGATCGGCGTAATAGGTGCGCAGGTCGTCGAGGCCGATCCCGGCCCGCTTCGCCGCCCTGGTCACCGCGGTCGAGTCGACGGGGGTGACCGCGGCCAGGTGCAGGCCGGCGGCGGACGGGATCGCCTCGAGCCCTTCGGTGGCGATCAGCGCGGCGACGAGCCGGCGGTGCCGCACGGCGTAGGCCTTGCCGGCCTTGCGCACGTGCCGGGCCAGCTGGCCGTCGTCGATGAAGCGGGCCAGCGCGGCCTGCACGGCGGGCTGGCCGTGCCCGTCGCCCATCTGGCGGGCCGCGACCAGCGCGTCGCGCAGGCCGGGCGGGGTGAGCAGAAAGCCGGTGCGCAGCGACGGGAGCATGCTTTTGGAGAAGGTGCCGGCGTAGAGCACCCGGCCCGCGGTGTCGAGGCTGTAGAGCGGCTCCAGCGGGCGCGACAGGAAGCGGAACTCGCTGTCGTAGTCGTCCTCGACGATCGCCACCGACCGGCGGCCGGCCCAGTCGAGCAGCTCGCGGCGGCGGGCCGCGCTCATCGCCCGGCCGAGCGGGAACTGATGCGACGGCGTCGTGTAGACCAAAGTGGACGACGACGGGATCGCCGAGACGACCAGGCCCTCGGCGTCGACCGGCACGGCGGCGACCCGGGCGCCGAGCGAGGCGAACAGGCGCCGGGCCGGCGGATAGCCCGGGTCCTCGACCGCGACCACGTCGCCCGGCGTGATCAGCACCCGGCCGATCAGGTCGAGCGCGTGCTGGGTGCCGTTGGTGATCACCATGTCGGCCGCGCTCGCCCGCACGCCCCGGGCCACGCCGAGATAGCGGGCGATCGCCTCCCGCAGGGCCGGATGGCCGGACGGTTCCGCGTACGTGCCCAGGCTGTTGGCCCGCAGCCGGGTCTCGGCCACGAGCAGGCGCCGCCAGGCGTCGAACGGGAAGAGCCCGGCGTCGGGGATGCCGACCCGGAAGTCGTAGCGCGGCGGCGGCGCGCCCCCGCTCGTCGGCAGTGGCGCGAACGCCCATCCGCGCCGCGGCTTCAGCGAACCGCCCTCGCGTCGAGGCGTCCGGTTCATCGGTTTGAAAGCGACGAAAGTCCCCGCCCCCACCCGAGCGTCCAGATAGCCCTCGGCGGCGAGGCGCTCATAGGCGCCCGCGACGCTTCCCCGCGCGATCCCGAGATCGGCGGCCAGGACCCGGGTCGCCGGCAGCCGCGATCCGGGCGGCAACCTCCCGTCCACAATGGCCTCCCGCAGCGCGCGGTAGACGGCCACGGTCTTGTTCCCGCCGGGCGGGATGATCAGATCCACCCGCACATTCTGGGCCCCGATATGGCCCATACGGTATGCCGCCTCTCCGTAACCCTCCGTATAGACTTATTGGCGCTCGTCAATATCACGGGGCCGAGAGAGGACAGCGCATGGCGAAGAGACGCATCCTGATCGCGGGCGTGCTCGCCGCGATCACCGCGGCCGCGACGGCCACCCCGGCCGCGGCCGCCGCCACCGGCGAGATCCGCCTGGACGGCACGGCTAACGCGGTGCCCGGCAGCTACATCGTGGTCCTCAAGGCCGGTGCGAAGGCGCCGGCGACGCTGGCCAAGAGCTTCGGCGGCCAGGTACGCCAGAGCTTCGGCACGATCAACGCGTACGAGGCCGGCATGACCGCCTATCAGGCCAAGCGCCTCGCGGCGAGCCCCGACGTCGAGTACGTCGAGCAGAACCAGACGGTCTCGCTGCTGGCCACGCAGGCCAACGCGACCTGGGGCCTCGACCGCATCGACCAGCGCAACCGCCCGCTGAGCACCACGTACTCGTACACGACGACCGGGTCGGGCGTGACGGCGTACGTCATCGACACCGGCATCCGGTACACGCACAGCGACTTCGGCGGACGGGCGTCGTTCGGCTACGACGCGGTCGGCTCCGGCGGCGTCGACTGCAACGGCCACGGCACCCACGTGGCGGGCACGGTCGGCGGCACCACCTACGGCGTGGCCAAGCAGGTCCGCCTGGTCGGCGTCCGCGTGCTCAACTGCTCCGGCAGCGGCACCACGGCCGGCGTCATCGCCGGCGTCAACTGGGTGACCACGAACGCGGTCAAGCCCGCGGTGGCCAACATGAGCCTCGGCGGCGGCGTCAGCAGCACCCTCGACAGCGCCGTCTCCCGGTCGATCACCTCGGGCGTCACCTACGCCCTGGCCGCCGGCAACTCCAACGCCAACGCCTGCAACTCGTCGCCGGCCCGGGTCGCCGCGGCCATCACGGTCGGCGCCACCACCAGCACCGACGCGCGGGCCAGCTACTCCAACTACGGCAGCTGCCTCGACATCTTCGCGCCCGGCTCGTCGATCACGTCGGACTGGTACACGTCGAACACCGCGACCAACACGATCAGCGGCACGTCGATGGCCAGCCCGCACGTCGCCGGCGCGGCCGCCCGGGTCCTCTCCGGCAGCCCGAGCCTCACCCCGGCCCAGGTGCGCGACAGCCTCGTCAACGGCGCCACCACCGGCGTGGTCACGAGCCCCGGCACCAGCTCCCCGAACCGCCTTCTCTACCTGGCCCCTTGACCCTTCCATTTCGTCCGCTTCGACGCCCGGCCCGCGGTTCAGCGCGGGCCGGGCTCGTGCGAGATATGGAATGCAGTACATATCCTGCGTTGGGTGACCATGGAATCGCGGACAGTGCCGAGCCTCTGGCGCAACCGCGAGTTCAATCTCCTGTGGACAAGTCAGACTTTGTCCGACCTGGGGGCGACGATCGCCCAGCTCGCCGTCCCGCTGCTCGTGCTCGAGGTGACCGGCTCGGCCGTGCAGGCCGGCGCCGTCGGCACCGCGGCCCAGGTCACCAAGCTCGCCTGCCGCCTGCCGGCCGGGGTCCTGGCCGACCAGATCAACCGCCGCACGGCCCTGCTGACCTGTGACATCGTCCGGCTGATCGCCTTCGCCGCGCTGGCCGTGACCGTCATCGCCGGGCACGCCAACCTCGCCACGATCATCGTGGTGGCGGTGATCGACGCGGTCTGCGGGGCGTTCTTCAACACCACCGAGCACGCCGCCCTGCGCAGCCTGGTCCCCGTGCCGCACCTGCCGGCGGCGGTCGCCCGCAACGAGGCCCGCAGCTACGGCACCTCGCTCGCCGGTCCCCCGCTCGGCGGCCTGCTCTTCGGCATCACCCACGCCCTGCCCTTCGTCGGCAACGCCGTGTCGTACCTGGCCTCGCTGATCGGCGTCGCCCTCATCCGCAAGCCCATGCAGACCACCCGGCACCGGCCCGGCAGCCACCTCGCGGCCCTGACCGAGGGCCTGCGGTTCGTCTTCACCAACGCGTTCCTGCGCTCGGTGCTGATCATCGCGGCCCCGCTGAACTTCGCCCTGACCGGGACGATCTTCACGATCATCGTGACCCTCCAGGACGAGGGCACGGCGCCCGGCGTGATCGGCCTGACCGAGACCATCGTCGGCGCCGGCGGCCTGCTCGGCGCGCTGGCCGCTCCGGCCCTGCTCCGCTGGCTGCCGTTCGCGCGGCTGATCCGCACCCTGTGCTGGGCCGCCTTCGCGTTCCTGACGGTCAGCGCGATCCCGGCCATCGGCGTGGCCACGGCGGCGCCGGTCGCCCTGGCCGTCTTCGCCGGTCCGGCCTGCAACGCGGCGCTGTTCGCCCATCAGGCGGCGATCACCCCCGACGCCCTGCAGGGCCGCGTCCTCAGCGTGATCTTCATGGTCGCCATGTCCGCCGCCGCGGCCGCGCCCCTGCTGGCCGGCCTGCTCGTCACCTGCGGCGGCCCCCGCCTGGCCATCCTGGCCTTCGCCACCGTCGTCGCCGTCTCGGCGGTCACCGCCTCGCTCGCGCCCGCCCTCCGGCCGGCCAGTTCCTAGAGTTACTCGCCGGTTTCACGCTGTGAGACGACCAGGTCTCCCGGTCGATAGACTCGATGTGAGGCGCCGTGCCACTAGCCCTCCCGCCCCGTCACCAATACTCTGCGGTAACTAACACGTTAAATCCCCCCGTTCCTGCATCTGAAGGCGGCGCCGATGGCTCTCGAGGTCCCGTACCGGTCGATCCCCGACATGTTCTTCAAGCGGGTGGCCGCCACTCCGAACGGCCAGGCCTTCGCCGTGCCCAACGCCGACGACAGCGGCATGGTCTGGCACACGTGGGCGCAGGTCGGCGAGCGGGCTACGGCGATCGCGGCGGGACTGCGCGAGCTGGGCGTGGGTCTCGAGGACCGGGTCGCCATCCTCTCCGGCACCCGGTTCGAGTGGGTGCTTGCCGACCTGGGCATCAACTGCGCGGGCGCGGCGACCACCACGGTCTACCCGACCACCGAGCCCGAGGACGCGAGCTACATCGTCGCCGACTCCGGCTCCAAGGTGCTGATCGCCGAGAACGCCAAGCAGGCCCTGAAGATCTCCGGCGTCGACACCGCCGTCACCCACGTCGTCATCATCGACGGCCCGGCCGACGCCGGCGCGACCCCGCCCCAGCTGACGCTGACCGAGCTCGAGGAGCGCGGCGCCGGCGCCCTGCGCGGCAACCCCCAGCTGATCGAGGAGATCGTGGCCACCATCGGCCCCGACCACCTCGCCACGCTCATCTACACCTCCGGCACCACCGGCCGGCCCAAGGGTGTGCAGCTGCTGCACGCCGGGTGGACCTGGGAGGGCGTCGCCCAGCAGGGCCTCGGCCTGTTCGAGTCGACCGACCTGCAATATCTCTGGCTGCCGCTGTCGCACTCGTTCGGCAAGACGCTGCTCTGCGGCATCATCCACGTGGGCGTGCCGACGTACGTCGACGGCCGCGTCGACAAGCTGGTCGACATGCTCGCGGTGGTCCAGCCGACGCTGATGTGCGCCGCTCCCCGCATCTTCGAGAAGGTCTACAACAAGACGGTGACCACGGCGCTGGAGGGCGGCGGGGCCAAGGCCAAGATCTTCCACTGGGCGGTCGGGGTCGGCAAGCAGAAGGTCGCGCTCGAGCAGGCCGGCAAGCCGCTGCCGGGCGGTCTCAAGCTCAAGTTCGCGGTGGCCGAGCGCCTGGTCTTCAGCAAGCTGCAGACCAAGCTCGGTGGCCGCCTGCGCGTGCTGGTCAGCGGCTCGGCCCCGCTCAGCCGCGACATCGCCGAGTTCTTCGCCGCCGCCAACCTCCCGATCATGGAGGGCTACGGCCTGACCGAGAGCAGCGCGGCCAACTTCGTCAACCGCCTCGACAAGCTGAAGATCGGCACGGTCGGCCTGCCCCTGGGTGACCTCGAGTGCCGCATCGACACCGACGGCGAGGTGCTGCTGCGCGGCGCCCCGGTCATGCGTGGCTACCACAACCTGCCCAAGGAGACGTCCGAGGCGTTCACCGAGGACGGCTTCCTGCGCACCGGCGACATCGGCGAGCTCGACGCGGACGGCTTCCTGCGGGTCACCGACCGCAAGAAAGACCTGGTCAAGACGTCCGGCGGCAAATACATCGCCCCGTCCGCGATCGAGGGCATGTTCAAGGCGGTCTGCCCGTACACGTCGCAGGCGGTCGTCATCGGCCAGGCCCGCAACTTCGTCACCATGCTGATCTCGCTCGACGAGGACGCGATCAAGGGCTGGGCCGCCAGTGGCCCGCTGGCCGGCAAGAGCTACCAGGACATCTGCTGCGCGCCCGAGACCCAGCAGATGATCGACGGCTACATCCAGGAGCTCAACGGCAAGCTCAACCGCTGGGAGACCATCAAGAAGTTCGCGATCCTCCCCCGCGACCTGAGCATCGAGGCGGGCGAGATCACCCCCTCGATGAAGATCAAGCGCCGCTCGGTCGAGACCAACTTCTCCGAGCAGATCAACCAGATGTACGCCGGTTCGCTCGCTCAGATCTGACCCAGCGCACTGTTCGGCAAGATCTCTATGGTCAGCGCCTCGATGGCGGCAGGGTCGGCCAACTGGTCGATACGGCTCACCCGGTCGCCCTCGAAGCCGAAGACGAAGACCACCCGGACCTGACCGCCGACCGCCCAGACCAGGCCCGGCGCGCCGTCCAGGAAAGCCAGGCGCGCCGACTGGGCGCCGCCGTGGAAACGGCCGGCCACCTCGCCCGCGCCGGTGAGCACGGCCGTCGCCCCGATCTTGACGGCCTCGGGGTCGGCCCGCAGAACCACATCGGGGTCGAGCAGGGTGAGCAGGGCGCCGAAGTCACCGGCCCGGGCGGCGGTCAGGAAGGCGCTCACGACGGCCCGCCGCCGGTCGGTGCCGTCGTCGTCCGGAACAGGCTCGCCCCGCACCCGCCGCCGGGCGCGGCTGGCCAGCTGGCGCGCGGCCGCCGGCGTACACCCGACGATCTCGGCGATCTCCGGGAAAGGCACGGCGAACATGTCGTGCAGGACGAAGGCCAGACGCTCGCTCGGGCCGAGCGTGTCCAGAACGAGAAGCAGCGCCGGCCCGATGGCGTCGGCGAGAAGCGCCTGCTGTTCGGGGCCGGGCTCGTCGTCGTACGTCGTCGAAGGAACCTCGGTCTGGTCCTCGCGGCGAGAAGCCCGCGAACGCAGCATGTCGAGGCAGACCCGCGAGACGACGGTCGTCAGCCAGCCGGTCAGGTTGCCCACGTCGCTGGTGTCGCTGCGACTCAGCCGTACCCAGGTCTCCTGAACGGCGTCGTCGGCCTCGTCGGCCGAACCGAGCATCCGCTGGGCGACGGACCGCAGATGCGCGCGGTCCCGTTCGAAGCGCTCGGCCAGCAGGTCCAGTTCGCTCATCGTCACACCTCTCGTTCGGCACCCGTCATACGTTGTGACGGGCCGCCCCGGTCCGCTGTGACAGAGGAGGAACCATGCCCATCCGTACGATCACCATCCCGGTCAAGGACCTCACCGCGGCGAAGGCGCTCTACACGGCGTTGCTGGGTACGTCGCCGTACATGGACGAGCCCTACTACGTGGGGTTCCGCCCGGAGAACTCCCCCGAGATCGGCCTGAACCCGCACGGCGACGTGGCCGCGGGCCCGATCACGTACTACCACGTCACCGACATCGAGGCGACCACCAAGTCGTTGACCGCCGCCGGCGCCACGGTGGAGCAGCCGGCCAAGGATGTGGGCGGCGGAGGCCTGACCGCCACGTTCCGCGACACCGACGGCAACCTGTTCGGCCTGTTCCAGGGCACCACCGAGTAGTAGAGCCGAGTCAAGGAGGACCGCGATGGCCGAGGAACCCCGTTCGCCGGTGGAGCGCAAGGCCGATGTGCTGGCGAAACTGAGCGCGCCGGTGGCCGATGCCTGGGTGGCTACGGCCGATGGTGACGAGCCCTATCTGGTTCCGCTGACCGTCGCCTGGTTCGAGGAGCGGGTTCTGCTGGCCACCGACACGGGCTCGCCTACCGGGCGGAACCTCGCCGCACACGGGCGGGCGCGTGTCGCCCTCGGGGGAACCCGTGATGTCGTACTGATAGACGCGGTTCTGGAGAAAGCGATTCCGGTCGGCGAGTCGGGGCCGGTCGGCGAGGCCTACGCGGCGCAGAACGACTGGGATCCGCGGACGGCCGGTGACTCCTATGCCTTTCTCGTGCTGCGGCCCGAGCGTGTGCAGGCCTGGCGGGAGGTGAACGAGCTGGCCGGGCGCACCCTGATGCGGGACGGCGTCTGGCTGGTCTGAGGCCTCGTCAGGCGATGACGGTCGGTGAGCGCCAGGACGGGGACGTTGCCCGGTCGAGGTCGTGACGGACGGTGGCGATTCGGCGTACGGCCTCGATCAGGTCTTCGGCCGGAAGGGTGAACGGCAGGCGCAGGAAACGCTCCAGGGTGCCGTCCAGGCCGAAGCGCGGGCCGGGGGCCAGGCGGACGCCCACGTCCTCGGCGGCGCGGGCCAGGGCGCTGGAGATCGGGCCGTCCAGCTCGGCCCAGAGGGAGACGCCGCCGGCGGGCAGCACGAAGCTCCACTCCGGCAGCGCTGTCCGCAGGGCCGTGACCAGGGCGTCGCGCTGGATGCGGAGTTCCTCGCGGCGGGCCTTCACGATCTGGGTGGCCTGGTGCATGAGGCGGACGGCGACCAGCTGCTCCAGAACCGGGCTGGCCATGTCGACGCCGACGCGGATGGCGGCCAGGCGCTGCACCAGCGGGGCCGAAGCGCGCACCCAGCCGATGCGCAGGCCACCCCAGTACGCCTTGCTCATGCCCCCGATCGACACCACCCGGCTGTGCCGGTCGAAGACCGCCACCGGCGGGGGCATCTCCTGGTCGTCCAGGGGCAGGTCGACGAAGGACTCGTCGACGATCAGCTCGGTGCCGGTCGCGTGGGCCGTGGCCACCAGGCGCTCGCGCAGGTCGGTGGTCATCAGGTGGCTGGTCGGGTTGTGGAACTCGGGGATCACGTACGAGACGCGGGGCCGGGTCTGGCGCAACGCGCCCAGCAGCATCTCGCCGTCCCAGCCGGTGGCCGTGTCCAGGCCGTGGGTGCTGAGGCGGGCCCGGCGGGCCGAGAGGGCGGCCAGCGCGTTCGGATAGGTCGGCGCCTCCACCAGCACCGGTGAACCGGCCGGCACCGACAGGCGCAACACCAGGTCGAGGGCCTGCTGGGTGCCTCCGGTGATGAGGATCTGCTCGGCCGAGGTCGGCACGCCCCGCTCGGCGTAGCCGGCCGCCACCGCCTCGCGGAGCTCACCCAGGCCGGTCGGGTGATATCCGGCGCTGCCCAGATAGCGCGGCAGGTCGGAGGCGGCGTCGTGCGCGGCCGTGACGAGCTCGGCCGGGGCGGCCGAGGCGGCCACACCCAGGTCGATCACGTCCTGGTCGTCGCCGGCGGCCCACAGGCCCGACGGGGCCACACGATGGCCGTTCGGGAGGGTGGTCCAGCTTCCCGCGCCTCTCCGGCTGGTCAGATGGCCGCTCTCGCGGAGCGTGCGGTACGCGGCCGAGACCGTCGTCCGGCTCACGGCGAGCGCCTCCGCCAACTCGCGTTCGGCCGGCATCCGTACACCCAGAGGCAATCGGCCGTCGGCCAGCAGGCCACGCACGGCACCGGCCAGAGCGGCATAGTCGGGGCTGCGGTGACGGCCCGGCAGGGAATGCCACTGACCGAGCAGCCGGCCCAATTGGCCTCCACGAATCGTCGACGTCATGGCCACCTCCGGCGAATTGGCTCTTCAGCATCCTGCAATTGGCTTTCAGACTGGCACTCGTGCAACTAAGTGGCAACCGAGATCGTCGTCTCACCCGGCGGACCGTCCAGCTCTTCACCGGCCTCGTCCTGTACGGCGTCAGCATGGCCTTCACGATCGAGTCGGCGCTCGGGCTCAACCCGTGGGACGTCTTCCACCAGGGCCTGTCCGAGGCCACGGGCATCAGCTTCGGCTGGATCGTCATCCTGGTCGGCGTTCCTGTGCTGCTGCTGTGGATCCCGTTGCGGCAGCGCCCCGGCTTCGGCACGGTGGCCAACCTGGTGGTGGTCGGGTTCGCGGTCGACGGCGCCCTGGCGGTGCTGCCCGAGGGCGGGACGATCCCGGCCCGGGTCGCCTATCTGGTCGGCGGCATCCTGCTGAACGGCCTGGCCACCGGCCTCTACATCGGCAGCCGGTTCGGGCCCGGCCCCCGCGACGGCCTGATGACGGGTGTAGTGGGCCGGTGGCCACGCCTGTCGGTCCGTCTGGTCCGTACGTCAATCGAACTGTCGGTCTTGATCGTCGGTTTCTTCCTGGGCGGCACGGTGGGCATCGGAACAATCGCGTACGCGCTGGCCATCGGCCCTCTGGCGCAACTGTTCCTGCCCCTGTGCACGGTCCCCGACGGCAGCCGGCGGCCCGCGCTCGCCCATTGAATCGCGTCACTCATCCGGGTTCATACACGCTCACTCAACAGTCGTACTCCTTGGGGTGATGTGTCCGTATTGGACGGCGTGATATGCCCAGCTGATTCGGTTTTGCAGTCCGCCCGTTGCATCACAGTCTTGTGATCATCGCGACACATCCGCTTCCGGGGGCGCGGGTGTCGCGGCATCATTGCCGCATGGGGGCGGGCAGCTGGCAGTGGAACGACGCTTGGATCTTCGTGTCCGCGGTCATCGCCGAGCGCCTCGAGCGCGACCGGGCGATGCACGCGGCCCTACCGGTGACCGGAGCCAGCCTGGCCGATCTGCTGGCGGCGGCCGACTTCTTGCACCACAGCGTTCCGAGCCGAGACGACTTGCAGGAGTCGGTACGCCGGCTGGCCGGGGCCGGGTTGATCGTGGTGGAGGACGATCTGGTCGAGGTGGCGCCGGCCGGTGAGCAGCTGTGGCGGACGAGGCCGTTCAGCGGGTTGTCGTCGGCGGTGATGACGTTGCAGGCGCAGTTGAACCGGGCGGCCACTCCGGGAGAGTCGGACTGGACACTGGATGAGCAGACTTACGCGACCGCCGTGCGGGAGTACAGCATTCGGCTGGCTGACGGGCGCTGAGTTCGCGCTTGCCACAGCGTCACGGGTGGAAGCTCTTCCGGCTGCGCGGGGAGGAGCGCGACCGCCTGGCGCACCAGGCCGCACCTCAGCCACGAGCGAGAACACAAGCATGCGGCCCGCGAACAAAGCCGCAAGCTCCGCCACATCCCGAGCGCACCCGGCCGCCGATGCCGACCGCGGGGAACAGCCGATGAAACCATTTCCGGAGCGGCTCCGGGAAACGCGGCTGGCCAAGCGATTTGCGGGCTTCTGGATTACTGCCTAGCGGACCGGGTTTCCCGCTGCTCGTAGGCTTTCCTTTACCTCGCCGATGGTCAGGTCGCCGAAGTGGAAGACGCTTGCGGCGAGTACCGCGTCGGCGCCCGATGACACCGCGGGGGCGAAGTGGGACACCTTTCCGGCGCCGCCGCTGGCGATCACCGGGATGTCCACCACCGCCCGCACCGCGGCGATCAATTCCAGGTCGAAGCCGGCCTTTGTGCCGTCGGCGTCCATCGAGTTCAGGAGGATCTCGCCGGCGCCCAACGATGCCACCGTTCGGGCCCACTCGATGGCGTCCAAGCCTGCGCTTCGGCGGCCGCCGTGTGTGGTCACCTCCCAGCCGCTGGGCTGGTCGGTGGCCCGGCGTACGTCCAGGGAGAGGACCAGCACCTGGTTGCCGAAGCGGTGGGCGATCTCGCTGATCAGGGCGGGGCGGGCGATCGCGGCCGTGTTCACGCCCACCTTGTCGGCGCCCGCTCTCAGCAGGACGTCCACGTCGTCGACCGAGCGGACGCCGCCTCCCACCGTCAACGGGATGAAGACGGACTCCGCCGTGCGGCGGACCACGTCCAGCATTGTTCCCCGGCCCGCGGATGATGCCGTCACGTCCAGGAACGTCAGCTCGTCGGCGCCCGCCTCGTCGTATGCCGCGGCCAGCTCCACCGGGTCGCCGGCGTCGCGCAGGTCCACGAAGTTGACGCCCTTGACCACCCGGCCCGCGTCCACGTCGAGGCAGGGGATCACGCGCACCGCAACTGTCATGCGTTCACCCTAACCAAGGGCGCCTTCAGGCCCAGCAGGATGCCGCCCACCACCAGGGTGCCGCCCGCTATGTCGATCGCGTGAAGGCGCTCGTCCAGGAACAGCCAGGCCGAAGCCATGCCGAAGAACGGGACCAGCATGGAGAACGGCGCGACCGTGCTGGCGCCGTACACCCGAAGAAGGAAACCCCAGCCCGCGAAAGCCGCAAGCGTCGAGATCAGCGCGACGTACGCCAGAGCCCAGAAGGCCTCCATGTCGAACGCGCGCAGCGCGGAGACGTCCTCCGAAGACACCAGCGTGAGCAGGATCAGCGGGCCCGCCGCCACAGCGCTGACCCACACCATGAAGCGCAGCGTGTCCGGCGGGGAGGCCTTGCGGGTGGCGATGTTCGACAGGCCCCACGCCGCGCCCGCGCCGACGATCAGCAGGAACGCGCCCAGGTTCGTGCCCATCCGGGTGGCGACCAGGGCCACGCCGGCCACACACAAGAGCAGACCGCTTATTTGTACGGGCCGGGGCCGCTCCCGCAGCAGCAACACCGCGAAGCCCAGCGTGAAGACGGCCTGGCTCTGCAGCACCAGCGAGCTCAAGCCGACCGGCATCCCGGCCGCCATGCCCGCGAACAGCAGCGAGAACTTCGTGACGCCCAGGATCAGGCCCACCGCGATGATCCAGCGCCACGGCACCTGCGGACGGCCCACGAACAGCACCGCCGGGAACGCGGCCAGGGTGAAGCGGAGCGCGTTGAACATCAGCGGCGGGAAATGGTCGAGCCCGGTCTCGATCACCACGAAGTTGAAGCCCCACACCGCGGTGACGGCGACCGCGATCCCGATGTCGCGTGGTCTCATACGTCGAGCCTGGTCAACGAAATCGTTAAGCACCAGCGAGAAGAACGAAAGCGATACTGTAGCCTCGCTACATGATTGACCTGGGGCGTCTCCGGGCCCTGCACGCCGTGGCCAGCTACAAGACCGTGCTCGCGGCCGGTGAGGCCCTGCACTGCACGCCGTCCGCGGTCTCCCAGCAGCTGGCCAAACTCGAGCGCGAGACCGGCGCCACACTTGTCGAGAAGGACGGGCGGCGGCTTCGGCTCACCGAGGCCGGGCAGGTGCTGGCCCGGCACGCCGAGAAGGTGCTGGCCACCGTCGACGAGGCCGAGGCGGCGCTGGCCGCGCACCGTGACACGGTCATCGGGCGGCTCACCGTGGCCGCCTTCGCCACCGCGTGCCGCGCGCTGCTGCCGTACGCCCTGCACCGCCTCGCCTCCGACCACCCGCAGCTGGCCACCGGCCTGGTCGAGGTCAACCCGCACGAAGGGCTCGACATGCTGCACCGCGGGCACGTCGACCTGGCCGTGCTCGACGACTGGCCCGAGGTGGCCCTGCGTTATCCGAGCGGCATCACCCACGTGGAGCTGGGCTGGGACGTGGCCGATCTGATCGTGCCGAGCGGTCACCGGTTCGGGGCGACGACCACCCTGGCCAAGGCGCGCGACGAACGCTGGATCGCGGCCAAGGCCGGCGACATCTGCCACGAATGGCTGCTGCGGGTCCTGCCGGGCGTGCAACCCGACTTCCACGTCGGCGAGTTCGAGACTCAGCTGACGCTGATCTCGGCGGGGCTGGGCGTGGCGGTCATCCCCCGGCTTTCACGATCAAATCAATTGCCCGAGGGTGTACGGGTGGTGAAGCTGACGCCGGAACCACGCCGCCGCGTGGTCATCGCGTGGCGTGAGGCCTCCGCCGCCCGGCCGGCGATCAAGGCGGCGGAGGTAGCCCTGCGACGGGCGTGGGATCAGGCCTCGCGCAACGCCGCCAGGGCCTCGGCCACCGTGAACGCGCCCGCGTAGAGCGCCTTCCCGGCGATCACACCCTCCACCCCGGCCGGCTCCAGGACCTTGAGCGCGCGCAGGTCGTCGAGGGTGGACACCCCGCCGCTGGCGATCACCGGGCGGTCGGTGGCCGAGCACACCTCGCGCAGCAGCTCCAGGTTCGGCCCGCGCATGGTGCCGTCCTTGGTGATGTCGGTGACCACGTACCGCGCCGCGCCCGCCTTGTCGAGCCGGCCGAGCACGTCGAACAGGTCGCCGCCGTCGCGGGTCCAGCCCCGCGCCGACAGGGTGCGCCCGCGCACGTCCAAGCCGATCGCGACCCGGTCGCCGTACTCGGACACGACGCGGTCGCACCACTCCGGGTCCTCCAGGGCGGCGGTGCCGATGTTGACCCGCTCGCAGCCCGTGGCCAGCGCCCGGCTCAGCGACTCGTCGTCGCGGATGCCGCCGGACAGCTCCACCTTCACGTCGAGCCGGGCCACCACGTCGGCCAGCAGGGCCGCGTTGGAGCCGCGACCGAACGCCGCGTCCAGGTCGACCAGGTGCACCCACTCGGCACCGTCGTTCTGCCAGGCCAGCGCGGCCTCGAGCGGGTCGCCGTAGGAGGTCTCGGAGCCGGCGGCGCCCTGGACGAGACGTACGGCCTGGCCGTCCGCGACGTCGACGGCGGGCAGTAGGGCGAGTGTCATGGCATTTTCTCCTTTATCCGGCCTTGCGGCCGAGGATGACGACCACCAGGGCCGGTGCGGCAAGCACGATCAGCAGCGTGAGCACGATGCGCAGCGACGTCTCGGGCACGAACAGCCAGATCGCGGCGATGGCCACGAGCGGCAGCAGGATGATGCCGAGACGCTCACCACGGCTGCGGCGATGCAGCGTGCCCGAGCTGCCTACGCGCGGCGGGGTGAGCCGGTTGAGAAGGGACCGGCGCCACACTCGGCGGGAGACCTTGCGGGCGCGGGCCGCCTTCTCCTTCTCGAGCACGGCGAGCCGCTCGGCGCGGCGTCGCGCTCTCTCCTTCGACATCTACGCGAGACCGGTGACCCAGTTGCGCAGCAGCCCGTAGCCGGCGTCGGCCGACTTCTCCGGGTGGAACTGCGCCGCGCTGAGCGCGCCGTGCTCGACGACCGCCGCGAACGGCTCGTCGTGGCTCGCGGTGGTCACCTTGGCGCCGGCTTTCCGGAGAACGTCAAGGTCCGAGGCGCCGTACGAGTGCACGAAGTAGAACCGCACATCGTCGTCGAGGCCGTCCAGCAGCACGGACCCGTCCGCGACGTCGACCGTGTTCCAGCCCATGTGCGGGATCCGCCGCGCGGTGAGCCGGTTGACCACGCCGGGCAGCAGGCCCAGGCCCTTCGTCTCGACGCCGTGCTCCACGCCCGAGTCGAACAGGATCTGCATGCCCACGCAGATGCCCAGCACGGGACGCCCGGCCGCGACCCGTTCCGCGATCATCGGGCCGGCCTGGATCTCGTCGATGCCGGCCATGCAGGCGGCGTACGCCCCGACGCCCGGCACCACGAGGCCGTCGGCCTCCGCCGCGGCGGCGAGATCGCTGGTCACCGTCACGTCGGCGCCGGTGCGGGCGACCGCCCGCTCGGCCGAGCGCAGGTTGCCCGACCCGTAGTCGAGCACCACCACGTTGGGCATCAGTTGTCCCCCGGGAGCAGCCAGGCGATGCCACCGGCGACGGCCAGCGCGGCCAGCACGCCGACCAGGCCGACGCTGAACTTGGTGGCGCCCGACTTGATCAGCTGGATGACGCCGCCGACCAGGAAGCCGGCCAGGATGAACAGGGCGATGGCCATCAGAGGACGCCCTTGGTCGACGGGAGCTGACCGGCGTTGCGCGGGTCGATCTCGACGGCCTCGCGCAGCGCCCGCGAGAACGCCTTGAACTGGGCCTCGACCACGTGGTGGGCGTCGGGGTGACCGCCGGGGCGGCAGGCCCGCAAGACGTCCACATGCAGGGTGACCTTGGCCGCGTGGCCGAACGCCTCGAAGATGTGCCGCGTCATGCTGGTCGCGTAGACCGGCCCGATGTACGGGGTGAGCAGCGGCTCGTCGTGCACCACGTAAGGCCGGCCGGACAGGTCGACGGCCGCGCGGACCAGCACCTCGTCCATCGGGATGGTCGCCGAGCCGTACCGCCGAATGCCCCGTTTGTCGCCGAGCGCCTGCGCGAAGGCCTCGCCCAGGGCGATGGCGGTGTCCTCCATGGTGTGGTGCGAGTCGATCTCGAGGTCGCCCTCGGTACGCACCGTCAGGTCGAACCCGCCGTGCCGGGCCAGCTGGTTGAGCATGTGGTCGTAGAAGCCGACGCCGGTGCTCAGGTCGCCCTGGCCGGTGCCGTCGAGATCGATCTCGACGAGCACCTTGGTCTCGTTCGTGGCGCGCTCGATGCGCCCGGTGCGACTCACTGCACAGCCTCCAGGAATGCGTCGGTCTCTTTTTCGGTGCCCGCGGTTACCCGCAGCCACCCTGCCAGACCGACGTCGCGGACCAGAACACCGCGGTCGAGCAATCGCTGCCAAGCGAGTTTTTGGTCTCCGCCCACTTCGAACAGCACGAAGTTGGCGTCACTGTCGGCCACCTTCAGGCCACGCGAGCGGAGCGTGGTGACGATACGGTCACGCTGCTCCTTGATCGCCTCGACCGTGGCCAGCAGCGAGTCCCGGTGCACGACGGCCGCGCGGGCGGCGGCCTGAGTGAGGGCGGACAGGTGATAGGGCAGCCGGACCAACTGCACGGCGTCGACCACGGCGGGGCCGGCGGCCAGATATCCCAGCCGGCCCCCGGCGAAGCCGAACGCCTTGCTCATGGTCCGGCTCACCACCAGCCGCGGATGCCCGGGCAGCAGGGTCAGCGCGCTCGGCGTGCCGGGACGGGCGAATTCGGTGTACGCCTCGTCGACGATCACCATGCCGCGGGCGGCCCCGAGCACGGCGTCGATCACGGCCGGGTCGAGCGCGGTGCCGGTCGGATTGTTCGGCGAGCAGACGAAGACCACGTCCGGGTCGTGCTTCTCGATCTCGGCCACGGCCGCCTCGGGCCGCAGGCCGAAGTCGGGGTCACGCAGCGCGCCGATCCAGCGGGTGCCGGTGCCCTGGGCCAGCAGCGGGTGCATCGAGTACGACGGTCCGAAGCCCAGGGCGGTGCGTCCCGGCCCGGCGAAGGTCTGCAGCAGCTGCTGCTGGACCTCGTTCGACCCGTTCGCGGCCCACACGTTGGCCGTGGTGAGGCCATGACCGAGGTAGGTGGCCAGCTCGGCCCGCAGCGCAACGGCGTCCCGGTCGGGATAACGGTTGAGGTCGCGCAGCTCGGCCTGGACGGCCTTGCCGATCGCTTCGACGACGTCGTCGGGAACGGGGTACGAGTTCTCGTTCGTGTTCAGCCGCACGGCGACGTCGAGCTGCGGAGCCCCGTACGGCGTCTTGCCGCGGAGGTCATCTCGGATCGGGAGGCCGGTCATGCGAATCGGGCCTTCACAGCCTCGCCGTGCGCCGGCAGGTCCTCGGCGTTGGCCAGCGCGACCACGTGACCGGCGACGTCGCGCAGGGCGGCCTCGTCGTACTCGATCACGTGGACGCCCTTGAGGAACGACTGGACGGACAGCCCCGACGAGTGCCGCGCGCAACCGGCCGTCGGCAGCACGTGGTTGGAGCCGGCCGCGTAGTCGCCGAGCGACACCGGCGACCAGGCCCCCACGAAGATCGCGCCGGCGTTGCGGACCCGCATGGCCCACTGCCGCGCGTCGCGCGTCTGGATCTCCAGGTGCTCGGCCGCGTACGCGTCGACGACGCGCAGCCCTTGCTCGAGGTCGTCGACGAGCACGACACCGGACTGGTCGCCGGTGAGCGAGGTCTGCACCCGGCTCGCGTGCTTGGTGGCGGCGACCATGGTGAGCAGCTCGGCCTCGACCGCCTCGACCAGCGCCTCGGAGTCGGTGACGAGCACGCTGGCGGCCAGCGGATCGTGCTCGGCCTGGCTGATCAGGTCGGCCGCGACGTGCCGCGGGTCGGCCGTCTCGTCGGCCAGGATGGCGATCTCGGTCGGCCCGGCCTCGGCGTCGATGCCGACGGTCCCCTGGAGCAGCCGCTTGGCCGCGGTCACCCAGATGTTGCCGGGCCCGGTGATCACGTCGACCGGCTCACACCGGTCGCCCTCGCCGGCACCGTCCGAGCCGTACCCCAGCATGGCGATGGCCTGGGCGCCGCCCACGGCGTACACCTCATCGACCCCGAGCAGCGCACAGGCGGCGAGCACCCGCGAGTCGGGAAGCCCGCCGTTCTCCTTCTGCGGCGGACTGGCCACGACCAGGGCGTCGACCCCGGCCTCCTGAGCCGGCACCACGTTCATGACCACGGTGGACGGGTAGACGGCGAGACCGCCCGGGACATAAAGCCCGACACGCTGCACGGGAATCCAGCGCTCGGTCACGGTGCCGCCGTCGACGACCTTGGTCGTGACGTCGGTGCGCCGCTGGTCGGCGTGCACCTTGCGGGCCCGCTTGATGCTCTCGAGCAGGGCGGCCCGGACCGCGGGCTCGAGAGAGGCCTCGGCGGCGGCGATGTCCTCCTGGGCGACACGGAGCCGCTCGAGCGTCACGCCGTCGAACTTCTCGGTGGCTTCCCGGATCGCGCTGAAGCCATGCCGATGGACCGCCTCGACGACCGGGCGGATCCGCTCGACGGCCTGAGACACGTCGAGCTGGGCACGGGGCATCAGTCCACGCGGGTCCCGCCGGGAGCCACGCAGGTCGGTCCGTTTCAGCACAGCGTCAAGTTTAGGCTGCCCATCCGTGAAGGCCGACATCGCCGCGGCCGGGCCCAGGAGATGGGATCCTTGACCATGGAGGGGCTACCGATAGGCTGAGTCGGTGAGCAAGCGGCTGCCGGTGTTCCCGCTGGGCACGGTGCTGTTCCCGGGCCTGGTGCTCTCCCTGCACATCTTCGAGGAGCGCTACCGGGCGCTGGTGCGCGAGCTGGTGGCCGGCCCGTCCGACGACCCGCACGAGTTCGGCGTGGTCACCTTGCGCCGGGGAGCCGAGGCCCCCGCCGAGACGGTCACCACGGACGGCCCGTCCGCACCCCCGCTCCCGATCGCGGCCGACGACCTCTACCAGGTCGGTTGCACGGCCGAACTGCGCCAGGTGACGGAGCTCTCCGACGGCCGTTACGACATCATGACCGTGGGCCGCCGCCGCTTCCTGATCAAAGACGTGATCCAGGGCGACGAGCCCTACCTGACGGCCGACGTCGAGTGGCTCCCCGACGAGTCCCCCGACGAGACGGCCGAGCTGTTGGCCCCGCGGGCCCTGGCCGCCTTCCGCGCCTACCTGGAACTGCTGCGCCCCGACTCCGAGGGCCTGGACGCGGTCCCCGCCGACCCGACGGTCCTCTCCCACCTGATCGCCGCCACGGCCCAGCTGACCACCGAGGAGCGCCAGTCCCTACTGGCCGCCCCCGACACCGCGGCCCGCCTGCGCACCGAGCTGAAACTCCTCAACCGCGAGTCCGGCCTCCTGGCCCGCGTCCGAGCAGTCCCGGTCCCCCTGTCCGACCTGGCCCGCCCCGCCAGCCCGAACTGACCGACACCGGCGTCAGTGGCGCGGTGGTTCCGCGGCGCTGCCGGTCGGCGTCTGGTCGGACGGCGCCGGGCCGGACCACTCATCGGCGTACGGCGGGGCGTCAGTGTTGGGGCCGTAGCCGGGCCGGGCCCCGGGAACGTCGAGGTCGGGATCGTTCGACCAGCCGGCCATGAGCGTGAGGGCGATCGCCGCCGCGAACGCCGGCACGAGCATCGGCCCGAGCGAGTGGACCTCGGGCGGCGCCAGGTAGGTCGATCCCTGCTGGGCCGTCTCACGCCACCGCTCGTAGTCGCCCCGGCCGATCATCTCGCCGAGCCAGGGCGCGACCAGATATCCCGCCCCGAGCGCGCCGGCCACGATGCTGAACAGCAGGAACGGCCCCCGGTCACGGCGCAGCAGAAGCCACGCCCCGATCGCCACGATCAGCCCGAAGCCCAGCCCGAGCAGCGTGAACCAGCCGTCGGCGGCGATGAACTCCTCGGGCGACGGATCGTTGAACCCGAGGTCGCCCTGCCCGATGTCGATCACTGGCACCGAGGGCGCGATCCACTGCCACAGCAGCCCCAGCGGCCCGCCGAGCACAAAAATCACCACAAAGACTGATAAAGACACCACGAGGGTACGTCGCCACGGCCGCCGCGAGATGTCCGGCGCCGGCCACTGCTCGCCCGACTCAGGCCCCGTGGGATGCGCCAGCCCGTACCCACCACCCGGTTCCCCGGCCCACGGCTGCGCGGCGCCCGCCTCCGGCGCAGACCCGGACCAAGGCGCGCTGCCGCCCGCTTCCGGCGCAGACCCGGACCAAGGCGCGCCGCCGCCCGCCGCGGAGGCCGGACCGGGCTGAGGCTCACCACTGCTCGCCTCCGGGGGCGGGCCCGACCACGGCTGCGGACTGCCGGAACCGGGCCAGGCCGGGGCCTCGTACCCCGCCGGGGCGCCGGCGGCCGGGGCGGCCGTCGGGTCGGGCGGGGGTGGGCCGGGCTGATTGTGGTGCGCCGGTTCCTGACTCGCGTTCACCCTACGATCCTGCCAGGTTCTTCCCCATGCCGTCCCGCTCGCCCTCGGGCCTGCTTTGAGAGGGGAGACGGGCTGCGGCGTGGCCCCCCTCTCAAAGCAGGCCCTAAGCCACCGCGGACGGGCCGAGGATCATCTTCAGGTCGGCTCGCAACGCCGGCGTCGCCGCGACCCGGACCGCGCCCAGGCGCAGGATCGTGGTTCGGCTGCCGTTCTGCAGGTGGACGTGCACCTCCGAGTCGCCCGGATGGCTCGTCAGGATGTCCTTCAGCTCGGACACCAGCGGCGGCGTGCAGCGGGTGATCGGCATCGTCAGGGTGATCGGCTTGCTGTCCGGGTTGTGGGTCACGTCGGGCAGCGACATGTCCATGGCCATGATGCGCGGGGTGTCGTCGCGCCGGTCGACGCGGCCCTTCACCACCACGATCGCGTCCTCGGCGATGAACTGGCCGATCACCTCGTACGTGTTCGGGAAGAACAGCGCCTCGACCCCGCCGGCCAGGTCCTCCAGGGTGGCCGAGGCCCACGCTCGGCCCTGCTTCGTGATGCGCCGCTGCACACCCGTCAGGATGCCGGCCAGCGTCACCACCTGGCCGTCGGGAACCGAGCCCTCCTCGTTGAGCGCCGCGATCGTCGTGTCGGCCGCGTTCTGCAGGAGCTGCTCGAGGCCCGCGAGGGGGTGGTCGGAGACGTAGAGGCCGAGCATCTCGCGCTCGAACGCCAGCTTGTCGCGCTTGTCCCACTCGTCGTCGAGGATGGGCGGCATGGCCACGGTGGCCGCGCTGCCTCCCTCGGCGGTGTCGGCGAAGGCGCCGAAGAGATCGAACTGCCCGGCCGCCTCGTTGCGCTTCACGTCGGCGTAGGCGTCGATCGCCTCGGCGTGGACCGCGAGCAGGCCCTTACGGCTGTGCCCCATCGAGTCGTACGCGCCGGCCTTGATCAGAGATTCAATGGTCTTCTTGTTGCAGGCGATCGCGTCGACCTTGGACAGGAAGTCGTAGAAGTCCTGGTATTTGCCCTTGTCGTCGCGGCAGCGGCGGATCGCCTCGACCACGTTGTGACCGACGTTGCGGACGGCGGCCAGGCCGAACCGGATGTCCTTGCCGACCGGGGTGAACGGGCCGGCCGACTCGTTGACGTCGGGCGGCAGGACCTGGATGCCCATGCGCCGGCACTCGGCCAGGTACATCGCCATCTTGTCCTTGTCGTCGCCGACGCTGGTGAGCAGCCCCGCCATGTATTCGGCCGGGTAGTGCGCCTTGAGGTACGCCGTCCAGTAGGAGACCAGGCCGTACGCCGCCGAGTGGGCCTTGTTGAAGGCGTACCCGGCGAACGGGACCAGCACGTCCCACACCGCCTGGATGGCCTCCTTGGAGTAGCCGTGCTCCATGCAGCCCTGCTGGAACGGCACGAACTCCTTGTCGAGGATCTCCTTCTTCTTCTTACCCATGGCCCGGCGGAGCAGGTCGGCCTGTCCGAGCGAATATCCGGCGAGGATCTGCGCGGCGCGCTGCACCTGCTCCTGATAGACGATCAGGCCGTACGTGGGCTCGAGGATCTCGCGCAGCGGCTCCTCCAGCTCCGGATGGATCGGGGTGATCTCCTGGAGCTTGTTCTTGCGCAGCGCGTAGTTGGTGTGCGAGTCGACGCCCATCGGGCCGGGCCGGTAGAGGGCCAGGACGGCCGAGATGTCCTCGAAGTTGTCGGGTTTCATGAGGCGCAGCAGCGAGCGCATCGGGCCGCCGTCGAGCTGGAACACGCCCAGCGTGTCGCCACGGGCCAGCAGCTCGTACGCCTTCGGATCGTCCAGCGGCAGCGCCAGCAGATCGAGCTTCTTGCCGTGGTTGAGCTCGATGTTCTTGTTGGCGTCGTCGATGATCGTCAGGTTGCGCAGGCCCAGGAAGTCCATCTTGAGCAGGCCGAGCGTCTCGCAGGTCGGATAGTCGAACTGCGTGATGATCACGCCGTCGGCCGGGCGCCGCATGAGCGGGATGTGGTCGATGATCGGCTCGGCGCTCATGATGACGCCCGCGGCGTGCACGCCGGTCTGCCGGATCAGGCCCTCGATGCCGCGCGCGGTGTCGATCACCTTTTTGACGTCGGGGTCGGTCTCGTAGAGCGTACGGACCTCGCCGGCCTCGCCGTAACGCTTGTGGTCCTTGTCGAAGATGCCGGACAGCGGGATGCCCTTGCCCATGACGTCGGGCGGCAGCGCCTTGGTGATCCGGTCGCCGACCGCGAACGGGTAGCCCAGCACGCGGGCCGAGTCCTTGATCGCGGCCTTCGCCTTGATCGTGCCGAAGGTGGCGATCTGCGCGACCTTGTCCTCGCCCCAGCGCTCGGTCACGTATTTGATGACCTCGCCGCGCCGGCGCTCGTCGAAGTCGATGTCGACGTCGGGCATCGAGATGCGCTCGGGGTTGAGGAACCGCTCGAAGATCAGGCCGTGCGGCAGCGGGTCGAGGTCGGTGATGCCCATGGCGTACGCGATGAGCGAGCCCGCCGCGGAGCCACGGCCCGGCCCGACCGCGATGCCGTTGCGCTTGGACCACTGGATGAAGTCGGCGACCACGAGGAAGTAGGCCGGGAAGCCCATCTCGATGATCACGCCGAGCTCGTACTCCGCCTGCTTGACGTGCGTCTCGGGGATGCCGTCGGGGAAGCGCGAGCGCAGTCCCTCGTACGCCATGTGGCGGAAGTATTCCTCCTCGGTGTAGCCGTCGGGGATCGGGAACCGGGGCATCAGGTTCTTGAAGGTGAACATGCCCTCGGTGTCGACCCGCTCGGCCACGAGCAGGGTGTTGCGGCAGCCCTCGAGCCACGCCTCGGACGAGTCGACGGCCCGCATCTGGTCGGCCGACTTCACGAAATAGCCGGCGCCGTCGAAGCGGAACCGGTTGGGGTCGGCGATGTTGCTGCCGGTCTGCACACACAGCAGCACGTCGTGGGCCGAGGCCTGCGCCTCGTGCGTGTAGTGGGAGTCGTTGGTGACCAGCGGCGGGATGCCGAGCTTCTTGCCGATCTCGAGGAGCCCGTCGCGGACCCGGCTCTCGATGGAGAGGCCGTGGTCCATGATCTCGAGGAAGTAGTTCTCCTTGCCCAGGGCTTCCTGGTACATCGCGGCGGACTTGAGCGCCTCGTCGAACTGGCCGAGCCGCAGCCGGGTCTGCACGGCGCCGGACGGGCAGCCGGTGGTGCCCATGATGCCCTCGGCGTGCTCGGCGATGATGTCGAAGTCCATGCGCGGGTACTTGCCGAGCTGGCCCTCCATCGAGCCGCGCGAGTTGAGCCGGAAGAGGTTCTTCAGCCCGACGGCGTTGCGGGCCCACATGGTCATGTGGGTGTACGCGCCGTTACCCGAGACGTCGTCGCCCTTCTGCTCGGGGCGGCCCCACTTGACACGGTTTTTCATCAGGCGGGACTCGGGCGCCACATAGGCCTCGACGCCGATCACCGGGGTCACGCCGACGGCCTTGGCCTGGGTGTAGAAGTCGTACGCCCCGTGCATGTTGCCGTGGTCGGTGATGGCCGCGCCCGGCATGCCGAGGCGCGCGGCCTCGGCCAGGACTTCCTTGATCCGGGCCGCTCCGTCGAGCATCGAATACTCGGTGTGCACGTGGAGATGCACGAACGAGTCAGACACCCCGGACCCCCTGAAGTTGTAGTGACCGACCGACTCTAGCGGGCGGCTACGACAAGAACGAGGGGGAAACGCGTGTCACTCGGCGAATGGCTCGATCATCACAGAGGCGGCCTTGAGCCACGCCGCGCGCGTCTCCTGCTGGAGGTCCGCGTACTCGATCGAGGAGCCCACTTCCAGGGCCGGGTCGTACGGCACGACGGCCACCGCGCGGGTGCGCGTGGCGAAGTGTTTGGCGAAGTCGTTGAGCAACGGCAGCGGCCCCGGCGAGGGGCAGGAGATCAACGTCACCGCGTTCGACACCAGGTCGCCCATGCCGCTCTCGTCGAGCACGTCGAGCATCCAGTCGGCCGTGAAGGCCGCGTCCTCGCGGGGCACCGTGGTGATCACCAGCTGGTCGGCCTGGCGCATCACGGTCTGCCAGTTGACGCTCTCGACGTTGTTGCCGGTGTCGACGCAGATCACGTCGTGGGTGCGGCGCAGCAGATCCATCACCCGGCGCACGGTGCCCTGGTCGAGCCGCTGGGCGAAGCGCGGGTTCTCCTCGCCGGCCAGCACGTCGTAGGACCCGTCGGAGGCGTGCCGCAGATAGCCGTCGAGCTCCTGGAGCAGCGCGTCGCCGTGCAGGTTCTCGATCTGCAGGAGATCGGCCAGCAGATGCTTGATCGTACGGGCGTGCCGCGCGCTCCCGGCCCGCAGGCCGAGCGTGCCCCGCAGCTCGTTGTCGTCCCAGGCGAGCACGCCCCGGCCGCGGACGCTGCCGATGGTCGCGGCCGCGAGCACGGTCGCGGTGGTCTTGTGGACGCCGCCCTTGGGGTTGGCGAAGGCCAGCACCCGCGGCTTGCCGAGCTTGCGCCGCATGACCGACACGGCCCGGGCGAACTCGTCGTCGGCCCGCGTCTGCCGCCACTCGATGCGCGCGCCGGCCGGCGACGTCGGCGAGGGCGCCACCCGCGGGGCCGGTGCCGGCACCGGCGGTGCGGCGGGCGGAGCAGCCGGCGGCGGCGCATAAGTGGGAGCGGGAGCGACCGGCGGCGGCGCATAAGTAGGAGCGGGAGCAGCCGGCGGCGGGGCGAAAGCGGGAGCGGGCGCGACCGGTGGCGGCGGCTGCATGACCGGAGCCGCGGCGGACGCCCGCGCCTGCGGGTAGTCGCGCGGCTGCGGCGGAGCCGACCGCGACGACGGCCCGAAGAAGCTTGTGGGCTCAGGCGCGGCGGGAGGAGCGGCCGGAGCGGGCGGCGGCGTCACCGGCTGTGGCCGGGCCTGCCACCGCGGGTCGAGCGGATTGATCGGCCGCTGCGGCACCGCCCGCTGCTGCGGCGGTGGCTCGGCCGGCGGCTGCGGCTCGGCCGGATGCTGGTCGTAGCGCGACCCGTAGGACGTGCCCCGGGTGTCGAGCGGGTTGGTCGGCCGCCGGGTGGGCAGGGGCGTCCCGTACTGCTGGGGCTGCTGCTGACCGTCCTCGCGACCCTGCTCCTCGGCCTGGTCGTCGGCGCCGCGGGTACCGTGCCGGGCGCGGTCGAGCAGCGCCCGCCATCGCGGGGCTGGTTCCGCAGGCCGGCCCCAGCCGGTCTCGGTCCCCTCCACGGCTCAGTCCTCCCTGCCCATTGCTCTCGGTGATGCCCACGCCCGGGCCGTTCGCCTTTGACAGGCTACGGAGCCGAGCGCGATAGGGCCACTGCCCGTGCCACCGACTAGAGACCTAACGTCCGGGCGGGGCTCAGGGTGCTGCCGCCGAGGCGCTGGTCGCATCGTGAGCAGCTGTCGCGTCTGACGCAGAGGGTACGGCAGGAAGATCCTCCGATGCCGAGGCGGAAGGGTCGTTCAGGTGCCCGGAGTCCCGCGATGAGGTGGATGTCACATCGACCCCGGGCGACGACACTATCGGCGCGGACGGCTGTGAGGCAATGCCCGCGGGCCCGGTTGGCACAGCCGGCGAAGCGGGGACGACACCCGTCTGCTCGGGCTGCGGAGGCCGGAACTCGGTGCGGTCGAGGCTGCGTACCTCCGGCGCCGGATCGACCGCCCGTACGCCGTCACGGGCCGCGACCTCCTGCAGGGCGGCCGGGGTGCCGCGGACCACCGCCGCGAAGACGCAGGCGCAGCCCGACCGATAGGCGGAGGCCTCCATCCCGGCCGTGCGGGCCGCCGCCGCGTACGCGTCCCGGGCCCGGGCCTCCGAGGCGCCGAGCTTCGACGCCAGCTGGTCGTACGACGCCTTCTCGGTGTCCCGGGCGATGGCCGCGTCGAGCATGCCGGTGAGCACGTCGGCCGGCAGCCGGTAGACGGGGATCCGTACGACCGGGGTGTGTTGCTCCGGCAGCGGCACCCGGGCGTACACCTGCGCCACCGACGCGCCCTCCAGAAGGCCGGGCAGGCGCCCGGCCGGCACATAGGACCCGAGGCTCACCAGCGCCCACATGTCGCCGGCGGACGGCGCCGACGGCTCGGCGAGCCCGCCCAGCTCGGTGCGCGACGCGTCGAGGTAGCCCGGAACGGTCTGCCCCGGGACGACCCCGACCCGTACGACGTCGGTGGGGTCCGGAGCCGGCGCCACCTCGCGCCGGCCCACCCAGATCGTCCCCAGCAGAACGACACCGGCCGTCACCGCCGCACAGGCGATGGCGAAACGGGCGTCGGACGCGGAGAACAGGCGTACCCGCTGGGCGGGTCCCATGGGCTCAGACCGCGTCCTGAAGGACGTCGAGGGCGTACTTCAGGTCGTCGGGATAGTCGCTGACGAAGCGCACCTCGTCGTGGGTGCGCGGGTGCAGGAAGCCCAGCTCACGCGCGTGCAGCCACTGCCGGTTCAGCTTGAGCCGGGCGGCCAGGGTCGGGTCGGCGCCGTACTGCGTGTCGCCCACGCACGGGTGCCGCAGGGCCGAGAAGTGCACCCGGATCTGGTGGGTGCGCCCGGTCTCCAGCTTCACGTCGACCAGGCTGGCCGAGCGGAACGCCTCCAGCGTGTCGTAGTGGGTCACGCTGGGCTTGCCGTCGGACATGACCGCGAACTTGTAGTCGGCGGTCGGGTGCCGGTCGATCGGCGCGTCGATGGTGCCCCGCAGCGGGTCGAGGTGGCCCTGCACGACCGCGTGGTAGCGCTTGTCCACCTCGCGCTCCTTGAAGGCGCGCTTGAGGACGCTGTAGGCCATCTCGCTCTTGGCCACGACCATGAGCCCGGTGGTGCCGACGTCGAGCCGGTGGACGATGCCCTGGCGCTCGGCGGCGCCGCTGGTGGCCACGTTCTGCCCCATGGCGGCCAGGCCGCTGACCACGGTCGGCCCGGTCCAGCCGGGGCTGGGGTGCGCGGCCACGCCGACCGGCTTGTCCACGACCACGATGTCGTCGTCGCTGTAGACGATGGCCAGCCCGTGCACCGGCTGGGGCGCCACCGGCGGCTGCTCGGCCGCCGGCGACGGCAGGGTCACCTCGAGCCAGGCGCCCGCGCTGACCTTGTCGGACTTGGGGCGCGGATATCCGTCGACCAGCGCGTCGCCGGCCTCGACGAGCGTCGCCGCGGCCGTGCGGGACAGCCCGAACAGGCGGGAGACGGCCTGGTCGAGGCGCATGCCGTCGAGCCCGTCGGGGACGGGCAGGGATCGTTGCGAGCTCACTGCTTCTCGGCCTTCTTCCGTACGAGTCGTCGCCCGTCCCGCTGCCGGCCGGTGAGCTCGAGGAGCACGGCCAGCACGACGCCGACGCTCAGGCACGCGTCGGCGATGTTGAACACGGCGAAGTACTCCGCGTACGGCCCGAAGACGCTGATCATGTCGACCACGTGGCCGTGGAGGAAGGACGGCGCGCGGAACAGCCGGTCTCCCAGGTTACCCAGGGCACCGCCGAGGACGAGACCGAGCGCGATGCCCCACGCCACCGAGCGCAGCTTCGACGCCATGTAGGCGATCCAGCCGATCACCACGAGGGTGATCAGCGGGAACACCCAGGTGTAGCCCTCACCGAGGCTGAAGGCGGCGCCGCCGTTGCGGAGCAGCGAGAGGTAGACCAGGCCGCCGAGGATGCGTACGGGCTCGCCCTCGGTCAGGTTTTCGGTGGAGAGCCACTTGACCCACTGGTCGAGGGCCACGGCCACCACGGCGGTAGCGGCGAGCACGAGCACGGCGGCACGGCTGAACCCGGGGCGAGGTCCCGGCTCCGGCTCGTCCACGGTGGTCGCGTCCGTTGCCTCGTCGGCGTTCAGCGTCGTTCCTCCAGCTGCTTGCAAGAAACACAGAGAGTCGCGGAGGGGAACGCCGCCAGTCGCTCGACCGGGATGGGGTTGCCGCACCGCTCGCACCAACCGTAGTTCCCCTCGCCGAGGCGGTCGATGGCGCGTTCCACCTGATTGATCCGCTCCAGCAGATTGTTCGCCAGAGTGATCTCCTGCTCACGCTCGAAGGTCTTGGTGCCGGCGTCGGCCTGGTCGTCGCCGGCCGAGTCCTCCATGCGGTCGCGCGCCAACTCGGTGATCTCACTGATCGACTGCGAGTACTCGGCCTGGAGCTCGTCACGCCGCTCGACCAGAGCGACCCGGATCTTCTCGGTCTCGGCGGCGCTGCGTGTCCGCTTGGCGGCGGCTGCCTTGGTGTCGCTTGCCTTGGCCATCGTCGCTCCCTCGGCCGCGCCCCGCGCGGCGATCAGCGTCTCTTGGGATCGGCGCCTCCACCGACCCCTTGTGATCTTCCCCCACCCGCGAAAACAGCGCGGCTGAACGAAGCAGGCGCGCACTCTCGGAGGACCGCAAGGATACGGAACGTATCTGAAAGCGACAACCTTCATGCATTTGTACGCGCCCTGGAGTACCCAACCGCAGGGCGATCCCACCGGGCCACACGACGGCGGCCAGTCGGTGGTCACCCTCCCCGGTCCGCCGCCGGGCTGTCCTGCCACGTCAGTGCTGTTCCTCCCGGCCGTCCTCACCGAACCATCGGGCCAGCCGCCCCCGCCGGCTCACCGCTCGCAGCCGCCGCTCGGCCACGTCGCGGGCGGCCGCGGTGGCCACGATCAGCAGGGCGTCCCCGGTACGCAGGCGGGTGTCCGGCCCCGGCACGAAGCCGTTGCCGTCGCGCACGACCAGGCTCACCGAGGCCCCCTTGGGCAGGCGAAGCTCGTCGATGTGGACACCGGCCAGCCGCGACCCCGGCGTGACGTCCATGTGCAGCAGGTCGGCGTTCAGCCGCTCCAGCGGCGCCGCCTCCACGTGGACCTCGGCCGCCTCGGCGGGCGCGGTGACCTTGAGCAGGCGGGCCGCCGGCCCCAGGGTGGTCGCCTGGAGCAGGGTGAAGATGATGACCAGCACGAAGACGGCGTCGAACAGCCCCTCGGCGCCCGGCGTGCCGGCCGAGAGCGGAATGGTGGCCAGCACGATCGGCACCGCCCCGCGCAGCCCCGCCCAGGACAGGAAGGCGGTGCCCCGCCAGCCGACCCGGTTGCCGGGCCTGCGCGGCCCCCGCACGGGCCGGGCCAGCACGGCCGAGACGATCACCGAGAGCGGCCGCGCCAACAGGACCAGGGCGACCCCGACGACCAGGGCCGGCACCAGCGCGCTGCTCAGATGCGACGGCGAGGAGAGCAGCCCGAGCAGAACGAAGAGCCCGATCTGAGCGACCCAGGCCAGCCCGTCGGCGAACCCGAGGATCGCCCGGCGGTGCGGGATCCGCCCGTTGCCGAGCACGACCCCGGCCACATAGACGGCGAGGAACCCGGACGCGTGGGCGACGGCCCCGGCCGCGTAGGCCAGAACGGTGAGCCCCACGGCGGCGATGGGATAGAGCCCCGCGGACGGCAGCGCGGCGTGCCGGAGCAGCCAGCGCCCCCCGGCGCCGACCGCGAACCCGATGGCCGCGCCCGCGGCGAGCTCGTAGGTGACGATCAGAAGCTCGTACCACCAAGGGTGTTGACCCACTTCGGTAGCGCTCAGCAGAACGACCAGCAGAACCACCGGCGCGTCGTTCATGCCGGACTCGGCTTCGAGAGTCGCCACGAGCCGGGGCGGCAACCGCAGCCGCCGCAAGGTGGCGAAAACGGCGGCGGCATCCGTCGACGACAGCACGGCCCCATAGAGCAGGGCGAGTTGCCAGGGCAGATCAAGGATCAGATGAACGGCGAGCCCGACCACCGCGATGCTCACGGCCACCCCGACCGTGGCCAGCGAGGCGGAAAGCCCGAGCACGGGCCGCAAGGTGGTCCACCGGGCGGTGAGCCCACCCTCGGCAATGATCACGATGAGAGCGCAGAACCCGAGCGTCCGCGTCAGCTCGGCGTCATCGAACCGGATGCCGAGCCCCGCCTCCCCGATGACCATGCCAAGGGCCAGATAGACGAGAAGACTGGGCAGCCCGAGCCGGGTGGAGAGCCGAACCGCGCCCACGGCGACAAGCAGAACCGCCGCCCCGATGAGCAGAGAGGTATCAAGATTCCCCGTCATGCCGGCGGGCCGTCACGCAGCGCGGCGACACGCTCAGCAACCCCCGAGCCACCCGAGGCAACGGCAAAGACCTTGTCCCGGCTGGTAGGCCCCACCTTGAGAGCGACGGCCGAAGCCCGAACCCCGAGCGCCCCCGCCAGAGCCCGCCGAACAGCCTCGGTCGCCTTGCCATCCACGGCGGGCGCCCCCACGGCAACGATCAGAGCAGCCCCGTGCGGCCCGTCATAGGACCCGCCGACTTTGGTCCGCCCCGCCCCCGGCTTGACCCGAACCGCCACAGAAACCACGGCCGGCTCTTCAGGAGGCACGCTGCGCTTGACCATGCCCCATTGTGCCGATCACCCACCCGCACGACGAGAGCCACCAAGCCCCCATCCCGCCCCGTAACCAGCGGCATCGTAAGCCCCCATAAAGCGCCTCAATACAACCCATCCAGCACACATCGGGCCTTCCGCCGCCCAAGATTCACGAACTGACGACGGCCCAGGCCGCACAGGCCCCCGACCGCGGCGGGAGTGCGGGCGCGGTTCGTTCTCAGGCGCGACCCCATGAGGAGGCGACGCGACAAAAAAGACAAGTCGCCGCCTGTAGGCAAGCCGCGCCAGCCGGATGCGGCTACACCAAGCAGCCCGGAACACAGGCCCGGTCCGCACCCAGCCACCCCGCCAGGCCAGACACGGGGCGACAACGAGACGGGCGGACAGGCAGCGGGATGGCGCAGACAAGGGCGGACTCGGACAGACAGCGGGCACCGATAGGCAGCGGACCAAGCGAGCCAGGCGCGCCCAAGCACGGGCGGGGCCAGCGCGGACGGCGGGGACCAAGCGCGCGGCGGGCGGCACGCGCGGGCAGGCGGGGACCAACCGCGGGCAGACGGCGATCGGGGGCAGGCGGGCCGGCGGGGACCAAGCGCGGGTCGCGGGCACTCGGGGTCAAGCGCGGCCAGGTGACGAGCGCGGGCAGACGGCCAGCGCGGGCAGGCGGGAAGGCTGGACCAAGCGCGGGCCGGGGGCAGGCGGGGTCAGCGCGACCAGGCGACGAGCGCGGGCGGGCGGTGGGCGCGGGCAGGCGGTAGGCGCGGGCAGGCGGTAGGCGCGGGCAGGCGGTAGGCGCGGGCAGGCGGTAGGCGCGCGGCGGGCGGTAGGCGCGCGGCGGGCCGCAGGCAGGCGGGACCTAGCGGGGGCAGGCGGCGAGCCCAGATAGTCGGCTGACGCGGATAGACAGCGAGCACGGGTAAGCAGCGAAGCCGGACGCAGCCGGGTTGTGCTCGTCGGCGCATCCGCCGCTTGATCACGGCCTTAGGTGGACCGGCAGGCGGCGTTAAGGGCGCGGACGTGCACGAGCGCAGGCGACAACGGCACGGAGCCGTCGGCGAGGCAGGCGACAACGGCACGGAGCCGTCGGCGAGGCGGGCGGCAACGGCACGGAGCCGTCGGGGAGGCGGGCGCGGACGCGCGGCCCTCAGCGCTGGACGGCGCTCGCCACCAAGCGGTCGACTGGGCGGCATAGGCCGCACGGGCTGAAGCCCAGCTCCACGGCCTCGCCGACCGGGATGGGCTCGGTCAGGCGGCCTACCAGGTGGGGGCAGTCGGGCAGGTGGTAGCGGGGGCGGCCGTCGACCACCAGCACCTCGGCGTCGAGGCGGGCCACCCGCACCGCGTCGGTGGGGCGGACCGACTGGGGTAGCGGCTCGTCGTCCGGGTCGTCCACGTCGGGCTCGGCGAACTCGTCGTCCGCACTGGCCTCCGGCTCCGCGCCTGGATCTCGGCGCCAGGCGTCCGCGCCCGGGTTCTCGCTGCGGGCCGCGTTGATCGCGGATGAGGCGCGGTCGTAGTCGGGGCCGGTCTCGCGGGTGTCCTGATCGCTGGAATCGCGCCGGGCGGCCGGATCGCTCTGCGCGGACGACCCACGCTGGGCGGACGGCTCCTCGGACTCACGCTGAAGGAACGGCGCTCCGGACTCCCGCTCGCCGAACTGAGCGCCCGACTCGCGGTCGGCGGAATCACGGTCGGCGGACTCCCGGAAGGCATCGCGATCGGCGGACTCACGGTAGGCAGACTGATCGGCAAAATCGCGCTGGCCAGGCTGATCGGCGAAGTCGCGCTGGCCGGTGACGTCGCGCTGATCGGCGAAGTCGCGCTCGTCGGCGGCGTTGCGCTGGTCGGTGACATTGCGCTGGCCGGGCTGATCAGTGAAGTCGCGCGGGGAGGACTGGTCGCGGTTCAGGTCGGCGGCCATCGCCTCCCTGGCGTCGCGCCAACCCGCCGCATGAGCCTCATCGGCGGACAAATCGCCCGGCGGCACCTCGCCGGAGGGGTGCTTGGTGAGGTGGGGGTCGGTGTCGCCTACGGCGTCGAACTGGACTGTGTCCCTGGCGCCGGATTCGGCTGCGGGGAAGTCGGCCGGCGGAGGAGGATCGTCGGAGGCGCGACGGCGCCGGGCCGGGTCGCCGGCCGCCTGCGCGGCGAACTCGGGCTCCGCCACGAAGGCCTCGTCGGGGTAGTCCCCGACGGCGTAGTCGTCGACCTGGTAGTCGTCGGTGGGGCGGGCCTCGTCGGCCGGCGTGGTGCGTGCGGCCGCTCGCCGGGCCGAAGCCGCCTGACGGGCGCCGACCACGAGGAAGACCGCGGCCAGCAGGCTGGCCACGATGGAGCTGATGAGCAGGTTGCTCGAGCCGCCGGTAAGGCCCATGACCAGCAGGGCCACCGCGACGAGGATGAGCAGAAGACTAGCAACGATCATGGCTCATCCTCGTCGTGAGAAAACCGGCGGGGGAGGGATGGCGGAGGCTCAGCGCCCGGACTCGATGGAGTTGGCGCGGCCACCACCGTACGAACCGGCGAGGCCGGCCGCGGCGAGACCGCCGCTGCCACCGACGGCGCGCCCGGAGTCGGCCCGCGACATCTCGGCTTCGAGGCCCTGGCCCCGGCCGTCGAGGTCGCGCAGCTGGCTCTCGAGGTAGGCCTTCAGGCGAGTGCGGTATTCGCGCTCGAACTGCTTCAGCTCCTCGATGTGCTTCTGCAGCGCCGTGCGCTTCGCGTCGAGACCGCCCATGGCCTCCTGGTGACGCTGACGCGCGTCACGCTCGAGGGCGTCGGCCTTGGCGCGGGCCTCACGGGTGACCTCTTCCGCCTTGGAACGGGCGTCGGAGAGGAGCTTGTCGGCCTCGCGGCGCGCGTCGGCGACGTGGTCGTCGGCGGTGCGCTGGGCCATCATGAGCACCCGCAGGGCCTGCTGCTCGCCGTCGGCGCCGCCGCTCGCGGCGCCACCGCCGACCGGGCCCGCGGCGCGGACCTGCTCGAGCTCGGCCTGCATCTGCCGGGCGGCCTGCTCGGCCTGGGCCTTGTCGCGCTGCACCCGGTCGAGCTGAGCCTTGACGTCGTTGAGCTCCGCGGCGAGGCGCGGGTCGGCGGAAGGACCGGCTGGCGCGCCACCCCGACCGCCGCGCTCCACCTGGGCGCGCAGCTCGTTGTTCTCCTCGATCAGACGGGCGAGCTCGCGCTCGACCTCGTCAAGGAAGGCGTCGACCTCCTCCTCGTCGTACCCCCGCTTGCCGATCGGGGGCTTCTTGAAGGCGACGTTGTGCACGTCGGCCGGGGTCAGCGGCATCGAAACTCCTCGGGTCAGTTGCGGCCGCGGTGGGGCTGCTGTCTAGCTGAAGTTCAGTATCAGTCTCTGCAACACGAACCTCATGAGCACGAACAGGATAACCAGCAGCACGATGGAAGCCAGGTCCAAGCTCACGTTACCAATGCGCAGCGGTGGGATCACACGCCTCAACGCCTTGAGGGGCGGATCAGTGACGCTCCACACCGTTTCCAGTGCCGCCGACGCCCCACGACTGGGTTGCCAGCGGCGCCCGTACTGAAGTACCGCACCCAGCACGAACCTGGCAAGCAGGACGAGAAAGAAGATATATACGAGCAAATACAAGATTTGGAACACGACCGAGAGCACGGTGCTCGAGTCCTCCCCCATTCGGGTTAAGCCGGGCGCCGAGGGTTCTAGCCCTGGCTGAAGAACCCGCCTTCAGCGATCTTGGCCTTGTCCTCCGCGGTGACCTGGACATTCGCCGGTGAGAGCAGGAACACCCGGTTCGTCACGCGCTCGATCGTACCGCGAAGACCGAAGGCCAGACCGGCCGCGAAGTCGACCAGCCGGCGGGCGTCACCTTCATCCATCTCAGTGAGATTGATGATGACCGGAACACCGTCCCGGAAGTGCTCTCCGATGGTGCGGGCCTCACGGTACGTAGTCGGGTGCAGGGTCGTGATCTGGTAGCGCTGCTCCTCCTCGGCCGGCCGGGGCGCCGGCTGCGGCGCGTGCACGGTCTGCGGGGCGAGCGCGAGGTTCTCCCGCGTCGAGTAGCTCAGCGCCGAGTCGCCGGCATGCGAACCCGATCGGGTGATGGAGCGGACGCTGGCGCGCTCGCTGCGCTCCTCCGGCTCGTCCTCGACGTCGGCGTGCGAGAGGCGACGGGCCGGGCGCTCGGTGCGAGCCCGCGGCACCGCGCGCTCCTCCTCGAACTCCTCGTCGTCCTCGTCGATGTCGTTCTCGTAGCGGCTGCCGGAGTAGCGGCGGTCGCGCTGGTGGTACGAGTCCTCGCGGTACCCGTAGTCGCGGTCTTCGTCCTCCTCGACGAGGCCCAGCCAGACGCCCGCCTTACGAATGGCGCTCATGCCCTCACCCCATCCCGCATCCGAGCGTGACCCCGCTCGGCGCCGACCCGACCAGCCATGTGCCCCCACCTTCGTCCGCTGCGCGAAACGCACCCCCTGCGCTTTCGCTGTCCCCCCTCGCACCTCAGCCCGGGTCCGAAAGGGACCGCACGCTGCGGCGACGCCGCGTCGTCGGACGCGCCGGCCACCTTCGCGAGTGGCGCCGCGTTAAACAACACCTATGTAGTTTGCTGCCCGCCGCAAGGCTACCGCAGCGGGTTTCGCATTCCGAGCAAAGAAGTGCCGATCCGGACGTGTGTCGCGCCGTGCCGAACGGCTGCTTCCAGGTCGCCGCTCATACCCGCGGAGATCATCTTTGAATCGGGGTGTGACGCGATCAGACGGTCCGAGATCGACTTGAGCTGCTCGAACGCGCGATCGGGATCCCAGTCCATCGGCGCCACCGCCATCACGCCGCCGAGACGCAGCGATGTGGACGAGGCGATGGAGTCGGAAACCCGCCAGATGTCGTCGCCGGCCGCGCCCCCACGCGACGGGTCACCGTCGATGCTGACCTGGACCAGCGCCTCGAGCGGAGCGTCCCGGTCAAGAGCGGCACGATCAAGGGCCGAGGCCAGCCGTACGGAGTCGACCGACTGCACCACGTCGGCATAGGACGCCACGGAGCGCGCCTTGTTGCGCTGGAGCTGCCCGATGAAGTGCCACCGCGGCGTAGCACCAGCCTCGGCGACGGAGACAGCCTTGGCCGCAGCCTCCTGATCGCGGTTCTCCCCCACGTCGGTGACGCCGAGCCCGGCGAGCAACACCACGTCGCTCGCCGGGTACGTCTTGGTCACCGCGATCAGGTGCGCGGCATCCTCCGGCCGACCGGCCGCCACGCAGGCGCGGGCGATCCGCCCGCGCACCTCGTCCAGGGCCGCCGACAGCTCGGCCCGACGGTCCGTCACCGCCGTCAGGAGCCGTTCTTCAGGAAGTCCGGCACGTCGACGTCGTCGAAGAGCACCCGGCGCGGGGTCGGGGTCGTCGTGGCCGGCGGCGGCGTGGTGACCGCGGGCGCGGCCGGGGCCTGGGTCTGGGCCGGCGGGGCGGCCGGCTGCTGGATCACCTTGCGGGCCGGCTCGGACGGCTTGTACGAGGGCGTGCCCCCGTCGAAGCCGGCCGCGATGACCGTGACCCGCACCTCGTCGCCGAGCGCGTCGTCGATGACCGCGCCGAAGATGATGTTCGCGTCCGGGTGGGCCGCGTCGGTGACCAGCTGGGCGGCGTCGTTGATCTCGAACAGGCCCAGGTCGGAACCGCCGGCGATGGAGAGCAGCACCCCGCGGGCGCCGTCCATGCTCTGCTCCAGCAGCGGGCTGGAGATGGCCCGCTCGGCCGCCTCGACCGCGCGGTTGTCGCCGCGGGCGCTGCCGATGCCCATGAGGGCGCTGCCGGCGTTGCTCATGACGCTCTTGACGTCGGCGAAGTCCAGGTTGATCAGACCGGGCGTGGTGATCAGGTCGGTGATGCCCTGCACACCGGAGAGCAGCACCTGGTCGGCCTGGCGGAACGCGTCCATCATGCTGATGCCGCGGTCGCCGAGGGCGAGCAGCCGGTCGTTCGGGATCACGATGAGCGTGTCGCACTGGTTGCGCAGCTCGTCGATGCCGGCCTCGGCCTGCACCTGGCGGCGCTTGCCCTCGAACGAGAACGGCCGGGTGACCACGCCGATGGTGAGCGCGCCGAGCTTGCGGGCGATGTTGGCGACGACGGGCGCGCCGCCGGTGCCGGTGCCGCCGCCCTCGCCACACGTCACGAAGACCATGTCGGCGCCCTTGAGCACCTCTTCGATCTCGTCGCGGTGGTCCTCGGCGGCGTTCTTGCCGACCTCGGGCTGCGCTCCGGCGCCCAGGCCGCGGGTGAGTTCCCGGCCGACGTCGAGCTTGACGTCGGCGTCGCTCATCAGCAGCGCCTGCGCATCGGTGTTGATCGCGATGAACTCGACGCCCTTGAGCCCGACCTCGATCATGCGGTTCACGGCGTTCACGCCGCCGCCACCGATACCGACGACCTTGATGACCGCCAGGTAGTTGTGGGGAGGTGTCATGGGCTCTCAGCCTTCCCTTCCAGGGTTAGTGGATGCCGTTAGGCCCCGGCGCGGTCCGGCCAGACCACGCGTCGGCATCCGCTGCCGTACAAGGGAGGGCGAGGAAACCCTCACCCTCTACTAGAGGCTTAGGGTTATGTCAACCACTCAGCCTCTGGTGGCAACGTATGCGGCATTGCGATGTCAACCAAAGACCCGGCGCGGCGTGTCGGCGTCCGCTTACGTGGCGAACATCCGACGGACCCGTAACCTCGACCCAAACGCGTCTTTTGTCCGCTTATGACAGATATTAGCGGATCGTCACGACTGACGGAGCGCTGACGTCGATTTCGCTGCCCTTGCGCTTCAGGAGCGCGGTGGCGACCTGGCTCTTGGTGTCGCTCTGGGTGTCGTCTCCCCAGACCACCGTGCGGTCCTTCTTCAGCTCCAGCTTGATCTGCGCCGGCTTCGGCACCGCCACCGCGACCAGCTGCTCGCGCAGCTCCTCGCTGAGCGCGCCGAGCACGGTCAGCGCCGACTTCGTGTTCACGTCCTGCGGGCCCGGCGACGACGTGCGCACCAGCGGCAGCCCGGCCGGCGCCTGCTGCACCGTGCGATAGGGCACGCCCTCGCGGTCGATCAGCGAGAACTGGCCGGACGCGGGCACGGCGGCCACCGGCGTACGCTCCACCACCTCGACCACCAGCGTGGACGGCCAGCTGCGCCGCACCACGACCCGGTCGACCGCCGGCAGTGTGCGCACCTTGGCCCGCACCGCGTCGAGGTCGACCCGGGCCAGCGGCTCGCTCGGCGGCACCGCGGCCGCCTGCTCGATCTGCAACGGCGTCAGGAACTGGGTGCCGACCACCTTCACGTCACGCACGCCGAGCACCGACGTGCCGTAGACGATCCAGGACACGATGCCGGCCAGGGCGAGCACGCCCGCGGCGATCGCCCACGGCAGGACGGCGCGCAGCTTGCGCTTGCGGGCGCGGGCCATGAAACGGCGCGCCGAGGCGGGCACCGCGTCGGTGTCCGCCCGCACGAGCCGCCAGCTGCGCCCGCCCCCGCTCACCGCCGGGCTACCGCTCTTCCAGCGCGTTGCCCGTGGACTGCGACGGCGCCGGCTGGAGGTCGGCCTCGGCCAGCGCCGACAGCAGCTCGTCGCCCATCAGCGAGATCGGCGGCGCGCCCATGGTCACCACCACGTCGCCCGGGCGGCTGCGCCGGACCACCTCGGCCGGCACGTCCTCCCAGTCGGGCACGAACACCTTGGCCTCGGCCGGCAGGTCGACGGCGGCGGTCAGCGACACGCCGCCCTCGCCCGGGCCACGCACCTCGCCCGGCCCGAAGACCTCCATGACGATCGCCTGGTCGGCCAGGCTCAGGCCCTCGGCCAGCTCGGCCTCGAGGTCGCGGGTGCGATAGACGCGGTACGGCTGGAAGACCACCAGGAGGCGCCCGTCGCCGGCCACCTCGCGCAGCGTCCGCAGCGCGGCCTTGACCGAGGTCGGGTGGTACGCGTACTCGTCGTAGACACGCACACCGGCGGCGATCCCCTTGCGCTCGAAGCGCCGGCGCACGCCGGGGAAGGAGGCCAGCGCCTCGACCGTCTTGTCGAGGGGCAGGCCCAGGCGCAGCGCGGTCAGCACGGCGGCCGCGCTGTTGAGGCCCATGTGCTTGCCGGGCAGCGCCAGCCTGATCTCGCCGAGCGGCTTGCCGTCCAGCTCGGCCTGATAGCGGACGCCGCTGACGGTGGAGACGACGTCGGAGATGCGGAGATCGGCCGACGGGCTCTCGCCGTACGTGTAAACGGTCTTGCCCTTGGCCTTGAGCGCCGCGATCAGCTCGCGCGTGCCCTCGTCGTCGGCGCACGTGACCACGAAGCCCTCGGGGTCGGCGAGCTCGGCGAACTGGAGGAAGCCGGCCTTGAGGCCCTCGAGGTCGCCCCAGTTGTTGAGGTGGTCGCCCTCGATGTTGGTGATGATCGCGACGTGCGGGCGGTAGATCAGGAACGACTTGTCGCTCTCGTCGGCCTCGGCCACGAAGTGCGGGCCGGTGCCGTGGTGGCCGTTCGAGCCGGCCTCGGAGATCTCCCCGCCGATCACGAACGACGGGTCCTGCCCGGCGTGCTGGAGGATCACCGTCATGATCGAGGTGGTGGTCGTCTTGCCGTGCGTGCCGGCCACGGCGATCGTCTGCCGGTTCGTCATCGCGGCCGCCAGCGCCTCGGAGCGGTGCAGCACGCGCAGCCCCCGGCGGCGCGCCTCGACCAGCTCGAGGTGGTCGGCCGGGATGGCCGTGGAGTAGACGACCGTGTCGACACCGTCGAGGTTCGACTCGACGTGCGCCATGTGCACCGTGCCGCCCAGCGCCCGCAGCCCGGCCAGCGCCGGCCACTCGCGCAGTTCGCTGCCCGAGACCGGGACGCCCCGGGTGAGCAGCAACCGGGCCAGGCCCGCCATGCCGACCCCGCCGATCCCGATGAGGTGCACACTGCCGAGGTCCTCGGCGGTCAACTCGCCGGCCGGCCTCAGCTCCGCCGTGTTCACAGTCCTGCTCCCTTTGTCACGTAGGTCATCGGGCCTTGGCCACCGCTTCCAGAACGAACTCGAGCAGCGCTTCGTCACCGTCGCGGCGACCGTACCGGGAAGCGGCCATGCTCATCGCAGCGAGGCGCTGCCTGTCCCGCGCCAGCGGGATGATGTTCTGCTCGATCCACTCGGGAGTGAGCTCCGAGTTGTCCACCAGGACGCCGCCGCCGGCCTCGACGACGGGCAGCGCGTTGCGCTTCTGCTCCTGGTTGCTGTGCGGGTACGGCACGTAGACCGCGGGCACGCCGAGCGCGGTGGTCTCGGCCACCGTGATCGCGCCGCCGCGGCAGAGCATGAGGTCGGCCGCCGCGTATCCCAGCTGCATGTCCGACAGGTAGGGCAGCACGCGGTACGGCACCGGGAGGTCGGCCGGCACGTCGAACGGGTCGTTGCGGCCGCCCTGCACGTGCAGCACCTGGATGCCGGCGTGGGCGAGCCGCTTGGCCGCCTCGGCCACGGCCAGGTTGATCGTGCGGGCGCCCGACGAGCCGCCCGAGACGAACAGCACGGGCAGGTCGGGGCGCAGCCCGAACTGGTAGAGGGCCTGCGGGCGCAGCGCGGCGCGGTCGAGGTGGGAGATCGCGGTGCGCAGCGGGACGCCGACCACGCGCGCGTCGCGCAGCGACTCGGCCAGCTGCGGCTGCTGCGGGAAACCGACGGCGATGTTCTTGGTGAACTTCATGCCCATCCGGTTGGCCACGCCCGGCGGCACGTTCACCTCGTGGATCACGATCGGCACGTCACGGCGCCAGGCCGCCAGGTAGGCCGGGACCGACACGTACCCGCCGAAGCCCACCACGACGTCGGCCTGCACCTCTTCGAGGATCTTGCCGGCCGCCTGGGAGGACTTGTACATGCGGTCCGGGGTGCGCAGCAGGTTCATGTTGACCGAACGCGGCAGCTGGAACGCCGGGATGACCCGCAGGTCGTACCCGGCCGGCGGGATCAGGTCGTTCTCCATGCCCTTGGGGCTGCCCAGCGTGGTGATCCGCACGTCGGGGAAGTGCCGTCGCAGGGCGTCGGCGAAGGCGAGCAGCGGGTAGATGTGACCGCCGGTGCCTCCTCCGGCGAGCACTACCGACCGCAGCGTGGCCATTACCGTCTCCTTCCAGCCCCCGCACCCTCGGCCGGCTTGACCGGAGCGGGCCGCCGTTGCGGGGGGACCGGCGGCAGCGGGGCCCAGAGTAGCCGTACCCACCGAGCGGGCGGACGGGCGTTCAGGGCACGTGACGCGTCCGGCTCGGCGCGGGCGAACGAGGCGAGGATGCCGACCGCCGCCATGGTCACGACCAGGGCGCTGCCACCAGCGGAGATGAACGGCAGCGGGAGGCCGGTGATGGGCAGCATGCCGGTCACGCCGCCGATGTTGATCACGGCCTGGGCCACCAGCCAGGTGGTGATCGCGGTGGCAGCCAGCCGGCGGAACGGGTCCTGCGAGCGCCGGGCGATGCGGAAGCCGGTGTAGGCCAGCACCGAGAACAGGGCCAGGATGATCGCGCAGCCGACCACACCGAGCTCCTCGGCCACGACGGCGAAGATGAAGTCGTTCTCCGCCTCGGGCAGCCAGTTCCACTTCAGCGCGCCCTTGCCCAGCCCGACGCCGAACCAGCCGCCCTCGAAGATCGCCGAGCGGGCCTGGATGAGCTGGTAACAGGGGCCGTCGAGGTCGCACTGGTCGAGCGGCTGGAGGAAGTTGGTGAGCCGGGCCAGCCGGTAGTTCTCGGCGCCCTTCTCGCCGGAGCCGGCACCACCGGACGCGGCCGCGATGAGCAGGCTGATGCCGGCCAGGCCGAGCACGCCGAGAGCGGCGAAGATCCGCAGCCGGACGCCGGCCGCCCAGAGCAGGCCGACGGTCAGCGCCAGCAGCACCAGCATGGTGCCCAGGTCGTTGTAGCCGACCAGCACGAAGAGCAGGCCGATGACCGGGAACAGCGGGCGGGACAGCTCGCGCCAGTGCCCGAGGGCCGGCCCCTTGCGGGCGATCACGTCGGCGCCCCACAGCACCATGCCGAGCTTGGCGAACTCGGCCGGCTGGAGGCCGATCGGGCCGAAGTAGAGCCAGAGCAGATCGGCGCGGACCGGGCCGATGCCCTGCTTCGGGCCGATGACGTGCAGCGACTTCAGCGCGTTGATCAGGTCGAGCAGGGCCAGCAGCGCGATGGCCACGGCGAGGACGTACTTGCCGAGGTCGCGCAGGGTGCCGGCGGGCAGCCGCTGGCACACCCAGAACGCGAACAGGCCGAGCAGAGCGAAGATCGCCTGGTTGGCGATGGCGCTGAAGGCATTGCCGTTCTTGGCGTACGCCTCGACGCTGGTGGCCGAGAAGACCATGGTCAGGCCGATCAGCAACAACAGGCCCGAGCTCGACAACAGCAGGTAGTACGAGGAGAGGGGACGCGCCAGCAGCCCGTGCACGGCGGGCAGCAGCTGCCGGCTCAATGACGGGCGAGGCGCCTGTTGGGTACGGTCGTCCGCCATTCCCTCATCATCGTCGTGGCGACACGCGAGAGCCCGTCACGTGCTCCCGCGTGTCGCGTGAGAGATTTGGATTTGAAGAAGGCTCAGCCCATGACGGCGAGGAAGTCCGAATAGAACAGGCCCAGGCCGATCGCGACGCAGATGCCCGCGATGATCCAGAACCGGACGACGATGTTGACCTCGCTCCAGCCCGCCAGCTCGAAGTGGTGATGCAGCGGGGACATGCGGAACACGCGCTTGCCGGTTGTCTTGAACGAGATGATCTGGATGATCAGCGACATCGTGATGATCACGAACAGGCCGCCGATGATGACCGAGAGCAGCGTGGTCCGGGTGGCCACGGCCAGGCCGCCGATCAGGCCGCCCAGGCCGAGCGCGCCGGCGTCGCCCATGAAGATCCGCGCCGGGGACGTGTTCCACCACAGGAAGCCCACGCAGGCGGCGGCCGCCGCGGCCGCGATCATCGCGATCTCCAGCGGATCACGCACGTTGTAGCAGTAGTCGTTGACCCGCGCGTAGTCCGAGTCGCCGCACCAGTGCCGGTACTGCCAGAAGCCGATCAGGGCGTACGCCCCCAGCACCAGGATCGACGCGCCGGTGGCCAGGCCGTCGAGGCCGTCGGTCAGGTTCACGCCGTTGGACATCGCCATGATGACGAAGACGAAGACCAGCACGGAGCCGACCTTGCCCACGTCGAGCCAGCTGATGTCCCGGATGAACGAGATGTGCTCGCTGGCCACCGTCTCGCCGTTGGTGCTGGGCACGTAGAGCGCCACGACCGCGAACGCGGTGCCGACGATCAGCTGGCCGAGCAGCTTGCCCTTGGCGCTCAGGCCGTCGGAGTTGCGCCGGCGCACCTTCAGGAAGTCGTCCAGGAAGCCCACCACGCCGCAGAACACGAACAGGCCGAGCAGGACCAGGGCGGTCATGGTCGGGCTCTCCTGGGCGATCTGCCGCTCCGGGAGGGTGGTCAGGGCGACGTGCCCGGCCGCGTAGGCCAGGACCGTGGCGACGATGAAGGCCACGCCGCCCATGGTCGGCGTGCCCTTCTTGCCCGCGTTGCTGGCGAGCCCGAGGCCGCCGCGGATCGGCTGGCCGGCCTTGAGCGCCGTGAAGACGCGGATGGCGATCGGTGTGCCGAACAGCGAGATGATGAAGGCGACCGCGGCCGCGACGATTACTGCCCTCACCGGGTCTCCTCCTCGGGACGCAGCGAGTCCACCACGTCCCACGTGCGGTACCGGGATCCCTTCACGAGGACGACGTCGCCCTCGCGCAGGTCTCCCTTCAGGATCTCGATGGCCGCGGCCTGGTCGGCGGCGAGGGTGGCCTCGCCCGTCCAGCCGGCGACCGCGTGCGCGCCGTCCACGATCGGGCCCGCCTCGGCGGCGACCGCGATCAGCCGGTCCACGCCGAGCTCGGCCGCGACCCGGCCGACCTCTTCGTGCCCCGAACGCTTGTGCGGGCCGAGCTCGGCCATGTAGCCCAGCACGGCGGTGGTCCGCCTGCCCTGGCCCATCGCGGCCAGCGCCTGGAGCGCGGCCGTGGTCGAGGACGGATTGGCGTTGTACGAGTCGTCGATCACCGTGACACCGTCGGCGCGCGTGAAGACGTCCATCCGGCGGCCGCTGACGATGCCGACCTCGCCGAGCGCCTCGGCCACGTCCTCGAGCGCCATGCCGAGCGAGAGCGCCACGGCCGCCGCCGACAGCGTGTTCGCCACCTGGTGCCGCCCAGCAACGGCGAGCTCCACCCTGCCCGATTTATCACCGTAATGCAGGACATAAGAGGCTCGGCCGTACGAATCGACGCTCACGTCGGTGGCCCGGACCGCCGCAGCCGGCGACTCGCCGGTCAGCAGCACGGGGGCGGCAGTCCGCGGCGCCATGCCGGCCACCAGCGGATCGTCGGCGTTCAGAACCGCCACACCCTCGGCCGGAAGCGCCTCGACCAGCTCACCCTTCGCCCGGGCGGTCCCCTCGACCGACCCGAACTCACCGAGGTGAGCCGCGCCGATGTTGAGCACCACGCCGACCGCGGGCCGGGCGATCTCCGTCAGATAGCGGATGTGCCCGATGCCCCGCGCCCCCATCTCCAGCACCAGGAAGCGGGTCTCGGTGGTCGCCTGCAGCACCGTGTACGGGAAACCCAGCTCGTTGTTGAGCGACCCGGCCGGCGCGATCGTCGGCCCGAGCCGCGACAGCAGCTGCCCGATGTAGTCCTTGGTCGTCGTCTTGCCGGACGACCCGGTGAGCCCGACGATCGTCAGCTTGTCGAGCCGGCCCACGACGGCCGCGGCGAGAGCGGCCAGCGCGGCCAGCGGCTCGGCCACCACCACGCCCGGCTGGCCCGTGTCGCGCGTGCTGAGCACGGCCGCCGCCCCGGCCTCGATGGTCGCCGCGGCGTACTCGTGCCCGTCGACCTTCTCGCCCTCGAAGGCGACGAACAGGCCGCCCGGCCCGACCTTGCGGGAGTCGTACTCCACTCCCCCGGTGACCTCGAGCTCCGGCGGCGCGTTGACCACGCGTCCACCGGTGCGCTCGGCGATCTCCGCCAGCGTCATCCGGATCACGAGCCGCTCCCCGCGGCGGCGGTCAGCGCCGCGGCCAGCTCGATCCGGTCGTCGAACGGCAGCATCTCGCCGTTCACCTCCTGGCCCCGCTCGTGTCCCTTGCCCAGCAGCGCGATCACGTCGCCCGGCGCGGCCAGGCGCACCGCCTCGTCGATCGCGTCGCGCCGCCCGGCCACTTCGATGATCTTCGCAGGGCTTCCCGCCTGCTCGGCTCCGGCCCGCACCGCGGCGCGCACCGCGGCCGGGTCCTCGGTCCGGGGGTTGTCGTCGGTGATGATCACCAGGTCGCCGCCGCGGGCCGCCGCCGCGCCCATCAGCGGGCGCTTGCCACGGTCGCGGTCGCCGCCGGCGCCGATCAGGCAGATCACCCGGCCGCCGCGCCCGGCGGCCAGCTCCCGCAGCGCGGCCAGGGCGGCCACGATCGCGTCCGGCTTGTGCGCGTAGTCGACCACGCCGAGGATCTCGCCCGGGGCGTCCACCTGCTCCAGACGGCCCGGAACGCCCGCACAGGCGGCGATGCCGCGCGCGGCCACGGCCGGGTCGATGCCGGCCGCCACGAGGGCGGCCAGGGCCAGCAGCGCGTTGGCCACGTTGTGCCGGCCGGGCAGGGCCACGCCGGCCTCCACCCGTACGCCACCGGGCCCGTGGGCCACGAAGCGCTGGCCGAACGCCGAGGGCCGGATGTCGGTGGCCCACCACGAGGCGGCGGTGTCGCCGTCGGCCGAATAACTGATCGTCTCCGGCTTGAACAGAGGCGCCAGCGCCGCGTCGTCGGAGTTGAGGACCTCGAAGCGGCAGCGGCCGTCGAACAGCTTCGCCTTGGCCGCGAAGTAGTCCTCGGCGTCGCGGTGGAAGTCGAGGTGGTCGAGGCCGAAGTTGGTGTAGCCGCCGACGGTGTAGCGGACGCCGTTGACCCGGCCGACGGCCAGCGCGTGGCTGGACACCTCCATCACCACGGCGGTGACGTCGCGCTCCCGGCCGGCGGCGAGGATCGCGTGCACGTCGGTCGCCTCGGGCGTGGTCCGCACGCTCTGCACGACCAGGTCGCCGAGCCGCGTCTCGACCGTGCCGATCATGCCGGTGACCAGGCCGGCGGCCCGCAGGCCGGACTCGACCAGATAGGCCGTGGAGGTCTTGCCGGCGGTGCCGGTGATCCCGATCACGGTCAGGTGGGCCGAGGGGTCGCCGTAGATCGCCGAGGCGGCCGCGCCGAGCACCGCCCGCGGATCGTCGAGAACCAGCAGCGGAAGACCCGTGGCCGAGGCCTGGGCGGCGCCGGCGGGATCGGTGAGGATGGCGGTGGCGCCGGCGGCGGCCACGGCGGCGGAGAACTCCGCGCCGTGCCGGTTCGCGCCGGGCAGGGCCGCGTAGAGATCGCCGGGACGAACCTCGCGGCTGTCGTGGGTGATCCCGGTGACCTCGGCGTCGTCGCCGGTCAGCGTGGCCGCGATCAACGGGGCCAGGCTCGACAACCGGTGCGGCGCCACGGAAAGGGGACGGGGAATGCCGGGCACGGCGTCAGACCCTACCCCGTGCCCACCGCTCGGCGAAAAACGCCATACCGCCGTACAAGGGCCTCATGGCTTGATCTTGAGTTTCGGCGCCGGCTCGGTCGACGGCGGCACCTTGTTGTGCATGAGGGCGAACGACATCATCTTCGAGAAAGCCGGCGCCGCCACGTCACCGCCGGTGCCCACCGGCACGTCGGCCGAGACCGCGATGACGTACTTCGGGTCCTCGGCCGGGGCCATGCCGATGAACGACCCGTAGTTGGCGCTCGTGTACTGACCGTCGATCAGCCGCTTGCCGGTGCCGGTCTTGCCCGACACCCGATATCCGGCGACCGCCGCCTTCTTGCCGGTGGCGCCGTCGTTGTCGACCACGGCCTCCATCATGGTGCGCAGCTCGGAGGCGACCTCCGGGTCGAGGACCTTGTGCGTCTGCGGCTTCGCGGCCGAGGTGACCTTGCCGTCCTTGCCCGAGATCATCGATTTGATGAGATGCGGCTGGATGTACGTCCCGTCGTTGGCGATGGCGTTGTAACCGGCCGCCATCTGCACCAGCGTGGCGTCGACGCTCATGCCGATCGGCACCGAGCCCGAGGCCGAGCCGCTCCACTCGTCCGGCGTCAGCAGCTTGCCCTCGGCCTCACCCGGCATGCCCTCCTCGGTCGACTTGCCCAGCCCGAACTTCTGCTGGTACTCGTAGACCTTCTGCTTGCCGAGCCGGTCGGCGATGAGGATCGTGCCCACGTTCGACGAATAGGCGAGCAGCCCCGCCATCGTCATCTTGGTGCCCTTCTTCTGCCGGTGCGTGTCGTTGAAGGGAAAGCCGCCGCGCTCCAGGCCCGGCCCGATCGCCAGCACCGAGTCCGGCGTGATCAGACCCTCCTGCAGCGCCGCGCCGAAGATGAACGCCTTGTGCACCGATCCCGGGTCGGCCACGATGCTGCTCGGCACGTCCTCGCGCTCGGTCGGCGAATAGTCGCCCGGCTTGGCCGCGTTGTAGGTGGGGCAGCTGGCCTGGGCCAGCACCTCGCCCGTCTTGACGTCCATGACCACGGCCCCGGCCATGTACGCCTTGGACTTGGTGGCCTGTTCGCAGAGGATCCGCTGCACCTCGTACTGAAGCTCGTCGTCGATCGTCAGTTGCAGCGAGGTGCCCGGCTGCGGCTCCGTGTACTTCTCGTAGCCGCTCGGGATGGGCTTGTTCAGGTCGCCCTTGCCGATCTCGAAGACGCGCTCGCCGTCGGTGCCGCGCAGCAGCGAGTCGTAGCGGGCCTCGAGGCCTTCCAGGCCGGAGTTGTCGGCGCCGGTGAAGCCGATCAGGTTGGCCGCGAGGTCGGCGTTCGGCACGTCGCGCCGCTCGTCCTCCTTGACCACGATGCCCGGCAGCTCCAGGCCGGCGATCTTGTCGCCGATGGAGATGTCGACACCCTGCGCCAGATATTCGAACCGGGACTGACCGCCACCGGGCCGCGTGTGCGGCTTCATCAGCGGCACGAGCTTCGAGACGGGCACGCTGATCAGTGGGGACAGGGTGGCGGCGGTCTTCTCGGGATTTTCGACGAGCTCCGGGTCGGCGCCGATGTACCGGGCCTCGACGCTGTGCGCGAGCACGGTGCCGTCCCGGTCGATGATGCTGCCCCGGGGCGCCGGGAGGCGTACCTCGGCCAGCCGGTCCTCACGCAGTGCGATGAGCCGCTTGGCGTCGGAGGGTGACGAGGCGACCTGGAGGATGACCAGCCGCACGCCGATCATCACGAAGAGCGAGAGCGCCACGACGGCGCCGATCCGCAGCCGCCGCGTGCTGTTGGCCAGCTTGGGCGGCTCGGGCGCGACCGCGCGGACGGCGCGGTCGACCCGAGGTCCACTGACGATGCGTTCTTTTCCCGTACGCGATGACGACCGCTCCGACCGCAGGGGTGACCCCGGCCGGGCTCCTCGCGAGGTTCGCGCGCCCCCGGCGACCGTGCGGCGCGGCTTGACGCCGGCCCGGGTACGCCGGTTGTCCAGCTCGTCCTCGGCGAACTCGTCGTCGTCGAACGCCGCTGTACGCCCGCGGAGCCCCGCCTTGCCACCGGCCCGGCCGTCGCGGGTCCGCGTGGTGCCCTTGCGGCCTTCAGCACCCTTCCGGCCATCGGCGCTTTGGGGGCTGTCGGTGCCTTTACCGCTGCCTTTGGAGTTGCCTGTGCCTTTGAGGCTGCCTGTGCCTTTGCGGCTGTCCGCGGCGCCCTTGCGGCCTCGGCCGGCGGGCTGCTCTGGAATGTCACGGCCGTCCGCGTCCGCCGTCTCCGCCGCCTCGTCCGGCTCGGGACGGCCGCCGCGCCGGGGCCGGCCGCCGTCGAGCACCTGGAGCGCGGGCCGGAAGGGATCCGAGTTGCGCCCGGCCCGCGGCGACCGCGTGCGCTGGTCCCGCTCGGCCATGGTCCGGCCGCGCGGCGTGTAGGCCCGCGCGTCCCCGATGCCGCCGAAGCCGCGGCCCTTGTCCTCCCCTTCGTCGGGAAGGTCACGAGACGTGCCGCGCCGGGGCTGAGCGCCCCGGCGCGGTGGAGTGTCGTCAGCCCGCGGCGACATACGGCCTACTGCCCGTTGCCCGAGGCCTGGCCGTTGCCGGCCTGCCCGTTCTGGCCGCCGTTCGTAGCCTGGCCGCCGTTCGTGGCCTGACCGCCGTTCGTGGCCTGACCGCCGTTCGTGGCCTGACCGCCGTTCGTGGCCTGACCGCCGTTCGTGGCCTGACCGCCGTTCGTGGCCTGGCCGTTCGCGTTGCCGCCGGTGGTGGTGTCGGTCTTGGCGGGCTGCTCGGTCACCGACTTCTTGCCCTCGGCCGGCATCGGAACACCGATCTGCTTGCCGTCCGGGAGCCGCAGCACCGCGATGTTGTCCGCCTTGACCAGGCCGAGCCGCCGCGCCGCCGCGTCCAGGTTGCCCACGCTGGACACCTGGATCAGCTGGTTGTCGAGATCCTGCCGCTGGTTGTCGAGCGCCGTGTTCTGCTTCTCCAGATCAGCGATCTTGAAGGAGTTCTCGTTCGTCTTGGTGTTGATCAGCAGAATCCCGAGCACCCCGACAATGACCAGCCCGACAACCCCGGCCGCGAACGGCGCCCGGGGCCCCCGCCGAACAGGCGCCGGCGCCACCGAAAGCCGCGGCCCGGCCCCGGCCTCGGCCCGCCCACTGCCGTCCGGCGCGACCTCGAGCTGCAGCGCGGCCGTACCGGCGACAGGAGCCTCGACACCCGGCAGCCCGTTCAGCCCCCGGTCGCCGCCCTTGCCACCACGCTTGGCCGAACCCTTCTCCAGCTTGGCCGCGATCGGCTTGACCTTGTCGTCCAGGTCCGCGTCCCGCCGAGCCCGAACGTCCTCGGTGATCCGCCGAACCCGCTCACTCTCGACATCCCGCCGACCCCGAACGTCCTCGACCTCGCCACCCCGGCGACCCCGAACGCTTTCGGCCTCGCCACCCCGGCGACCCCGAACGCTTTCGGCCTCGGCACCCCGGCGGGTCCGGACGCCCTCAGGTTCGGCACCCCGGCGAGCCCGCACACCCTCGGTGTCACGGCGCTTGGCCGCTCCCTCCGAGTCACGGCGAGCCCGAAGCTCTCCCGTGTCACGGCGAGCGCGGATCTCCTCGCTGTCGCGGCGGGTGCGGATGCCCTCGGTGTCGCGGCGGGTGCGGGTGCCCTCGGTGTCGCGGCGGGTGCGGATCTCCTCGCTGTCGCGAGCGCGGCCGCGGGGCGTGGCGGTGTCGCGGCCCCCACCGCGCACCTCCTCGTTGTCGCGGCGGCGGGTGCTCGCGGCGCGGGCGTCGCGGGCGATCCCTGACCGGCGCGTGTCGGCGCCCTCGGTGTTGGTACGGACCTCGTCCGTGAAGTGCCGTGCCCCCCGGCCGGCACTGCTCCGGGTGTCCGCATCGCGGCCCGTGCCCTGGTCACGCCGGCCACCGGCCTGGCGCTGCTGATCCGCGGCCCGGCCCCCCGACCGCGGCGCGTGGGTGCGCTCGCTCATGCTTTCCCCTCCCCCTCTTCGCGTTCCCCCGGGCGTAACCGCCCTCGTCCCCCGTGCGTTGTAGACAGTCGAGGCCGTTCGCGGGCGGCCCCGGGAGCCTGGTCGTGCTGGTCGAGGCGCTCCACAGCGCGCAGCTTCACCGAAGCTGCCCGCGGGTTCGCCTCCACCTCCTCGTCGGTGGGCGGCTCTGACCCCTTTGTCAGCAGCCGCAGTGTCGGACCGGTTCCGGGCAGCTCGACCGGCAGGTCGATCGGCCCGGTGCTGCGCGTCCTCGCGGTGAGGGCACGCTTGACGATCCGGTCCTCCAAAGATTGGTAGCTCATCACCACAAGGCGCCCTTTCGGGGCCAACGCGTCCAAAGCGGCCGGGACCGCGGACTCGAGCGTGGCGAGTTCGCCATTTACCTCGATGCGTAGCGCTTGAAACGTTCTTTTCGAAGGATTTCCACCGGTTCGCCGGGCTGCGGCGGGGATGGACTCTTTGACCAGCTCCGACAGCTTCGCCGTCGAGGTGATCCGTGCCTTCTGCCGTTCGCGGACGATCGACGAGACGACCCGTGTGGCGAACTTCTCCTCGCCGTACGTCCGCAGGATCCGCACCAGCTCGCCGGGCTCGTACTCGTTCACGACCTGTTCGGCCGTGATGCCCGTGGTCTGGTCCATGCGCATGTCGAGCGGCGCGTCCTGTGCGTACGCGAAACCCCGGTCGGCCTCGTCGAGCTGCAACGAGGAGACGCCCAGGTCGAACAGTCCGCTGTGGATCCGCGGAATGTCCAGCTCGTCGAGCACCCGGGGCAACTCGTCGTAGACCGCGTGGACCAGATGCACCCGCTCGCCGCCGAAGCGGGCCAGCCGCTGCCGCGAGTGAGCCAGCGCCTCGGTGTCCCGGTCGAGTCCGACGAGGACGACATCCGGGTAGCGCTCGAGCACCGCCTCGGCGTGACCGCCCAGGCCGAGCGTGAAGTCGACGTGCACCGCGCCGGGCACCTGAAGGGCCGGGGCGAGCAGCTCGAGACACCGCTCGAGCAGCACCGGCACATGCGTGCCGCGAAGCTCCCCCATGTCGACCCCCATCGCAACCCCGACTGACCACCGCTACGTCGCCCGCGGAGGCGTACCCCCGCAATTTGCCTTGCCGCCCGCCGCCGGCTCCGGTCCCGCGCGTGACCCCCCTGGCCCACGCCCCACCGGATCCTCACCGGACCTCTTGCCAACCCACAGACGACGCCGTAGCGATGTCGCCGTGTCGCGGCAGGTGCCCGAACGTCTGTCCGTACCGCCAGATCCCCATCCGCTCGTGCCCGTTGCCATCGGGCGCGCCCAAGCCCGGACACGCGCCTGGCGCCGGGGAAGAGGCGCCAGGTGCGGGAGCGGCTGGAGATCTCGCAGTACGGCGGCAGCGACGCCCGGGCCTCTGTCTCGCCGACCCAGCCGAAAGCCACGCCTCACAGTCCGACGGGCAGCACCCCCTCCTCGATGTCGGCGAACTCGTCTTCGCTCGCCGCGAGGTAGTCGTCCCACGACTGCTTGTCCCAGATCTCCACCCGGGTGCTCGCCCCGATCACCACGAGCTCGCGGTCGAGTGCCGCGTACTCCCTCAAGTGGGCCGGGATCGTGACCCGCCCCTGCTTGTCGGGAACCTCGTCGTGCGCGCTGGCGAAAAACACCCGGCTGTAGGCCCGAGCGGCTTTGTTCGTGACCGGGGCCTCGCGGAGCTGACCCGCGATGCGCTGGAACTCCGGCATCGGGAACACGTAAAGACAGCGTTCCTGCCCCTTGGTGATCACGACACCTCCCGCCAGCTCGTCGCGGAACTTCGCCGGGAGGATCAGCCGCCCCTTGTCGTCGAGGCGCGGGGTGTGAGTGCCGAGAAACATCGGCTCCAACCCCCTGCCCCTGGCGGTTCGCGGTCCGCCTGTCAACTCGGGCCGGCAGGCCCTCCGGAATCAGCTCCCTTTTGGCCTTGCCACTGCGCTCCACTCTACTCCACTTCCCTCCACCCGCAAGCCGAATGAGCGCGCTCGCGAAGCTTGTTCGCACAAGAAACCCCAGCTCAAAGGCGTGCACGCAGAGTGGAGGGCCACCGCATGATCAACCCCGTCCGGTTTCCGACATCCTCACCGCACCCCCGTCAAGAACCATGACAAACACGCCCAAACCTCCCAGTCGAACACGTTGTCAACCCCTCCCGGGGAGGAAAGTGGAGGACCGCGAAGATGACCCGCTGTCAACCCCGACTCTCATTCATTCATCCGCCCGCATGCCCATACATGACCGAGCCGCCCGAAGAGGCCGGCCACGAAACTGCCGCCGGCCACCGCCGCAGCGAGGGTGCAAGAAGAAGGAGTGGGGCGACCGCGGCGCACAGCGCGACGGCACAGAGAGCGGCGGCGCGGGTGGAGGGCGGCGCGGCGGCGGGGCGAGACGGATGGCGCGGCGGACACCCGGCAGGCAGGCGGGCGAGTTGGGGCGGGTGTCGGGACCGGGCTGCGCGCGAGACGGGACGGCGGCCGGCGGGCGAGCACGGGGGCAAGGCGGGTGAGTTGGGCGGTACCAACCGGGCGGCGCGAGGCGGGGCGGCGCAGCGCGGGGCGAAGCCGGACGGCGCGGGCAGTACGAGTGAGTCGGGGCGCTGCTGGGCCGGGCGGCGGCCGGGCGGCATGAGGAGGTCAGGCGAGGGCAGTGCGGGTGGGGGCGCCGAGCCGGGCGGCGAGAAGAAGTAAGGCAGGGCGGCGCGGGTGGGGGCGCTTAGCCGGGCGGCCGTTAACTGGACGGCGTTAACCGGACGGCGCGGGGGCGCGGCGGCGCGGCGGGACGGCGCGGGGCGAGGCGGCGCGGGGGCGAGGCGCGGGGGCGCGGCGCGGCGGCGAGGCGGCGCGGGGGCGCGGCGCGGCGGCGAGGCGGCGCGGGGGCGCGGCGCGGCGGCGCGGGGGCGAGGCGGGACGGCGCGGGACGGCGCGGGGGCGAGGCGCGGCGGCGCGGCGGGTGCGGGAGTTCACTGCGGGGGCACAGTGTCTGCACGGGGGCGGCTCAGGGTGGCGGGGTTTTATCTCAGTGTGCGGGGCCGAAGGGGAGCGACTTCGGGACGCGGGGCGGGTCTGCGTGAGGGAACGCACCGGCCGGAACTGGGGCAGAGGGCGTCAGGACAGACCGAGGCCGTCCCTACGGCGGGGGCTCTTCGCCAACCCCGTACCTCTGAAAAGCGCGAGAGAGACGCCGAAGAAGAACGACAGAGGGGGGGGGGCGCCCCCCCCCGCCCCCCCCCGGGGGGGGGGGGGGGTGGGGGGGGGGGGGGGGGGGGCCCCGCGGGTCTGCGGCGTCGATGTGGGGGGGTGGCGGGGGGGGCGGCGCGGGGGGCG